>JFMR01000001.1 GCA_000635015.1 Prochlorococcus sp. scB243_498I20
GCTATAGCTTTAGCAGAGTCTTGTATTTTGTCCGCAAGGGGTGCAACTATAGAATTAGAGAAAGATTTAAACAGGGTTGATAATTTATTGTTTGCCGAAGGGGGGTCAAGAATTATTTTTTCAATTAGTAAAATGAATCAAAATAAATGGCTAAATTATTTAAAACAAAATCAATCAAATTTTCCATCAAGTGTTTATTTAAAAAAAATAGGATACGTATCTAGTGACGCGCTGAAGATAAAAATCAACGAAAAAAATATTTGCAATATTAGGGTTGAGGAATTAACCGAAAAATTTAATAATAGTATTTCAGATTACTTTTAAATATGAAAAATATTTCTCAAATATTAATGACTTTAAGATATTAAGTTATGTGCGGAATAGTTGGAATCGTTTCTTCAAATGATGTAAATCAACAAATTTACGATAGTCTTTTGCTTTTGCAGCACAGAGGTCAAGACTCAACAGGTATAGCAACAATG
>JFMR01000002.1 GCA_000635015.1 Prochlorococcus sp. scB243_498I20
ATACTGTTTTTCATATACATAAGGTTAAAGGTCAGGTTAATACTGCTTATAGAACTAGAGATATGAGGAATTTAATTGGCAAAATTGGGTTAGGTCATGTTAGGTATGCAACTAAGGGATCAGCAGAAAGTGTAGAAGAAGCACAGCCTTTTTACGTTAATGCTCCCTATGGAATTGTTTTGATACATAATGGAAATTTGACTAATACCAGAGATTTAGAAAAGCAGTTATTTAATGTTGATAAGCGGCATACAAATTCTTCAAGTGATACTGAAATGTTGTTAAATGTATTTGCGACAGAATTACAAGAACAAATTCATAATCAAGAATTAGAACCAGATATTATTTTTAATGCGGTCAAATCTTTACATAAAAGAATTCAGGGATCATATGCTTCAATTGCTTTAATTTCAGGACATGGTTTATTAGCATTTAGAGATCCTTTTGGTATTAGGCCTTTAGTCATAGGGAAAAG
>JFMR01000003.1 GCA_000635015.1 Prochlorococcus sp. scB243_498I20
AAGTAGTGAGAGATGTAGATCCAGGAGAAGCTGTTTTTATAAATCTTGATGGGGAGTTTTTCTCTAAGCAATGTTCTGAAAATCCAATGTTATTTCCCTGTGCTTTTGAATATGTTTACTTAGCTAGGCCAGATTCAATTATGAATGGAATTTCAGTCTATAAAGCTCGTTTAAAGATGGGAGATTATTTAGCAGTAACAATAAAAGAAACAATCAATTCTGGAGATATTGATGTAGTTATGCCTATTCCGGACTCTTCTCGACCCGCGGCAATGCAAGTTGCAAGGCAGTTAGGGATAGAATACAGGGAAGGTTTTTTTAAAAATAGATATGTTGGTAGAACATTCATAATGCCTGGTCAGCAGAAACGTAAGAAATCTGTAAGGCAAAAATTAAATGCAATGAGTGCAGAGTTTAAAAATAAAAATGTATTAATTGTTGATGACTCGATAGTAAGAGGAACTA
>JFMR01000004.1 GCA_000635015.1 Prochlorococcus sp. scB243_498I20
TGGGTTGAAAATGAATATAAATCTTAGTCGATAAAGTTTTCAAGTCGGAAACAATTTTCAAGGTATTCATCATTATCTAATTTTAAAAAATCAATTAAAAAGTTTGATTTATTGGATTTGAAATTTAATTTATTCAGGTCTAATCTTGCAGATTTATTTTTATTAGTTTCAATATCAAGGTAATGGTTACCTGCTATTATTTTGAAGAAGACATCATTTTTAAGTTGGGTTTTTTCATTCAAATATCCCAAACTATATTCATTTGAGCAGTAAATTTCATTACTATTTATGCAAAAGATTTTTCCTTTCTTAGATATTAAAAAAATATTTTCTCCATCATGAAATGTACAACAAGAAACGATTTTTTCAGTTGGTAAAAGTTTTGCAATTATTAATCCTTGTGATTGCTTAGAAGAAGGCGTTAAAAATTTATTTGATAAATTAAATTTAAAAATCCTTCCTATCGAAGTTAATATTATTAAATCTTTGTTTTCATTAGAAATAAAAGAATCAATTGTTTTTAAATTATTTTTTAATTTTGTAATAGTGAAAGATCTATTGCTTTTAATCATATCTTCATCAAATAAAACTTTTTTAAATCTTCCATCTGAATTTAATGTGCATAAATAATTTTTAGTTTCTTTTTTAATTGAATGAAAATTTATTATTTCATTAGGATGAATATTTCCAAGAATTTTATTATCTAATTTATAGTCTTGATTAATACTTGATTCCCAATCAATATTAAATACCTTTCCCTTATTAGTTATTCCTATTAATTTTATATTTTTTTCAATATTACCTATAAATTTTTGAATATTTTTATTATCTATTATTTTATTTATAACCTCAAATGATTTCTTATAATTACCTAAAATCATTTTTTTTAAATAAAGTCTATTGTCTATGTACAATTTTGTTTTTTTATTTATAAAGTCCTCTAGTATC
>JFMR01000005.1 GCA_000635015.1 Prochlorococcus sp. scB243_498I20
TCGATAATTTTTTTTATGTTTTTTGTGGCTTTAGATAAACCTTCTGATATTTCCAGTTTATCAAGGGTGTTTTTTAGAAAATAAAAAGTTCTTTTTCTAATTGTTTCTTCTCTAAATTCAAGAAAATAGTTGAGATATTTTTTCAGATTTAGTTGTACAGGCTTGCCTTTAATTAAAGCTAAGAATATTGCACCAAAGTTTGTTTGAAGAGTTGTTTTTTTATATAAATTAGAAATAACTAGTTCAGA
>JFMR01000006.1 GCA_000635015.1 Prochlorococcus sp. scB243_498I20
TTCAGAATTAGAGTCTTTTTTTAGTTCTATTACAATTCTCATTCCATCTCTGTCGCTCTCATCCCTAATATCAGAAATCCCAATAATCTTTCCTGAATTAACAAGTTCTGCGAGTTTTTCAATCCAACCTGCTTTATTAATTTGGTAAGGAAGTTCAGTAATGATTATTGCATTCTTTTTATGTTTCCCTTTCCCTAAATTTACCTCTTCCATATTTACAACTCCTCTTATTGTTATAGATCCTTTTCCAGTTTGATAAAGTTCTTCTATTGCATGACTATGAATCAATTCTCCGCCTGTAGGAAAATCAGGTCCTTTGA
>JFMR01000007.1 GCA_000635015.1 Prochlorococcus sp. scB243_498I20
CATGAGGATGGTATTTTCCAAGTACATCTCCAACAACTCTTGCACATTTCCTGAATGGTTTATCAGGTGTTAAACCTAATTCGTGCATCGCAAATATGATTCTTCTTTGTACAGGCTTAAGACCATCTCTTGCATCAGGCAACGCACGTCCTACTATGACGCTCATCGCATACTCCAAATAAGAACGTTGCATCTCTTCTTGAAGCGAGATGGAAGTGAAGTTTTTCTTATCCATTAGAGCGCAAAATTGAATAATTATTAATTAACTAAATTAAGACTAATAGGTAAAACAATATTTACCAGTATTGAACCTTAAGATGATTCACTTATTTTGGATTTTGCCTGTATTACATCTTTTTTTAGTTGTTCATTTTGTAAAAGAATTTCTGTAGAAGCTTGTAATTTTTCTCCCCATAACTGTTCTTTTCTATAATCATAATTAACATATTTAGGATCTTTATCCAAAGCTTTTTTTGCTAGCTGAATTGCTAATTTATTATCTTGGATATTTATACATGAGGCT
>JFMR01000008.1 GCA_000635015.1 Prochlorococcus sp. scB243_498I20
ACTGATTTATTCCATGGACAAACATCTTGACAAATATCGCATCCTGCAACCCATCCACCTAAATTTTTTTCTATTTTCTTTGGAATAGTTTTATCTCTACTCTCTATTGTGTGATACGCAATGCATAGATCTGATTTTATTACAAAGGGTTCTACGATTGCTTTTGTGGGACAATGTTCTATACAAATATCACATTTTCCGCAAAGTGATTGTTGAGGTTTATCTGGTATGAAATCTTTTGTGAGAATCATAAAACCCAAAGTCAACCAAGAACCATTTTTTTGTTGATTAAATTACTATTTTTACCTAT
>JFMR01000009.1 GCA_000635015.1 Prochlorococcus sp. scB243_498I20
TTTTACCTATCCAACCAATCCCTGCCTCTTCTGCCCAAGCTTTTTCAAGAAGAGGAGAGGTATCAACACATATTTTCCATTTGCAATCAGGGATTTCTAGGTTGATCCATTTACCAATATTTTTTAATTTTTTGTGAATCACTTTATGATAATCCTCACCTTGGCTAAATTTAGCCACCTTGAGAAAATTATTGTTGTTGTTTTGTGAATTTATGTAAGTAAATCCAACACTTAAAACACTTTTTGCATCTTCAAAAAGTGAACCTATATCTTTTCTTTTTTCTGCTTCCATCCATTTCATTTCAGCATGATAGTTATTTGATAACCATCTTTCTAATGCTTTAGTTCTTAATTTTACGCGTGAACTACCTGGTATTGAAGCTATTCCGGCAACCGTAAAACCTTCAAAAATAGCTCTTTCTTTTAATTTTTTACTTATTTCTTTTTTGTCTTGAATTGTAT
>JFMR01000010.1 GCA_000635015.1 Prochlorococcus sp. scB243_498I20
GCTTATTAGTTGTAATACCATTAGCAACGACAATCTGGTTGTCATCATTAGTTAGTAAATTTGTTTTAACTTTAGTTACTTCAGTTCCAAAGCAACTAAATCCTTTTATTAATTTAAATCCTTTATTACAAGATCTAATTAATCTCACTTTAGGTTTAACTGTTCCTTTATTAGCTATTTTGCTTATAGATTTAATGGCTAGGAATTTTGTAGGAAGATGGTTATTAGAATTTGGAGAAGGTACTTTATCAAAAATTCCAGTTGCTGGAGCGGTTTATAAAACTCTTAAACAATTGCTAGAAACTTTCTTAAGTAATAAATCTAACAGATTTAGACGAGTTGTTTTAGTTGAATATCCTCGTGAGGGACTATATAGTGTAGGCTTTGTAACTGGAGACGTAGGACCTTCTTTACAGCCAGAATTGGAAGAAAAGTTACTTAGTGTTTTCATCCCTACAGCA
>JFMR01000011.1 GCA_000635015.1 Prochlorococcus sp. scB243_498I20
GCACTGATATTTTAGTTCCTCAAAAGGGTAAGTTAAATATCTGGTTACTAGTAGGAGTTAATGGTGTTGGTAAAACTACTACATTAGGAAAATTAGCATATCTGTCATCAAAAAGTAATTATAAAACTTTAATAGCTGCGGCTGATACTTTTAGAGCTGCTGCAGTAGAACAACTTAGAGTGTGGGGAGACAGAAGTAATGTTGATGTTATATCTAATCAATCAAAAAATGCTGATCCAGCTGCTGTTGTTTTTGATGCAATAAATTCCTGCAAAAAAAAGAAATGTTGATTTATTACTTGTTGATACAGCAGGAAGATTGCAAACAAAAAATAATTTGATGGATGAATTAGCAAAAATAAAAAAAATTATTGATAAGAAGG
>JFMR01000012.1 GCA_000635015.1 Prochlorococcus sp. scB243_498I20
AAAAGAGCAAATAGAAAATAATTCGATAAATTTTTACCAGCCAAAATCTAAGAAACCTGGAACTATTTTTGCATTTAGGAATAATTGTGTACATGCAGGAGGTTTTACAGAATTAGGCTTTGAGAGAATTGTAAGTGTTATGCATATTTATCCTTCAATAAGAAAAACAACACTAAATGAAAAATTTAAAAACCCTCATTTAAAATTATCTGGCTATCCAAATTATGATATGTTGATTAAAAATAAAAACTAAAAAATTAATTTTAAGATTTTATAATTGCCCTTAAGAATCT
>JFMR01000013.1 GCA_000635015.1 Prochlorococcus sp. scB243_498I20
TAAAACATATTTATCTAATAGATTTGTTTTGAAAAATAATCCAAAAGAAAAAATATTTTCGAACAAACTTATTCAAAATTTTTTAGAAAATCAATCTACATTAACTTTAAAAAATAAATATAAATTTGCTGAAATCGCATCTTCGTTAGCATATTATTTAAAATCATTTACTAACGTAGATAAATTACTGGACTATATATGCTTAATTTATAAACATATCTTTTCTGACAATATAATTCTAATTATTCCTTTAAATTATGAGGGGGAAGTATGGAATGAAAATATAAAAATTTCCGCTAGTG
>JFMR01000014.1 GCA_000635015.1 Prochlorococcus sp. scB243_498I20
TTAAAAAATAATTTTAAAGAATACAATATCGAAACCAAAAAAATAACTTCTAGAGGTAAATGTAGAGGATTTATTTATATTTTTAGCAAAGATATTGCTAGGCATTCGATTACTGAAGATAGTAATTTTAATTTTATTGAAAATTGTCTAGCCATTGGATTAGAAAATCACTATTTAATAAAAACAAAGAAAAAGCATGAGAACGTAGATAGAGAAATTTCTACAGGTGCTGAAATTCAATCTCAATTACTTCCTGATTATTGTCCAACTATCCATGGTATTGACCTAGCTGCATATTGTAGGCCAGCTCTCCAACTAGGTGGAGATTACTATGATTTTATGTGCTTAAAGACTAATATCTCTGAAAAAGAAAAGAAAAATCAAGATGGGCCTTTGTAATAGGTGATGTCATGGGTAAAGGAATTCCAGCCGGTCTATTAATGACTATGTTAAGAGGAATGCTACGTGCAGAGGTTCTTACAGGTCTGCCTCCAGATAGAATTTTGCATGATTTGAATCAACTAGCAATAAATGATTTAGATCAATCGCATAGATTTGTGACATTATTTTACTCAGATTATGATCCTAGAACTAGAAAATTGAGATTCGCTAATGCAGCACATAATCCTCCTCTCCTTTGGAAAAGTTCAGATCAGAAAATTATTAAATTAGATGCAGAAGGATTTGTACTTGGACTACAAAAAGATGCTGAATATGATTGTGGTGAAATCAAGCTTAATCAAAATGACTTAGTTCTTTATTACACAGACGGAGTCATTGATACTTCTAATTCTTTAGGTCAAAGATTTGATGAGGAAAGATTAATTCAAACTCTTACAAAATTATGCAAGCAATCTTATACATCCCAAGAAATTTTAAATAAAATATTTAAAAAGTTAGATGACTTTACTGGGCAAAATAGACATTTGGAAGATGATGCATCGATGGTTATTTTTCAATTGAAATAGATATTTTTTGTCACTTATATAAAAAAACGCTTTATTAG
>JFMR01000015.1 GCA_000635015.1 Prochlorococcus sp. scB243_498I20
AGAAGTAGAAATGATCAAGTTGGTACAGATATAAGATTGTGGCTAAGAAAAGAGATTGATAATATTGAAATTTTAATAACCGATTTGCAAAAATCTTTCTTAATTCTTGCGAAATCTAATATCTATACCTTAATTCCTGGCTATACCCATATGCAAAGAGCTCAACCATTATCTTTGGCTCATCATTTATTGGCTTATGTAGAAATGTTCCAAAGAGACCGTGAAAGGTTTAAAGAGGTTCGCTCAAGAGTAAATACTTCTCCGTTAGGAGCTG
>JFMR01000016.1 GCA_000635015.1 Prochlorococcus sp. scB243_498I20
CTTCTCCGTTAGGAGCTGCAGCATTAGCTGGAACAAAAATAAAAATAGATAGGCAGTTTACAGCTGCAGAATTGGGTTTTGAAAAGATCTATAAAAACAGTATTGATGCAGTAAGTGATAGAGATTTTTGTATAGAGTTTGTTTCTGCATCTGCTTTGCTGATGTCGCACTTAAGTAAAATTTCAGAAGAAGTAATTTTATGGGTAACGGATGAATTTTCTTTTGCAAAATTAACAGATAA
>JFMR01000017.1 GCA_000635015.1 Prochlorococcus sp. scB243_498I20
GACCGGGAGAGTTTATGGGCATCTTCAGGCATTGTTAACGATGGTCAAAGGGGTACCACTTTCATACAATAAGGATTTTCAAGAAGATAAAGAGCCAATATTCGATACTGCAGAAACAATATCATCTTGTCTTAAAGCAATGACTATTTTAATTAATGAGGGTATTGAATTTAATATTAAAAATCTTTCTGATTCTGTAGAAAAAGACTTTTCTAATGCTACTGATTTGGCAGATTACCTAGTTGGTAAAAATGTTCCTTTTAGGACCGCCTATCAAGTTGTTGGAGAAATAGTCAAATATTGCCTAGAGAGAAAAATGTTATTTAAAAATCTCAAGATTGAAGAATTTAAAAAATTTCATCCTGAATTTGATGAGGATGTTTTTGTTGATCTTAAACCTCTTAATGTCGTTAAATCAAGAAATAGCGAGGGTGGCACAGGTTTTGTGCAAGTAGCAGAAGAGGTAAATAATTGGCAAAAAAAATTGTTACTTTGAATCTCAATTATTTTTCTACAACAAGGGTATGCTTTAAAGTAGAATAGTAGAGCCACGTTATTGGACTACTGATTGTAGTTGTTTTTAAGGTAAATTTTTTTGTTGAGTTTAAAGTGAGTATTTTTGTTGGCAATTTGCCGATCCGCGCAGAGCGTGATGATGTTATACAATTGTTTGTCCCTTTTGGTGAGGTTGTAAATTGTTCTCTTCCCTTGGAGAGAGATACTGGAAGGAAAAGAGGATTTGCATTTATTGAAATGGCTGATGAAGCAATTGAGTCTACAGCAATTAATGGTTTGCAAGGCACGGAA
>JFMR01000018.1 GCA_000635015.1 Prochlorococcus sp. scB243_498I20
GGCGGCGGTAATTCAGGATCTAATAGCTCTTACACTAATAAATCTTCCGGTGCAGAAGGTTGGGAAGATAGAAGTTATGTAAATTCTTCTGAAAACTCTGAATATGAAAATGGTAGGAGCAGGAGAAAAAGGGGAGTTTCTAAAGATAGCACTGCGGCAAACGAGACAAATTAATAACCTATTTCTTCAAGTGCTTTTGTTAGTTTAAATAAATATTCAATATTTAGTTCTTTTTTTATAGATTTATTTGAAATTTGATTTCTCCAAATTTTAGCTTTTGGTATCCCTTCAACTAGATTAATAAGATGTTTACAAATATCCCAAGATCTTCCTCCATTACTTAAATGTGCCTCTATGTATGGAATTAAGGAGAATATAATTTTGGAAGCAGATTTAGGTTTTGTATTAATTCCATAAATTTTTTTATCAATTTCAGACCATCTAAAGGGATGTTTATAAGCTGACCGTCCAATCATGACCCCATCAAAATCATTTAAGGCTTTTAATGATTCATCTATATTTGTTAAACCTCCATTGATTTCTATTAATAATTCTGGATTAGATTTTTTTATTTGTTTTACTATTTCGTAATTTAGTGGCGGTATAGTCCTGTTTTGTTTTGGATTTAAACCTTTTAATATGGCTTTCCTTGCATGAACTGTAAATCTGTCTGCACCAGCATTTGCGATAATTCTTACGAAATTATTCAAGTTAACGAAACTATCATGATTGTCTACACCGATTCTGTGTTTGATCGTAACTGGTAAGTTACAATTATTTTTTAAGGATTCTATACATCTTGCTACTTTTGCAGGGTTTTTCATAAGTGAAGCCCCAAAATTTCCAGAACAGACCCTTGGACTAGGACAACCAACATTAAAGTTTATTTCGTCATAACCCCAATCCTGTGCCATTTGCGCTGCCTCTTTAAGGATTTTAGGATCGTCCCCTCCAAACTGAATTGATATAGGGTGTTCTTCATCATTAAAATCTAGAAAATTTTCTTTTTTATTTGTAAAAACTAAACTTTGGGCCACAATCATTTCTGTATACAAAAGAGCTTTAGAACTTATTTTTCTCATTATCATTCTGTAGTGCTTATCAGTACAATCCATCATTGGAGCAATACTTAATTTATGAATATTTTTAATAGAATTAGGTTTAATAA
>JFMR01000019.1 GCA_000635015.1 Prochlorococcus sp. scB243_498I20
TAATAGAATTATGTTTAATAAAATCCATTATTTTTTTGTGATTTAAATATATGAATCAATTTCTATCAAGAAGAACTTTTATTCTAATTCCTACTATGTCAATCTTAAAAAAAATCTTTAATCCCATTCAAGTATTAGCATCTTCACTGCCTTCTAAACAACAGTGGAATTTATCAAAAGATGAATGGAAGGCTAAGCTTAGTCCAGAATCATATTATATTTTGAGGGAGGAAGGGACTGAAAGAGCTTTTAGCAGCCAATTAAATAACGAGAAGAGGAAAGGGATTTTTCACTGTGCGGGATGCGATTTGCCGCTTTTTTCCTCAGATAAAAAATTTGATAGTGGTACAGGATGGCCAAGTTTTTGGGACTCAATTCAAGGATCAGTAGAAACAAAAGTTGATTTCAAGTTAATTGTTCCTAGAACCGAATATCATTGCTCTAGGTGTGGAGGTCATCAGGGACATGTCTTCAATGATGGGCCACTTCCCACTGGCAAAAGATACTGCAACAATGGCTTAGCATTAAGGTTTGTACCTGAATAAATATTTGTGCGGCCTTCCGCAACTTGTTTTGTGCATCACTTTATTGGACAATAGTTCTATTAAATTTTAGAAAAATGATTGAAAATCAATCAGACAATATTGATAATAAAGAAAATGATGACTTTAATCAGGATAATGCTCCTGTAGATACATCATCTACACAAAATTCAACTACCGAAATTGATGAATTATCTTCTCAAAAAACAGAAGAATTAAATACTGAAGAATTAAAAAATACTATCTCAAATAATGATGCAAGATTAGAACAATTAGAAAAAGAGCATGAAACATTAAAAAATCAATATGTAAGGATTTCAGCAGATTTTGATAATTTCAGAAAAAGGCAGTCTAGGGATCAAGACGATTTAAAAATCCAACTTGTTTCAAAGACTTTAACTGCAATACTTCCTATTGTTGACAATTTCGAGAGAGCAAGACAACAACTTAAACCAGAAAGTGAAGAAGCTCAAGCTCTTCATAGAAGTTATCAAGGATTGTATAAACAACTAGTAGAAGTTTTAAAACAACAGGGAGTTTCACCTATGAGAGTTGTTGGTCAGCAATTCGATCCAAACTTGCATGAAGCTGTACTAAGAGAACCTAGTGAAGAGTTTGAAGAGGATTTTATTATTGAAGAATTGCAGCGAGGATATCATCTAGAAGGTAAAGTTTTGAGACATGCATTGGTTAAGGTTTCTATGGGACCTGGCAAACAAAATTCACAACAGGAAGTAGAAAAGGATACAGTTGAAGGGGATGTTAATTCAGAGGAAAATACTTCTGAAGATGTATAAATTCCAAATTCTTATTTGAGCATTATCTAATGGCTGATTTTTACCAAATACTTGGAGTTTCAAGAGATGCTGATGCGGATACCTTAAAAAGGGCTTATAGAAAATTAGCACGACAATACCATCCTGATGTTAATAAAGAACCTGGAGCGGAAGATAAATTTAAAGAAATTGGTAAGGCTTACGAAGCATTAGCTGATCCTGAAACTAGAGCAAGATATGACCAATTTGGAGAGGCTGGCCTTGGGGGTGCAGCTGGAATGCCTGATATGGGCGATATGGGTGGCTTTGCAGATTTATTTGAAACTTTTTTCAATGGCTTTGGGGGGCAAAATCCACAAGGAGGAAGAACGCAAAGAAGAGGTCCTCAACAAGGAGATGATCTAAGGTATGACCTTAATGTTGATTTTAAAGATGCAATTTTTGGCCAACAAAAAGAAATTAAAATTCCTCATTTGGAGACATGTGAAGTCTGTAGAGGAACAGGTGCAAAACCAGGAACCGGCCCCAAAACTTGTTCAACATGTGGTGGAAGTGGACAAGTTAGAAGAGCTACAAGAACACCTTTTGGTAATTTCACACAAGTAGCTGAATGTCCTTCATGTAATGGGGCTGGCCAGATAATTGCAGATCCATGTGTAACTTGCGGCGGCAATGGCGTAAAGCAAGTCAGAAAAAAATTAAAAATTAATATTCCTGCAGGAGTTGATACTGGCACTAAATTAAGAGTTTCCGGTGAGGGAAATGTTGGCTTGAAAGGAGGTCCGCCTGGAGATCTTTATGTTTTTATAAAGGTTAAGAATGATTCAAAACTTAAAAGAGATGGTGTAACTATTTACTCAGAAATAGCGGTAAGTTATTTACAGGCTATTTTAGGTGACACTGTAAAAATCACTACGGTTGATGGAGATGTTAATTTAAAAATTCCAAGTGGTACGCAGCCAAATACAACTCTTTCACTTGAGAATAAAGGGGTGCCTAGACTTGGTAATCCGGTTGCGAGAGGAAATCATGAAGTCTTAGTAAAAGTAAAATTACCGACTCGTATAACCGATGCAGAACGAGAGCTTTTAGAAGGTTTAGCTTCTCAATATTCAGATAAAAATATTAATTCCAGTAGTGGACTTTTTAGTAAATTATTTGGTAAAGAATCTTAATGACTTCCCTAAAGCATTTGGATCTTAAATCTGTTCCATGTCCTTTAAATGTCGTCAAAATTAAATTGGCTTTGGAGAAGTTATCTAAAAATGAGCAACTTATTGTTGAACTAGATAAAGGTGAACCAGAAGAAATGGTATTAAACAATTTAAAAGACATGGGATGTTTCTTTAAACAAATTAAAGAAAATGAAAAATTTATAAAAATAAAAATTTTGAATGAAAATTAATAGTAAATATTTAGGTTTAGTTACGAAAAAATTTAATGATTTTTTTTTAGTTGATTTAAAAAATCAAGAAAACTCTGGAAATAGCGAGAAATTTTTATGTAAGGTTAAGAAGTCTATAAATTTCAAGGATCAATTAATTTATGTTGGAGATAAAGTAGCGATTGAAAAAATTGATTTTAAAAGTAAACGTGCAGTAATAACAAGTCTAAAAAAAGAAAAAATTTTTTAGTTAGACCCTCAGTTGCAAATATTTCTAATATATACGTTACATTTTCCGTTGAAGAACCAGAGTTAAATTTATCTCAAGTTAATAGGTTTTTGATATCAGCAGAATCAATGGGAGTTGAAGTTTCATTAGTTTTGACAAAGTGTGATTTAATTTCTGATAAAAGAAGATCATATCTAATTGATAAATTTGATAAATGGGGTTACCAAGTAATTACTTTAAATTTACAGAAATCTGATTGTTTTAAAAATTTATTAGCCGAGTTAAAGCAAAAAGAATGTTCAATTTTTATGGGTCCATCCGGAGTTGGCAAAACTACTTTGCTAAATATGATTATTCCAGGTCTTCAAAATAGTACTTCTCCAGTTTCCAATAAAATTAAGAGAGGAAAAAATACTACTCGAAATGTTGAGTTATTTTCTATGTCGAGTCAAAGTTACATTGTGGATACTCCTGGTTTTAATATGCAACCTTTAGAGGTTGATATTAAGTTGTTACCAAATCTTTATTCAGAAATATATAAACAGGTAATCGAAGAAGGAATTAAGTGTAAATTTCGTAACTGCTTACATTTAAACGATGAGGGATGTAATTTAGATAAATCCTTCGAAAGATATTCTTTTTATAGAGAAATGATTGATTCTTCTAAGAGTCACTATTATCAAAACCAGGAAGATTGAGATTTAATCCACCAGTCAAATCATTCATCCTTTCTTTCATAGTTGTAGTTGATAATTCATGAGCTTTTTGAATAGCTTGTAGAATGTTTTGCTCTATTTGTTCTTTATTTGAATCTAAGATATTTTCTTGTACTTCTACCTTTAAAGGAAGTTGGTTTCCACTTATCCAAACTTTTATCATCTCATCATTACTTTTGCCTTCAATCTCCATATTTTCAAGTTCATCTTGTAATTTTTGAGCATCTTGCTGAATCTGTTTAGCTTTTTTAAAAGCTTCTGTAAGTTGTCCAAAGTTTGGAAGTCCAAAACCCGCCATTTTGTAAAAAAGTTTCTTTAATTAGGATAGTCAAAACCAATCATTCTTACTTCCGGTTGCAAATAAATCCCTTTGTTTTGTAGTACTTTTTGTTGAATTACTGTTATTAATTCATAAATATCTTTTGAACTTGCTGATGAAGTGTTAATTATAAAATTTGAATGCATTTTAGAAATTTCAGCACCGCCAATTTTAAATCCCTTTAAACCCATATCATCAATTAACTTTGCTGCATAATTATTTTCAGGATTTTTAAAAACACTACCAAAACTAGGCTGATCATATGGTTGTGTTTCTGTTTTTAATTTAAGGTTATTTTTGGTTGTTTGAATTAATTTTTCTAGATTTCCATTAGGTTCAAAACGTAATCTTGCACTAATAATTGTTAAATCATTGCTTTGAAAAGAGCTAAATCTATACTCAAAATTGATATCTTTTTTTTCAACTTCAAGTTTTTTATGAGTTTTGTTATTAATAACTTTTACGGAAATAAGATTTTTTGCTAGCGATAAATCACCTGTGCCAGCATTCATATAAATTGCTCCTCCTAATGTTCCTGGAATTCCGACAGCCCATTCCCCTCCCTGTAATCCATTTTTAGCAAGAGAATTAGATAACGTTGGCAGCATTACACCTGCTTCCGCTTCAACTATTCCTGAATATGGCTCTATCTTAAGAGATTTCAATTTTTTTGTACAAATAACTAAGCCTTTTATGAAAATATTATTTATTAAAAGATTTGAACCTGCTCCAATAATTTGACATCTTTGTTTGTTTAAATTAGCCCATTTTATTAGATATGAAAGTTCTTCAACGCTTCTTGGCTCAGCAAAATATTCAGCTACTCCACCCACTTTTATAGTTGTATAACTACTTAAATTACAGTTTTCAGAAAAATTGTTTTTATTCATAAATTAGTTATTTATCTTAATTATTTTTTCTTTTAAATTTGACCATAAATTATGACAATCACCAGCTCCCATATTCAAAATTAAATCCCCTTTTTGAGTTAATTCAAAGAAATTCTTTGTAACTTCATAATAATTATTTACGTAACTAACATTTTTATTTTTTTTATAAATTAGATCAGTGATAATTTCCGAAGTAATTTTATCTTCGTTTCCTTCTCCTGCTCCATAAATACTGGTTACATAAATTACATCTGCTTTTGATAATTCTTCAGCGAATTCTTTAGTAAATTGCTTTACACGAGTGTATCTATGAGGTTGAAATATAACTATTAATCTACTTTTTTGATATTCATTATTATATTTCTGCTGAATCAATAATCTTCCTAATTTAATCGTCTCTTTTATTTCGTTTGGGTGATGTGCGTAATCATCATATAAACTTCTTTCATCTATTTGGCCTCTGAATTCAAATCTTTTTTTTGGGAGTTTCAGATATTTTATATTTTTCTTTATTTCTATAAAATCTACTCCTATCATTCTTGAAGCTGCTATTGCTGCAGTGACATTAGAAAGATTGTGTAATCCTGGAATTGGAATATGTAAACTACTAATAAAATTTCCATTTTCATAATATTTTCCAATTGTATACTTTGAATTAATTTCAGTCGGAATTATTGCATAAGTTACGTTTTTGGTCGTAGCGTTTGACCACTTAT
>JFMR01000020.1 GCA_000635015.1 Prochlorococcus sp. scB243_498I20
ATTAGAATAAAAACTATTTATTGAGGTTTCACAATCAAAATTAAGTAGTAATTTTTTAGAGTTTTTAGCGAAACTTTGAAAAGAAGATATGACTTCACTTAAATTAGAGAAGTGATCGCAATGATCAAAATCAATGTTATTGATTATTCCGATATCAGACCTATATTTGTTAATTGTCCCATCAGATTCATCAACTTCAGCTACTAAGTATTTTGTATTTTCTAAATGACAATTAGAGTTGTAAATAGGAATTATTCCTCCAGTTATTGAAGAAGAATTTCTTGTACATAACTCAAGAATTGTAGATAGAAAAGTACTTGTCGAAGTTTTTCCGTGGCTGCCGGCTACCGCCAATGAAGTATAAGTGCGCATTAACATTGCAAGTATTTCTGAACGATGTTTTATTGATAAATTTTTTTCTCTGCAGTACGAAAATTCTTCATTTTCTGGCTTGATCGCGGAGCTTACAACAAAATTAATCAATTTGTTGGTAAATTTTGAAATAACAAATTCAATATTTTGTCGAATTTGAGACGTAAAGATTACTGCACCTAATTTCTCCAATTTATTAGTTTCATCGTTTTTAACTAAATCAGATCCTGAAACTGAACAACCTTTTTTAATTAAACCTATTGCTAATGCTGACATCCCAATACCTCCAATTCCAATAAAATGAAAATGACTTTTCAACAGTAATTTTTTATCCAATGTTTATCTTTTACTTAAAATCAAAATAACTTCTAAGTAAAATTTTGCTATTTTTTCTTAAAAAAAAATGTTTTTTTTCCTCGAATTAATACAAAACTAGACTTATTTGCTTAATAAACCAAAAAAACCTTACGTTATTGCACAAAATTCAGTATGATCAGCAACTTAGGTTAATCATTTAGAAATTATTAATTATGACTTTGCGTGTTGCAATTAACGGCTTTGGCAGAATTGGTCGAAACTTTATGCGTTGTTGGCTTAGTAGAGGGGCTTACACCAATATTGAAGTAGTTGGAATTAACGTTACCTCAGATCCTAAGACTAATGCTCATCTATTAAAGTATGACTCAGTTCTTGGTCAACTTGATGGTGTTGATATTCAATATACTGATGATACTTTTGTAATTAATAACAAGACTATTAAATGTTTCTCTGATAGAAACCCAATGAATCTACCTAGGAAAGACTGGGGTGTAGATTTGGTTATTGAATCTACCGGAGTATTTAACACAGACGTAGGTGCAAGTAAGCATTTAGATGTAGGAGCAAAAAAAGTCATCTTAACTGCTCCTGGTAAAGGTGATGGCGTTGGTACTTATGTCGTTGGAGTAAATGCTGATAAATATAAACATAAAGATTATGATATTTTGAGTAATGCTAGTTGTACAACGAACTGTTTAGCTCCAGTAGTTAAAGTTTTAGATCAAACTTTTGGAATTAATAAAGGTTTGATGACTACAATTCATAGT
>JFMR01000021.1 GCA_000635015.1 Prochlorococcus sp. scB243_498I20
CAGTAGCTCTTGTCTACCCAGAAATGAAAGGCAAATTAACAGGAATCGCGATGAGAGTTCCAACTCCTAACGTTTCAGCAGTAGATTTTGTTTTTGAATCTTCTAAATCTGTCACAGCGGAAGAAGTCAATAATGCTCTCAAGGAATCATCTCTAAGCTCAATGAAAGGCATTATTAAGTATGGAGATGAACCATTAGTGTCAAGCGATTATGCAGGTACCAATGAATCATCAATTGTTGATAGTGATCTTACTATGTGTATCGGAGATAATCTTGTAAAGGTGCTCGCATGGTATGACAATGAGTGGGGTTACAGTCAGAGAGTTGTAGATTTAGCAGAGATTGTTGCAAAAAATTGGGAATAATTAAAAGTGCTTGAAAGGTGTGTTAGATAATAATTTGTTTTTTTTACTATCTTTAAATTCTATTGTTGGTTCACCATTAGCAAAAAAACCAATTTCGTTAATATCTTTATCAAGTTTAGATAAATTTTTTGCCCATTTTTTTTGGCAAGGAGAAAACTAATTCGTAATCTTCACCTCCAAAAAAATAATATTCGTCCCATTTATCTCCTCTTGGCCAATCCTTGTCTTTGGGTATTTTTTCATAATTGATAATTGCTTTGCATTTGCTAGCACTTGCTAAATCTTGTAAAGCTTGAAATAGACCATCACTGCTATCAGTACATCCTATTCTTTTGATTTTTTTATTGGAGCGAGTTTTTATAAGATTTTTTAGAAAATTTGGGTAAAGTCTAGGGCGACAAAAATGTTCAATGGATTTATTGATTAATCTTTTATCAAGAGAAATATCATTATCTAAATTAATTTTATTTTTAATTAAAAATCCTAGTTTGCTAAGACCATGAATTCCGT
>JFMR01000022.1 GCA_000635015.1 Prochlorococcus sp. scB243_498I20
GGTTTACATGCATTTCTTCGTAATTCAAGTTCACCTTGAATTCCAAAGGCAGTTATTGATAAAGCTTTTTGATTCCCTTTTGAGCAATCTCCTCCAAGAATTATGCCGCCATATTCTTTTAAAGCTTTATTTATTCCTCTATATAACTCTTCAACCCAAATCCACTCAGTTCTAGCCGGCAGAACTAGGCTTATTGTAATACCTATAGTTTTCTTGCTTCCACTGGATAATAAGTCAGAGATGTTGCTAACAACTGCTTTCCAACCAAGGTCCACAGGACAAATAGTAATGTCATTGAAATGAACATTTTCCACCAAAGAATCAGTATTAACAAGTAAATTTTCATTTTTAGCTTTGATTAAAGCGCAATCATCTGAAATTTGGTTTTTAGGCATAAATTTTCCTAGCCTATCTATTAATTCTTTTTCCCCTATATCTCCTAATGTTTCGTTATGCATTTAATTTGAGGTTTTCAATTCCTTCTAAAACATCAATTGAAATAATTGTGTCATCTTTAGTAAGCTCTTCTAATACATCAAATCCATCCACAACATAACCAAAGGCAGCATTTCTCCCGTCAATTA
>JFMR01000023.1 GCA_000635015.1 Prochlorococcus sp. scB243_498I20
AGCATTTCTCCCGTCAATTAAATTGCGCCCTGCTGGATTTAATTCTGCTTCATATAAAAAGAAGAAAAATTGCGATGAGCCATCATCAACCGCGGTATTTGAATGGGACCATCCTAGCGTTCCAAGTGTTGCAAAAGGTAATGTTGGCGTTTCTGTGTAAAGACCTAAATCTTCAAAAGTTTGATTATAAAAAGTATCTTGTTCATCAGGTATTCTAATTTCTAAGGGAACGTGACGTTCTTCTTTTGTTTCG
Source organism: Prochlorococcus sp. scB243_498I20 (assembly GCA_000635015.1). Classification (GTDB taxonomy): domain Bacteria; phylum Cyanobacteriota; class Cyanobacteriia; order PCC-6307; family Cyanobiaceae; genus Prochlorococcus_A. The sequence continues at coordinate 254 of JFMR01000023.1, forward strand.
GGATCTATATAACCAATCTCTTCACCAATTGGATCACCTGTTTGCAGTACAAAAAATTCCTCTGCTCTGTTGATGGGTAAGTCTTTGTAGAAGTTTTTTGAAGATAAATCTATAAATGCTCCTGCTGTAAGTGGGGCGTTAAAACCATCCACAATTGCTTGCATATCTCCTTTGGAAGTTTTTATATTGACTTTTGCTCTGCCCAGTAACCGCGGTAAATTATCAAATTCATTGGGAATAGAGTATGGAAATTCATTTGGTAAAAAATATTCTTCTA
>JFMR01000024.1 GCA_000635015.1 Prochlorococcus sp. scB243_498I20
CTTTGATTTAGAGTAATCTTGAAGACTATCAAAATTTTCTTTGAGCTCTAAAAATGTTTTTTCGGCAATTTTCTTCTTATCATTTGGTAATTCCTGAATTATTCTATTCTGGTATTTTTTTAGTAAAGATTGACATTTTGTAACAGTTTTCATAAGAGCTGGCCATCTTCCTCCTCTTACAAGGTCACTAGTTTCTTCCAATTTGTGTTGAAGTTCTTGTAACTCAACTTGCTTGATAGGGAGAGCGTTTCTGAGGATTGCACTAGGGTCTTTTACTGCATTTCCAGTAGGTAAATCAGCTAGAACTTGAATCGGTTTTAAGAGAAAAACCTGTAAAATTACAATCGATAGAATTAAGAAAAGTTTGTTCTGATTTGATAAGAATTTTTGCATAGCACTCTTGCAGGTTTATGATCCTTGGGGATGTAATACAGGAATGATTTCCAGTAACGATTTTCGCACAGGTACTACCATCGAATTGGATGGACAAGTTTGGCGTGTTGTAGAATTTCTACATGTCAA
>JFMR01000025.1 GCA_000635015.1 Prochlorococcus sp. scB243_498I20
GGGTTCTGCTTTCGTGCGAACAAAATTAAAATCAGTTCAAAGCGGCAACGTGGTTGAAAAAACTTTTCGAGCCGGAGAATCAGTACAGCAGGCTATCCTTGAGAAGTCTAACCTGCAGCATACTTATGTGGAGTCTGGCGATTATGTTTTTATGGACATGACAAGTTTTGAAGAGACAAGACTAACCTCTGAACAAATCGGTAAAGGTGCAAAGTATTTGAAAGAGGGAATGGAGGTTAATGTAATTTTTCATAATGGTAAAATTCTAGAAGTCGAACTTCCAATATCTA
>JFMR01000026.1 GCA_000635015.1 Prochlorococcus sp. scB243_498I20
ATTTAGTTTCTAATTCGTCAATCGATAGGCAAACAATTGCTAGCCAAAAAACTATTAATGATAATGTTCCATTAGTTAGTGAGCTTGAAGTTCCTCAAGTAGCCCCTCCAGGGCGCTCTGACCTTACTGAAATTACTTCTCCTATGGTTGGTACTTTTTATAGGGCTGCAGCGCCTGGTGAGGAGCCATTCGTCGAAGTAGGGAATAACGTTAAGGTTGGTCAAACTATTTGTATTTTGGAAGCAATGAAGTTAATGAATGAAATTGAATCTGAATTTAATGCTGAAATCGTAGAGATTCTTGTAGACAATGGGACACCAGTCGAATTTGGCCAAGTTTTAATGCGTGTTAAGCAGTCCTGAATTGTTAGTCATTTCTATTGCAGTCTTTATAGCCTCAATCATGCTCTGAGATTGAGCAATTCCTTTACCAGCAATATCAAATCCCGTTCCATGATCCGGAGATGTTCTGATAAAAGGTAAACCGATTGTCGTATTGACTGAGTAGGTAAGAGCTATAACTTTCATTGGTATTAAACCTTGATCATGATACATAGCAAGAATGCCATCGTGCTTTTCAGCATTTTTGTCATTCCAGGCTTTTACTGAAGAATTCCAGCAACTATCTGGTGATAAAGGACCTAATAATTTAATACCTTTATTCTTCTCATTCCATGTTATTAATGCATCATTGAGCCAATCTTTTTCTTCATGACCTAAAATACCCTCTTCGCCGGCATGAGGGTTTAATCCTGCTACTTTAAAAGTAGGTTTATTAGTGTAGGTATTACAAAAATCTCTGAAAGGATC
>JFMR01000027.1 GCA_000635015.1 Prochlorococcus sp. scB243_498I20
TTATCAGTATAGGTATTACAAAAATCTTTGAAAAGATCCAATTTAGAGTGGATTAATTCTTTAGTTAATTTCTTTGGAACTTCACAAAGTGCTATATGGGTTGTGGCTAGTAAAGTATTAAATCTCCAACCTGTAAGTGGTGATTTTGCCGTGAATAACATTCCAAAGTTTTTTACGCTACATGATTTTGCCAGTACTTCAGTTTGGCCAGAGAAGTTATGACCAGCTAGAGACCATGATTTCCTGC
>JFMR01000028.1 GCA_000635015.1 Prochlorococcus sp. scB243_498I20
GCTAGAGACCATGATTTCTTGCAAATTGGTCCAGTTACAAGTGCTGATTTAGGATATTGTTTTACAATTTCTATTGCTTTTTTTAAATATTGGAAACTTGAATTACCGTAATTTGATTGAGGATCATTACCTGATGAAGAAATTTCGAGATCATGTATTTTTAGATTTTTGGGATTTGCAAGGTTTTCTAATCCTAAGGATCTAAGATATTCATAAGTATTTTGGAGATTTTGTCTTGATCCAACTAATATAAATTCAATATTGTCTGGAATCTCATTAGAATAAAGTGCTTTTAAGATTATTTCGGGACCAATACCTGACTCATCTCCGACGCTTATTACTACCTTAAATTCGTTGTTTCTATCCTGAAAGTTCATAAAAAGTT
>JFMR01000029.1 GCA_000635015.1 Prochlorococcus sp. scB243_498I20
TATTAATAATTTGGTAAAACTTTAAGGAATTTTTATTTTGTAATAGATAGATAATTGCATTTGTAATGTCAGCAACATGAACTCTTGAAAATACCTGATTTTTTTTAGATATTACACGAATTTTTTTATTTTTTATTGCTTCAAAAGTGGATCTTCCAGGTCCATAAATACCGGGTAACCTAAAAATTTGTACAGGTAAACCAGATTCAATCCAT
>JFMR01000030.1 GCA_000635015.1 Prochlorococcus sp. scB243_498I20
GCTGAAACCACATCCTAAGATTAAAAATTTATTTTTTTCCCCTAGTAAACTTGCAGGTTTCTTCATGCTGGGTTAAAGTAGTACATATGTATTAATTGATGATGAAGACAGTTCTTAAGCCCGATTTAAAATCAAAAACTTTTTGTGTTAGCAAAAGTTATCCCCGTCTTATAGAGAAAGATGTAAGTTTAGTTAAAATTAAACTTTACCAAAAATTATTTATCTTTCTAATTTCATTTTCGACAATTTTAATATTCCCAGAATCTCCAAGTGAATTGGAAAATATTTGTGAGAGTTATAACTCTAGAAGAATATGTAATGTTTGGTAGTTAAGCTGTTTTGTATTCTGATTGATCTTTGACGTAATTTTTATTTTTTACCTTAAAATTAGGATTAGCCCATTGTAATAATCTAATGGCTAATCTTAAATCTCCATCTAACCAAGCTCTTATAGCCATTGCCCTTCGGGGATCATAAAATTTTTGCTTTCTATACCAATACAAAGCATTTTCATCTGATTTATCTCCGTTACAGGAAAGACAGGCAGGGACAC
>JFMR01000031.1 GCA_000635015.1 Prochlorococcus sp. scB243_498I20
TTGTTAAAAGTCAATAATTATTTATGCTTTTTAGCCTACATTGGCCAGTAAAAATATTTTTTAGTGTGTTTAGATACAAAATAGTATTTAGTAAATTAGAAAAAATTATTTTTATTTGAACCTTTTTTAATAACTATATCTATCAAGAGTTTCATCAGTAAATTTTTCAGAAATTTCTTCATTTGTGTCTTCTAATTCTTTTTCTAATTTTTTTCTTTTTGCTTCTCTTTCTTTTGCTTCTTTTTCTTTTCTTTTTGCTTCTTTTTGAAGATCTCTTTCT
>JFMR01000032.1 GCA_000635015.1 Prochlorococcus sp. scB243_498I20
CAAGCTCATGAATTTCTTTTATAAGGTAATTTATTTTTTGCCTAAAACGGCTTTTGTTGTCTTGCCTAAACCCTCTAATGTTTGAGGAAGATATGGTCCTTTGGCTAATTTTCCTCCAAGTTTTAAACTTAAGCCTGCAAGAACTAAATCGATAAATATTATGAGTAATAAATTATATTCAATATTCCAGTTATTATATTTTGTTAGAAA
>JFMR01000033.1 GCA_000635015.1 Prochlorococcus sp. scB243_498I20
TGCAATCGCTGAAATTCTGGAGGCGGTATTTGCAAAGTTTTTATTTTTTGGTTTTTCCATATTATTTTCTACCACTGTTTAGGAGCGTTCCTATTAGTAAACCAATACCAGCTGCAATAGCAATAGATAATAATGGTTTTTTTCTTATTGGATTTTCTATTTTTGGTCTAAGTGTATTGTTAAGCTCTTCTAATAATTCTTCTAATTGACTTTCAATAGGCTCAATTTTTTCTGATATTTCCCAATTGTTTTCTGTTATTGAATCAATGATTTCAAATAGTTGGCTTTTTATTCCAATTGCTGAGGTTCCACTATGACTAGCTATTACTTCA
>JFMR01000034.1 GCA_000635015.1 Prochlorococcus sp. scB243_498I20
CTTTTATTAAAGGTATTAAACTGTCAATTTTTTCAATTAACCATTTTTGCAGGATAACTTCTTTTTCAGGAAGATCAGATTTATCTTCTTTTTCTTCTAATTCTTTGGGAGGATGGTAAGTCTCCATCATTTAAACTTATTTATATTAAGGTTAGACCCTATTTTCTTAATTTGGAACCCTTATCTAAAGAATTGTGCGATTTATATAGAATAAAAACATATAAAAGTTTATTTACATTTTATTTATGTACTCTGTTCTGTAAGAAGGTTTTGTTAAGCTATTACTGAATTTATTAAATGAGTTTAAATTTCATCATGGATATTACATTTGCATCATTAATTTTTGCATCTCG
>JFMR01000035.1 GCA_000635015.1 Prochlorococcus sp. scB243_498I20
TTTGCATCTCGCACAATCCCTACAGATTTTGGATTAGTAGCTGCAGCTATCGCTGGAGCTGGAAGTTTGCTATTCATTGCTTTAAGATTTGTTCCTGATGCAGGTAATTAAATAACAGGAAACATCTCTTAGAAAATATATCTTTACTCAACTTTGTTTTGAAAATAGATTCGATTTATTTATCAACTAGATAATGAATAAATGGGTTTTGCTTGAACATAAAGTTTATTCTGCTCAAGCTATAGATATTCATTATGATTTTCTTGTTGAAAATGGTATAGATTGTTTAACTTGGAAATTTTTAAAACTACCTTTATTAAATCAAGCTTCTATAGAAATTTCTAAGCAGCCAAATCATAGACTTTTATGGCTATCCAGGATAGAACATGAACTTTCTGATAATAGAGGGTTTGTAAAAAGAATTGATCATGGAATATTTAAAAACGTTTCTGATAAATTGGACTCTGAATATTATCGATTCATTTTGGATGGTGAACTTCTTTCTGGTTTGTTTGAAATTTCGGGAAATTCTTGTAGATTGAGCAAAAATTATTAATATTCATTTATAAATAAACGTAATATTTCTATTGAGAATTTTTGCAAATTAGTTATTCTTATTTAGCTATTGAGACTTGAGATTGGTACATATCAATCAGGTCGAGTTTGAAAATTTTAAATCTTTTGGGGGACATGTAAAAATTCCTCTTGAAGAAGGTTTCACGGTGGTTACGGGCCCTAACGGTTCTGGGAAAAGTAATATTTTAGATGGAATTTTATTCTGTTTAGGTCTAGCTAATAGTAGAGGGATGAGGGCTGAAAGATTACCAGATCTAATAAATAACTCCAAAGTTAAAGAGGGAAAGTCATCAGAAACATCTGTATCAGTAAAATTTAATATTCAAGATTGGTCTCCCAGAGAGGACCTTCCGCCTTTGGAACTAGAAGAAGAAGA
>JFMR01000036.1 GCA_000635015.1 Prochlorococcus sp. scB243_498I20
AGAATGGGTAGTTTCTAGAAAATTAAGGCTTATGCCAGGTGGTTCTTATGCTTCTACTTATACTTCTGATGGCAAACAATGTACCTTGCAACAAATACAGAGAATATTAAGAGATATTAGTGTTGATCCTGAGGGCAGCAATGTTGTTATGCAGGGTGATGTTACAAGAATAGTATCAATGAATAATAAGGAGAGGAGAAATCTTATTGATGAATTAGCAGGAGTCGCACTTTTTGATACAAGAATAGAACAAACTAATGCAAAATTAAATGACGTTTTCGAAAGACAAGAAAGATGTGAAATTTTAGAAAATGAATTGCAATCTAGTAAAAATAAGCTTGAAAAAGAATGTGAAAAAGCAAAGCGATATAAAGAGTTAAAGGCAAAACTATTACAAATAATGGAATTAGAGAAAGTTCTTATTTTTGAAAAACAAGTTAAATATGTTGAATCTATAGAAAAAAAAGAAAGTGAAATTGAAAAAAATAAAATATTATTTAATAAACAAAAAGATTCTATTAGTAAAGAAATATCAGTCTTAGAAGATGCTTTGAAAATACTTGTTTATGAGCTTAAGGAGAAAGGCGAGGATAAATTGATTAAAGTGAATTCTGATATTGGAAGTATTAATTCTAGCTTGAGAGAACTTGATAGGATATCAAGTCTGAATAAAGAAGAAGGTATTAAATTACAAAAGCAGAGAGATGAAATTGAAATTTCTAAAAGAAATATTGAGTCAGAAAAGATGAGAAAAGAAAATTTCGATGATAATTTGTTAAATCAATTGAACTTGCAAATTGATGATCTCACTCTAAGACATAAACTATCCAGAAAAAAACTTTCTGATGCGGCTGGAGAATCCGGAGAATTTTCAAAACAAAGTATCAAATTAAACGCTGAGCTTGAAAGTATAAAAAATCAAATTAATCCTTTGGAAATAAAAAAAAGGAAAATTGAAGAAGAAACGATTCAAAATAATATACAAAAAGATGAGATATTGTCGCAGATCGAATCCTTAGACTTAGAAAAGCAGAAACTTTTTCAGGTAAATCAAAGCAAAAAAGAGACATCCGATACAAAGAATAAAAACTTGGCAAGTAACAGTGCAGAAATTAATTCTTTAAAAAATGAAATTGATGTATTAATTAAAACTAAATCAAGGCTAAATAACGAGCAATTGAGGCTTGAAAAGGATTTATCTAGATTCGAAAGTAGGAAGGAAGCTTTAAACGAATCTAGAGGTTCATATGCTCTCAGAATTCTCTTAGAGGCAGGGTTAGAGGGTATACATGGTTATGTAGCTCAACTTGGAGAAGTCAGCGAGAAAAATAGATATGCATTAGAAATTGCTGCTGGAAATAGGTTAGGACAAATTGTTGTTGATAATGATCATATTGCTGCTAAAGCAATTGAAATTCTTAAAAAGAAGAAAGCGGGAAGATTAACTTTTTTACCTTTAAATAGAATTAAAAGTCAAAAAAAGAATTATGCAATTTCAAGATTTGAAAATAACGGGGAGAATGGATTTATTGATAAAGCTATTAATCTAATTACTTTTGATGAAGTCTATTCAGATGTTTTTCGATATGTTTTTGGAGATACTTTGGTTTTTTCAGACTTATCCTCAGCTAGGTTATCTACGCAAAAAAATAGGTTGGTTACCTTAAGTGGTGAATTATTAGAAGCAAGTGGAGCTATTACAGGAGGTAGTAAGTTAAATAAAGATTTGGCTTATAGGTTTGGAATTAATAATGATATTGATGAATCCAGTCCAATAAAAGAAAGATTATTAGTTATCGAAGAAGCTTTAAAAGAGTCAAATAATGATTTGATAATAAAAAATAATAGACTTAGTAAATTAAATTCTAACCGCAGTCAAATTATTGAGGATTGTGCTTCATTTAATAAAGAAATTGAAGTAAATCAAGATTCTTTTAAAGTTGTCTCGCAAAGAATTGAGGATTGTAAATCTAGATTAATTAAACTTGATACTGCTAATAATTTATTAGTTAACGAGTTAGGTCATTTAAAAGATGAATTGAAGCCTTATCACGATAATTTTAATCAATTACAAACCATTCAAAAGGCAAATTATGAAAAAAATCAAAAATCATCATTAATAGCTTTTAATGACGATTTTAATAATCTTGATAAAAAACTTGAATTACTTATTAAGGAGAGAAATACTTTACTAGATAAAAAGAATCAATTTGCTTTAGATAAAGAGCGTATCAATAATTCATTAAAAATTACTTTACTACAAGAAAAAAACTTGCAGGAATCTATTAAACAACTTGCAATTGCTCATAGTGAATGGATAGAAAAAAGAGATGAATTTAAAAAAGAGCTTTTAGATCTCGATAATCAAAAAAATTCTTTAGAGAGGGATTTAGGTTTATTGAGAAGGAAAAGAGATGAATTAAACTCTTCAATTTCAAATAAAAGGCAAGAATATAATAACTATCTCTTGAAGCTTGAATATCTTGAGAGGGATATGAATTCTCTTAAAGAAGAGATGAGGAGCGAGAAAATAAAATTAGAAAATTATAAAAAAGATCTACCTAATCCTTTCCCGGTGTTTGGAGAATATGAAGGGAAGAGTCTTGAATCTTTGCAATCAGAAATTTCGATCATAAATGCAAAACTTCAAAGCTTAGAACCTGTTAATATGTTGGCTCTTGATGAGCTAGAAGAATTAATTGAGAGATTAAATGGTTTGCGAGATAAATTAGAAATTTTATCTAATGAAAGATCTGAATTATTGTTGAGAATAGAGACTGTTTCTACGATGCGCCAAGAGGCTTTTATGCAAGCATTTACAGAAGTTGATAGACACTTTAGAGAAATTTTTGCAAATTTATCTGATGGAGATGGATTTCTTCAACTTGAAAATCCTAATTCTCCTTTAGAAGGAGGATTAACTTTAGTAGCTCACCCTAAGGGGAAAAATGTCAGAAGATTAGCCTCTATGTCAGGTGGTGAAAAATCGTTAACTGCTTTAAGTTTTTTATTTGCTTTGCAAAAGTATAAACCTTCACCTTTTTATGCATTAGATGAGGTTGATAGTTTTTTAGATGGTATTAATGTTGAAAGGTTGTCGAAATTAATATCGAATCAGTCATCAAATGCTCAATTTATAGTCGTAAGCCATAGAAGGCCTATGATTAGTGCGTCTGAACGAACAATTGGTGTTGCGCAAGCAAGAGGGGCTAATACTCAAGTTCTTGGGTTACCAAATGCTGCATAAACACACTTTTTTAAATTTATACGTCAGAATGATAAAAAGAAATTCATGAGCTTGTCTAACACATCTGCTAATAAGAATCTCCCTAACTCGGTTCCTAGTGAACGTTTATGGTTAAGGTCAGAATTAATGGGAACACAAGTAATAACTACTGATACTGGGAGACGGTTAGGCGTAGTTGGCGAAGTTGTTGTTGATATCGATAGAAGAGAGGTGGTCGCTTTGGGACTAAGAGATAATCCACTTACAAGATTTCTACCAGGTTTGCCAAAATGGATGCCTTTAGAAAGTATAAAGCAGGTTGGAGATGTCATACTAGTTGACTCCCTTGATTCTTTGAGCGAGAGTTTTTCTCCAGAAAGATATGGGAAGGTAATTAATTGTCAGGTGATTACAGAATCTGGACAACTTTTAGGCAGAGTTCTTGGCTTTTCTTTTGATATTGAGACTGGGGATTTGATATCTCTTGTTATGGGTGCAGTTGGTGTTCCGCTTTTAGGTGAGGGAGTTTTAAGTACTTGGGAAATACCTGTTGAGGAAATTGTAAGTAGCGGTACTGATCGGATTATTGTTTATGAAGGTGCTGAAGAGAAATTAAAGCAACTAAGTAGTGGACTACTTGAGAAACTTGGAGTCGGGGGTTCTTCATGGGATGAAAGGGAAGCAAATGGATACACAGCAAATCTTGTACCTGTTGAGAATCAGTTACTTTCAGGTTCTGAATCAGAACAGCAAAATAATTTGGTCGAAGAAAATGAAGAAGTTTTTGAACAAGATGATTATGAAGATGATTATGAAGATGAACTTGAATATGTTGAAATAAAGGGTTCTTCAGAGGAAACAAATAACAGAAAAAAGCTATATATGGATAATGATTATTATGATCAGATTGAGAATCAAAATAGTATTAATCAAATAGATGAAAAAAACAATATTGATTTTAAGCAAAAGAAACAATCAACTACTAATTTAGCTTCGAAAAGACCAATTCAAAATGCAACAGAAACTTTAGATATTGAACCACTTGATGAACAAAATTTAGTTCAAGAAAATAAAGAATCAGAAAAGTTTGAAATTGATGATCCTTGGTAATTCTTAAAGTTTTTTTATTGAATTAATAATTATAGAAGCAAGTTTTTTTGCAGCACCCTTATCGCCTCTTTCGTTGTGTAGATTATCCCTAATGCTTTTTAATTGATCTTTATTTTTAATAAGAAATAATACTTCTCTCGCAATTTTTATTGGCGAAATATTACCTATCCTTTCAGGAACAAGCATTCTTTTAGCTTTAATATTTGGCCAAGCAAAAAACTTCTTTTTTTTAAAATAGAAATTTTTAATTAAAAAAGTTAGGAATCTATTTATGAATGAAATTTTTCCAATCACTCCAAAAATACCATCCCAGGCATTCATCATATTTAAATGTTGAGTTGGCAGAACGACTAACATAGGAAGACTAATTGCTGCTAATTCTGCAGTATTTGCTCCTACAGTTGTAATTGCAAGATCACATTCTTTTAATATTTCATAGCAAGGATGCTTCTTGATTAGATATATCTTTGTATTTTTTGATGTTTCAATTACATAATCAAAATTAGAGTCTTTGAAATTTTTAATTGTTTTAATTTTTGATGAGTAATATTTAGCAATTGGATTTTTGTTGCTTTGAAAAAATAAATATTCACTTGTATCAGTAGTTGGGGCTATGGGAATTATAAAATTTATATTTTGATTTTCTTCAGCGATATGATCTGCAACTTCTAAGAAGAAAGGAATTCCAACAGAAAGCTTTGCTTTCTTAGAACCAGGCAATAATGCAATATAGTGTTTTTCTTTATTTCTTAATGATATTTCGCTATTAAGTTTGATATCTGCCATCAAATCGCCAATGACTTTACATTTATATTTATATCTTTTGGGTATTAAATCTTTTACTTTGAAATTCATAGCAGCAATTTCGTTGGCCCATTTAGGCCATCGCGAAACCCATTCAGCATATGTGATATTTAAATAACCTAATCTTTTAGCTAATAAAATGCTCCAAAATTGATCTCCACCAAGGAAAATAACTACCCCTTTCTTTGGCCAATTCGCAAAAGAATGTGGCTTGATTAATAATTTCCAAAAATTTTTGGATTTTGTAATTAATTCGAATTTATTCCATGAATTTGCTACTAAAAATTCTTTACCAGTGGCATTTGGGCAAGGAACAAGGACTAACCTGAGAGTGAAATTGTGTTTATCGTCATCACATAGTGATCTTTTTATTTTGTTAAGCTCATCCACTACAGGATTTACCCATGTAGTTAATTCACCAGGACCATTGGAAATTATAACAACCGCAACTGATTTTTTTTTCATTGCAGTTAAACCATAATACATTAAATGCGGACGGCGAGACTTGAACTCGCAAGGCCGAAGCCACACGCTCCTTAGACGTGCGCGTCTACCAATTCCGCCACGTCCGCAAAGGGTTTTCAGCAACCAAGGGATACCTAAACCTTAAAAATATCATACATTATTGGCTGAAATAAGCATGTAGTTCGAAAAGAGTATTTTTGAATGTGATGAATAATTTTTCTATTGCATAAAACAAATATTTATACATATATAACGTTCTAGGTTGTATTGTAAAAAATGTCCTCTGATCACTAAAAAATTTTGTTGAATACTTTGGCAAATAATTTTTTATTTTAAGTCATTTCATTTCTTCAATTTTATTTTCATAATGGTTGAAAAAGTTTTAATTGCTAATCGTGGAGAAATAGCTTTACGAATTGTCAGAAGTTGTAGAGAACTTGGTATTGCAACCGTTGCAGTTTTTAGCACTGTAGATAAAAAAGCATTGCATGTTCAGCTTGCTGATGAGGCAGTTTGCGTCGGAGATTCATTAAGTAATAAGAGTTATTTAAATATTCCAAATATACTTGCTGCTGCTACATCGAGGGGAGTTGATGCTATTCATCCTGGTTATGGATTTCTTGCGGAAAATGATAAATTTGCTGAGATGTGTAACGATCACGGCATAGTTTTTATTGGCCCATCTGCTAAAGCTATTAGATCTATGGGAGATAAATCTACAGCTAAAGAAACTATGGAAGCAGTTGGAGTTCCAACAGTACCTGGCAGTAAAGGCTTGCTATCAAATGTTGATGAGGCTTATAAATTGGCAGATGATATTGGCTATCCGGTAATTATTAAAGCGACTGCTGGAGGAGGTGGAAGAGGTATGCGGTTGGTTGAAAACTCTGATAATCTAGAAAAAATGTTTAAAGCAGCCCAAGGCGAAGCAGAAGCAGCTTTTGGTAATGATGGTTTATATATGGAGAAATTTATAAAGAAGCCAAGACATGTAGAAATTCAAATTTTGGCCGACAGATCGGGTAACGTTGTTCATTTAGGAGAGCGAGATTGTTCAGTTCAAAGAAGACATCAGAAGTTATTAGAAGAGTCTCCTAGTCCTGCAATTAACCCTGAGCTTAGAAAAAAAATGGGGAACGCAGCTATTGCTGCTGCAAAAAGTATTGGCTACGAAGGAGCGGGGACAGTTGAATTTTTAGTTGATGATGATGATAATTTTTATTTTATGGAGATGAATACTAGGATTCAAGTTGAACATCCAGTTACTGAAATGGTTACGGGAGTTGATTTAATAGCTGAGCAAATTAAAATCGCAAGCGGAGCAAACTTGGAGTTTAATCAGGATGATATCCATTTAAACGGTCATGCCATTGAATGTAGAATCAATGCTGAAGATCCTTCTCACAATTTCCGACCATCTCCTGGAAAAATAACTGGGTGGCTTCCTCCCGGTGGCCCTGGTGTAAGGGTTGATAGTCATGTTTATACAGGCTATGAAATACCTCCTTTCTATGACTCATTAATTGGCAAATTAATAGTCTGGGGAAAAGATCGTAATACTGCAATTAAACGTATGAATAGGGCGTTAAACGAATGTGCAGTTACTGGTATTCCTACAACAATTAACTTTCATCTAACCTTACTAAATAAATCTAAATTTAAGCAGGGTAAGATACATACTAAATATGTAGAAGAAGAATTATTGCCGAATTACTGAGAAATAATTAAATGATTTCTATGAAATATGTGTATACAATGCAAGTTTTATAAGACCTTGCTGACCGACTAAAATTTCTCTTAAAAAGCTTATAACTCCGATCCAAATTACTGGTCCAACATCAACGCCTCCAATAGGAGGAATTAGTTTTCTTGTTAAATTAAGAATAGAGCTTGATGGTATTGAAATTAATAACCATAAACCTTTACTTAAATCAATTTTTGGGTACCAGGTAAGTATTAACCTTATTAGGAAAACTATAGTTAGATATGAAAGAGATATTCCTAAACTAATATCTAGAATTTGAAGAGAGTTTATAGGCAAGGAAATCACAATTATTTAATTCATCTTAATAAATAACCCATTGAAACGTATTTAATTCGTATTATAAATTGAGAATTTAATATCTAAAAAGTGTTTCAAATCTCAAATTTATTACTAGCCGCAGATTTTTCAGCTGAAGCTGCAAATAATTCTGCAGTTGGCATGATAGGTAGTTTTATTGCCGCTGCCTTACTTATTGTTATTCCAGCCACTGCATTTTTGATTTTTGTCAGCCAGAAAGATTCCCTCGATCGTACTTCTACTGGAAGACGCTAGTTTTTGTAGAAGTTTTAAGTACACTATATATAGAGGGGATATAAGTACCCCTTTAAAAAATAAATTTTTGGAGAAAGAATGTGGTCAATGCTAGTCTCAATTGGGCCAGTATTGTTGGTATAGTTCTCGCTGTATGTGGTGGAGGCCTTTATTTCTTGAGGTCTTTTAAGCCTGCCTTGGCAAGGGATTATGATGTTTTCTTCGCGGCAATTGGACTTTTGTGCGGAGGAATATTATTTTTTCAAGGCTGGAGGTTAGATCCTATCCTTCAGTTTGGTCAGTTTTTATTAGCAGGAACTACGGTTTTTTTCGCATATGAAAGTGTGCGATTGAGGGGAGTTGCTACTGATCAAGCTAGAAGGTCATCTTATTTTGATGATGATCCTATTTCTGATGTTCCTAGAAATTCTAGAGGCCGATTTAATGACGATTATGATAGGTTTGAGGAACCTGAGAGACCATCCAGAAGATTTAAACCTCAAGAAGATGAATTTGAAGAAGACTATACGGAGGGTAGATCTCGTAGGAGGAGTGTTTCAAGAGCTATACCATCTGCCGCAGCAAGTAGAAGTAGATCATCTACTAGGGAAATAAGTCAGTTTGAAAATGACGAACCTATAAGAAGGAGAAGACAGACTTCTGAAGATAGAAATAGTAAACAACCAGCAATAAATAACTTTGGTGAGAGAAGAAATTTATCTCGCGATGAAGTTAAAACAGGGTCAAGACCCAGAATGAATCGTACAGTTTCTAGACAAGATAGCTCTGCTCCTAGTGATTCTTCTCCATTAAGAAAGAAACCTAATAGATCCTCTATTAGACCGCAAACTTCAACAATTCAAGTAGAAGATGCTTCATTTAAAGATGCTAATCAAGCCAAAAAACCACGTGAGACTCGTAGAGTGAGCTCTTCAGCTAGATCAAGTTCAAAAAATCAAAATAGTAGATATAACGTTGGAACAAATCAGAAGAAACCAAGAGATAACAGTTCTAGATTTGATGATTAATTATAAGATTCCTGCCCATTTTAAAAACGATTGTTTACTAAATAATTCAATTAATACTATTGCAAGGAAGCCAATCATTGCGAACCTTCCATTAGTTATTTCAGAATAACTACTCCATCCAAATTTATATTCATCTTTAATTTCTATAGATTTTTCATCTAATTTATTGTCTTCAATTTGTTCATTGATCTGATTCTGATCTTTTTGCTCTTCTATAAAACTCTCATTCTCTAAATTAGTGACTTCTGAGTTAGTTTGTTCTTCTTTAGAATTCATTTTTTTTGTTAATCCTTAAAATTATACTTATCAGAAGTCAATAATTTCCAGTCTCCTTGTCCATTTAATTCTAAAATATTTTCGTGAAAATCTTTTAAGCTAGGTCTATGTCCAACACTTATTAGAGAAAGTTCTCGTTCCTTTAGTAAACTATATAGTTTTTTTTCAGTGTTAATATCTAAAGCACTTGTTGCTTCATCAAGTACTGCAAATCTTGGAGAATTTAGTAAGAGTCTTGCAAAAGCCAATCTTTGTTGCTCGCCTAGGGAAAGAATTCGTGGCCAATCTTGTTTGATATCAAGATTAGGATACCGATCCACTAAGGTTTTTAAATTTACTTCATGTAGTACAGAAATAAGATGTTCATCACTAAATTTCTTAACTTCTGTGGGATAACATAATTGTTCTCTTAAAGAACCAAGTAACATATATGGTTTTTGAGGTATGAATAATAATTCCCCAATTTTTGGTTTTTTAATTACTCCCTGATCGGGTTCCCATAAACCACTAATCATTCTTAGTAAAGATGTTTTTCCGCACCCAGATGGTCCTACAACCAAAAGTGATTGATTATTGTCGATACTTAAATTTAAATTTTTAATGATTGTTTTATTTGATCCTGGTGGGCAAAGGTCAGCATTATTAATAAGAATTGAGGGGTAGTCTGAAATAACGTTTTGATTGCTTGTTGGGTTGGTTTGACTAATGGATTCAACTTTTGATTGGAATCCTTCTAATCTGCCAATGCCAGCAGTAAATTTTGCAAGTTCTTCGATTTGGTTAACAATGAAAAATAACGAACCTTCAACCATTCCAAATGCAAAGCTTGCCTGAATAAAGCGTCCATAATCAATATCACCTTTAAAGTAAGGGATTGCCATTATTAAATATGGAAAGAAATTTCCAGCATAATTAATGGATCTTCTCATGACGTCTATTATTACTCTCCATATAATCAGTAAATTAAAGTTTCTCACCACTTCTCCTAAGCGCCTTTCAGTTTCACTTCGTTCAGGATTCTCCCCAGAGTAAAAGGCTATTGATTCAGCATTATCTCTAATATGTACTAAGCCATATCGAAAATCCGCTTCATATCTA
Source organism: Prochlorococcus sp. scB243_498I20 (assembly GCA_000635015.1). Classification (GTDB taxonomy): domain Bacteria; phylum Cyanobacteriota; class Cyanobacteriia; order PCC-6307; family Cyanobiaceae; genus Prochlorococcus_A. Next base: position 10,304 of record JFMR01000036.1, read on the forward strand.
AGTTGATCAAAATCAATCTTTACAAGATTTTTTCCAGCAATTAAGAGGATAGAAGTTGCAAATGCAGCGTAACCAAATAAAGAAAAAGTAAGTGTTGTACTAATACTCCATAAAATAAGAATATTAAGTGAAAATGTTAGTAGTGCATCAAAAATACCTAATGTGAAAGAGAGACTTTGCCCGGTAAAAGCTCGGGTATCATCTGTGATTCTTTGATCGGGATTATCTACATCGGTTTGTTCTTCATCATTGGGATTTAACTGGTAATAAGCTTTATTAGTCATATAATCTTTGACTAGACTTTTTGAAAGCCATTCTCTCCAAATTATTCCTAACTTATATGTAAAAAATATTTGGGAAACCCGTATTGGTAGAGCCACAGCAAAACAACAAGCGTAAATCCCCAATATCCGATAAAATCCATCTTCTTGTTTTTCTACTAAAGCATTTGTTAAATCTCTTGCAATGAATCCAATACCTGCGTTTATTCCGTTTACAGCTAAAAGCATTAATACAATTATCGCAAGGAATAACCAATGTAACCATCTACGGTTTTTTAATTGACGTCTTAAGCTAAAAAAGCTTCCTGATCCAATTAGAAATAATGCAGAGAAAAGTAATCCCCAACTCCCAGCCCAAATTGAATTGACAGTACTTACTACACCTCCGAAATACTTTTCAAGAAAAATTGGTTGAAAGCTTTCAAAAAAACTTATTATTGCTGTAAGACCAACAAGTACTACTCCACCTACACAAAATAAAAGAGAAATCAAAAGCCATATGAATTGAAATCCATTACATTGATCTATTGGAAGAAAAAACGGCTGAGATAGCTTCCTTAATTTTTGTAATTGGTATAGTATTTTGGATTTATTTTTAACTGCTTTATTCATTACTCGACTAGTGTTATGAAATAAATTATAACTTTAAGCAGTCTATTGACCAAAGCCAATAAATGAAAGTGCCCAGTCAGGTAAATTCAAGTAATTCAAGATTGTTGCATCAAATTCATGAACTTTTGGAAAAGATTTATCTAATGCCCACCATAGTAGAAAAGGTAAATTAAATAAAATTTGTAATTGCCATTTATAAGTTAAAACGTTCCAAATTTTTATTAACTTAGTTTTGAGTGAATCATCTAGCTCTTCCCAATTTTTTGAAATTAAATTGAATAAATTTTTAGATTCTGTATTTAAGGACTCTGGAGTATTCATTTTGTTTTTATTTATTTATAACCCATTAATATTTCTTTCGAGAGTTTTAACCTGGAGGCCAATTCATTGTTCTTCCAGATAAAAAATGAATATGTAAATGAAAAACTGTTTGTCCAGATTCTGCTCCAGTGTTAATAACTGTTCTCCAATTCGTTAAATTTTTTGATTTAGCTATTTTGCTACCAACAAAAAGTAAATGCCCTAATAAATTTGCATCTTGCTCAATACACTCTAATAAACTGATAATTGGCTTTTTAGGAATCACTAAAAAATGTACTGGTGCTTGTGCTTGGATATCATTAAACGCAATACAAAACTTATCCTCATAAAGCTTATCGCAGGGTATTTCTTCATTAATGATTTTTTGAAAAATTGTTGTTTCAGTCATTAAATTAATTAATTGAGATAACGTCTTTTTCGTTAAACCCTTCTTTCAAAAGTTCTTTGTTCAAATCATCTTTTGATGTAACTCTATCTACAAATAATATTCCATTTAAGTGATCCATTTCGTGTTGAATACACCTCGCTAGAAGGCCATCAGCTTTCATTTTACGTGGTCGTCCCATTTCATCTCTAAATTTTAATTTTATAGTTGATGGTCTTACTACATTCAAATAGACGCCAGGTATACTTAAGCAGCCTTCTTCGTATGAATTAAGGGTTGTACCAAAGTCTGTAATTTCTGGATTGATTAATATTAAAGGTTCTGCTGCTGAATCTTCAAAATTTACGTCTATGACAAGAAGTTCTTTGTTGATTCCAATTTGAGGTGCAGCAAGTCCAATTCCTTTAGCTGCATACATGCTTTGAAGCATTTCTCTAGCAAGTTTTCTAATAGATTCGTCAACTTTAGTTATTCTTTTGGAATTTTGTCTTAATACATCATCACCAAGTTTATAAATGTCTAGAGATGGCTTGCCTGTTTGTTCTTTTGCAATTTTTTCTGCGTTTCCATTTGTTCTTGACTTTTTTGCAAGTTGTGAAAAATGGTTTGCCACGTTAAAAAAAAGGTTTTTACTTAAGAGTTTAGCTATAAAAATACTAGCACTTTAATTTGCATTCTTTATAGTTTTTTTAAATGGGTAATGATGATCAGTTAAAAGTTAGGCAAACTGTATCTAAAAAAAAATCTTTTAAGGAATTAACTATTGTTAGAGATATCATTTTTTGGATTGATCTTGTTGGTGAAGGTCAAAATGAAAATGCTATTTTTGCAAGACCATTTAATGAAAAACGGGCGTTTCCTCAGAAATTAACAAGTAAAAAATATAATATTAAAAATAACTTTCATGGATATGGTGGTAGATCTTATAAATGTATATATTTTAAAAATAATTTTTATTTGATATGGATAGATCAGATTACCAACGCAGTATGGTTTCAAATTTTTAAAGAGGTAGCATCAAACTATAGAAGTCAAAAAAGATATCTCAATTCAGTTCAAGAACCGAGACAACTATCTAAATCAATCGATGGAAATTTCGATTCTTCATTTGTTATTTCTCAAAAAAATTTTTTGTATGGTATTTGTGAAATAAATAATAGAGATTACTTATTTTCTTTAAACTTAAAAAAAACTAAACAAGATATTTACCGAATAAAAAAATTTAAAAATTTCGCTGGAGAATTATCTTCTAATACTTCTGTTAGCTTACTTTCTTGGGTCGAGTGGGATTCTCCATACATGCCCTGGGAGAAAAATGATCTTTGTTTTGCTCAAATTGACTTAGATGGAGAGATAACAAAAATAAAAAAATTCTCAGATAAGCTGATTAATGCCAAAAAAAAAGTTTCTTTTTTTCAACCTTATTGGATAAGTGAAACTCTTTTAGTATGTTCTGAAGATAGTTCTGGATGGTGGAACTTATTGTTTTTAGATGCTAGTAAAATTGAGAATATTTTTATTAAAAAAAGAGTAGAGAGAAATTTTGTTGAATATGGAGTTCCTCAGTGGGTCTCAGGAATAATATTTTTTTCAGGGGATATAAAAAATTTATTTTGTTTAGCAAAAAAAGAAAACAACTTAGTAGTTGAACAATATAAAGATCTTCAATTCGTTAAAGAATTTTCTACTCCTTTTACCTCAATAAGTGATTTTAGTGTTTTTGAGAAGAAAGTAGTTTTGAAAGGTCATGGATCTGATTTTCTTGGAAATTTACTTGAAATTGATTGTAAAAAGGACGTTTTATCAAATGTTTTTGAGGAAATAAATGCTGAATATATAAAAGATTGTTCAAAACCTGAATCTTTTTGGTTTAAAGGTTTTGAAGATAAATCTACTCATTCTTTTTTATATAGGCCGCTTGTTGAAAAATTTAGAAAACCACCGCTTTTTGTTAGAGCGCATAGTGGACCAACTTCATTTTTTGATGGATCATATAATTCTGAAGTTCAATATTGGACGTCGAAGGGATTTTTTGTTGCTGAAGTGAATTATGGAGGATCATCAGGATTTGGCAAATTATATAGAGAGAGGTTGAATTATAAATGGGGTATTATTGATTCTTATGATTGCAAAGCACTAGCTCTTGAATTAATCAAATCAAATCAAGTTGATAGTGAAAAAGTAGTAATTTTTGGGAATAGTGCTGGTGGCTTAACTGCCCTGAATTGCTTATTATATGGGTCTATTTTTACAGCAGCAATTTGTAAATATCCTGTTATTGATTTGAAGGATATGCATTACAACACTCATAGGTTTGAAAAAGATTATTTAAATTCTTTGGTAGGAAACTATGCAAAAAATCATGATGATTATATAAATAGATCACCGATAAATAATATAAACAAAATAAAAAAACCTATCTTATTATTTCATGGCAAAAAAGATACAGTTATTTCTTATAAACAAACTTTAAAAATTCAAGAAATTTTGATTCAGAATAATAAATATTCTGAAGTTATTTTTTTTGATAATGAAGGGCATGGTTTTAGAAATATTGAAAATAAAGAAGTAGTAATGCAAAAATCTCAAGAATTTTTAAGAAATGCTTTGAAAATTTAGGAATTCATTTTTAGAAAATCAATAGTATCTTTTAATTTTTCTATAAAAATATCAATTTCTTCGTTATTGGTTGTGAAATTCATGCTGATTCTAGCTGTTGATTTAATTCCAATGTATCTGTGAAGAGGTTGACAGCAATGGTGACCGCTTCTGATGCAAATTCCTTTTGAATCAAGAATTTCAGCAATATCATTTGAATGTATATTTTTAATATAAAAGGTGGCAAGTGAGGCTCTATCTGGATCTATCTCCGGCGATGGACCTATAATTTCAATATTTTCTATTTGATTTAATTTTTCAAATAAATATTTAGTAATAGTCTTTTCATATTCATGAATTTCATTTAATCCTATAGTGTTTATATATTTAATTGCTTCCGCAAGGCCAATTGCTTCTGCAATGGCTGGAGTTCCCGCTTCGAATTTATGTGGGAGCTCTGCCCAGGTACTTGTCTCTTCAAAGACATCTTGAATCATTTCCCCACCTCCAAAGAGAGGAGGAATTTTTTCAAGAATTTCTTGTCTTGACCAAAGGAAACCAATTCCTGTAGGGCCGCAAAGTTTGTGTCCTGATCCCGCTAAAAAATCTATATCAAGATCAATTACATCCAGTTTTTGATGCGCCAAACTTTGGCATGCATCTATTAATACTAAAGAACCTTTTTGTTTAGCTAATTTAGTTATCTCTTTGATTGGATTACAGCAACCTAAAGTATTACTAACATGTACTAGGCTAACAAGCTTTGTTCTAGATGTTAGTTTTGATTTAAAATCCTCTAAATCTAATTGCCCATTTTTATCGATGCCTATAAATTTTAATTTACATTTATTTTTTGCTGCAACCATTTGCCATGGAACAATATTGCTATGATGCTCCATTATTGATAGAAGAATTTCATCGTTTTCTCGCAATGAATATTCACCCCAAGATCTAGCAGCTAGATTTATTGCTTCAGTAGCATTCCTTGTGAAAATAATTTCTTTTGTCGAATTTGCTTTTATATATTCACTAATTGAGTATCTTGCATTTTCAAATTCTTCTGTAGCTTTAGCACTTAATTGATGTGCTCCTCTATGTACATTGGCATTGAAATTTCTATAATATTCATCAATTTTTTTTAAGACTTGAATTGGTTTTTGCGTGGTTGCAGCATGGTCTAAATAAATGATTTGCTCATTATTTTTTATGTTGTTATTTAAAAGAGGAAAGTCTTTCTTAGTTATCTCAGGGAAATTTTGAATCGTTTCCATTATTTTTCATTTAAAAGTTTATCAAGCAAATCCCATCTATCTTTTGAAATGGGAATAAATGAAATTATTTCTTGAAAGTAAGAACTTAATTGTAGTTTACTTGCTTCTGGTAATGTGATTCCTCTTGATCTCATATAAAAAAGTTCATCCTCATTTAATTGTGATATTGTAGCTCCATGTTTGCATTTGACGTCATCAGCAATTATTTCTAATTGAGGTTTGGTATCTATTTGTGCGAGATTTGATAAAAGTAAATTCCTACTTAATTGAGAAGCATCAGTTTTCTGAGCAATCTTAGGAACTATTATTGAACCTTCAAATATTGCATGTGATTCATCGTCAGCAAGTGATTTGTTGATTTGATCTAGAAATCCGTTTGGGCCATTAAATTCTATTTTTGTATAAGTAGAAATTTGTTCATCTTTTTTGGTTACTTGCATACCTTTAATATTGGTTTTAGCGTATCCATCCGATTGTTTAATACTAATTTCAAATCTTGCGTAATCGAATTTGAAATGTAAAGAGCCTAAGTTGTATTCGCTATTTTTTTGTTGAATTACTTTGAGAGAATTTAATAAATTTGATCTGTTTTCACCGTAAGAAACAACACCATGATTTAAAGAACTATTTTCCTCTAAACAAAAGTATGTTAATTGAGACAAAGAAGAGTTTTCTTTACCAAGATTTACTTGTAGTAATTCAACATCACAATTCTTTTCTAAAAATATTACGAGGGTTTTAGCGTTTAATGAATTACCTGATGAATGACTAAAGATTTCAATAGGAGGAATTTTTGATCCATTTATTTTTAATCCCAAGATATTTTTTGCATTACTCAAAGACAGATTAAGCAAATCACTCCAATTTTCGTTTTGATCAAAGCAAAATATCTGTGACTTGATATATTTATCTAATTCATCCTGAGTTAATTGCTGTATTGAATAATTTTTTTCTATTAAATTAATTTGGCAATTATTACCAATTACTAACCTAATAGTACTTTTGGAAGTGTTCGGAAAAGGTGTATCAAATTTTGGATTTTTTTCATTAACCGGGTAGTCTAAAAAGTTTGAAAATTTTGATTTATTTGCAAGTCTCCATTGTTCACTCTTAGGATTAGGAAGGGGACGTGATCGTAATTTATCTAGACAGATTTTTTGTATTTCTGTTTGATTATCAATCGATTTATTGGTTTTTATTTTTTCAATAATTTCCATTTATTTAGGTTTCTTTTATAAAGTTATCAGTCCATTCATACCCTTTTTTCTCAAGCTCTAGGGCAAGATCACTGTCGCCAGTTTTTATGATTTGTCCGTCTGACATGACATGGACATAATTTGGTTTAATTTCATCTAATAATCTTTGATAGTGGGTAATAAGTATTATCCCGGTTTGTGCACTCGATATTTTTTTAATTCCTGAAGCCACTATTCTTAGAGCATCAATATCTAGACCAGAATCGGTCTCATCTAATATTGCTATCTTGGGCTCAAGTAAAGCCATTTGCAGAATTTCATTTCTTTTTTTTTCACCTCCGGAAAAACCTTGATTTACACTTCTTGATAGAAATGCATGATCCATTTTCACAATTTCTAACTTTTCTTTAACTAATTCTTCAAAATCAAAAGTATCTAATTCTTCTTTGTTGAGGAATTTTCTCCTTGCATTAGTGGAAACTCTAAGAAATTCAAGATTACTTACACCTGGGATCTCAATTGGATATTGAAAACCGAGAAAAATTCCTGACTGAGCTCTCTCTTCAGGTTCTAGGGAGTTGATGTTTTCACCTAAAAATTTTATACCACCATTTGTAATATTATACGAAGGATGTCCTGCAATTATTTTCGAAAGAGTACTTTTGCCACATCCATTTCTTCCCATAATGGCATGGATTTCTCCAGGATGGACAGTAAGTGAAACCCCTTTTAAAATTGGAAGATTATCAGTAGATGCAGAGAGATTTTCAACTTCTAAAATTGGTTCTGATTCTTTCATTTTACTTTGCATTTCAGTTTAGAAATTGATTCATTAACCTACTGATCCCTCTAGCTTAAGTGCCAGTAACTTATCTGCTTCGGCAGCAAATTCCATAGGTAATTGATTAAATACATCTCTGCAAAAACCGCTGACCATCATAGATACTGCCTCCTCAAATTCTATACCTCTACTTTGGAGATAAAAAAGTTGATCTTCTGAGATTCTACATGTGCTTGCCTCATGCTCAATTTCAGAATTGGGTTGTTGTGATTTGATGTATGGGAATGTATTGGCGGAAGCTTGATCCCCAATTAACATTGAATCACATTGACTGTAATTTCTTGATCCTTTAGCTTTTGTTCCCATTTTGACAAGACCTCTGTAGCTATTTATTGAGTTGCCTGCACTAATACCTTTGCTAACAATAGTTGATTTGGTCTTAGGACCAATATGGATCATTTTTGTGCCGGTATCTGCTTGCTGAAGATTATTGGTGAGTGCCACTGAATAAAATTCTCCTACAGATTCTTCCCCTAAAAGAAGACAGCTAGGATATTTCCATGTAATTGCAGACCCTGTTTCAACTTGTGACCAGCTAATTTTACTTCTCTTGCCTAAACATTTTCCTCTCTTGGTGACAAAATTAAAAATTCCGCCAATACCTTCTTCATCACCAGCGTACCAATTTTGCACAGTTGAATACTTTATTGAGGCGTCGTCTAATGCTATAAGCTCCACAACTGCTGCATGAAGGGTATTTGTATCAAACATTGGAGCTGTACAACCTTCTAGATAACTTACAGAACTTGATTCTTCAGCAATGATTAATGTCCTTTCGAATTGACCTGAATCTCCACTATTAATTCTGAAGTAGGAAGATAGATCCATAGGACAGGTAACACCTTTTGGGATATAAACAAAAGAACCATCACTAAAAACAGCAGAATTTAGTGCTGCAAAATAATTATCACTAGCTGGAACTACTGTACCTAAATATTTTTCAATTAAATCCGAGTGATTTTTTACTGCTTCACTAATTGAGCAAAATATAACTCCATGTTCAGCAAGTTCTTCTCTAAAAGTTGTGGCTATAGAAACACTATCAAAGACAGCATCTACCGCTACATTTGTGAGTTTTTTTTGCTCCGTTAGGGGTATTCCTAATTTGTCAAAAGTCTCAAGAAGTTTGGGATCAACTTCATCTAAACTAGAAATTTTTTCTTTTTGCTTAGGAGCAGAGTAATAAATTATATCTTGATAATCAATTTGTTTATATCCTAATCCTGCCCAATCAGGCTCTTTCATTTTTTGCCATTTTTTAAAGGCGTTTAATCTAAAATCAAGAAGATATTTAGGCTCTTCTTTTTTCTGAGAAATTAATTTTATGATATTTTCATTTAATCCCTTTGCAATTTTTTCAGTTTCAATATCCGTAACGAAACCATATTTATAAGGTTCTTTTACTACATCTTTAACTAAATTTTCTTTGACCATGTTATCAAAAATAACTTATTACAATTAGCTTTATATACTCTAACGAAAGATACCCCCAATATTGAGTTTTTTTCCTTTATTAAAACTAAAATTTAATGTCAAATAACCTTGATCCCTTGTCTAACCCATTAAACATAGAAATTATTCAAGAAATTGATAATCTAGATCTATCTATAATGCAAAAACATCATTTAAGAATACTCGCTCATTGCCTCCAGATTTTAAAAATTATTGGTGAAGAGAATAGTTTTGAATATCAAAATAAAAATCCCCTGAGAAAATGGTGTGATAACCAATCAAAAAAATTTGATGATAAAAAATTTAGTGATCTTTTTTATGAGCAGTTAGAATCTACTTCGAAGAAATTAAGTGCTTTTTCAAAAAAAATTGGTAAAAATATTGAGGATTTAGAGTTAGATGATTTAGTACTTCTAGTTGAACAACGCTGAATTCCTTCTTAATTGATCCCGAAGAAAAAATATATTTTTGTTGAGTCGTTAACAAATTTAGGTAATAAAATTTAAAAAAAAAGAAAATTTATTTATATTTAAAAAAGATCTGAAAATTAATTAATTGCTTTGATACCAACTGTTTTGAAGATAAATGCTAATTTTGAGAATTTTTTAGTAGTCAGAGGATCCTGACGACAGGGCAAAAAGACACACAATTCCCCAAAAAAAAGAACATACTGATCCCAAACAAAAACGGAGAATTTAAAGTGGCTGATGGGATCATGAATAAAGATCAATTACTCTCACTTACCCTCAGACAATTACGTCAAGAAGCAAGTAAATTATCAGTTCCGCTATACAGTCGCAAAACAAAAGCTGTTTTAGTAGATTTAATAATAAAATATCAAGAAAAATCTACAAAAAAAATATCTATTACCCCATCTCAGTCAAAATCTGAAGAAACTTTTGAGTCCAATTCTTACGGTAGTAGTGAAGAAGTTAAAACAAATGTAGTATTCCTACCCCGAGATCCAGATTGGGCTTACGTTTTTTGGCAAATTTCTGATTCAGATCGAGAAAAAGCACAATCTTTGGGAGCAAATAAATTGTGCTTACGATTATACGATGCATCTGGTTCTGAAGGGAGCAATTTGAATCAAGGAACACTCAGGGAGATAGCAGTTGATAGTTACAGTACTGAGTGGTACTTGCCAATCCCACTTGCAGATAGAGACTATAAAGTTGAATTAGGTTATAAATATGGGTTTAACTGGATGTCATTGGCATTTTCTTCTATAAGCCACGTTCCAGGCTCACATCCTTCTGAACAAATTCTTGATAAATTTGTACCTTTTAATTTGGATTCTACTTCTGAGTCAATCCCAGATATTTCAAATCCTGTTGTTTCAGAACAAAATGGTATGCATGAAAGGTTATACCAAGCAGCAACTAATATACCTCTCAGAAGAAAAGTTGGTTCTGAAGAATTTATGGAAAGTATAAATTCAACAAACCTTAGTGATAATCTTACAGACTCAGGTGCTGGTAAATGGTCATCAGGTTTAAATGATTCTGGAACTGGAATAGTTAAAAATAGATCTTTTTGGCTTGTTGCTGATGCTGAATTAATTGTTTATGGAGCTACAGAGCCTTCTGCAAAACTTACAATAGGTGGCGAAGATGTACCTCTTGCTGCAGATGGTACTTTTAGGATTCAAGTCCCATTTAGAGATGGGACTCAAAAATACGATATTAAAGCTGTTGATGTATCTGGTGAGCAAGAAAAAAGTATATCAATGAAATTTGATAGAACTACACCACTTGACGATACTAATGATAAAGATAATGCTGAGACTGAATGGTTTTAACAAATTAAATTAATGCTGAAAAAAATTGTAGCTTTTACTCCATTGTTTGGGGCATTGACGTTTCCACTAATAGTTCCAATTACAATTTCTAAATTTGGTGTTAACTATGGAATTCTTAGTGCATTATTAATTTCTTCATTATGGTTTATCGCTATGTTAAGAACATCCGAAATGCCTCATTAATTTAGTTAGATTTTTGGAAGTTTTTTAAAAATATGACTCAAGTTAATGTAATTAATATCAATTCTCCTTTTCTAGATCAAAAACCAGGCACTTCTGGTTTAAGAAAAAGTACTTTAAAGTTTCAGGAAGAACATTATTTAGAAATTTTTATTGAAGCAATCTTGCAATCATTGGAGGATTTAAAAGGTTCAACATTAGTTGTTGGTGGTGATGGCAGATACGGCAATATTGAAGCAATAGAAAAAATTGTCCAAATATGCATTGCTCATAAAGTTCAAAAGGTTATAGTTCCAAAATACGGTTTATTATCTACTCCTGCGACATCACATTTAATTAGAAAAGAAAAAGCTATTGGTGGAATTATTCTGTCTGCAAGCCATAATCCTGGTGGGATTGATGGCGACTTTGGAGTGAAATTGAATATCTCTAATGGTGGCCCAGCTCCTGAGATAATTACTAATAAGATTTTCAAGGCTTCACAATTACTAACTAGTTATAAAATTTCTAAAATTCAATTACCTGAATTTAGTAAATATGGAAAGTATTCCTACGGTGAAACTACGTTAGAAGTTATTGATGGATTAAAAGATTATTCAAATTTGATGGAGAAAATTTTTGATTTTGATCAAATTAGTGATTTTTTAAAAAAAGACTTCTCGTTAATCTTTGATGCAATGAATGCGGTTACTGGCCCATATGCAAAAAATATTTTTGTTGAAAAAATGGGTCTTGCACATGATTGTGTTATGAATGGGAGCCCGTTAAAAGATTTTGGAGGTTTACATCCTGATCCTAATCTTACTTATGCATCTCACTTGGCTGATTTGTTATTAAATAAAAAATCTTACAGTTTTGGTGCTGCATGCGATGGTGATGGAGATAGGAATATGATTTTAGGAAGCGGATGTTTTGTAAATCCTAGTGATAGCCTTGCAGTTATCACTGCCAATACAAAATGTGTCCCTGGTTATAAGGATGGTGTTACTGGTGTGGCACGATCCATGCCGACCAGCTCAGCGGTTGATAATGTTGCTAGAGCATTAAATATACCTTGTTTCGAGACACCTACTGGTTGGAAGTTTTTTGGAAATCTTCTAGATTCCAATTTAATTACTTTATGTGGAGAAGAAAGTTTCGGAACAGGTAGTAATCATGTGAGAGAGAAAGATGGACTATGGGCAGTTTTGTATTGGTTACAAGTTTTAGCTGAGAAAAAATGTTCGGTAAGTGATTTGATGCATAATCATTGGAAACAATTTGGTAGGAATTATTATTCAAGACATGATTATGAGGCAATCCCTTCAAATATTGCTAATCAAATCTTTGATAATCTAACTTCTAGGCTCGAAAATTTAAAAGGAAATAGTTTTGCTGGCCACTTAGTTAAAGTTGCAGATAACTTTTCATATTTAGATCCTGTTGATAATTCCATAAGTGAAAATCAAGGTTTACGATTGGTCCTTGATGATAATTCTCGTGTAATTGTGCGCCTTTCGGGAACTGGAACTAAGGGAGCAACATTAAGACTTTACTTTGAGAAATTTTTCGATCCTCAACAGAATCTTTCGTTAAATCCTCAGATTGCTTTAAAACCTCTAATAAATGATTTAGATGCTTTATTGAACATTTCAAAACTTACTCAAATGGAAACTCCTACAGTAATTACATAGAATTGAAAGTAATTATTTTTTGATTTTATTTATATGCATTCAGAAAATTTATTTACTAATTATTCTCAAATAGAAGATAATGCACCTTTGGCAGATAAATTAAGACCAAAGAAATTGGAGGATTTTTTTGGCCAACAACCAATCCTTAATCAGAATTCGCTTTTAAGAAGAGCAATATTAAACGATAAGATTAGTAATTTTATTTTTTCTGGCCCTCCTGGTGTTGGAAAAACTACTCTTATTGAAATTATTTCCTTTAATACGCGTTCAAAATTAATTAAGTTAAATGCAGTATTCTCAAGTGTTAAAGAATTAAGAAATGAAATCGCTAGTGCAAAAGATAGATTAATAAATTCAAAAAGAAAAACAATTTTATTTATTGATGAGGTTCATAGATTTACAGCAGTTCAGCAAGATGCTTTATTACCTTCAATAGAAAATGGAACTATAACTTTTATTGGTGCTACAACTGAAAACCCTTTCTTTGCTGTTAATAAAGCGCTTGTCAGCAGGTCTCGTATTTTTACATTACTTCCTTTGGCAGAAAATGATTTGCAGAAAATAATACATAAAGTTATCACTCATTATTCTAAACAAAAAGATTCAAAAAAAGTTTATTTAACTCAAGATGCTATAAGTCATTTAATTAAGTTTTCTGGCGGAGATGCAAGAACATTAATCAATGCGCTAGAGATGGCCATAGAAACAACTGCTGAAAATGATGCTTACGAAATCAACATTGACCTTTCAATAGCAGAGGATGCACTTCAAAAGAAAAATATTGTTTACGATAAAAATGGGCAAAATCATTACGATGTAATAAGTGCCTTTATCAAGTCCATAAGAGGTTCTGATCCAGACGCAACTTTATTATGGCTTGCGAATATGTTGGAAGCTGGTGAAGATCCTAATTTTATTTTTAGAAGACTACTCATATCTGCCAGTGAAGATATTGGAATAGCTGATCCTAATGCCATAGTAGTAGTACAATCCTGTTGTGATGCTTTTGATAGAGTTGGTTTTCCAGAAGGATTATATTTTTTAGCGCAGGCTTCTTTATATTTAGCTATGTCTTCAAAAAGTAATAGTACGAAAAGTATTTTTAAAGCAATTGAAGTAATCAAATCTACCCAAGCTTTTGATGTTCCACTTCATTTAAAAAATAATTCTAATAGTTATGTCAATCCTCATAATCATCCAGGTAATTGGGTCGCACAAGAATATCTTCCCAAATCTTTAAGAGGTTTAAAAATATGGGAACCAAATATTAATGGATGGGAAAAAACTCAATATGAAGAACTGCTCAGAAGAATAGAAAACTAAAAATTTTTCGAACAACAAATAATTTCAGGATTAAAAGAAGTTTTTTCTTCGTACGCTAAAGCGATAGTCCAATTATGGAAGTTAATCTGTGAATAACTTAAATGTATATTTTTCTTCTTATTAATTAACTCTTTTGGCTTTTCAAAAAATTGCCAATGGTTAATGTCTTTAGCTAATTTTCCATGATCCCATTTTATAGCTGCTTCAACAGCACACCATTGATTTAGTATCATATTTTTTGTTAAATAATTATTATGGTTTGATTTATTGGTATAAAAAAAATATTTTTCTGCAAATTTTATATGATTAAAATCTCTATCTGTTCGCTCAATATCAATACCTATTTTGCTTTTATGCCAGACTATAGTAATGGCATCTTTACAATGACTTAAACTGATATTACCCATCCCAGATGGTAAACTTGGAGGCTTTCCAGGATGAGCATTAATTGGAATTTCTAGGGGGTCTAAATCAAAAATTGTTGAAAGTGATTGTCGTAAATAAGCTCTTGTTTCTAAGAAAATCTTTGATCTTGAACTTGATAGATTTTTTGCGATTTTAATTTCTTCTAGAGTTGCGACATCTTGCACACCTTTAATCTCATAAAACCAAATTTTTGGTATTTTATATTCATACTTATTTAATAATTTCAATGGCTCTTAAGGTTGGCGACAAAGCACCAGAATTTAAATTAAAAGATTCTTTTGAGAAAGAAGTTTCTCTTAGTGATTTTAAAGGTAAAAGAATAATACTATATTTTTATCCAAAAGATAATACTCCAGGATGTACTAAAGAAGCATGTAATTTTAAAGAGAATTGGGATTTACTCCAAAAAAATAATATTGTTGTACTTGGTATAAGCAAAGATAATGCATCGTCTCATCAGAAGTTTATAGAAAAATTTAATTTACCTTTTATTCTTTTAACTGATCCTGAACCTTTTAAAGTTTCTTCTGATTACGATAGCTATGGACTTAAGAAATTCATGGGAAAAGAATATATGGGAATGATGAGAAATACTTTTTTAATTAATTCTGATGGTAACATCGAAAAAATTTACTTAAAGGTAAAAGCAGCAATAATGGCTGATCATATAATTGCAGACCTTGGGTTAAATTAAATTTTTTATATATAGCTGATGAATTATCATCCCCTCCATAACTAAATTAGGAGCATTAATAATATTTTCTTTTTGATTTTTTAGAGATTTTGAGAAGAATTCAGAGTCTCCTCCACAGATTACTAAAATATCCTTTTTGGGATCAAATATACTATTAATAACTCCAGCAAGAGAGTTGATTACTCCTTTTAAAATCGCCTCTTCTGTATTAAACAAAAAATCTTTTTTAGGGATTTCAAACTTTTCTGGAACTTTAAGATTTTTTGTGTTTTGTTCCATTGATTTTAATTGTGTTAGAAAACCTGGAAGAAGTTGACCACCAAGAATCGATCCATTTGAATTTAATTTTGTTATGGATAATATTGTTCCAAAATCTGCAATTAGCAAATCTTTTTTAAATGGGTTTTCAATAATCTTTAGAGCTGCGAGACAAGCAAGAGCTCTATCAATGCCAAAATAATCGGGGAGATTTAATAATTGAATATCTTTGGTTTTTATTTCATTTTCTTTTTTGAGCAAAAAATTAGGTAGTTTTCCTACAGAAGCCCAAATTAATTGATCAAGATCTATATTTTTGGGAACTTTTTGCTCTTTTTTGGTATGGAAGAATTTAGATTGATTCTTGGAATATTTAGCCCAATGAAGCCTACTATTACCTACTAATAAAAAATTTATATCTGAGACCATTGTTCTATGATCAATTTAATCATTAGTGTGTATTCCACATTCTTGTTTAATCCCCCCAAATCTTGTGTCTCTGCCTTTTGTTTCGATACCATCAGGACTGCTTGAATGCCAATCGCCTACAGAAGAATAACCTTTGATAAAAAGTGGATGGGCAGGTAAATTATTCTCTTCCATATAATAAAAAATATCTTTATTTGTCCAATTTAATAAAGGTCTTAAAGATAGTCTTTGACGAATTATGTCTAGGCATTTCATTTTGTTTCTATTTTCTGTTTGACTTGATCGAACACCGCTTGCCCAGCAGTAAATATTATATTTTTCTAGCCCATTATTTAAAGGTTTTATCTTTCTTAACTCATGATACTTATCTAAATCACTCTCTTTATTTGTTTCCCAAAGTTTTCCGTATTTGGCCTCCATTCTTGCTGGAGATAACTCACTTTGGAGAACTTGTACTTCTAATGATAAATCTTCAATAAGCTTTTCAGCGTAATGGTATGTTTCTGGAGGAAGGTAACCTGTGTCTATCCAAAATATTTTGATTTTTTTTTGTAGACATAATTTACTAACCATATGTAAAAGTACTGATGACTGGATGCCAAAACTTGTCGTAATAGCAAATTGATTACCAAAATTTTCATAACCCCAAGTAAGCATTTCTTGAGGCTTCATATCTACTAGCTCTTGATTATATTTACTTAAGATAGGTTGAATATCTTTGTGGATGTTTTCAATCATTCTTCAATTTGATTATGAGTTTAATGTTATTTCGCTCAATTTAAAAATTATTCGTATAGTTTAATAATACATTTACGCATAACAATATTTCGCTGATGAAATCCATACATAAACCAATAGTAATAGTTGGAGCAGGTTTTGCAGGCATGACATTTGCTTTGAATTTAAAGAAACTTAATCCTTCTTTACCGATTCTTGTAGTTGATTCTGAAACTAACTTTATATTTAAACCTTTAATGTACGAAGTTTTAAGTAAAGAAATAAGAAGTTGGGAAGCTACTCCAAAATTTGCAAATATTTTTTCTGATGCAGGTATAACTTTTTTAAAAAATTGTCTAACCAAAATTTCTTTCAAAGAAAATATTCTTGAATTTAGCGACGATTTAAAATTAACATATCAATATCTTGTAATTTGTACTGGGTCTATTCCAAATAGTTTTTTAATAAAAGGTGTAGATGAAAATTGTTATTTTTTTAATGATTTTCACGATCTAAACAAATTAAGATCTTTTTTAAAAAAATCACAAAAAACTGCGCTTCATAAAAAGTTATTCATAATTGGAGGTGGTCCTTCTGGTATCGAGTTAGCATGCAAAATTAAAGATATATTTACAGACAAATTTGAAATTAATGTAATAGAAAAATCAAATGAAATTCTTAATAAAAACAAAATATTTAATAGAGAACAAGCAGAGAAGGCATTAGAAAAAAGAAAAATCAATGTTATTTTGAATTCCACAGTTAAAGAAGTCTCGGAAACTAAAATTTGTATTTCTAGTGAGGTTGGAATAACTTCTTTGGATAAAGATATTGTTATTTGGACTGCAGGTGTTAAACCTAATCTTTCTTACTTACAAACTGATGAAATAACAAAAAAATCTGGACGAATTTTAGTTAATAACAATTTGCAAATAGAAAACTATACAAACTGTTTTGCTATTGGTGATATTTCAATTATTCAAGGAATGGAGGATTTGCCTATAACTGCTCAAGTCGCTATGCAGGAAGGAAATCATCTTGCTAATAATTTAGAACTTTTAATTCAAGGAAAGGATCCCTTGCCTTTTGAATTCAAAGACAATGGCGAAATGATTAGCTTAGGAATAGGCGAAGCTTCAATCTCTGGACTTGGAGTTACTTTATCTGGAAAATTGGCTTTTGAGGCAAGAAGACTTATATACGCTTCCAAATTGCCTGATATTACTGAAAGCTTAAAGTCTGCATCTTCATGGATATTCCAAAAAAAATCTATTTTTAAAAAGTTTCTTAAAAAAGATAATTCTAATTAAACTTTTTTGAAATATTGTTTTTGGGTATATTGAGTTAAATAAGTTTTGTATGAATTTAATTGCAGTAGTTAGTAATA
The DNA here is from genome assembly GCA_000635015.1 of Prochlorococcus sp. scB243_498I20. Taxonomy (GTDB): domain Bacteria; phylum Cyanobacteriota; class Cyanobacteriia; order PCC-6307; family Cyanobiaceae; genus Prochlorococcus_A. The sequence continues at coordinate 28,149 of JFMR01000036.1, forward strand.
ATTTTGATGCGTTCATAACGGTGGTTGTTTTAATAATGTCAATCATTTTGTTTATTAAAAATACTATTGCGCCAGAATTGACTGGTTTGTTATGTGTTGGAATATTTATAGCTACAGGGGTTCTTTCTCCTGAAAAAGCTTTAGCTGGATTTGGTAGCCCATCCTTAATTACTCTCATGGGTTTATTTGCAGTTTCCTCTGCATTATTTAAAAGTGGTGCTTTAGATAGAGTAAGAGAATTGATTTCTTCTGAAAGTATAAGAACGCCAAGGAAATTAATTTCTTTAATAGCTTTTTTAATTGCTCCAATATCTGGAATTGTCCCTAATACTCCAGTAGTAGCATCTTTATTACCTTTAATTGAAGGTTGGTGCGAGCGGAGAAAAATATCGCCATCAAAAGTTTTGTTACCTCTTTCGTTCGCTACTTTATTAGGTGGAACTCTGACATTATTAGGTAGCTCAGTAAATCTTCTTGTAAGTGATATTAGTCAACAATTAGGTTATGGAGCTTTGGAATTATTTAGTTTGACTTCAATCGGAATCCCTGTATGGCTTATAGGTACAACTTATATGATTCTGGTTTCTGACATGCTTTTGCCAGATAGAGGGAGAGATAAGGAATTTATTAAAAATGGTGATATGAATATATACTTTACTGAAGTAACTATTCCCTCTACTTCAGAATTAGTTGGACAATCTGTCAGAAATAGTAGATTACAAAGGCGATTTGACGTTGATGTTCTGGAATTGCAACGAAATGGAAAAGTTATTCTTCCTCCTTTGGCTGATAGAAAGATTGAACCGGATGATAGATTAATAATCCGAGTTACAAGGGCAGACTTATTTAGGCTGCAGCAAGAACATACGATTCTGTTAGGCGAAAACAAAACATCTTTCGATGCAAATAATGTGTTCTTAGATGATGAGGGTACTAAGACCTTCGAAGCTCTGTTACCAGCTGGCTCAACACTTGCTGGTGCAAGTTTGAGAGAATTAAGATTTAGGCAGCGTCATAATGCAACAGTTTTAGCACTAAGAAGAGGTCAACAAACTGTTCAGGAGAGATTAGGCCAAGCTGTTTTAAGGGCTGGAGATGTTTTATTATTGCAAGCACCGTTAGATTCTATAAGAGGTTTGCAAGCTAGTAATGATTTACTAATTTTAGATCAATTCGAAGATGATTTACCTTTCTTGATTAAAAAACCTATATCTATTGGAATTGCAATAGGAATGGTGGTTTTGCCTTCGGTTTCTAATATTCCATTAGTTGGTTCAGTCCTTTTAGCAGTCATTGCTATGGTTGCTTTTGGATGTTTAAGACCTGCAGAGATACAAAAATCAATTAGGTTAGACGTCATTTTATTGTTGGGATCTTTATCATGCTTTAGTGTGGCTATGCAAGTAACAGGATTAGCAGATTTAATTGCTGTCAATCTAAACTTTGCCCTTAATGGAATGCCTCTGTATTTTGCATTAGTCCTAATTTTTGTATCGACAGTTATTCTTACACAATTTATAAGTAATGCTGCTTCGGTTGCTTTGATTTTGCCTGTTGCTATTGAATTCTCAAATGTTTTAAGTATTTCACCAAGTGCTTTAATAATGCTGGTTTTATTTGGTGCAAGTCAATCTTTCTTGACTCCAATGGGTTATCAAACAAATTTAATGGTTTATGGTCCTGGAAGATATAGGTTTTTTGATATCGCAAAATACGGGGCTGGATTAACACTTATAATGTCTTTTACAGTACCAGCATTGATAATTTTAAATTACGGGTAATATCGTGAATTTCACAAGTAAGGTTTATAAGTTAAAAGATGCTTACAAAAAGCTATCTGTGCCTCAATTTACTATTGTTACAGGCTTTTTTATTATTTGCCTTGGCACTTTAATTTTGAGTTCTCCATTATGTTCATCTTCAAAAGTTGGCTTGTGGGAAGCATTTTTTACATCTACTTCTGCTATTACCGTAACTGGTTTAACCATAATAGATATTGGTAATGATTTAAATTTCTTTGGCCAATTTTTCTTGGCTTTTATGCTTTTATCAGGTGGTCTAGGATTAATGGCTATTACAACGTTTTTACAAGGGTTTGTTGTAAAGGGGACAAAGTTAAGAACTAGATTAGACAAAGGAAAGACTCTAGATGAATTTGGAGTTGGAGGAATTGGTCGAACTTTTCAAAGCATCGCTATTACTGCGATTAGTATTATATCCTTGGGCGCAATTGTCTTATATTCTTTTGGATTTGTGGACATTCAAAATAATTGGGAAAGACTATGGTCCTCGATTTTTCACAGCATTTCTGCATATAACAATGCAGGATTTTCGTTAATGTCAAATAGTCTTCAAGACTATAGAACAAATTACCTGGTGAATAGTGTTTTTGTTTTTCTCATTGTTATGGGTGGATTGGGCTGGCGGGTAATTGATGATATTTGGAATCATAAAAAGAATCTTTCTTATAAGAAATTAAGCCTTCATTCCAGACTAGTTATTAGGACAAGTTTGTCTCTAATATTATTCGGGTCATTAGGATTCTTTATCACTGAATCATTGCTAAATAGTCAATTTTTTAATGATTTAAATTTGGTTGAACGTTTAATGTCATCTATCTTCGAAACAGTTAGTGCAAGAACTGCAGGCTTTACAAATTTCCCGATTTCTTTGAACTCTATTTCAGATACGGGCCTCTTGTTATTAATGACGCTTATGTTTATTGGAGCAAGTACAGGAGGTACTGGTGGAGGTATAAAAACAACTACATTTATTGCTTTAATGGCTGCAACTAGATCAACTTTAAGAGGTCAGAAAGATGTAATTATTAGCAATAGATTAATTTCAGATAAAGTTATTTTAAAGGCAGTTGGGATCACAGTTGGATCTTTGCTATTTGTTCTTTTAATGGCAATGTTGCTTAGTACAACTAATACTTTTGTGAAAAAAGAATCATTCACATTCCTAGAAATTCTCTTCACTTGCATATCTGCATTTGCAACAGTTGGTTTTGATATTGGTTTAACCGCAAAATTAAATCATTTTGGTCAATTTATACTTATTGTGGGAATGTTTGTGGGCAGACTTGGGATCCTTTTGCTTTTAAGTGCACTTTGGCAGGCTCTCTATAAGAGTAGAATAGATAGACAAAAGAGAATCGGCTATCCTAGGGCTGATCTATATGTTTAGAATTGACTGATTTTTATTATGGCTGATTGGTGGCAGTGGTCTCAAAAGAGAGAAAATGAAGCACTCACTTTTGCAGTTGTCGGCGTTGGAAGATTTGGAACCGCAGTTTGCAGAGAACTTATTAGTAATGGTGCAGATGTTTTGGCTGCAGATTATTCGGAAAAAGCTATTGATGATCTAAGGCAATTAGAACCTTCGATAGAAGCGAGAGTTGTAGATTGTACTGATGAAGAGTCTATGAAGGAATCGGGAATACTTGAAATGAATACTGTTGTAGTGGGTATTAGTGAACCTATTGAAGCAAGTATAACTACAACTCTTATTGCTAAGGATAGTGAAGGTAGCAAAGTGAAAAGAGTAATAGCGAGAGCTACCAGTGACTTGCACGAAAAAATGTTAAAAAGAGTAGGTGCAGATAAAGTTGTTTTCCCATCTAGGATGCAAGGAGAAAGATTAGGTTTAGAACTAGTCAGACCAAACCTAATCGAAAGATTGGAACTAGATAATCAAACTGGTATAGATGAAATAACTGTTCCAGAAGAATTTATTGGAAGATCTTTAAGAGATTTAAATTTGAGGAAAAATTATTTAGTAAATGTTCTTGCTGCAGGACCTGCTGAAGAGTTAACAGTTAATCCTCCAGCAAAATATATTTTGGAAAGAGGAAATATTTTGGTAGTCATGGGTAAAACTGTAGATTTACAGAAATTACCTCAAAATTAATTATTTTTAATCAGATTTTTTATAATATCTAATCCTTTGAGGAGATCTTTTTAATCTTCTGACGCTTTGTTTTTCAAGTTCATCTCTAAATTTATCAGTATTTAAATTAGTTTCTGAAACAGGTGATTTACTTTCTTTTTCGAAATATTTTTTTATACCCTCTTGTATTAACACTTTTGCCATATTACTTACTGTCCTAGATTCATTATCGGCCAAAATAGTTAATTGCTCACATATTAATTCTGGAAGGACTACTTGAATTCTGGGGGATTTAGGCTTCCCATTAGTTGATTTTTGGCGGGTAGCCATGAGTCAAAGTTGATAACTGTTACTTATTAGTATACACAGTTAGTCAAGGATACTATCCTTGTGTATATTATTAGTAAGGAAATTTATGTCCTTATCAATTAATTGTTTTATTGTCCCATGAAAAATTCAAGAAAAATTGATTCTCCTAATAGGTCGATAATTGATAAACCGAAAAAAAGATTAGTCAATTCTGAATCTCACGATAATGAAAATAGTGACGTTTTGGTATCAGCTGTAATTAGTCCATATTTGTTAACTCATCTTCATCATATTCTTCAACAGTCTGAGTATTATGCTCAAAAAGATGGTAGAAAATCCCACGCAGCTAACTTTGCGAAACTAAGAAAAGTTTTATGTTTAGACGCAAGAAGTATGGCAGATGCCTCTGCAAAAGAGATAAAAGATGTGGATAATGATTTATCTAATAATAAATATAATGAACAAAATGTAGCTTGAAGTAATAGTCTATTAATAAATAGATTTTTAAAACATGTCCAGTAATGCTGAAAAGCTCTATAAGTTAATTGCTAACGATTCCAAAAAGAAACAAAGTCTTTTTATGACAGCCTTAACTAATCCCAAAAAAGCCTTAGATAAAATATGCGATATTGGCAACGAGTTAGATATTTCTGTGACTAAAGAAGAGGTTATTGAATATTTGAGTACTATTGATGATGAGGCAACTAAAATGTGGTTAATTAAGGCTCGCGGAGGTCTTTAGGAAAAGGTTTCGAATAATTATTATTTTGATTAGGAATAGGTTTTATTCTTTTGTTGTAGCCACCTCCACCAGCTAAAGTCCAAAAAAACCAATAACTTGGAATTGCAAGAGCTGCAGCTATGAAAATCACTACAATTTGTTCAATTTTTTTCATGATTTTATTTTATTCCACAAAATATTTTTTAGTAAATAAGCCCCAGATTTTTTAAATTCTATTTTTAAAACAGTGATTAGATTTGAAGGTGTAAGCAAAATTTATTCCACAGATGTTGTTTTAAAAAATATTAGTTGGGAGATTAAGAAAGGAGAAAAAGTTGGCTTGGTTGGTTCTAATGGTGCAGGTAAATCAACCCAATTTAAGATTTTAATTGGAGAGGAAGAGCAAACAAGTGGATCGATAATCAAAGAGGGAAATCCTAAAATTGCCCATTTAAAGCAAGAGTTTGATTGTAATTTGAATTTTTCAGTAAGACAGGAATTAGAAAGTTCTTTTAAAGATATACAAATTGTGGCCAATAAACTTTTAGAAATTGAGAATAAAATGAAATCGTTGGATATTAAAAAAAATTCCGATGAACTTGAAATATTTGTAAATCAACTCGCAAAATATCAAGCAAAATTTGAAGCTTTAGGTGGATATAAAATGCAATCTGATGTAGAAAAAATATTACCAAAATTGGGCTTTTCTGCAGAAGATGCTGATAAATTGGTTGGCAACTTCTCAGGTGGTTGGCAGATGAAAGTTGCACTTGGAAAAATAATCTTACAAAAACCCGATTTACTTTTATTGGATGAACCAACCAATCACTTAGATTTAGAAACTATTTTTTGGTTGGAAGAATATTTATCATCGCTTAAAATTGCAGTTATAATAATTAGTCATGATAGATATTTCTTAGATAAATTATGTAAAAAAATAATTTTTGTAGATAGAGGAAAATCTGAAACATATAATGGGAACTATTCTTTTTTTGTCGAACAGAAATCTTTGAATGAAGAATCACAAAATAAGGCATATCAATTACAACAAAAAGAAATTGAGTTACAGAAGAGGTATATAGATAGATTTAGAGCCAGTGCAACTAGAAGTTCTCAAGCAAAGAGTAGAGAAAAACAATTAAAAAAGATTTCTAAAATTGAGGCTCCCATAGCAAAATCAAAAAGTCCTGTTTTTAATTTTCCAGAGTGCCCTCGATCAGGAAAATTGGTTTTAAATATCAAAAATTTGTCTCATAGTTTCGAGGATAAAATTCTTTTTTTAGATATTAATTTAAAGATTTCATCTGGGGAGAAAATTGCAATATTGGGACCTAATGGCTGCGGCAAATCTACATTACTTAAAATTATTATGAAAAAAATATCTCCTGAAATTGGTGAAATTAATCTTGGTAAACATAATATAATTACTAGCTATTATGAACAGAATCAGGCTGAAGCACTCCCACTTGACTATAAGGTTATTGATTTAATATGTAATAAGTCTCCAGAATGGTCCCAAAAAAAAGTTAGAACATTTTTAGGGGGTTTTGGCTTTCAAAATGAAACTGTTTTTAAATATATTAAACAACTCAGTGGGGGAGAAAAGGCAAGATTAGCATTGGCGCTCATGATTATTAATCCTAGTAATTTCCTTCTTTTGGACGAACCAACTAATCATTTAGATCTGCAATCTAAGGAAAACTTAGAATTAGCAATTAAAAATTATAAAGGTTCATTATTAATAATTTCTCATGATCGGTATTTTATTTCAAAGGTTGCAAATAGAATTATTGAAATTAAAGATTCAAAGTTATTTTCATATGATGGTAATTACGAATATTTTTTAGGAAAAACTCAAAGCCAAAAAATTTGAATAATCTTGATAAAATTTACAATTGACTAAGTACGATCACTCATTTATCTTCACATAGCTTACCATCCTTGATTAATCTTAAAAATACAAAAATAGGTTTTAATAATTTAAATGAAAAATTACGATTTCCAAGAAAAAAATTTTCAAATTTCTGATCCTATTGAAAGTTATTTTGAATGCATTACTTCCTGCGATATAAGGGATGGAAGATGTATTTCTAGATGTGTGGAAATACTTAAACGAAATGTCAATTAAATTTTTTAGTTATTTTGTAGATTAGTAATATCAGTTGGTGTTACTTTTAATTTAATAAATTTATTTTTACGCTTCAATAATATACTTACTTGTTTTTTGATACCATTTTTACTAATTTGTTCTATTACGTCTGATGCGGTTTCAATATCTTTATTGCCTATTTTAATTAAAATATCATCTATCTTCATTCCACTTTTTTCAGCTGGACTGTTCGGTACTACATATCCAACTTTTACGACATTATTTTTTTTCTCAAAAATACTGTCTTCTATTAGGCTAATTCCAATCATAGGATGTATTACTTTCCCATTGTTTAAAAGTTGATAGGCAATTTCCTTAGCTTTATTAATTGGGATTGCGAAACTCAAACCAGCTCCTGGACCTGACCTTATCAACGTATTAATACCGATTACTTCCCCATCGCTATTTAACAGTGGACCTCCAGAGTTGCCAGGATTAATAGCAGCATCTGTTTGTATCAGTTCAAGTTTTTTATCATATATTCCTAATTGATTTACGTTTCTATTTAGATTACTAATAATACCAAGGGTAACTGTGTTTTCCAGTCCGAATGGATTTCCAACTGCTATGGCCCAATCACCTACTTTAATCTTTGCCGAATCGCCTAATTTTGCTTTTGGCCAAGGTCCTTTTCCTTCAATCTTTAACACAGCTAAATCAGTAAAAAAGTCTTGCCCTACAAGTTTTGCGTTGAATTTTTTGCCATTGGTTAAACCAACAATCACCTTATCTGATCCATTCACAACATGAGCATTGGTCATGACAAGTCCATCTGCAAATAAAAATCCGCTCCCTTGGTTTTGCTCTATCCTTGGTTGATTGTCATTAGGTAAATCTAAGCCAAAAAATCTTTCAAAATATGGATCTAGAAATAGTTGAGAATTTCTTGGAAATTTTCTTTTTTGAACATATTTTTGAGTATCAATAGTTACTACAGCTGCACCTGTTCTTTCTACAGCTTTAGTTATGAAAGATTTTTTTGAAAATATATTAACCTCATTCACTTTTGTTTTGCTAAATGGTTGGGATATTACTCTTTCAGGAAATGTAATGCCCAATGTAACTAATGAGGAGATTAGTAATAGCTTGTGGATGTATTTTGTCAATTTTGATTTTTTTATGTACTTCTGAAGATTAAGTCAGAATATTAATTTAATTTAAATATAACTACAAATAAATTAATTAAATTTGGAAAATCATTTATTAATCTAAAATAGCTAAATCTCTTTTTTTCGGGCTATGATATTAAGCATACAACAAATTAATTTATAAGTTTGATGACTATTCTATTTCCAATCATATACTCTGCAGCTTTAACCTATTTAGTCTGGAAAGCTTTTAAAGTAATGTCTAATGGTTGGGGTATATCTGATAATAAAAATACACGTTTCAGTACATCTAGTTTTAAACAAAAAAAGTATACTATACATCCAGAACTTTTAGATAAATCAGGAAATATAACTGAAGAGGAGTTATTAACAGTAAGATTTTCTAATGACAATGACTCTACATTTGAAGAAAAAGGTTCAACAACTGATTAATCAAATTATATTCAAGGAAAAAAATTGGAATTAAGAACAAAAATCGTCTCATCGGTATTAAGATCACTCAAGTTACCACCAAGGTTTCGTTTAAAAATCGTTAAAGAAGATCCAGTTAGACTTGAACTTAGTCTTACTCCTTCTTATGGTAAAAATCCAGTCATTGTTGGTATAGTTGAATCTTTAGACTTAGTTGCTCGACGAGATAGAGAAGGTAGATTACCTAGAGATCTTCAAGGCACTTGGGACTGGACTGTGAGACATGGAAAAGTTAGTACTGGAGGCTGGAATCCTATGTTGAAAGAGGCATTGCAAACAATGTTTGATACAGGATTACCAGCAATTGTGTATGAAGAATTAACTGGAGATGAGTATCGACCTGTAGATGGTGTAAGACATGTTAAATAAATAATTTATTAATTATCATAAATTCTTCCTTAAAACGTTAATATAATCAAATAGATGTTTTAGTTAATTATGAATAATAACGATCAACCAAGATTTGGCTTCGTAAATTTCGCAGAAACTTGGAATGGCCGTATGGCAATGATGGGTATTTTGATTGGTCTAGGCACAGAATTAATTACTGGACAAAGTATTCTTCGACAAATTGGAATAGGTTAGTATTTTACTTAATTTCTTCTGCTTTCACATCAATAGTACTTTCACTAGCTTTTTTATCTAATTGATTCTTCTTACTTATATTCACTAAATCTGCACCGCAACTGATGCAGGTTTCACTTAAACCTAATGATATTGCCCCACAATTACTGCATGTATTGATTTTAGATTTGTAAGAGCTAAAACCAATAAACACTAACAATAATAATAGGAGAGGGATTAAAAATAAAAGAAGTATAATATTTCCAAGAAAGCTAACGAAAAAGTTAAATCCAAAAATTGGAATAACGATGAGTATGATTAATGAGTAGTTAAGAAGATTTTTATTAACTTTAAGAAAATAATTCACTTTAGTAATCCTTATTTATAATTTCTTTTTTTACTTACTAGAGTCATACTAGCAATTACTACGCTCCAACACTGTCCAAAATATAAAATCACTCCTAATAGCCATACCCATAAAGTAAGTACTAGAAAACCTCCAATAAAACCGTATGCTTGAAATCTTACTCCAAGTGAGAGAATACTTTTACTTACTGCTAAGTTTAAAGTAGTTAAGCCAATTCCAATAAGAAAAGATCCAGGTAAAAGTGGTTTCAATGGAACTTTTCTACTGGGTAAAAGTGCTTGTAATAAAAGAGCCATTAAAGAAAAGCCAATCAGTGGTATTGCAAACTGACCAACTTGTAATAACGGCAACTTTAACAATAAATCAGAGATAAGATTATTAGATTTTGAAAGATTTTCTAAAACGTTACTTGGGATCATCCTTAGATTTGCGCTAATTTGATCTAGTACCATTAAAAAACCAATAAAGAATACTATTAAAAAGGCTTCAACTCTATTTCGGAGAAACTTTGAAGCTTGCACTCTCCAAGCAGCATTAACTTTTTTAGAAGGAATTTCGTCCTCCCAAAGCCTATCAGAACCCCTTTGAAGAGATAGATATGCATTTCCTGCTGTAAAAAGCAAAAACATAGCCCCAAGAATACCTGCTCCAAAACCTTGATCTATCAAATTAAATAATGTTGTCTCTACTAACTCAACTACTGAAGGAGGTAAAAGCTGAGCCGCAATTGTAATTATTTGTTGATCTAATCCCTCTTGTTTTCCAAGGAACCATGAAGCTATTGAAAGAGAAATTAGAAGGATAGGAAAAAATGACTGAAGTGTGTAGTATGCAAATGCAGCGCTTAAATCAACACAATCAGATTTGCTCCATCGCTCACAAGCTCCCCATAAACTTTTCAGTATCCATGTTGAACTTCTCTGCATATTAATTTTCTTCAAATATTTATTTATTTACTTAATTTTTATTGTATCTGATTAAGAAATTTTTCAAGCAAATTTTTTATTTATGATGCAACTATTTTTCTAATAATAAATTGCCCCATGGCTTTAAAATTTCAAATTTTTCTATAGATCCACAAGCAATCAATGGAAAATTAACATCGCTCAAGTCTTCTCCTGCAACTAAATTTAAAGGATCTTTTTCTAACCACTTTATAGAACAATTCAGTTCTTCTAATAGAAGCCAGGCTGCTGCAATATCCCATATCTTTGGGGTTGATTCTATTGCTCCGAAAGTTTGTCCCATCGCTACACTCGTAAGATTTAAACTCGAAACACCTAAGAGTCTGATTTTGCCAGGAAATACTGAGTTTGGTTTTTTTTGTAAAATTTTTATTGATCTACTACATAAAGAAATGCATTCACTTTGACGATTATTTTGGCTAGGATATATCTTCTTGTTATTTAACCAAACCCCTTTACCTTTAATGGATACAAACTTTTTTTTCAATGTAGGAATTATTAAAAAAGAAGATTGTGGGTTACCATCAACGAACCTTGCTACTGATATAGACCAGTAAGGAATACCTGCAGCAAAATTTGTTGTCCCATCAAGTGGATCTACCACCCAGTAAGCTTTTGAATTTGGAATTAACTTTTGTCCTTCTTCACTAAGGACGCCTTCACCTGGGGCTATTGAAGCTAAGCCATCTACAATTGTTTTGTCACTCCATAAATCACAACTTGTTAATAAAGATCCATCTTCTTTATTGCTGGCGCTAATATTTCCAAAATCTTTTGTTTGACGTTGACTAATCAATTCAAATAAAGAATCTAATTCACGTAGTTGCTTATTAGTTAAATTTGGTGGATTCATTTTTATATATTGCAAATAGACTCTGTATCTTTAATTTTATTATTATTACTACCCAAACAATTTTTATTTATATCAAGGAAAGTTAATCTTTCTAATTCATCTATATTTAGATTGTAATTATATATTGCATTAATTTTTTTTGATTTCGCATTACTTAATTCACTTTGCCTAACAAGAACATCTTTGAGAGTTGATATTCCGACATCATATCTAAGTCTAGAAAGCCTTACAGACTCTTTGCTAGATTCAATTTCTTTAAGAGAAGAGATTATTTTTTCTTCATTTAATTTAAGATTTAAATAGGATTTACTAATACTTGTGGTTAAAACATTTTTTAGATTTTCATGAGCATATTTTTCTGCATCTGCATCTGCTATTTTTGATTTGTAGGAGTTTTTATTTTGTCCGCCATCAAAAATACTCCATGCAAAATTTAGACTTATGGTATTTGTATAATTAGATCCAGATTTTTCAGAGTTGATATTAGTTGAAAGAGAGTCACCCTTTGAAAATGTACTAGATAATGAATTACTGATATAGATATTTGGCTTATTTTGAGCTAAAAAGCTATCTGCTTGGCTCTTCTTGATTGATTTCTGAAGAATTAGGTTTTTTAAGGAAAGATTTTTATCTAAACCTTCATTAATATTTTTATTCAATTTATAATTCCAAAACCCTATAAGACTTTGCTCTTTATTAGTCTCGAAATCTCCCTTAATATTAAGAATCTCTTTAAGAGAAATTTTATTAATTTTATGTTTTATTTTCTTTTCATTTAGTGATTGTTGATCTCGAGATAATTGAGCTTCTGCTTCAAGAACTTCAAATTTTGTACCAATTCCAGCATCTAGTTTCGCTTTGGCATTTTCTAAACTTGTAATTGATAAATCAAGTGTGAATTTTTTATTTTGAATATCTTGATATGACTTTTTGTATTTGTGATATCTGATTCTTGCTTCTTGAATTAAATCTTTTTTCTTAATCTCATAATTATTTTCTGCAATTTTGTAGTTTATTTTGGCAATTTTAATTTCAGATCCTCTAAGCGGGGCAATTACATCCCATTTAATGTTTAGGGAGGGATTAGCCGTAAATTGTGATGTTTTTAAAGTAGGTGAATTGCTATTATATTTTTTACCTGCGACATATTTTGGTAAACCGTTGGCTTGAAAATTTAAGGATGGGTATCTTTTTGCAATTTGACTGGAAAGATTAAAGTTTGCAGAGGCTACTAGATTTTTTAATGATTTTAATTCTTGATTATTTAATATAAGTTTTTCTATTTCTTGATAATCAACAAAAGTAATATTTGATTTTTCTTCTAAAACATTATCAATGTAATTTTTTGTTTCGCTCGATAGAACATTCAAGGTGTTCATACTTAGAGTAAGCGGCAATAATAGGAAAGGATTGATTACTCTTCTAAGCATGTTTTAAAGTATCGAAAAATATTCGATTAACCAATCAAAGTATTAATAATATCATTTGAATCATCAAGAACGTGAATTTTAGTATTTATTTGATTTTCCACTTCTTGAATATTTTTATCATCTAAAAATAAATCAGTATTAATTTTTAACATAATAGATGGTATGTAAACAGCTTCTCCTAGATCCTTATTTTTCAGTCCGTAAATTAGATCTTCTCCAGTAAGAAGGCCTGTAACAACTTGATCTTGACCCCAATAAATACTTGGCAAACCATATAAATTAATTGTTAATCCATTAATTAAGTTTAATTTCTTAACTATAGGAATCAGAGCTTCATAAACTAATTTACCAACAATCCAACTAACTTTTTTGGGCTTTTTTACTTTTTGGGGTAGGTTTTGAGTCTTCTCTCTTAATGCTTCTAGAAAGTTTCTAATAGTCCCAACTCCATTAGATTCTTGTGGCATATTTTCGTAGGTTTTGTAACTAGGTAAATTTGTACCGGCAATTAAATACCATTCGTCTGCCAGCCAACAAAAACGAGTCCCAAGAGTAATTTGTAGAGAGGCTTGAATCCTCTCAACTTGTTTAATAGTTTTTTTTGCGTATTCTGGGCTTATTGATTTCAATCCATCATTTTCAGGTCTAAATTTTGTCAGTCCTACAGGAACTATTGCGACTGAAAGTACTGTCTGAGAGCTTTTTTTGTAGAATTCAGCAAGTTCCAGAATTGATTGCTCAAGAATATCCCCATCATTTATATCTGGACAAACAACAATTTGAGCATGTATTTGAATAGAGTTTTTTTCAAACCATGAAATTTGATCAAGAATCATTCTTGCTTTTTTATTTTTTAACAATTTTTCTCTTGTGGCGGGATCAGTTGCATGAACTGAAATAAAAAGTGGGGATAGTTTTTGCGTAGCAATTCTTTCCCAGTCTTCTTTTGTTAAATTTGTAAGAGTTAAATAAGAGCCATATAGAAAACTTAATCTATAATCATCATCTTTTATATAAAGGCTTTTTCTTTTACCACTTGGCTGTTGATCAATAAAACAAAATGGACATCTATTATTACATTGCTTGATTGAATCAAATAATGCATCTTTAAAATTTATACCTAAATTGACGTCTTGATCTTTTTCAATACTTATATTGTGAATGTCATGATTTTTATCTAAAACTGATATGTCTAAAATTTCTTCACTAATGAGAATCTGATAATCAATTAAATCTCTTGGTTTTTTCCCATTAATACTGATAATTGAATCACCTGATTCAAATCCTATTTCTTCAGCAATGGAATTAGCTTCAATACTTTCAATTTCTGCAGGGTTTATTTTATAAGTAATATTAGGAACCAAAAGATCATTGGGATCTTCCGTGTAATTAATTTCTTGCCACACAATTTAAGGCCAAATACTCATATTTATATTTATTCTAAACTTATATATGACTCAAAGTGTATTAAATACTTTTAAAAAACTAAATATAGGTATGAAATCATGGGCCTTTTATTTATTAAAATATGACATTCGCAGTTTTCTAAAACACGATTTAGATTAATTAAAATAAACTTTTTCATTGAAAGAATTAATTACAAAAAATACAGAAGTAAAAGATAAATTCAACTATGAATCTCATAAAACAGTTGATTCATACGAAAATAGTTTTTTATCAAATCCTATATCTTTAAGATTGTGGGCTTCTTTCTTTGTAATTTTACCTATTTTTGTTCAAGCTCCTTGGGTTAGATTAGAACCAATAAGTGCTCTTTGTTTTACTTTTGTTATTGTCTTAGTGGCAATTGTTTTGAATCAGAAAGGATCAAGTAAGTGGTTTATTGTCAGTTCATTATTACTTGGTGTATCAGGTAGTTGGCTTGGTGGATGTTTGTTTTGGGGATGGTTAAGCCCTTTTCCTATCCTACACATACCTGTTGAAGCTGTAGTTCTTCCATTAGCTTTAATTGGATTTGGTACTAATTGGAGAATAGGTTCAAGTTTTTATATTTCTTCTTTATTTGGAACCGCAGTTACCGACATTACAATATTTTTAATCGGAATAATGAATCAATGGAGGCAGGTAATTACAGCAGATGCTGAAAAAGCACCTATGATTCTTCAAAAAACTTCTGAGAGTCTTATTCAAATAAAATCATTATCAATTATCGTTTTTGTTGCTCTTATACTTTGGTTTATTTCAAAAGAAATTTTAGATTCTGCCACAATTAATACTACTAGTGGTAAAGCACTCTTAGTTTCTGGTTACGTAATTCAAACGACATTAATTGTTGATGGTATTTTTATTGTTTTAGCAATTCTGCAACCAACTTTTAGTGGATTGGTTTAATGTTAAGGCCTCCATTTTCGCAAGAACCGATACCAATAAATAATTGGGATGTAATCGTTATAGGCGCTGGAGCTGCTGGCCTTATGACTTGTCTTGAATTACCCTCAAATTTAAAAGTCCTTCTTTTAAATAGAAATACTAGTAAGGTATCTTCCAGCAGATGGGCTCAAGGAGGAATTGCATCTGTTGTGAGACAAGATGATTCATTTGAACTTCATGCTGAGGATACTTTAAAAGCAGGTGATGGACTATGTGATTTTCAAGCTGTAGAAATGCTAGTTAAAGAAGCTCCAGGTTGTGTAGAAAGGTTGCAGAATTTAGGGATGATTTTTGATCAAAGTTTTGATCAACTAGCTACTACCTTGGAAGCAGCCCATTCACGAAGAAGAGTCCTACATGTTAAAGATCGAACTGGACGAGCATTGGTTGAAGTTCTAGAAGATCATATTGAGAATCAAAAAAATATTCTTCACTGCAGGGGTGTAAGAGTAACTGAACTTATCATTGAAAATAAAGAATGTAGAGGAGTGCAGGTTCTTGATGGAGCAAATTTATATTGGATTAAATCTAGAGCTGTTGTTTTGGCTACAGGTGGTGGTGGGCACTTATTTACAAATACAACAAATCCTGCTCAATCATCAGGTGAAGGGATTGCTCTTGCATGGAAAGCAGGAGCTGCGATCGAAGATTTAGAGTTCGTGCAATTTCATCCAACAGCTTTAAAATTTTATGGTGCACCTTGTTTCTTAATATCTGAGGCACTTAGAGGGGAAGGAGCGATTTTAGTTGATAAAAATGGTGAAAGTCCAGTTAAAAATCTTGAAAATCGTGATTTATCTACTAGAGATCAGGTAAGTAGAGCAATTATGAAAAATATGCATGATAATGATGTAGATCATGTTGGCTTAGATCTACGGTATATTGACCCAGAAAAAATCATAGAGCGCTTTCCCACGATCTTAAGTAGATGTCAGGAATATGGCGTTAACCCTTTAAATGAGGTTATTCCCGTAGCTCCTGCAGCTCATTATTGGATGGGAGGTGTTAAAACTGATCTAAATGCATCTTCAACAAGAAAAGGATTATATGCCGTTGGAGAAGTTGCTTCTACAGGTGTGCATGGTGCTAATAGGCTGGCAAGTAATTCACTGATGGAGTGTCTTGTTTTCGCAAGAAAAATGTCTTCAATTGTTTTGAATGACTTTTCTAAATTTGAAAAATTTGATAGATCATTTCAAGAGTTTAATATTGAAGATCCTAAAGAAGATCAAATTTCTATAATTGCTGAAAAAATTGATGAACTAAGAAAACTATGTTGGTTAAATTTAGGCGTATCTCGAAATAAGGCAAATATGAGTAAATTCTTAAATTACATTCAAAATGATATAGATAAATTAAATAAAAATGATTTACTAAATAGTCTTGAAAAAATAAAATTTGATCAAAATATAAAACTTAGTGAACGCAATAGAAGAGCTTTAAATCTACTACTTGATTTAAAGAATAGACAAATAACCACCATAATTTTATTGAAAGCTTGTCTATTTAGAGAGGAAAGTAGAGGAGGGCATTATAGAGATGATTTCCCTAATAAAGATAAAAATTGGGAATGCCATACTAGACAACAGTTAGATCAAAAAATTCAAAAAAGATTTATTAGAAATTAAGATCTCCCTGATAGTTAGTTTTTGCTGCTAATTCATTTAAGTCACGCGTACCACTAATAATTTCTCCATTTATTTCCCAAGAAGGAAATCCACTTATTCCTTTCGTTTGGCAAAGCTCATACTCATTATCTTTACCATCTTTAGCACACTCAACTACTTTTAATTCTTTAACTGCTTCCTTACCAAATAATTGTTTTTGATCGTGGCAATGAGGGCACCAGTATGCACTATACATAACAATATTGTTTTCACTTAAAAATTTTGCAAACTTTACCTTTTGGGGAGAGCTTGAAGTGGTAATTATTGGCGATACATTTTCAGTGGGGTTTGCAACATCAATAGCATTAGAGGGGTCAACGTTTGTTGACCAAATTAGCCCACCTAGCAGTACACTAATAGCTACAATGAAACCTCTAAAAATCATAGGTTCTCTACTTTCGAACTTTGCTCCAATCATAGAAATTATAAAGATAGAAAACGATAAAATTGCTGAAAGTATACAAAAAAAGCAATATGCTTGAATCTTAAAAAACATTATATTTATCAATAAAAAGCTAAATGTTGATGACGCACAAGAAATTAGAAATACTAACCACCATAAAAACTTATTTAGTTTTTCTTTTGGGGAAATCAAATTAAGCGAGAGTATTATTGTGATAACTAATATTGATAAATATGTTATAAATCCAGCTAATGAGAGAGGTATACTAACTTGATTATTTTCAAATAAAGTACCCCAAGGACTATTTAAAACCGTTTCACAACCATTTTTTATCCCTGGGCATGAAAGCGAAGTAAATAATCCCCAGTTTTTTAAGGTAATCGAACCTGTATCAACTATGCCTATAGTGCTTAGAATTGCGATTATGATTTTTGGCCATTTCAAATCTTTTTTATTTCTTCTGTTTAAAGTCTTAAGGGCCATACAAAAAGAAAGTTTGTTATTTACATTATCTATCCTAATATTATCTTGGCATGAGAGTTATATACAAAATGCTTTTTAAATCTTTTAATTCTTATTTTTCAAGTTGTGAAACAAAATAGTCTCAATGTAAAAGAAAAAAAACTATCTAAGATTGCATTCAGTCATGTTGGTTGTGAGAAAAATCTTGTTGATACTGAACATATGCAAGGCTTATTAGATAAAGAGGGTTATGAAGTTGACAGTAATATAAATGATGCAAATGTTGTTGTTGTAAATACTTGCAGTTTTATTGAAACAGCTAGAGAAGAATCTATTAGAAAAATTCTAGAATATACAAATCAAGGAAAGGAAGTAATAGTTGCAGGCTGTATGGCTCAGCATTTTAAAGATGAGCTTTTAAAAGAAATCCCTGAAATAAAAGGTTTGGTTGGGACAGGAGATTATCAAAAGATAGCCAAGGTTTTAGACAGAGTAGAAAAAGGGGAAATCGTTAATGAAGTTTCAAAAATACCGGAATTTATTGCAGATGAGGAAATACCTCGTTTAGTAGATAAAAATAAATTTGTTGCTTATCTTCGCATTGCTGAAGGCTGCGACTATAATTGCGCTTTTTGTATTATTCCTAAGTTGAGAGGTCCTCAAAGAAGTAGAACAATAGAATCTATAGTTTCAGAAGCCAAAAGTCTTGCAAAACAGGGTATTCAAGAAATTATTTTAATAAGTCAAATAACAACTAATTATGGTCAAGATATTTATGGAAAACCATCATTAGCCAAACTTTTGAATAAGCTTTCTAAAGTTCCAATTCCTTGGATAAGGATACATTATGCTTATCCAACGGGTTTAACTGATGAAGTTATTAGAGCTTTTAAAGATTCCAAGAATATAGTGCCTTACTTTGATTTACCACTTCAGCATAGTCATCCAGATGTATTGAAGAGTATGAATAGACCTTGGCAGGCTTCTTTGAATGAATCAATTTTGGAGAAAATTAGAGAAGAAATTCCATCTGCTGTATTAAGAACTAGTCTCATTGTTGGATTCCCGGGAGAAAAAAAAGAACATTTTGAACATCTTCTCGAATTTTTGGATAGGCATAAATTTGATCATGTGGGAGTGTTTATTTTTTCTCCTGAAGAAGGAACTGCAGCTTTTCATTTGCCAAATAAAGTTTCCCTAGAGGTTGCAGAGGCAAGAAAAGATAACGTCATTTCAGTTCAACAAAATATCTCCAAAGATAAAAATCAGTCATATGTTGGTTCAAAAATGAAGATTTTGGTAGAAAAAATATCAGATAATAATGAATTAATAGGTCGGTCTTATAATTTCGCCCCTGAAATTGACGGAACAGTAATTTTATCTGTTAATGATAAAATTGATTTGAAACATTATATTGGTAAATTTGTTGAAGCGAATATTTCTTTCGCGGATGAATATGATTTGTATGGAGAGACTATTAAAATCCTATAGTTTTTTTTAAATTAATTTAACTGCTCTTAAGAGCTTATCTAATGCGAAAGCAGCTCCAAAACCAAAACCAATAAATGCAAAATAGAAAATGATGTTCATTAATTTTTTTATTTTTATTTAATTTAACATCAGATGAAAAGATTAGATTTTTTCGTTTAATTTCTTAATCTTGGATATATGGTAATTTTTTGTATAAACATTCTTCTGCTTTTTGTAGTTCCCGGCCTAAATATAGGGCATGGTCAAATTTGGATATTAAGTCATTTCTTTCTTCAGTGATCATTATTCCAAGTTGTTTCGCACTAATACCTTTAAAAACTTCATTACTTACTCTTTTATTTTGAGAGTCGCATTTAATTGGTTCATTTGTTTCTGGGTCAAGCGCATATCCGTCATCATTAATATTATTTAGAAAGTGCTCTAAAATTATTTTTTTTTCTTCTAAATCTACTTTGATAATAAAATAACCGTTTGGATCTAAATCTATATATCGGTTGGATAGGTTATTATCTATCATTATTTTTTCATCGAAACTGTTCTTAGAAGCCATTCTTAGAAGTTAACAAAAACTATATTACTAATATAATCTTTGGTAAAGCCGAATAATTTTTTATTTAAAAGGTATAGATTTATTTTCAAAATCAATTTCCTTCTCGGTTTGTTTATTCACTTCATTTAGCCAAGGATAAATTATATTTTCCATATTTTTGTCAAACCACTTATGCATGCTAACGGTGCTTTTTGCAAAAAACCCTCTCCGTCTTTTATGTTTACCACCCGCTCCAGGATCAAACAGATGGATACTATTTTTTATTGCCCATTCAATTGGCTGGTAATAGCATAATTCAAAATGTAAATTAGATATTTCTTCTTGACTACCCCAATATCTACCCCATAAGTTGTTTTGATTTTTAACGCACATCGACATAGCAAAAATTTCATTTGAATCATGTTTTGATGCACTAAAAAGTAAAAGATTTTTTTTATTATCAACCAGTGTTTCGAAAAATGTAGATGTTAGATATTTACTTCCCCAAACTCCCCACCTCGAACAATGCTGTTCATAAAAATTATGCATTTTTTTGAGGATTTCTTGGTTGATATCATCTTCATTAAAAATTTTTACTTTAATGTCTTGTCTAGTAATTGATTTCCTCTCTTTTTTTATATTTTTTCTCTGATTAGAGTTAAATCTAGATAGAAAATCGTCAAATGTTTTTTCTCCATTACTCTTCCATTCACTACTGGAGTTTATCCATTCATAGTATCCCAAAGATTTAAGATGGTTGCCCCAGCTTTCATTAATATATAAAAAATTACAACTTAGGATTTTGTTTGTAATCGCAAAGCTTTCGATATGTTTAATAAGTAAATTTGTAATTTCTTTCTTGTCTTTATTTTTTTTATAAAGAAATTGATATCCATTTACAGGACTATAAGGACTCATTCCAATTAATTTAGGGTAATAATTTAAATTCAGCTCTTGAGCCAATCTTGCAAATGATTGGTCAAAAATGAATTCTCCATAGCTATGATTTTTTAAAAAAAGTGGGGCAATTCCTAGTATTTCTTCATTTTTATAAGCAACAAAATATAGAGGCTGCCAACCAGTTTCTCTTGAAACACTTTTTGATATCTCAAGGTTTTTAATCCAAGTCCATTCATAAAATGGATTATTAATTTCATTTGCTAATTCATTCCATATCTCCTTGGAGATTTCCTTAATTGACAATTTGACTTCAACTTTATGTATTTTTTGGTTCATTTATTATTGAAGCTATTTCAAATCTTTTTGTAATGAACATGTATTTCATTATTCATTAAATTTTTAATTGATTTTATTTCCCATAGCCTTTTGAGATTAAAAATCGCATTTGTTTGTTCTGGAGGGATCCATGTATATCTACCTCCAATAATTCGTGGAATTATTGTAATTTTTATATCTGTTATTAGATCCTCTTTTAAAAATGAATTTATAAGTTTTGCACCTCCTAAAAGAGCTAAATCATTTATCCCTTGTTTTTTAAGTGATATTAAAGTTTTTTTCCATGAATCTTCGAAAAAGAGTTCTTTTTCGAATTCATTATTCGACGAATTATCAACTTTACTTGAGCTTATGAGCCATCTTCTAATTGGTTGACGAAAGTATTTCCAATTACTGTTAAATTTTTTGCTATTTGAAGCTACTATAGAAATTGGTTGGCTTTTTGATATATTTACTTCGTCATTATCAGTGAGATTTTTAACTAGGTAAGTTGATTGATGAGCTATTAAAGTACCTAAACCAAAAATGGTGGCGTCCACTATTGATAAGTTTTGATTTAATATTTTTTTATCTTCATCACTTCCAAGATGTGATTCTCCACCTCCAGGAAATGCAATTCTCCCATCAAGACTTGATGCTATAACAATTATTACTCTTGGTATATTCAAGTTTGCGTGACTAAACTATTTTCCAATTTCAACTTCAACGAATTGGTTAACTTTTGATCAACATAAATTTCTGCAGCATTATTTGGACTCTCCTGGAGTCTTATTTTGTGTAATGTTGCACCAAGGTTATGTATTGGTTTTTTAAGAATATCAGAAATATATAGAGCTATATTTTCAGCTGTTGGAACACAATTATGGAAAAATTCGATGTCTTTATTAAGAAAAGTATGATCAAGTTGTTCAACAACTAAATCGTTAATTATCTCTTGGAGGGCAGATAAGTCGCAAACCATTCCTGTTCTTTTATCGATTTCTCCTTTTACAGTTATATCGACAAGATAATTATGACCATGTCCATTAACTCTGGCACATTTCCCATAGATTTTTTTATTTTCATCAAAGGATATCTCTTCTTTTGCAAGTCTATGAGCGGCTGCAAAATGAGTTTGTACTGTTAAAAATGCTTCCATGTTTTTTCCAAAATAATCTGCCCATAAATTTGGGTTTTCATAAAGTCTTAGACTTGTAAGAGGTAAATCATCCTTCAGACGACTCCAAATGACCTTTACTAATGCTTCAGTTGTTGGAAGCATACCTTCTTGATTGTTAACATTAAATTCAGGCCAGACATCATTTAAGAAACGAAAATCTAATTGTCCAGTAACCTTATCTTTAATAGAGTGTTTTACATCAGAGAGATTAAGTACCATTCCATCAGAGTCTAGTTCTCCACCCATTGAAACAATAAGTTCATAATTATGACCATGACCTGGTGCAATGCTGCACTTTCCAAAAAGAGATAAATTTTCTTCTTGGCTTTTTTCAGGAAGCCAATAACGGTGACTAGAACTAAAGCAGGCACGTCGAGTTATGACGCATTCACGTCCTTTTCCATGAGATGGTTTGGATTGTGTAGAAGTCATACCTGTCTGCGATAATACTATCTTAAGGTTTTAAATACGCTTTTGTCTTTATGGAACAATCCATTATCGAAAAAACAGTTCATGTTATTAAGGGAAGAAGCATATTTTTAATAGGAATGATGGGTTCTGGTAAGTCGCAAACTGGTTTGAAGCTGGCTGAATTATTGAAGTATAAATACATTGATTTAGATTCATTAATAGAGAAGTTGGCAAAAAAATCTATCAATCAAATTTTTAAGGATGAAGGAGAAGATAATTTCCGCGAATTAGAAGCAAACTGCCTTAAAGAAACTATCAAAATTCCCTCATTAGTAATCTCAACTGGGGGAGGAATAGTTACCAAATCGGAAAACTGGGGAATCTTAAGACAGGGAATAATTGCTTGGATAGATCTCGACAAAGATATTGCAATTGAAAGATTGAAAAATGAAATTGAAAATAGGCCACTTCTTCAGGGAAAGAATCTAAATGATTTATATATGAGTATTTTTCAATCTAGAGAAAATTTGTATTCTCAAGCAGATTTAAGGATTCAAGTAAAAAAAGAAAATATTGAAGAAGTTGCTATGAAAATAATTAATGCAATTCATAAAGAAATAATTAGTTAATCTGGTTCAATTCTTACTGCAAACCATTTGATAACGTATCCTAATTTTACTTCTAATTCATAAGTGCTTTCCAATAATTCTTCAAAAAATTCCTGATCAGGATCTTCTATATTTTGATATATTGTTTGTGTTTCTGTCTTACTGAGCCAATTCTTCAACCATAAAATTGCTTCTTGCTTTGATACAATTTTTTCTTTTGAATCTGGCTCTAATAATACATAATGATCTGATGCTCTTATTAGTGGATTTGACATAATGAAGATTCTTCTTGGATTAATTCTTTGCTTGATTTTTCAAGTAATTTTTTTAGAAAGTTCTTTTGCTTTTGTAGATTCTAATGTACGAGAGTTTTTGGAAAATCGTGTAAATCAATGGCCAGAATTATATTTACCAAATTTTAAATTGTCGGATACTTCTAAGGATTTAATTTATCCTAAATGGTTCGAGGGGAATTGGCTTGTTACTTCTCAAGATATAATTAATGATTCAGAAGAGCCAGTTATTTATAAAGTAAATTTCTTTAAGAATGATTCAGATTTAGTTGTCGGTAATCGTGCAAAAAATTCTGAATCTATTGGAAAAGCAATATTTGGTGATACCTTAATCAAGGTTTTAAATGATCCTCAATCTATTAATAATCAAATTACTTATTTAAAAGATGATTTTTATATAGATTCAAGAATTACAGGGCGAAATCAGATCCAAAATGATGATATTTTTTTCGCAGATGAGCTAGTTATACAAACTGCACATAAGCCAGGTGCTTCAAGGATTAATCAGGTAGAGACCATTAGTAAATTTCAAAAATGTTCCGAAGAAATATTGGAAGTTGATAATTCAATTAAACCATCAATTTGTGGAGTGCAATATGTTGCGTCTTATGGTTCAAAAGTTGGTGATCCTTCTATTCATGCTATAAAAACAAATAAATATAAATTGAAGTTTGAATTTATTGAGAGTTAGCACTAAAAAGATATTCTTCTAAGTTGTTCCTCCAAATGAAAAGATTTTCTAAATAAGGGTTGTTTATGTATTCTTGGCTCCCCTCTCCTGAAAGAATGGGTCCTGCAGACTTTGGAAATTTAAGAAGGGATAATTGAGCAGCAATTGAAATATCTGCAATTGATAAACTATCTCCAACTAAATATTTCTTGTTGATCAAGGATTTTGATAAAGCTTCCAGTAATTTTTGGAGTTCTAAATTATCTTTGGAAGACAAAACTACATTAGAAATTTTACTAAGATTTTCAAAAGGTAATTTATCAACAATACTTTTAACTGAAGAAGGTATTTCATCTGGGAGTAATGCAGTTCTTAGCTGTGGATTTTCTATGGCAGATTTTATTAAAGATTTTCTACAAGTTGTAGCCATTGTAGTATCTGCCCAATCTTCAATTAGTTTGCATTGTGCAAATAATATTGGGTCCTCAGGAAAAAGCGGATTGTTATCATTTTTTTTATCTATATATTCGCAAATAGTTGAAGAGTCATTAATAACTTGATCATTACTATCGACTATTACAGGTACTTGTTTTTGACCTGATAATTTAAAGATTTCAAATTGCCCTATTCCAGGTGTTACTTCTTCAACGCGATATTGTAGTTTTTTTGCATGAAGAGCCATTCTTGTTTTTAAACAAAAAGCACTATGCCTAAATTGATATAATGTAATCATGCTGTTTAATGTTTGTTAAAACTTAGCTAAAAAAGTAATCTATTTGTGGAGCTGATGGGCGAATTTTTCTCTAATGTTGCGAGATATCCAAAGTATTTGATATCTATCATTGTTGGGGGACTTGTTGCTTTGCTTGAACCTTTATTCAAGAATAGATCAAATCCACTCACAATAGTAGGTTTGATATCTTCTGTCTTAAGTGCTTTCATAACTGTTTATTTTGTCTTGCAAGCGATGACAAACCCAATAAATTTACAACCATAATGCCAAATAATTACCGTCTTGCAAAAGTTTCTTCTCTTTTGAAGAAAGAAATAACCCTTATTTTGCAGAATGATTTAGAAAATGATCTTATTAGAGATCATTTCGTCAATATTTCTAAGATTGATTTATCAAATGATTTGCAACATTGTAAAATTTACATAACTTCAACTGCTCAAGAGAAAGTGAGGAAAGAGATTGTTGAAAACTTGAATATTGCAAAAAGTTCTATAAGGCATAGTTTAGGAAAAAGAATTGAGATGAGAAGAGTTCCAGAGATAATTTTTAAAGACGATGTTGTTCTTGATAAAGGATTATCAGTCTTGAAACTTCTCGATGAATTAAAAAATAAAAGTCAAAATCATAATTTTGAGGACAAGGATGCCGAAAGTTGATCTACCCCTTGATCAAAGAAATATAATTATTACTCGATCAAAAGAAGGGATATTGGATATAAAAAAAATATTCATAAGCAAGGGCGCTAATGTATTTGATTTACCTGCAATAAGTATTTCTGATCCTGATGATTTGAATCCTCTTGACGAAGCATTAAGTCAAATAAATGATTTTCATTGGATTATTTTTTCCAGTAGTAATGGGATCAAATTTGTGGATAAAAGACTTAGATACTTTAATAGTTCATTAAAAGAATGTTCTAAAAAAACAAAAATCGCCGTAGTTGGAGAAAAAACCTCAAAAACTCTTGATGATTTTGGGATTAAGGCTGATTTCATACCTCCAGAATTTGTTGCTGAAAGTTTAATTGATAATTTCCCAGTATCTGGTTATGGACTTCGAGTTTTTGTACCAAGAGTTCAAACAGGTGGTAGGGATTTAATTGCAGATCAATTTAGAAAGGCTGGTTCTCGTGTATTTGAGGTTGCTGCATATGAAACTAGATGTCCTGAATCAATTCCGGAAGAAACAATTGATATTATTTCTAATCGAAAAGTCGATGCAATAATTTTCTCAAGCGGTAAAACCGTAGTAAATGCTGCTTTTTTACTAGAAAAAAAACTTGGTAAACAATGGTTAGAATATTTTGATCAAATTAAGTTATTAACTATTGGACCTCAGACAACAAAAATATGTAACAAGATTTTTGGAAGAGTTGATAGTCAGGCAAAAAAATATACTTTTGAAGGACTACTAGATGTAGCAATTAATATTTTTAATTAGAAAATCTTTTTGTATAATTCTTTTCAACTAAATCTTTGAACCTATCAATATTGGCCTGTAATTCGTTTGTAACCATTTTGCCTAAAATATTTTCTTCCATAAACCGAGCAATCATTTTTGGTAGTTCATAAGTTATTGCTAAATTTACCGTTGTGATTTGATCAGTTTTACTTTCGAAAACTACTGATCCCTCAGTTGGTAACCCTCCTATTGATTTCCATTTAAGTTTGCTTTTTTCAACCCTTTCTGTAATTTGAGCTTTCCATTTAAACCTAAAGCCATTTGCAGCTAAAGTCCATTCTGTTAAATCTGGTAACGTATTAGTCTCTTCGTCAACTGTTTTTACAGATTCAATCCAGCTCATCCAAAGTGACATTGAGTCTAAATCGCTCCATGTGTCCCATACATTTTCTAGAGGCGCATTAACAACTGTTATTACGTCATGTTTTAGCCAAGTACCCATTAATTAACTTACTGCAAGATTTTTTGCTAATTCGGCTTTCTTCTCTAAAATTGCGGCGGCAGCTAAATGACCACTCATTGTTGCTCCCTCCATAGAGTCTATATAATCTTGTTTTGTATAACTACCAGCCATGAAGAAATTAGATATAGATGTTTTTTGATCGGGTCTGTAAGGTTCCATACCGGGAGCTTCTCTATAGAGTGATTGTGGAATTTGTACCACGTTACTCCAAAGTAATTTAAGGTTTTTTGAGGATGGGAATAGACGGCGAACCTCTTTATCAATTTCTTTTGTAATTCTTTCTGTGGATCTTCCCATCCATCTATCGCCAGGAGTTAAAACACATTGGAGAAGCGATCCCATATCTTTTTTTCTATAGTCTGCTGGACTTGCTAGTGCTAAATCAGCAAAACAACTGAAAGAGGCATCAGCAGAATAAAGAAGGTTATCTAGTCCAATTGGTTCGTTTCCAGTATTATCTTTTTGTAATTCAGTAACCCAACCGTCATATCTTAATTGGATTGTGGCAACAGCTACAGCTCTAAGTTTTTTTAAACCTTCAAATTCTTTAAATTGATACCATTCTTTTGGAATTATTTTTTTAATTCCAGGAACATCACAGGCAGCTAGAAATTTATCTGCAAACACTGCCTTAATTCCTTCAGGAGAAGATATTTTTAATTGATTTACTGAATAAGAGGAAGATTCCTTTTCATAAATGATTTCTTCTACCTTATGGTTAAGATGTATTTTTGCTCCTTTGTTTGTGATGTAGTCGACGATAGGTTGCGTTAACCACTTATGTGGGGAACCTTTTAAAAGATTAAGTTTTGATGCTTCTGTTTTTGAAGCAAACATCATGAATATAGTTAGCATGCATCTTGCTGAAATATCTTTGCAATTAATAAAACCTAATGCATATGCGATAGGATCCCACATTCTTGCTAAACTTTTTTCGCTTCCACCATGGTTTAAAAACCATTCTTTAAAACTAATTCTATCTAGATCTCTAATTATTTTCATTGCTCCTTCATAGTCTATTAATCCTCTAACGATTGGACTTGTCCCTAAAGCTAGGGCATTTCTGAACTTATCAACCCAGGTAAGTTGTTCGGTGGTAAAAAAAGCTTTAAGTCCGTTAAAAGGAGCACCTAAAGGAAATCTGAAGTCTAACGATTTTAAATTACCACCATTATTGATAAATAGATGAGTATGATCTTTCGGGAGTAAATTGTCTAAAGCTCCTACTTTTTTCATTAATTTAAACAGATTTGCATAATTGTAAAAAAATACATGTAAACCCATTTCTATGTGGTTGCCATCCTTATCTTCCCAACTTCCTACTTTACCTCCCCAAAATGACCTGCTCTCGTAAATTTCTACTTCGTGGCCTTCATCAACTAAATTGACTGCTGCTGTAAGACCAGCTAATCCAGAACCAACTATTGCAATTTTCACTTTTTCTTAAAATTATAACAAATCAAGTTTGGATAACGTTTGTTCTATGCATCCTATTGATTAAGTTTTTATATTATAAATAGTAGAAATCCCTCGTTTATGGAAAATGTAGAAGTTAAACAGGAAATTAAAAATTCTGATGATGGCAAAGGTATCTTAATTACGAATGATGCTATAGAACAAATTGCAAATTTATTGAAGGGCCAAAGTGATAAAAAAGCACTAAGGGTAGGAGTAAGATCTGGCGGTTGTAGTGGGATGAGTTATACGATGGATTTTATAGGAACTGATGAAATAAATTCCGATGATAAAGTTTATGATTATTCATTAAAAGCTGATCAAAGCTTTCAAGTTGTTTGTGATCCTAAAAGTCTTTTATATATTTATGGAATGCAGTTAGATTTTAGTAAGGAATTAATTGGAGGTGGCTTTAACTTTGTAAATCCCAATGCTTCTCAAACTTGCGGTTGTGGAAGCTCATTTGCAGTTTAATAAATAATGAATAACGAAATTAATCCCATCGAAGAGGATTTTAATGCAGCTTTATCAAGATATAAAGCAGGGCAAGATTTAATTCCAATCGTTCAAGATTTCCAAAAAATTATACAGCAAATTCCAAATCATTTTGCTGCTTGGACTTGTTTATCATGGCTTCAATTACTTTTGAAAAATAATGAAGAAGCTTTGTCAGCTGCCAGACAAGCTGTTCGATTAAATCAGCAAGATCCACAAGCAAGAATGAATTTGTCTTTAGCTCTTTTGGCTACCAATAATAAAGGTGTTAGGGATCATATTGAGTTAATAAAAAAAATGTCTATGATGATGCCAGATGTGAAAAGTGAGTTGAAAGAATCTGTTGAAGACGGATTAAGTAGATATCCAGATTGGCCTGAGTTAACCAAAGTAAAAAAATGGTTGGAATTTTAAATTGTTTAAGATTTTAATTTTAAGTAATGGGCATGGAGAAGATCTATCTGGCAGTCTAATAGCTAAACAATTCGTAAAAAGTGGTTATTCTGTTCATGCTTTGCCAATTGTTGGTATGGGAAACCATTACGAAAAAGAAAAAATTAAGATTATCGGTAAAACGAAGGAATTTAGAACTGGAGGAATTGGTTATAATTCTTTTAAGGGAAGACTTACTGAAATATTAGGAGGAGAAATATTTTATCTTCTAAAAAGATTATATTTAACTTTTAAAATAAAAAAAAAATATGATTATTTTTTTGTAGTTGGAGATATTGTGCCAGTTTTTTTTGCATGGTTTTGTAAGAAAGATTTTTTTACATATCTAGTTGCTTATTCCAGCTATTATGAAGGGAAGTTGAAATTACCATGGCCTTCTAAATTTTTCTTGCTCTCACAAAAAGCAAAAAAAATATATACAAGAGATTCCCTTACAGCTGATGATTTAACTTTGCAGTTAAAAAAGAAAGTGTCTTTTTTAGGCAACCCATTTATGGATAAGTTTTTTCCTAGAAACGAAGAATTAAATAAAGATGAATTTAGTATTGGATTATTTCCAGGAAGTAGATTCCCTGAGATTTTAGATAATTTTGTTTTGATTTTAGAAGTATTAGAGGCATTGTCAGATTTAAGATATTTTCAAAAAATTCAGTTTAATTTTGCAATAGTTAATGCTCTATCTTCATCAAAAATAAAGGAGATATTTCAAAAAAGAGGATGGTTAAAAATAGAAAATCTAAAAGATAATAATCTCTTGAAATTCCAATATAAATTTTTAGAAGTGAATATATATTGGAATAATTTTGACAATATATTATTGAAAAGTAGATGCTGTATTAGCATGGCAGGAACAGCAGCAGAGCAAGCGATTGGATTAGGAAAACCGGTTATTCAGATTGAAGGTAAAGGTCCACAATTTACAAAAACTTTTGCAGAAGCGCAAAGACGTTTACTTGGGAAATATGTTTTTTGTGCCAGTAATTTTAAAGATAAAAATGATCAAATCAATCAGACAATTAAATTGATAATAAAAACAATATACCTTATACAGCTAAATAAGAAGTTTATGATCTCATGTAATGAAAATGCTAAAAAAAGACTGGGTGAAAACAAAGCTTGTCTTAAAATGGTTGATGATATGAATATTGTTATAAAAAATGACTAAGGAGAATAATCAAAATAAGTTAAAACAAATTATCGATAATTTGTTATTAATAAATTTATTTACAGTCATTTTTTTTGCAATATTTTTTATTTTTGCAATCATCATGCAATTTAATGGGATATTTATTTTTATTAATTTTATTCAGATAGTTTGGAATCCTCTTGTAGTTCCATTGATAACAATTCTTATTATTGGTGCTTTAGTAAACGGTATTAATTCTTGGTGGAGGCGTAAATTGCTTTCTCGAGAAGAGGATATTTAAAATCATAATTTTTGATTTTACTGCTAATTACTTTTTGTCCTTCTAAAACAACTTTCGCTCCATCTCCTAACAATATTTTTAAAACCGCTCCAGGCACTGGAAGTAAATTAGGTCTATTAAGACATTTGCCTAAAGTCTGAGAAAATTCTTTCATTAATACTGGATTTGGTGCAACAGCATTAAATACTCCCGAATACTTTTTATCAACTAATGCTTGAATAATTAATGCACATAAATCAGTTCTATGAATCCAACTCATCCATTGCTTACCATCTCCAATTGGCCCACCTAATCCAACTTTAAATATAGGGAGCATTTTTCCTAATGCTCCTCCATCTTTCTCTAGAACTATTCCAATTCTAAAAATAACTAACCTTGAGAAAAATGGTTTTTCAGCGGCGACCGATTCCCATTTTTTGCAAAGATTAGATAAAAAGTCTTTTCCTCCAGGACTATTTTCAGTGAATTCACTAGACGAACTTGTACCGTAATAACCTATAGCAGATCCATTTATAATGACTTTTGGGCTTATTTTTAAATCTTTAAGGGTCTTCATCATAAATTTTGTGGTGTTAATACGACTATTTTCAATCTCCTGTTTTTGTTCAGAAGTCCATTTTTTTTCTGCTATGGGTTCTCCCATCAAGTTAATAATTCCATCTGTCTCTCTTAAAATATTTAGAAGATTTTCGTTATTCCAGTTTTTTTCTTTTGATAAATCTATTTGAAAAAATTTAAACTTATTGAAATCTAAATCAAGCTTTAATTTACTAATGGGTTTTCTACTTATAATGTATATTTCATGATTTTCATTGAGTAGTGTTGGTACTAATTCTTTACCAACAAATCCAGTGCAGCCAAGTAGTAAAAGACGCATATCTTATAGATGTTTATCATTTAAGGCTATTAAATTTTTTAGAAGTTTGTAATTATTATTCCGGTATAAATTTTTTTTAATAGTTTTCAAACAAGTTTTTGTATAATGGATTTCAAATAACTTTCTTGAATTTATTATGACAGAATCTATTCCAAAGAAACCTCTCAAGAAAGGAAGTTTAGTTTTTATCGATAGAGAAAATTATATAAAAAGTATCGAAGCGCTAGCTAGTGATGATGATCTACCTAATTATGTCTTTGAAGGTCCTGGAGAGATTCTTTCAGTCAAAGAGGAATATGCTCAGGTTCGATGGCGCAGACCTGTTCCAGATGTTTGGTTGAAATTAGATCAACTTAAAGAATATACTTAATAAAATTTTTATATCTAAAAGTTTTTATTTTTTTTCTCTATAGACATCTTTGATTGTATTCTTTTTGCTTCTTTGATCATTTCTTTGCCATCAAATAAGTAATTATCTACGTATCCTTGCGTATATCTATCAAATTCTGATAGTGCATCTTTAACTTGTGAAAAACAATGATAAAGATCGAGGCCTAAAGCTGAAATAGACTTTGGAACTATTTTTTTGTTATAAATTTTTTCAACTTTTTCTATTTTCTTTTGTGAAAGAATAATATAACTGCAAAAATTTTCCATTAGTTCGTCATCATATGGATCCGCAGATAGTTCTTTTATTTCGTTATTCAAAGGTTTAATGATTTGACTAATTAATCTATTTATCGGACTATAAATTTCTTTAATCCATGTTTCAACTTCTTTGTCCTTAATTGAAGAATTATGTTTTTTTGAATTAAATTTCTCCTCCCAATTTTCATTTAATGAATCAAATGATGAGCTGGAAAAGGAAAAACTGCTATCATATTGTTTCTTTTTGATAGGGTCATTAAGAGTTTCCCAGGCATTTTGTATTGCAAGAAATCGTTCTTTCTTGCCGCCTGCATCTGGATGATGTTGCTTAACTAAAGAGCGATATGAAGATTTAATTTCACTTCTGGTTGCATTTTGTTTGAGACCTAATTCTTCATATAAATTTTTTTCCATTTTTATAAATTATGCATTAAAGATAACCATCTTTTCTGGCTTGAATTGAAGTATTAGATTCAAACATTGCTGTTGATAAATATCTTTCTCCAAAACTTGGAAGAATAACTATCAATCTTTTATTCATAAGTTCTTTTCTTTTGCCGATTTTTATAGTTGCTGCTAAAGCTGCACCGCTGCTGATGCCAGATAAAAGGCCTTCTAATCTAGCTAATAAGCGCCCATAATAAAATGCTTCATCGTCATCTATTTTTATAATTTCATCAATTAATTTAGTATTAAGAACTTTTGGTACGAAACCCGCTCCAATTCCTTGAATCGAATGAGATCCTGCTTTTTCTCCGGAAATCACAGCACTTTTTTTGGGCTCTACGGCATAAATTTTGCAATTTGGATTAACTTTTTTCAAAAAACGTGCACAACCAGTAATTGTTCCTCCTGTGCCTACTCCTGTAACTAGTCCATCTAAATTGTTATTGGATTGGGACCATATTTCTTGAGCCGTCGTTCTTTCATGAATATCTGGATTAGCAAAGTTTTCAAACTGATTAAATTGATAGCTATTTGTAATGGTTGAAGACAACTCATTAGCTAAATCTAAAGCTCCTTTCATTCCGTCTTTTCCTGGTGTTAGCTGTAATTCAGCTCCATATGCTCTCAACATTGCCCTTCTCTCGATACTCATCGTATCCGGCATAGTTAATATCAATTTATAGCCTTTTGCTGCAGCAACCATTGCTAATGCGATGCCAGTATTACCACTAGTTGCTTCAATTAACGTTGTTTTATCTGGCGTTATCAATCCTTCTTCTTCAGCTTTACATAACATTGAATAAGCGATCCGATCTTTAACGGACGCTGATGGATTGAAACTTTCTAGTTTGGCTATTATTTCTGGATAACAATCAAAATACTTTTTGATTCGATTTAATTTAACTAATGGGGTATTGCCAACCAGTGAAGTTATATCATTTGCTATTTCCATGCAGTTATTTTTAAAATGCAAATTAATTTCTCCTAATATTCATAATAATTGTATTTAAAGATCTTTTATATAATTTTCTCAAAAGAATTTAATTTAAATAACTTCCTGAGAAAAAATATTTAGTAATATAAAAGGAAGTTTTTATTATGATTATGTATTCGTTAGAACTAAGTCTGAGATATTCACCTTTTCCACTTTCAATTCAGAAGAAAGAATTTGATGATGCTAAAAGAATTTATGATGAAATAAAAAGTTCTATGAATGAAACTTTAGAATCCTCAAACTTGATCGAATTAAGGTGTGACAAAGTGCAAGATAAATTAATTGCGGTAAGAGCTAAAGAAATCATTTCTGTTCAGATATATGAAAAATCATCAGTAGCAGGAGGAGCTAAAAGGCCAGGATTTTCTCTCAATATTGATTGATAGAATTAATGCGAGAT
Source organism: Prochlorococcus sp. scB243_498I20 (assembly GCA_000635015.1). Classification (GTDB taxonomy): domain Bacteria; phylum Cyanobacteriota; class Cyanobacteriia; order PCC-6307; family Cyanobiaceae; genus Prochlorococcus_A. The sequence goes on from JFMR01000036.1 coordinate 62,151, forward strand.
TCACTTGAAAATGAAATACCTCATATTCAATTCAAAGATGTTTCTTTTTCATATTTTGGAGAAAAAGAAAATTTAATTTTTAAATGTAACTTCTCAATAAAAAAACCTGGATTTTGGATGGTTGTAGGTAAAAACGGGAGTGGAAAAAGTACTCTTTTAAAATTAATTAATGGAATAATCAAACCCAAAAATGGCGTCATTGACTCTAATGCAAATATTGGCATGGTGTTCCAAAACCCTGATCATCAAATATTAATGCCAAATTGTAGGAGTGAACTTCTGATTAATATTAATCAGAATATAAGTCAAAATGAAATTAATAAAAAAATTGAATATGTGCTTGATAAGGTTGGAATGACTGGTTTTGAAAAAAGGCCAGTTCATACTTTGAGCGGTGGACAAAAACAACGCTTAACTATTGCATGCGCTCTGATTAGTAATAGAAATTTTATTCTTTTAGACGAGCCTACAGCATTACTTGATCAAACCAGCCAATTAAAAGTTTTAAAAACTATTAAAGATCTTACAAGTGACCGTAAAAAACCTTTATCAGCTTTGTGGATTACTCATCGTTATGAAGAATTAACTTATGCTGATGCAGTATCAGAGTTGAAAAATGGTTATTTATCCAGTTGGCAAGAACCATCAAAATTTCAATATAATTAACCCTTGTACTTGTCATAAGGTACTTTAAAGAGCTAAATTCATCTTATATTCCTCGGTAGCTCAGCGGTAGAGCGATCGACTGTTAATCGATTGGTCGCAGGTTCGAATCCCGCCCGGGGAGTTTATACATTCCAAAAAGTTATCCAAAGTCATCCTGTTAGGGTGACTTTTTTATTTCTTTGACCTTTTTTGTCAAATAGTGTTTAGCCGAAGATGTAAATAAGTATATTTGAAGAACTTTTTAGAACAGTATATAGAACATTTAAAATAATTAGATTAGCGTTTTCAAAGACTATTTTAAAATTTAAAAAATGTTTTTTAATAACAGTAATTAGAACGTATATAAAATTCTATACAAAGTGAAAAATAAGCTCCTTGATTAATTTTCATTTTTTAAAATTTAGACATATTTTCTTTTATACACTTTGAATTACTACACCATTCAGGAAATTTTAGTCATCCCACATATCCTTTTTCTCTTGATCTAAATTATTCCTTTCAAGTAATTCTATTCTTTGCTTCTGAGAATCTATTTCTGTTTCAATTACGTTTTTATCGTCAATATATTTTGTTTGTATTTCTAAAATATTTATTTCAAATTGTTCGCCAAAAAAATCTGACATTTCTCTCCATGCTTCCATTTCCTCTTCTTTGCCAATAGTATCGTTTATCTGATGTGAAATAATTTCTAATACATATTGTTTAAGTTCTTGATGACTCATGGATTCAACTTTTTTTTGAATGTAAAGCTCTTTCAGAGTGTCTAGTTGTTTTTTTGATAAATCAGAATAGATAATAGACTTCTTTTTCATAGATACTTAATTTTTTTTAATATAGACAAAATTATGCGTTTAAACATTTTGGAGAAATGAAAATTTTAAACTTAATTCCTATTTGATTACTGAAAAAATTCAATTTTCTAAACTTATAATGGAAATCTGAATACAATATTCTTCCAATTTGAACCATTATTTGTTTCTATTAATCCTTTGATTGTTAAGAAAAAGTGAATAGAATCGAAAGAAATTCTAAAATTTCAAATTTATTAAAATTTGCAATTTCCATCTAATCTATTGCTATCACTAAGTTATCTGATAATTCTAATTGATAAAATTGTTTACAGTAATTCAGCAATCTTTATAAATTCTTGAGAGAATCGTATTACCAAAATTTAATCTTAATTTAATAGTTTATAAATATGAAAATTTCAATCCTTTTAATTGAAGACGATCGTGATATGCGTGATTTGGTAGCTAGGCATTTAGAACATTCTGGTTTTGATGTCCAAAAAGCTGAAGATGGAATTAAAGGACAAGCATTAGCTCTTCAATATTCACCAGATTTAATACTTTTAGATTTAATGCTGCCAAGTGTTGATGGATTAACTTTATGCCAGCGACTAAGAAGAGATGAAAGAACATCAAATATACCAATTTTAATGATAACTGCATTAGGCGGCCTTAAAGATAAAGTTACTGGGTTTAATTCTGGAGCAGATGATTACATTACTAAACCATTTGATTTAGAAGAATTACATGTACGTATAAAAGCTTTGTTAAGAAGAACTAACAGAGCACAATTAAATTCTAGTAATCAGCAAGAAATATTAAATTATGGCCCCTTAACTCTTGTTCCGGAAAGATTTGAAGCTATTTGGTTTAAATCTCCTGTTAGGTTAACTCATCTTGAATTTGAACTACTTCATTGTCTTTTGCAGAGGCATGGTCAAACAGTATCGCCAGCATTAATTCTTAAAGAAGTATGGGGGTATGAACCTGATGATGATATTGAGACAATAAGAGTTCATGTTAGACACTTACGCACGAAGCTTGAACCCGATCCACGTAAACCTACTTATATAAAAACTGTATATGGTGCTGGATATTGTCTTGAGTTACCTATTGGTTCACAAGTGGAAACTGCTAGGCAAGAGTTTATTCAAGCAAGGAATCCTGATTTGATAAATTCTGCAGTAGATTGATCTCAAATATCTCCCATTGAAATTTTTAAAAAGGTAATTTCCCATGCAACCCTTGGTTGAATGTTTTTTCTTAAAAGGTATTTTAAATTTTCAAGTTTTTTAACTGTACTTATATTTTTTGTTTTTCTCCACCAAATAATTTGGATTAAATTTACTAAAAAAATCTGTTGATAAATTTCTAATTTTTCAGATATTGATTTAGATATTTCTAATATTTCCAGACTATTTTTTATTGGTGAATCTAATTTACTTATAATTTCATCTGAAAAATCATTCCAAATTTCAACATTTTTCAATAATTGATTTGGCGATCCATTTGAAGCGTTTATTAAATCTTCAAATTTTAATTTTGTATTACTATTTAATTTAGAAGTATCTAAATATTCTTTCAAAATAGACTTTATTTTTTTACTAGAAAAAGATCTGAATCTGACGATTTGACATCTTGAGATGATCGTATCTAAGAGAAGGTTTAATTTAGAAGTTAGTAAAATAAAAATCCCATTACTAGGTTCTTCTAAGGTTTTCAAGAGACAATTTGAGGCTGCTTCGTTTAAGAGGTGTGCATCAATAATTAAAACAATTTTTTTTTCTGAGTTTATTGATTTTTGACTAAGAAAAGTTTTGATATTACGTATTTGAGCAATTTTAATAATCTCAGATCCACTTTTTATTGTTTTTTCGAGATCGGAACTGCCTGAACTTTTTGTTGCCAAAAAAGAATCGGGTTCAATAATTAAAAAATCAGGATGGTTATTGTTTGTAATTTTCTCTTCAACATTTTCGCTTGGTGAAGACTGTTTGAAAATCTCTTTTATAAATTGAAGAGCAGTTTGCTTTTTTCCTACTCCATCAGCACCATAAAATATATAACCATTAGCAAAAGATTTATTTTTAATTATGTTGTTAAGACAGGTATTGACTTCATCATTAAAGAAAAAATTATTTTTTTTAACCTTAATCATTTGTTATTAGAAAAATTGTTTAGCAAAGTCTCTTTAATTTGATTAGAAATAGTTTTAATATTTTGCGAAGCAGATATTACTTTCCAATTTTTTTGCTTGGCAATTAGCTTGAAGCCTTCATTTACTTTTTCTAAAAATCTAATACCTTCTGATTCTATTCTGTCTGGAATTTCATTTTTTCTTCGGAATAAGCTCTCTTCTGGAGAAATTTCTAAGAAGAAAGTGAGATCTGGAGATACTCCTTGACAAACAATAGATTCAATATTTTTAATTATTTCTAAATTTATATTTCTTCCATAACCTTGATAAGCCAGTGTGGAATCAGAAAATCTATCACTTATTACCCAATCATTGTTATTTAAAGCAGGTGAAATAATTTTGGAAACGTGTTCAGCTCTATCTGCTGAATAAAGCAATAGTTCTGCAAGAGATGAAGGTTTGTTATTTTCATGATTATCAAGAATCAGTCCTCTAAGTTTTTTTCCTAAAAGACTGCCCCCAGGTTCTCTAGTTGTGATTAATTTAGACTCTTTCTTTATCAGACCACTATTAGGAAGCCATTTAGATAGTTCATCTATTTGGGTAGTTTTACCACATCCATCAATACCCTCAATAACGATAAATTTTCCTTTCATTTAATCCAAAGATAAAGCATTAATTACAACTGTAATAGAGCTAATAGCCATCAATAATGCTGCTATTGAGGGAGTAAGAAGAATACCGTATTTAGGGAATAAAATGCCGGCTGCTAAAGGTATAGCTAGTAAGTTGTAACCAAAAGCCCATGTTAGATTTTGCTTTATTTTTCTTATAGTTTTTTTGGCAAGATTTAATGCGTAGGGTAATCCATTTAGTTGATCTCCCATCAATACTACATCTGCATTTGCCTTGGCTATTTGAGTTCCTGATCCCACCGCAATTCCTAAGTCTGAAGATGCTAAGGCTGGGACATCATTAATACCATCTCCAATCATTGCTACTTTATTATCAATTTTTAAATTTTCTATAATGTTTAGCTTCATTTCAGGAAGAAGATCCCATTTGACTTCACTTTCTTTAAAACCAATTTTTTTTGCTAAAGCTAAAACTGTTTGTTTCCTATCTCCACTTAAAATATTAATTTTAAATTTGTTTTTTCTTAAATTTTGCACTGTTTTAATTGAATCATCTCTGAGTAAATCTCCTAGGAAGATAAAGCCTAATAACTTATCTTTTATACTTACTCCAATAATAGTGTTCATTTTTGTCTCTTCATTTTCAATTACTTTTTTTGCATCACTATCAATGATTGTTCCTTCACTTAGTAGCCATTCAATATTTCCAATATTAATAAGTCCATCAATTGAATCTAGTTCTCCAGAAATACCTCGGCCTGAATGAGTGATAATTTTTTTTATTGGAAATAAACTTAAATTTTGTTTTTTTGCTTCTTGAATCAACGCATCTGCTATTGGATGTCTGCTTTCCTTTTCTAAGCTGGCAGCTATTCTTAATAAAAAAGAATGATCATCATAATTTTTATAATCAACGATGAATGGCTTCCCTTTTGTTAATGTTCCTGTCTTGTCAAAAACAATATGATTAATTTTTGAAGCCATCTCTATTTTGTCCCCGCCTTTAAATAAAACGCCCTTTTTTGCTGCCTTACCTGATGCGACAGTTATTACAGTTGGGGTGGCTAAACCTAATGCACAAGGACAAGCTATTACTAAAACAGCAATTGACAATTGTATTGCTAAACTAAGAAAATTCTCAGCATTACTACCAAGCGAACTATGAAGTGTATGGCTTGAGTGAGTTATGAGTTGATGATTATGACTTAATAAATCTGGCCAAATGTTTCTTGCCCCCTTCCACCAAAAGAAGAAAGTTAAGGTAGCAAAAATAAGGACAAAGTAAGTAAATTTGCCTGCAATTTCATCGGCAATTCTTTGAATTCGAGGTTTTCTAGCGTTTACAGATTCAATAAGATTTACTAGTTTCGCAAGAGAAGAATCCCCTCCGACCTTTTGTACTTTAAGTCTAAGAGTTGAATTAAGATTTAAAGACCCACTAGATAGATTTTCGCCTTCTTTTGCCTCGATAGGTTTGGATTCTCCAGTGATATGTGAAACATCAATAAATGAATTACCTTGAGTAACAATGCAGTCAGCAGGCACTCTGTCTCCAGCTAAAACTTGAATCTCTTGATTTGGTCTTAAAGTGTTTACTCTTATTGATTTTATTTGATTATCTTCTGTGTAGATATTTGCCATTTCAGGTTGAAGATCTAATAACTCTCCAATAGATGAACCAGTTTGGTACCTTGCTCTTTCCTCTAAGAAACGTCCAATCAATATGAAGCCTAACAGCATAACTGGTTCATTAAAAAAACAAGGAAAACCAGTGGCAGGAAATATTAAGGATAGAAGACTTGTTATATATGCGCTAGTTACTCCAAGAGCTACTAGAGAATCCATATCAGGACGGTTCTTAATAAATGATTTAAAACCATTAATAATTATTCCTCTGCCAGGAAAGAATAGAGCTAATGTTGCTAATGAAGCGTGAAAAAATATATTACCTAATATTGGAAAATTTATATATCTTCCTTCTGCTAGATGACCTAAACCTGAAAATAATAAAAGTAATAAAGCAAAAGTTAGTTTTTTCCATTGATTATTCCAGCTCTTTTTTTTTTCTAATTCTGCCTTATTTATTTTTTTTGAAAAATCATTTATGTAAATCTTTGATGGGAAACCATTTTCTTTTAGATTTTCGAGAACTGCTTCTAGTTCTATCTGTTTCTGGGTAATTTCAAAATATGCACTTTCAGTTAGTAAGTTAACAGAAACATTTTCAATACCATCAGAATTTTTTAATATTTTTTCAACAGTGCTAACACAACCTCCGCACTTCATTCCTGTAACGCTTAATTGAATGCTTTCCATATTTTTCGCGATTGAAGTAAATTAATGCTCTGCCTATTTTTTAACTATAATAATAATTGTAATAGATTTTTTAAATAGTTATTTTTTAAATTACTATATTAATTTTATTAGTTTTAGAGCGGTGCCTAGTAATCAAAACAGAGACAATTTTATTGATAAAGCTTTTACTGTTATTGCTGAATCTATTGTAAAAATAATGCCTATTGCAGAGAAAGAAAAAAAGGCATATATCTACTACAGAGATGGCTTAGCCGCACAAAATAATGGGGATTATTCGGAAGCATTAGAGTATTACAAAGAGAGTTTATTGCTTGAAGAAAATAAAATTGATAGGGGCGAGACTTTAAAAAATATGGCAATAATATATATGAGTAATGGAGAAGAGGATTTGTCTATTGAAACTTATGAAAAAGCACTAGTAGAAAATCCTAAACAGCCATCATGCCTCAAAAATATAGGTTTAATTTATGAAAAAAGGGGAAGATACGCTGAGCAAAATGGTGATTTAGATCAGAGAGATATTTGGTTTGATAAAGCTGCTGAAGTCTGGTCTAAAGCAGTTAGGTTATATCCAGGTGGGTATCTAGATATTGAGAATTGGTTGAAAAATTCAGGCAGAAGCTCAATTGATATGTACCTTTGATTTTTTTATTTTGATAAAGAATAATTAACTGCTTCTTTAATATTGGATATCTCTTTGATATTTATTAATTTTTGAAAATTATTATTTAGTTCCTCCTCTAGTTTTGGCACTACGATATTTTTAATTCCTAGTCTTACAGCTTCTTCTATCTTTATCCGAAGGTTATTCGATTTTCTAACTTGACCGCTCAAACCCAATTCCCCAATAAATGAGGTACTAGCCAAAGGAGGAATATTTTTCAAACTCGATAAAATTGATATTGCTACACCTAAGTCAGATGAGGGATCATTAATTTCAAAACCTCCACCAGTAGCTACATAACAATCAAACTCAGATAATTTTATCCCTACGTGTTTTTCAATGACAGCGAGAATTTGATGCAATCTATTTATGCTAATTCCAGTTGTAGTTCGTCTTGGGTTACTGTAGAAAGTTTTATTTACCAGTGCTTGTATATCAACTGCTAATGGTCGAGTGCCTTCATTTGTAATCGTAGTTGTTACACCTGAAATATTTTCTTTATTTGTAAAAATTGAACTTGGGTTTTTTATCTCACGTAAACCCTCTTCAAGCATTTCAAAAATTCCAATTTCAAAGGTCGATCCAAATCGATTTTTTATACTTCTTAGTAATCTATGAGATGAAATCTTATCTCCTTCAAAGTTTATTACTGTATCAACTAAATGTTCTAGAGTTTTAGGGCCAGCTAAAGCACCATCTTTGGTTACATGACCAATTATTAGAAGCGCGATATTATTATCTTTGGCTAGATTTTGCAACTCAGAAGAACATCCTCTAACTTGAGAAACAGATCCTGGAGAACTTTGCATTTCATGATTATGGATGGCTTGAATACTATCAATAATTGCGAAACTTGGATTGACACGTTTGATCTCTTCAATAATTAGAGATAAATTAGTTTCTGCAAAAATTTTTAAATCAATACTGTTTTGATTTAATCTTTCCCATCTAATTTTTACTTGTTCTAGGGATTCTTCTGCAGTTATGTATAACACTTTTTCATTGAGAGATATTTTCCCTGCTGATTGAAGAACTAATGTGCTTTTACCTATACCTGGTTCTCCTCCAAGTAAAACAACAGATCCGGGTACAATTCCACCTCCAAGAACTCGATCGAATTCCCTAAAACCACTAGAAAATCTTAATATTTTTTTTGATGAGATCTCATGAAATGGTATAGATTTTTTACTATTTTTTTCCTCTTGATATTTAGAGGTTTTACTTTTTATTTCTTCAACAATGGAATTCCATGAGTTGCAATTAAGGCATTTTCCAAAGTATTGAGAAGTTTCAGATCCGCAATTCTGACAAATAAAAGTCGATAATTTGCTAGACATTAAGTTTCTGAATGAAGTAAGGGAACTAGAATGTTTGGGATATTGCCCCTCTACAAGTTAGATTAGGTTAATAATAAATTCTCTTACTGATTAGCTAATAGAAACAAATGGCTCTATCTAGTCAAACTAAAGAAACTATACTTGTCGCAGATGACGAGGCAAGTATTAGAAGAATTCTGGAGACACGTCTCTCCATGATTGGCTACAAAGTTGTAACTGCATGTGATGGTAAAGAAGCACTAAAGTTATTTAAGGATTATGAACCTGATTTAGTAGTGCTTGACGTCATGATGCCAAAGTTAGATGGTTACGGAGTTTGTCAAGAATTAAGGAAAGATTCTGATGTTCCAATTGTTATGTTAACTGCATTAGGAGATGTTGCAGATAGGATAACAGGTTTAGAATTAGGGGCTGATGATTATGTAGTAAAACCATTCAGTCCAAAGGAATTAGAAGCTAGAATAAGGTGTGTTCTTAGAAGAATCGACAAAGAACAAATTCCTGGAATGCCTAATTCAGGATTAATTTTGGTAACTGATATAAAAATTGATACAAATCGAAGACAAGTTTTTAAAAGCGATGAGAGAATAAGATTAACTGGAATGGAATTTAGTCTCTTAGAGCTTTTGGTAAGTAAGTCAGGAGAGCCATTTAGTAGAGGAGAGATTTTGAAAGAAGTTTGGGGATATACCCCCGAGAGACATGTAGACACGAGAGTCGTGGATGTTCATATATCAAGATTAAGATCAAAACTGGAGGCTGATCCAGCAAATCCTGAATTAATTTTGACAGCAAGGGGTACAGGATATCTTTTCCAACGGATTGTTGATATTGCTCCTTTTGATGGTAAATAAATGGGGAAAGAAACAGCGCAAAAAATTAACAAGCCCAGAGCTATTAGAAGATTAGTGATTTGGTACAAAAGAAATTCGGCTGTCACTTCAATAGTTGATTCTGCTGCTAGTTCTGCGGCAACGGCTAGTAATGTTGCGGGTAATGTGGTTTCTGGTGCTGGTTCTGTTGTGACCACTGCTAGTAATGTTGCGAGTAATGTTGCAGGTAATGTTGCAGGTAATGTAGTTTCAAGCGCTGAATCTGTTGTGAATACTGCCAGCAGTGTTGTTTCAAATGCTAGCTCAATAGCGAAAAATACATTACAGCCATTAGTTTTTGACCCATTAAAAAGATTACAAAATAGCGATAATATTTTAGATAAGGTCGAAGACATTCAATCTAAAAGAATTTGGATCGCAGTTGATGGTATGGGTGGAGATTATGCTCCCGGCCCAATTCTTGAAGGTTGCCTCGAAGCAATAAGTAGATTCCCAATAAATATAAAGTTTGTCGGCAAAATTGACAAAGTTAAAGATGCAGCAGAAAAAACTGGTTTAGCAGAATTATTAGAAAGTGAAATTAATAATAATCGTCTTGAATTAATTGATAGTGGAGAGCCAATTGGGATGAATGAAGAAGCTACTGCAGTCAGAAAAAGGAAAAATGCAAGCATAAACGTCGCAATGGATTTAGTAAGAAATAATAAAGCTGAAGCTGTCTACTCAGCTGGTAATTCAGGTGCCATGATGGCTTCTGCCATATTTAGAATTGGAAGATTGAAAGGGATTGATAGACCAGCCATAGGAGCATTATTTCCAACAAGGGATCAAACTCGCCCTGTATTAGTTTTAGATGTTGGTGCAAATACTGATTGTAAGCCATCTTATCTACATCAATTTGCTCTTCTAGGTAACATTTATGCAAAAGATGTCTTACAAGTAAAAAAACCAAGAATAGGCCTTTTAAATATTGGAGAAGAAGAATGCAAAGGTAATGATTTATCCCTAAAAACATTTGAATTATTATCTTCTGAAAAAAGTTTTGATTTTGGAGGTAATTGTGAAGGGCGAGATGTATTATCAGGTAGCTTCGACGTAGTAGTCTGTGATGGATTTACTGGAAATATATTATTGAAATTTCTTGAATCTGTGGGAGGAGTTTTATTAGATATTTTGAGATCTGAGCTGCCACGTGGAAGGCGGGGGAAAGTTGGTTCAGCTTTTTTAAGAAGTAATCTAATCAGAATTAAGAAAAGGTTAGATCATGCCGAACATGGAGGAGCTTTATTACTTGGGGTGAATGGTATTTGTGTTATTGGTCATGGAAGTAGCAAATCTTTATCAGTAGTTAGTGCTCTTCGCTTGGCTCACTCTGCAGTGAATCATGATGTTATGGACAATTTAAATCAACTGCAAAAGCTTCAAGTTTTAAATTCATAAAACATATTGAGTCAAATTTATGTTTGACTAATATAAGTAACTAAAAAACTCTTTTGGAAGGAATAAATTTTAATCGGATTGGAGTGTCATTCAAGGGAAGTGGAAGTTATGTACCTGATCAAATCCTAACCAATCAAAAAATTAGTCAAAAAGTTGATACAAGCAATGAATGGATACAATCTAGAACTGGTATTTCTGAGAGAAGAATCTCTAGCGTAGAAGATAATGTTTCTGAGATGGGTTATAAGGCTGCTCTAAAGGCTATAGAAATGGCTAATTGGGATATTAAAACGATTGATTTGATTGTTTTAGCTACTTCTACTCCGCATGATTTATTTGGATCAGCCCCATCCATTCAAGCTAAATTAGGGGCAGCAAATGCTGTAGCTTTCGATTTAACTGCAGCTTGTAGTGGCTTTTTATTTGCCTTAATAACAGCCTCACAATTTTTAAAAGGGGGTAGTTTTAAAAGGGCTATTGTTATTGGAGCAGATCAATTATCAAGTTTTGTTGATTGGAATGATAGAAGAAGTTGTATTCTCTTTGGAGATGGTGCCGGTGCATTAGCAATTGAAGCCACAAATGAATTTGATAATTTTATAGGTTTTGATATGAGAACTGATGGGGGGAGGGGTTCTTTTCTTAATCTTCCATCAAAAAATAATAAGGATTCAATAGTTGATGAAATTGACTTTTTAAGTGGAGGTTTTTCTCCAATTCAGATGAATGGTCAGGAAGTTTATAAATTCGCAGTTAAAGAAGTCCCCCTAATTCTTCAAAAGTTGTTGAAAAAAATGAAATGTAATTCTGATCAAGTTGATTGGCTCTTGTTGCATCAAGCTAATCAAAGAATATTGGATTCTGTAGGAGAAAGATTAAAAATTCCCAGAGAAAAGATTCTTAGCAATTTAGAAAAATATGGCAATACTTCAGCAGCAACAATTCCACTAATGATGGATGAGGCTGTAAGAGATTATAGAATTAAACAAAATGATATTATTGCTACAAGTGGTTTCGGTGCTGGGCTAAGTTGGGGTGCAGCCCTAATTAAATGGGGTTAAAAACAAAATAGGAACATTATGACAGTTGCATGGGTATTCCCTGGACAGGGTTCGCAAAAAATTGGAATGGCAAAACAAATTGAAAATTTGCCCAACACAAAAGAGAGGTTTAGTTATGCATCTGAGATATTTGAAAGGAATTTATTTGAAATTTGTGAGTTAAATAATGAACCAACAAATCCTCTTATTGATTTAAATAACACAAGAAACACACAAATTTGTCTTTTTTTAGTTGAATCAATTTTATTAGATGCATTAAAGGAAAATGGATTTAAACCAACTTATGTTGCTGGGCATAGTCTTGGAGAAATCACTGCATTATATTGTGCTGATGTTTTTTCATTCGAAGATTGCGTTTCTCTAATAAAAGAAAGGTCTCAATTGATGGTAAATGCTGGGAAAGGATCTATGGCAGCAGTAATTGGTTTTGATAGAAATGAACTTGATCTATTAGTACAAAAAATTGATGATATTGTAATTGCTAATGATAATAGCTCTTCCCAAGTTGTCTTATCAGGATCTACTGAAGCATTAGATAATTTGTCGAGAGAATTTTCTTGTAAAAGATTCTTGAAATTAAATGTTTCAGGTGCATTTCATTCACCATTTATGAATGAATCTTCATCAAAATTTTCTGAGTATTTAAAACAGATTCAATTTAAAAAACCCTCTTTCCCAGTCATAAGTAATTGTGAACCTTCACTTTGTAGTGATGCAAACGAGCTTAAAATTAGATTAGAAAAGCAAATGTGTAATGGAGTTAGGTGGCGAGAAACTATGGATTTAATGGCAAAAGATAGTGATCTACATATTGTTGAAATTGGGCCTTCTAATGTACTAAGCGGTTTAGGAAAAAGACATCTTAAAGGTGTAAAAATTTCTCAAGTTTCATCTTCTGATCAAATATCTTATTAATTTTGTATGAAAAATCATACTATTCAAAAATTAATCTACGAATTAGTTAGTAAGCTTTTTGTATTACCTATTTATAAATTTGTATTTAAAGGTCAATTAATAGGTAGAGACAATATTCCGCAAAAAGATTCTTTTATCATGGTTTCTAATCATGGTTCTTTACTTGATCCTCCTTTGTTAGGCCATGCCCTTGGACGTAATATATCTTTTATGGCCAAGGCAGAGCTTTTTAAAATTCCTTTTCTTGGTTTTATTATCAAGGCTTGTGGAGCATATCCTGTGAAAAGAGGAATTGCTGATAAAAATACAATTAAAACAGCATGTAAAAAATTGTCAAACGATAATTGTATTGGAATTTTTATTGATGGCACTCGTCAAAAAAATGGCCGAGTAAATAAGCCCAAACAAGGAGCAGCATTATTAGCCTTTAAAAATCAAAAATTATTATTGCCTGTTGCAATAGTTAATTCACATAGACTAATGAGATTTAAATTCTTTTTTCCTTTATTTTCAAAAATAGTTATTAAAGTGGGAAAACCTGTTCAACCTCCTCAAAGTTCATCAAGAGATGAACTTAATCTTGTGACAATGCACCTTAAAGACGAAATTAATAGTTTGATTGGATAAATATTTAGTTAATTGGAGAAATAGGGTAAAGAGGCAAAACTTTTTCCCAAGAATCTACATTTGAATTTAATGAATTTTTGTTTGATAAATCTAATAGTTCTTTTAAATCTTCTTTATCATCAAAAATAGCCTCGAAAAAAAGTTCTTTACTCTCGAGTTCTTTAATAACTTTTGGTAAAACTGTTTCTCGAATGACTAGATCTGAAGGAGTTTTTTCGTCATAACAAATCTCATATTTACCTGCAATAAAACCCTTTCGTTTTAATTTTTTGTAAATCCAGAATGATTTTTTGTTTGTAAAGATATTATTTTTTGATGCAATTCTTTTTGCCATTATTTTAAATGAACTAAAACTGTCTAAAGGACAATTTATTTGTTGTGAGATCGTTCTTGCTAAAACTACAATAAGTCGTGAAGCATTAAAATTTGCTGGTCCTATACTGACAGATAACTTATTTATTTTTTGTAAATTTTCTTTGGAAATGAATTTATCTAGATCATTAATTAAGTTGTTGCAAAGGTCATTATCAAATTTTTTGATAAATAATTCATCAGATTCAAGGTTATTGGTTTTTCTATACCCAAAGCCAAAAGAAGTGTCTGTGCTATGAATAACTAAAATTGGGTAACTTTCTCTTTGATTTAGTTTATTTGTCATCTATTACCTTTAAACAGGTAATTCCATACCTGGATTACATTTAGACCATTTACCAAATTCATTTTCAAAACTTTCACAAGATTGAACATCCCAATCAGTTTTATAATCACCATTATTATCTTTAACTATATTGACATGAATGAATGGTTTTTTTGCTTTAAAATCAGGTAGATCACAAATATGATCAACACCATGATTATTCTCAACATCATGATATGTGATACATCTATCAACCCATTTACAGTTGATGCAAATGCACATAATAAATAAATAATATGAAAAATAGCTTTCAAACAGATCATACACTAATAATTGATGAATTAGAAACAAGTATAAAAATTCATAATTTGGATTTAATCTTAGGTTTTTTACCTAAAGGATCATATTTGGTTGGTGGTTATATAAGAGATATTATTTTGGGAAGAAAAACTGAAAAGTTAGATGTTGATATTGTGGTACCTTTAAATGCAATTGAAATTGGTAAAAAGATTGCAGATAATATTGGATCAAAATTTATAATTTTAGATAAAAAAAGAGAAGTAATAAGAATTATTCTTAATAATATTTATATTGATATTGCTAATCAAGTTTCATCTTCCATAGAAGGAGATTTATGTTCTAGAGACTTTTCGATCAATTCAATTGCTTTTTTATTTGATAAGAAAAGTTTGTTTGATCCATTAAATGGTCTTAAAGATCTCGAGATTTCTTTGCTTAGAACTCATTCTGAAAACAATTTAATAAATGATCCTTTACGAATTTTAAGATGTTTTCGATTTGTTTCAGAATTGAATTTTAAAATTGATTTAAGATTAGTTGATTTTATAAAAAAAAATAAAGGGAACTTATATCTTGTCGCAAAAGAAAGAATTACTTATGAAATACAGAAAATAGTAAATGGAGCAAATGCTCTTGATGCAGTATTGTTGATAAAAAAATTAAATATATTTGATACTGAAAATTTATTTGAAGATTCTTTTTTTTTGGATTTAGAGAAAATTAATTATGGAGAACTTGTTCAGCAAGAAAAAGATAAATATTTACCATCATTTTTTATTGCTCAAATCTTAGATGTTGTAACTTTAGAGAAACTGAAATTTAGTAAAGGTGATATTGCAAAAACTAAGTTATTGCGTAAATGGCACCTTTTCTTGAAAAACAAAAATATCGCTCAGTTAGATGAATTTGACAGATTTAAATTACATCAAGAATTAGAAATGTTTCTGCCATCTTTTATTTTTTATTTACCTCAAAACTTACAATCAGATTGGCTTCATAGATGGCGTGATAAAGATGATAAATTATTTCATCCCTCAAACTTAGTTAATGGTGATGTAATTAAAAAAAATTTGGAAATCAAGGATGGACCTATTTTGGGAGAGCTTTTACAGTATCTTTCTAAAGAACTTGCATATAAGAGATTGAATAATTTTGATGAAGCTATTTATAAAGCAAAGCGATGGATTAAACAAAATGCGCCAAAATGTGATTAAATACACATAGCTTAGTTTTGTCTAGAAGTTCAGACTTCAAAATCATTTTTAAAAATTTATGAGTATTCGCATTTACATTGGCAACTTACCACAGGGATTTAATCCAAAAGAATTTGATACACTTTTAAAGTCAGTTTCTGATTCGATTAGATTTAAAGCAGTTTTAGATAAGGAAACTAAGGAATGCAGGGGGTTTGGTTTTGCTACTACTAATAATGAAGATAATGCTAATTTATTAATTCAAAAGTTAAATGGTTTTGAATTTAATGGTTCTAAATTAAGAGTAGAGCTATCAGAAAAGAAAGATTCTGCTTCAAATAAAAGAAATAGTGGAAAATCAAATAAAAATAAGAAGAGGAAAGACTTTAAGAAAATTGTTCACAGTGATGCTCCTAACTTAGAAGCTCCTGATCCAAGGTGGGCAGGAGAACTATCTAAATTAAAAGATTTGTTGGCTAATCAGAAGACTCCTGCTTAATCATTTAATTCGAGAAATTAAAAAAGATATAGGAATTTCAAAAGCTTTTACTGAATTTTTTACAAAAGCTCTATTATTAAATACATCATAATCTAATCTTTCTATAGAATCTAATATTCCTCTGTAAAGACGTAAGGATGTCCAAACAGGCCATCTTGCGTCAGAAGATAACCATTTGATTCCATCTTCAGATTTTTGGAACCAATCGCGAGCCCTGGTTAATTGAAATTTCATTAGTGCTTTCCATTGTTTATTTATTTCGCCTTTTAAAAGTTTTTCTTCAGAATAATTAAATTTTTCAATATCTTCTTGAGGAAGATAAATTCTACCTCTTTGTCTATCTTCGCCGACATCTCTTAATATATTTGTTAATTGATTAGCTATACCTAAAGCTATAGCGGCTTCTGAGGGATCAGGTTTGGCACTCCATGGAGCGGATGTGTAAGCACTATCAATCCCCATAACATTCTGAGTCATCAAACCAACTGTCCCTGCGACTCTATAACAATATAGTTTTAATTCATCAAAATCTTTGTATCTAAATTTATTAAGATCCATTCTCTGGCCATCTATCATGTCTAGATAAGGTTGAATACTTTGTGGATATTTTTCGATGGTGTCTAGTAGAACGGCATCTAATTCTGATTTAATGTTGCCTTTAAAAACATTCTTTGTATTTTCTTCCCATGCATTTAAATTTTCTGCAAGTTCATCTTGCGATTTAGTTGAAGCTTCTAAGCTATCCATTATTTCATCTGTTCTTCTACACCAAACATAAATAGCCCAAATAGCTTTTCTTTTCTCTACAGGTAGCAGAAGGGTCCCCAAGTAAAAGGTTTTAGCCCATTTTTGGGTTTCTTTTCGGCATATCTCGTATGCTTGATCTAGTTGAGAAATTGAATTTTTCAAAAAGTTTTAGATGAATTTTTAAATTACTGGAATGTAAATCTCATGAAGAAACATTTTGAGGAGTTTTGGTATACTCCTTATTGATTGATTCCGCGCATAATTTACCACTTAAAACAGCTCCTTCCATAGATGCTAAATATTTTTGCATAGTATAATCACCTGCTAAAAAAAAGTTTTTTATAGGAGATTTTTGACTAGGTCTGAACTCTTGGCATCCAGGTACTGCTTTATAAACAGATCTTGGAGTTTTAACTACTTTATATTTTCGTAAGTTTGTTTTATCGTCACCCATGAAATGCGTTGGGAATAATTTTTTTAGTTCCTCCATAGTTGCATCAACAATATCCTGATCACTCCTATTTATCCAATCTTTTGCTGGTGCAAAAACCAATTCAAGCATTGATCTATTTGGATCTTCATATTCTTTGCAGGTGATACTCATATCTGCATAAACACTGAGGAGAGGTGATCTGCTGAATAATAAATGATCAATATCTGTTAATTTTTTGTCAAACCATAAATGGATATTAATGACTGGCACACCATTTAAACCATCTAATTTAGAAAATGCATCTAACCCTTTCCATTGTTTTGGGATCATTAATTTAAAGAGATCTACGGGCATTGCACTTACATAAGCATCAGCCGTTAGCTCTTTCTTTTCGTTTTTATCTAAAGAGGCCACAGTAAAACTCTTAACAGTGCTGTCCTCATTAAGATTGATTTCTCTTAATGGACTATTCATGTGAACTTCACCACCACGAGCAGTAATATAATCAACCATTGGCTGGCATAGTCTTTCTGGAGGAGCTCCGTCAAGGAATGCCATTTTAGAACCATTTTTTTCTTGTAAAAATCTGTTTAATGCTGTTAATAAAACTGTAGATGATATTTCATCCGGTCCAATGAAATTAAGAGCTTTACTCATCGCTATAAATACTTCATCATTAACTCTCTCCGGTATATTGTGTTCTTTTAGCCAATCTGTCCATGATTTTGTATCACATTTATCTAAGTACTTTTGGCCCCTTAGCATTGCAGGCACTAAGCCTAATCCAAATAGAATCTTTTCATTCCATGAAAGCATATCATTATTACTAAGTATTGCTGATACCCCATTAACTGGAGCAGGTATATCGGGAAAGTCGAATCTACTGTAAGTTCCAGGCTCTGATGGCTGATTAAAAATCATTGAATGACTTTTCCATTGAAGTCTGTCTTCAATATCTAATTCCTTAAAAAGTTGCAACATATTTGGGTAGGCTCCAAAAAATATATGTAAGCCAGTTTCATACCAATCTCCATCTTCGTCTTTCCATGCGGCAACTTTCCCACCTAAAACGTCTCTAGCTTCAAGTACAATCGGTATGTGTCCATGATCGACTAAATATTTAGCGCAAGATAAACCTGCTAAACCAGCACCAGCAATTACAACACGCATTATTAAATCAAGAAATAAATTAACACTTACTAATAAGCTACATTAAAGTTAGAACATAATAGTTTTTTTCGTTGATTATTTTGTAAAATTATGGAAAAAATGCTTTTAAAATCGACTACTAGGCATGTAAGAATTTTTACTGCCGAAGTGGTAGATGAGGAATTAAAATTTCATCCCAATAAACTAACTCTTGATTTAGATCCCGATAACGAATTTATTTGGAACGAAGATTCTCTAAATAAAATAAATGAAAAATTCAATGAATTAATAAAAGAGAGAGCAGGAAAGGATTTAGATGATTATGAACTTCGAAAAATAGGATCAGAAATAGAAGGTTTGATTAAATTTTTGCTTCAAAAAGGTCAGCTTAGCTATAACCCTGATTGTAGAGTAATGAATTATTCAATGGGTTTACCAAAGACAAATGAAGTGCTGTGAATAGATCATCCTCAAATAGAAGGCCCAGAAGAGGCTCAAATAGAAGTTATTATCCACCAAATCCAAAGGACATAGATCTGTATGGTCAAAGAAGCAATAGATTGCCTGCTTCTTCTGAACAAAAGATCAACTTTAGTACAGGAACCATTGCCGTACTTGCTGGAGTATTAATTTTAGGAGTTGGTATCGGGAGCGCTATTACCAGTACAACTGATGGCGGGCAGGGAAATATAGCAAGTCAACAACAATTAGATATGGCTGTTCCAGATCCTGAATTTTGCAGACAATGGGGAGCTAGTGCTTTTGTAATTGATGTTGAAATGTATACGACTCTGAATCCATCTACGAGTTTTGTAACGCAACCAGCTCTTCAGCCAGGGTGTGTTATTAGAAGAGAGAATTGGACAGTGTTACAAAAACAGGGCGCAATTAGTAATGAAGATGTAAGGGAATGTAAGCAAAGGATGAATACTTTTGCTTATATTGGTTCAATAAGAGATAAGCCAATAGTTAAGTGCGTTTATCAGACTGACGTAAATGAAAATAAATTTATAATAAAAGGTGATGGACAAGCTGAAGACGGCGGGGTAGGTATTAACAAAGAAGCAATTCAGTTTTGATCGAAATTATATATGCCTCAAAGGGCTTTCTAAACTAGCAAATTGTGGGAGAATGTTTTTCTTAAACACTTCTGATGCTCTTGATGTATATCTTGACGGATTAGTAATTAATTTAAGTTCTCTTTTTACTTCTAAATCAGCAACGAATGCTTTATGGATTGTTCCAGCTGATAATTCTCTTTCGATAGAAACAACAGGCAAAAAGGAAGCTCCTAAACCTGATTGAACTGCATTCTTTATTGCTTCAAGAGAGTTAAGTTCCATCTCAATTTTTAATCTTTGAATATCAAGCCCAGAATCTTGGAGAAGTTTGTCAACAACTTTTCTTGTTGTAGATTGTGAGTCTAGAGTTACAAAATTTAATTTGTATAAGTCTTCTTTTAGAAGCTCTTTTTTGGTCGAAAGTGGATGTTTAGATGGTAAAACTAATGCCAATTCATCAGTGGCATATGGAATTACTTGTAGCAAATTTTCCAAATCTCCAGGTAATTGTCCGCCAATAATGGCTAAGTCAATTTGTCCATTGGCCACACTCCAACCAGTTCTTCTCGTACTATGAACTTGAAGTTGAACGGATACATCAGGGTATTTTTGTCTGAATAGTCCTATCATTCTCGGCATTAAATAGGTTCCCGTTGTTTGGCTCGCTCCAATGACAAGAGTTCCACCTTTTAAGCTATTTAAATCTTCAATAGCTTTGCAAGCTTCGTCGCATTGATTCAAAATTCGTTCACAATATTCAAGTAACAGTCTTCCTGCTTCAGTTAATAGAGCCTTCCTACCCCCTCTGTCGAAAATTGTGATTTCAAGTTGTTTTTCTAAATTTTGTATTTGTAAACTTACGGCAGGTTGGGTTACATATAAGAGATCTGCAGCTTTTTTAAAACTTCCTTGAGCTGCTATAGCTTTTAATATTCTTAGTTGGTCGAGAGTAAATGGTAATTCTGGCATCTATTATGCCTACAATTTCTTATAATTCTAATGCTTAGGAGCATTCTTGTTAAGATCAAAAACTATTTGAACAATTTAATATATGGAGACTCATAAAACTTCACTAATCATCTTAATTTTAATTTTGATTTTTGCGGTCATTCATAGTGGGGGAGCTGCTTTAAGAATGAAAGCAGAATCTATTATGGGTCCAAGATTATGGCGGTTATGTTTTGTTTTTTTAAGTTTGCCATCTGCAATTATTTTGATTAGTTATTTTTTAGCTCATAGATATGACGGAATCAGATTATGGAATTTACAGGGCAATAATTTTGTTTTTATGGTCGTTTGGTTCTTAACTGCAATAAGTTTTTTATTTTTATATCCTGCTACTTACAATTTGCTAGAAATTCCTTCCGTTTTAAAACCTAAAGTACGAATCTATGGAACTGGGATAATGCGAATCACAAGACATCCACAAGCATTTGGTCAGATAATTTGGTGTTTTGCTCATACTTTATGGATTGGTACATCATTTACATTAGTAACTTCTGTTGGCTTAGTTTTGCATCACCTTTTTGCAATCTGGCATGGCGATAAGAGATTAGCAAATAGATTTGGAGAAGAATTTGAAAATTTTAAAAAAAATACTTCCATAATCCCTTTCTTGGCGATACTTGAGGGGAGGCAAGAATTTAAAATTAAAGAATTTTTTAGGTTATCTCAAGTTGGCATATTAATTGCAATAGGCGTACTTTGGTGGTCTCATCAATATATAAATATTGCTGTTAAAACATTTAATTCATCATTTTTGTCTGAATTTTTCAATTGACAGTTTAAAATCATAATATAAGTTCTTTAAAAAATGCCACAAGCTTCAGAAATTGCCTGGTTAATTCCCGTTTTCCCACTTATTGGAGCAGTGCTTTCTGGCTTAGGACTAATAAGCATTAACAAGAAAATTAATAATTCAAGAGAAATTGTTTCTGTTGGTCTGATTTCTTTCGTTGGGATTTCTGCTGTAATTAGTTATAAAGCTTTAATTGAACAAGTTAATGGTTATCAATCAGTAGAAAAATTATTTGTATGGGCCAATGCAGGGGATTTCACAATACCAATGGGATTTGTCCTTGATCCTTTGGGGAGTGTAATGCTTGCGTTAGTAACTACAATAACTTTGCTGGTAATGATTTACTCTCATGGTTACATGGCGCATGACAAAGGATATGTCAGATTTTTTACATATTTAGCATTATTTAGTAGTTCAATGATGGGATTAATAGTTAGTCCGAATTTATTAGAAATTTATGTTTTTTGGGAATTAGTTGGGATGTGTTCATATTTATTAGTTGGTTTTTGGTACGACAGGGATGGCGCTGCACACGCTGCACAAAAAGCATTTGTTGTTAATAGGGTAGGAGATTTTGGTTTATTACTAGGAATTCTTGGCCTATTTTGGGCAACAAATAGTTTTGATTTTAATGAAATAGCTACTGGAATTTCTCAATCGATATCTGACCATTCGATACCCATTTGGGCTGCTTTATTACTTTGTTTTTTAGTTTTTCTAGGGCCAATGGCTAAATCAGCTCAGTTTCCTCTTCATGTTTGGTTACCTGACGCAATGGAAGGTCCTACACCAATTTCTGCACTTATCCATGCTGCAACAATGGTTGCGGCAGGAATCTTTCTTGTAGCAAGACTTCAACCTTTGTATTCAATATTCCCCTCTATTCAGTTCATTATTGCTTTAGTTGGTACCATTACTTGTTTTTTAGGAGCCTCTATAGCTTTGACCCAAATGGATTTAAAAAAAGGTTTAGCTTACAGCACAGTTTCTCAGCTCGGGTATATGATGCTCGCAATGGGTTGTGGAGCACCAGTTGCAGGAATTTTTCATTTAGTAACTCATGCTTGCTTTAAAGCAATGCTATTTTTGGGATCTGGTTCAGTAATACATGCTATGGAAGAAGTAGTTGGACATCAGCCTGTATTAGCTCAAGATATGAGATTGATGGGCGGTTTAAGAAAAAAAATGCCATATACATCAACAACATTTTTAATTGGTTGTGTAGCAATTAGTGGAATTCCCCCATTGGCAGGATTTTGGAGTAAAGACGAGATACTCGGAAATGCTTTTATATCATTTCCAGCTTTTTGGTTTGTAGGACTTCTAACAGCAGGTATGACTGCTTTTTATATGTTTAGGCTTTATTTCTTGACATTTGAAGGAGATTTCAGAGGGGAGAATAAAGAATTGCAAAAACAACTTCTGATAGCATCCAAAACAAACATAGATGATGAAAATGAAGAAGAGCATGAAGAACATGGCTCTATTCATGAGTCACCCTGGTCAATGACATTTCCCTTGGTATTTCTAGCTGTGCCGTCTGTAATAATCGGTTTTATGGGACTTCCATGGGATAGCAAAATTGCAAATTTACTAGATCCTGAAGAAGCAGAGACTGCTGCAAAAGCCTTCGAATTAAAAGAATTTTTACCATTAGCACTTGCTTCAATACTTATTGCATCAGCCGGAATCATTATTGCTTATCAGGCATATTTTGTGAAAAAAATTAATTTATCAGTTTTATTTGCCGAAAAGTTTCCAAGCATCAATCGGTTTTTATCAAATAAATGGTATTTAGATGATATTAATGAAAAAATTTTTGTTAAGGGTAGTAGAAAACTTGCTAAAGAAGTTTTAGAGGTTGATTCTAAGGTTGTTGATGGCGTCGTAAATCTTACTGGACTTGTTACTTTAGGAAGTGGAGAGGGTTTAAAATATTTTGAGACTGGTAGGGCTCAATTTTATGCACTTATCGTTTTTGGAGGTGTATTACTACTAGTCGCTATCTTTGGTTTGCAATCCCCTCAAGTTTCTTAATTACAATTGTGTGTCTTCACTGTCCATTGGGGTGAAAAAATACAGAAAATTTCTAGAATTTATTTAAGATAAATTTCTTATTAAATTGAGTACTTATTTTTATACACATTTTGCGACACAAATGTTGGGAACTATTGGAGCTGGATTTTCTGATTTGCCTTGGTTATCTGCTTCAATTTTATTTCCAATTGGTAGTGCATTTGTGATACCTTTTTTCCCAGATAAAGGGGATGGTAAAGAGGTGAGATGGTTTGCATTGTCTATTGCATTAATAACTTTTTTAATAACTGTAGGTTCATATATAAATGGTTTTGATATTAGTAATGAAAATGTTCAACTCAAAGAAAATATTAGTTGGCTCCCTGATTTAGGTCTTACTTGGTCTGTTGGCGCTGATGGTATGTCTATGCCGTTAATATTATTGACTAGTTTTATAACCGCTTTAGCAGTTCTTGCTGCATGGCCAGTCAAGTTTAAACCAAAGTTATTTTTCTTTTTGATATTAGTTATGGATGGTGGGCAAATCGCTGTATTTGCCGTACAAGATATGCTTTTATTTTTTCTAACTTGGGAACTTGAGTTAATTCCTGTTTATTTATTATTGGCTATATGGGGTGGCAAAAATCGACAATATGCAGCAACAAAATTCATTATTTATACAGCTGGCAGTTCCATCTTCATTCTTCTGGCAGCGTTAGCAATGGGTTTCTATGGTACAGAAATTCCTAACTTTGAGTTTTCTCATTTAGCAGCACAAGACTTTAGTCAAAAATTCCAAATATTATGTTATGTAGGGCTTTTAATTGCATTTGGAGTGAAACTACCAATAGTACCTCTTCATACTTGGCTTCCAGATGCTCATGGAGAGGCTACAGCCCCTGTCCATATGCTTCTAGCAGGAATCTTGTTAAAGATGGGAGGATATGCTCTTTTGAGATTTAATGCACAATTATTACCGGTTGCTCATGCTCAATTTGCCCCATTATTAATAGTTCTAGGGGTAGTAAATATAATTTATGCTGCCTTAACTTCTTTTGCTCAAAGAAATCTCAAAAGAAAAATTGCATACAGTTCGATAAGTCATATGGGTTTCGTTCTTATTGGTATAGGGAGTTTTAGTAGTCTTGGAACAAGCGGCGCTATGCTTCAAATGGTTAGTCATGGATTAATCGGTGCAAGTTTATTTTTTCTGGTTGGTGCCACCTATGACAGAACGAAGACTCTTAAACTTGATGAAATGAGTGGTGTAGGACAAAAAATGAGAATCATGTTTGCCCTATGGACCGCCTGCTCCCTGGCTTCCCTTGCTTTGCCTGGTATGAGTGGTTTTGTTTCCGAATTGATGGTATTTACAGGATTTGTTACTGATGAAGTTTATACACTTCCGTTTAGGGTGGTGATGGCCTCTCTAGCTGCTATCGGTGTAATACTTACTCCTATATATCTACTTTCAATGTTACGAGAAATTTTCTTCGGTAAAGAAAATCCTAAATTAATCGAAGAACAAAAACTGATAGATGCAGAGCCTAGGGAAGTTTATATTATTGCTTGTTTACTTTTACCTATTATTGGAATAGGTTTGTACCCAAGATTAGTTACTGAAAGTTACATTGCGTCTATCAATAATTTGGTCGATCGAGATTTAACTGCAGTTAAAGGTGCTGTGAAAACAAATATTTTTTCTGGAACTAAATCAAATGACATCCTAAAAGCACCAAAAATATAATTTTTTAAATTAATGCAATATTGTTTGGCATTAAATAAATTAAAAGATATCGTGTGAGTAGATTTTATCTATTTCAAATATCTTATTCCAATCCTATTGATAGGCAACAATTAGGCCCTAGATTGTTGATTAAGTTTCTTCAAGACGCCGCAGGTAAAGGTGAGCTTGATCCATGGGATATTGATGTAATAAGTGTAATTGATAGTTTTTTAGAGCAATACTCACATACTTTTAATCAATCTTCAAATAGTAAAATCTCATATCATAAGGATTTAGCTGAGACCAGCGAAGCATTTTTTGCGGCTTCCGTACTAGTTAATCTTAAGGCTCAGGTTTTGGAATCTGATGTTTTCAAAGATAATTCTTCCGAGTTTGAAGATGAATTTGATTTGGATGATCAAGATTGGATTGATAAAGAGTTTGATATTCCAAAATATCCTGAAAAATATTTAAGAAGAAGATCAATTGCACAACCAATTCTCAAACGTACAACAACATTGGGAGAACTTGTAAGTCAGTTAGAGTCCATAGCAGAAGTTATAGAATCCCAAGATCTTCTGCTAATGAAGAGAAAAAGATATAAAAAATATTCTGATAAGGCTTTAATTTCTCATGTAAAGTCTTTAGCGCATCGTGAGAAACTTCCAGAAACAACTAAAGCACTAGGGAAATTTATTGAAGGATGGGAAAAAGCATTACAATGGACAGATTTTGAATATTTAGTCAAAAAATGGCAAACTGTAGTTAAAAATGATTTAGATAAGGATCGTTTGGGAGTTTTTTGGGCTTTGTTATTTTTATCATCAGAAAACAAAATTGAAATTAAACAAATTAATTCCTTATATGGCCCAATTCAAATAAAAAGAATAATACCTGATGGTGGCTTAGCTCAATTGCCTATAGAAAATCTTGAGGTAAATAATACCTCTGCCTCGGTTGCTTAGATGCTTCAAAGCAATAACGTATAATTTTAAAAAATGGTGTTGAATTTATGAAGGCAATGATACTTGCGGCAGGTAAAGGTACACGTGTTCAGCCTATTACACATGTTATTCCTAAACCGATGATTCCGATTTTGCAAAAACCTGTTATGGAATTTCTCTTGGAACTTTTAAGAGAACATAACTTTAAAGAAATAATGGTAAATGTTTCTCATCTGGCTGAGGAAATTGAAAATTATTTTAGGGACGGTCAAAGATTTGGAGTAGAAATTGCTTATAGTTTTGAGGGAAGAATTGAAGATGGAGAATTAATTGGTGATGCTTTGGGATCCGCAGGAGGATTAAAAAAAATTCAGGATTTTCAAAAATTTTTTGATGAAACTTTTGTTGTTTTATGTGGTGATGCTTTGGTTGATTTAGATTTAACTCAAGCTGTTAAAAAACATAAGCAGAAAGGAGCTATTGCGAGCTTAATAACAAAGAAGGTAACTAGAGATCAAGTGTCAAGTTACGGTGTAGTAGTTTCTGACAAAAATGGTCGGATAAAGGCTTTTCAGGAAAAGCCAACAGTTGATCAAGCTTTAAGTGACTCTATAAATACAGGAATTTATCTTTTCGAACCAGAAATTTTTAATTACATACCTTCAGCAGAGAAATTTGATATTGGAGCTGATCTTTTCCCTAAACTTGTTGAAATGGATTTACCATTTTTTGCATTACCAATGGATTTTGAATGGGTAGATATTGGAAAAGTTCCTGATTATTGGAGTGCTATTAGAAATGTATTGCAAGGAAAGGTAAGACAAGTGCAAATACCAGGCAAGGAAATAAAACCTGGAGTTTTTACCGGTTTGAATGTAGCGGCTAACTGGGAAAAGGTTAATATTACCGGGCCGGTTTATATAGGCGGCATGACTAGAATCGAGGATGGAGCAACTATTATTGGCCCTTCCATGATTGGACCAAGTTGTTGCATTTGCGAGGGGGCAACTATAGATAACTCAATTATTTTTGATTATTCTAAAATCGGTAAAGGGGTTAGACTTATGGATAAGTTAGTGTTTGGTAAATATTGTGTTGGGAAAAATGGAGATCATTTTGATTTGCAAGATGCATCTTTAGATTGGTTAATAGCAGATTCAAGAAGATCTGATTTGACTGAACCATCGCCTCAGCAGAAAGCTATGGCAGAATTGTTAGGTACTGATTTGATTAATATTCCAGACTAAGATCAGCTTTTTCAATTATCTCAGGAATTAAATGTTCTGCTTTTACGGCCATTATATGAATACCGTTTGCGATATTAATAAAATCATGAGCTTGTTCAGCTGCAATTTTAATACCTTCTTGTAATGGCTCTTTAGCATCTTTAAGACGATTTAAGATATTTTCAGGGATGTATGCGCCTGGAACGTATTTGTTTATAAACAGAGCGTTTTTGTAAGACTTCAATAGGAATACACCTGCAATTACAGGAATTTCAAGAGGATTGCTAATTTTTTCACAAAATTCTTTTAAATTCTCTTTTTCCATAACCATTTGAGTCTGTATAAATCCCGCTCCAGCCTCTTTTTTCTTTCTTATTCTATTTTCTAAACTTCTTTTATTTCTGCAACTTGGATCAGCTGCAGCACCTGCAAAAATAAATGTTTTCTTATCGGAAAGTTCTCCTAAAGTAGGATCAATTCCTCTATTGAAAGCCTGAATTTGTTGTAGTAATCTAACTGATTCAAACTCATGCACGGCCTTGGCATCTTGCTGATCCCCAGCTTTTACTGAATCACCGGTAATGCATAAGATGTTTTTAATTCCTAAAGCATTTGCTCCCAGAATGTCTGATTGTAAAGCAATTTTATTACGATCTCTGCAAGAAATTTGCATTACTGGTTCTATCCCATTTTCCAGTAATAGTTTGGACATTGCCAAGCTGCACATTCTCATTACAGCTCTGCTTCCATCGGTAATGTTAACAGCATGTACCTTATCTTTCAAAAGTTGTGCTATCTTAAGAGATCTTATGGGGCTTCCACCTCTTGGCGGCATTAACTCTGCCGTTATTACCTTAGATTTTTTTTCTAAAGTCTGCTGAAGTTTTGATTTCAATTGCTTTTGTTTCCTAGTTGGTTAACAAGGGTACTGAGATTGCTAAACTTAATTAATATAAAAAAGGAACTGTTTAAATGCAAATGGTTGAAGAAGAAGTAAACAACATTGACATGATGGGTCTCTCAGCAAGAGAGATGGAAATCATTGATCTCGTAGCTGATGGGCTTACAAATCAAGAAATTGCAGTAAAACTAACAATTAGTAAAAGAACTGTTGATAATCATGTAAGTAATATGTTTACAAAAACTGGTTCTAAAAATAGAGTAGCACTTTTGAATTGGGCGATGGACAACGGCAAGATTTGTAGAGATGGATTCAATTGTTGTACTCTCCCAGATTCTGATCAAGATTAGTATTAACCTTTATATTTTTTGTATCGTCAGCTAAATCCATCAGACAATAATATGTAGAACCTAATTCGAAGAGCTCAGCATATGCAATACATGCATCTTTATCTGAATCAATAAATCTCAATATACCTTCTTTGTCGTAAAGACCGTACATCTTAATAAAATAAAAGTTACTTTGCTTTAAATATAAAAAAAATATAAAGGATTATTGGCTCCTTTGACTAGTTACTTTTGAAAGTTGTTAAATAGTCTTCTTTCCATTCTGAAAAAGGATTGTTAGAGAGACTGAAATTGGAGTAATGGGTCAGCCCCGTGATTTCTTTTGAAATGAAAGATGGAAGAGATAAATCTTCCTCTTCATTAGAAATTTCAATTTCTGCAATTTCAAGTGGGTAATTATTTTCTTTAAAGCAATCTATAATCCAGGTTTTTTTTTCAATTTTTAAAAAGAATCGATCTTTTTTAATTGTATTTGAAAGATTTGCCATTATTGTTTCGGCATCGCTTCGTGGAATGGAGTATTCGAATTCAAAGTTGGTAAAGCCCTTGATATGTTTTTTAAGTGCAATTTTAGAGTTTTTGCCTATAAGCCTTACCCTAATAATCCAATCATCTAAACTTTGTGATAAGTATCCTTGTTCAATATAAATTTTTTTATTTATAAATTCTTTCCAATGATCATTTTTTATAAGAAATCTTCTTTCTATCTCTAGGGCCATTTAATTTTTGATATTTTTTTGAGATAAATCACCTTTCCAATCTAGCTTTTTTATTAAAGTATTATAGTAACTTGTGCTTTTTTTAAATTTTATTATTTTGCAGGGTGATTGCCCTTTTTTGATCTCACAATAATAATTTTCCTTAATGGTCATACATTTTGAACCGTCTCTCCATAATTTAATTTCCCCAGTACTTTTTTTTACAGGCCTAATGATTACCTTACTTGTATTAGGTATAACTATTGGTCTACTTGCCAAACTCATCGGGCATATAGGGTTAATTATCATTGCATCAATGCTTGGATGCACTATTGGCCCACCTGCAGCCATTGAGTAGGCTGTTGAACCAGTAGATGTAGATATGATTAAACCATCACCTTTGTATTCATTAACCTTCTCGTTATCTATTTCAATTTGTATTTGGTTTGTTGGAGAAATGTCTTCTTCAACAGATTTAAAATAAAAATCATTTAAGGCATCGTAGCTTTTTATAATGATTTTCTCAGAACTTGGCCCATTAATAAAAACATTGCAATTTAATCTATTACGAAAGTCAATTTTATATTCTTCGTTTTCAAGGATTTCAATAAAAGATTTGTCAAATAAAAAATCTTTTTCTTGCGTAAGGAAACCTAGATTACCACCAATATTAATGCTCAATAGAGGAATATCATAATCAGCTAAAGCATTTGCACATTTTAGGAAGGTTCCATCCCCACCAAGAACTATGCCAATATTCGGTTGTAATTCTAGATTACAAAAATATTTTTTAATTTCATCTTTATAAAAATCACTTTCAATTCTTTTTGATTTTATTTTTTTAGCTTTGAGAACTTCTTCACAGAATTTAGAAGCCTCTTGAGCAATAGAACTATCTGAACGATATACAATTAGCACCAATGAAAGTTTCATTTAATGGTTTTACCATTTTAATAAATTAAAACTTTCCATATCTACAGTGACCCTATTCCTATAAAGAGATAACAAGATAGCTAATCCAACTGCTGCTTCTGCGGCAGCTACAGTAATCACAAAAATTGTAAAAACTTGTCCTTGAATTAAATTATTATCAACATAGGAAGAAAAAGCCATTAAGTTTATATTTACAGCATTAAGCATTAACTCAATGCTCATAAGAACTCTTACTGCATTTCTGCTATTTAATAATCCCCAAATACCAATACAGAAGAGTGCTGAAGATACTATTAAAAAAGCTTGAATAGGAATTGATTCTAAATTCATAATAAGAACGGTGAAAGGTTAATTTTTATTTGTAAGTAATGGTTCTGATGATTTTTCGATTAATTCTTGATCAACAGGTAATCCAGTGGAAATATCCTTGCTCATTACATCTCTTCTAGCCAAAACTATAGCTCCAATCATTGCCATTAAAAGTAAAACTGATGCGACTTCAAATGGGAGTAAATAATCACTAAATAGATGTTCACCAATTCTAATAGTTGATTCTTCTCCGATAGAGTTTTGAGGACTTGATAGGCTCCATACATTAGTTAAGTCAACTCTTATTAAAAGGCTTAGCAGGGTTAAACATATTGTTGTTGATATGATTCTTCTCGATTTAATGTCATTTATGGGCTTTAAATCTTCTTTTTTATTGACTAGCATTATTGCAAAAATTATTAATACATTAACTGCACCCACATAAACTAAAACTTGTGCTGCAGCAACAAAACTTGCATTTAAAAGAAGATATAATCCAGCAACACTCATGAAAACTCCTCCTAGAAGAAAGGCTGAATAAACAATACTTTCGAGTAATACAACACCAAGTGCTCCAATTAGGATAACTAAAGATAAAATAGTAAAACAAATAATTTGAGTTGTTATTGCAATAGACATAAATTAATGGAAATTAATTGTTTGGATTAGAAACTTTATCTTTATTTTCATTGGAATCTGGCCTCATCCAATCATAAACTTCTTCTGGTAATTTACCAACTCTAGTATTTGAAGCTGGGATTTCATGAGGGTCCATGACACCTTTTGGAAGATAGGTTAGTTCTCTTAGCGGTTTAACTGAAGGATCTGTTGTGACATTTGTAGGTAACCTGCCAAGTGCAACATTATCAAAATTTAGATTGTGTCTATCAAAAGTAGATAATTCATATTCTTCGGTCATTGAAAGACAATTAGTTGGACAATATTCAACGCAATTTCCACAAAATATACAAACTCCAAAGTCTATAGAGTAATTTCTAAGTTCCTTTTTTTTGGTTTCTTTATTCATTACCCAATCAACGACTGGTAGATTTATGGGGCATACTCTCACGCAAACTTCACAAGCAATACATTTATCAAATTCATAATGTATTCTTCCTCTATATCTTTCAGATGGTATTAACTTCTCATATGGATATTGGACAGTAACAGGTCTTCTTCGAAGATGATCAAAAGTTACTGATAAGCCATTATATAAATATTTACCAGCATTAAATGCTTCTTTGATATAGCTATTTATTTGTTGAAGGAAATTTTTCATTTTGAAGAATTTACTTAGTTTTTTTATTTTAGTGGATTAATTTTTAATTTAAGTATTTTTACTTAAGTTTATCCACCAAAGAATTGCGGAAAAGCAAGTTTTAATCCTGCAGTTATCAAAAGATTAGCAAGAGAAATTGGAAGAAGAAACTTCCATCCTAGATCTAATAGTTGATCTATTCTTACTCTAGGTGTTGTCCAACGCAATAATATTGCAATGAAAACTAAAAGATACGCTTTCAATACAGTCATTACAATTCCTATTGATGCAGTAAAAACTTGTATGAAGGGTGCATTAATTGGCAAATTTAGAAATTTAGCTATTAATTCAACTGGAATAGGAAATCCCCATCCTCCTAGATAAAGTATTGATACCAGTAAAGCTGAAAGTATTAAATTAATGTAACTGCCAAGGTAGAACAATGCGAATTTCATTCCTGCATATTCAGTTTGATATCCTGCAACTAATTCTTCTTCAGCTTCAGGCAAGTCAAATGGAAGTCTTTCACATTCTGCAAGAGCACAAATCCAAAAGACTATAAAACCAACTGGTTGTCTCCATATATTCCAACTTAGGATTCCAGCACCACTTTGTTGGTTGACAATATCAATAGTGCTTAAAGAATTTGTCATTAGTACGATAGCCAGTACAGATAAAGCTAAAGGAATTTCATAACTTATTGATTGAGCTGCTGCTCTTAAACCTCCTAATAGAGAATACTTATTATTTGATGCATATCCGCTCATGAGAAGTCCAATTGGCTGGATACTGCTTAAAGCGATCCATAGGAAAATTCCAATACCAACGTTGCTTATTAAAAGATTTTGTCCAAAGGGAACAATTAACCAGGATAGAATCACTGGAACAAGAACTAATATAGGTCCGGCAGTGAACAGAATTCCATCTGCTTTAGCAGGAATAATATCCTCTTTTAAAAGTAACTTAAGGCCATCTGCAATTGGTTGAAGGACGCCAAGCGCTCCTGCATATTCAGGACCTATTCTTTGTTGAGCAGCAGCAGAGATTTTTCTTTCAAGCCAAACTGTTACTAAAACTCCAACTACTGCCGCCACCAAAACCAAAAGCATTGGGAGAGGGAGCCAGATTATATGAGCGATTTCGCTGGACAGGCCAAAACCTTTTAAAAATTCATTAAAACTATATTCGAGGTCTAATCCGTATTCCAAAATTTTTATGTTATTTACTTAATAGATTAACTCTTCACAAACAATATGTGTGTTTTTTATGAAAAGCTGCAAATATTATTCTCTGTTTTCAAGGCTGATCCAATCTCTTGGTGCTGAACCTGTGTAGATTTGGGATGGTCTGAAAATTCTATTTGCTCCAAGTTGCTCTCTCCAATGAGCTAACCAACCAGCCACTCTAGATATGGCAAAAATTGGAGTAAATAAATCACGAGGAATACCAAGTTTTCTATAAACAAGACCAGAATAAAAGTCCACGTTAGGGAATATACCCTTAGGACCGAGTCTTGGTATTGCCTCTGCTTCAAGTGATTTAGCAACATCATACATTTCATCTGCTCCAAATCTAATGAAAAGCTCTTCTGCCAGTTTTTGAAGAATTATTGCTCTTGGATCTTTGACTTTATATTCTCTGTGGCCAAAGCCCATTATCTTACTTTTATTTTTTATTGCGTTATCTAAAAAAGACCCAGCATTATCTGGGGTTTTAATCTCTTCTAACATTGCAATCACATCCTCATTTGCTCCTCCATGCAATGGGCCAGCTAGGGTTCCTACTGCAGAGGCAATGACAGCATATGGGTCTGTAAGAGTGCTTGCAGTAACTCTAGCGCTAAATGTACTGGCGTTTAAACTATGTTCTGCATGTAGAATTAAACACCTATCAAAAACTTTTGCAGCTATGGGATCTTGTTCTTTTTCAGTCAACATGTAAAGAAAATTTGATGAGTAAGTTAAATCATCTCTAGGTTGAATTGGATCTTGTCCTTTTCTAATAAGTTGGAACGCAGCAATCATTGTGGGTATTTTTGCTATTAGCCTTATGACTGCGTTGTAGATGTAATTAGGATCATCTATTGCCCTGCGAGAATAGAAGAGCCCCAAAGAAGCAGCGCTAGATTGAAGAGCATCCATAGGATGACCTGTCGCAGGGAAACATTTCATCATATCTCTGACTCTAAAACTTAACCTTCGATGCATCTGAACTTCTTGTTCAAAATCTCTAAGTTGAATAGCTGTGGGCAATTCACCCCAAATCAATAGGTATGCAGTTTCTAAAAAACTGCTTTTTTTGGATAGTTCCTCAATGGAGTAGCCTCTGTACAATAATTTACCTTTGTTGCCGTTTATATCACAGATAGATGAATTAGTAACTGGGACACCCTCTAATCCTGGTTTTAAAATTAGTTTTTTATTGTCCAATTGCTTAATTCAATATCAAATACTTATAGATTAAAGATAGTCAAATAATTTTTAATTAACCACAAGTTATTAACTTCACAAAATTTTCAAATGATTGTCTTTGAATCTTATTTGAATAACTTTATTAAGGTATTTTGTAACTTGTTTCTGTATAAAGAATTGGATTTTTTTCTGGAATAGATTGACTTATGATTTCTAGATATTCTTCATTTGATATTTTTAAAATATTTGTAATGAGAAAATTAAGATCTTCCAAATCAGGTAAATATTTAATTTTATTGGAATTTTCATCTATGATATCGACTTTGGCAAAAAGAAAAGCAGATTTATCTTTATAACTTTTTAGGTTGAAAAATTTGTTTGAGATTGTTTCTAGTTTTTTTCTATCTATTAAAAAATTACTTATGAATTGCAACCCTCCTGATTCTATTGAATAGATATTTTCAAAAGTTAATTGTTTTATTGCATCGTTTTTTTCTTCAAGAATATCTTTGGAGTATATTGAGTAAATATCTTCATTTTGCTTTAAGGTATATTTGTTGAAATCTTTTAGTTTTTTCAAAGCACTTAAATCAAATTGATTTTCAGTATTTTTTTCAAATGTAAAAACCCAATTTTTTTTTGAATTGAGAATTAAGATGTTTTGATTTGTATTTTGGTTAAAATCTTCAAAAAAACTTTGTTCAAAATTATTTATAAAAGGTTTTAGATATTTTTCAAAATTCTTAATTTCAGTAAAAATTGAAACTTGAGGATTATCTTTATGCGTATTTTCTTTATTTATAAACTTATCATAAGCAAGAATATCAATATTTTTTTTATTATTTAGTAAATATGATTTTAAAATTAAATGTTTATTTTTTAAATCAAACGTAGTAGCTACAATATCCTCATTTTTATTAGTAAAAATTTCTTTATCAAAAAATATACTTTTTTCCCCAAATTTTTTT
The DNA here is from genome assembly GCA_000635015.1 of Prochlorococcus sp. scB243_498I20. GTDB lineage: Bacteria > Cyanobacteriota > Cyanobacteriia > PCC-6307 > Cyanobiaceae > Prochlorococcus_A. Next base: position 97,124 of record JFMR01000036.1, read on the forward strand.
GTAAATAATATATTTTTTTGATTTTTGAGTCCAAAAAGTTCTCCCTCATATTGAAATTTTTTTTCTTTAAAATCATTACTAGAGTTAATACTATTTTTGATCAATTTTTTATCTGATGAAGCAATTATATAATTATCTTCGGTTCGATATATGTAGTTAAGGAAATTTATTTTGTTTTCTCTATTAATTGAAATTATCTCATCAATTTGATCAATTTTATTAGGCAAATTTAATAAATCGTCTATTGTTTTTTCTGGTTTAATTTTAAAAATAATCAAAATATCATCTTTAAGCTTTTTATTATTTTCAAAAAATGAAATTATAAGTTCATTGTTATAGATATCTTCTAATTTATTGTTGCCTAGATCTATACCTAAGTAATCTAATATAGAGTCTTTTATTAAAACAAAGTCATCTTGGTTTGTTGAATTTTTATCTTTTTCATTCTTATTAACAATATGAAAACTATCTAAATTTGAAATAAATAATAATTTATTGTTTTCAGGTATATATCTTAAGATATTTAGTTGCTCAATATTTGTACTTTGCTCCTTATTTTTATTAGCAGAAACTTTTTTAAAACCAAAAAAAAGTAATAAAGATAATAATAATATTATTGCTACTACTCTAAGTTTCATTATCAATGTTTATTTTTATTTTTAACAATAAACTTCCTACTGCAACTTAATTTATTAAATTGTAAATAACACATAATTTATCCTATAAATTGGGAAGTTATCCAAAATCTATAAATGCTTCTAGTCTCAATGATTGGTTTAATTCTGAGAAAGAAGATCCAGTCTTGATTGATGTAAGAGAGCAGGCAGAGCTTGAATTGGCTCGTTTCTCAAAAGAATTTTTACACATACCAATTAGTAAAGTCACCTGTGAATATGTTGAAGAAATATTTGCTGGTTTATTAGGTAGAGAAATTGTAGTTACCTGTCATGCAGGAATAAGAAGTTATAACTTTTCTCAATGGTGCTTGGATAATAATATAGTGAGCGAAATATGGAATTTGGAGGAGGGTATTGATGGATGGAGTAGATATATTGAACCATCAATACCAAGGTATTGATTAAATATCTAATGAAGATGCAACAGTATTAACATCTTTGTCGCCTCTTCCAGAGCAATTGATAACTATATGAGTATCTTTTTCAAGAGTAGGGCATAATTTATCTAACCAAGCAAAGGCATGGGAAGTTTCAAGCGCAGGTATAATTCCTTCTAGTTCACTAACAAGTTTCAAAGCGTCTAAAGCTTCTTGATCTGTGACTGATCCATATTCTGCTCTACCTATATCTTTTAAATGGCTATGTTCAGGTCCTACTCCAGGGTAATCTAAACCTGCACTTATTGAGTGAGCTTCTTGTACTTGACCATTATCATCTTGCAGGAGCAGACTCATTGATCCATGCAAAATTCCAACTGACCCTTTAGTGATAGTAGCAGCATGTTTGTCAGTATCAACTCCGCTTCCTGCGGCTTCAACTCCAATAAGACGTACAGAAGTTTCTTTAACAAAAGGATGGAAAAGCCCCATTGCATTTGATCCCCCACCTACACAAGCAAGCAAAATATCAGGAAAAGATCCAAATGATTCCAAACATTGTTTTTTAGTTTCTTCACCTATAACTGCATGAAAATCTCGCACAATCTTTGGGAAAGGGTGTGGACCTGCAACAGATCCTAAAATGTAGTGTGTGGTTTCTACATTAGAAACCCAATCTCTAATGGCTTCACTAGTGGCATCCTTAAGTGTTGCAGTTCCAGAATTTACAACTTTAACTTCAGCTCCTAGAAGTTTCATTCTGAAAACGTTAAGGGATTGCCTTTTTATGTCTTCAGCACCCATGTAGATAATACATTTCAAGCCAAATCTCGCACAAACAGTGGCAGTAGCAACCCCATGCTGACCTGCTCCAGTTTCTGCAATTATTCTTTTTTTGCCCATTCTTATTGCCAGTAAAGCTTGCCCAAGGGCATTATTAATTTTGTGAGCCCCAGTATGATTTAAATCTTCTCTTTTAAGCCATATTCTAGGAGTTGCTTGTTTAGTTTTGTAATGTTCAGTAAGTCTTTTGGCTTCATAAAGTGGTGTTTCTCTTCCTACATAAGTCTTAAGTAGATGATTTAATTCTTCTACAAAAAGTTTATCTTTCCATGCATTAGATGCGGCTGTTTCAAGCTCAAAAAGAGCAGGCATTAGCGTTTCAGGAACATATTGACCACCATATTTTCCAAATCTACCCTCTTTGGAGGGTTGATTTAAATCGTCATTTTTATAGTTTTGATCTTTGCGAGAAAATGTACTTACCACTTTTTCTATAGAATAAGTATTAACTAACTATAGATTATATTGAAAATAATGGGAAAAAAGAATTGGATCGAATTTGATAATCAAGAAAAAAAATCTGATGAAGCAGCTAAGGTAGATACTGTTAATAAAAGATCAAAAATAAATATTTCAAAACAAAAAAAAGGTAAAAAGGGAAAGACTGTAACTTTAATAAAAGGTTTAGGCACTGAGGATGAAATCTTATTAAAAGAATTACTAAAAAAAATTAAAGTTTTTTGTGGGACTGGTGGAACTTTGATTGATAGAAATATCCAGTTACAGGGTGATATGGTATCGAAATCAGTTGAGTTTCTTCGTAAAGAGGGATTTCATAATTTATGAAGCAAGGGTTAGGATAGGTTTTTAATTTTGATGATGCAAAAAATGAAAGAACAAGATCAAACAAAGTCAACTAATATAAAGTGGCACAATTTAACTATTGACAGAGAAAAGTTAGAGAAAATGAGAGGTCATAAAGGTATGGTTATCTGGTTTACAGGTTTATCTGGTTCTGGTAAAAGTACTTTGGCCAATGCTTTAAATGAAGTTTTACACTTAGATGGTTTTTCGACTTATGTGTTGGATGGAGATAATATTAGACACGGTTTGTGTAAAGATCTTGGTTTTTCGGATGAAGATAGAGAAGAAAATATAAGAAGAATTGGTGAAGTCGCGAATTTATTTATGAATGCTGGGATAATAACTATCACAGCATTCGTTTCGCCATTTATTAGCGATAGAGATAAGGTGAGAAAAATTATTGGATCTAAGGATTTTATTGAAGTTTATTGTTCTGCTGATATCAAAGTTTGCGAAAATAGGGATACTAAAGGTCTTTACAAGAAAGCTCGTTTGGGTGAAATTAAGGAATTTACAGGGATTTCTAGTCCATATGAAGCTCCTCATAATCCCGAAATTGTTGTTGATACAGGTTCGTTAGATTTAAATGATTCCGTTGAAAAAGTTATTAACTACCTTAAAAAAGAAAACTTTCTTAACAAGGCCTAATAGAAAAATATTAGTTCATTTATTTTGAAGATAATTGTCAGGTCCAATAGTTGATAACTTATTATTTTTATTTCTTACCTGTTTATGTAGATTTTCTCTGAATTCTTTTAAGCTTTTCTTTATGGATTCATCAAATAAACTGATCATCTCTATTGCTAATAATCCAGCATTCTGTCCTCCATTAATTGCAACTGTTGCAACTGGAATTCCAGCGGGCATTTGAACGATTGATAAAAGAGAGTCAATCCCCTTCAGTGTCTTACTCTCTACTGGTACTCCAATTACAGGAAGGCAAGTTATGGATGCCAGCATTCCTGGAAGATGAGCAGCACCCCCAGCACCGGCAATTATTACTTTTATGTTTTCTAATTCTGCATTTTTTGCATATTCCATCATTTCAATAGGTGTTCGATGAGCAGAAAGTATACAAACTTCAGTTTTTATTCCAAATTCTTTTAAAATGTCAATGGCTGGTTTTAATGTATTTAGATCTGAATCACTCCCCATTACGACAGCAATTTTATAAATATCTTTAGAATTTAATTCTGACAAAATAACAAATCAATTCTTTCCTATAATGGCGTGCAATTAATTTGGCGCCAGTTAGTTAGTATTAAAAGAATAAATTTTCATAAAATATTATGACGTCAAATAAGATTTTCGAAAAAAGTGAAGTCAGGGAATATTTTAATGGTACTGGCTTTGAAAGATGGAATAAAATTTATAGCAAATCTGATGAAATAAATACGGTTCAGAAAAATATTAGAAAAGGACATCAAAAAACTGTAGATGATGTAATCTCATACATCAAAAATTATCCTGAACTAACAAAAAAAAGTTATTGTGATGCAGGCTGTGGTGTAGGAAGTCTTTCCATACCTTTACTAAGGCTCGGTATAAAAGAACTGCAGATGAGTGATATTTCTTCTGAAATGATTAAAGAAACAAAAAAACGCATTCAAGAATTAGGTTTGAATCAAGGTAAAATGAAATATGAAGTCTGCGATCTGGAAAAATTAAAAGGTTTATTTGATGTTGTAGTTTGTTTAGATGTATTTATTCATTATCCTCAACCGGTCGCAGAAGAAATGGTTCAACATCTATGCGATTTAAGCAAAGAAAAACTAATCGTTAGCTTTGCTCCTTATACTCCAGTTCTTGCTGTTCTAAAAAATATTGGAAAATTATTTCCTGGGCCAAGTAAAACTACAAGAGCATATACATTGAAAGAAAAGGGTATTATTAATGCTGCTAAAGAAAGAGGATTTAAAGTTGTTAAAAAGAAATTAAATCAAGCTCCTTTTTATTTTTCAAAACTAATTGAATTCGAAAAAATTAAATAATTTATTTTACTAAATGATTTTCAAGTGAATAACGAACTAATTCTGTTCGGCTAGATGTACCTGTTTTGATAAAAAGTCTACTTACATATTTCTCAACATTTCTAATAGATGTTTCAAGCTTTCTTGCAATTTCTTTATTCATCAGTCCTTCAGCTACTAGTTGAAGCACACTTGCTTCTCTAGGAGTAAAACTAGGAAGATTTATTTTATTTTCTGGATTAGTCTGGTTTTGGTCTGTGAGCATAGATTTTATTTCAGTAATTTGTTTTGCCATTTTGCTTACGTCAATATCTGCGAATCGTGCCGCTTCTTTTAATAATCGTTCTTGTCTGTTGATTACATTTTTAACTCTTGCTGCTAATTCATCGGGATCGAAAGGTTTGGAAATATAATCATCTACTCCTGCAAGATAACCTTCTGTTCTGTCTAGGGTCATCCCTTTTGCAGTTAAAAAAATAACTGGAGTTCCTCCTAATTTTTCATCCTCTCTAATTTTTTCTAATAAAGCATAACCGTTGGTTCGGGGCATCATAATATCGCTAATTATCAAATCTGGGAAAATTGTTTGAGCTTTTTCCCAACCATCCTCTCCATCAACTGCAATAAATATTTCAAAGCCTTCATCTTCTAGAAATGTTTTAACAGCTGTTCTTAAACCAGGCTCATCATCAACTAATAAAATTCTTGATTTTCTTACCGGTTCATTATTTATTTGATTAATTTCATTCATTTTTTTAATTCTTGAATTTGATTTTCTAGTAATAAACAGAATTTTATATACTAAACATAATGCTATCAACTCCCATACTACTAGACTATCAATCTTCGACTCCTTGCTCTAAAGATGTCGTTGATTCTATGAAACCTTTTTGGAGTGAGATATTTTCTAACCCTGCAAGCAAATCTAATTTGGCGGGGATTAACGCAAGTGCTATATTGGAAGCCTCAAGAGAAAAAATAGAACAAAGTTTATTTCTTAAGAATAAAAAAGTTATTTTTACAAGTGGAGCAACTGAATCTAATAACTTAGCCTTATTAGGTTTTGCTAGAAATTTCTATAAAAAAACAGGAAACTATGGACATATTATTACCTTAAAAACTGAGCATAAAGCTGTTTTGGAGCCCTTAAACCAACTAAAAAAAGAGGGATTTATGGTTACAGAAATTAATCCTGAAAAAGATGGCTTAATTTCAGAAGAACAATTCAAAAAAAATATAAGAGAAGATACATTTCTTGTTAGTGTCATGTTGGCAAATAACGAAATAGGAGTTATTCAGCCCATAGAAAATATTTCAAAAATATGTCAATCGAGAGGAATAACATTTCACTCTGATTTTGCACAATGTTTAGGTTATATGGCTTTAGACAATCTTTTATCAGATGTAAACATGATAACGATGAGTTCTCACAAAATATATGGTCCTAAAGGGATAGGACTTCTATTGATGGATGAAGAAATTAATCTTGAGCCTTTAATTGTTGGAGGAGGTCAGGAATATGGTCTTAGGTCTGGCACATTACCTCTTCCTTTAGTAGTTGGCTTTGCTAAAGCAATAGAGATAGCAGTTTTTAATCAAAAGAACAATGCTGAGAAATTACTTTTTTATAGAAATAACCTTTTAGAAGGGTTGTTAAAAAATAATTCTGGTTTATTAATTAATGGCTCCATAGAAAAAAGATTACCTCACAATTTAAATTTGACTGTATTGGATTTAAACGGAGCAAAGTTTCATAAACTTTTAAAATCTAAAATAATTTGTTCTACTGGATCGGCATGTAGTAATGGTGAACCATCTCATGTTTTACTAGCCTTAGGTAGATCTATTAAAGAAGCAGAATCTTCAATAAGGTTAAGTATTGGATTAAGTACTAATTCAAAAGATATAAAACAAGCAATTCATATTCTTACAGATACGATCAGAGCATTACGATAGGAATTATTGGCTTTTAATTTAATTGAGCAATTCTTAATTTTCCACTTCTAGCTCTTTTATTTAGTTCGACTTCTTGTTCGGAGGGAGTTATTGGCTTTTTTGTCAGGTTTTTTAGTCTTTGATCATTCTTAAAACAACTTTTCACTAGCCTATCCTCAAGGGAATGAAAACTAATAATAGAAATAATACCCCCTGGCAAAAGCCATTCAGGTACAACTTGCAAAAATTTTTCTAATACTTCAATTTCTTTATTAACAGCAATTCTTAGTGCTTGAAATGTTCTTGTTGCTGGATGTATTTTTTTATATCTTTGTTTTGGTGGGAAGCAGCCTGCAATAGAATAAGCTAACTCTTTTGTCCCAGAATATTTCCCATTTTCCTTCAAATCCAATTTTATTTTCCTAGCAATCTTTCTTGATAATCTCTCATCTCCATATTTATAAATTAGGTTAGCTAGATCTTTTTCATTTAAAGTCTCAATTAATTTCTCTGCATCAACATCAAGCAAAGGATTCATGCGCATATCTAGCGGACCATCTTTTTGGAAACTAAATCCTCTTTTAGGGTCATCAATTTGGTTACTATTTACTCCAAGATCTGCAATCACAAAAGAAACTTTTTCTTTTGGTACAAAATCCGCAAAATTTGAAGCCCTTATATCAACCCTACTTTTAAACTCATCAAGTTTTTTTGATGCTGATTTTCTTGCGAATGGATCTTGATCAAGTCCAATTATATTTAAATCCGAATATTTTCTTAATAAATGAAAAGAGTGCCCGCCTCCGCCTAAAGTTGCGTCTATTCCCTTAAGTTGATTGTTATGTATAAGTGGGTAATGCTCTAATGAGGCCATAATCTCATCTGTCATAACTGATTGATGATTGAAAAAAGATGAATCAGATAGGTCAGTTTGCATAACTTTCGACTAAGATTTATTTAGAAGTTAAATTTCGAATGGCTCAGCTAGAGACTAGAACAGAACCAATGGTGGTCAATTTTGGCCCTCACCATCCCTCAATGCATGGGGTTTTAAGGTTAGTTGTAACTCTTGATGGTGAGAATGTCATTGATTGTGAGCCAGTAATTGGATATTTACATAGAGGAATGGAAAAGATAGCTGAAAATAGGACAAATGTAATGTATGTCCCTTATGTAAGCAGAATGGATTATGCAGCAGGAATGTTTTATGAAGCTATTGTAGTAAATGCTCCTGAAAGATTAGCAAATATTCCAGTTCCCAAAAGAGCTAGTTACATCAGAGTTCTTATGCTGGAACTTAATCGTATTGCTAATCATCTTTTATGGCTTGGTCCCTTTTTAGCAGACGTTGGAGCTCAAACTCCATTTTTCTATATTTTTAGAGAAAGAGAGATGATCTATGATCTCTGGGAAGCTGCTACTGGGCAAAGGCTTATAAATAATAATTTCTTTAGGATAGGGGGTGTCGCATGTGATCTCCCATACGGATGGTTAGAAAAATGTATAGACTTTTGTGATTGGTTCGGCCCTAAGATAGATGAATACGAAAAATTAATCACAAATAATCCAATTTTTAGAAAAAGAATTGAAGGTCTTGGAACCATACAAAGGGACCAGGCAATTAATTGGTCCTTGTCTGGGCCAATGCTTAGAGCTTCTGGAGTTTCCTGGGATTTAAGGAAAGTCGATAGTTATGAATGTTATGACGATTTTGATTGGCAGATTGCTTCAGAAAAAGAAGGAGATTGTTATGCGAGATATCGAGTAAGAGTTGAAGAGATGAGACAATCATTAAGCATCATTCGTCAAGCCTGCAAAATGATTCCAGGAGGTCCAACAGAAAATTTAGAAGCTCAAAGAATGGCGACTGAAGATAAGAAAAGTGAAATATTTGGTATTGACTATCAATATGTAGCTAAGAAGGTTGCTCCAACTTTTAAAATTCCTAACGGAGAATTATATACAAGATTAGAGTCCGGCAAAGGAGAAATAGGTGTATTTATTCAAGGAAATAATGAAGTTACCCCATGGAGATTTAAAATCAGAGCAGCTGATTTAAATAATCTACAAATATTGCCTCATATTCTTAAAGGTGCCAAGATCGCTGATATTATGGCAATCCTTGGTTCAATAGATGTCATTATGGGATCTGTTGATAGATAATTTCTTTAAATGAAACCCGCTGACTGGTTAATATTGCAGAAGAAGGTAAGATTTGGTGACTGTGATTCTGCAGGTGTAATTCATTTTCATAACTTATTAAAATGGTCGCACGAAGCTTGGGAAGAAAGTATTGAAATTTATGGGATCCCTTGTCATGATATTTTTCCAGATTTTTCTATACGTAAAAGTCAAATTATCTTTCCAATAGTAAATTGTGAAGCAAACTTTCATGCGCCTATAAAAATTGGAGATTTATTAAAAGTAAAAATTGCCCCTCATAAAATTAATACTCATTTGTTCCAAGTAAATAGCTTTTTTATAAAAAAAGGGAATAAAGTAGCCGAAGGGAAAATTATACACTGTTCTTTAGATGTTGATTCAAGAAATAAAATAGAAATTCCCGATCAGCTAGAAAGATGGATAGAGGCTTCTAATGTGAGTACAAATTTAAAAGAATGCTGATTATTATTTTTTAAATTTATAGTTAATTTTTTCTGTAATGCTATTTTTGTTTTTAACAATCCACTTTTCAGGCTTTTCATGTTTAGGCCAACTTTGAGAAAAATTTTTTAATAAATTTAAAGAAATTTCAATATTTTTATCATTTGTAAGTTCTCTAAATTCAACTATTACTTTAATTTTATTTCCCCATAATTTGTTAGATACTTTCGAAATATTGAATTTATTAATTGGGATATTTTCTTTCATAATGAAATCATTTAATCTAGATTCAATTACTTCAGGAAAAACAACTTCTCCTCCAGAATTAAAGGCATTATCACTTCTTCCAATAAATTTTAAATAGTAAGAATTATTGATTTGCTTAATTTCACCCAAATCACTTGTTTGCCACCACCCATTTTTATTTTTGAAATTTTTAGTTTTTAAAGAATCTATTATTTCGATTCCAATTCTGGCTGATTTTATTTCGATTAATCCTTGTGCGTTAATTCTTATTTTTGTATCAGGTAGTATTTCTCCAGCATTTTTAAAACCCATTAAGAATTCTTTTGGTTTTAAACTCGTAACCATTGCTGCTGTTTCAGTTGAGCCGTAACAAGGTGCTAATTTTATTTTTTCTTTTATACATTGTTCTGCAGTTTCGTCTGAAATTGAAGCTCCACCTACCCAAATTAGATCAAAAATTTTTAGCCAACTAATTCCATCTTTTTGAGCTAAAAGTCTTTGTAATTGGGTAGGTACTAATGACGTAATCAAGTGTTTTTTGTTTTTTTTAAATTTAATTGTGAAAAGTAAAAGTTCTCGAGTTTTTTTTATCAAATTCGGAGAAATATTAATACAATCACATCCCCATGTTTGACTTCTAAAAATTGGCATTAATCCACTTATATGGTTCAGGGGTAAAGTATTTAAAATTAAGCAGTTTTGCAATTCAAATCCTTGCTCTATTAGCCATTGACCTGATGTAGTTGCAGATAATTTAAGATTATTTAAATGGTGAAAACATTGTCTCGGTTTTCCAGAACTCCCACTACTGTTTAAGATAATTGCTGGCCCATTTTCAGTAATTGAATCTAATAAATCTTTGTCTTCATAAAATTTGTTTTTTACATATATAATTTTATTCTCTCTAATTTTTTCAATAATTTTTTCTACAGATTGAGTTTCGTTATTTTCAACTTCAATAGTATGAATTTTATTTTTCATAGTTGATCCCATATCTCTTTTGCTTCATTTAAAAATAGAAACGAATTAGGGAATTTATTAATTGCTAAACCAGGCACTTTTGGCGTTGGTCCTTGTAATTGTAGAGAAGATAAATGATGGAGCCATCTCTTTCCTATTCCAGTTTCAAATGAGGTACTTATAGATATTAGAGCTTTTTTATTTTCTAATTCTCTTAAAAGCTTAACTGGATTATTTTCTTGAGAAGGCCTTCTAATTTGCCAACCCTTCCACTCATCAATCAAAGTTGGAAATTTTAAAAGTGATTCGTCTAAAGCTATTGGAATTTTTTTGTTTAGTTCTGTCAGTCCATCAATATCATCAACACAGAGAGGTTGTTCTAACCAATCTATATTTTTATTATCTTTCAAAATATCAGCCCATCTATTAGCTATGTCTCTTCCCCAAGAACCATTAGCATCTATTCTTAACTTAATATTATTACCTATTTTGCTTAAAATTTCTTCTAATTTTGCTTCTTCCTCATGATTATTTTTTAGTGCTACTTTCCATTTTAAGGTTAATGATTTTCCATTATCACAATGTCTTTTTTTAATATCATTTAGATCTGAAACTACATTTTCATGATTTAACAATATTGCTGTTTTACCAATTTCATCAAAGTAGTAGTTTTCTTTAAAAATTATTTTTCCATTGATCTCAGCTAATGCAGAATTTATTGCAGATTGAATGCATGGGTGAAAAATATTTATTTGCTCAGATAAATTAAATTCCTCTATATACTCAGGGATCATATCTAGTTGTTTCGCACACTTTTTTAAGTCTTTTTTATGTAGCGGTGAAACTTCTCCAAACCCTATTTTTTTATCATTACTTATTATTTTAATTATCCACCCCGATTTTGTATGGTAATTGGTTTTAGAATTTTCTACTTTGGCCGATAACTTAAAGCTATAAGATTTTTTTTGAAATATTAAGTTCATTTATTTAGCAAGTAATTAAATATTAATCCTGTGATTAAACCAATTCCATTAAGAGTTTGAAATTTTATTGCGACGAATTTGCAATTTTTTATTGCAGAAGGTTTTGCATACGAAGATTTTAATAAATTTATAAGTCTTATTGCTTGAGGTAAACTAAGCAAATAAAGGATGCAAAACACTGGAATAAATCCATAAACTATTGTGAAAAGTTGAAAAATATATATTGTAAAAATTATCCAAGGCACAAATTGAGAACCTTTTTTTGCCCCTAAGCGAACTAAAGGTGAATTTTTCCCATGCTTTTTATCTTCAGCAATTTGATGAAAATGAGAACAAAATAATACAAGAGTTGTTGCCAAGGAAGGTCCTGAACCAAGTAATAAAGAAACTTTCCATGGAATATCTTCGAAGTAAATATTAGACGGATTTAACGCAATTAAGACTGCAGAGTACGCAAAAGGTCCAAATGCAAGCCAGCATAATGGTTCTCCTAAACCTTGATAGCCTAATCTAAAAGGAGGACCTTGATATAAATATCCTAAGAAGCAGCAAGCTGCCACCAAAATAAAAATGTTTATACTTGTTGATACTGAAATAACTAAAATTATTAATAAACCAATAACTAAAGATGTATATGCAATAAATGAAATTATTTTTTTATTTTTTACAAGATTTACAATTGAATGGAATTTAAATTCATCGATTCCTGTTTCTGCGTCGTATAAATCATTAGTTAGATTTTCCCAAAGTAATATCAAAATTGCAGCTAAAGTAAATGAAATCAAATTATAAATTTTTACCTCTTCATATTGATTGAGCAAGTAAGCCCCTGTTATTAAAACTGGAAGTATGGCAACAGAATAAAGAGGCCATTTTATTGCTTTTTTCCATAATTTTTTTTTATCTTCTTCCATTTTTAATTAACACGCAAAATTAGATAATTATTGAATGTAGTTTATAAATTGAGTTACATTTTTTACTTTATTGCATCATTTTTAGTTATTTTCAATAAGTAATGAAAAATGATTTAAACTTAACAGATTTTTTAAAAGATGTATTTTCCTCTTTCGATAAGAAAGTTGAAAATTCTGGATTAGTAAGTATTTGTGTTGAGATTCCTTGTATTGATTTATTTCAAGTTTATGAATTGTTAATAAATCAATATCCGTTTTCTTCATTTTGGGAGGAATCTGATGGCATTTCATATATAGCTTTCGAGAAGTGTAAATATGTTACTCTGGATGGCCCAAAAAGATTTGAGGTAGCAAAAGAGTTTAACTCTGAGAATTTTAAAAATTTAATTAACTTAACTAATGAATCGCATAATTCTGCACTTTCAAAAATAATTTATTTATTTTCTTTCTCTGAAAATTTGAATAATAAGAATTTACCTTCAGATATCCCTAGTTTGGAAGCCATTTTGCCAAAAATATTAATTACTAAAAGTAGCAAGAATTGCTGGTTAAGAATCAATGGTCATGTTGAAGATAAATCATCATTAAGAATATTAATTGAAGAAATATGGACAATTAGAAATCAAGTTATTAATTCTGGCTCAGAATTAATAAAATCATCTGGCTTAAAAACTAGTTTTGATTCTCCCTTTATTGATGATTTCTCACGCTCCTTGGAAACTTCTAAAACAAACATGAAAAAAGTAGTAAATAAAGGAATTCAATTAGTAGAGAAAGATATCCTCGAAAAGATAGTTTTAGCCAATAGGGTTAAAATTAAACTTAAAAATAAATTAGATATAGTAGAAATTTTAAAAAGATTTAAAAAGAAGCAACCAAATACATGTAGATACGTTTGGAAAAGGAATAGTAAGGATATTTTGTTTGGAGCATCTCCAGAAAAATTATTTTCTTTCTCTAAACCTAATTTAACTTTAGAGGCTCTTGCTGGAACTATCTCTACTAATTCAAATTTTAAGAAACTCCTAAAAAGTACTAAAGACTTAAAGGAACATAATTATGTAATACAACATTTGATTAAATCTTTAGAAGTTTCAAAAATAACAAACTTTAAAAAAAGTGATATCAAGGTAAATTCATTTGGAGATATTTCTCATTTGCAAACACTCATTTTCTCTAAAGTTGAAAATATTTGTCCTTTTGAATTGCTTAAAAACTTACATCCATCTCCAGCTGTTTGTGGATACCCAAAAAATGCAGCATTGGATTGGATAAACACACTTGAGTCTTTTCCTAGAGGAAATTATGCTTCTCCAATGGGTTGGGTTGATTCATCAGGCAATGCTTCATTTCTTTTGGCAATAAGAGGCGCGAGATGTATTGAAGAAAATATTGAATTTACTGCAGGTTCAGGTATAGTTTCTGGCTCCGTTTTAGAGAAAGAAATAGATGAGATAAAATTAAAATTTGAATCTATAGTAAAACAGATATTTTGCACTAAAAGTCCTAGATAATTTCTACTAATTTTTCAATAACTTCCGCTGAAACATTTTTATTGGATAAATTTTCTATTTCTCTTAAACCTGTTGGACTGGTTACATTAATCTCGCTAAGCATTCCATTTATTACATCAATACCTACAAAAAATAAACCCTCATCTTTGAAGTGTTGAGATAATTCTGAGCAGATACTTTTTTCTTTTTCTGTTAATAATGTGGGTTCAGCCTTGCCTCCCATCGCTAAATTACTCCTAAAATCGCCTCCTTGAGGAATCCTATTTATTGATCCAATTGCTTCTCCGTTTACGATAATTATTCTTTTATCACCCTCTACGACTTCAGGAATAAATTTTTGCATCATAACGGGTAATTCTTCTTGAGAAGTGATTAATTCAATGATTGATTTAATTCCTGGAGAATTTTTATTTATCCTTATAACACCTTGACCACCTTTTCCTCCTAGAGGTTTTATGACTACTTCATTATTTATATTTGCAAAATTAATAAGATCTTTTACCTTACTCGCAACTATTGTAGGTGCCATTAAGTGGCTGTATCTTAAAGCACCTAGCTTTTCATTCCACGCTCTTAACGATGAGGGTTTGTTAATTACTTTTACTCCTTTTCTTTCGGCAACTTCTAAAAGATGGGTTGCATATAAATAAGCCTCATTTACAGGAGGATCTTTTCTCATCCAAATGCAATTAAATTCGGCGAGAGGTATGCAATCATTCTCTTTGAAAGAAATCCATGGAATTACTTCAACTTTTACGGAAGATGCCCATACTTCATCACCTCTAGCTTCCAGGTCTTGAGGAGTACAACTCCAGATTTCAATATTTTTTTTTGATGATGCTTGCATTAAAGCAGCAGTTGAATCTTTTAAGGGATTTATATTTTTAATTGGATCTATTACAAATAGAAATTTCATAAGATCTAGTTTAATAATGCTTCTAATTTATTTTCATTTTCTAATGCGTAGAGATCATCGCAGCCTCCGATACCCTCATTATCTATAAATATTTGTGGTAATGTTCTTCTACCATCAGCTCTTTCAATCATCAATACTCTGGCATCTTCGTCGCCATCTATTTTATATTCTGTAAAATTTACATTTTTTTTCTTGAGTAGTGATTTTGCTCGAATACAGAATGGGCAATATTGCCAAGTATAAATTTCAACTTTGGACATTTTTTTAAAATAATACTTAGTTTATACTATTAAACAAAAGTGCTTGTTAGATTATAAATAACGATTAAATTCTATTTTGATAGATATTACAGATTTCAAAAAAGATCTTTCGGAACTAACAGAGCGCCTGGGTAATGCTCAGGATTGTCTTTGACGTTCCAAGATTAAAAGCGAAAAGGAAAGAGTTAGAGCAAATTTCTGCTCAGCCTGAATTTTGGAATAATCAAGAAGAAGCTAAAAAGCAAATGTTAATCCTTGATGATGTCAAAGCACAACTCGAATTGTTAGATAAATGGAAAACTTTTATTTCTGATGCTAATGCCTCTCTTGAGCTTTATTCTCTAGAACCCGAAGAGGAAATGATTTTAGAATCGCAGCTGGGATTGAAGAAATTAAGAGAGAATTTGGATAAATGGGAATTTGAAAGATTGTTATGTGGTGAATACGATAAGGAAGGAGCAGTTGTTTCCATTAACGCAGGTGCAGGTGGAACAGATGCGCAGGATTGGGTAGAGATATTATTAAGAATGTATTCTAGATGGGCCGATAATAATCAAATGAGCCTTGTCATTAATGAATTATCTCAAGGAGAAGAAGCAGGTATTAAAAGTGTAACGTTCGAAATTGATGGAAAATATGCATATGGCTATCTGCAACATGAAAAAGGAACTCATAGATTAGTAAGAATTTCTCCTTTTAATGCCAATGGCAAAAGACAAACCAGCTTTGCTGGGGTAGAGGTTATGCCAAAATTAGATGATAATATTTCACTTGATATACCTGAAAAAGATTTAGAAATTACAACGAGTAGATCCGGTGGAGCTGGAGGACAAAATGTTAATAAAGTAGAAACAGCAGTGAGAATTGTTCATTTGCCTTCAGGGATTTCAGTAAGATGTACTCAAGAAAGATCTCAATTACAAAATAAAGAAAAAGCGATGTTACTTTTAAAGTCTAAACTATTAGTGATTGCTAAAGAACAACGAGCTGCTGAAGTCGCTGATATTAAAGGTGATATTTTGGAAGCTGCATGGGGCAATCAAATAAGAAATTATGTTTTCCATCCCTATCAAATGGTAAAAGATCTTAGGACTATGCAGGAGACTAACGAGTTAGATAGTGTTTTAGATGGTGGACTTGACCCATTTATTCATGAATTATTACGTATGAATATTTCTTCTAATGAATCTATTGATTAACTAATGGAAAATAAAAACGAAATTTTAGAAAAAAAAGTTTCTCCTCCAAGCTTTATAAAGCTTGCTATGAGAAATATGGTAAGGAAAGGCTCAAAAAGTATTTCTCATTTTTCAATAACCTTTCTAGTTTTAATTGGGATATTAATACTTGTGGCCACAATAGGTAAGCCCAATATTCCAGTTTAAGAATGTATGAAAGAAAAAATTATTTCTGAAATAAATTTAGATTTGGTTTTTCAATGTAATGATTTCTCTCAATTTTCAAATAAGTTAAAAGATACTAAAACTCATCTTATTTTTGAATCTATTTTTTGGGAGAAAGTTTTTTTATCTTGGATAAATACTATATTAAAAAAAGAGGATTATGAATTACCAAATTATATTTTTGAAAAAAAATCTTTTTCATTAGGCTTACAGATAATATCTAATCAAGAAATTGCTTCTTTGAATAAGAAATGGATGCAACAAAATGGTCCAACTGATGTTCTATCTTTTCCAATTATTTCTGATGAATCTCTAAATAATCTAGATCATATAGAGTTGGGAGATATTTTTATATCATTAGAGATGGCACTTGAGCAATCTTATGAATATAAACATTCAATCTATAGAGAGATGATCTGGTTGGCTAGTCATGGATTTTTACATCTTTTGGGATGGGAACATAATAATGAGCATGATTTAGAAAATATGTTAAATTTCCAAGAATATTTAATTACTCGATTAGATTAAAAATAAATGGAAAAAAAAATAAACTATTTAGAAAATAGAAAAGAATCATACAAAACTTCTAGTAATGTATTTATAAGTTTTAAGTATGCTTTCAATGGTATTAGTTATGTATTAAAAACTTCAAGAAATTTTAAAATTCAATTAATTTTTGCAGTTACAAGTTTAATAATTGGTTTTTTACTAAAAATTAGTCTAAGTAATTATGTTATTTTGATTGCAACAATAATGTCTGTTTTAATATTAGAAATATTGAACACATCTATTGAATCAATCGTTGATTTAGTAGTCAAAAAAGAATTTAGTATTTTGGCTAAAATTTCAAAAGATACTTCTGCAGGAGCAGTATTATTAGCTTCCATTAATTCTGTTATTATTGCTGTATATATCTTTGTTCCTAAAATAAAGTTGTTATTTTAAATCCATATAAATATGTTTCTTGTTATTGATAATTACGATAGTTTTACTTATAACCTTGTTCAATATTTAGGAGAACTTTCAGTTGAGCATGAAATAACTAAAGAATTAATAGTTAAAAGAAATGATGAAATTACTTTAGAAGAAATTATCAAACTAAATCCTGGTGGAATTCTCTTATCTCCAGGTCCAGGTAATCCAGATCAATCTGGAATTTGTCTGCCAATTCTAAAAAAATTATATAAAAATATTCCGACCTTGGGAGTTTGTTTAGGTCATCAAGCTTTGGCCCAAGCTTTTGGAGGTAAGGTTATAGTTGGGAAAGAACTTATGCATGGTAAGACATCCAAAATATTTCATAATCAAAAAGGATTGTTTAAAGATATCGAGACTCCATTTGTGGCTACTAGATATCATAGTCTTATAGTTGATTCAAATTCTTTACCATCTTGTTTCGACATAACTGCGACTTTAGAAGACTCAACAATTATGGCTATCTCTCATAAAGAATATAAACATTTACATGGGGTACAGTTCCATCCTGAAAGTGTGTTAACGCAATTTGGTCATAAATTAATTAGTAATTTTCTAAAAATGGCTGAACAAAAGTAAAATAAAAAAAAATAATATTATGATTTCTCAAATTAAAAACTTTTTATTTTTGATATTAGTTAGCTCTTTTTTACCTACATCATTATTGGCAAGGAACTTAGGAATAAAAAGTTTGGGACATAGTAGTTTTTTAATTACTAGTGCAGATAAATCTATTCTTATAAATCCCTTTAAAGCAATAGGTTGTGCAAGTAATTTAAAGGAGCCAAAAAAAGTCAATGTAGATTTTATTTTGGCTAGTTCTAGGCTTCCAGATGAAGGATATAACCCTAATGATCAATTAATGTTCGTTGAGCCAGGAATCTATCAATATGAGGATATTTTATTAAATGGAATTTCTGTACCACATGACAGAGTAGATGGAAGAAGATTTGGGATGGCAACTGTTTGGAGTTGGGAGCAAAATGATCTTAAAATTGTTCATATGGGAGGAGCTGCTGGTGATATTGATATAAATAGTCAAATTATTTTGTCTGGTCCAGATATATTGTTTATTTCAATTGGAGGAGGAATAAAATCTTACAATGGTAAAGAAGCATCAAAAATAGTTAAGCTTCTAAAACCTAATGTAGTTATTCCTGTTCACTTTGAACGCGGCAAAAAAATCAATAAAGAATGTGATTTCTCAAATGCTGATTTATTTATCGAAAATATGAAAGATTTTAAAGTAAAATATGTTGGAAAAGATTTTCAAATAAAACCTAAAAGAATCGATCAAAATACAATTTATATTTTCAGTAATTAATTTTTTAAATCTAATATCTTGTAATTGTCCCAGAAAAAAATCATTTGTTCTTTAGTTCCAATACTAACCCTTATAGAATTACCGATATCTTTTTTGTTTTCCATACTTCTTATAAGAATACCTTTTTCTCTCATCTGTTGTATTAGGATTTTAGGATCTTTTTTTGGCCAAATTAAGAAATAATTACCTCCACTGAAGTGAGTTCTGATTTTTGTTGATTTAAATTTATTTAAAATCCATTCCCTCGCCTTTTTTACTTCTAAAACATAATTATCAATATATGATTTGTCTTTAAGTGCTGCTAATGCTGCTGTTATAGCAAAGCTGTTTACATCATATGGTCCTGTAACTTTATTAATGTACTGAATTAAACTTTTATTGCCAAAAGTAAAACCTATTCTTAAACCAGCTAGACCTGCAGTTTTTGAAAGAGATTGGATTATTAGTATATTTTTATTCTTTTCAAAATCTATCGATTCAAGAAGACTATCTCCATTAAATTTTTCATATAGTTCATCAACAACTATTAATGAATCTTTATTGATATTGGCTAAATTAATTATTTCATAAGAGCTTAGAACAGTTCCTGTTGGATTATTTGGATTGCAAATAAATATTAACTTTGGATTATGCTTTATTATTTTTTCCCTAAATTCTTCGATGGGGAATAGAAAATTTTCTCCAATGTAAGAACAACTTATTTTTTTCATTCCTCGGATTTCTGCACAAGGAGAATAGTAACCAAAAGTTGGATTTGTGGTTAGAAATATTTGATCTTTTTCTCCAAAGCAATTGAAAATTGCATTTATTGCTGCATCTGCTCCATTGAAAATTCCGATTTCATCATTACCAAATTTTCTTGAATCAAGATATTTATCACATAAAAATTTTTTTAAAAAATTATATTCTGGATAAATTGAAATCTCATCTAATTTTATCGCTTGTAATGCCTCTAGAACCTTAGCACTTGGACCTAAAGTATTTTCATTAAAGTCTAAGCGGAGTAAATTTCTTCTATTTTCTAAAGGTGCAGAGTAAGACTGCATATTTATTATTTCTTCTCTTGGTTTTGGGAAAAGATTATTTAATGGATCAAAATCATTCATTACATTCTTTCTAAAGTTTCAATTCCTAAAAGTTCTAAGCTTAATTTTAGTGTTTTTGCAGTTAGGTCACATAAATTAAGCCTAGAAATTTTTATATTTTTTTCTTCTTTGAGGATTGGAACTTGATCATAGAATCTATTAAAAGTCTGACATAGCTCGAACAGATAATTGCATAATCTATTTGGCATTAAGTCTTTTTCAATAGAAATTATGACTTCATCGAACTTAAGTAATTTTCTGATAAGTTTCCACTCAGATTTATGTTCATAATTTACATACTGAAAATCTTTAGAGTCATAAACAAAATTATTTTTTCTTTTAATTCCTAAAATTCTTACAAGTGTATATAACAAATAAGGAGCAGTATTACCATTTAGGGAAAGCATTTTATCAAAACTAAATTGATAATTGGTAATCCTATTTTGACTTAAATCTGCATACTTAACAGCTCCTAATCCAATAATTCTTGAAGTATTTGCTATAAACTCTTCGGTCTCATAACGATCTTCATCTTCTAATCTTTTCAATAAATCTTCTTTTGCTCTTCTAACTGCTTCATTTAATAAATCTTTTAGGCGTATTGTTTCACCTTCTCTTGTTTTTAGTTTTTTGCCATCAATTCCTTGAACTAACCCAAAAGGGACATGGTCTACTTGACAATTTTCTGGGATCCATTTTGCTTTTTTTGCAACTTGAAAAACTCCAGCAAAATGATTTGCTTGCCCATGATCAGTTACATAAATAATTCTTGAAGCATCATCGCCATTAGGAGGTTTATTGAATCTGTATCTTATAGCAGCAAGATCTGTAGTGGCATAATTAAAACCCCCATCTTTTTTTTGAATAATTAGCGGTAAAGGTTTGCCTTCTTTATTAGTCATCCCATCTAAAAATACACATTTTGCTCCTTGATCTTCTACTAATATTTTTTCTAAATTCAAATCATCAATAACTGATTTTAAGAAGGGATTATAAAAAGATTCACCTCTTTCTTCTATTTTTATTTTTAAATTTTTATAGATTTCATCAAATTCTTTCCTTGATTGATCACATAATAATTTCCAAGCTTTAATCGATTTAATATCTCCACTTTGTAACTTAACTACTTCCTCTCTAGATCTTTTTTGGAATTCAGATTCGTTATCAAATCTTTTTTTTGATTCTTTATAAAATTCAACTAAATCACTTATTTTGATCTTTCCTATTTCTTCTAGATCATTTGAATATAAATCTTTGAGCTGAGTAATAAGCATGCCAAATTGTGTTCCCCAATCACCAACATGATTTAGTCTTAATACTTCATAACCTCTTAACTCGAAAATTCTAGATATTGAGTCACCTATTATTGTTGATCTTAAATGCCCTACATGCATTTCTTTAGCAATATTAGGGCTAGAAAAATCTACAATAACTTTATTGGACAAACCACTATCTAAATCTTTTCTAATTAGAGGTATGCCAGCCCTATTGCACTGAATATTTGACTTAATTTCATTTATTAGAACCTCATCTTTTAATTTTATATTTATAAATCCAGGTCCAGCTATTTCTAGACTCTTACATAATTTTGATATGCTTTTATTTTTATTTAAAAGGTTAATAAAATCATTAGAAATATCTCTTGGGTTCTTTTTATATATTTTAGATAAACTTAAACAAACATTACATTGATAATCACCAAATTCCTCTTTTGATGATTGTGTAATTAAATTTCTTCGAAGAATTTCGAATTCTCCTTTTTTATCATTTTTTTCAAGACTATCTAAAAGAGATTGTTCAAATTGTTTTGTTAATTCTTTAAAAATGATTAGCATTAATTATTCAATTATTTATCTATATAATTAATTAATATAACGCATACTCAAATCAATCCAATTACTTTTGGTGATTGAAGAACTTGTTGAAATCAAATCAATACCTTTTATTAGATATTTACTAATTTCTTCAGGGTTAATTCCAGAAACTTCTATTATCAAATTTTTATTTACTTCTTTTTTTAAGCTATTCATTGATAAATCTCTTAATTCTTGAACGTTTTTTTTGATTATTTCAGGGCTTAGTTCATCCAATAAGACACTATCTGCTCCTGCTAATACTGCTTCTTTTGCCTGTTCGATATTCTCAGCTTCAATTATGATATATGTTGTAAAAGGCGAATTTAGTCGAATTTTTTTTACTGCATTATTAAGATTATCTGTCCATGCAATGTGATTTTCTTTTATCATAGCTGCATCGTATAATCCCATTCTATGATTGACTCCCCCTCCGCATTTGAATGCATATTTTTCAAATATTCTTAAGCCAGGAGTCGTTTTCCTAGTATCTGCTAATTTTATATTTGTACCTTCTAACTTATTTACAAGATTCTTTGTGTATGTTGATATTCCAGATAAATGCATTGCTATATTTAAGCTTATTCTTTCACTAGCTAGCAAACTTTTTGAAGGCCCATATATTTCTAAGAGTTTTTGATTTTTAACAAATTGATCTCCATCAGAGATATTAAATTTTGGACTGATTTTCAAATCAATTTTTCTAAAAATTTTTTTTATAATTTCAACCCCGCAGAATATACCCTCTTCTTTTGCAATCCAATATGCATTACCATTCTCTTCTGTAATAGAGGAACCTGTAAGATCTCCCCTACCTATATCTTCATCGATCCAATTATCAATGATTTTACTTATTATTGGAGTATTTAAATCCACTAAACTAAGAAATAATTAATTAATAAAAATTAAACTGAAGTTAGAGAATCAACTATATATCACTATGTAATTTAACTCAAATTTATTTACCAATACAAAACTTAGAAAAAATATTATCTAGAAGTTCCTCTGTTAATTCTTGACCAGTTATTTTAGATAAGTTTTGAATTCCATCTCTCAGCTCAATTGATAACAAATCAAATGGCAATTTATTTTCAATTATTTCATCAGTATCATTTAAATTAGATAAGCAAGCAGACAAATTTGTTAGATGTCTTTCGTTTAAAAATATATTGATATTTTCTACTTGTTTTAATCCGCATTTTTTTATAATTGTGTCTATTAATAATCTTTCACCATCATTATTCTTAATACTCATAAGAATTGTGTTTTTTAACTCATTTGAATTAATATTTTTGCAATCAATTAAATCTTTTTTATTGCCCAAAATAGTAATTAATTTTTCTTTGGGAATTTCTTGTATTATTTTTTTGTCTTCTTCATTAAATCCTTCTTCAAGACTATAAATATAAATTATAAAATCTGACTCTTTTATTTTCCCAAAACTTTTTTTAATTCCAATACTTTCAATTTGTTCATGAGTTTCTCTTATGCCAGCAGTATCAATTATTTTCATTGGAATATCATTAATAGTTAAATTAACTTCAATAACATCTCTAGTTGTTCCAGGAATATTAGTTACGATTGCTTTCTCTTTTTTTGCAAGCAAATTTAATAAAGAGCTTTTGCCAACATTTGTTTTACCTATAAGCGCAATGGATATTCCATTGTGAATATATGAATTTCTTTTTGCATTTTCTATAAGTAATTCTATTTTTTCTTTGACTTTTTTAATGTTTTTTAGATATTTGGTGTAATCAAAATCTGTGAAGTCTTCTTCAAAATCAACTCTCGCTTCTATTTCGCAAAGTTGATTTATAAGGTCATTTTTAATATCATCAATTTTTTTCTTTATTTCTCCTTGAACCCCGCTAAAGGCTAACTCTGCTGATCTGGTATTGCTTGCATTAATTAATTGATTAATCGATTCGGCTTGAGTAAGGTCTATTTTCCCATTAAGAAAAGCTCTTTGACTAAATTCTCCTGGGTTTGCAAGTCTAACTCTAGAATTACTAGATAATAATATCTTTAAAACTTTATTTATTATGATAATTCCGCCATGGCAATGAAGTTCAACTACATCCTCTCCTGTGAAGCTATTTGGGGATTTCATCACTAAAATTAAAACCTCATCTATAAATTTATTTTGTTTTTTTTCCTGAATAAAACCATGAAAAACTCTATGTGATTCCCATGCATATTTTGATTTAGTTTGAACAATCTTTTTGCAAGAATTTATTGCGTCTTTCCCTGATACTCTTATTATCGCAACTCCTCCCTTCCCAATACTTATAGCTGAAGCAATTGAGGCTATCGTATCTTCTGTAGTAACTTTCGAATCCATCT
The DNA here is from genome assembly GCA_000635015.1 of Prochlorococcus sp. scB243_498I20. GTDB lineage: Bacteria > Cyanobacteriota > Cyanobacteriia > PCC-6307 > Cyanobiaceae > Prochlorococcus_A. The sequence goes on from JFMR01000036.1 coordinate 121,110, forward strand.
CTCGCTTTGTTATGGATAATTAAGTAAGATTATCAAGAATTTAATTTTGAAATTTTCTTTCTGAATGAGATTTAAAAGAGATATTACCTATAAGAAAATTCTATCATTATTTAGGAGTCAGAATGGAAGTCCTTTCTTTAATGCTAAAGGTTTAGCTATAGGGGTATTTAGTGGTTGCTTTCCATTTTTTGGTTTTCAGACTTTAATGGGAGTATTTTTTGCGAAAATAGCTAAGGGAAATATTGTTCTAGCTGCAATTGGTACCTGGATCAGCAACCCTTTTACTTATATTCCACTTTATTATTTTAACTATAAAGTTGGTTCGATTTTTTTAAATAATCCTTCTAATAAAATTCTTGAAAAAAGTTTAGTTATTGATGACTTATGGAAACAAGGTAGAATTTTTTCCTTAAAATTACTCTTAGGTTCATCTTGTGTAGGTATTTTATTAGCTTTGATTTGTGGCAGTATTGTTTTCTTTATCTACAAGATAAAAAGTAAAAGATAGATTGATCTAATTTTTAAAATTAACTTTGTCCAACTCTGGCAATATCTAAAACATCTGCCATTGATTTAATTTGTTCAATTGTTTTGTGAAGTTGATTATAACTTTCAAGACCTACACAAAGATTTATAACAGCTGGTTTACCATAAGCAGTTTTAACATTGGCATCACTAACGTTTATACCTTTATCAGATAACCGCATAAGAATATCTTTAAGAACTCCAACTCGATCAATTACTTCTATTCGTAGCTGAATTGGAAACTTATTATCACCAGTTTTATTATCTTGATTCCAACCGACAGGTAATCTTCTCTCTATTGGAATTGGTATTACATTTTCACAATCCTCCCTATGTATAGTTATCCCATGGTTGCCGAGCGACACAGTTCCGATAATATCCTCGCCTGGGAGTGGGGAACAGCATTTACCTATTCTGTAATCAAGACCTTCTATCCCGGAAATTGGTGATTTAGCTGCTGTATTAGATTGATTAGTGGATAAATTATTATTACTTTTAAGAGATTTTGCTATTTCAGAGTCAGAATCATTTTTTACATCTTCTGTCTGTAATTTTATTTCTTCTCTTAGTCTGTTTAATACTTGATGCAAAGTTAAACCACCAAAACCAAGAGATGCAAGAAGGTCTTCAGTAGTTTTTAAATTGCATCGATTTGCAACTTTTTTCATGGCTTCACTAGAAAGTAATGCTTCAAAACCGTTTCTACCTACTTCTTTTTCAAGTAAATCTCTACCTCTTTTAATCGTTTCATCACGATGGCTTTTCTTATACCATTGGCGAATTCTATTTTTAGCAGTTGGCGTAACTACAAAGTTCAGCCAATCCAAGCTTGGAGTTGCATTATTACTTGTCAAAATTTCTATGAAGTCACCATTTTGAAGTGCTGTAGATAATGGAGAAAGCTTTTCATTAATTCTTATTCCATTACAGTGATTTCCAACTTCAGAATGGATTCTGTAGGCGAAATCTATCGCGGTAGATCCTTTCCTTAAACCAACAACATCTCCTTTTGGAGTGATTACAAATACTTCTTCATCAAATAAATCTTCTTTAATTGAAGCTAAATAATCATTATGATCCTTTTCATTACCTTCTTGTTGCCATTCTACTAATTGTCTCAGCCAATTAAATCTCTCGGCATTACTTTTAGCAGGAGAACCACCCTCTTTATATTGCCAATGAGCGGCAATACCATATTCAGCAATTTGATGCATCGAAGTAGTTCTAATTTGAACTTCAATAGGTCGATGTCTTCCAATCACAGAAGTGTGTAAGGACTGATATCCATTGGGTTTTGGTAATCCTATATAGTCTTTAAATCTACCTGGAATTGGTTTGAAAGTATCATGAACAACTGCTAAAGCTCTATAACAACTATCTGAATTGTCCACGATAATTCTTAGGGCAGCAACATCATAAATCTCGTGAAAATGCTTTTGTTGTCTTTCCATTTTGCTCCAGATGCCATAAAGATGTTTTGGCCTTCCTGTTATTTCAAAATTTTTCAAACCCGCTGAAATCAAGTTTTCCTTCATAAGATTCAAAGTTACTTTTAATCTTTTTTCTCTATCACTTCTTTTAACGGCGATTTGATCTTTAAGATCTAGATATTCTTTAGGCTCTAGGAATTTAAAAGCTAAATCTTCTAATTCCCATTTAAATCTGTTTATTCCTAGTCGATTAGCTAATGGTGCATAAATCTCTCTTGTTTCTCTCGCTATTCTTAGTTTTTTCTCATCATTTAGCCATTCAATTGTTCTCATGTTATGAAGTCGATCTGCAAGTTTAACTAAGACAACTCTGATATCGCTGGCCATAGCCAAAAACATTTTCCTAAGATTTTCAGCTTGTGCTTCAGTCCTGTTGTTAAAGTGGATGCCGCCTAATTTTGTTACGCCCTCTACAAGTATTTTTACCTCTAATCCAAAATTTGTTTCTATTTCAGATAAATCAATGCCAGTATCTTCAACCACATCATGTAAAAGGCCTGCAGCAATAACTGATGAACTAGCACCTATTTCTTTAAGGAGATTTGCAACAGCAACCGGGTGGATAATGTATGGCTCGCCGCTCGCACGTAATTGTCCATCATGAGCTTTATAAGCAAGTTTAAAAGCCTTTACTATAAGGTTTTGATTCTCATCATTTTCTTTATTTGATTTTTCAAAATTATGAATATCTTTAAGAAGCCAATCGGGAATGTTTATTTGATAATTCAAAGATTCACTTTCATATTTTTTATTTTCAGGCAAAATAGTTTTGGAAACTTCAATTTCGTTTTTTTCTTTTGAATTTGCAGCTGCCTCGGACATTTTATATTGCTTTAGATGTATTTTATTTATGTCTAGAAAAATTTGCTATAAATCATGGAAAAAAATAAAGAAAAAATTATTGTAGTTGAAAATCTTACTGTTAAATATGGTCTAAAACAGCAACCTATTATCAAAAATTTTAATTTGGAAATAGATAGTGGAGATCATTTGGCCATAATAGGACCTTCTGGATGTGGAAAGACCACTTTTGCAAAAACATTAGTAAATATATTGCCTGCAAAGGCCACTTCTAAAGGGTATCTATCGATTTCTAATGTAGATCCTAGGAAAATAAACAACAAAGATGCACAATTATTTAGAAGAAAGAATTTTGGATTTATTTATCAAGACTCTATAAAAAAACTTAATCCGCTAATGAGAGTTGGGGATCATTTATATGAATTATTTAAAACACATGATCAAACTAAATCATCTTTAGCTATTAAAAAATTAGTAAGAGAAGTTTTTCAAAAAGTCGGAATTGAAGAAAGTAGACTTGATTCTTTCCCACATCAATTTAGCGGCGGAATGAGACAGAGAGTTTCTATAGCAATGGCACTTGCTTTGAAACCTAAATTATTAATAGCTGATGAACCTACAACAAGCTTAGATACCAAAACAAGTTTTGAAATTATGCAAGAAATAATTCATCTATGTAATGAATTTGATACAACTTTAATTTTAATTAGTCATGATATTAATCTTGCAGCAAAGTGGTGTAAAAAAGTTGCAATAATTGAAAAGGGATCGATTGTTGAAAAAGGGAATATATTAGATATTTTTCAATCACCAAAATCAGATATCGGGAAAAAGTTAGTAAATGCTTCAAAAATAGTATTAGAACCAAATACTAAAAATAATGCTCGAGATCAGGTCGTTCTAGAGGTAAATAACCTAAGACATTGGTATAAATTAAATTCTTCAATTTTCATTAATAAATGGAATAAGGCTTTAAATGAAGTTAGTTTCAAGTTATATGAGAATGAGACTCTTGGAATAGTTGGTTCTTCAGGGAGTGGTAAAAGTACATTATGTAGAGCTTTAATTGGACTTCTTAAAGTAAGAGGTGGTGAAATCAAAATTTATGATAAAAATCATGCATCGAAAAAAAATAAATCTTTTAAAAAGAACAATAAAGTGCAAATTATTTTCCAAGATCCTTTTTCAAGTTTGAACCCGAGAATGACAATTAAAAGTATTTTGGAAGATATATTTTTTATTCAAAAGATTTCAGATAAAAGAAAAATCGAAAAAGAAATAAAATTAATGTTTAGAAATTTGAATCTACCCTTAAATAATGATTTTTTTAATTCTTATCCTAGCCAATTATCTGGTGGTCAATTGCAAAGAATTTCATTAGCCAGAGCGCTATTGTTGAAACCAAAAATTTTGATTTGTGATGAGAGCGTTAATATGTTGGATGCTTCAGTAAAAATAGAGATTCTTGAATTACTTAGAGTCTTGCAAGAAAAAATGAATTTAACGATTATCTTTATTACTCATGATTTGGGCATTGCTAAAAGATTTTGTGATAGGTTGCTAGTTATGAATCACGGAAAGATAGTTGATGAAGGAGAAAGTTCCACAATATTCACTAAAACTCAAAACACGTATACAAAATCGCTTCTAAATTCCTCTTTGAATCTTATTTAATTTTAAGAACACTTAGTAATTTTTGAAAATTTAATGGTAATTCTGATTCAAATATCATTTCTTTACCATTTATTGGATGTATAAGTCCAAGCTTAATGGCGTGTAAAGCTTGGCCATCTAATTTACATGGTAGTTTTTTACATCTTCCATATAACGGATCACCCACAATTGGATGATTAATGTGAGCGCAATGTACTCTTATTTGATGTGTACGCCCCGTATCTAGTTTGAAACTCATTAATGAGTAATTGCCAAATCTTTCTTCTAATTTCCAATAGGTACAGGCATACCTTCCTGAAGTTTCTTCAACTACTTTATATTTCAATCTATTTAATTTATCTCTGCCAATGTTTCCCACTATTTGGCCTTCTTCAGAATTCGGTGCTCCATGAATTACTGCAATATATTCGCGTGATGCTATTTTTTCTTTAATTTGTTTCTGGAGATTTACTAATGCCTCTTGGCTTTTTGCAACAACCATACATCCGGAGGTATCTTTATCTAATCTGTGAACAATCCCAGGTCTTAGTTTCCCATTAATTCCAGGTAGATCTTTACAGTGAAAAAGTAATCCATTCACTAAAGTTCCAGATTTGTGTCCAGGGGCTGGATGAACAATTAGTCCTGATTGTTTATTAATTACTATGATGTGCTCGTCTTCAAAAAGGATATTTAAATCCATTTTTTCAGGTTTCAAATAAATAAGAGGTTCTGGAGGAGGCATCCATATTTGAATATTGTCGCCATTTTTTAATGGGGTCTTTGCTTTCGCAGTCTTATAGTTTACAAGTACTAAACCTGAATTTATAAAATGTTGAATTCTTGCTCTACTTTGTTCTGGCCTTTTACTTACCAACCATCTGTCTAGCCTCATAGGAAGAGGTAGCTCATAAATAATTTCTATAAGCTCACCTTCTCCAATGCCGAAAGAATTTTGATTATTTAATTCCATAGTGGGACTTCTAAAGCAATTTTACCCAGCATTTGATTTCTATAATCTTCCAATAACTTATGAGACATTCTCCTTTTATCGCCAGAGGTATGTTTTGAAGCTGCTTCGTCGATCCAAGCAGAAGGACTTTTAAAGCCTTTAGTAATATCAACTCCATATCTATTAGATATTTGTTTAACTGAGATATTCGCATTCTTATCTTTGTTGAGAGTGGATATAATTTTGATAAATCCAATTGCGACACTCTCTATTTCATAAGCAGCTTCTCCAATATCGTCACATAGTGCAAGATTAAGTGCTGATTTTTGATCTTCTAAATTTGGAGGTATAACACCAGGAGCATCTAGCAGATCTATACCACTTTCTAATTTTATCCATCTTAAATTACGAGTTACGCCTGCTTTCCTAGCGCTATCTACAACTCTTTTTTTTGCGATTCTATTAATTAATGCCGACTTTCCTACGTTTGGAAAACCAAGTGTAAGGGCTCTAATTGGCCTAATTCGCATTCCTCTAGAGAGTCTTCTATCGTCGATTGACGACCTAGAATCTTTGGCTGACTTACAAATTTCTTTAATCCCTATTCCTCTTTTAGCATCACACCAAAGAGGATATTGATCTTTAGAATTAAACCATTTATTCCAACTATTGATTGTATTCGGGGAGATCATATCTGATCTGTTAATGACAAGAATATGTTTTTTATTATTTATCCATTTATTTAAGTGTGGATGTCCTGTTGACAAAGGAATTCGTGCATCTCTCACTTCTATAACTAAATCTACTTTATTGATAACTTCAGATAATTTCTTTTCTGCTTTTGCGATATGGCCTGGGTACCATTGAATTTTGGGTATGTCCACTTCAATAAATCAAATAAAATTTTGTATTCCTTTAAGTTTTTATAAGTTTCAAAAGTATTTACTTCTAAAGTTTAGTATAAATTTAATGACTAAAAAATTTTTATAATCGTTAATTCTTAAAATTTATTAAGGCATAGGTAACAGTAACTACTTTTTAACCCAATAAGCCCAAATTAACGTTAGGGTCTTAAGATTAAAAATTAAGCTTGTTTAATGTCAAAATTATCTCTTTCCAGTCTTGATAAGACAAATTTAGAAGGAAAAAAAGTTCTTGTAAGAGTAGATTTTAATGTTCCATTAAGTGAAGATGGTCAAATAACCGACGATACGCGTATTCGTGCAGCGATCCCAACTATTGAATATCTTATTAATCATTCTGCAAAAGTTATTTTAGCTGCTCATTTTGGTAGACCAAAGGGTCAGGTCAATGAAAAAATGAGATTAACTCCGGTAGCAGCAAGATTAAGTGAATTGTTGGGGCAAAATGTTGCTCTTACTAACAGTTGTATTGGTGATGAAGCAGTTGCACAATCAAACAGCTTATCTAATGGAGATGTTCTTTTACTTGAAAATGTTCGTTTTTTTGGTGAAGAGGAAAAGAACGATTTGGAGTTTGCTAAAAAATTAGCGTCACATGCAGATATGTATGTAAATGATGCTTTCGGTGCTGCTCATAGAGCTCATGCTTCAACACAGGGTGTTACTAATTATTTAAGTCCATCAGTTGCTGGATTTCTTTTAGAAAAAGAATTGAAATACTTACAAGGAGCAATAGATTCTCCAAAGCGTCCATTGGCAGCAATAGTTGGAGGATCAAAGGTTAGTAGCAAAATAGGAGTACTTGATTCTTTACTAGATAAGTGTGACAAAATCATGATTGGTGGAGGCATGATTTTTACTTTTTATAAAGCTAGAGGTTTAGATGTTGGAAAGAGCCTTGTAGAAGAAGATAAACTTCAGCTTGCCAGGGATTTAGAAGCAAAAGCAAAAGCAAAAGGAGTCGAATTATTATTACCTACTGATGTTGTTTTAGCAAATGAATTTTCGCCTAACGCCGAAAGTAAAATATCTCAAATTGATTCAATTAGTGGAGATTGGATGGGTCTCGATATTGGTCCAGATTCCATTAAAGTTTTTCAGAATGCTCTTGCAGAATGTAAGACAATAATTTGGAATGGGCCAATGGGAGTTTTCGAATTTGATAAATTTGCAGAAGGTACAAATGCTATAGCTACTACCCTTGCTGACTTAAGTGCTTTTTCTGAAGTTTGTACAATAATTGGTGGTGGAGATTCAGTTGCAGCAGTTGAAAAAGCAGGATTAGCTGAGAAAATGTCTCATATATCTACTGGAGGTGGCGCAAGTTTGGAACTTTTAGAAGGTAAAACCTTACCTGGTGTAGCTGCTTTAAACGACGCTTAGGCTATATTTTATTAACAATATCAATACTCTTTGTGAAAGTAATCATTCCTTCAGGGTGAGCTATGACTCCTGACCAAATTACTATCCCTGGTTTTAAAGGGGCTCTTGTCATTTTAAAAATTCCTCCAGATGCTAATGGCTCCAGCAATATTTCTTGTTCAAACAATGAATTTACTTGATGAGGTTTAATTGCTCCAGCGATGATCACTTCTTCAAGTGGCTTATTTAGGATTATATCGATATCGTATTTTGAACCAGTAAGAACTTTTTCAGGGATTTTAAAACTAATATCTATCTTCTTATCATCATTCCTTATTGTTGTGAATAAATTTTTAACGGTACCTTCATCAATTTTTCCATTTAGAACTGAAAAAACATAATCGAAATCGGATTCGAGTATATGCATTTCTCCATTAACTATTTTTCTTCCTGAAACTTTTATTCTCAATATTTCTTTATTTGGAATATTTGACTCTAATCTTTTGATTTTCCATTTGCTATCAGGAAAATCATTGATAATTTTTGAGAACTGTTTTGGTATATTTTGGTTTTCATCATTTCTAAAATTTTTTCTAACAAACTCTAAGTCTCGCTTATTTAATGAGGTTTCTAAATTTCTTATAAAATCAACTTTTAAAGTTTGCGATATTGCTGAATAAGAGAGAATGAGATAAATAAATAAGTAGAGAGGGAATCCTATATTTCTGAATAAGTTTAAATTCAACATATTTATCATTTATTATTTTCATTCTACTAATTTAAGTTTTTATGTCTAAAAAAAATAATTTATTAGTTGCAGCTAGTGGAACAGGAGGCCATATTTTTCCAGCTTTAGCAGTTTCTAAAGAGGTAGAAGATGACTGGAATATTCATTGGTTGGGTATTCAGCAAAGACTTGATGCGAATTTTATTCCCCAAAAATATAATTTGAAGAGTTTGAATATAAAGACACCAAGAAAAAATATTTTTTTGTTTTATCAATATATAAAAATTTTAATGTCAACTTTTCAAATAATTAGGATCTTAAAAGAAAAAAAAATTAACTTGGTTTTTACGACTGGAGGTTATATATCTGCCCCTACTATTGTTGCTTCAAAACTTCTCAGGATACCTGTCATTATTCATGAATCAAATTTAATTCCAGGAATGGTCACGAAATATTTTGGTTTTTTGTGTAATTATGTTTTTCTAGGGTTTAAGAAAACAAATTCTTATTTAAGAAATTGTAAAACTATTTTCACCGGGACTCCTTTAAGAGATCAATTTTATGAACCCCATCCCTTGCCAGAATGGGTCCCAAAAGGAAAAGGACCTCTTTTGATTGTTATGGGAGGTAGCCAAGGAGCAAAAGCTATAAATCAAATTCTTAACAAATCTCTTGAATTTTTAATGAAAAAACAGTTTCGGATAGTTCATATTATTGGCGAATGTAATCAACAATCCTTCAATGTAAAAAATTCCAATAATTATGTTCAAAAGAAATTTACTAATGAAATCGCAGCTTTAATTCAGAACTGTGATCTTGTAATATCGAGATCTGGTGCAGGAACAATAAATGAACTCATAGAAACTGAAAAACCTTCAATATTAATTCCATTTCCTTATTCTAAAAATAATCACCAAGAGAAAAATGCAATGACTCTTGCTGAAAGTGGAGGATCAGTTTTAATGAATCAAAGTAAAATTTCTAAAGAAGTTTTTGAAGAAACTATAGAAAGAATTTTTAAGAGAAAATCAAAAAACGGAAAATATTACTATGAAATTTTAGATATTATGAAGCAGAACATGGAAAACAATAATAAAATCAAATCTAAAATTGAGATTAGAAAATTTTTTAATTATTTTTTAAAGGAATTTTGAATTTCTTTACATAAAAGAGTGTTATTTTTCTTATTCTGCAAACTTATTCTTGCCCACTTTTCATCCAGAAATCTAAATGAAGTACATTCTCTAAGCAATATTCCCTTATTTTCTAAGTATTTTATATTAGGTGACAAGGATTTTTTACTTTCTATTAAAAAAAAGTTGGTTGAAGAGTTATGAACTTTAAGGTTCTCTATTTTTGATAATTTTTCAAATACTCTTTTTTTTTCAAAATTTATCCAGCTGTGAATTTGTTTTGTCCACTGTTCATAGAATTTCTTATTACTTAGTAGATCAATTCCTGCTTTAATAGAAAATGAATTTAAAGGCCATGGATCTCTATTGATTTCCCATTGTTTTAGTATTTTCGATGAGCCAATAACGTAACCTAATCTAAGACCAGGAATATTAAAGATTTTGGTCAAGCTTCTCAAGACTAATAAATTGTCAAATCTTTGGGTTAATGGTATTAAAGATTCTTTGTCTCCATTAGGTGTTATAGATAAGAAAGCTTCATCACAGATAACTAATTTATATTTTTTTACAACTTCCTCCAATGAATTCTTTTCCCATAATTGGCCGGTAGGGTTATGTGGATTTGTTATCCAAATAACATCACCTTTTGGATGCAGCGGAAATGATTGCGGAAAAATATCATTCCAGTTTTTTGGTAATTCGCAATGTATAAAATTGCTATTCCAACAATTTAAAGATCTTTCATAATCAACAAATGATGGAGAAGGTATACAACTTATTCCAAATTTGGATGCTTCATAACCTGCCCAAGTTATTAGTTCAGAAGCTCCATTGCCAGGCAATATATTGTCTGGATTTATCCCATGAAACTTACCGATTATTTGTTTCAGATCATTCAAGTTTCTCTCTGGGTAATATCTAAATCCAAGATTCTTAATTCCAGCATTTAATGAATCTATTAGTATTTGAGGTGGATCAAAGGGTACTAAAGAGGCACTTGCGTCAATGATTTCAGAGGGTAATAAATTTAATTTTTTTGCATTTGCATATACATTTCCACCATGCTTTAAGTTTGATATTTGCATGGCTAATGTTGAGTAATCATTAGTTTTCGGATTGTTCATTATTCATTTTCTAATTTTTATTTAACCCATTTTAAATCTGATCCAATGGCCTCTTTTATATTAGATAACTGATGTATATTAAGTTGCTTTAAAATCCCTTCAAGTATATTGGGGACTAATTGTGGCCCCTTATATATCCATCCCGTATAAAGTTGAATTAATGATGCTCCAGAGCAAATTCTTTCCCAAGCCGACTCTGGACTATCGATTCCTCCAACACCAATTAAAATAATCTTTTTATCAATATTATTAATATGTTTTATTATTTGATTTGCTTTTTTTTGTAGAGGCTTTCCACTTAATCCTCCATTTTCTTCAGAAAGTAATAATCCTGTTTGCCTGATCTTCCTATTTTCAAGACCTAATCTATCTATGCTGGTGTTAGTAGCAATTATCCCATCGATATTTTCCTCAATAATTAACTGGCAAATATCTTCAATATCTTTAAGGCTTAAATCTGGCGCAATTTTTACAAATAATGGTGGACAATTAGGTAAGTTTTTAATTTCTCTAAGAAGTTCTTTTAGAAGAATGGGATCTTGCAACTTTCTTAGTCCTTCAGTATTTGGAGAACTTACGTTTATTGCTGCATAATCACAATATGGAATTAATAATTTTAGAGAAGTTAAATAATCATCTTTTGCTTGAGATAAATCTGTAATTTTAGACTTACCAAAATTTATCCCTAAACAAATATTCTTTCTATTTTTTTTAAACTCAATTCCTTGTTCCATTAAGTTTTTAACTAGATTTTCAGCACCATTATTATTAAAACCCATTCTATTTAAGGCTGCTTCTTCCTCCGCTAATCTAAACAACCTTGGTTTGGGATTTCCATTTTGAGCAAATTTGGTTACTGTACCAAGTTCGGCAAATCCAAAACCAAAATCTTTCCATACATTTGCAGCATTTCCATTTTTGTCAAAACCCGCAGCTAAACCAATTGGATTACAAAAATTTATACCACATATGCTCTGAGTTAACCTTTTATCAACTATAGAAAATTCTTCATTTAGATTTTTTAAGATAGATGAAACTACAGGCCAATTATATTTTCTTGAACTGAATGATAAAAGGCTAAGAGATAAATTAGTTAAGTATTCTGCATCAATTCCAGAGTCTCTTTTTAATACAGGGGTAATCAAGTTTTTATAAAGATTTTTAAATTCTCCTTTCTGTTCATTCATAAAAAATTAGGCTTCCTTTTTTTCTATTATCCAATATTTTTTATCTTTAGGAATCAATCTCCAATTACGCCATTCAAAAAGTGCATATAGTTTGATCTTTAAGTAGTTTTCTTCACCTAATAAGGTGCTTAGTTCTGGTGAACTTAACAAATACTTCTTGTCGGCAAATTTTTGAATTAATTCATTCCTTGAAAATAATTTCTGAATTTCTGAAGGGGCATTTTTTTCAAAAAAGTCAGCTGAAGATTCTGACTCCTTTAATTTACTTTCTAGAGATATACCTTTGCTATAGTTGGTTGCGATTTTATCAACTCTATCATTTTGCTTGTCACCACTATGACCCTTAACATATTCCATTACAAGGCCATTAATTCTTAATTGATCAATTTTTTGCCATAAATCAAGATTTTGAACTGATTTTCCTGAGCTTGTTTTCCATCCATTTCTCTTCCAATTAGTAATCCATTTTGTATAACCTTCTATGACATATTTACTATCAGTTCTTAATTTAAAGTTCTCCTTTAATTTATAGGTTTTTAATTTCTCAAGAGTTTTTATAGCCGCAGTGAGTTCCATTCTATTATTGGTAGTATTTTGCTCGGAACCCCCTATTTCTAATTCACTTTTGTCGTCAAAAATTATTAGGCCACCCCAACCACCTGGACCTGGATTACCACTGCAGGCTCCATCTGTTGCAGCTTCAATTGCAATACTATCAATATTCATAATTTTTAAAGCCGATATTAAAGTCTATCGGCTTGAAAAAATATTCTCTTACTTAAGTGTAACTTTACCGCCAGCTTCTTCAATCTCTTTCTTTAAAGATTCGGCATCTGCTTTAGCAATTCCTTCTTTTACTGTTTTTGGTGCAGATTCAACAAGTGCTTTTGCATCGCCAAGACCTAGACCAGTTGCATTTCTTACAACCTTAAGTACTTTGATTTTTGCAGCTGCATCAAAGCTTTCGAGAACTACATCAAATTCAGTTTTTTCTTCAGCAGCGCCACCATCTGCGTCACCGCCAGCTGCTCCAGGAGCTGCCATAACTACACCTGCAGAAGCTGCAGCAGATACACCAAAAGCCTCTTCAATTTGTTTTACAAGCTCAGATGCTTCTAAAAGTGATAGAGATTTTAATGATTCAAGAATTTCTTCAGTTTTTGCGGACATTTTCTTAAAAGTTAATTAGGTTTTGAATTTAGGATTCTGATTTTTCAGAATGTTGTTTAAGTGATCTAGCAAGTCCAGAAGGTACTTCATTAATAGAGATCGCAATTTTTGTTGCAACGCCATTAAGAGCGCCAGCAATTTTTGCCATCAATACTTCTTTAGATGGAAGACTTGCAATTTCTTTTATTTCAGAATCGCTAAGAAGTCTGCCTTCAAATAAAGCTCCTTTGGTTTCGGATTTTTTGGTGTCTTTTTGAAAAGATTGGATTGCTTTTACAGCACCACCAACATCTTCTTTAATTAAGACAAAAGCATTTGTTCCAGTCAGTAAAGATTCAAGATCGTTCCAATTACTATCTCCATCAATAGCTTTGCGCATTAATGAATTTTTAGTAACTTTGCAGATGCCGTTAGTTGTTTGCAATCTAGATCGCAAATCTGACATCTCTTTGATAGTTAAACCTTTATAGTCAAGAACTACAGCCATTTCCGAGTCGTCTAAAAGAGATTTAATCTCAGTAACGATTTTTTGCTTATTCTCTAGTGTTCGGCCCATTGATGTTTTTTGGATCGTAATTTAGGGAGAGCAGGAAATGCGGCAAAGTTCTTTTAAAGAGGCCGCTTTTATTAGATCCAAAAAGAAATAATTTAAGACGAGTCCTCGGTAGGAATTAAAAATTTAGAATAACTAAATCAACCTACTTTCTTTGGCCGTATTATTGCAATTTAAATTATACTACAAAGCGTTAACCTTCAGGTTGGTAATCTTGTACAGCATTTATGTCAACTTGAACCGAAGGTCCCATTGTTGAAGTTACATAAAAAGTTTTCCAATACTTTCCTTTAGCTCCACTTGGTTTATTTTTATCAATTGATTCTTGTAAAGTTTTTAAGTTATCAAATAAAGCCTCTTTTGTGAAACTTGCTTTTCCAAAGCGGACATGAACGATTCCAGCCTTATCTGCTCTAAATTCTAACTTACCAGCTTTGAATTCTTTTATTGCACTAGCAATGTCATTAGTTACTGTCCCAGCTTTAGGATTAGGCATTAAACCTCTAGGTCCTAACACTCTTCCTAATTTTGCAACCTTTGGCATCATATCTGGAGTTGCAATAAGTAGATCAAACTCCATATTTCCTTTGTTGATGCTTTCTACAAGATCTTCTTCGCCAGATAAATCTGCACCAGCAGCTTTAGCTTTCGATACATTCTCACCGCTTGTAATTACTGCAATTTTGATGCTTTGGCCAGTACCATGTGGTAATGCAACAGTGGTCCTTAATTGTTGATCAGTATATTTTGGATCAATACCTAGACGTATATGTGCTTCAATAGTTTCATCAAATTTTGCATTAGCATTTTCCTTGATAATACTAAGAGCATCAAGTGGTGCGTAAATGCGATCTTCTATCTTTGTTGATAGAGCCGCCATTCTTTTAGATAGTTTTTTCATAATAATATTGGGTGCAAACGGTTGTTAACTAACCTCCCCTAAATAGTGAGAAATTGCGTATTGAACTCAATCAGTGATAGAGACGCCCATATTACGAGCAGTACCCTCAATTACTTTCATTGCTGATTCAACACTAGAACAGTTTAGATCAGGAAGCTTAGTTTTGGCTATTTCTTCTAATTGAGCTTTACTTATATTCCCAACAGAGCCTTTTGCGGATTCACCTGAACCTTTCTCTATACCAGCTGCTTTTGTTATTAAGACGGAAGCAGGAGGTGTTTTTGTGATAAAAGTAAAGCTTCTATCTTCAAAAACAGAAATCTCTACTGGAATTACGAAACCTGCTTTATCTTGTGTCCTTGCGTTGTATTCTTTGCAAAATGCCATGATATTGACACCATGTTGTCCTAAAGCTGGCCCTACAGGAGGAGCAGGATTTGCTTTGCCTGCTTGTAGAGCAAGCTTGATAACTGCAACAATTTTTTTTGCCATTAGATTAGTTAATTTAAGCTGGAGTGGAAAATCATAATTTTACTCGATAAACAAGAACAATTAGAAATTAATTTTGTTTATTGATTTGGGAGAATTCTAATTCTACAGGAGTCTCGCGCCCAAATATTGAAAGTAATGCTTTTAATTTATTTCTTTCTCCGGAAACTTCTATAACTTCTCCCTGGAAATCCTTGAATGGACCGCTAGTTACAATGATTCTATCTTTTTCTTCAATATCTAACTTAATTACAGCTTTTTTCTCTGATGCACGCTTAAAGATTCTATTAACTTCTTGTCTTGATAATGGTCGAGGTTTGATATGGCCTCGCGATCTTCCGCTGCCTCTACCGTCTTCAGCACCGACAAAGTTAATTACATTTGGAGTACTTTTAACAGCCATCATTGTATCTTCATCCAAAACCATTCTTACGAGGACATAACCTGGGAAAACTTTTTCTTCAGTAGTTTGTCTGCTTCCATCTTTTTTTAATTTAATTCCTGGCGTTTGGGGAATTTCAATTTCAATGATTCTATTATTAACACCTAAAGTTACTGATCTCTGCTCAAGAGTAGCTTTTACTTTTTTTTCACAGCTTGATGCTACTTGAACCGCATACCATCTTGCGATGCTTGTATTTGCTTTTGAAGAAGCAAGGTTTGTAGTTAATTCATTACTCATTTTTCTGGAAGCTTAATTAAGAACTTTATTAATGGATATTCGGGAGATAATTCAACCAAAAATTTGCGAGGCTGCCCACCCATAGAATCTGCTAACAGAAGCAATGGCTGCAGCAGAAAAAGATACCATAATTATAACTGCTACTGATTCGCTAAAAAGTTGTTGTTTGTTAGGCCACACGACAAGTTTAAGTTCATCGTAGGTAGAACTAAAAAAATTTTTCTTTTTTTTAGGCTCTTCAACTTCAGGAGAATCCTTTTTAAGAGGTTCTTTATTAGTAGTAGGACTTGTCACAAAATTTTTTTGAAATTAAGCTTTATGCTTTAGTTTTTATTTTAGCTTATTGATTTACTCCTCAGCTAGGTTTGAAAACGATCTCATCTTTTTTAGCAGGGTTAAGTTTAATTGTTATATTTTTTTTATTTTTGAAGTTATCCTCTAAAAGTTTTGCAGCCAAGGGATTTTCTATTTGTCTTCTAAGTTCCCTGCTAAGTGGCCTAGCACCATATTCAGGTTCGTAAGAATCGTTTGCAATTTTGTTGATAACTTTTTTGTCTATAGCGATATTTATTTTCTGCTCAAGTAGCAGGTTCTTTAAATCTTCTGTTTGTAAAATGATTATTTTTTGAAGTTGATCAATAGATAATGGATCAAACTTTACCACTTCGTCAATTCTATTTAAAAATTCAGGTCTAAAAATTGAAGACAATGCATCACTAATTGAATCATCTAGAGTTTGTTGATCTTTTTCTAACTTTCCCTCACTTTTAGAAATCTTTTGTGAATACTCCAGTATAGATTTACCAGCTAGGTTACTTGTCATAATGATTACGGTATTTTTGAAATCTACGGTCCTTCCTTGAGAGTCCGTTAACCTTCCTTCATCTAAGACTTGCAAAAGGATATTAAATACTTCTGCATGTGCTTTTTCTATCTCATCAAGAAGTATTACTGAATAGGGTTTACGTCTTATAGCTTCAGTTAATTGACCTCCCTCTTCATAACCAACATAACCTGGGGGAGCTCCTAAAAGTCTTGCTACGGCATTTTTCTCCATATATTCACTCATGTCTAATCTTAAAAGTGCGTCTTCTTCATCAAATAAAGCTGTTGCAAGAGATTTTGCTAATTCTGTCTTACCAACACCAGTAGGACCCATAAATAAAAAAGATCCAACAGGTCTTTTAGGACTTTTCATGCCAACTCGAGCTCTTCTAATTGCAGCAGAAACAGCTTCTATGGCTTTTTCTTGTCCAATAACTTTTTCACTTAGTTCTGTTTCTAGATTGACTAATTTCTTACGTTCATTTGAAACTACTTTAGAAATTGGAATACCTGTGATTTTTGATATAACATCTGCAATATCATCAGGTTCAACTTGATATTTAAAAGGGAAATTTCTATTTTTCTTTATTTTATTAAAGTTCTCTTCAACTTTTTGTATGTCATTCTCTATTTCACTTAAATCTTCTTCAAGCTTTTCTAAATAATCTAGATCATTTTCAACTTCGCGATTTGATTTATCTTTAATTTGTTTGGTTAGCTTATCTTCTTCTTTCATTAAATTAGATAATTCCTCCATTTCTTCACGTAAATTGTTCCAATTTTCCAAAAGAACCTTCAATTTTACCTCTGATTGTTTTCTATTATTCAATAGTTTTTCTTGAGCTTCGATATTTTCTCCTTGCAAATTATTCAATTTTTCATCAATAGTATTAAGTTTGTTTTCTTGTTGGAGAATGATTGGAGGCATATTATTAGACTCGATTTTTAACTGTGCAGCTGCTTCATCAATTAAATCTATTGCACTATCAGGGAGACATTTATCGCTGATGTATCTATCGGCCAATTTTGCAGAATAGTTTACAGCCTCTTCAGAAATTTTTATGCCATGATGTAATTCATATTTCTTTTTGATCCCTTGTAAAATTTTTGCGCTTAATTCTACTGAAGGTTCATTAACAGCTATCCTTTGAAAGCAATTATTTAATGCCTGATCTTTTTCAATAGTTTCACGAAATTTCTCAGGAGTTGTTGTACCGATACATCTAAGTTCTCCTTCAGCTAGTAAAGGTTTTAAGATATTACTGATGTCGGTAGAAGATCTGTCAGAGCTTAATATTGAGTGAATTTCATCAATAAAAAGAATCATTCCTTGGTTTGGATTATTTAGTTCCTGCATTATTAAGCTTAGTCTTTCCTCTAGTTGACCTCTAAATTTGGTCCCAGAAACTAATGCCCCTAAGTCAAGTGAAATAATTTTTAAGTCCTTTAAAGTATCAGGAACTTTTTTGTCTACAATTAATTGAGCAAGTAATTTTGCAATTGAGGTTTTACCAACTCCAGGATTGCCAATAAGTATAGGGTTATTTTTGTTTCTTCTGCAGAGTACCCTCATTAAATTATTGATCTCATTCTCTCTTCCTAAAACGGGATCCAGTAAGCCTTGTTGGGCTGATTCTGTTAAATCTTTTCCATAAATTGAAAGAGCATTTTCATCTTTTCCAACTTGTTTTTTGGTTTCAATTTGAAGTTCACTTTTCGGTAATGGAACAATAGCTTTTTTCAATTTTTCGTCTTTAACTAAAGTTTCTTTGTCTGATTCAAAATTAGATTGATTATTTATTTCAATTACATTCCCATAATTAAAAGAATCTTTTGATTGATTAATATTTGGGTAAAACTTTAATTCTTCCTCTAATTTTTCCATTGAAAGGTTTCCTTCTTCAAAAACATAATTTCCAATTCTTAAATCTCTTCCAAGCGCAATTAGTAAATGAGGGATTTCTATTAATCTTGATCCCCATTGAGTTTTAATCTGATTCGCGTTATCTAATAAAATTTCTAAATCTTCTCCGATAGTAAAAATATCTGACTCATTTGTTGGTGTCTCTTCTAAAAAATCTTCTGTTATGTCTAAAACTGTATCTTGGTCGATTGACAATTTTTCAATGAAAGCAAAGAATTCACTTGATGAGAACAATGTATGAATTATGTGTTCAATATTAAATTCGCTATGATCCCATTTTTTTGCGGTTTCTTCTCCTAATAAAAGAAGGTTCCAACTGATATCGCTAAATAGTTCAGGACTGGATGTAAGGGTTTCTCTCATAAACTATAAAACTGCAGTTGATTATTAATTAATATTCTAAATAGGATCTGCATTAATAATCATCCAATAATTTTCAAATTGTAAGATGAATTTCAAAAATATTTTTTTGAGAGGGGTTGCAGGGACTTTGGAATTAATAAAAGTGTTAACTAATATCTAAACTGTTATAAATTAAAAAATTATAATTGTTTAACATATATATTTCAGATATTAGCCAAATAGTTCAGCTATTAATAGGATTTAAATAGTAATAATTAAATTGTGAAAGAAACTATTGATTTTCTTATTGATACTGTTGAAGCAAGGCAAGTCCTTGATTCAAGAGGTAATCCAACTGTAGAGGCAGAAGTATTTTTGGAATGTGGTGCAAGTGGTAGAGCAATTGTGCCCAGCGGAGCTAGCACTGGTGCTCATGAGGCGCATGAATTAAGAGATGGTGGTTCTAAATATATGGGGAAAGGCGTTTTGAATGCTGTTAATAAAATTCATGAAACAATATCGCCGGCTTTATGTGGTTTGTCATCTTTAGATCAAACTGCAGTAGATAAATTAATGATTGAAATTGATGGAACTCCTAATAAGTCTAACCTTGGAGCAAATTCAATCCTTGCAGTAAGTCTTGCAACTGCTAGAGCATCAGCAAATGCTTTAGACATTCCCCTTTATAGATATCTTGGAGATCCATTATCCAATCTTCTTCCAGTCCCATTGATGAATGTAATAAATGGTGGTGCTCATGCACCAAATAGTCTTGATTTTCAGGAATTTATGCTTGTCCCACATGGAGTTAATAATTTCAGTGAATCATTAAGAATGGGAACTGAAATTTTTCACTCATTAAAATCATTACTTGATCAAAAAGGTCTATCTACTGCTGTAGGCGATGAGGGTGGATTTGCCCCGAATTTGTCATCAAGCGAAGAGGCAGGGGACTTATTATTAGAAGCAATTCAAAAAGCCGGGTTTAAGCCTGGTGAGCAGGTATCTTTAGCTTTAGATGCTGCTAGTACTGAATTTTATAGTGATGGAACTTATAGATATGAAGGGAAAAGTTTAAATAGTTCTGAAATGATTTCATATCTTTCAAGACTAGTTTCTAATTATCCAATAGTTTCAATAGAGGACGGTTTAGCTGAGGATGATTGGGAGGGTTGGTCAGAATTAAACAAAGAATTAGGAAATAAAGTTCAGCTTGTAGGTGATGATTTATTCGTTACTAATACAGAAAGGTTAAGGAAAGGGATTATGGAAAAATCTGCTAATTCAATCCTAATAAAGGTAAATCAAATTGGAACATTAACTGAAACTTTGGAAGCTATTGAGTTAGCTAAAATGTCTGGTTTCACAAGTGTTATTAGTCATAGAAGTGGTGAGACTGAAGATACAACAATTGCAGATTTATCTGTCGCCACAAGATCGGGTCAGATCAAGACAGGCTCTTTGAGCAGAAGTGAAAGGATTGCAAAATACAATAGGCTTTTAAAAATTGAGGAGGAATTGGGAAATCAAGCAAGATTCGCTGGAGCTTTAGGTTTAGGTCCCAAAAATATATAGTTTTTTAGCGCTTTAGTTTTTCTAAACGTGAGCCTTTGCTCATACTTAATTGGCACTTTATCCAGTCAATACTTATTGGTAGTGCAAAAAAAAGTGGCAATAATGCAAAATTATTTTGTTTATTGGTTACAAGTAAAGCAGATGCAATTGATAAACTTCCTATAAGAATTGAATGGCCTAGAGTTTTTTGAGCAGTAAACATTTTTTTGAATTGCCTATCAGACTCTCCCATTCTTATTTGCAATTGTAAATCGCCCTGCTCTAATCTTTCTAAACTTTCATCTATTCTTTTGGGAATCCCGACAGCTTTTGATCCTAGTTCACCTACTTGCCTTCCAAATTGGTTAATTAAATCATTGGGAGTTTGATTATTCGAAGTCATAAGTTCTATTAAATAAGGCTTTGTAACTGATACAAGGTTAAACCCTGGGTCAAGCATTCTACCAACTCCTTCAAAAGTTGATAAAGCCCTCATCACAAAGATTAAATCTACTGGCAGTTGAAAAGGTGTTTCATAAACAAGTTCGTATAAATCTCCAGATAATTTTTCGATAATATTTGGACTAAATGGAGGAGTTAAGGCTTCTTTAAGCATCAATCTGACTAATCTTCTGACTGGTCCTACATCTATATCTTTTGAAATTAGCCCAGCTTGTTGTAATTGAATAACAAGTGATGAGGCGTCTCTAAGAGCAGCAGCCTTAACCATCCCCCCTAATCTTGTTTGAAGATTATTTGAGATATTGCCCATCATTCCAAAATCATAAAAAATCAATTTACCTTCATTTGAAACTGCTAGATTCCCTGGATGAGGGTCTGCATGAAAAAAACCATAATTTACTAATTGTTTTAGATAGCTGATGGCACCTATTTCTGCAATCTTGGGTAAATCAATTTCTTGTGATTGTAATTTTTCTAGATCGCTTATTTTTGTTCCTTCTAAATAACTTAAACAAAGAACTTTTTCACTGCTCATATCCCAAATTACTTCAGGGACTTCAACATTTTCATCATCAAGAAATTGCTGTCTAAATCTTGCTGCATATTGTGCTTCACAATTAAAATCAAGCTCTTTCATGAGAACTTTCCTACATTCTCTAGCAATTTCAACCCAGTTTCTACCTCGACTCCAATTCTTGTTTTTCTGTAACAATCCTGCTATTTGCTGCATTATGCCCAAATCGATAATAAACAATTCTTTTAAATTGGGTCTCTGAACTTTAAATACTACTTTCTTACCATTTTTTAAAGTCGCTCTATGAACCTGAGCTAGTGATGCTGATCCAACCGGATCACATATTATTTGATCTATTTCATTAAACTTAGACCCTAGTTCATCTCTTATAGTTTCCTCAACTTGCGCAAATGAAAAATTAGGAACTTGATCCTGCAATTTAGACAATTCCTGTATCCAGGTATTAGGAATCAAATCAGGTCTCGCTGATAATAATTGTCCAATTTTAATAAATGCTGAACCAAGCTTTATTAATTGATTAGTAAACCACCTAGCTCTTTTAATTTGGACCCTACTTTTTTCATTGCTTTTAGTTTGGAAAATTGTAAATCTAATATTATCTATCCACAAAATTGTTAAAAGCGAAATCAGAGTTATCCAAATAAGAAAGGCCCTCTTCATTTTTTTTAAAAAGTAATGAAAAATGCGATAACTCATTTAATTTGATTATTTATTGTTTTATTAAGGAGATCAATTTGGTTATTGATACCTTCAATTTCATTTAAAGCTTTTTTTATTTTGGAATCTTGATAAGTGTTTGAGGACTCATTTTCTTGAATAATTTCCGCTTTTTCCATTTTTGAGGCTTCTTCGATTATGGATTCTTTCAAACTATCAAATTCTTTTTTGAGAATTTCTGGAGCATCCTGAGCAATATTTGTTGCTTCTTCAATTTTTTCTACTAATATCTCGTTTAATTTTTCGGTTACTTTTTTAATGGCAGCTTTTAAAAGGTAGTCAGAGTTTGTCATAAAAAATATATTGTTTCTTCGGCAATTGTTTTTTCGATATGAACTAATAATAGTTCAATACAGAACATTTCACGTAACTGATCATTTTGATAATTAATTTTTTATGTTTTTCCTATGTAAGTTTGTTTCTATATTATGCTTTTTTCTCTTTTTTCTTTTAACTTATATTTATAAACATGGTTAGGTATTTACATTAGAGATTTCTTCTAACCAAGAGCTAATCTAATTAACTACTAAAAAGGAGTTTTTTAAAATTGGAAATCATTGAGTCAGATGTAGTTATTATCGGAGGAGGCCCGGCGGGATGTACTTGCGCACTTTATACATCTCGTTCAAACTTAAAGACAGTAATTTTAGATAAAAATCCATCTGTTGGAGCCTTAGCAATAACCCATCAAATAGCTAATTATCCAGGTGTTCCGGTTGATATAAGTGGGGAGAAATTACTTACTCTAATGAGAGAACAGGCTGTGCAATATGGTACAGACTATAGAAGAGCACAAGTGTTTGGAATAGACGCTAGTGGAGAATGGAAAATGGTTTATACACCCGAAGGCACTTTCAAAGCTAAAGCACTTGTACTTGCAAGTGGTGCAATGGGTAGGCCTGCATCATTTAAGGGCGAAGCGGATTTTCTTGGCAAAGGAGTAAGCTATTGTGCTACATGTGATGGGGCTTTTTATAAAAATAGAGAAGTTGCAGTTGTTGGAGTGAACAAGGAGGCAATTGAAGAGGCAACTGTCCTAACTAAATTTGCATCAACTGTGCATTGGATTACATCAAGTGACCCTAAATCGGACAATGAAGAAGCTATGGAATTGATGGATAATTCAAATATAAAACATTGGAGTAGAACAAGATTATTGGAAATATTGGGTGATGAAATGGGTGTTAATGGGGTTGTTGTAAAAAATAAGCAAGAAGAAAATCCTATCAATTTAAACTTAGATGGAGTGTTTGTCTATATGAGTGGTTCAAAGCCGATTACTGATTTTTTAGGTGATCAAATTGCTTTAAAAGAAGACGGAGGAGTTATTGTGGATGACTTTATGTCTACAAACTCTGATGGAGTATGGGCTATTGGAGATATAAGAAATACACCATTTAAGCAAGCAGTTGTTGCGGCTTCTGATGGATGTATTGCTGCGATGTCAATCGATAGGTATTTAAATAGTAGAAAAAATATAAGAGTAGATTGGATTCATTCTTAAAAAAATATTTCTGCTTTAATTTAAAGAGGTGTTGCTTCAGAAATATAAGCTACTCCTCCGTAGTAGCTCAAATCTTCTCTGATGTTATCTCTCATTTTATCTATTAATTCTTGCTCACAAAAAACAATTACATGAGCATTTGCTCCTAATCCTGTAAATTCCATATCTTCAGTAACAACTCTTTCAGGACCTCTGCCTGTGGCGTGTTTCATAACGGTATATCCAGGAACATTAGCTTTTTCTAATGTTTTAATGATTGCATCTAGTTCTCTTTCACTAAATATCAAGTCTAATCTTTTCATTTTTTATAGAGGGGAAAGTGGGATAATGGTATTTACTAAACTCATATATATAGGAATGCCAAGAACTATATTGAATGGGAAAGTTAGACCTAGTGTAGTTGAAATATAATAACTAGATTTAGCCTCTGGAACTGTCATCCTCATCGCTGCAGGAACTGCTAAATAAGAGGCGCTTGCACATAAAACCACAAATAAAAGTGCGTTGCCAGGTCCTAAAGATAAAAATCTTGCAACGAAAACACCAATAAATGCATTAAATAGAGGCATGAAAATAGCAAACCCAATTAAAAACGAACCCGCATTCTTCAGTCTCGGCAATCTTTGAGCAGCGACTATTCCCATATCTAACAAGAAGAAGCATTCTGCTCCATAGAATAATTGTCCAGTAAAAGGCTCCATTTTTTCAATTCCTGAGGGATTACTGGAAGCAGTGAGAAATCCTACAATCAAGCTAGAGAGCAATAAATAAACTGATCCATTCAAAAGTGATTCGTGTAATATTGCGCTTAGATGCATTTTTCTTGATTTTGGTCTATTTTTTGGAGCTGCAAATTTCACAAGTAATAATCCAACAATTATTGCAGGAGATTCCATTAAAGCTAAAGCTCCAACCATAAACCCATCAAAAGCTATTTTTTGACTTTCTAAAAAACTTTCTGCAGAGATAAATGTAACAGCACTTATTGAACCGTATGCTGCTGCTATCGCTGCTGAATTAAAGACATCAAACTTAAATCTTAAAATTAAAAATCCAATCAGTGGGATTACTAGTGACATCAGTATTGCAGCACTTAAAGTAGGCAATACTTGATCTGTAAAACCACTTTTCTGTATCTCTATACCTCCTTTAAAACCAATAGCTAGGAGTAGGTATAAGGAGAAGAGTTTAGGTAATGGAGCTGGTATCTCTAAATCAGATTTAAAGAGGACTGATATTGCTCCAATCAAAAAGAAAAGAACTGGCGGGGCTAATACATTTTGCAGAATTGGACTTATTTCCATAAATTATTAGGCTATTTCATTTAGAGCAGTTTCTAAAGCTTCTTTTCTTGTTTCAATAATCCCTTCAACTCCAAACTTAGCTAATCTATCTTTTACTTTTTCATTAGCACCTGCAACAAATGCTTTTCTGGAATTATTTTTTGCTTCTTGCATCATATCTTCTATTGCAAGAGTTGCGGTCACTCCAAGTCTTGGAACATCAGTGATATCTAATATCAAAACTTTGTAGTTTCTTACAAGCATCATTCTCTCAGATATGCCTTTAGCTGCTCCAAAACTAAGTGGTCCTTTAAGTCTAAATAGCATTACTTCTCCTGAACATCTATCTAGTAGTGCTTTTTCATCAGCAGGTAATGCATTTTTAGCTTGATCATCTTTTGATAAAGGATTATCCTCATCCATACCTTCTAGTTGAGTTTCAGTTATTGAATCGATAGTGAGCATATTTGCTATGAATACACCTACTAAAACTGCCCAAATTAAATCCCAAAAAACTGTCATCAAAAGTACGCCATACATTACTACTGAAGTTTTTAAAGATAATTTGTGAGCCCTCCTTAAAAATCCCCAATCAATAATATCTAAACCTACTTTTATAAGGATTCCTGCTAGTAACGCAGTTGGTATTTGCTCAGCTAAAGGTCCCGCACCAACTAAAACTATCAACAATACAACTGAGTGAACCATACCAGAAAGTGGCGTTGATCCTCCAGATTTAACATTTATAACTGTTCGCATGGTTGCTCCTGCTCCAGGCAAACCTGAAAACAGACCTGCAACAGCATTTCCTATTCCTTGACCAATAAGTTCTCTATCAGAATTATGTTTTGTTTGTGAAATATTATCTGCTACTAGAGATGTCAGTAAGGAGTCAATTGCTCCAAGTACTGCTAGAACTAAGCCTGCTTTGAAAATAATTGGGAAATATTGATTAAAACTTGGTAAATTTAAAGATGGAACTCCCCTTGGGATTTCTCCGATTCTATCAATAGCTCCATCTCCAAAAATTAATATTGATATTGGGGTAACTATCAATAAAGCCAAGAGAGGAGAAGGAACCCACTGACTTATTTTTCTAGGAGTAAGAAATACTATACCTAGTGTCATTATTGCTACTCCAATAGCAGCACCATTTGGCTGGAAATTTGAAAATACAGTAGTTAAAGATTCGACT
This sequence comes from Prochlorococcus sp. scB243_498I20, assembly GCA_000635015.1. Taxonomy (GTDB): domain Bacteria; phylum Cyanobacteriota; class Cyanobacteriia; order PCC-6307; family Cyanobiaceae; genus Prochlorococcus_A. Next base: position 147,123 of record JFMR01000036.1, read on the forward strand.
ACTCCACCTCGAGTGCTAATTCCAAGTAATGGCCCAATCTGAAGCGCAATAATTATTACTCCAATACCAGACATAAATCCTGAAACAACAGAATATGGAACTAATGTAATGTATTTACCTAGTTTTAGAATCCCGAATAATATTTGCAGTAAGCCGCCAATGACTACCGCTGCCATAACTAAAGGTAAAATTTGTCCTGCAGAAAGATCTCTTGGAACCCCTACTGCGGCCAAGCCTGCTACTACACCTGCAACAGTTACACTCATGGGACCGGTAGGCCCACTAACTTGAGCAGGTGTTCCGCCGAATAATGCGGCTAAAAAACCAACTACTACTGCTCCATAAAGTCCATAAATTGCTCCGCCAGGTCCTAACGCAGCATTTCCAAAAGCAAGAGCGAGAGGTAAAGCCACTACTGCGGCTGTGATGCCTCCTAGAATATCGCCTCTTACATTTTTAAGATGAAATCCATTGATTATGTTCAAAGATGCTTTCCTCAAAATAAATACTTAACTAAAAGATATTATCTCTAAATGATGTAAATTTGTGAAAAATGAAGATTGTACAAAATATTTTTGTAACTTTTTTTGCTCTTATTAATTAAATTTTAGTTAATTTTCCTGAACAAAAGTAGTCTCTGATAAATTTTTGTGCGAGGCAAGCGATTAATGTATTAGATAAATATTTTTCAATTTAAATAATATTCAAATGAATTCGATTATTCGTCCAAGAAGATTAAGAAGAAATGAGGCAATTAGAGAAATGGTTAGAGAAAACCATCTAAAGGCATCGGACTTTATATATCCATTATTTATTCATGAAAAAGATTTTAAAGAGGACATTTCAGCAATGCCAGGAACTTATAGATGGGATATTAATGGCTTAATAAAGGAGGTTACTAGGGCATGGGAATTGGGAATAAGGTGTGTGGTTCTTTTCCCAAAAATTGACGATAGCTTAAAGACTGAAGATGGAGCAGAATGTTTTAATGAAAATGGTTTAATACCTAAAGCTATTCGAATATTAAAAAAAGAGATTCCAGAAATGGCAATAATGACAGATGTTGCCTTGGACCCATACTCTTGTGATGGTCATGATGGATTAGTTGATGAAACTGGCAAAATATTGAACGATGAAACAATCGAAATTTTAAAAAAACAAGCTTTAACTCAAGCTAGAGCTGGAGCAGATTTTATTGGCCCTAGTGACATGATGGATGGGAGAGTTGGAGCAATTAGAACTGCTCTTGATAGTGAAGGATTTAGTGATGTAGGTATTATTAGTTATACAGCTAAATATTCATCTGCTTATTATGGTCCGTTTAGAACTGCTTTAGATTCAGCTCCTAGAGAAAATAGTAAGAAAGTAATTCCAGACAATAAGTCTACATATCAAATGGACCCTGCCAATTCAAAAGAGGCTTTAATTGAATCTGCATTGGATCAGTATGAAGGAGCTGATATTTTGATGGTAAAACCAGGAATTTCATATTTGGATATTGTTTATAGACTAAGCACATTTTCAAATAAGCCCATAGCTGCATACAACGTTAGTGGGGAGTATTCCATGGTAAAGTCTGCTGCTATGAAGAACTGGATTAACGAAAAAGATATTGTGTTAGAGACATTGCTTAGTTTTAAAAGAGCAGGAGCAAAACTAATACTCACTTATCATGCTTGTGATGCATCTCAATGGTTGCAGGATACTTAAAAACTCATTATTAACAAAAATTTGGTTTATTCTTAGATAAATAATAAATTAATTGCTTTGTTTTGAAGTTTTCACAAGGAGTAAATAGGATTGGTCACATTGCACTTAGAGTAGAGAATCTCGAAAGGGCGAAATCTTTTTATATTAAGCTGGGTATGAAATTGGTTTGGGATGATAAAGATTGGTCTTATTTAGAGGCAGGTAAAGGGAAAGATGGACTTGCCTTGTTAGGCCCTAGCTACAAAGCTGCAGGACCCCACTTTGCTTTTCATTTTGAAAATAAAAAAGAAGTGGAAAATATTCAAAATGATTTAAAAAATTCTGGTGTAAAAGTTGGTCCTTTACATGAGCATAGAGATGGAACAGCATCTTTTTATATGAAGGATACTGAAGGAAACTGGCTTGAGATGCTTTATGTGCCTCCTGAGGGTATTCAATCGAATACTTGATTCTTTTTTTGTATGCAAGAGAAAAGTTATTCTAAAAAATCATATTCAGATAACACCTTAGAAGAAGAATCTATAAACCTTTTAGAGTGGGATTCATTAAAAACGCATTTATCTTCCTTCGCCTCAACGGAAATGGGTAAAAGATCAATTTTAAGTTTTGTTATACCTTCAGAATACGAGGCATCTAAAAGACTTTTGAATGAAACTGTTGAAATTAATGAGCTAGAAAATAATTTAGATAAATCAATTAGTTTTTCTGGTGTTTTTGATATTAGTAGAAATATTGAAATTTGTTCGAAGGGAGGTGTAATTTCATCTTCTGAATTGTTAGAAATAGCGAAAACAATTGCTGCAGCAAGAAATTTAAAAAAAATCTTATTAGATTTTGAACAAAGGCCTTATATTTCATCATTCACAAAAAATTTAATTGACCATCAGAATATCGAAACGATTTTTAAAAAAGGCATTGAATCCAATGGAAGGATTTCAGACAATGCTAGTAATGAACTATCTATTCTTAGAAAAGAATTTTTATCTAAGAAACTTGAAAGAAAAATATTAGTTGAAAAATTTATTCAAAAGAATTTAGCTTATTTGCAAGATACTACTATTGGAGATCGATATGGAAGGCCTGTTTTAGCAGTGAAAGTTAATTATGTAGATAAATTTAAAGGAATAATTCATGACTCTTCATCTTCAGGAAATACAGTATATTTTGAGCCTGAAAGTGTAGTAACTAAAGGTAATAAGATTGCTTCTTTAGAGGCTAGGATCACAGCAGAAGAATTTAAATTACTTAAGAAATGGTCCCAGGTTGTTAGTGATAATTCAGAAAATCTTATTGAAATGGCATCCATTTTATTGAGATTAGAAAATGCCCTAACTCGTTCAAGATATTCGAAATGGATTGGAGGCAAAACTCCTACTTTTGAGAAAAGTCCTATTATTTCTTTAATTGGTTTTTCTCATCCGTTATTGATTTGGGAACATAAGAAAAAAGGAGCCCCTCCACCAGTAGCTGTCGATTTTTATATAAATAGGCATATTAAAGTTGTAGCTATTACAGGTCCAAATACTGGAGGTAAAACAGCAGCTTTAAAAGGTTTGGGCTTGTCTTTACTTATGGCTAGAGCAGGATTATTGATACCTTCAACTAATAATCCTATTATCCCTTTTTGTCCAAATATATATGTGGATATAGGAGATAATCAATCATTAGAAGAAAATTTATCTACCTTCAGTGGGCACATATCCCGCATAAAAGAAATATTAGATTCACTTGATTATAAGAAAGGATTGTCGGTTGTTTTGCTAGATGAGATTGGATCTGGCACAGATCCTCTTGAAGGAAGTGCTCTTGCGATGGCTTTATTAAAAGAATTTGCAAATAAATCTGATATCACTTTTGCAACTACACATTATGGAGATATTAAGGCTTTAAAATATAACGACTCAAGATTTGAAAACGTATCAGTTGCCTTTGATGAGGATTCTTTGAAGCCAAAATATATACTCAACTGGGGTATACCTGGGAGAAGTAATGCTTTGTCAATTTCAAAGAGAATTGGTCTCGATGAAAACATACTAAATGAAGCTGCAAATTATCTAAAGCCAAAAGAAGTTGACAATATTAACAGTATTATCAAAGGACTTGAGGAAGAGAAGATTAAACAACAAAATTCTGCAGAAGCTGCTGCAGAATTGATTGCAAGGACTGAAATATTACATGATGAACTGAAGAGAAATTATGAATATCAAAAAATAAATGCTGAAAAAATCCAGGAAATTGAAAGGTCTAAATTATCAAAACATATTGTATCCGCTAAAAAAGAGGTAATAGATTTGATTAAAAAATTAAGAGATAAAAATGTTAATGGAGAGGATACGAGAATTATTGGAAAAAGATTAAAGGAAATTGAGACGGAACATTTAACCCAAAAAAAATCTGAAAAATCAATATCATGGAACCCTCAGGTAGGTGATTTTGTAAAGATTAAAAGTCTAAATAGTACGGGACAAATTGTAGATTTAGATAAAAAAGGTGGTTTTTATGAAATTAAATGTGGTTCATTTAGAAGCACATTATCTGTAAATGACTTTGAAGGTATTAATGGAGAAAAGCCTAATTTCAAAAGGTCAAAAATTGAGATCAAGTCCACAAGAGAAGATTTTTCTTTTTCTAAAATTAGAACGAGTAAAAATACAATTGACGTAAGAGGGTTAAGAGTTCATGAAGCCGAAATAATTATTGAGGAGAAAATTAGAAAATTTCATGGACCGCTATGGATTGTTCATGGAATTGGCACAGGAAAATTAAAAAAAGGACTAAGAAATTGGTTATCAGGTTTAAATTATGTTGATAAGATTGAAGATGCAGCCAACAACGAGGGTGGCCCTGGTTGCAGTATTGCGTGGATAAAATAAAATTTAAAATACCTAGAAAACAATTTAATAAGCGTATTAAGTGCAATTTATTGATCAAGCCAACATTATTCTTAAAGCTGGAAAAGGTGGAAATGGAATAGTTTCATTTAGAAGAGAAAAATTCGTTCCTGCTGGAGGGCCTTCGGGGGGGAATGGTGGAAGAGGGGGTTCAGTTATTTTGGTGGCTGATAATAATCTACAAACATTATTAGATTTCAAATTCAAACGAGAAATAATTGCTGAAGATGGATGCAAAGGAGGTCCTAATAAGAGATCAGGGGCTTCAGGTGAGGATACAATCCTTAAAGTACCCTGCGGTACAGAAATAAGGGATATTAAAACCGGCATTATTTTAGGAGACTTAACTAAAGATAAACAGAGTTTAACTATTGCCATTGGAGGAAGAGGTGGACATGGTAATGCTTACTATTTAAGTAATCAAAATAGAGCCCCAGAATCATTCACTGAAGGAAAAGATGGTGAGATATGGGAGGTTCAATTAGAACTAAAACTTCTTGCAGAGGTTGGGATTATAGGCCTTCCAAATGCTGGAAAAAGTACTTTGATTTCCGTTGTATCATCTGCCCGTCCAAAAATCGCAAATTATCCTTTCACGACTCTAATACCTAACTTAGGTGTAGTAAGAAAAATTGATGGGAATGGTTGCCTTTTTGCGGATATTCCTGGATTAATATCAGGTGCAGCTGATGGCGTAGGTTTAGGCCATGATTTTTTAAGGCACATCCAAAGAACGAAGATACTTGTTCACTTAATTGATGCAATTGCAGAAAATCCTTTACATGATTTTGAGATTATTGAGCAGGAATTAAAAAAATATGGGAAAGGTCTTTTAGATAAAGAGAGGATAATAGTGTTAAATAAAATGGAGCTGGTAGATGATGATTATTTGAAAATAATTACAAAAAAGTTAGAAGATTTATCAAAAAAGAAAGTTTTAGTTATTTCTTCATCTTTAAAAAAAGGTTTATCCTCACTGCTTTCTGAAGTGTGGAAAAGGATCTAACTTAAATTAAAAATTTTTTTGTAAATAAATATACTTGATTTAATAATGAAAATTAGCCATAAATAAGATAATTATTTAAACCTAATATGAATTTCTACAGTTGTTTTGATAAACAAGGAAAAATAATAGCTAGATGTCAAACCATACAAGATATTGAGGTTCTTAAGAAAATGGGAAGACCGATTGTAGAAGTTAAGGAAATGAAAAATGAAGAGTCGGTGGTATGTTCTCTGACAGGTAGCCCATCAGATTTCAATATGGATTACTAAAAGAAATCAAGAATTAAAAAAAGGGCTTTTTGAGCCCTTTTTTTTTGCATTATCTAATAATTAAATAAACTTAATCATCATAAACAAGACATTCTGGTTCATCTGGGTTTGCGTCGCAAAATAATTCCAAAGCATTAGGATCATGTTTATCTTCTGGATGATGATCCTTATATTCTTCGAGTTCTTTTAGCTCTTCAGTTAAATGTCTGACCTTTGGAAGATTGCCCTCTGCTTTTGCAGATTCGATTTCCGATTGATCTTTTTGGATGTGTTCGTCAATGGATTTCATTTTAAGCTTTTCGTACTTTAGTAGACATACATAACATAGTTAATTTCTAATGAAATTGCATTATCTGTGAACTAAATAAGTGTTCATTACAACATCATTTTTTTTGGGGAAATTGATTTTTATATTTTTTCGGGCTCTAATCTCATTATTTCCTCTAGCGAGGGTAAAACTGGGATTAGTCGATTTGGGTTTAAAGGGAATAAAGCTTTGTAGTAATCTTTTTTCCATTCATTTTCGAAGCATGTCCTTTTTACGTTAGATAATTTAAAGAATTTTAATCTCCATTCAATAATCTTTTCAAAACTTGATAGTTCTTGTTCAGTGCATTTGAAAAGTTTACTATATATCAATTCCCATCTTATAAGCGTTGGAAAAAGGTAAATATCTGCGTAGGTTAATTCTTCTCCAAATATCCAGCCACCTTTATTTTTCTGTAGTAAATTTTCAATTTCATTTATAGCTGCGAAAAGATTTTTACTCGCTTTATTGTAAGCTGACTGGTTTCTGGCGAAACCACATTTATATACGCCATCATTAATGCTGTGATTAATTAAATCTAAAAATTTTTGATTACCATCTTTAATACTTAATGCCTGATATTTCGATTCACTTTTTATTGAATTGAGTAGTCTCATAATCTGTGAACTTTCATTAGACAAGATATTTACTTCATCTTTTACAAAGCTAATTAAAAGAGGTAATGTCGCTCTAAAAATAGTCTTTTTATTAGCTTTTTTGTAAAGGTCTGAAAGTCTCATACATCCCTTAATCTTTGTATTGAAAATCCATTCGCCATGCTCAACATCTGCCTTTAAAAAAATTACTTTAATTTTTTTAGATAAATCTTTTATTTCGTGAACAAGTAAAGTTCTTTGACACCATGGACATGAATGACCTACTAATAAATAAATTTGTCCATTCTCATTATTAATATCGTATTCACTATTAATGGTTATACCTTTAGGCCTCTTATAATTACCATGTAAATCTGATGGCGCGAAGCCATTCATTAATTGGGTCCAAAACCAAAACCAGAATTTTCTGGAGGCCTTTATAAGGTATTTATTTTGCATAAAATTTTATTTTTAAAGAAAAAATGACTGTTCAAAGAATACTTATCGTTTCAGGCACTCATGGGAATGAAATTAATCCTGTTTGGGCTGTTAAGCAATTTAATAGAAAGGAAAATAGTTTAAATAATGGTATTGAGTATGAGTACATCATAGGTAATCCTGCTGCCTATGAAAAAGGTTGCAGATATATAGATGTAGATTTAAACAGATCTTTTAAAGAACCTGAGAATTTTGATCAACACAAGAATAGCTTTTATGAAACTAATAGAGCCAATTTTTTAGTAGATGAATTTGGAATTGACGGATCTAAACCCTGTCAAATCGCAATCGATTTGCATACTACTACTGCAAATATGGGAACAAGTATTGTTATGTATGGGAGGAGATCCAAAGATTTTTGTTTAGCTGCATTACTGCAAAACAAATTTGGATTGCCCATTTATTTGCACGAAAAAGATAAAGCCCAAACTGGCTTTCTTGTAGAAGCTTGGCCATGTGGTTTAGTTATTGAAATAGGAGCTGTCGCACAAAATTTTTATGATCAAAATATTATAAATAGATTCTCAATAATAATTAGCTCCCTAAGGGAAGAGATAGATAAATTAAAAAATCAACTTATAGAACTTCCAAAGGAATTAATGGTTCACGTTCATCAAGGGAGTATAGATTATCCAAGAGATAAAAAGGGAGATATTGATGGCATAATTCATCCTGAGAGAATAAACCAAGATTGGAAAATGATTAAAAAAGGAGATCCATTATTTCTGGATAGCCAAGGAATAATCCACAAATATGAACGGGACCAATTTATTTGGCCTGTTTTTATTGGAGAAGTTGCTTATAAGGAAAAAAAAATTGCTATGAGCTACACAAAAAAAGAAGTGATTTGTTCCAAAAAACAATGGGTTCAAGAGTTTGAAAGTTTTTAAATTAAGAAACCGGAACAATAAATCGTTGAAAACTAATAAGGATTTTTTATTTTATAGATAAGTTTATTTAATATTTAATACTTTTATTTTTTTTTCTAATTTTTTAACCTTAAAAACCTAAATTCTTTCACTCCAATAAATAACAGCTCCAAAAGCCTCTAGTTGCAGTCTTCTATGCTTAGCCTCTCTTAAAGAAACTACCTCTCTAGATCTTTTTCCGTAGAGAAGCCATTCGATTATTACCAAGTTGAATCCTCAATAACAAAGAAAATCTTAAGACATGGAAGTTCTTTTCTCCTGTTTTCCAAAAAATAAGTTTACTTAAAGAAAAAATAGTTACACATTTTTAGCGATTTTGGTCTAAAATCTTCGAAGCGGAATTTATTTTCCGTTTTTATTTACACGTCTCATCTTAGAGACATACTTTACGAACTCATGACAACTATTCAGCAGCAGCGTTCTTCGCTGTTAAAAGGTTGGCCACAGTTTTGTGAGTGGGTAACATCAACTAACAACAGAATTTATGTTGGTTGGTTCGGCGTCTTAATGATTCCATGCCTTCTTACAGCAGCGGCTTGCTTCATCGTTGCATTCATCGCAGCACCACCAGTAGACATCGACGGAATTAGAGAGCCAGTTGCTGGTTCATTCCTATATGGAAACAACATCATCTCAGGTGCAGTTGTTCCTTCATCTAACGCTATTGGTCTACACTTCTACCCAATTTGGGAAGCAGCTACTGTAGATGAGTGGTTATACAACGGTGGTCCTTACCAGCTTGTAATTTTCCACTTCCTAATTGGTATCTCAGCATACATGGGAAGACAGTGGGAGCTTTCATACCGTTTAGGTATGCGTCCTTGGATCTGTGTTGCATACTCTGCACCAGTTTCAGCAGCTTTCGCAGTATTCCTTGTATACCCATTCGGTCAAGGTTCATTCTCTGACGGAATGCCTCTAGGTATCTCTGGAACATTCAACTTCATGTTTGTTTTCCAGGCAGAGCACAACATTCTTATGCACCCATTCCACATGGCTGGTGTTGCTGGTATGTTCGGAGGATCTTTATTCTCAGCTATGCACGGTTCACTTGTTACTTCATCTCTAATCAGAGAAACAACTGAGACAGAATCTCAGAACTATGGTTACAAGTTCGGACAAGAAGAAGAAACATATAACATCGTTGCAGCTCATGGCTACTTCGGTCGTTTGATCTTCCAATATGCTTCATTCAACAACAGCAGAAGTCTTCACTTCTTCCTAGCTGTATTCCCAGTTGTTTGTGTATGGTTAACTTCAATGGGTATCTGCACAATGGCATTCAACCTTAACGGTTTCAACTTCAACCAATCAGTTGTTGATGCAAACGGTAAGATTGTTCCTACATGGGGTGACGTTCTTAACAGAGCAAACCTAGGTATGGAAGTAATGCACGAGCGTAACGCTCACAACTTCCCACTTGATCTAGCAGCAGCTGAGTCTACAACAGTAGCTCTTTCAGCTCCAGCTATCGGTTAAGCTTAAAGTTCTTAAATTTACAAGCCCCCTTTTTGGGGGCTTTTTTTTGTTTAATTTTCAATTGGTTTCATATAATGTTTATATATAGATAAAACATTTGATATTTCTATGAGTAGTAGTTTTGGGAAAATTTTTCGTGTTAGTACTTTTGGAGAATCACATGGAGGTGCAGTAGGAGTTATCCTTGATGGATGTCCACCTAAGTTAAAAATAGATATAAAACTGATACAAAATGAATTAGATAGGCGCAGACCTGGCCAAAGTGACATTACAACACCCAGAAATGAAGAAGATAAAATTGAAATATTAAGTGGGATAAAGGAAGGGTTAACACTTGGAACTCCAATAGCAATGTTGGTAAGAAATAAGGATCAAAGACCAGGAGATTATAATAATTTGGAGCAGGTATTTAGACCTTCTCATGCAGATGGTACATATCATCTGAAATATGGAATTCAGGCAAGTTCTGGCGGTGGAAGAGCCTCTGCTAGAGAAACAATTGGGAGAGTAGCTGCTGGTGCTGTAGCAAAACAATTATTAAAAACCTTCTCTAACACTGAAATACTATCTTGGGTAAAGCGTATACATGATATTGATTCTGATATAAATAAAGAGAAGATTTCTCTTAAAAAAATAGATTCTAATATTGTTAGATGTCCTGATGAAAAGGTATCAACAGAAATGATCGAGAGAATTAAGGAATTAAAGCGTCAAGGAGACTCTTGCGGCGGTGTTATTCAATGTCTAGTAAGAAATGTCCCCTCTGGTCTTGGAATGCCTGTTTTTGATAAATTAGAAGCTGATTTAGCAAAGGCTTTGATGTCTTTGCCTGCCACGAAAGGCTTTGAAATAGGTTCAGGTTTCTCTGGAACTTATTTAAAAGGAAGCGAACATAATGATGCCTTCATCAAGTCTGATGATATTAGTAAGTTAAGAACAACATCAAACAATTCAGGAGGTATACAGGGCGGAATAAGTAATGGTGAAAATATCGAGATGAAGATAGCTTTTAAACCTACAGCAACCATTGGGAAAGAACAAAAAACTGTAAATGCTGAAGGTAAAGAAGTACTTATGAAAGCAAAAGGGAGACACGATCCATGTGTTCTACCAAGAGCAGTTCCCATGGTTGATGCTATGGTAGCTTTAGTACTTGCTGATCATTTACTTCTAAATCATGCTCAATGTGACTTAATAAATAAGTAGTAGTTTTGTTGAATAAATTATATTTATCCTTAACTTAATTATTTTTGAGCCATTCATATATTTTTGGATCAAATTTTTTATTTTTGATAGCTTTATCTCCAATTACAACTGCTTTATACCCTAAAGATTTATAAGTTTTTAAATCATTGATTGATAGTCCTCCAGCAGCAATGAAATCAATATTTTTATAGTTGAGTATATTTATCGAATTATCTTTACTTTTTATTGGGTAAATTTTGATAATGTTGCAATTTAAATCCATCGCTTCCTTAAGATCTTTTAAATTATTAATTCCAGGAATTAATAAATAATTTTTTGACTGCGCATAATTGAAAAGATCTTTATCCCAAAATTTCATCATCGAAAAATTTAATCCAATTTTTAAAGAATCTTCTATTGATTGCTCATTAACTATGGAGGCAGAGCCTAAATTAATTCTTGGATATTTAATTTTGATATCGGATACAAAATCGAACCAATTTTTGTTGTTAGACCAACTTATTTCAATATTCTTTAATCCTAATTTTACTAAGTTTTCTAATTCTTCAAAAAACGAATTTCTTATAGAGGTATTTGAGTAAATATTATCTTCAGGTTTTATAAGTAAAAAAAAAAGACTCAATTTTCAGGAACTCCGAAAAAGAATCTTTTTTATTATTCATTAAAAATTTAAAACTCCACGTTAAATATAGTTTGCGACCTTTACTTCTGAGCGGTTGAGCAAGTCTTGGATATCTTCAGTATCTATAGTTTCTCTTTCAATTAGCATTTGAGCCATTTCGTCCAGAACAGTTCTGTTATCTGATAAAACTTTTGTAGCTCTCTTATAAGCAACATCAACAAGCTCTGAAACCTCTACGTCAATCGTGGCAGCTGTGTCTTCAGAGAAGTCTCTTGTAGAGCTCATATCTCTTCCGAGAAACATTCCACCTTGAGATTGTCCAAGAGCTACTGGACCAATTTTGTCACTCATACCGAATTTAGTGATCATTTGCCTTGCTACATTGGCAACTTGTTGTAGATCATTTGACGCTCCAGTTGTTACCTCTTCTTCTCCGTAAACTATTTCTTCAGCAACTCTTCCGCCAAGAGCTACGGCCATTTGATTTTGAAGGTAGGAACGAGAGTAAAGACCCGACTCCATTCTTTCTTCACTAGGAGTAAAGAAGGTTAAACCTCCAGCTTGACCTCTAGGAATGATTGAAACTTTTGCGACAGGATCATAATCAGGCATTAATGCTCCAACCAGTGCATGACCAGCTTCGTGGTAAGCAACTAATTCTTTTTTCTTATCACTGATCACTCTATCTTTCTTTTCAGGACCAGCCATAACTCTTTCAATTGCATCACCTACTTCATCATTGCTTACTTTATCAAGATCTTTTCTGGCTGCTAATATTGCCGCTTCATTGAGTAAGTTAGCTAAATCTGCACCTGTAAATCCTGGTGTTCTTCTGGCAACTTTATCTAGATCAACGTCTTTTGAAAGAGTTTTATCTTTAGCATGTACATTTAATATCTGTAATCTTCCAGCATAATCTGGTCTGTCTACAGTTACCTGTCTGTCAAATCTGCCAGGACGCAACAAAGCTGAATCTAAGACATCAGGTCTGTTAGTAGCAGCTACTATTATTATTCCTGAATTACCTTCAAAACCATCCATTTCGGTTAAGAGTTGATTTAATGTTTGTTCTCTTTCATCATTTCCTCCGCCCATACCAGCTCCTCTTTGTCTTCCAACTGCATCTATTTCGTCAATAAATACAATACAAGGAGCATTCTTTTTAGCTTGTTCAAATAGATCTCTAACTCTACTAGCTCCAACCCCAACAAACATTTCTACAAATTCAGAACCAGATATTGAGAAAAAAGGTACACCTGCTTCTCCGGCTACTGCTTTAGCTAACAGTGTTTTCCCAGTACCAGGAGGGCCCACTAGAAGAACTCCTTTTGGAATTTTTGCTCCGACTGCTGTAAATCTATCTGGGCTCTTAAGAAAATCTACAACTTCTGTGAGTTCTAATTTTGCACCTTCTACACCAGCAACATCTGAAAAGGTTACTTGTGTAGATGGTTCCATTTGAAGTCTAGCTTTGCTCTTGCCAAAACTCATGGCAGGATTGCCACCTCCAGCATTACCACTTTGGGATCTTCTGAAAAGAAAAAATAGGCCTCCAATTAAAAGTACTGGAAATATTAAGCTACTTAAAGCCTGTTGCCATGGATTGGCTAATTTTGTAGGAGTTACAGCGATATCTACATTATTCTCGGTCAGAATTTTTAATAAATCTTTGTCAGGGGCTAAATTGACTTCAGACCTGCTCCCATCATTTTCAACAACTTGAGCTGTGGCATTATCTGGAGATATTAGGACCCTACTGATTTCTTTATCTTGAACTGCCTCTATAAAATCACTATATCTCAAAGTCTTTGTAGAACTTTCAGTACTAGGTTTATCAAAAACTGAAGTACCAATGAAAATTACAGTAATGACAGCTAGGACATAAAGTCCTACGTTTCTCCAACGTTTGTTCACGATAAAAAATCTTTAATAAATCTATAATACTAATAATAAAACAATATTAAGAGCGTCTTAGAACATCTACTACACTTTTGAATGCAAACCATTCAGGAATTGGTTCGCCATTCCTCAATTTCTTTCTAAATTCCGTACCACTAAGTTTCATAATTTCATAATTCAATTCTTTGGCTTCTTCAGCTGTTATGTATCCTTTTTCCTTCGTATAAACTAAATTTTTTGAAGGAACAGTTTTCATCATCAATTCATCTGCACACTTATTCGCAAAATTTTGGGCATCATATGGACCATAAAAATCTTCACCAGTTGACGAAGACTTACAACCAGCCATATCTCTACCAATAATAAAGTGGGTGCAACCATAATTTCTTCTTATTATCATATGTTGAAGGGCTTCTCTTGGCCCTGCCATATGCATTGAATAAGGTAAAAAAGCCCATTTTATTCTTTCATCAGATATTTCCTCTTCTAATTCTTTGTAGGTCAAATATCTAACTTTTCCAGGAATATCATCTTGTTGAGTTGGTCCACAAGTTGGATGAACTAAAACAACTGAGTTAGAGGAGACATTATCTGAAAGTAAGGCATTAGTAAATAATTCATAATGTGCTCTGTGAATTGGATTTCTGCATTGAAATGCAACTACATCATGATTTGATGGCAGTGTAGATCTAACTTCTGCAGGGGTTTTGCAGGGGAATTCTCTAATTGGTAGTTCGAAACCATAAACTCTTCCTCCTATATAAAATCTACCTCTCTCGTTAAAAATCATCTTAACAGCAGGATGATCTAAAGAATTAGTACCATAACAAAGTTCAGCTTCTAAGGATTTGTCAGGCTCCCATTTAGAGCTAACTTCTAAAACTGCTATTTTTTGTTTTTTATAGGTAAGTAATATTGTCTCTCCAGTTTTTACTTTTTCATTATTTGAATCAAATACAATAGGCAAGCCAAAAAGCAACCCTCTTGTATTTCTATTATTTTTAATGACTGAATTGTAGTTATTTTCATCCATAAAACCTTCCAATGGAGAAAAAGCTCCAACCATCAAAAGTTCTACATCGCATGCATTTCTTTCGCTACATTCAAACTCATAAGTAGCTTTAGAAATAAGTTCATTTTTAAGGTTTTTATCTTTGATAATTAAATTTTTTAGCTCCCCTCCATAAGGCGGTATTAGTCCATTAGTATCCGTTTTAGTTTTTTGTTGTAATTCCATTTTTAAAATTGATAAAGAAAAATTTTGAAAAAAAAAGAGGGGTTTAACCCCCTTTTTCTTTTGAGTAGGATTTATGCCTTTCTTCCGTAAAGCTCACCAATTATTTTTACATCAAGTGGATCCTTTGAACCCATATCTGTATCTGAAGGTTGGATTGCTTCAAAAGTACCAGCAAATTCGTCTGTGTCAGAATCTACATTGTTGATTGAAAGAGTAATAACGCCAGTACCGTTTACATCAACTTTGATATTTTCTTTTGCAAGTTCTTCGTCATCGCCTCCTAATGCAACTAAACCTTGGGCATATTCAACACCAGTATTTTTAGCTCTTGCCTTAGGATCTAGAAAGTCACCAGTTCTGTAGTTAGGTGTAAATGTTGAACCACTAAGCTGAGTGCCAGGCTCAATTGATGAAGGCAAATCAGCTGTAAGATCTTTTGCTGAGAATGCAAATGGCACCTCTAAACCACCAGGAGTTAATACAGTAATAAGTTGAAAATCAATACCACCTTTTTCAGTGAAAGTTCCTGAATCGATATCTCCATAAACTTCTGTCACTGTGGTGTTATTTCTAGGACTAATAATTTTTGTAGAAACAAATTCTGCAGCTTTTCGTTTTGTCCCTGGCACTTTTACATAAACTTCTGTTGGATGCATGCATATTCCTTTAAGGCTATCTCCATTCCCTAAAGATATTGATCCGACAAGAGATGAATCTAATGAAGGGCAATCATTAGCTTTTCCTGTGTTAACAACATCTGTGAATTGTGCATTTCCTCTTTCAGAAAAAGCAAATGTTTTAACAGGTATGAAAGCAAAAGTTATACAAATTGAAATAACAAAAGCTAAGAAAGAACGAATTCTCATAATTAAAGTTGCAGTAAAGTTCTGTGACGATAGATTAAAGGTCATCTAATAAGTTCAGTACGGATATTACAAGGGAAAGGACCATAAAAGTTAGGTCTATTAAATCCTCGAAACAACCCGTAGCTTTTTAGATTTTAAAAAACTGGAATTATTTTAAGCTATCACATTATTTTTAATGATTAAGATTACAAAAAAATACAAATTAAAAAATTTTTTTTTATTTTTTTAAAGAAATAATTTGGGTTATTAATTTATTTGCTAAATCAATTTTTGATGTTTTGTTAATGTAGTGTTCCATATTATTAGTATCGAATAACCAACCTTCATTTTGTGCCAAAAAGCCAAATCCTTGGCCTTCAAGATCAATTGGATTTGCGAATAGATAATCACAACCCTTTTGGATAATTTTTTCTTTAATTGTGATTCGTGCTTCTTCTATAGATCCTGTAAAAGCACAAAAGCCTACAAAAACTTGGTTATCTTTTTTTGATTTACTAATTGTTTTTAAAATATCTGGGACTAGCTCAAAGTTTTTATTCAAATAAGCATTAATTTGATTTTTTGGAATTTTCGCTGAAGTATCAGAGGTTATTTTGAAATCAGATACTGCTGCATTCATGAAAAAATAATCGCAATTTGATATTTCATTATTAAGTATCCTAATTAAATCAACACTAGTTTCAATTTCATATCTTTTTATTCCATCAGTAAGATTCTTATCGATTTTCAGAGGACCATGAACATATTTTACTTGTGCTCCCCTGAACCTCGCTACTTGAGAGAGAAGTAGGCCCATAGCTCCAGAACTTTTGTTAGTAATATGTCTTGCCGCGTCAATTTTCTCTGAGGTACACCCTCCAGTTATTAAAATTTCTTTATTAAGTAAATCTTTGCGATATACATTTTGTTTATGTGAAGTTATAAATTCAAGAGCTAATTGGATTAGATCATTAGGAGGTATCTTACCGATGCCAATAGCATCACATGCTAAGAGGCCTTCACTGGGTTGCAAAGACAAAACATTTTCGTAATTCTGTAAATTCTCATAATTTTTTTGGACAGCTTTATTTAGCCACATTTGTGTATTCATTGCTGGTGCAACAATAATGGGCTTTATATTTGCTATTAATATGCTTGGAATCAATCCCTCTGCATTTCCACTTACCCATTTTGCTAATGTTGTCGCTGTTAAAGGAGCGATGATTAAAATATCAGCCCAATTACTTAGTTCTATGTGAAGAGGTGTTGATTGACCATCAGACCATTGATCATTTTCTAAAAAGCAAGGGTTTCTACTTAAAATAGAAAGAGAAAGTGGCTTTATTAATTTTTCTGCATTTTTTGATAAAACGCATCTTATTTCATAATTTTCTTTCGCTAATTGGCTAACTAATAATGGAATTCTTACAGCTGCAATACTTCCAGTTATTAATAGAAGAACCTTTATTTTTGAGTCCTTACTTTTAGTTTTCATCGAAAGGTTCCTGATCGAGGAGATGGTTATAATTAGTGGTTAATTCAGGCCTATTGATTGCAAGTGCCCTAAGTAAGTGCCAGTCTTTTAAACCATCAAATGGAGTATTATAATCATCTTCCTCTAGCCTTTTAGCGAGCTCAAAGGTCATTTCTTCATCAAAAGAATTTACTAGTTCCTCACTTATTTTATTTTCAGAAATGAATTTCATATTGAGTAGTGTCAATATATTCTAATAATAATGCCTCAAGTAATTATTTAAAATTGATATAAGAATTAAGTACATATTTTCAAGGATATGATAATTTTCAATTTTCATAATCTTTTCAAATTAACAGATTATTTATCTTCATTCTCAGTCATAAATATGCAAATTCTCTTTTTCAAAAATATTCTTTCTTAAAATATATTTAAAAATTTATATCATGTCGCAAACCAAAAGAGAGCAAGTCATTAGTCACATACGCCATTTAAGGCAAGAGCTCAGAGAAATGCATTTAGGAATAAATGAAGATGACCTTTTCCCTGAGCCAGGCGAATTAAGAGGGTTAATGGCTCAGTTGGAAGCATTACTTGAATTAATAGAAGGAAATACTAAAATTCAATCAAACTCAGAAGCGGCTTAGTTTAATGCAAAATGGTTGTTAAACCTCAAAAGACAAAATTTCAGCTAAAAATTGTGGAAAATATTCAGACAATAAGTATTTGGGCTAATAATCCATGGCGGAGATATTCAATATCATTAATTACTCTTTTAATCGGATACTTTTTGGGAAGTTCTCTTGGTATGGTAAGTGCCGTTGTGGAACTCATGGATCCTGTAGCCGCTTTTTTATCAGTAGTTTTTATTGAGTTTTTAATAGTTTTGAGAAGAAATTTTAGATTTGAAAGGCAAAAGAAATTTTTAGTACTTTTATTAGATTCTTTAAGATTAGGACTATTTTATGGTTTCTTTACAGAAAGTCTTAAGTTGCTATAAATTTACTTGTTGTTTTTCTGTAATAGATAAAGCAAAGCCATTCTTATAGGGATACCATTTGCAACTTGATTATTAATTAAGCAATTAGGATATTGATCTACCACTTTGCTGCTAATTTCAATATCTCTGTTAATGGGACCGGGATGTAGAATTGGAATCTCTTTTTTATTTAAAGATAATTTCTCTGGGGTTAAGCCATAATCCAAACTATATGAATCAATGCTACTTAGTAAATTTTCCATCATTCTCTCTTTCTGGAGTCTTAAAACAATAATCGCATCTGCAATTTTTATTGATTCTTCCAATGATCTAGAAATTGTTATGGAACCTCTTGATTTAACAGGATCTTCTGTTTGATTTGGCGCGGGGGTTTTTAAAAAATTGATAAATTCATCAGGTATTAATGTCTTTGGACCACATAAGATTATATCGGCGCCGAATGCACTCAAAGCCCAGAGATTTGACCTGGCAACCCTTGAATGATTAACGTCGCCAATTATTAAAATCTTTTTGGAATTTAAAACCTCTGGATTCAGTGTTTTTTGGGAAAAGAATTTTATCAATGTATAGATGTCAAGCAATCCTTGGCTGGGGTGACTATGTAATCCATCTCCTGCATTAAGAACCGAAGTCTTGGCATTTATTGCATCAAGTTTTTTTGCGATCTCAAAGGTTATGTAACTTGATGAATGTCTGATAACTAATGTATCTGCCCCCATAGCAGAATAAGTTATGGCTGTATCAATTATTGTTTCGCCTTTTGTTAAAGAGCTGGAGGATGGCGCAAACGTTTGGACATCAGCAGAAAGTCTTTTTGCTGCAAGCTCAAAACTATTTTTTGTTCTTGTACTAGCTTCAAAAAATAAAGACGTTACCAAAGTCCCTTGTAAGGCCGGTATCTTTTTTGTTCCTGCATTCTTTAGTGCATCAAATCTATTAGCTAATTCAAATACTGACTCATAATCTTTAATTGAAAAATTAGCGAGTGTGTGGATATGTTTATGAGGCCAAATTTGCATTACGCTTAAAAAGATAAATGATTATTGAAATTTAGGTGTTCTGTCACCTTTTAATCTTTTACTTACACTCCTACTATTTTTGAGATACCAACGCCATTTTATATTTTTTGCCTTTGATATGCCAATTCTCGTAGTTTGAATAAGATCTTTTTCTTCTAGAATGGAGTCTCGTGGAGAAATCCATAAAGATTTGTTATTAAGAACTTCAAGTGAGTTAAATGAAATGTCTATACTGAATGTTTTTGTTACTAGGCCAGGTCCAGAAGCTAATCTTTCATTGTTATTAGAGATAAAAACTGATCTTATCAAAACACCACTTGCAAAATTTTCTTTATCAGTAACTATGTTTAAACAATGATGAATGCCATAAGATCTGTAAATATAAAATGTGCCAGGTTTGCCAAATAATGATTTGTTTGATTCAGTCATTTTGCGGTAGCCATGACAGGCCTCTTCTTCCTGTGAATAAGCTTCAGTTTCAACAATGACCCCTTTAACTTGATCTATCTCATTATTTTTTTTTATGAGGTAACAGCCTATTAAATCAGGAGCAACAAGTTTAGAGTGCCGATAAAAAAAATTTTTTGGAAAGAATTCTTCTTCTATTTTTCAATATCTATCTAATAACATATTTAGCTGAGAAAAATAATTAAGGCCATTAATTGATATTGATTTTCAAAAAGATTTGATTATTTTTTTAAATTATTTGAAATTCAAAGGATATGTAAATAAGTTCTTCTCAATAAACTATTATTTAATAAGAAAGATATTAAATGTATGACAAAAATAACTAAAGAGGAAGTAAAAAAAGTTGCTCATTTAGCGAGATTAGAACTTAACGAGAATGAAATTAATAATCATGCACAACAATTAGAAAAGATATTGGATTATATAAGACAACTTGAAAAAATTGATACAGATGATGTCCCCTGTACAACGAGAGCTATAGAGGTTGTAAATGTATTTAGAAAAGACGAGAAGAAAAATTCTGATTGCAATGAAGAACTTTTAGAATTGGGTCCATCGAGAGAAGATAAATATTTTAAAGTACCAAAAATTATTAATGAATGAGTAAGTTAGTTGCTTCCAATAAATGTTTTGTTGACTACCTTTAATAAAAATTTTTTTATCTTAGAGCCTGGATATAAATTTATGATTTTCCTTATTTTCCCCCTCTTTTTGCTGTGACTCCTTACTCCTATTAATAAATCATAAATAAAGTTAAAAATGTCTTCTTTACTTTCAAATATCCCAACCCTTTGGGGGGACCCTTTTTTATCCAATAAAGGCTTAGTTTTTTCATAAGCTATTTTGTATTCAAACCAAGGGATCGAAGGCCATAAATGATGAATGAGATGGTAATTTTGTCCCATTATTAATAAATTCATAAATTTGCTTGGATAAACTCGAGAATTTATCCATTTATTTCTTGATCGAAATGGTCTATGGGGTAAATAATCAAAAAATATTCCTAAAGTGACCCCTACCATTAATGCTGGGCCGAACCATAAATTATAAATTAAATTCATAAAGTCAAATTTCAAACCTGCCAAGATAATTGTCAGGAATATGGATCTTTCAATTCCCCATTGTAGTAATTCATATCTTCGCCAGAGTTTTCTTTGAAAGAAAAATATCTCATGATAAAAAAATCTTGGAGCAATTAGCCAAATTGGACCAAAAGTACTGACAATATGATCTGGATCATTTTTGGGGTGATTTACGTGAATATGATGTTGTAAATGAACTCTCGTAAAAACTGGGAAGCTAAACCCTAATAGAATAGCTGAGCCATGGCCCATTGCTTGATTTATCCAGGGAACTGGATGAGCAGCTTTATGACAGGCATCATGAATAACAGTACCTTCTATATGTAAAGCTAAAAAAGCAGTGGCTACAAGTAAAGGTAAAGGCCATACACCTCTATACCATTGCCATATGCTAAGAAACGCAAGAAAATAACCGCCAAAAAATAAACCTAATGTTGGATTCCAAAAACTTGGCGGATCTACGTAATTTTTAATCTCTTTTTGCCAATTAAATGTTTTTGAAGAATTAGTATTTTTCGTTGTATTTTTACTGGTTAAGTTTGAAATCGTTTCTTTTATTCTTTAAATAATATAACTAATATTTTAAGATGATTGCATGCTAAACATAAAAAATTTCTTTTAGAAGATTATTAATTCAATTTAATGTGTCAAATTAATCATCTTAAGAAAAAAAATTTTTAAAATAAACCTCTTTCAATTATTATTTTATTTGAGCGGTCGTGGCGGAATTGGTAGACGCGCGAGTTTTAGGTACTCGTATCTTCGGGTGTGGGAGTTCAAGTCTCCCCGACCGCACTTGAGGAATTTCTGATAGATAGTTTGTTTCTTGATATCAACTCTTATAATTTAATTAAGCGGCTAATTTAATGGATAGTATAATATTTTATTTGGGAACTTTTTATATTTTGGTTGGTACCATTTTTCTAACTGTACCGATAATTTATCTTGAGCTAGGTAAACCAAAAGACTTAATAAAAGCTTTTTTAAATTTATTAATAGGTTTGATATTAATAATTAAACATAAAACACTAGATGAATCATTTTTTGTAATTTTACTTTTTTTAACAGTATTAGTTGTTTTTTATCTAGTAGAGCTTTTTTTATCTAGATGGTACCAATTGACAGATAACGAAAAGAAAAAATTAATTACCTTTTTGGAGTTTAAAAATAACTTTTTGAAAATATTAGAATCTATAAATCTGGTATTTTCTGATTTCACTAAACCTTCAAATTTTTTTAATTTTGGTAGCAATAACAAAAATACAACCCAAAAAAAGTGGGTAAGAAATGATAAAAATGATAATATAAAAGTCTGAAATAAAAAAATTGGTTATTTGAAACATCCCAAAAAAACTACAGGTCAATTAAGAAAGAATATAATGAATTAGATTTATTTAAATAATTCTTTTGATCACCAATATTTCTTATATCGTCGAATGAAATCTCAAAATAGCAAAGAGCAAAAATCAGACTTTTCTTATAAAGAAACTTTAAATTTATTAAAAACCGACTTCTCAATGCGCGCCAATTCAGTTGTAAGAGAACCTGAGATACAGAATTTTTGGGCTAATAATGATATTGATTTTCAATTAGGTTCAAACAATTCAGGCGAAATATTTACATTACATGATGGCCCTCCTTATGCGAATGGAGCTCTTCATATGGGTCATGCCCTTAATAAAGTTTTAAAAGACATAATTAATAAATACAAAACCTTAAGAGGATTTAGGGTTCATTTCGTACCTGGTTGGGACTGTCATGGATTACCTATTGAATTAAAAGTTCTTCAGAATTTAAAATCTGATGAAAGAAAGAATCTTGACACTTTAAATTTAAGAAAAAAAGCAACAGATTATGCCCATATCCAAATTAACAATCAAAAGGAGGGTTTCAAAAGGTGGGGCATATGGGGAGATTGGGATAACCCTTACTTAACTCTTAAGAAAAGTTATGAATCTGCTCAGATTGGAGTATTTGGGAAAATGTTTTTAAATGGATATATATATCGAGGTCTTAAACCTGTGCATTGGAGTCCAAGTTCGAGGACTGCACTTGCCGAAGCAGAATTAGAATATCCGGATGAACATTTTTCAAAAAGTATTTATGTTTCATTAAAAATTAATAACATATCTGAGCAAATTCTATTAAATTTCAACCAAGAAAATCCTAATATCAAAAAAGATTTTTTTCAAAATAATTCTTTCATAACTATTTGGACCACTACTCCTTGGACCATACCTGCAAATGAAGCAGTTGCAGTAAATCCAAAAATAAAGTACGTTTTTGCTATCGATGAAGAGAAAAGAATTTACCTTTTTGCAAAGGATTTATCTTCTGAAATAAGTAAGAAATTTAATAAAGATTTCAAGGTGCTTCTTGAGGTTAGAGGTTCTGAATTGGAAAATATTGAATATCAACATCCTACTAAGGATAAAAATTGCAGAATCTTGATTGGGGGGGATTACATCACGACAGAATCAGGTACTGGAATTGTTCATACTGCACCGGGTCATGGGATTGATGACTTTAATGTGGGGCAAAAATATGATTTACCTATTACATGTGTTGTTGATGAAAAAGGGAACTTAAATGAATCTTCTGGACAATTTCAAGGATCCAATGTCCTGAAAGATGCCAATGATTTAATTATTGAATATTTAAAAGGAAATAATTTGCTTCTATTACAAGAAAATTATAAACATAGATATCCGTATGATTGGAGAACCAAAAAACCAACTATTTTTAGGGCAACAGAACAATGGTTTGCCTCTGTAAATGGCTTTAGATCATCTGCATTAAAGGCAATCGAAGATGTTGAATGGATGCCAGAGACTGGAAAGAAAAGAATTTATTCTATGGTTGTTGGGAGAGGAGATTGGTGTATTTCTAGACAGAGGTCATGGGGTGTACCTATTCCAGTTTTTTATAAAAAAAATGGTAATGATATCCTACTTAACAAAGAGATAATTAATCATATTCAAAAACTTTTTTGTGAACATGGAGCAGATATTTGGTGGGATTGGGATGTTAAGAATCTTTTGCCTGAAAGTTATGCAAAAGAATCGGATCAATGGAACAAAGGGTCAGATACAATGGATGTTTGGTTCGATTCTGGATCTAGCTGGGCCGCAGTATGTGAACTGAGAAGTGAATTAAAGTATCCAGCAGATCTTTATTTAGAGGGCTCAGATCAACATCGAGGTTGGTTTCAGTCTTCTTTGCTGACATCTGTTGCAGTCAATAATAAACCTCCCTATAAGAAAGTTTTAACTCATGGTTTTGCACTTGATGAAAATGGAAGAAAAATGAGTAAATCTTTAGGAAATGTTGTTGACCCAAATATAATTATTAATGGAGGTAATAATAAAAAAACTGATCCTGCTTATGGTGCTGATGTTTTAAGGCTATGGGTAAGCTCTGTAGATTATTCAGTTGATGTTCCAATTGGTTCAAATATACTCAAGCAACTTTCAGACGTTTACAGAAAAGTTCGTAATACTGCAAGATATCTTCTAGGTAATATTCATGATTATGATCCTAATGTTGATAGTTTTGAAATTGATCAATTGCCTCTCCTAGATCAATGGATGTTAGGCAGACTAGTTGAGGTTACAGATGAAATATCAAATGCTTATGAAAATTATGAATTTTCAAAATTTTTCCAAATCTTGCAAAGTTTTTGCGTTGTAGATCTATCAAATTTTTATTTGGATATTGCGAAGGATAGGTTGTATGTAAGTTCTAAATCACAATTTAGGAGAAGATCATGTCAGTTCGTTATGTCAAAAGTTGTTGAAAATTTAGCTGTACTTATTTCTCCAGTGCTTTGTCATATGGCTGAAGATATTTGGCAAAATATACCATATTCAACTAAAGAGAAATCAGTCTTTGAAAGAGGATGGCCATTATTTTCGCAGTCATGGAAAAATCAAATACTTAATGAACATATTGTAAATTTAAGAAATTTGAGAGTTGAAATTAACAAGGCTATAGAAGGATGTAGAAACAAACAAATAATTGGAGCAGCTTTGGAAACTGAAGTTAATTATTTACCTGAAGATAAAGTTTTAAAAGATTCACTTACTTGGCTAAAAGAATTTGGCAATCAAGATGTAGATTTATTTAGGGATTGGCTTATAGTATCAAACTTCCAAGTGGTATCTGATTTAGTTGAAAATTCTCTGATTACTGATGACAATGCACTTGGCAAGATACAAATATTAAAAGCTCAAGGTCAAAAATGTGATAGATGTTGGCATTATCAAAAAGAAACTTTTGTTGGAATACAAAATACAAAATTATGCAAAAGATGTTCAAATATTATTAATTTTGAATTTATTTAAATCCAGTTTTTTTGATTCAAAAAGAAAACTGAGTTTTCATTTTCTCTTATAAAATTTTCTCCGGTCTCTGTTAACGGTGCTTTATAAAGTTTAAAATTCTTAATTATATAATTAAGTGCTATTACTTTTTTTTCTGAATCTATTTCAATTGGATGAGTTGTTGAGCTGCTGAAACCTCTGAAAATAATTATTTCTAATTGTTCTTTTTGATTTTCTTTTTGAATGAAACCCTCTAGTTTCAGTATCCTATCAGGCATCTCGGAACTGATTTTTTCAAGACTATTTATTAGATCAATTTTTGCCATTGTCTGAGAAGTAAGAGTTTCTTCCATTTTTAGGTAATTTGATTATTGACCATTGAATGAGGCCTAAAATATAGATTAATAATGAAAATAATCCCAAGAATTTTGCTATCGGCTGAGTAAAGTTAGCTCCAAAGAAAAAATTAAATAAATTTTTTAAAATAAGATATAAATTTGAAGAAGGCTGAAGCCATATTGCACACGCATCCGAATTAATAAAAGAAAAGCAGTTAAAGTTTTGTAAACTCTGAATAAAGAAATTAAGAGATATAAAAGTTATCGTCCATCTCCAAATTTTTGTCGTTGTGGTGAGAGAGTAAGAAAAATCATATTCTCTTAACTCATCATTAATATCGTTCCAAAACCAAACTGAAACTGTCATTAGTAATGTTGAAATATTTGTTATCACAAGAGCATAATTATATTTACCTATTAAAAGAAGAAGGCTTATAAAAAATAAAAGGGATATTTTCCAATAAATTGAAAGAAGTTTATTCACTGCTTTATTTCTTTTTTTAATTGACCACAAGGATAGAGTAAAGGGAATGCCAATAAGGAAAATTATTGAAAGTTGAAAGGATAGCCAAATAGAAAGTTGATTAAAAACGTTCAAAACTTTTTCTTTTTAAATACATAATAATTAAACATCAAAGTGTTACTTTTGAACTTACTATTGTCATAGTTATGAATATTATGCATCCTTATATTATTGCCTAAAAATATATTAATAATTGTATGAGACAGCATGTTAATCCGCTTAGTAGTAATTTTGATCAGATTGAGAGAATTCCTTCTTTGAGCGACATGTTTGGAAATTCTAAATTGAATCTTCATTTGGATATAGGTTGTGCTGCTGGTGAGTTTCTATTTGATTTAGCTTTAGTTAATACCAGTTGGAATTATTTGGGAATTGAAATTCGTGAGAAGTTAGTCAAAAATGCTAAATTAAAAGTGATCGAAAAAGAAATCAAAAATTTATATTTTTTATTTGGTAATGCTAATAATATTTTGAATGATGTCCAAAGTAAATTTATTATCAAAAATCTAAAAAGCATTTCTTTTAATTTTCCTGATCCATGGTTTAAAAAGAGACATTTTAAAAGGCGTGTAATTCAGACAGAATTTATTAATATTCTCTCAAATTCATTACAAAAAGGGACCCTAATTTTTATAAAAACAGATGTAAAGGATCTATTCGATTACATGGATAGCACTATATCAAGTAATTTTTATTTTAAAAAAATAGATAAAAAAGATTTTAATTATTCCGAAAGTTTTAATCCAAGTAAAGTTAAAACTAATCGTGAAAAGTATGTGATTGTTAACCAACTTGAAATTTTTGAAAGGATTTATATAAAAGATTGATTAATTGTTAGTTAATTATTTTATTAATTTCTAAAAAGAGTTTGTTTGTTATTTCGCTAGATAAGGAATTAACTTCCTCATGATTTTTGGCTTCAACTAAAACTCTAATTAAAGGTTCTGTCCCACTAGGCCTTATATAAACTCTACAATTATCCGAATATAATGCCTGCAAATTTTCTATAGTTTGATCGATTAAGATTTTGGTTTTTGGATTTAATTTTTTAATATTAAAATCTAATTTGATATTGGTTAGTTTTTGAGGAAGAGGTTCGAAACTACTTTTAAGCCAGTCATTTAAATTAATATTTTTCACTTTACAATGTTTAGAAATTTGAAGTGCAGTCAATATCCCATCTCCGGAAAAGTTATTAATTTTTGAAAGTATATGACCTGACTGCTCCCCTCCTAAATCAGCTCTTTTTTCCTTAATTGCGTCATGTACATATTTATCTCCTACGTTAGTTCTATGTAAAATTCCTCCAATTTTCTTCCAAGCACTTTCAAAACCTAAGTTTGCCATTTGCGTTGATATTAATAAATTATTTGTCAGCATTTTTTGTTCCATTAGCTCTCTTCCCCAAAGAAAAAGCATGTGATCTCCGTCTAACACATTACCTTTGGAATCCATTCCAATTACTCTATCGGCATCTCCATCAAAGCTAAAACCCATATCTGCAGGATTCTCTCTTAATGCTTTTTTTAGTGGTTCAAGGTTAGTAGAACCACAATTCATATTAATTTTCAAACCATTATTAGAGTTATTGATAACTATTACTTCAGCACCAAGGGCCTGAAAAATTTTTTTTGCGCAGGTTGTCGCTGATCCATAGCATGTGTCTAAAATTATTTTCAACCCACTTAGATTTTCTCCACCCATTGTTTGGATAAGGCCTTTAATATAAACATCCATTAGATCTTTACTTGTATTAAGAGGGATTACTTTTTTAGGAACTGATATATTTTGATTTGACTCTTCAATTAATTTTTGAATTTTATTTTCTAGATGGTTAGTAATTTTTTGCCCATTATAATCAAAAATTTTTATGCCATTATATTCTGGCGGATTATGACTTGCAGATATCATGATTCCACTACTAAAATTCTTTTTTCGAATTAAAAAAGGTATTGCTGGGGTAGGGCAAATTCCCAGATTTATAAATTTTTTGCCGCTTTCATTTATGCCTTGTGTTATTGCCTGAAGAAGAATATCGCCACTAATTCTTGTATCTCTTCCAATTAATATTGGATTTTTATTATCTAAAGTCAAACCCAGAGAATACCCTACTTTGTAGGCTAGAGAATAGGTTATCTCTTGATTAAATTTTCCTCTTATTCCATCAGTTCCAAATATTGATTGCATAATTAGATTTAAGGAATCAAAGAAATTTTTGATAAATATTCAGCTCTTATCTTATCAGTTGATTAAAAGCTTATAGATTTTAATTCTCTTTATTTGTTTAATTAATTTAAAATATTTCTAGTTAATTATTAATTAATAGTGCAATCTCAAAGTGAAGAGCAAATTTTAAAGACAAATTCAAAATTAATACTTACTTTGACCATATCTATTATTTTGATTTCAGTACTTTTGTTTAGAAATTTATTTTTTAAATCAACTTATCTTCTTAAGAGTTTTGGAGAATTATCTGTTGACCCTGAAATAGCTTTTACAAATAATAAGCCTACATTTCTCGAATTTTATGCTGAATGGTGTGAAGTTTGCAAAGAAATGGCTCCACAAGTTTCTGCTTTTAAGAATGAATACGAAAAAGATATTAATTTTGTTTTTTTAAATGTTGATAATCAAAAATGGGCTAATTACATCCAGAAGTTTGCCGTCAATGGAATCCCTCAAATTAATATTTTTGATAACAAGGGTAATCTAATATCTACTTTTATTGGTAAACAAAATGAAGAAGAAGTAAGAGAATCTATTAATAATTTAGGAAAAGGAGAGGAACCCTATGAGGAAATTATTAATGCTAAATTTTCAACAATTCAAGAAAATAAAAATAATGAGGTTAGTCCTCGTAGTCATGGATAATTTTTACCATTCTAAAGATTTTGATACAATAGGAAAACTTTGTTTAAAAATAGACTTGCAATTTTCGGCGATAGATTTGTGCTCTTTTTGGGTGCCGTGAGCTGATCTTAAATGAATGTAATGGATCCATGATCTACATGATCCAGACATGTATATTCTTGTTGGAGTTGCTAATGGCAAAACAAATCTGGCACATTCTTTGGCAACGCCTTCAGCAAGTAAATTTTCATATAGTTCTGAAGCAGCTTGAAAATGTAAACCAATTTTTTCATTGAATCTTTTTTTTAACTCATCAGGGAGGTCAGGAATTGAATTTTGCCTATTTTTAAAATCTTGACGTCTCAACTCTGGTAGGGGAATATTACCTAATTGAGAACTATCAGCATATCTCTGTGAAAATTCCTGAAAAGTAAATGATCTATGTCTTAAAATTTGGGCTGCGATTCCTCTGTTAGTTTCTATTTGTAGGGTCATAAATGACTGTTCAAAAACACTCCAATGTTCATTTTTAATGCAATAACTTAATAATTTCGAATAGTCCTGATTTTCCTGATTTTTTGGATTACTTACTCTTGCAATGTAAGCCATTGTTTTTTCAGCATCAGGAGTTAGCGAAATTAATTCAACTTTACTCATTTTAGATCTTTGCTAGAGTTACTTTTTCTGGTTGGTTTTGATATTTGCCTCTTCTATCTTCATAGGTTGTAGAGCATGGATCACCTTCAAAAAAGAGCAGTTGGCAAATACCCTCTTCAGCATAAATTCTGCAATCTGCACCTGAACTATTACTAAACTCTAAAGTAAGATGACCTTCCCACCCTGCTTCAGCTGGCGTTGTATTCACAATAATTCCCAGTCTCGCGTACGTACTTTTGCCTATACAGATTACAGTTATATTTTCTGGTACTTTCATCTTTTCTAAAGCAACTCCTAAACCATAGGAGTGAGCAGGAAGAATAAAATAGTCTCCATCATCGTCGTGGTGAAGAACAGTTTTTTCTAAATTATTAGGATTAAACTTTTTGGGATTCATCACAGTGCCAGGAATATGTCTGAAAATTAGGAATTCTTTAGATGAAAGTCTTAAATCATAGCCATAGGATGAACATCCGTAACTCAAAACCGGCTTTTGTTTTTTGGCAGGTTCAAGGTGCCTCACTAAATTTGATTGAAATGGCTTTATCATGCCTTCAGAGGCTTTTTGATTTATCCAGAGATCATTTTTTAGCATTCTTTTATGAGCGAAGTTCGGTAATTTGGTTGGCCATTAATAATAGATCTTTAGGAATATCTGTACCAGTAAGGATTACATCTCCTGATATAAATCGGTTTTCAAGTGTTGAAATCAAATCATCTTTGTCAATAATTTTCATTTCAATAGCTAAAAAAATTTCATCAAGTATGATTTGGTCATTCTCGCCAGAACGTAGTTCTTTTTTACAAAAATCCCATAATTCTAAAGTAGATTCATGAATAGATTTTTTTAAATTATTATTATTTATAATTTCCTCAGAATTATATTGATCAAAGGAATGTGATGATCTTATCCAAGTTAAATTACCGCATAGCCTTAATGCATTATCAACACCTTGCTTGACTCCTCCTTTCATGAATTGTATTAAGAGCACTTTCCTTCCAAGAGCAGCATTTCTTAGAGAGTCTCTAATGATAGATGGGTAGCTACCTCTATATGGAGATTGATAGATTTGAATTTGTCCGTTTTGTGTAAATCTTTTTACGTTACTTTTGTTAGCAGTATTTATATTTACAACATCAAGATTACTTTTTGAATGAATATGGGGTGAACTAATTACCATTATTTAGATTCTTTCTACATGCAGTATAATTAGATTCTTAGGACACTGCATATAGTGTAATTTTACTTAAAAAAGGGTGAAGTAAGTGGAAGCTTACTAAAAAAGGCTTATTGATGAAATAATAAGAATTGAAAATTGTTACTGTTGATACAAGATATTTTAGGGTGTCTTCTTAAATTTTTTATAGTCAAGATATTTATGATACCTGCTTCACGAGGATTCAACCGCTTTAGTTCGCAACAGTCCGGACAAAGTAAAATTAACTCTGTTGGAGAACGTTTCCCAATCAATAGAACTTTAATGGAAGTAATTAAAGGTCTAGACGGTGCAAGCACCGAAATGGTTGAGAGATCTAAAACAATATTTTTCCCTGGTGACCCTGCTGAAAGGGTTTATCTTATAAGAAGAGGAGCAGTAAGACTTTCAAGAGTTTATGAATCAGGTGAAGAAATAACAGTTGCTCTTTTAAGGGAGAACAGTCTCTTTGGTGTTTTATCTCTTCTAACAGGCCATAGATCTGATCGTTTTTACCATGCCATAGCATTCACAAGAGTTGAAATGATAACAGCACCTGCAAATTCTGTTTTGAGAGCTATTGAGGAAGATGCGTCAGTAGGACTACTACTATTACAAGGTCTTTCAAGTAGGATCCTGCAAACTGAAACAATGATAGAAACTCTTACACATAGAGATATGTCCTCTCGATTAGTAAGTTTTTTAATGGTTCTTTGTAGAGACTTTGGAGTTGCAAGTGAAAAAGGTATTACAATAGACCTAAGGCTTTCACATCAGGCTATTGCTGAAGCTATTGGTTCTACAAGAGTAACGATTACAAGATTGTTAGGAGATTTAAAGGATTCAGGTCTTCTTAATATTGAAAGAAAAAAGATCACAGTATTCGATCCAATTGCTCTTGCAAAAAGATTTAATTGATTCATCATAAATTATGATGTACTGAGTTTATGCAGAAGCGTGGCTTGGATTTTAATTGTTTTTTTAATATTGCTTGGAGGATTAATTGCACCATTTGGGGATATTCTTGGAACAAAGATTGGTAAAGCAAGATTTAGCATACTAAAACTAAGACCGAAAAAAACAGCAACCATAATAACGATTATTACTGGTGGGTTTATTAGTTCAATATCTATAGGATTATTGATTTTAGTGAGTGAAGAATTCAGACAAAGGCTTTTTGTTGATATACCATTTTTGCAAAAAACTTTAGATGAAAGTAGAAAGGCTTTAATCCCATTACAGGAAGAGCGAAAAGAACTTGAAGGTAAAATAATTCAAAAAGAAAAGGAGTTAAATCAATTAAAAAATAATATTAAGGAATTTAGGAGGGGAAATATTGTTATTAAAAGAGGACAAACTTTATTTATTGCTGAAATTAATTCTAGCTCGAATATAAAAGCAGACTTAACAAAAATCTATAATGAAGCCGATAAATTTGTCAGAAAAATTGTTATTCCAATTAATAAAAAAGAAAAAAATATTCTTTTGTGGAGACCTAATGACATTACAAAAATTGAGACAATAGCAGCTAAAGGTGGCAACTGGATTTTAGTAATTAAATCAGCGACAAATGTTTTAAAAGGAGATAATTTTGTTTTTGTATCTCCTGATTTATTAGAGAATAAATTTATAGTCAAAAAAGGGGATGTTATTACAAGTTCAATTCTAGGAAAAAATGATTTAAATCTTAAATCAATTAATTTAAAAATTCAATCATTGATTAGAGAAACAAGGGATATAATTAGGGCAAAAGGATCACAAGTTAATGAAATTAATACAAATGGTAATTTTGTAAGGAAAATTAGAGACTTTCTTGAAGAGAATCAAAATATCAAATTTAAGTTAGAAGTAGTATCTTTGAGAGATAGTAAAACTGTAGAACCCATAATGGTTGAAATTAATATTTTAAAAATTCCATCTTAAATGTCTAGAGTAATAACTATTGATCCAGGGAAAAGTAAGTGCGGCTTAGTCTTAGCTGAAATAAATGAAAAAAAAATTTATAAAGCGATCATTCTTAAAAGTGAATTACTTGAGAAGTATGTCAAAAATTTAATTACTACTGAGGACATATCACAAATTATTATTGGCAATGGTACCACCAGTAGAGAAATTAGAGAAAAACTATATTTTTTTAAAAAAGAAATACTAACTTTTGAGGAAAAAAATACTACCTTCAGGGCTAAAGCAAGATATTTCGAACTTTTTCCTATTAAAGGTCTGAAGACTTTTATACCTAGAGAGGTTTTTCTTTTTAATAAAAACCTTGATGCGATATCAGCCTTGATAATTTTAGAAGACTATTGCAAAATGAAGTTTACTTTGAATCAAAATATAGATTTTAAAACTTGGCTGAAATAGTAAATTTATATTCATTCCCAGCTTCTAGTTCATAATCTTTTTTTAATAAAAATCTCAATAAGGCATCCTCAATTAATGCTCTTCCTAAAGATGGATTTACCGTTAATAAACCTTTTTGAAAGAACCATGTAAAACTCCACTTAAACTGACTAGCTTCTACAACCCCATGAATTTGCTTTTTTGAAAAGCAATATTCCTTAACATTTACATTGGCAATTGTTTCAGGTTTTGAACGCATATCTTAAGTTTGGTCTTTGTCAAAAGAATTTAATTCATTAATTATAAATTCTTCTTTTTTAGTATTAATTTGTTCGAGGGATTCTATTACTCTCTTATACACTTTATCCAATATTGATTTTTCTTCTAGAGAAATATTTCCTAATACATGTGAAATGGTATTGAAATTATTTTTTCCTTCCATGAGGGGAGGTGATCCAATACCAATTCTTATTCTTTTAAAGTTTTGTGTCTGCAATTGTTCAATGATGCTTTTAAGCCCGTTATGTCCACCTGAGCTTCCCTTTTTTCTAAATCTTATTTTTCCAAGGGGAAGGTCTTTATCATCGACTATTATTAAAATCTGATCCAAATTGATTTTGTACCAATCCACTATTGCTCGAACAGCATCACCACTGTTGTTCATAAACGTATTTGGTAAAAATAATCTGAAAGTAGAATCATTGATTTGAAATTCTGAGCAGGAACTTTTGAGCTTATCTTTCAATAAAAAATTTGAATTATATTTTTTTGAGAGATGTTCAAGCAATAAAAACCCTATATTATGTCTACTTTTTGAGTATTTTTTACCAGGATTTCCTAATCCTATTAAAAATATTTCATTCATGATGTATTACTCAATCTCTTTTCATTGAGAATTATAAATACATAAACAAAAATAACCTAGTAAATTAGAACAAAGTTCTAAAAAGGTTATTTAGTAATATTCAAATTATGGGATAACTTCTATATATGGTTTTAGAAATCTAGTTTCCGTTCCAATCTACTGAGAAACCCTGTAGTAGAAGTGATTGATTATAAATTTGTAGAAGAATAACTAAAAAAACCAAAAGTAGAAGGCCGATTACCGTCATCACAGGAACTGCTCCCCAACCGGGTACGACTTTTCCTTGACCTGAATTGCCGATTGCTTTTAAAAGACTTCCTAAAGCTGTTTTTTGACCCATGTTAAAATCACAAAATCGAATATTATTTCGTTATTGTATAAGAACTTATACATAAATTGTTTACAAACTTAGCAAAATTGATGCAAACTTTATCATCAGCCCCCGATCCTGCAGTTTCTGTAGCAGTGACAATCCTGGCACTACTTTTGGCTTTAACCGGTTTTGGTCTTTGGACTGCCTTTGGACCTAAAGCAGCAAAGCTTACTGATCCATGGGATGATCATGACGATTAATTAATTCTAAAAGTATTTCAAATTTTTCCAAAAATACAAAAAGTAAACAATTACCCATAGTTTAATTATAAATTTAATAAGATATAAATCTGTTAGTTCTTGTTATTCCATGCTTGCCTTAAAAATTTCTGTTTACACTATCGTTTTTTTCTTTGTTGGAATATTTCTTTTCGGTTTCTTGGCAAGTGATCCAACAAGAACGCCAAACAGAAAAGACCTAGAGAGTCCTCAAGATTAATCTTTAATTAAATTTTAAATTGTTCTCTGGAATTACAAAAAAAGTAATACTACCTACAATTCTTCTTATTAATTTTTTACAGCCAACAAAATCAGCTGAATCTACGAAAATTAATAAAGATAACACTAACCAAAAAACCAAAGAGAATTTATCAAGTTCTACTAAAATTTTTGATGATAGTTATTCTGACGCAAATTTATTGCTGAAAGATCTTGATTTATTTTTAGTTGTTAAACCTGAAAAGCAGCAGGAGTTAATAATCCAATCTGATAAACAGTCTGAAATAAATGATGTTATTTATGCAGAGGGAAATGTATTTGTTGCTTATAAAGGCAAAATTCTTAAAGCAGATAATTTGATTTACGATAAGTTAAATAAAAAAATTAGTGCTAAAGGAAATATATCTTTGGAATTAGGTGATCAGTATTTCAAAGCTGAACAACTAGACTATAGTTTTATTAGTAAAAAAGGTTTTCTTTTAGATGTAAAGGGTAGTATTAATACAAATACATTGATGGCTGACTTATCGTCAAATTTCAGCTCATCAGACTCTGAAAAGTTAGAAAGTTTAATTCAATTTAAAAAAAAGGAAGTTTTTAATACTCCTAGTAAAATTGAAAATTGGTTATTTTTTACGGATAAAATTTCAATAGATGGCCAAAAATGGGAAAGTAAGAAGGCTGTACTTACCAATGATTTACTTGAATCGAAACAGGTTAAATTAGCCATCAATTCATTAAAAGTTTTATCTGAAGAAGATAAATTACGATTTAAGTCATCAATAAACAATTTAATAATTGAAGAAAAAGTTTCAATTCCATTTTGGCTTGGAGATAGAACTTTATTAAAGTCAAAGTCTGAAGAATTCTTAGCCTTTGAGAATAGGTGGAATTTAGGATATGAAAACTTAGACAAGGATGGCTATTTTATTGGTAGGAAACTTAATTCTATAGATATTGCTGATGATTTTGTTCTGGATTTAGAGCCGCAATTTCTAATTCAGAGGTCATTACAAGGATATACAAAAAGTTTTGTAAAGAAGGACGAATCAATTACTTCAGATAAGGTGAAGAGAAATTCAAGTTTTGAAGATAATTTTGCTCTAAAATCACAGATGAAAGGGAAAATAAAAAATTGGGATTTAGTAATAGACAAGAATTTAAATTCTCTTGATTTTGATAAATTTTCGGATGCATTTAGATTTAAGACAGAATTGAGTAAAGAAATAGATTTATTAGATTCAAAATGGGAAAAAAGTTTTTATGGAATTTATAGAGAGAGGGTCTGGAATGGTTCATTGGGTGAAGCAGAAATTTATTCAGGTTATGGCTCAAAAGTTAAAAAAGAAAATTTTTGGATTGTTGATGGTATTAAAAAGTCAGAATCTTTATCTTTAGGTTTGGCTAAAATAACTGCAGAGGCTTTGGATGCTAAAAAATTAGTAACTCATCTAAAAGGTAATTTGTTTTATTCTCTTGATCAGAAATTTCCAATTAGTACTGTAGTTCCTCAAAAGAAATCTGTTGATATTTCATATAATTACATTCCTGAACCAATAACCAAAGGGCTAAGTCTCAACACAAGATTAGAATTATCATATGCTTTTTATGAAAATGGTGATCATCAAGAATATTTAGGTTTAGGTGCTGGTCCTGAATATATACTTGGGAATTTTAAAAATAAAACTTTTGACTATACTCGTTTAAGTCTTTTTCCTTTTTATAAATTTAATAGTGGAGAAAGTGTTTTTAAATTTGACCAGAATTATGAGAAATTCACTTTAAATATTGCTTTTGATCAGCAATTATATGGGCCAGTTTTACTTAAAACCATTGGGACTTTAAATTTGTCAAGTGATTCAGATGATTATGGTGAATTTATAAATTCTAAGATCTCATTAAATTGGAAAAAAAGATCCTATGAACTTGGTATTTTTTATCAACCTCATAATCAAGCAGGAGGAATTTCTTTTAGTCTTTATGGATTTAAATAGCTAAATGAGTATTGAATTTTATATAAGGTAATTGGTTAAATTTATTTTCAATTAATTTTTCATTCTCCATTAGTGTTGAAGTCGCATCCCATTCCCCTGATAAAAACATTTTTCTTGTGGTTTCTTTAATCTCAAGATTTAAATTTAAATCTTTCGACTTTGCTAACGAATTTTCAAGATCAATTTCTAAGAATAAAAATTGATTATCGCAATAGTTTTGTATTTCTTCTATGGATTTTTTAGGTAGAGTAAAACAGGGAATTCCGATTGCAATACAGTTACTGTAAAAAATATCGGCGAAACTTTCCCCTATAATTGCTTTTATACCCCATCTTATGAGCGCTTGGGGGGCATGTTCTCTGCTGGAACCACATCCAAAATTGCTATTAACAATTAGTATCGAAGAATTTTTGTTTTCCTCAAGATCAAAAGGATGCCTTCCTTTTAAAGTTTTTCTATCATCTTCAAAAACAGATTCACCCAATGAGTCGAAGTTAACACACTTCAAAAAACGCGCTGGAATTATTCGATCTGTATCAATGTCATTTCCAATCAATGAGATACATTGCCCGTCTATTTGTGTAATTTTTCCAATTGGCGGGGTAAACTCTGATTTCATCAGTTTATAAATTCTCTAACGTCACTGACTTTGCCATTAATTGCAGCAGCAGCAACCATTGCTGGACTCATGAGCAGTGTTCTTCCAATGGGAGACCCTTGCCGACCCTTGAAATTTCTATTACTAGAACTAGCACTAACTTGATTACCTATTAGCTTATCTGAATTCATTGCTAAACACATTGAGCAGCCAGGCTCTCTCCATTGAAATCCAGAATCCTTAAATATCTGATCAAGACCTTCTTGTTTTGCTTCAGTGGCTACTTTTTCTGAACCTGGAACTGCAAATGCTTTGACATTCTTGGATACTTTTTTGCCTTTTAATACTTTAGCTGCAACTCTTAAGTCACTGATTCTTCCATTTGTGCAACTACCTATGAAACAAACGTCTACAGGAGTATCTTTTATTAATTGTCCAGGCTTGAAACTCATATATTCAAAAGCCTCTTCTGCAACTAATTTATCATTTGGGGATAAGTCATCTAAAAGAGGGATTTGTTGATTAATGCTTATACTTTGGCCGGGAGTAATCCCCCAGGTTACGGTTGGTTCTACCTTAGAAGCATCTAATTTAGTTACGTCATCATAAATTGAATTTTCATCGCTTTTTAATGATTCCCACCATCTGAGCGCTCTATCCCAATGCTCATTTTTTGGGGCATATAATTTATTTTTAATGTAACTAAAGGTCTTTTCATCAGGATTGATGTAGCCGCATCTTGCTCCTCCTTCAATAGACATATTGCATATCGTCATCCTTTCTTCCATTGATAATTCATGTATCGCAGGTCCTGCGAATTCATATGCACAACCTACTCCTGCCTTTACACCAAGTTTATTAATTATATGAAGGACTAAATCCTTAGCATAAACACCCTTAGATAATTTATTGTCACACCAAATCTGCCTAACTTTCAATTTGTTCATAGCTAAGGTTTGGGTAGCAAGAACATCTCTTACTTGACTGGTACCTATACCAAAAGCAATTGACCCAAAAGCTCCATGAGTTGAAGTATGAGAATCTCCGCAAGCGATTGTCATTCCTGGCTGAGTTAGGCCTAATTCCGGTGCTACTACATGAACTATTCCTTGATTACCACTACCAATATTAAAAAATCTTATTTTATGTTCTAGGCAATTCTTCTCAAGTGTTTCAATCATCTGTTCAGCGAGATTATCTTTGAAAGGCCTGCTCTGATTATCTGTTGGCACAATATGATCAACAGTAGCAACAGTTCTATCAGGGAATTTTACTTTTAATTTTTTGTCCTTTAAAGCACCAAATGCTTGAGGACTCGTCACTTCATGGATAAGGTGAAGACCAATAAATATCTGATCAGATCCTCCAGGAAGACTTGAAACCTTATGTAAATCCCAAACTTTATCAAATAGGGTATCTTGACTCAATTTGTAAAAATAGTTACTTACTATTTGATAATAGTATTAATCGGAGGCTGTTCAAACACACATTTACACTTAGTCTTTGAATTTCTATTCGATTTCGTGTTGAGTTAAATAGTTTTTTTATATTAGTTATATGATTATTCGGTCCTGAAATTGAAATATAGACAAGTCCAACAGGTTTATCTTGACTGCCTCCGTTAGGACCAGCTATTCCACTAATTGCTATTGCCCAATCTGCTCCTAATTTCTCTTTTACATTAATTGCCATGGCCTCACAAACTTCTTCAGAAACAGCTCCATATTTTGTAAGCTTTTCTTTAGAAATATTTAATAATGAATTTTTTAGTTCATTACTATAGGAAACAATACTACCTTGAAAAACTTGAGATGAGCCTGATATTGAGGTTAGTGATGAAGATAGAAGTCCTCCGGTGCAGGATTCAGCAAAAACAATAGTTTCGTTCCTCTTCGTTAATTCTTTTATTAAAACGCTAGGAAGAGTATCGTTATCCTCTCCAAAAATAAATTTTGAAAAATCTTTTTTTAATTTTTCTTTAATAGGTTTAATTATATTTTTTGCTTCTAGGTTGTTCTTTGCTCGCGCGGTGATTCTGAGTTTAACCTCTCCTAAGTTTGCATATGGAGCAACGGTAGGGTTTTTAAGATTTAGTAGATCATTAATTTTTTCAGCTACGCTTGATTCTCCAATACCCGCAAATTTAAGGGTATTTGAAAAAAAGGAATAATCATCTGAGAATTTAGTTTTAATGAAATCATACGCCGTCTCTTCCCACATAGTTTTCATTTCACTGGGTACTCCTGGGAAAGTAAGGATAGTAAAATCTTTTACTGGTTCCCAAATCATTCCTGGGGCAGTGCCCCTAGGGTTATTAATAATTTGAGCATTTTCTGGGAAGAAACATTGTTTCCTTAAGCTAGAGCAATCGTCCTGAAGTTTTGAGTTTGAAAGTTTTTGTTTAATTTCATCCCATAAGAGCGCTCTTTCAAAAAGAGATACATTAAAAGATTTGGCTATTGCTTCAGTAGTTAAGTCATCTGGGGTTGGTCCCAAGCCACCAGTTGTAATTAGAAGATTACTTCTTTTCGATATTTCTTGAATTACTTTTATAATTCGATCACAATTATCACCGACAGTTGATTGCCTAAAGTGATTTAAGCCTAATTGAGATAACTGTTCAGAAATCCATTGAGCATTTGTATTGATAATATTTCCTAAGAGTAGCTCTGTTCCAATAGAAAGAATTTCAACTCCCTTGGAGTTAGGACTCATTTAATTGATGCTTCAAGTTTGCTTTCATAAAGAGGAAAACGATTACATAAGGTTAAAACTCTTTCTTTACATTGACTTTCAATCAGTGAATCGTCTGGGTTAAGTAATCTATCAGCAATAATTTCGCCAACTTCAGCAAAAGCATCCTCATTAAAGCCTCTAGTAGTTAAAGCAGCAGTTCCCAACCTTAGTCCGCTGGTTACAAAAGGTGATTCAGGGTCAAATGGAACAGTATTTTTATTTGCAGTGATATTCACTTCACTTACAAGTAAGTCAGCAATCTTACCAGTCATATTAATACTTCTTAAATCGAGCAAAACAATATGGTTATCAGTGCCTCCACTGACGATATTTATACCTCTATTTATTAAAGTTGAAGCTAGAACTTTTGCATTTTTTATTACTTGTTGGGAATAATTAACGAAATCTGGCTGCAAGGCTTCGCCAAATGCAACTGCTTTAGCTGCAATTATATGTTCGAGGGGCCCACCTTGAGTTCCAGGGAAAACAGATTTATCAAATTTCTTCCCAAATTCTGAATCTTTACACAAGATAAGTCCCCCTCTAGGCCCTCTTAATGTTTTATGAGTAGTTGTGGTTACTACATCACAATATGGTATTGGATTTGGGTGAAGTTTACTTGCTACAAGACCGGCGATGTGTGCAATATCAGCCATTAAGAATGCACCAACTTCATCTGCAATATTTCTAAATGACTCAAAATTGATTGTTCTTGGATAAGCAGAATATCCACATATGATTAATTTTGGTTTTGTTTCAAGTGCTATCTCTCTTATTTCATCAAAATTTAATTCACTAGTTTGTTTATTTACACCATAGTGAACTGCATTGAACCATTTACCACTCATATTTACTGGAGACCCATGAGTTAGGTGTCCACCATGAGATAAATCCATCCCCATGATTGTGTCGCCAGGTTTAAGTAGACTTAGAAAAACAGCAGCATTTGCCTGCGCTCCACTATGGGGTTGAACATTAGCCCAATTTGCATTAAATAATTTTTTCGCTCTCTGAATAGCTAGTTCTTCGATTTCATCAACAAATTCACATCCCCCGTAATATCTTTTTTGGGGTAATCCCTCGGCGTATTTATTTGTAAGGACGGAACCTTGAGCCTCCATAACGGCAATTGATGCGAAATTTTCGCTTGCGATTAACTCAAGATGAGTTTCCTGCCTATTTTTTTCAGAGTTAATAAAATTTGATATTACGGGATCACTTTCTTTAAGATTTTGAAGGATATTCATTGAATTTGATAAGTAATACCCATAATATAGACGATATTTTTTAGAAAAATATAAAAAGAATATTTCAGAATTTTTAACGCGCCTGGAGAGATTCGAACTCCCGACACCCTGATCCGTAGTCAGGTGCTCTAATCCACTGAGCTACAGGCGCATATTTATGTAATATCTCTGTTTCAGGGTCTCTTAGTCAACTAGATTTCGGGTAAAATGTCTATTATTAACAATCTAATTATTAATATGCCTATAAAGTGGTACGGAAATGGTGATTCAGAAGATCCTATCTATAAACATTTTTCTCGAATAGTAAATTTTGTTATTCACTGCATGATATTTACTGCGATTTTAAGTGGCACGTGGCTTTTAAAAGAGATTAAATATGAAATCAGCTATTTTAATAATTTTGCAATTGTCTGGTCCGTTCTTTTGGCCTCCCATTTACTTTTCGTGATTATAAAAAAACCTAAAGATACTTCAAAACAATCAACTTAAATTAATTTCTATTTATGAACTCTCAGATAAGTATAAGTGATTTAGAAAATGTAATTTCCGAAAAGGTTTTTATAAAAATAGAAAAGTGGAATTTGTATCTTGGAGACGCTGGCCTAGCTAGGCATCTGGCTATTGAATGTATCAGCAATAAAGATCAAGGCCCATTGGAGGCTGCAAAATTAAGTCTGAAAGCAATAAATGTAAAAGTAGGGGATGGTGTTAATAGTATTCCACTGATTAATTTAATCACTAACTCACAAATTCTAGAATTAGAAGAGATTTTGGAAAGTTTTTTTAAAAACTAAATCTCTTTTTTGAAACTTTAAATTTATTGACTTTCAAGCATTTTGTAAGTAAAAAATAAATCACAAAAAAAGTTAGAGTTCCAAATATTAATAATAAAAATTCTGCGAGATTTGAATTGAAGTTATTCGTAGTTTGCAGAATAGTAAAACAAAGTGTGCTGTCTACAAATACTGCTAATGACATGAGGCTAATTTTCCTCAATAAATCAAAGTTAGGTAAATGGATATCTTCATTTCGCAGATTAAAAGAAAGCAAAATACAGACTATAAGATTGACTATTACTGAAGATAAAATTATTCCCACAACTCCGAAATTATATGGAAAAAGATTCCCAAAATTCTTAATTGGGGCACCAATTAAAAACCAATCAAAAAAAATATTAAATATTATCCCTGCAAATGAAGACTTAAAAGGGAAGTTTGTTTTTTCTATTGAATAGTAAGTTCTTACTAATAAATCTCTGTAAAGATAAAATGGTATGCCAACTGCATAAGCAATTAATATATTTTTTACTTTTAAAGTTGCTGAATAGTCAAAAGATCCTCTTTGAAAAACTAATTGTACGATTTGATTATTAAATGTTATGAAAAATCCGGTTAAAAAAATAGCTGTCAAGAAACAGTACTCTACTCCAGATATCAATTTTTTTTGGAGACCTCTTTTGTCTTTTTCATTTCTTAATTTAGAAAATTTTGGAAGTAATGGAAGAATCAAGGAGTTAGATAATATGCCTAATGGGGCTTGTATAAGAAAGTTTCCGTAAGCTAGTCCAGATGCTGCGCCTTGAAAACTTGAAGCGAAAAACATATCGATAAAAACATTAATTTGACTTAAACCTGATGAGATAGATGCTGGAATAATTAGTTTGAAAATTCTCCTCTCTTCATCTTTAAATAAATTGAAGGTTGACTCTAATCTCAAGAGACCAATTTTATTTATTTCCCAAATTTGAACAACAAACTGAATTAAAGTTCCTGTCAAAGTTGCAAATGCCAGTAATCCCGTGTAAGTAAAGAAATTGGAAGATGTATTTTCTTGGTTGAAAATCCAACTAAATAAAATAAAAAAAATAATAGTTACGCTTGTTATTGCAGGACTTATACTTGATAAAAAGAATTTTCTTTGGGAATTTAAGGCGCCAAAGCTTAAACCTATGAAACCGGATAAAGGGATGCAAGGTGTAAGTATTTGTAATTGGTAAGTGGCAATAGATTTTGCTTCGTAACTTAAATTCGGGGCCAATAAATCAATTAATAAACTGGAATTCGAGTAAATCAATATGGCTAAAATTATTAATAATATTGAAAGTTTTATGCTTACTTGAGTTAAAACAATCCCTCCATTTTTTTTGTTAAGCGGAGTTAAAACTGCAACGACTGCGTTATGCAAGGGACCATTAATACCCCCAATGATTATTAGCAAAAAACCAGGAATTATATATGCATAATTAAACGCGTCGTACGTTACCCCAACCCCAAAAGCAGCAGCTATAAATATTTGTCTTATACATCCAGCAAATTTACTTAGACTAGTACCAAACGAAATTGAAAAAACATTATTTTTTAAAAATGAATGCATTTGGAATCGTCTAAATTTTTCAATGAGTTTAAGTTTCAATTATATTTGATTTCTAACTAACGACATATTTATGAATGATCGGTTAATTGATTTTGATCCATTAATTGAAGGGGTTTTAATTAAGAGGTATAAAAGGTTTCTTGCAGATATTGAATTAGAGAGTGGAGAGGTAGTAACTGCTCACTGTGCTAACACTGGCCCAATGAAGGGACTTTTGAGTGAGGGAGCAAAAGTAAGAATAAGTGTTTCCTCTTCTCTAAAAAGAAAATTACCTTTTACTTGGGAACAGATATGTGTTTTTAATGCAAAAAATGAGGAGGTTTGGGTAGGTATTAATACTCTATTTGCAAACAAGTTAATCAAAAAGGTTATTGAGAAAAATCTGCTAATAGAAACATTAGGTGAAATAGAGACAATCAAATCTGAAGTTCCTTATGGAAAAGATAAAAAAAGCAGAATTGACTTTTTTTTAACCCCAAAATCTTCAAATCCTGATAAACGTAACATTTACATAGAGGTTAAAAATACGACTTGGATTAAAGAAAATGTAGCTCTATTCCCAGATACAGTAACGAAAAGAGGCCAAAAACACCTCATTGAATTAAAGGAATTAATTCCTGAAAATAAAAGTGTTTTAGTACTTTGTATTACGAGAAAAGATGCTTGTTTTTTTGCTCCTGGAGATGATGCAGATCCCTTATACGGCAATCTTTTTAGAGAATCTTTAAGTGCAGGAATGATAACTATCCCATGTTCCTTCGAATTTCATAAAGACCA
This sequence comes from Prochlorococcus sp. scB243_498I20, assembly GCA_000635015.1. Lineage (GTDB taxonomy): Bacteria > Cyanobacteriota > Cyanobacteriia > PCC-6307 > Cyanobiaceae > Prochlorococcus_A. The sequence goes on from JFMR01000036.1 coordinate 191,286, forward strand.
CGTATCATGGGAAGGAATTAAACCTTTGAAAAAAATAAAATCTTGATAATTTGAAATTTGAAAAAAAAAAATTTTTTAAATTTAACAGATATAGTTTTAAGATGCAACTATAAAAATAGTAACAACGACTACTAGACACTAATAAGTTTTTTGAATAAATTTAAATTTGAAAGGAAACAGCACAAACTGTTTTTTTGCAGATCTAATTTTTTTTTATGACCACTGCTTTGCAAACGCCTCAAAGGCGCTCTAGGTCCAAATTACAAGATGCAAGTCTTGTTAATGGACCTATGCTCCTTTTGAGGAGTATTCGAGGATTTAGTTCAAACCGCTCTATGTTGTGGCTTGCAACTGTTCCTTTAGCTTTGTTTGGTTTAGGTATTTTTAATCTTTCAGCTCATGCAGCTGATTTACCTGAGTTGAATGCAGCTTTTCTTGCTAACAATTTATGGCTTTTGATCGCTACTATTTTGGTGATCTTCATGAACGCTGGTTTCGCTATGGTTGAGGCAGGTATGTGTCGTTCTAAGAACGCAGTAAACATCCTTGCTAAAAACCTCTTTGTATTTGCTCTAGCTGTTACTTCTTATTGGTTTATCGGCTATTCATTAATGTACGGAGGAAGTGTTGCTGACGGATGGCTTTATTTTGGAGGCTTATTCTTTGATCCAACAGTAACCGCTGATATGGTTACTGATGCTGGATTAGTCCCAACTGTTGATTTCTTGTTCCAGTCTGCATTCGCAGGAACTGCAGCAACTATCGTTTCCGGTCTTGTTGCTGAAAGAGTTAAATTTGGAGAATTTGTTGTTTTTGCTGTTGTATTAACTGCATTTATATATCCAATTGCTGGTAGCTGGAAATGGAATGGTGGTTGGCTTGATTCTTTAGGTTTTGTGGACTTCGCTGGTTCTTCAATTGTTCACTCAGTTGGTGCATGGGCGGGTCTTGTAGGAGCTATGCTTCTTGGACCAAGAATTGGCAAATACTCTGATGGGAAACCACAAGCTATGCCAGGACACAATATGGCTATAGCTACTCTAGGTGCACTAGTCCTATGGATAGGTTGGTATGGATTTAACCCCGGTTCTCAACTTGCTATGGATCAATGGGTTCCATATGTTGCTGTAACAACTACTTTGGCAGCAGCAGCTGGAGCTATTGGTGCAACTATTGTTTCAACATTAACTTCTGGTAAGCCTGATCTTACAATGATAATTAACGGAATCCTTGCTGGTTTGGTTAGTATCACTGCTGGTTGTGGTGATATGACTCTTGCTGGAGCCTGGTTTGCAGGACTAGTAGGGGGAATTATAGTTGTATTTTCTGTTGCAGCACTTGATGCCGCTGAGATCGACGATCCTGTAGGTGCATTCTCTGTTCACGGAGTTTGTGGTGTATGGGGTACTGTAGTTATCGGTCTTTGGGGTACAGCTGTACAAGGTGATGGAGCAGGTATGGGATTGTTCAATGGTGGAGGTATTACCCTTCTTCTAGTTCAAGCTCTTGGTGCCGCAGCTTATGCTATCTGGACGCTGGTTACTTGCTGGATTGCCTGGTCTGTAATTGGAGGATTATTCGGTGGAATCCGAGTTTCTGAAGAGGAAGAGACTCAAGGCTTAGATATAGGAGAGCATGGAATGGAGGCATATCCAGACTTTGCATCTGCTAAATAATCTAACTAAAAATTGATTTAAGAAACCTGACTTATGTCAGGTTTTTTTTTTTTTCGAAAAATTATTTAAAACGTTGTAATATAAGAAGATGGATACTCAAGCTTTTAGAAGATCTCTTCATCATTCTGATAGATACAATAGGAGGGGTTTCGATTCTCCAACAAAAAGAGCTCAAGCGTTAGAAGAAGCTTACCAAAGTGATTTGATAAGTTCTATTAGGGATAATGGTTTTACTTACACTAAAGGCAGACTAAATATTAAATTAGCTAAAGCTTTCGGTTTCTGTTGGGGAGTTGAAAGAGCTGTAGCAATGGCTTATGAAACTAGAAGACATTACCCAAATGAGAATATTTGGATAACAAATGAAATAATTCATAATCCTTCGGTTAATGATCATTTGAGAAAAATGAATGTAAAGTTCATTTCAGCTAAAAATGGAATAAAAGATTTTTCTTTAGTTTCTAATGGGGATGTTGTTATTCTTCCTGCTTTCGGAGCTACTGTTCAAGAAATGAAACTCTTGCATGAGAAAGGTTGTCATATCATTGATACAACTTGTCCATGGGTTTCTAAGGTTTGGCATACAGTTGAAAAACATAAAAAACATGTTTTCACATCTATTATTCATGGAAAATTTAAGCATGAAGAGACTCTCGCTACAAGTTCATTCGCAGGTAAATATTTAGTTTTGCTCGATCTAGAAGAAGCAAACTACGTATCTGAATATATTCTGGGGAGAGGAAATAGAAATGAGTTTATGAACAAATTTGCTAAAGCTTGTTCTAATGGATTTGATCCTGATAAAGATTTAGATAGAGTCGGAGTTGCAAATCAGACAACTATGCTGAAGAGCGAGACTGAAGAAATTGGGAAGGTTTTCGAAAGGACTATGTTAAAAAAATTTGGCCCAGAAAACTTAAATAGCCATTTTTTAGCTTTTAATACCATTTGTGATGCAACTGAAGAAAGACAAGATGCAATGTTCTCTTTGGTTGATGAAGATCTTGACATACTAGTAGTTATTGGAGGCTTCAATTCTTCAAATACTACTCATTTACAAGAAATAGCAATTACTAAAAATATTTCTTCTTTTCACATTGACACGCCAGAGAGGATATCCGTCAAAGAAAACTCAATATTTCATAAACCACTTGGATCAGATTTAGAACTTAAAAATAATTTTCTGCCTAGTGGAAAAATTAATGTTGGAATCACCTCAGGTGCATCCACTCCTGATAAGGTTGTCGCAGATGTTATTGAAAAGTTAATTGATATTGCTTCCTGAATTTGATATTTCACTTAAAATTATGCTTAGTTTTTTTAATTTATTAGTCAGATAATTCCAAAAGATCTACTTTATTAACTAGAATATTAAAAAATTTATGAAGTATGGAAGACAAAGCACAAACTAATCAGGTTCAAACAGCAAGTATGAATAGAACTAAAGCGCCCCAAAAAGTTGAAGTTGTAGTTGCTAATTCATCTTCAGGATCTGAAGTGAATATCCTTGGAGAACTATCGATTTTTGTGTTAAGGATAGGTTTTTGTGCTTTGATGATTCATCATGGCCTAGAGAAACTTCAGGATCCACAGGGTTTTGCTGAGTTTGTCGTTGGCAAGTACTTCCCATTTTTGCCAGGTGACCCTGTTATTTGGACTTTTGGAGCAGCAATTACTCAATTAGTTTGCCCAGTTGGATTAGCTGTGGGAATTTTTGCGAGACTCTCTTCTCTTGGTCTATTCTCTACAATGGCATTCGCTGTTTATTTTCATCTTCTTGATACTGGACTGGAAGGTTTTCCTCTAGCAGTTGTTGAAAGTCATAATTACGCTTTTGAATTGTCTTTTATATATGGGGCAATTTCTCTCTACTTTCTATGTGCAGGTCCAGGCAGACTCTCTTTATTCAGAAAAACCAACAAGATCACATATTATCCAAAGTCAACATAACTTAATGCAAAAAATGCCTTTTTTGCGTAAATACCATTGATATACCCTTAGAATTACACATATCAATACTTTCTTGGTCTCTTAGACTTCCGCCAGGTTGAATAATAGCTTTTATACCGTATTCATTTGCAAGTTCTACAGTATCTGCAAATGGGAAAAAACCATCGCTGGCTAAGACAGCGTCTGAACATAGTTTTCCAGCGGCTTTTAATGCAATTTTTGCTGCTCCAACTCTATTCATTTGTCCAGCTCCAATACCAATAGTTTTTTGGTCTTTTGCAATAACAATGGCATTAGATTTCACGTGTTTACATATTTTCCATGCAAAATTTAGATCTAAGTTCATTTGATTACTTGGATTTTCATTAGTTACTGAAATCCAATTTTCAGTTTTTTCTTCACCATCATCATTATCTTGAACTAGTAATCCTCCCATTATTGATTTAGTGGAGGTTTGATTCTTTTTTGGAAGTTGATCTTTGGAAAACTTTAAAATTCTTAAATTCTTTTTAACTTTTAAAATTTCTAAAGCTTCCTCATCAAAAGATGGAGCGACGACACACTCTAAGAAAATATCTTTGAGGTGCATTGCAGTCTCACTATTAACATTTGAATTAAAAGCAACTATTCCTCCAAATGCACTAACAGAATCGCATTCCAAAGCATTCAAAAATGCTTGAGAAGCTGAATTACTTACAGAAGCACCACAAGGATTATTGTGTTTAAGAATAATAGAAGCAAACATATCGGTTTTAAGTTCATCTTTTTCTGTGTAGCCAAATTCTAAAACTGTTGAAAGTGCCGACTCTAGATCCAATAGATTATTATAACTTAAGTCTTTTCCTTGTAATTGTTCTGCTGAGTTCCATCCTGTGTTACTTAAACCATACCAAAAAGCTTTTTGATGTGGATTCTCCCCATATCTTAGGATTTTGATTAGTGGATAAGATTCAATATATTTGGAGGATTGTAAACCTCTTTCTTTTCTTATCCAATTAGATATTGCTGTATCATAGTCTGCTGTATGTTGAAAAGCTTCAAGGGCTAATTTTGCTTTATATGAGTCTTTTAATTCACCCTTTTTTCTCTCTTCAAGAAAATCTTGGTACTGACTAGGGTCCACTAAAACGGAAACATCTTTATGATTTTTAGCTGCAGAACGAATCATTGATGGCCCTCCGATATCGATATTTTCAATAACATCTTCCCATTTAGCTCCCTGATCTACAGTTTTTTTAAAAGGATATAAATTGACAACTACTAAGTCAATTAACTCAAGATTGTTAGCTTCTATATCTCTTTTATGTTGCTGGTCATTTCTTTTAGCTAATATCCCCCCGTGTATTTTTGGATGTAAAGTTTTCACTCTCCCTCCAAGAATTTCAGGAGAATTAGTAAAATCTGCTACTTTAATAACTGGAATTTTTGCTTCTATAAGATGTTTGGCAGTTCCTCCACTTGATAGGATTTTATAATTAAATTTCTCTACCAATTCCTTACAAAATGGGATTATATTTTTTTTATCAGAGACACTTACTAAAGCTAATGGTGACATTACGGGAAAGTTTACTTACTTAAGAATATAAACATGAAATATGCCATCAATCATGAATTTGTCTCGATTAGCTCTCAAACTGCAACTCATAGAATTATTTTGATGCATGGTTGGGGAGCTGATTCTGATGACCTTTTAACATTTGGAAAGGAGATGACTGAAAAAATAAATCTTGATTTTGAGGTCATTTCTTTGAGGGCTCCTGGATCGCATCCAAGTGGCCAGGGAAGACAGTGGTATGGCTTATACCCACATGATTGGAAGGGAGCTGAGGTTGAAGTTAATAAACTTTTAGTGACATTAAAAAAATTTGATACTGGTCAGATTCCACTAAGAAAAACAATTTTGCTGGGGTTTTCTCAGGGGGCCGCAATGGCAATTGATGCAGGATTAAAATTAGATTTTGGATTAATTGTTGCATGTAGTGGTTATCCTCACCCCAATTGGGCTCCAGGAGAAAAATGCTCACCATTGATTATTAGTCATGGCTTATTTGATGACGTCGTCCCAATAGATGCTTCTAGGACTATTTATGAAAAGGTAAAGAGTAAGTCTTCTAAATATTGTGAATTATTAGAATTCGATGGATATCATCAAATTGATTCAAATTTAACCAGTTTTATAAGTTCAAAAATAAGTAATATTTTTTAAACAAAAGCATATTCGTATTCTTCAATCTCTTCCCAATCATCTGCAGTAAGTTCTAGACCCTCAAATATTTTTTCTTCACCAATTGCTTCAACTACAACTTTTAGTGATGGAAATAGAAAATGATTTTCTTCAGCATATTGGGCACTAAATAAGCCTTTTTCACCCCAAAAAAACCTATCCGTGGTATGTTCATTTCTTCTGACATTGAACACTGAAGGTGCAGAGAGACCATTTTCAGCTATGAATCTTCTTGCTGCTGTAACTGGTTTATGTTTGCCAGTTTCGATATGATAAATAGGCACATGTGCCATAACTCTTTGGCCAGCCAATCTTCTTCTGCTGATTCTTTTTCTTTTTTTTGACATTGATTGGTGCTCCTGAAATTATTTATGAGATTAGTCTTATTTATTTTTACTAATCTTATATATGTGATTTTAAATTCACTTCAATTACATAGAGGACCCATCAACCCCTGATGTAGCTTAAAATATGATTGAATATTCATATTTAAGGCTGGCTAAAGTCAAACCTCTTTATATATCTTAATACTTTTTTCATATTTTACAAGCCCCTTTTCAAGTTTTTAGAAAATTTCTCAAAAATTTTATTAATTATGAATTTAACAAAAAAATTTGAAGAATTAATTAATAAACAGCTTGAGAGTTTTGGGTGCTCAATGGGCGTGACTAATTTAGTTATTTATCTTGCATCAGCTAAGCAAGGAACTAAAGCATCTTTTGAAATGATTGGTCAATGGCCACAAATTGATAGGCTACTAACATCAATAGAAGATGATCCTTCACTGAAAGTTTCATCGCCTAATAGAAGATGGTACCCGCTTCAAGAAAACGATATTCTACTTGGTGTCCTTAGAGTAGAAACTGATTTAAAAGGGGGGAATTGGCCAGCATCTCTTGATTCTAGATTAAAAGCCCTTTCTATATCTTTAGCTAAATGCGTCTCTATTGAATTAGAACTTCAAAATAAACATAAAGAAATCAATTATTTAAAAAATCAGGTGAATGTCATTATCCATCAATTAAGGAATCCATTGGCTGCTATTAGGACATATGCAAAATTACTTATAAAAAGACTTGGTTCAGATAATGACTCTATTGAAATAGTCGAACGGATGATAATAGAGCAAAAACAAATTAATCAATATATGGACTCTTTTGCGCAATTAAATTCACCTATACAACTGCCTTTAGAAATTGGAGAGGAAAGATTATTATTACCGCCAAATTTAGATAATAAAAAGTTAATAACTGTTCAGAGTTTATTGAGGCCAATATTAGAAAGGGGTAAAGCTAATGCGAACCTAGAGAATAGAGATTGGACTGAACCTTCTCTTTGGCCAGATTGGACTATATCGCCATTAAAGGCAAAGTATGCTGTAATTGCCGAAATTGTGGCCAATTTATTAGAAAATGCGTTTAAATATGCCCAAAAAGATTCTGAAATTGGACTCGCAATTACGAATAATGGAATTTGTATATTTGATAATGGTAAAAAAATAACCAAAAATGAAAAAGAAAAAATTTTTGAAAAAGGTTTTAGAGGATCTGCTGCTAAGAAAAAGGACGGCACTGGTGTGGGACTTTTTTTGGCGAGAAAATTAGCAAAACAAATTGGAGGGGAATTGACATTGCTAGAAAATGACTCAATTAAAAATACTGAGAAATTAAAAAATCTCAAGAAGAAAAATATTTTCTATTTAGAACTACCTATAAAAGAATTGCATGCATAAACAACATTAGAGTTTCAACTAGTACAACACTTGCACCGCAGGCATCTCCATTGAAGCCTCCAATTTTATTACCCAGTATGTTTGGGATACAGTAGCTTAGAAAAATACCAATCAAAATAAGAATTAAAAATTTAATTAATAATGTTTGGGATGTAATTGAAACTAATTGGTATGGAATGAAAATTAAAAGAAAAAAAATGGAGATCAAAGATTCTTTTTTAAATCCATTCCAAAACTTTTTGTGACTAATAGATTTTTTCTTGTAACTCAAATATTTAAACTTTTCTATAAAAAATAAATTTGAAAATCTTCCCCAAAATAAGCATATAGGTAAAACAAAAATTATTAGGTTTTGAATTTTCAGTATGCAAGCAATTTGAATTAAAGTTATAAAAACTAAAGCTTGAACGCCAAAGGACCCAACTTTACTGTCTTTCATGGCTTTTAAACGTTTCTTTTTACCGGCAAAAATACCATCGAAAGTATCCATTAAACCATCAATGTGCAGACCACCAGTAATTAAATATCCTGAAGCTAAACAAATTAATGCAGATGCATAAATTGACCAAGAGTTTGTTCTAAAAAAAAGAAAGATATAACTCTGTATTGTTCCAATCAAAAATCCTAAAGGTGGGGCAAATTGTGCAATATTTTTAAATTCGGGACTAATTAAAGGTATCTTTGGAAATGTGGTATAGAAAATCCAAGATCCTGCCAAATTTTTTATTAAATATTTTTTGATGAGATAAAAATAGATTCAATATTAAATAATAGGGTAGATTAATGAAAAAGTATCAAAAAATTTTATAAATCATCGTGTTTGAATTTGAAATTAAGTCAAATTGCAGTAAAACAGCGGCAAGAACTGGTATATTTCATACACCAAATGGTCAGGTAAACACACCAAAATTTATGCCTGTGGGTACATTGGCAACGGTTAAAGGAATTTCATCTGAGCAGTTAACCTCTACAGGATCAGAAATGATTCTCTCAAATACCTTTCATCTTCATTTACAACCTGGAGAAAAATTAGTTAAGGAATCTGGAGGAATACATAAGTTCATGAATTGGTCTAAGCCTATTCTTACTGATTCAGGAGGGTATCAAGTTTTTAGTTTGGCCAAATTAAATAATATTTCTGATAAAGGAGTGGAATTTAAAAATCCAAGGGATGGCAGTCTTGTATTTTTATCACCTGAAAAAGTAATACAGATTCAAATGGATCTTGGATCCGATGTTGCGATGGCTTTTGATCATTGTCCTCCGCATACAGCTAACGAAAATGATATCGAGGAATCTTTACAAAGAACTCATTCATGGTTGCAAAAATGTGTTGAGACTCATCAGAAATCCAATCAAGCATTATTTGGCATAGTTCAAGGTGGAAAGTATCCTAGATTGAGAGAATATAGCGCAAAATATACAAGTTCTTTTGATCTGCCTGGAATAGCAGTCGGAGGTGTAAGTGTTGGTGAGGCAGTAGAAGAAATACATAGTGTTATTAATTACGTCCCGAAATTCTTACCAATAAATAAACCAAGATATTTAATGGGAATTGGCTCTTTAAAAGAAATTTCTTTAGCTGTTGCTAATGGATTCGATATATTTGACTGTGTTTTGCCTACAAGATTAGGAAGACATGGGACTGCATTTTTTAATGATGAAAGATTAAATTTGCGAAATGCTCGATTTAAAAATGACTTTTCTCCGATTGACAAAACTTGTAAATGCGAAACCTGTAAATCCTATTCTCGAGCTTATTTGCATCATCTAATTAGAAATGACGAAATATTAGGTCTAACACTTATAAGTTTGCATAATATTGCTCACCTAATAAGATTTACAAATGCAATTTCTAATGCAATTAGAGATAATTGTTTTACAAATGATTTCGCTCCTTGGAAAACATCCTCTATTGCTCACCATACGTGGTAACGTCTTATCATAATTAATTAAATTATCAAAAAGGTGCTCATTCTATTTAATACATTCGCTGAATTGCCCGAGGCTTATAAGGCCTTTGCTCCAACTGTTGATGTTCTTCCACTTATTCCTTTATTTTTCTTTTTATTAGTTTTTGTTTGGCAAGCTGCTGTTGGATTTAAATAAAATTATTTTAGTTTAGATTGTTAGTATTAGACTGGATTTTCAAGTAAAATCGCATCTCCAGAATTTTCTACTGCACTCTCTATAAAATCAGCAATTTTTAATGCTCTTGAGGCTTGCTCACCATCCACCTCAGGAATTTCTTTGCCCTGAACGCACTTAAGAAAATGCTCCAATTCTGCATAAAGAGGTTCAATGGAGGTTGTGCTAACTTCTTCAACATATCCGTCATTTCTATAAACTAATTCTCCATGTTCTGCAGTGTATGATTCATGAGACTTTCTATGGATTTGAAGAGAGTGATTTAAGAAATCAGTTTCTACTAGTCCGTTTTGGCAGTGAGCACTTAAACTCCTAATTTTTTTGTGACTCATTTTACTGGCAGTCAAGCTTGCAATAACATTATTTTTAAAAACCAAAGTAGCATTGACATAATCTATTAATCCTTTACTGTTTCTGCCTCCAACTGCCGCTAATTTTTGTATTTTAGAGTTGACGAGTTCTAAAATTAGATCAATGTCATGTATCATTAAATCCATTACTACAGATACATCATTTGCTCTATCTGCATGAGGACTGTGCCTCCTTGCTTCCAAAACCACAATTTCTTCATTATTTACTATTTTATTTAATTCTCTAAAAGCAGGATTAAATCTTTCAATATGCCCAACTTGTAATAGACAGTTACTTGCATTAGCAGCCTCTACTAAAGATTTTGCTTCTAACTCATTAGCTGCAATTGGTTTTTCAATGAGAACATTGGTACCTCCCTTAAGACAATCTAGTCCTACTTTTTGATGAAGTAGTGTTGGGACAGCGATACAGATAGCATCAACTTTTGGAATTAAGTCTTTATAGTCTTTGAACCATTCACATTGGAATTGCTCAATAGCTAATTTACCTCTCTCTTCATTTGGATCTGCAACTCCAATGAGATTTGCATCTTTGAGCAAACTTAGAACTCGAGCATGATGCCAACCCATATTCCCTATACCTATGACTCCAACCTTTACTGGTGATGAGGTTGGCTGCATAATTTCAAATCCATATATTAATTATCATCATTATCCTCTATAGGAAGCCACATTTAGCTTTTGGAAAGAATAATTTTAACACGATCAATTTTTGGACCTGACATAGAAATAACTTCAAACTTAATGTTACTAAAATCTAAAACATCGCCAATTTTTGGAACCATTTGAAATTTTTCTAGCAGAAATCCAGCAAGGGTATGATAATCTGCTCCTTCTGGAATAGAACATCCTAACTTTTTATTGATATCTATAATTTCTGATTTTCCCGCTATTGACCATTTTTTAGAGAAATTATCTAACATTCTCATATCTGAATAAATTCTATTATTGAGCATTTCCTCTCCAACTATTTCGCCATTTAGATCAGCTGCAGTTATGAGTCCCTCTGTCCCACCGTGTTCATCAACTACTAGTAAGAACGGATTGTAGTCTCTTACTATTGGAAATATTTCTGCTAGTGAACATGTTTCTATTATTTTTGTTACTGGTAAAAGGAATGGCTCTAATAATGTATCGGCTTCCATTTCACCTTTTGATATTGGCTTAGCTAGATAACGCAAATCTAATACACCCAAAACATCATCTAAAGACTCACCAATCACAAAGAAGCGAGCATGTCGAGTTTTATCGACTTGTTTCATAAGTTCTGAAAAGGTTATATTTTTTGGCAAAGTTACCATTTCAGATCTTGGAATCATCACTTCTTTAACCTGTGTATCTTTTAAAGCAAAAACTCCTTCAAGAATATTCTTCTCATCTGGTTTTAAACCTGTTACATTATCTGTTTCTATGAGAGTTTCTAATTCTCCAGCAGATAAACCTGAGTTTAAAGAATCCCATTTGTTATTTAAATGGAACAAGCCTAAACAGGCGCTAGCAAAGAATTCTATTGTTTTCACAATAGGATTCATGGCTTTTCTTACGGCATCAAATATTGTAGTTAACTTTAATGCAGCAGATTCGGGATTGTTAATTACTAAAGCTTTTGGAATTAGTCCGGAAACAAGAGTTACAACTAAAACAACGAATAAAAATAAAAGAAGATCATAGAATCTATTTGATAAAATATTTCTTTTCCAATAATCATTAGCCAGGTTATTGCTGAGCCATCCAATTGCAATTAATGAAATTGTTACTCCAAATTGAGAAGCAATTAATGAAGATCTAAAGCGTTTTTGAATTTTTAAAATTGAAAATGCTCCCTTCTTTTTTTCTTCTATTAACCTTAAAACTTTACTTGGCCTTATTAATAAAAAAGAGAGTTCACTCGCTGCGAAAAAGGCTGGTAAAAATAAAAGAAATAAAAGTAGAGTTATTTTCATTCAATGACAAATGAATAATGGGGGTGGCGAGGATCGAACTCGCCTTAGCCAAATTATGAGTTTGGTGCATTCACCAGATTGCTACACCCCCAGGGGAGTTTATGTAATTTTAATTACATTGAATTTCAATATACAATATAAAAATAATATTTCAAAAAACACCTCATTAGGAAGTTTTTGTGAGATTTCTTTTTTTTATTCTAATCTTTAAATATAAATTAAACTTTTACTAATGGGCAAATTTTCGGATAAGTATAATTTAAATAAAGCAAAATTGTTAAAACAGTTAATTGAAAATTCTTACAAGAAAGGAAACTTCACTTTATCTTCAGGAAAAAAAAGCAGTCATTACTTTAACTGTAAACCAGTGTCATTAAATGGCGAAGGCTTAAACTTAATAAGTGAATTATTTTTAGATTTAAAGGACTCAAGGTCAAAAGCTGTAGCAGGATTGACATTAGGTGCAGACCCTATAGTAAGTGGATTAATTGTAAAAGCAGCTTTGAATGGACTAAATCTTGATGGTTTAATAATTAGGAAAGAAATCAAAAAATACGGTACCAAAGCTGGAATAGAGGGCCCAATATTAGAAGAAGGAACTTTGGTTACTGTCTTAGAGGATGTGGTTACAACTGCTGGTTCAGTAATAAAAGCTATAAAGAAATTACGAGAAAATAATTATGTTGTTGAGGAAGTTTTGTCTATAGTTGATAGGCAAGAAGGGGGATTAGAAGCCCTTGAAGATGAAAATGTTAAATTAAAGAGCCTTTTTACAATAAAAGACTTTTTATAATTATTTCAAAATGCAAGATATAAAAAAAAAGTTTTGGCTTGAAAATTTTGATTGTTTTTCAATTACTGGAAAAGATGCTAGAAAATTTTTGAATGGAATAACAACTGGTAATATTCTTAATTCAGAAAATAAAGTTATCAAAACTTGTTGGTTAACTCCAAATGGAGTTCTAAGGTCATTAATTGAAATTATTTTTTTAGAAAGAAGCTTAAAAGTAATTATCTTGGCAGGTAACACAAATGAAATAATTGATTACTTTAATCAAATTATTTTTCCAGCGGACGATGTACTTCTAAGTGAACCTTCCTTGATAAATAGAATTCAGGAAATTAGTGAATCTAGTTCATGGAGAACTTACCAGCCTATTTTCTTCAAAACAGAAGATAAAGCATTTGAAATATATAAAAATAAACTAAATTTACTAAATCCCAATGATTTAAAACTTTGGAAGGTTAATCAGGCAATACCCTCATTGGGAATGGAAATAAATGGAAAAAATAATCCTCTTGAGCTTGGATTACAAGATCTTATAGATTTTAATAAAGGTTGTTATTTAGGACAAGAAACAATGTCAAAAATAAAAAATGTTTCTTCTTTAAAACAGGAAATAAGAATTTGGAAATCATTTGAATCTAATTTGAATTTAGATGTTGAAGATAAAAATATATATATAAATTCTTCCAAGGATATTTCTGTAGGCAAAATCACTAGTTTTTGCAAATCAGATTCTCAAATAAAAGGTTTAGCAATGATAAAAAGAAAATATTTAGAGGAAGGCAGTTATTTTTTTTCAGAAATTTTTGGAAAAATTATTATTAATAAATCTGTAGGATCAATTTTTCTTTAATTGATTTTTTATTAAATATTCTGCAATTTTTAGAGTAGCAAAACAATCATCTTTGTTATATTGGATAATTTTTTTTAAAAATATTTCGTTTTGTGATATTTGATATTGAATCCACCAATAAAGGGCTTTCGATCCACTTACATTTTTCTGCATCCATTCAAATCCAAGCCAATTAGAAATAGCTTTTAAGCCATAGTTTTTTAGTGGTAATATCCAAGACTTTCGTATTAAGGTATGTAAGTCTATAAATCTTGAGGCAAGTGAATCAATTTCTTCAAAACTAAAATTTAGCTCTTTAGCAATATTAATTATTGCTATCTTTTCAGTTTCTCCGTAATGTAAAACTGGCCATTCCTTTTGTGAAAAAAGTATTTCAATAATTTTTCTGTAAGATTCTCTTTTATTGTTTTTGAGATTAAAAATTGGTTGATAAATAAGATCTTCTTTTTTTGCTAACAAATTATTTATTTTTAAAAAACCATATAAAAAGTCATGTTTATCATCTGGACTTGACTCAATATCAAATATATAAAATCCCGAATATGTTTTTTCAAGTAAATTGTTATCATCATTTTTATTGCAAATGCGATATGGTTCCCCAGAAATATACGCTTGTGCTTGCTTTACAAATAAGGATGCTTTTTCATACTTTTGATCTTTGAATTTAGATAATTTCTCTCCAAGTTGTTTTTCGCTATACGAAGCTAATGTTTGGGTATCAGATATTCCATTTGTTATGAGTAACGATGCCGTTTTGGATCCTATTCCATCTATATCTGTTAGATATCCATTTTCTTTAGCTTCTTTGTCACAAAATTTTTGCCATGAACAAATAGTACATTTTTTTCTATCTTGAGTTATTTCTGGAATGAATCCCTCCAAGCATTCATTCAAACTTAATAAAACATTCAAAACTTTTTTTCTTAATTTTTTATTTAAATAAATTTCTTCAACATTAACTTTTTTATTAAAACTTGAAATTACTAATCCTTTCTCAATTTTAGATTCTTGAAATGATTCCAACAGCATAGAACTAAAAGCTAAGTCGAATAAATGTTCTTTAGTGGTCTTGTGGCCTAACTTATAAACAGCAGGTAAATATTTATATTGTCCCCATTTACTTTTACCTTTAGTCTTTACAAGTAATTGTGGACGTATCTCTGCGTTAATATTTTGGAAAAGATTCCTTTTGATTTTTAGTCCAATTACCCCTTGATAACCTTTCTCACAAGCTTTTAATCCTGTATATATTTCACTATTACAAAATTCAGAGAAAATTTGAAACTGATTAATTTTATCTATAGCTTTATGGGGAGACCAAACTTCATAAGATTTTTTACCCTTAAAATCTAGCCATGCTTTTCTTTTGCATCTAGTAAAACTTTTTAAATGAAGAGAATTCAAATTATTTTTAAAGGGCGGTTTTAAAATTTACTCATATAAATTAGTATAGATAATTAAAAGAAATCAAGGAAATTTTAAATTTGAAAACTGATAAATTAGATAAGATAAAATTTGGAACTGATGGGTGGAGAGGAATTATTGGATTTGATTTTAATTTATCTAATCTTTCTAGAGTTGTAGTCGCTGCATCCCAGGAGTTGCATTATCAATACTATAAAGAAGTTAATTCAAAGAAAATTATTGTTGGATATGATCGTAGATTTATGGCTTGTGAATTCGCCAAGCAAATAGTGCCTTTTGTAAGAGGATGTGGTTTCGAACCAATCTTATCTGATAGTTTTGTTACAACACCCTCTTGTAGTTTCTATGCCAAAGAAGTCGGTTGTCTTGGAGCGTTAGTAATTACAGCAAGTCATAATCCATATAATTGGCTAGGTCTGAAGATAAAGAGCTTTAATGGATGTTCTGTTGACGAATCTTTTACAAGTGAGGTTGAAAAAAGATTAATGCTTGGAAATTCAATAGAAAAAATAGATGGTGTTAATCAATTGGTAGATATTAAGAAATTTCATTTAGATAGAATTAAATCCCTTTTTGATATTGACTATATTTCCAAGAGATTGAAAAAAATGAAATTGAGAATTTTTGTAGATTCTATGCATGGTTCAGCTGCAAATTGTATGGCTGAGATTTTTGCTTCTAATGGTTTAGAAGTTATTTCAGAAATTAGGAAAGATGCTGATCCTTTTTTTGGAGGAAAACCTCCTGAACCTCTTTTGAATTATGCAGATGATCTAAAAAAAACACTAATCAAAAATTCAACAAATGAAGTGAAAACTTTAGGAATTATATTTGATGGTGATGGTGATAGAATTGCGGCAATTGATGAAAAAGGAAGATACTCTAGTACTCAAGATTTACTCCCATACTTTATTAGCTATTTGGGCGAAATTAAAAAAAATTCTTATCCAGTTTTAAAGACTGTTAGTGGTTCAGATATTATTAAAAATATATCAGAGAGTCAAAATAGAGATGTTTTTGAACTTCCAGTTGGCTTTAAATATATTGCTGAAAAAATGATTAAAGAAAAAATATTTATTGGAGGAGAGGAATCTGGGGGAGTTGGTTTTGGTGACTTTATGCCTGAAAGAGATGCTTTATATGCAGCAATGATTTTATTAAATGGAATTGCTGAAAAATCTCAATATTTATATGAAACCTTAGATGAAATTCAAGAAGATTTTGGGCCAAGTTTTTATAAAAGAATTGATATTAAATTTCCAAATCAATCAGAAAAAAATAACGTAAAAGAATTTATCATAGAAAATATTCCTGAGAATATTAATAATCACAAGTTAAAAAGTATCTCAAATATCGATGGAATAAAGTTGAGAATTGATAAAAATTTTTGGCTTCTTTTTAGGTTTTCAGGAACGGAACCTCTTTTAAGATTATATTGTGAAGCACCAAAAGAATCTTATCTAATTGAGGTATTAGAGTGGGGTCAAGAATTTATAAATTTAGCAAGAAAATAAGGATGAAAAATTTATATTTAGCGAGTAAGAATAAAGGTAAAATTGAAGAATATAAGAAATTGCTTGCTGGAGTTAATTGTAAATTATTACTCCAGCCAGAATCATTAGAAGTTGAAGAGGATGGACTCACATTTAGAGATAATGCAATAAAAAAAGCGAGTGAAGTTTCGAGAAAAACGAATAATTTTTCAATAGCAGATGATTCAGGAATTTGTATTGATGCACTAGGCGGTAAGCCTGGCATTTACTCATCTAGATATGCAGAAAATGATCAGAAGAGAATTGAACGAGTTTTAAGAGAACTTGATGGAGTTCAAAATAGAAGTGCTTTCTTTATTGCTAATATTTGTGTTTGTTCCCCAAATGGTGAAGTGATTATTGAATCTGAGGCCAAATGTCATGGCAATATTATTTTAAACCCAAGAGGAGGAAGTGGTTTTGGGTATGACCCAATTTTTGAGGAGAGTTCTACCAGATTAACTTTCGCAGAAATGAATAATGATATTAAAGACTCTTGTAGTCATAGGGGTAAAGCATTAAAGAAAATTATTCCAGATTTAATTGAAATTTTTTCTTAAATTCAATTAACCCAAGATCCATGAAGGCCATGTGGAATTGAAATGGGTAATTCATAAACAGCTAATTCTTTTAAGTCTTTTGCGTCTAATATCACTAAATCGCTTCCTCTTCTTTCTCCGTTCCATAGAAGTATAAATAAAAATCCCTCATCTTCTTTTGAAGACTTTTCTGATGGAACCATAATTGGTTCACTAACAAATCCGCTTGGACCTGCTGACCAAGAAATCTCTTCCTTAGAGGTTAAATCTATTTTTTTTATTGCTTGAAGTGGAGCGTTCCCAAGCTTTTGAGATGTGCTTGCCATCCAACTAAAAGTTGCTTTTAATCCTAAATTTTTAGGATTAACAACAGCAAATTCACAACATTGTTCACTGAAGGTCTCAAGTTCACAAGTTTTTGTCTTTAGATCGATAATTGATCTTTTCAGTTTTCCTTCTGGATATTTATCAAAGTCAATATCCCTAAAATTCTCATCTGGACCAACTGATGGGAAATCATTATAAAAAATACTATCTAATACGATTTTGGAATCTTTTTCAAATGCATTTACATGATGAAAAACGAATCCTTCTGGAGCATCTATTGTTAAAGCTGGCTGTCCTCTAAATAATCCACTTTCTCTGGGGATGATAAAAAACTTTGCCTTTTTATTTGGGTTTGACTTTAGGCATTGTGCTGCTCCTCTTTGACCCATTACAAATGGAAGAGGGTTGAAATCAATAGCATTCTGTAAAAATATTGCCCAATTGGTTGTAATTGCGAAATCATGAAGGAATGCAAAGCCATTTAAGGTATCTTTTCTGTCAAAAATGAGCTCTCCAGAATTTGTACCAGAATTATCAAATTCCATTAATCTAATGGTACTTTTTGGCCCAGTTTGTACTCCAAAAGTGACTAAAAGTTCTGAAGATGTATTTGAGTTTAGGTCTGTTTTGGGATGAGCACTGAATGCTTCGTTAGGCTTGAGTACCCCTTTTAATGTTGTTAAACCAATAGTGTCAAGACTATCAGGATCCATTGCATGTGGCCCTGCTGCTTCCCATAATGCGAGAATTTCATCTCCTAATTTAATGACATGTGTATTAGCGATATTCTTGAATTTTAGATCTAATGCATTATTTAAGATTCCTCCATTTTTTTGTGTTCCAAAAACACCTCTATAAATAAATTTATTTATTTTCTCTTCTTCCAAATAGCCTTTAGTTTTAACAAATCTATTTGTTAAGAATGGCTGACCATTTTCGAATTTTATAGATGTTATCATTCCATCACCATCAAATGGATGGTGAACCCATTGTCCACCTCTCTCTAATATTCCTGGTCCATTTCTTAATAATGTTCCATTTAAATTTTTAATATTATTACCTTTGCGAATGGTTAGAGGCTCTTTAGTTAGCTCCTTTTTTACATTTTGATAAGCACTTGACCAATCCTCTTTATTAAAAATTTTATATTTATCAATTTTTTTATCTTGTAAATTAGTCACAAAAAAATAATCACTATATCTATCTTCGCCAAAAATCAACTGAATTGTGGCTGATTCGAAAAAATTCCTATTTTATTGTTTTTCTAACATTCCTTTACTGGATGGAATTGTATCAGATCTTCTTGGATCTACTTCGGTAGCCATTCTAATTGCTCTTGAAAAAGCTTTAAAGCACGCCTCAACTATGTGATGTGAATTACTTCCTCGTATTTGATTGATATGCAGAGTAATACCGCTGTTATTTACAAAGGCAATAAAAAACTCTTTTACTAGTTCAGTATCATAATTTCCTATTCTAGGGGCTTTTAATTGAAGATCATAAGATAGATGCGGTCTACCAGAGCAGTCTAAAGTGACTTGAACTAATGCTTCATCTAATGGGGCAAAGAAATGTCCAAATCTGCTTATTCCTTTTCTTTCTCCCAAGGCTTTTGAAAATGCTTTGCCTAATGCGATGCCAACATCTTCATTTGTATGATGATCATCAATATGGGTATCTCCAATTGCTTTTATTTTTAAATCGAACAAACCATGACTGGATATTTGATGAAGCATATGATCTAAGAATGGTATCCCGGTATCAATCTCAGAAATTCCATTTCCATCTAAGTTTATAAATACAGAAATATCTGTTTCATTCGTTTTTCTTTTTATTTCAGATTGCCTTAGAGATGACATTTTTATGTAAAAAACTTAGTTTACATTCCATTAATGCAGTAACCCGCATCAACATAAATTGTTTGGCCTGAAATGCCGCTAGAGAGATCACTTAATAAAAAAGCAGCTGTATTACCTACTTCTGTTTGAGTGACTGTTCTGCGTAAAGGAGCCTTTTCTTCAACATTGTGAATCATATCTAAAATGCCACCTATTGCAGAACTCGCAAGTGTTCTTATAGGCCCAGCACTTATTGCGTTAACTCTGACTTGTTTTTCGGGACCAAGTTCTGCAGAAAGATATCTTACTGAAGCTTCTAAAGCTGCTTTAGCAACTCCCATCACGTTATAGTTAGGAATCGCCCTTTCTGAACCTAAATAAGTTAATGAGACAACTCCAGCACCATCACTAAAAAGTGGTTTTGCTGCTTTACATAAAGGTGCTAACGAATACGCACTTATATTAAGAGCCCTATCAAAACCCTCTGAAGTGGTAGCACTATAATCTCCAATCAATTCATCGCGTCCTGCAAAGGCTAGGCAGTGAACTAATCCGTCAATTTGCCCCCAATTTTCTTTTATATTTTTAAAAATTTCTTCAATTTGAGCTGGATTTTGAACATCAAGAGGCAAAAATAACGATGGTTTTAAAGGTTGAGTTAGTTCTCTAACTTTAGACTCGAATCTTCCCTTATCATCAGGCAAATACGTGATGCCAAGTTCTGCGCCAGCTTTTGAAAGTTGTTGAGCGATACCCCATGCTATTGAACGATTGTTGGCAATTCCCGTAACAAGAATTTTTTTGCCAGTTAGATTTAGAAGCATTTTGTTTATTATTTCTATTATTCTCCTATATAAAAGTACCTATCTTTACGGATTACTGCAAAATATACAATAATTTTCAAATATAAAAGAATTTTTAACTTGAACATGGTAAGAACAAATTCTATGGTTTTGGAATTAGGTTTTCAATTACCGAATTTCGAAATGTTAAATGCTAATTCCTCAAAAAATGAATATTTTAATTCTCATAATCTAGATAACCGGCATTTACTTTTAATGTTTATTTGTGCCCATTGCCCATTTGTTAAATATATTGAGAATCAAATTTTCACCTTAAGTAAAGAAATTGAAAATACAGTTCAAACAGTTGCAATTTCTAGTAATGATATAGTCACTCATCCTTCAGATTCACCAAAAAATTTGAGATTACAAGCACAAACACAGGGATGGAGTTTTCCTTATCTATATGATGAAAATCAGAATTTTGCTAAGAAATTAAAAGCGGCTTGCACCCCAGATTTTTATCTTTTTTCAAATAAAGGAGATGGTGATTTTTTATTGTATTATCATGGCCAATTAGACGATAGTAGACCAGGTAATAATATCCCTCTATCTGGAAAAGATTTGCGCTCTGCTGTAAAAGATTTGAATCAAGATAATTCTAATCCTTCAAATCAGATGCCTTCTTTAGGTTGCAATATAAAATGGACTCCAGGTAAAGAACCAAGTTGGTTTAAATGAATTAAAAATTTTTTTTACCCATAGAAATATGGTTTAGGGTTAATATATTTACTATGCAGATACCTCCATTTACTTTAAATAGGCAGTACCACGAAATTGGCTCAGAAATTGAGAGTGAGGTTTCTAAAGTCTTAAAAGGGGGCCAGTATATTGGAGGACAAGAAATTGCCAAATTTGAGGAGAGTTTTTCAAATTTGATTGGTGTTGAAAATACTGTTGGATGTAATAGTGGAACTGATGCTTTAGTATTAGCTTTGCGCGCATTAGATATTGGTGTGGGTGATGAAGTTATTACCTCATCTTTTAGCTTTTTTGCAACTGCAGAGGCTATTAGTGCAGTTGGTGCAAATCCTGTTTTGGTAGATATAGATCCAGAAACTTATCTCATTAATACTGAACTAATAGAACAAGAAATAAATTCTAATACAAAGGCAATTATGCCAGTTCATCTATTTGGTAATGCAGTAAATATGACCTTAATAAAATCTTTGGCCAAGAAATATAGCTTAAAAGTAATAGAAGATTGTGCTCAGGCAACATGCACAATGTGGGAAAATTCCAAAGTTGGCAGCATCGGTGATATAGGCTGTTTTAGCTTTTTCCCTACTAAAAATTTAGGAGCTGCTGGAGATGGTGGAGCAGTAACAACTTCAGATCAGAAGATTGCAAAAAAAATTAGAGAACTGGCTGTTCATGGTAGCCCAATAAGATATCATCATACCCAAATTGGATATAACAGCAGACTTGATACCATTCAAGCTGCCATATTAAACATTAAAATTAAATATATTTCTAAGTGGATTAATAATCGCCAAAAAATTGCTAATAATTACCTTGATTTATTAGAAAAAAATCCGTTTATTAGTTTTCCAAAAATTAGCTCAGATGCAATTTCCCATTCTTGGAATCAGTTTGTCATCAAATTAAGAAACGATAAATATTTTTTAAATGAAGATTTTTCAAATCTATTTGATACTGATTGCAAAAAATACTATTCCTTAAGGAATTTGGTAAAACAACAACTTTTTGAAAAAGGTATTAATTCAATTATTTATTATCCAATTCCAATACACGCACAAATAGCTTACAAAAATAAAAATTACTCTAGATCAAAACTCATTAATACAGAGAGAATTTGTACAGAAGTTCTTAGTCTTCCAATGTTCCCTGAAATTTCTTATGAAGAGCAATTTTATGTAGCAGAAAATTTAAATAAAGTTTTAAAAAATTGTATAGAGGAAATTCAAATTTCAGCATAAAGTGATTTAAATAATCTTTGTTGTATGTTGTGATTGACAATAGGGCTTAAATAATTATTTTTTTCTAGATTAGATATCTCCCCATTTAATAATTCTGAATTGGACACTTTAGATAATTCAGGAATCCAATATTTTATATATTCGCAAATAGGATCAAATTTTTTTGCTTGGGTATATGGATTAAAAATTCTAAGTGGTTTTGGATCCATACCGCTACTGGCGCTCCACTGCCATCCTCCATTATTTGCAGCTAAGTCTCCATCAACCAAAGTCTCCATAAATTTTCTCTCGCCCATTTGCCAATTGCATATAAGATCTTTGACCAAAAATGAAGCGACTATCATCCTACATCTGTTATGCATCCAGCCAGTACTATTTAGTTGACGCATCGCAGCATCAACTATAGGTACTCCAGTCTCTCCGTTGCTCCAATGCTGAAACCATTTATTATTGTTTTGCCATGGAAAGTGATCCCATTTTTTTCTATATGGACCCTTCTCTAGCTCTGGAAAATGGAATAGGCAATGTTGATAAAATTCACGCCAAACAAGTTCTTTTTGCCAAGTTTCAATTGATAGGTAATTTGCTTGATTTGCAAAATCTGAATTTAAATTTAATGTGGCGTTCCAAACTTTTCTAATGCTGATGGTGCCGAATCTGAGAGATGCACTTAAAAAAGATGTCCCATTATGGGAAGGAAAATCTCGTGCAGAATTATAAGAATATATTTTTTTTTCTTTAATGAAGTTTTTTAATAATGTTTCTGCAGCATTCTCTCCAGGTCTGCATGGACAAATATTCGAACCAGGGAAATTGATATTTTTTATAAATTTCTCTAGAACTGAATCAGATGAATTTATTGTCTTATCTTTGAGTTTATTTTCTATATCTTTAAACTGGAAACCAACTTTATCTTGTTTATATGAACCTAATAAATTCATTTTTGATTTAAGGTTTTTATAAAAAGGTCCATAAACTGAATAAGGATTATTATTCCCTGAAAATATTTTTAATGGTTCTACTAATAAGTGATCCCAAGTTTCAATAACTTGAATATTTTGTTCTTTTAAAGTTTTTTTTATTTGTAAATCGCGATTAATCTCATAAGGTTCAATTGATCTATTCCAAAAAACAAATTTAGCATCTATTTTCTTTGCTAATTGAGGAATTATTAATAAAGGATCTCCTTCTTCCATAACTAATCTACTACCCATTTTTTTCCAATTATTTCCTAATTCTTGAAGTGAATTTCCTAGAAACCAAGCTCTTGAACTTGCATTGAAATCGTGTGAGTAATTTTTATCAAATATATAAGTTGAAGTAATAGCATTTGATAATGAAAATGCTTTGATTAAAGCTTGATTATCAAATATTCTTAAATCCTTTCTATGCCAAAAAAGTATTCTAGGTTTATTCATAATTTATTTAAAAATTGTTTAGTCCTAAACCAAGCTGTCACGGTTTTTGCGTCAAGAATTTCATCCCCACTAGAAATAAGATTATCTAGTTCGTCTGGATCTAAAATTAATACTTCTATATCTTCATCTAAATCTCCTTTAACCTCGGAATTGAGTTTGCTCAAATCACGCGCTAAAAATAAAAAAATTTCTTCATCTGCATAACCAGGAGCAGGGACAAGAGTGCCTAGTTCGTCCCATTTTTTTGCACTGAATCCAGTCTCTTCTTGTATCTCTCTTTTAATTGAATTTATAGGTGTTTCACCTATTTCTAATGTACCTGCTGGAAATTCTAATAAATATCTTGAAACAGCAAATCTATATTGCCTAAGAATTATAACTTTATTATCTTTTGTGATAGGCACGGCTAATGCTGCGCCCGGATGCTTAATATGTCCATATATATCTTCATGTCCATTTGGAAGCTCAATTCTATTAATTTCAAAACTAAATTTTTTTGACTTTAACTCAGATATTTTTTCTTTAAAAATTGATTTTTTAATAAGGTTTTTGTTGCCCATAATTTTTAAATAAAAATAGCCTAACAGTTATTTTTTTGTTTTGTAAATCATTTAATAGACCATTTTGGTTCATCAAACTTTTTTATTTTTTGGGTTCTACTTAAGATTTCAGATAGTGGCGTAATAACGAAATTCCGATTCATGAATCTTGGGTGAGGTAATGTTAATTCCTCGTCAACGGTATGAAAATCTTCCCACCAAAGAATATCTAAATCGAGACATCTTGATAGCCATTTCTTACCCTTTGGCGTCTTTTCTCTTCCGAAAAATTTCTCTAATTTTTTTAGTTCCTTTAAAAGTAATTTCGCCTTTTTATTTGATGGTTTTGGAAAAGAATTACTTTTTATGAGCAAAAGAGTATTTAAATAATTTGGCTGCTCATTTTCAACTCCATGAGGTAATGTTTCATAAATTGAAGACCAAAAAAAGTTTGCATGAAATTTTCTTTTCTCTTCTTTTTGTTTGTTTAAATTATCTCCCCATTCATTTATTATTTCTTCTATTTTTGGTTTACACATTAATAGTGACTCAAGGGGGCTTCCGAATTTACTATCAATATTTGCTCCGAGGGATATACATAGTCCATTTTTGATATTAAGATTTGATAATTCCACTACAAAAAACAAAGTTGTTGGATAAATTCTATATCAGGCATTTTTAAAGTGATTTTGAACCCCGAGTTACAAGAAAAAGGAGAAATAAAAGATTTAATGAAGTCAAAGGATTCTTTTAGGGCTTTCCCTTTGGCGGCAATAACAGGTCATAGTTTATTGAAGTTATCTTTACTTTTGGCAGCAGTTGATCCCAGTTTAGGAGGAGTGATTATCGCTGGCGGGAGAGGTACTGGTAAATCAGTATTAGCTAGGGGTTTGCATACTTTACTCCCTCCTATAGAGGTATTAGATAATGAATCAATACTGGAGAAACTTAATACGGGAGATAGTAATACTTCATTAAGACCTATTGGTAGGAACCTAGATCCAGATAAACCAGAGGAATGGGATATTAGTACTAACAAATTGTTGGAGGAGGTAATTGGAAGTGATTATTTGAGTCAAATTGAAGAAATTCCGAAAAAAGTAAGAGAGGCTCCATTTATTCAAGTTCCCATTGGCATAACTGAAGATAGGCTTGTTGGATCAATTGATGTCGCTTCATCATTAAGTACGGGGGAACAAGTTTTTCAACCTGGAATTTTAGCAGAGGCTCATAGAGGTGTTCTTTATGTAGACGATATAAATTTATTGGATGATGGCATTGTAAATTTAATTCTTGAAGCCACAGGAAGAGAGAAAAATAATATTGAAAGAGATGGTTTAAGCCTTTCTCATCCTTGTAAGTCACTTTTAATAGCAACTTATAATCCTGAAGAAGGTGCTTTAAGAGATCATGTTTTAGATCGTTTTGCCATCGTACTTTCCGCAGATCAATCTATTGATAATGCTCAAAGAGTTGAGATTACAAAATCCGTTTTATCGCACGCAGAAAATAATATTAAATTTTCAGAAAGATGGTCTGAAGAATCTGATAATTTATCCACTCAATTAATTTTGGCAAGGCAATGGTTAAAGGATGTCAAGATAACAAAAGAGCAAATAACCTATTTAGTTAATGAAGCTCTTAGAGGAGGAGTAGAAGGGCATAGGTCAGAATTATTTGCAGTAAAAGTAGCAAAGGCTAATGCAGCTCTTCGAGGCGATGAGAATGTAAATTCTGAAGATCTAAAAGTTGCAGTTAGGTTAGTTATTCTCCCACGAGCAATGCAAATTCCTCCAGAAGATGATGATATACAACCCCCCCCTCCAGAGGATCAAAGTCCCCCCCCTCCACCTCAATCAAACAATGAAGAGTCTGAACCTGAGGCTAATGAAAATGATAATGAGCAAGACCAAGAACAAGAAGAAGATAATTCTGATGGAGAAGAGGAATCTACTCCAGAAATACCTGAAGAATTCATATTGGATCCTGAGGCATGTATGGTTGATCCTGATTTATTGCTTTTTTCATCAGCTAAATCAAAAGCTGGAAATAGTGGAAGTAGATCAGTGATATTCAGTGATAGTAGGGGAAGGTATGTGAAACCTATAATTCCAAGAGGCAAAGTAAAAAGAATTGCAGTAGATGCGACTTTGCGAGCTGCAGCTCCTTATCAAAAATCGAGAAGATTAAGAAACCCTAATAAATCAATAGTTATTGAAGAAAATGATTTTAGGGCCAAGCTTCTTCAAAAAAAGGCGGGTGCTTTAGTCATTTTTCTTGTTGATGCTAGTGGTTCTATGGCTCTTAATAGAATGCAAAGTGCTAAAGGTGCAGTTATCAGACTTTTGACGGAGGCATATGAGAATAGAGATGAAGTTGCCCTAATTCCCTTTAGAGGTAATCAGGCAGAAGTTCTTTTGCCTCCAACAAGATCAATAACTGCCGCGAAAAGAAGGCTGGAAACTATGCCTTGCGGAGGTGGATCGCCTTTGGCTCATGGACTAACGCAATCAGCAAAAGTAGCAAAAAATGCTCTTTCTACTGGAGATATAGGTCAAGTTATTGTTGTTGGAATTACCGATGGAAGAGGAAATGTTCCATTAGGATTATCTTTAGGACAAAGTGAGGTTGAGGGAAAAGATAATGAAAATGTCAATTTAAAACAGGAGGTTCTAGATATCGCTGCAAAATATCCAATGCTCGGGATAAAACTCTTAGTAATTGATACAGAGAGAAAATTTATAGCAAGTGGATTTGGGAAAGAGTTGGCAGAGGCTGCTCAAGGGAAATACGTTCAATTGCCAAAAGCTACAGATAAAGCAATTGCAGCTATGGCTTTAAATGCTATCAATGAATTCTAAATATTTCTTACGGATAAATTTCGTTAAGGAATTTTGAAAGTCCAATCGTTAAATCTCTTATAGATTTAGTTAATTCTTTATCTCGTGTTAATTTTTCAAAATCATCGCTCATATTATCTATTTTGGTTGATATCGACCTAGCAGCATTAATTGTCAATTTAATGTCATTAAGGGTTTCTTTATCATCAATAGTGGACAAAATGTTATTTAAATGATTTGCAGCAATTGTAATTTCTTTTATAAGAGGTTCAACTCTTTGTAGTTCTTGTTTAGATAAATAAATTAATTCATCAAGATTTTCTTGTGTTCTGTCAAATTGGTCAATTGAATTAACGATGTTTTCGATTAAGTTTTCTTGATTCGTGTCTTTTAAAAGTTGACTTATTTTATTAGTTATATTTGAGAGACTTGATAGTTGTTTACCTGTGATAGTGTCTCCCTGACAAATAATTAATTTGGTATCGCATTTTTCGGATATAGGTTTAGCAATGTTTTTTGGAATTGTCTTGTCACTAGTTTCTAAAGCAACTTGTACATCTCCTCCAAGGAAAGAATTTGTAACTACTCTTGCAAATGCTGGCCTTGGAAGAATAATTTCAGGATTATTTAAAACTATTTTTGCTTTAATTGATTCATTCGTGAACAAGATATCTTCTATCGATCCAACTAAGATTCCTCTGTAAGTAACTGGAGATTTTTTTGATAAACCGCTTGCATTATTAAATTCAGCAAAGAGGTACCAATTTTTTGAAGATAATCTCACTCCTCTTAGCCAAAAAGAAAAAAATGTGAATATTAAAATTCCACCTAATAAGGAAAAACCAACTATTGAATCTCGTAAGCTTCTACGCATAATTTCTAAATGTCTTTCGGTTGCATTGGACCATCCAGTTTCCCATTCCTAAATTGAAATACATAGGGATCTGTACTCTTTTTAAATTCATCAATCGAGCCTGCCCATCTGAATTTGCCTCCATAAAGCATTAAAACTTTATCTGAAGTTCTTTCTATAGTACTAAGAACATGGCTAACCACAATAGATGATCCGCTAGCTTTATGATTTGTCTTATTAATTAAATCTTCAATTCTTGATGAGGCAATGGGATCAAGTCCGGCAGTTGGTTCATCAAAAAGTAATAAAGGTTTTGACTTTGCATTAAGAGTTTGATCAGTAATTAAAGCCCTCGCGAAACTTACTCTTTTTTGCATGCCTCCACTTAATTCATTTGGAAGTTTGTTCTCAATATTAAATAATCCTACTTCAGCTAAGCACTCCCTTACTATTTCATGAATTGACTTTTTCGATAGATTTTTATTTCTTTTGAGGAGAAAACCTACATTTTCTTCAATAGTTAGAGATCCTAATAAAGCCGGGTTCTGAAAAACTAGTCTCACATCAGGAGGATTATTTTGATCTATTCTCAAATATGTTTGCTTCTCACCAAATATTCTTAATTCTCCTTTGGTAGGTAAAATTAGTCCTGCTAATATTTTTAATATAGTTGATTTACCAGAACCTGAGGGGCCAACAATCGCTAATTTCTCTCCATCATTAAGTTCAAAATTTATTTGATTGAGCACATTAACTTCTCCCCAGCTTATTGAGAGGTTTTTTGTTTCAACTGCGTGCTTTGATTTTTTCAAAACTTATATAAAAAACATCTATATTTTTCATTTTGCCTATTTTTAGAAATAAAAAAAGGATGTATGAATTTGATTTATAATGACCTTATTATAGTCTTTAAATTTGAGAAAAATAATTTAAGAGGTTTTTAATGAATAAGCGTAAAAAAAGGGTGAAAAGGTACTATAAAAACTTTAAAAAGACAAATTTTGGCTTGTTAAACAAAATCTTAAGAATTTTGAGTTGGCTTTTGCCAGGACTAGTAATAAAAAGATGGATGCTTACATCTGCGATAGGATTTTTGACTACATTATTAGGCTTGGTAATTTGGACAAATTTAAGACCGCTCTATTGGCTTATCGAAATCTTTTTTGGGGTAATGACAGGTCTAACACGAATTTTGCCTATTTCATTAATGGGACCATTGATTTTTGTTATAGGACTATTATTAATCGGGATTGGACAAAACAGAAGCATTAATTCTATTCAAAAAGCGCTTGTTCCAGAAAAAAACACATTTTTAGTTGATGCATTAAGAGTTAAAAGTAAATTAAACAGAGGTCCAAATATTGTTGCAATTGGAGGAGGGACAGGTTTATCTACTTTACTGAAAGGCTTAAAAAATTACAGTAGTAATATTACAGCAATCGTAACTGTATCAGATGATGGTGGAAGTAGTGGAATTCTCAGAAAACAATTAGGGGTGCAACCTCCAGGAGATATTAGAAATTGTTTGGCAGCCTTATCAAACGAAGAACCTACTTTAACTAGATTATTTCAGTACAGATTTTCAGGGGGAAGCGGTCTGGAAGGTCATAGTTTTGGAAATCTATTCTTGTCAGCTTTAACAACAATTACAGGTAGTTTAGAAAAAGCAGTTCAAGCCTCTAGTAAGGTTTTGGCGGTGCAAGGTCAAGTTTTACCTGCAACAAATATTGATGTTATGTTGTGGGCCGAATTAGAAGATGGGGAAAAAATTTTTGGTGAAAGTAAAATCAGTAAATCTAAAAAATTAATTTCAAGGATTGGTTACCTACCAGAAAATCCTTCAGCTCTTCCGAGTGCTCTTGAAGCTATAAAAGAAGCTGATTTAATTGTTCTTGGCCCAGGTAGTCTATACACTTCTTTATTGCCTAATTTGTTAGTACCAGAGATAGTGGATGCCTTATTGCAAAGTAATGCTCCTAAAATTTATATAAGTAATTTGATGACTCAGCCTGGAGAAACAGATGGACTTGATGTCTATCAACATATCAAAGCAATAGAAAAACAACTATCAAATTTTGGAGTTAATGCTCGAATTTTTAACTCAATCTTATCTCAGATTCAATTTGAAAAGTCTCCATTAGTAGACTATTACGAAAGTAGAGGGGCAGAGCCTGTCCAATGCAATAAAGAAAAATTATTATCTGAGGGTTATTATGTTTTGCAAGCACCATTATATTCAAAGAGAATAACTCCAACTCTTAGACATGATCCAAGGAGATTAGCGAGAGCAGTTATGTTTATTTACCGCAAATTAAAAAAATTAAATTAATAAGCATCTTGAAGTTCATAGAAATCTGGCTGAATATAATCTTTTCGCAATGGCCAACCTCTCCAATCTTCAGGCATTAAAAGTCTTTTGGGATTGGGATGATCAATAAAATTTATTCCATACATATCAAAAGTTTCTCTTTCTTGCCAATCACTTCCTTTAAAAATTTTATACAAACTAGGGATTGATAAATCAGAATCTCTTTTTAAGAAAACTTTTAATCTAACTTCCTTAATTTTTTCGATTTTTTGTAAATCATCAACAGTTATAAAATGGTAGAAACTAACAAGATTTTTGCCTGGTCCCTCATCATATCCTCCTTGACATTGGAGATAATTGAAACCGTAATTTTTCAATGCAGATACTGCTTCATATAATTTGCTAGGTTCCACAGAAATGTTTTCAATTCCTAAGTGATCTTCAGACAAAGATTGATTTGGAATTCCATCTTTAGACAAAGAATGGCTTATAAACCCTTCTTTTTTTATGGAACTATCTGTGGATGTGGCAATACCGTCTTTTTCCATTAATCTTCTTCAGAATTAATAATTTCAGTTTTTTCAGGTAATTCGGTTATTTTTTCTTTTTTGGAGGACGGTATCACCTCAGCTGAAGTTTTGCTTAGATATTCACCTGTATTTTCTGAGAAAACGAGATTCATTTCGTGATCAGATGTAATGTATCTGTGGGTTTGTTCTGTTTTTGTGCGCTCTAAAATTGATTCGTTACCAACTTTTTTTCTTAATTTAATTACAGCATCAAAAATTGCTTCTGGCCTTGGGGGACATCCTGGAAGGTATAAATCAACTGGTATCAATTTATCAACGCCTCTTACAGCAGTTGTAGAATCTGCACTGAACATTCCCCCTGTGATTGTGCAAGCTCCCATAGCGATCACATACTTTGGCTCAGGCATCTGCTCATAAAGTCTTACTAGCGCGGGAGCCATTTTCATTGTTACTGTTCCTGCAACTATTAGTAAATCTGCTTGTCTAGGAGAGCTTCTAGGAACTAATCCAAATCTATCAAAATCAAATCTTGATCCAATTAAAGCAGCAAATTCTATAAAACAACAAGCTGTTCCATAAAGGAGGGGCCATAGACTACTTAACCTAGCCCAATTATGAAGATCGTCTAAACTTGTCAAAATAATGTTTTCGCTTAAATCTGTAGTAACCTGAGGTGCTCCAAGAGGATTACAAGTTCCTTCTCGGATTTCTCTAATTGCTTTTGGGGATAATTGTGGATTCAATTTTTTAACTCCATTCTAAAGCACCTTTTCTCCATGCGTATGCCAGAGCGATAACAAGTATTGCAATGAAAATCAAAGCCTCAATAAAAGCTAATAAGCCTAATCTATTGAAGGCAACAGCCCAAGGATAAAGGAATACTGTCTCAACATCAAATATAACGAAAACCAAGGCAAACATGTAATAACGGATATTAAATTGAATCCAGGCTCCTCCTATAGGCTCCATTCCTGATTCGTAGGTAAGTTTTCTTTCCCCTGTTCTCCCTTTTGGAGCAACGATGAGATTAGTAACTAGAGCTAAAACTGGTACAGCTGCGGCAATTAGAAGGAATCCTAAAAAATATTCATAGCCAGTTAATAAAAACATCTTAAAAAATTAATTTTGAATAAAAGTCGCTTAATTAAGCAAAATCTTTTAAAGTTCTTAAAGAACAATAATAAACCGTGAGAGAAAACATTCAACCAGCCTCTGAGGAAAACAAAATAGTCGAAGGTCTTGAGAAAGAAAAACTTTCCGAAAACTCCCCAGGAGTTAATGTTGAACAACCCGATCTTAATCTAGAACAAAATAGATTCGAATGTAGAAGTTGTGGATATATTTATGATCCGTCTGAAGGAAATAAAAAATTAAATATACCTAAAAATACGCCTTTCTCAGAGTTGGATGGAAATATCTTCGCTTGTCCCGTTTGTCGAGCTGGTAAAAATTTTTATAAGGATATAGGTCCTAAATCAAAACCTAGTGGTTTTGAAGAAAATTTAGTTTATGGGTTTGGTTTTAATAGTTTACCTCCTGGACAAAAAAATATATTGATTTTTGGAGGACTAGCGTTTGCTGCTGCTATGTTCCTTTCTTTGTACTCTTTGCATTAATATATAAAAATGAAAATATACAAATGAAAAAAATTATTACTAGCATTCCCAATCTTCTTTTATCTATTATTCTTTGTTTTGTATTGAGCAGTTGTTCATCTACTGGAGTAAAGACGAGTGATAGCAGCCCTTGGAAAACTATTCAGTTTGAGGACCAGGCTAATGCTTTAGATGTTGATTTTATAGATGATAAAAATGGATTTTTAGTTGGTTCTAATAGACTCATTATGGAATCTAATGACGGAGGAGAAACTTGGGAGAAAAGAAATTTAGATTTACCAAGTGAAGAGAACTTTCGTCTCCTAGATATTGATTTTAAAGGTGAAGAGGGATGGTTAATAGGTCAGCCTTCATTAGTTATGCATACACTTGATGCAGGAAAGAATTGGACACGTTTATCTCTAGGTAACAAATTACCGGGCCAACCATTTCTAATAACAACTGTGGATAATGGTGTTGCAGAATTGGCTACCACTGCAGGTGCTATCTATGAAACCTCAGATAGTGGTGAATCATGGAATGCAAAAGTTGTAGATGCATCTGGTTCTGGTGGTGTAAGAGACTTAAGAAGAACTAATAAAGGAGATTATGTGAGTGTAAGTAGTCTAGGTAATTTCTTTTCTACTTTAGAAAAGGATAGTGACTCATGGATAGCTCATCAAAGAGCCAGTAGCAAAAGAGTTCAAAGCATTGGTTTTAATCCAGAAGGAAGTTTATGGATGCTTTCTAGAGGAGCAGAAATTAGATTTAATGAAGATACTAATGACCTAGAAAATTGGTCAAAGCCTATCATACCAATTCTCAATGGATACAATTATTTAGACATGGGATGGGATCCAAATGGTGATATATGGGCTGGTGGAGGTAATGGAACTTTAATAGTAAGTAAAGATCAGGGTAAAACTTGGAATAAAGATCCTATTGCTTCTGAATTACCAACAAACTACATTAAAATAGTTTTTCTTGATAAGGAGGCTTTAGATAATCAAAAAGGATTTGTACTTGGCGAACGTGGTTATATCCTTAAATGGAATAGCTAATCTTTAATAACTTGATTTAAAAGTAAAAAAAAAATTAATTTTTGAAAGATTTAGCAACTATCTGTAACCAACCTGTTAATTTCTTCGCGAAGTTATGATTTTACACTGTAAGATCATAGGGTAAACATTTGTGATTATGGCCGCAGGTTCAACGGGTGAACGCCCATTCTTTGAAATAATCACCAGTATTAGATACTGGATTATTCATGCAGTAACATTACCAGCTATCTTTATAGCAGGCTTCTTATTTGTATATACAGGCTTAGCCTACGATGCTTTCGGAACTCCTCGTCCAGATAGTTATTTCCAATCATCTGAATCTAAAGCACCTGTCGTAACACAAAGATATGAAGCTAAATCTCAACTAGATTTAAGAACAAAATAACAATGACTAATTCTCAAGCTCCAATGCAGGCTGCGGAAGTCCG
Organism: Prochlorococcus sp. scB243_498I20; assembly: GCA_000635015.1. Lineage (GTDB taxonomy): Bacteria > Cyanobacteriota > Cyanobacteriia > PCC-6307 > Cyanobiaceae > Prochlorococcus_A. The sequence continues at coordinate 224,985 of JFMR01000036.1, forward strand.
CGTTTATCCTATATTTACTGTCCGTTGGCTAGCAGTTCACGCTCTAGCTATTCCATCAGTATTCTTTTTAGGTTCTATTGCTGCTATGCAATTCGTAGCCCGATAAATTTAACTATCATGCAAGTAAACGAAAATCCTAACAAAGTTCCAGTTGAACTTAATCGTACAAGCCTTTATTTAGGCTTATTATCAGTTTTTGTATTGGGAATATTATTTTCCAGTTACTTTTTCAATTAAATTAAAATCATGAGTAAATTAAAAGGACCTGATGGAAGAATTCCAGATAGACTTCCCGACGGTAGACCAGCAGTTGCATGGGAAAGAAGATGGACTGAAGGAACTCTTCCTCTATGGCTTGTTGCTACAGCAGGTGGTATAGCAGTTATCTTTGTTTTAGGAATATTCTTCTATGGTTCATACCAAGGTGTTGGAGCTGGAGGCTAAAATCCCTACCTTGACCTTATAATCACCAATATCAAATAAGCTTAATAAGAATCAGTAAATATCCTTAGTTTCTCTTTTGTGGAACTAGGGATATTTTCTTTTTGGGTTATCAATCCATCTTTTAATGAAAAGTGAGACTTACTTTTTGGCCTTTCTTTTTCAATTAATTTAGCTACTTCAAATATTATTTTATTAGCCACTTCAGTATTTGATCTCAGATTATCCAAAACCATCTCGACAGAAACTTCTTGATGAGTTTGATGCCAGCAATCATAATCAGTAACCATAGATAAGGAGGAGTAAGCTATTTCAGCTTCTTTAGCTAATCTTGCTTCTGTGTGGTTCGTCATTCCAATTATTGAACATCCCCAACTCCTATATAAATTAGATTCTGCTCTAGTTGAGAAAGCGGGGCCTTCCATTGCTAGATAGGTACCCCCTCTATGTAATTGTCTACCGCCAGGAATATTTTTTTCTCCGATTTCACTTAATATACGTGATAAATTTGTGCAGAAGGGATCTCCCATAGTTACGTGAGCAACAGCTCCCTCGTTAAAGAAGGTTGCAGGTCTATTTTTTGTGCGGTCTATAAATTGATCTGGAACCACTATATCAAGTGGCCTTATCTGTTCTTGTAATGAACCAACTGCTGATGGAGCAATAATCCATCTTACTCCAATTGATCTTAGAGCCCAAATATTAGCTTTGTAAGGAATTTCAGAAGGATTTAAACTATGTGTTCTGCCATGTCTAGGAATAAATGCTATCTCTAGGTTTCCAAGATTATATACTTTTATTGAATCAGAAGGTTTACCATAGGGAGTATTGATTTCTAGTTCTCTTAAGTACTTTATTTGATCCATTGAATAAAATCCACTTCCACCAATCACTCCTAATCTTGATTTTTCAATTGGTAATAAATGTTCTTTATTCATAGTGTTGTAAATGACTTTTAATCATCTGGTACTAATTGGAGGAGGACACTCAAATGTTTCTTTATTGAAGAAATGGTTAATGTTTCCGAAATTAATGCCAGAAATTCCTGTTTCAATTATATCTAGAGATTCTCATTTGGTTTATTCAGCGATGTTCCCATCGGTGATTTCAAAATCAATCACTCTAGAAGAGAGTTTAATTGATATAAAATCTTTAGCAAAAAATGCAAAAGTCTCTTTTATAGAAGAAGAAGTAAAGGATATTGATTTCAATTTAAAGAAAATTGTTTTAAGTAATAGGCCTTCAATTAATTATTCGAAGTTGGTGCTTAATTATGGAAGTCAAACAATAATTCCAAAAGAATTTGAATCACTAGTTAAAAATCGAAATGCTTTTTCAATTAAACCTTTTTTAAGGGCTTATGACTCAATACTAAAAGAGGACATTTTTGATTCAATTAATGAACTTCCATTTGTAATTATTGGGAGTGGCCTTGCTGCAATTGAAGTATCATATGCTTTGCGAAAAAGATGGGGAGATAGACCTTTAAAACTATTATGTGATTCAAGAAAAATTAATAATACAATTCTAAAAAGTTTACGGAATTCCAATATTGAATTAGTCGAAAAACTTAATTTTGATTATGGCAAGATTCTTTTATGTACTGGAAATACATCTCCGTTATGGGCACAAAAAAAATTATTAGATTCGGATTATTATGGCAGAATAATTACAAATCAGAATTTACAGATAAAAAGTTTCTCTGGAATCTTTGCTGTCGGAGATTGCGCAGTTGTAGGTTCAGCAAAAAGACCAGCATCTGGAGTTTTTGCAGTAAAAGTTGTAAATACATTAGTACAAAATCTAAAAAAAGATATAGAAGGGAGATCATTAAAAAAGTGGTTTCCTCAAAAGATAGGATTGCAAATAGTAAATATATTTCCAAGCCATTATCCAAAGGCTTTTGCTATTTATCGCAATTTTGTTTTCGGCCCCTCTTATATTTTTTGGATTTTAAAGCATAAAATTGATCTCAACTTTATTAAAAAGTTCAGATCAAAAAGGCTAATGATGAAAAGTAGTGAAAAAAATATTTCATTGAATGATTGCAGAGGATGTGCAGCTAAAATTCCTCAGTTAGTTTTGAATAAATCATTAATAAATTCTAATTTAAATTCTTTTGCCTCATCACCTGAAGACTCAGTTGAGATATATCAAAATGGTCAAGATATTATCTTGCAAAGTGTAGATGGATTTCCTGCTTTGGTAAGTGATCCTTGGCTTAATGCAAAAATTACTACTTTGCATGCTTGCTCAGATTTGTGGGCATGCGGAGCAAAACTTTCATCCGCCCAGGCTTTAATTTCATTACCAAAAGTTGAAAGAGAATTTCAGAGTTACCTCTTTTCTCAATCGCTTCAAGGTATTAAATCAACAGTTGAGGATCATGGGGGTGAATTACTTGGAGGCCATACTTTCGAGGCAAGAAGTTTAGTAAATAAACCTTATTCATTAGGAATAGATATTTCTTTAACAGTTCAAGGTATTTTAAAAAATGGAGCAAAACCATGGCTTAAATCTGGAATGAATATTGGAGATATTCTCATGATGTCTAGACCTCTGGGCGTTGGGATTTACTTTGCCGGTCAAATGCAAAATATTAATATGCTAGGTAGTTCTTCTGAAGTAATTAATAATTTAGTAAAGAGTCAGCAATATTTGATTGATGAAATTTATCTTCTTCAAAATCAATTTAAAGAATCATTAGTTAATGCTGCGACTGATATTACTGGATATGGATTTATTGGACATCTTAAAGAAATGGTTGAATCATCTAATTTATATAGGCAAAGCAATAATCTTGAGCCACTAAAAGTTTTATTAGATTTATTTGCATTTAAAGCTTATTCTGGAGTATTTGATTTAATAAGAAAAGACGTTAAAAGTACTTTCTTTGAATCTAATAAAGAAATTTTTGACAAAATTTATAAAGTAAATAAGCAGAAAAGAATAATTAATTTTTTAAACGAAAATTCATTAGATCAAGAGACTTTTAACGAGAGATTATCATTACTATTAGATCCTCAAACATGTGGCCCATTGTTGATTAGTTGCAATCGTAAATATGAAAATGTTCTAAAGGATAAATGGCACAAGGTTGGAGAGGTCGTAAAAATGTAATTAATTTCTATTTAGTTTGTCAATTTCCAAATATCTTAATCTTTTGATTTCCTTTCCCATCTCCTTCCCTGGGTCCCATCCTTCTTTTTTTAATGTTTCTCCATCTTTTTTTGATTTTATGAATTTGTAAATAAATAACCACTTAAATAATTTTCGCCAGTATGGTCCTCCATCACAAATTAATAATTTGACTGTCTCATCATTAAGGTTTCTGTCCTCAATAAATTCTGCCCAACTTGATGGAGAAAAATGATTGAATTTTTTTTGGTTTGTATTTAATATCTTTTTGATATTTATATAATCTTCTAATATTTTTATCTCACTATTATTTATCAAAAATCTTTGACATGCTTTTTCTAAATCTTCTGAATTTTTTAATAAGTAAAGCATATGATTTCCCTTTAACTTCTTAATCCAATTTAGTCCTCTTAAAAATCTTTTATCGACTTTAATATTTTCATTTAAGATTGAGATAATTTCCCATTTATGAATTATCGAAATCACATTAGTCAAATTATCGTGTTTGCATATTTCAGCTAGTTCCATCCTTATTCGTATGCCTAGTGCAGGAGGGTATATCATTTTCTGATGAGTTGCTGAACTTTTCCATGGCCATTGTCTAACTGTTTCTTGAGATTGTTTGAGGGAATTATTTGAAATATTGAAATCTAACCTTGAAGCATATTTTGCACATCTAATTAATCTACTTGGATCATCTGAAATACTATTACTGTGAAGTAAGTTCAATGTTTTACTTTTTATATCAGAAATTCCTCCATAAAGATCATAGATTTTCCTTGTCGAGACCTCGAAGGCTATTGAATTTATAGTGAAATCTCTCCTCTTAAGATCCTCCTCGATAGTACTTTTATTTACTGTGGGATTTAAGCCTGGAGCAGAATAAATTTCTTTTCTTGCAGAAGCAATATCAATTTTATAGTCATTAATATTAATTTCTACAGTGTCGTATAAATTGAATTCTTTGATTAAACATAAATCTACATTTACAATATGTTTTTTTAAAAATTTGGCAAGAGAAATAGATGATCCTTCAATAACAAGATCAATATCTACAGGTTTAGAAAACGATTTTTTGTGGAATTTACTAATTAATAAATCTCTTAAATAACCGCCAACAAAAGCTACTTTAGTATTGTTATTGGATTCTATGTATTTAGCAATTAGGTTATATAGATTAAATGGAGTTTTGATTAATTCACCTTGGATGTAATCAGAGATATCGTTCATGAGTTTTAACTGACATAACGAATTGGAGCTAATCTGGGATCTAGAATCTTACTTCCTTTATCACCAAATTTTACTGCTAAAGATATTTTTTCCCCACTCCCAAAAATATGTATGATTTCACCTTTCCCAAACTTTGAGTGAATTAGCATATCTCCAACTATCCAGCTTTTCCCTTTACTAGGGCCTGAATATAATTTCCTTACTGCATTTATTGGTTTGTTAACAAATTCATTTGGATTGTTTCGATCAACTCTAGTTAAACGATCAAGATGCCAATCTCTTCTAATTGAAGCACCACCAGTTTGTGGTAATTCGCCATCCATTAACTCTTCAGGTATTTCCGAAAGAAATATTGAGGGAATTGTTGCTTCACGCATACCACCCCATAATCTTCTTTCTCTGGCATGACTTAAGAAAACTCTTTCTTTAGCTCTAGTAATACCTACATAGCATAATCTTCTTTCCTCTTCAAGAAGTGAGGGAGTATCTATTGATCTATGGCTAGGGAAGAGACCTTGTTCTAGCCCAGTGATAAAAACATTTTGAAATTCTAAACCTTTACTATTATGCAGAGTCATGAGAGTTACAGAGTTAGGATTATTTTTCTTGGTATCATTATCAGTTGTTAAGGCTGCTGTAGAAAGAAATCCCTCTACATCTCCCCTCTCTGTTTCTTCTTCATATTGAGTAGCTGCATTAATTAGTTCTTGTAAATTATTTCTTCTATCTTCAGATTCTTCAGTCCCACTAGAGAGCAAGTCATTTAAATAACCACTTTTTTCCAATATAAGTTGTAGTAGTTGAGCGGGACCTGAATTTTCTAGGTAAGTTAGTAGATCATTCATAACTTCAGTAAATTTATTAATTCCTTGTGATGATCGACCTATTGTTTCTTTAAGACTTTGCTTATCATTAAGAACCTCCCATAATGGGATATTTAACCTATTGGATAGTTCATTCAGTTTTTGAATAGTAGTCTTACCAATCCCTCTTCTAGGAACGTTTATGATTCGTAAAAGACTAACGTTATCTGAAGAATTAACCAGAACTTTCAAATATGCTATTGCATCTTTAATTTCCCTTCTATCATAAAAACGCAATCCTCCAAAAATTGTATAAGGAATGCGCCACCTTACAAGAGATTCTTCTAATACTCTTGACTGAGCTCTGGTTCGATATAAAATTGCAAAATTTTTCCAAATTGGGTTTTGATTATAGTTATTCAGTGATTTTATTTTATTGGTAATTGCTTCTGCCTCGGAAATTTCATCATCACAGCTGAGTAACGTTAAAAGTTCCCCTTTTTCTTTAGTAGCCTTTAAAACTTTGTCAATTCTCTCAGAGTTGTTTTCAATTAGTGAGTTTGCAGCATCAAGGATATTAGAAGAGGACCTATAATTTTCTTCTAATTTAATTAAAGATGATTTTTTATCATCGTTAATTGAAGTTTTAAAATCTTCTTGAAAACCAATTAAAATTCTGAAGTCAGCTGCTCTGAAACTATAAATACTTTGATCAGCATCCCCAACTACAAAAATTGATCGATCTTCCCAATTGAAGAATTTTTTTGGTTTAGTATTCCCAGTTGTAATTAATTTTATAAGTTCATATTGTGTTCTATTTGTATCTTGATATTCGTCAACTAAAATATGTTTAAATCTTTTGTGCCAGTAATCTCTGACTATATCATTTTGCCTCAATAAGAAAACAGGCAAAAGCAGAAGATCATCAAAGTCTAAAGAATTATTTTTTGAGAGCGAAATCCTATATCTCTTGTAGGCTTCTGCAACTGTTTTATCAAAATTATTATCTGCTTTTTCTAAAAGATCATTAGAAGTTAAGCATTGATTTTTAGCATTACTTATTAATCTTTTAATCTTTTTGGGATCATATCTTTTTGGGTCAAGATTCATATCTTGACTGATAATTTCTTTTACTAATGTTTGAGAATCTGTTTCATCATAAATTGAAAATTGTCTTGTCCATTTTAGGCCTTCTGGATCAGTATATTTTTCAATATCGTATCTCAGAAGTCTTGAAAATAAGGAATGGAAGGTACCGATCCAAAGGTTCTGAAGCCTCTCTTGGTGAACGTTTGCTCTTAATTGATTTTGATCAATTTCATTAAGAGTTGTCCAAGGCTGACCAAATTGATTAAAAGCTAATTCTTGGGCTAGAAGAACCTCTAATCTTGCTTTCATTTCATTAGCAGCTTTGTTAGTGAAAGTGACAGCGAGAACATTATAGGGATCTATAGAGTTACCCTCAATAAGGTTTGCAATTCTGTGAGTAAGAGCCTTAGTTTTTCCGCTACCTGCACCTGCTACAACTAATAGTGGTCCATAAACATGTTTTACAGCTTGAAGTTGTTGATTGTTTAGGGACTTAAAAAGGAAATTGTTGGTTTGAGGCACTTTTGGAGGGGTTTTTCAAAAATCAGACTTTACTATGAGATTCAGATTCCGTTTCTAGATCTTCTAACGCTTTTTTTAAATTTATAAGTTCATTATTGTTATTAATTATTTCTTCAAATTTATTTTGAGGCATCTTTAATTTCATACTTCTGTCTAGAATTTCTTTCTCCAATCTCTTTTTGTATGAAGAGATAAGTTTCTTTGATAATTTTAAATCCTGTTGATCCAAAACTTTATTAAAAATGTAACTTTATATTAGCGGAAAAAAATTTTTTATTTGAATTATTTCAACTATCACTTTGGAATGAAGTTATTAATTAAGAAGCGTTGCGTTAAGTTTGAAATTGTATTGTTTTTACTAGCTTTGTATTATTCTTAAGATCGGCCTTTAAATTTTTACTTCAGGAATGTCAGTTTCAAAGAATAATCAACTATTGTCAGCCGATAAGAAATTTAATGATTTAAGCAATATAAAGGAATTCATTAATAGTGCAAACACAAGATTAGATGCAATAACCTCAATAACCAATAATTCACATGCAATCGTAGCTGACGCTGTAACAGCAATGATTTGCGAAAATCAAGATTCACTTAATTCAAAAATATCTTTAAATACAACTAACAAGATGTCCGTTTGTTTAAGAGATGGAGAAATAATCCTAAGGATTGTTGCTTATCTTTTGATTTCTAATGACGAATCAGTTTTAGAAAAAAGTTGTTTGAAGGATCTTAAAAATACTTATCTTGCTCTTGGGGTACCTTTAAGAAATGCAAGAAGGGTTTTTCAATTAATGCGAGATGCAACCATCTCTGATTTGAATTCAACAGTTAATAATATGCCTGTAAACAAAGGCTTCCTTCCTGATCTAATTTCTGAAACGGAGTTTCAATTTGAAAGGATAATTAATCTTTTAAACTAGCTAAATTTCTTATTTCAGAAGTATGGGAAGTCTGCATTACTGAGTTATTTTCCAGATTTCTAATAGTAGAAAATCTTGATCTTATGTGATTAGATAAAAAGGAAATTCTTTCTTCGGAAACTGTTGATTTATAAATAGTTTTAATGTTTAAATTATTTTGTTCATCAACGAAATAATTTGATGATGAAATAAAGGATTCTGTATAACCTTTATTTCTTAAAACGATTCCTGAATTTTCATCTTTGGGTAAAAAAATCAGAATTGTTTCATCTTCCTTACTGATATCATCATTGTCCCAATCACTAATAGCTTGCCAGTTTATAGAAATGGCTATGCTCTCTAGGTTTAAGCTAAATTTATAATTTTTAAAAATTTCAACGACTTTTTTATTTTTTTTGTTGGTATGTTTTATATATATTTTACTAGTTGAGTTTTCAAATTCCTGAAAAGCTAAAGTGTGAGTACTTCTAATAGATTTCCACTCTCCTATACTTTTATCAATGAATTGATTAATTATTGTTAGATTCTTCGTCAAGTTTATCTTCTACGGAATGATTTTCTGCTTTTTGTATCATTCTTACCATTGAATCCACCATTAATCTCTTTGCAGAAGTTACTTTTAATCCAGAAGGGGTAGTTGATATTTGTTCTCCAGGGCGATCATATGAAGTTGGTCTAAATGGAGTCATCTAATAACATTAAAAATTAATCGATTACTATTCTTGCATGAATCATTATTTATATAGTTATTGTTTGCGAAAATGTCATATCTTTCTTCTTTGATTACATAATTATCAACTGTTTTGTTATTTAGGCATTTTATTTTTTGCCAATCCTGAAATAGTTGCTAAAGCAAACATTCCCAATAGAGCAATGCCTAGAAATAATCCTGCTCCCTGGCTAACTCCAGCACCTACTGCTACTAGTATAGAGTCACTGATTAGAAGACTTATTAATAATGCAGGAGTAAATATTTTCCAGCGAGTTCCTCCAATACCAATTGCGTAGCTTAGAAAATCAAAAAGGCCAGTCATTAGTAGACCTGTCATAAGAAAGAAATTTTCTTCTAGCTGGTTTTGATTGAAACTTTCAATCTTTTGCATTGCTTTCGGGCCTACTAAATTACGTACAGGAACCCGACCATAATTTCTTGCGATAAAGAAAGCAGCTTGGCAAAAAACGATATCAGAAAAGATTATTGTCATGTAACCTTTTTGAAATCCTAGTAACGAACCAGCTAGCAGAGAATAAGCTGAACTTGGAAGGGCAGGTAAAATAATACTTACTCCTCTGAGTATGAATATTCCAAAAGGAGCCCAAATCCCCATACTTTCTATTTTGTTCCTTAGAGGTTCAATCCCATAATTTTGGATTAAATAAATCAATAGAACAAATATTGCTATAAAAAAAACTATTGAAAAAAATTTCTGTATTTTATTCATTATTTTTCTAATAAATTTATTGGAATTAAATTCTTAATTTTAATATTTGATTCTATCTATAATAGAAATACTAATCAATAAAAATTTTTACAAATTTTTAATCTTTTATTTCCTACTAATAAAAAATTTTTGTATTCCATAAGTAGTCATGATTAATTCTAAGAATAAAGTTAATTCAATATTTTTGCGAAATTTCATTAATTTAGTCCTTTCGATTATCGTTTTCTTTTGTATTTCAATAAAAGAATCAGAAGCTCTGCCTCATGAATGGGTTGGAGTCCCTAAAAGTGAATACGGAGAGCAGTTATGGGATAGGCAAAGTATAAAAAGGAATGAGGATGGTTCTGTAAGAGTATTGAGTAAATTTATTCCCAAAACAAAAAGTGAAATTACTAAGGATATTCTCTATACAATGGATATAAATTGTTTTGAGAAATCATTTAGAGATGTTGATGTCTCAATAGATGAAGCAAATAGTAATTTCAATGATTTAGCTAATTGGCAAGATCCAAATGGAGATAAACTTATTTTGGGCGTTATTGGTCAAGTCTGCAGAGTCGAAAACAAAAAATTTTAAGTTAAAAAAAAAAAGAAAAAATAAAAAGTTTTCAATCATTTGAAAGTATAAAACCCTGTCTTCGACAGGGTTTTAAAGGTGCCAGGACCCAGATTTGAACTGGGGACACGGCGATTTTCAGTCGCCTGCTCTACCAACTGAGCTATCCCGGCTCTAACCTATATACTTTAAATTAAGATGTGTAGTTTGTGAAACCCTTTTAATTAAAAATTTTATATCTTCATCAAATATCTAAAAAAACTTTTATTTTGAGTTCATTGCTAACAAGGCTGTACCAAATGAAGTAGTTTTTTTACATGAAACTATTGGTATATTAATAATGTTTTCTCTTATTTTTCTCCACTGAGGGTTTTTTGAACCCCCACCAATAGTAATAATTTTTTTTGGAAGTGAACCTGTTAGTTCGCCTAGCTTTTCCCATCCTTTCAATTCGATCTTAGCTAGACCCTCGAATAATGCATGTAAATAAAGTGAGTCGCTTACTGGTCTTGGACCAAGTATCGGCTTTAAATTAGAATCATTAATAGGAAATCTTTCTCCTTGACTATTAAGAGGTAAAAGATTTAAATAAGTGTTTTTTGATGGATTTATTTGTCGACTGAGCTCTTTTATTTCTAAATCAGAGAAAAACTGAGATAATATACCACAGCCTGCGTTTGATGCTCCTCCACATATCCAATTGCCGTTTACTCTATGGTTTGTAATTCCTTGTTTTTTTATAGGATTATCAATAATTTTCTTAACTACAATAGTTGTTCCTAAAACTGTGAGACCATCTTCTTTGCCTAAACCTGCAGCTATTACACTTGCATTAGAGTCAGTAGTGCCTGAAATTAATATTAATTTCTTATTCAAGTTAAATCTCTCTGCCAAATCAAAATTCACTTGTCCAATAATTTTTCCACTTTTTATTATTTGAGGCAGGCATTTCCCCCATGAAGTATTGAGATAGCTTTTTGGCCATGATTCTTTTTTTAGATCCCAACCAAGTTTTAGATTATTACCTTCTTCTCCATAAGTCCAATCTTTTAAAAACCAACCAGTGATCCAATCAGATTGATGTCGTAAAAGTATATTTGTCCCATATTTATCTATTAGTTTTAATGCTTTAGCAAGACTACTGTATGGAGTTTGCAGATGATCTTCTCCAGAAGTTAATGATTCAAGAAGGATCTTATGTTCATTACATGCTTGGTCATATGATATTGCTTCTCCTATTGGCTCTCCTCGTAAATTTGATGCTGTTAAAGTTCCTGATGTGCCAGATATAGCCAATTTTTGAAGGTTACTTTTTACCTCAATAGGTAGACACCCTAAGAGTTTTTCACAAGAATTGATCCAAGAATTTGGATTTTTAAAGCTACATAAATAAGGAACTGAATTTGAATATATTAATTTCTTATGAAAATTTATGATAGATATTCTTGCGCCACTAGTCCCAAAATCTAATCCCCCATAAAAATTATCAGGCATAGAATAAATATTTTTATAAAAATACTTTGGAAGCCTCCGCTAAGTGGGCTGCTTTTTCTTCTACCTTTTCCCAAGGGAGATCTAGATCTCTTCTGCCAAAATGTCCATAGGATGCTGTCTTTCTGAAAAATGTACCACCCATTTTTTGGGGTAGATTTCTTAGATCAAATTCTTTTATAATTGCTGCTGGTCTTAAATCAAAGTATTTATTAATGAGCTCAGTCAAATTAGCTTGTGAAATAACGCCAGTATCAAAAGTTTCAACAAGAATGGAAATCGGTTTTGCAACTCCAATTGCATAACTTAATTGTACTTCTGCCTTTTTTGCTAATTTTGCCTTAACTATACTTTTAGCTACATAACGTGCTGCATAAGCAGCTGATCTATCCACTTTTGTGGGATCTTTACCAGAAAATGCCCCTCCTCCGTGTCTTGCGTAACCACCATAAGTATCTACTATAATTTTTCTTCCAGTAAGTCCGGCATCACCTTGAGGCCCACCTACGACAAATTTGCCCGTGGGATTTACTAGAAATCTTGTTGTATGAATGTTTGGTTTGATTTCTAAATCTTCAGTAGCAGGAATTACAACATGCGTCCATAAATCTTCTTTTATTCTTTGACGAATTTCTTCTTCATTTGTAATACCATCTATCTCAGGATTATGTTGAGTTGAAATTAAAATGGTATTAATCGAAAGTGGCACTCCATTTTTATAATCAATACTTACTTGAGTTTTACCATCAGGGAGTAGATAATTAAGCACTTTTTCGTGCCTTACCTTAGAAAGTTGAATGGCTAATCTATGAGCCAAGCTAATCGGTAAGGGCATTAATTCAGGCGTCTCATCGCATGCATAGCCGAACATTATGCCTTGGTCGCCAGCACCGGTATTATCTTCCAAATCATCGTTAATATCATCTGCTTCGTTTACTCCTTGAGAAATATCTGGTGATTGCTCGTCAAGCGCCACTAAAACTGCACAACTATTTGCGTCAAAACCACCTGCTCTATAGCCCTCATATCCAATTTCTTTAATTACATTTCTAACAAGTTTTATATAATCGACTTTTGCTTTTGAAGTTATTTCTCCGGTAAGTAGACAAAGACCAGTGTTAACGACAGTTTCGCATGCAACTCTGCTTTCTGGATCTTCTGTCAATAAAGCGTCTAAAACGGCGTCACTAATTTGATCACATATTTTGTCAGGATGACCTTCTGTGACGGATTCTGAAGTGAAAATGAAATCACTCATTTACAAATAATTTGGGAATTTGGAAACATCCTAAATTAGATTATCGTTACAAATCAATTATTGTTAATTAAAAATACTTGTTTAAGAATAATGAAGCTTAAGTTCTGATATTCGTGCACAAAATAAATAAGTGAAGTTATACTGTTTCAGCTGACGCTGTGGAGATCTCTTCGTTCTCGTCAGTTTGTTCAAATAACATTTGTTTATATTTAGCAGCCATTTCTTCAGCTTTACTAAAAACTTTTTGAGGATCAGTTAGCATATCTCCTGGTTCAGGTTCAAGTGCTTTAGTAGATAATGAAATTCGTCCTCTTTCTGAATCAAGGTCAATTATCATCACTTTCATTTGGTCACTCACATTTAAAACATTATGAGGAGTCTCAATATGTTCATGACTAATCTCAGAAATATGTAATAGACCACTAACTCCACCAATATCAATAAACGCTCCATAAGGTTTAATACCTTTTACAGAACCAACAACAACTTCACCAACCTCAAGTCGGTTCATTTTCTTCTCAACCAAAGCTCTTCTATGACTTAGTACTAATCTATTTCTCTCTTCATCAACTTCAAGAAATTTTAAAGGTAAATATTCACCTTCTAAGTCATCTTTGATTTTTCTAGCACTTATATGAGAGCCTGGGATAAAACCTCTCAAGCCTTCTACCCTGACGAGAGCCCCCCCTCTGTTTGTTGCAAACACTTCAGAATATATAGTCGCATCTTCTTTTTGAAGTTGTCTAACCCTTTCCCATGCTCTTTGATATTCAATTCTTCGAATGGAGAGGGCTAATTGGCCATCTTCATTTTCTTCGCTCATTATGAAAAATTCTCTACTTTCTGAAGGTTGTAAAACATCATTAAGTCCTTCAACTCTATTTATTGAAACCTCCTGAACAGGCATAAAAGCAGCTGTTTTTGCCCCTATATCTATCATGGCCCCTTTTGGCTCTAGAGCAAAAACGGTACCTTTAACTAAATCGCCAGGCTTAAAGTTATAGTCATACTTGCCCAAAAGTGATGCAAATTCTTCTTGTGTGAATCCTGCGTTATCAAAATCTGTATTTGTTCTGCTAGAGGAAGAGTCTGCTGAAGGTATATCGTTCTTCTCAAATGATAAATCTTCCTCATTTTGAGAGTTTGAATCATTATCTAACTCAGACGAATTTTTAATTTCTTGATCCTCAGAAAGTTCTTTAATGGTTTGGGAAGAATTTTCGTTCATTTGTTGTATCGCAGACTACCTAAGGTAGTTAGAAAGGGATGCTATTAGCCTGCAAACCAATAGCAATATACATTTGTGTTATGTATTCTACACTTTAAGATGCTGAATTTTATGAAATTGATGCTAATTGGTTTTTTGAACTTCCCTTTAGAGATTCAAGAGTTGAAATAAAATCTTTTACCCCATTAAATTTTCTGTAAACTGAGGCGTATCTTATATAGGCGACTTCGTTTTCTTTTCTAAGATTTTTAAGTATTAATTCTCCGATTTGTGAAGATTTAATATCTTTATTAGAGTCTTGAACGATTTGTGATTCAATTCCATCTACGAAATTAATAATTGCTTCACTACTGAAGTTAGTCTTTTCGCATGCCCTTGATATGCCAGTGAATAATTTTTGTTTATCAAATAATTCTCTGCCACCGTCTTTCTTTAAAACTGAAACTGGCATTGTTTCGACTCTTTCATAAGTTGTAAATCTAAAGCTGCAATTTAAGCACTCTCTTCTTCTTCGAACACTTTTACCACTATCAGCAGATCTTGATTCCAAAACTCTGCTATCTGTGTTTTGACAGGTTGGACACTGCATGTGGTGAAATATTGCACTTCAACCCTAATATTAGGGTAATATTCTAATTATGAAAAGTAAAAAAAAACCTCTTGTTAAAGAGGTCTTTTTCATGGTTCATTTTCTATCGAATTTAGGTGGGTCTCTAAAGGCGACAGCAAAGAATAAGGTTACAACTGCGAGAGTTAGAATTAGAACGTAAGCAAAAGCTTCCATAAGATTAAGTTAATAAAGTTTAGTTTAAACCCTTCCAGGGATTCTTCTTGTGGATTCGTCTCCAAGCTTCTTGAATAAACCAAATTCAACTTGGTCGCCAATCTCAGCATCAATACCAGCAAAGGAATTTCTGTAAAGAGTTCTTGAAGCGTGCCACCAGTGCCCAAATAAGAATAGCAATCCGAAACATAAATGTGCATATGTAAACCATGCTCTTGGAGAACTTCGGAATACACCGTCAGATTTATATGTCTCTCTGTCAAACTTGAATGCTTCTCCAAGTTGGGCCTTTCTTGCTAATCTTTTCACTACTGCAGGATCTGTAAATGTTTGTCCATCTAGGTCACCTCCATAAATAGTTGCAGTAATGCCAGTTTGCTCAAATGAGTACTTTGCTTCAGCTCTTCTAAATGGGATATCTGCCCTTACATTGCCTTCTTTGTCTTCAAGAATGACAGGGAAGTTTTCAAAGAAATTAGGAATTCTTCTAACTTCTAATTCGTTACCTTCCTTATCTTGGAAAGCAATGTGACCTTGCCAACCAGTTGGTAAACCATCACCATTAACAAGAGCTCCAACTCTGAATAACCCCCCTTTAGCTGGGCTATTACCTACATAATCGTAGAAGGCTAATTTTTCTGGAATCGATGCATATGCCTCTGATTTAGTTGCACCATCATCAATAGCAGCTTGAACTCTTCTGTTAATTTCAGTTTTGAAATAGCCTGAATCCCATTGATATCTAGTAGGACCAAAAAGCTCTATTGGGGTGGTTGCTGAACCGTACCACATTGTTCCGGAAACAACAAAAGAAACGAATAGTACAGCGGCTAAAGCACTAGCAAGAACTCCTTCTAGACTTCCAAGTTTTAATGCTCTGTAAAGTCTTTCTCCAGGCCTATTGGTAATGTGAAAAATACCTCCAATAATGCCCATAAGTCCTGCTGCAATATGATTAGCTACAATACCTCCTGGATTAAAAGGATTAAATCCTTCAACTCCCCAGGAAGGTGCTACAGGTTCTACATGACCACTTAAACCATAGGAGTCAGAAACCCAAATCCCCACGTTTGCGCAATGAAAAGCTCCAAAACCAAAACATGTAAGTCCTGCTAAAAGAAGGTGGATTCCAAAAATTCTTGGTAAATCTAGAGCGGGCTCACCAGTTCTTGAGTCTTCCCATAAATCTAGGTCCCAATATGTCCAGTGCCAAATAGATGCCAACATCAATAGGCCACTAAATACTATGTGTGCTGCCGCAACCCCTTCGAAACTCCAGAATCCAGGATCAACTCCAGTAGCACCCGTAATATCCCATCCATTCCAACTACTTGTGATACCTAGTCTTGCCATGAAAGGCATAACGTACATTCCCTGTCTCCACATTGGATTAAGAACAGCATCAGAAGGATCAAAAATGGCTAATTCATAAAGAGCCATTGAACCGGCCCAGCCGGCTAATAATGCAGTATGCATAAGATGCACAGCAAGTAGTCGACCTGGGTCATTAATAACTACTGTGTGAACTCGATACCAAGGCAATCCCATCGGTTAATTTCTAGTAACTATGCTGTATGAACAGCTAAACATCACGATAGTAAGGGTTTTTTAGCCTTTGAGGGATTTTTGTAAATAAATTTATTTTCTTGCAAAAATTGGGCAAATCCATTAGCAGAACATAGTTTACAAGAAATTTTTACCTAAAAACTGTTAATATTTTGGTCACAATTCTCAAAGTAAAACGCCAAAATAAGAAAAATAACAAAAAAAATGGCAACTATCAGATTTATTCGTGAGGACTTAGAGGTTCAATGTAATCCTGGTGAAAATTTAAGAGAACTCGTAATGAAAGAGAATTTACAGCTTTATGGACTAAAAGGTATTTTGGGGAATTGTGGAGGCGCTGGACAATGCAGTACTTGCTTTATTTCAGTTGAAGGTGGAAACAAAAATTCTTTAAGCCCTCTTACATCCGTTGAAGAAGAAAAACTTAAAAATAGACCAGAAAATTGGCGACTAGCATGCCAAACATTGATAAAGTCATCTGCAGTAATCTTAACAAAACCACAATCCCCTCCCTCAAATTTGGAAGAACTAAAAAAAATTAGTGAAAATAAAAAATTACCACGCTAAATTGTTTAAGACTGTTAATCAGTTTATAAAATTTGTTTATTTTTCCACTTTATCTCTAGTTATATGTTTATAGTCTTAATACCTAATTATAGAACTACCAACTAAATGGAAACAACTAACTTTGGATTCGTAGCTAGTCTTTTATTTGTAGGGGTGCCAACAATATTCCTCATTGGTTTATTTATTTCTACTCAAGATGGAGAAAAATCAAGCTTCTACTCTGACTCTAGTAAAGGTAGACTTGGACCAAAACGCTGATGCTTTAATAAATGCATTGCATTTCTGTAAAGGAATTTTTATTGTGGAAAAAAAAGCAACTTTCTAAAGGAGGAGATCAACAATCTTTTGCTCTCTTACTTGATTGTATAGGTGGCATACCGACTAGTGATCTAAACTTGATAAGTATAAATCCTAAGAGAAACTTACATTTAAAAAAAAATTTAGAATTTTTGGAATCTGTTTGGGATGATCATTTATTAAGATGTTGCCCAATACAACATCTCTGTGGAATAACTTTTTGGAGAGACTTAAAATTAAAAGTTACAAACAAAGTACTAATTCCCAGACCAGAAACAGAGCTTATAGTTGATATTGTTTTTAATATATTTCCAAAGAAATCAGAAAAATTATTTTTTGCTGAATTAGGCACAGGATCAGGCGCAATTAGTATTGCTTTGGCATCAGCTTATCCATTGAGCAAGGTAGTAGCAACTGATATAGATCAAGATGCATTAGAAATAGCCACTAAAAATTTTATAAATTCTTCTAAACAATCAAATTTGAAATTTTCTTGTGGGAATTGGTGGACACCTCTTGAAAGTTTCAAAGGAAAATTAGACCTCGCTATTTCAAACCCGCCATATATTCCCAGAGATACTTATGAAAAATTACCCAAAGAAGTTAAAAATTTCGAACCTAAAGTTGCTTTATTAGGCGGCGAAGATGGTTTAAAACACATTAGAGAAATAATACAAAATGCACCATTATTCTTGAAAGAGAGTGGTTGGCTAATTTTAGAGAATCATTTTGATCAAAGTGAAAAAGTAAAACATTTACTTATTAAAAATAAATTTACATCAATAGAAATTGTGAAAGATCTCTCAGGTATTGGTAGGTTTACCATGGGAAGATATAAATAAATTATTAGAGGTTCATAATATAAATGAATTTAGTAGACTGCAAAACTGCCTTAAAGACTCTAAAAAGTGGTTTGCCTATAATTTTCCCAACAGACACTGTACCTGCTATTGGATGCTTACCAAAATTCTCAAATATTATTTATGAGTTTAAAAAAAGAGATAGAAATAAACCTTTAATTCTTATGGGATCAGAACATAAACATTTAATTGATTATGTTCACGAATCAGCTAAAGAAGATTATGAAAATATAGCTTCAAAATATTGGCCAGGAGCTCTGACAATTGTTATTCCTGCTTCAGACAAGCAGACTGAAAACCTCACTAGCAATGATCTAACTATTGGTTTGAGAATTCCAAATTCATATATGGCACAATCTCTTTTGAGAGAAACAGGCCCATTGTTAACTTCAAGTGCAAATATTTCAGGTTTTAAAGGATCAATTTCAGCTGAAGGAATTGCTCTAGACTTCCCTTCTTTAAAAATTCTGGGCCCTATCCCCTGGGTAAAAAGTAGTGGAAAAGCTAGTACTATTATAATTTGGGAAAAAAGTGGAGATTGGAAAATGATTAGAGAGGGAGACGTATTAGTTAGGGAATTGTATTAATGTTTTTATTATTATTTTTTGTTTTATTGATTCAATTATTAACTTTTTGGATATTTGAACCCCTTGCGTCTTTTTTAGAGTATGTTCTCGAAATTAGATTTTTCCCTATCATTGCTCTTATAGGTTTGTTCTTTTTATTTTCATCAAAAAAATATTGAACAGAATTAAACAAATCAAAATGCCGGCTAACAGATTTGAACTGATGACCTTCGCTTTACAAAAGCGCTGCTCTACCGCTGAGCTAAGCCGGCTATCTCTTCATTTTACAATTAGGGAGGGTCAATTATCAGAATTTTTTTAGCTTTTTATAAATTTATTACTTTTTGATATCTTTATTATCTTTATCAGTTTTATCAGTTTTTTTAAACTTTATTTCTCCTGTAATAGTTCTTTTGATTGGTAAATTCGCTACTAATGCAGTCATTCTGTCTTCCGTCTCTAAACTTACTGCAACCTCTTCAAAATCAATCTCTACATACTTAGCCACAACATCAAGTATTTCTTTCCTCATTTTATCCAAAAGATCAGTTGTTAAAGAACTCATATCAACTCTGTCATGAGCAAGTACAAGTTGTAATCTTTCTCTAGCTGTGTTAGCACTAGCCGCTTCTCTGCCTAGTAACTTGTTTATAAGGTCTCTGAGTGTCATCATTTTTAAAAAACCTTTGTTTGCATTAATCTCATAAATTTATCTTTTAGACTTTTACCTTCATTTTTTGGGTCAATAATTGGTACATCCTTTCCTGTAAGTCTTTGAGAAACATTCAAATAACATTTTTTTGCAGGAGATCTACCATCTGTAAGTGTAAGTGGCTCTCCTCTATTTGTACTTATTATTACTTGTTCATCTTCTAAAACAATACCTAATAAAGGCAAAGAAAGTATCCCTTGGACATCATCGATAGATAGCATCTCTTGACTAGCCATCATATTGGGACGAACTCTATTGATTACAAGCTGTATAGGCTCAATATCAGAAGTATTAAGAATCCCTATTACTCTATCGGCATCCCTTACTGCAGATAATTCCGGGTTAGTGACAACAATAGCTTCTTTACAAGCTGCAAGAGCATTCTTAAAGCCATCTTCTACACCAGCAGGACAATCTACTAATACAAAATCAAATTTCTCACTCAGCAATTCACTAATTTTTTTCATATCTTCGGGCTTCATCCAATCCAACATCCTTGGATCCCCAGCAGGTAGAAGTGCAAGATTAGGTTCTTTTTTATGCCTAACCAATGCTTGGTCAAGACGACAATTCTTGTCTAGAACATCTTGAGCCGTATAAATAATACGATTTTCTAATCCAAGAAGAAGATCTAAATTTCTTAGGCCAAAATCAGCATCTAGTACAGCAGTTGTTGCTCCGCTATTAGCAAGTGCTATGCCTAAGTTTGCGGTTAAAGTTGTTTTACCAACCCCTCCTTTGCCTGAACAAATTAATATTGTGCGAGTATTTTTCCCCACGGTTTTTAGGATTTTCCAAATAATAAAGCCACTTGCAGAAAGTTAAATATTTTAAAGATTAAGTAATTCTTAAATTTGCCTAGTTTGAATTAATTTATTTCAAATCATTGATTAATTGTAAGTTTCGATTATGTATGGTTTGATAATTATCGTTTGTTTATCTATCACCGCAATTTCTGGGTAACAATTTTTGGGCTTATCCTTTGGTCCTATAGCTACCACATCTGAAATTCTCAACTGTAAAGGGTTTAGATAAAGTGATGCAATAGATGAATTTTTATTTCCACTTTTACCTGCGAATGCGATCCCTAGTAATTTGCCCCAAACATAAATATTTTTCTTAGCGGAAACTATTGCTCCTGGATTAACGTCTCCAATAATGCATAGGTTTCCATTTGAAGATATTCTTTCACCGGATCGTACTGTTCCTTTGTAAAGAATATCGTCTTTCTTTTTTGAACTGAATGCTAGTAACTTATTCTTAATCTCTTGCTCTTTAATAAAAACTGAATCAATTTTTAAAGACTTTCCAGTTAATACTGTATTTCTATTATTTGAGTAAATGCGCAAAGAACCAACATTAATTTTGTTAAGGTGGGTTTTTAATTTTGCTAATTGATGAGAACTTATTGACTCGCTGACGGTAAAAATTTTTGCTTCTAAAGGTTCCTTGATGGAAGAAAACCTTTTGAAAGTTTCATGGATATTATCTAAATCTAATAAAGAAAAAATCTCTAAATATTCACTTTTAGTATCTTTTAAAACGATTTCCATTGAATTAAATCTAGGAATTGTTTTTTATTGTTGAAATTTCATTTTTAATTTCATTTTTGATCATATCTGGATAAATAATAAAGGAGCTTTCCTCAGATCTCATTAAAGTTTTTATTAGTGCGGAACTATTTTCTAATGCGCTTTGATGAGCGCCGTCCCATATTTTTAGCGCATTATTAGATTCAAAACCTTTAAAAGATTTTTCTTTAATCCCACAAAATATTTCTGAATCATAACCATTCTTTTCACATAATTTTGTGGCAAATGCAAGGATTTTTAATCTATTTATCTTACTTAAAAAACTTATATCTGATGCCTTTAATAAATCTCTGTCAATAAACATTTTGCATAGTGTAGAAAGTGGCTCAAAAGATTCATCTTTCCATCTAATCAAATGATAATAAAAAGTTATATCATCATTTCTTATGAAATCATCAAAATCAACCTTTGAAGGTGAAAAAATCCATTTATATAGAGAATTATCTAACCAAATATTCTTTTCAAAATTATGTTTTATTGTATAAATTATTTTTTCCAGTATCCATGTTGATATTTCATTTATCTTGTGATTGTAAATAGTTTTATACATAAAGTTTCTAAGAACAAGGAAATGCTCAATAGCGATCACTCCTTTTGGTTTGATTCCAATATTCCCATCAGGTGAAAAGGTAAGAGCTGAAATTATTCTCTCTAAATCAACTAAACCGTAATTAGTACCTGTGTTGTAACTATCGCGTAAAAGATAATCGAGACGATCGCAATCAATTTCACTACTTATCAATGTTTTTAAAGGTTTTGAAAATAGTTGTTTTGATTGAAATAATTCACTAATTTTTCTGGGTAAATCCTTGTCATACTTTTCGAGGATTGAATTTATTGGAGAATAATTTGTAACTAAGTTTTCAGACCATTGTTCGTGATCATGCTCGAATATTGTTTCGCTGGTATGGCTTAAAGGTCCATGACCTAAATCATGTAGTAGAGCTGCTCCATAAAGAACAAATTTATTTTCACAAAATGAAGATTTACTTTCAATTAATCTCTTAAAAATTTTTCTAGCTATACAAAAAACACCAATTGAGTGAGTAAATCTACTTGATTCTGCACCATGAAAAAGTAATGATGCCGCTCCAAGTTGTTTTATTCTTCTTAGTCTTTGAAAAGCGACTGTATCAATTAATTCCATAATCATTAATTCTTCTGGCTTTCCTGCATCAAATACTATTTCTTTATGAATTGGGTCATGAAAAATTCTTTTAATACTCATATTTTTAAGATTTTTTATATTCAATCTTTAGCCATTTAAAGATTTAATTTCTTCATTGTTTAATTCAATTGTTTGAACTGGAATTTCTTCTTTTTCTAGAAGCGACCCTAAAAATAATTCCGCATTCCTCACCCATTTATCGTCAGTACTTCCATAATCACTTGCATCGGGTAGATCAAGTAATTTGTCAGGTGTTATACCTTGGCCTTGAATATTATTACCATCTGGTGTTAAGTAACTAGCAACTGTTATGGCAATACCACTATCTTCTCCCAAACTTTTTAGGGATTGAATTAAACCTTTACCATAAGTTTGTTCTCCCATAAGAATTGACCTCTCATTATCCTGTAAAGAACCACCAAGTATTTCACTGGCACTTGCAGTGCCTTTATTTACTAAAGTCACCATTGGTCCATCAAAAGATGTCTCTTTTTGAGAAATAATTGCATCTTTGATTCCATTTCTATCTTTTGTCTCGACTACGGGTTTCTCACTCAATAATGAGTCTGCAACTGCAATACCTGAGCTTACTAGTCCCCCTGAATTATTTCTAAGATCCAAGATCAACCCTTCAACCTCTTTCTCTTTTAACTCTTGAAGAGCCTCTTCAACTTTTTTGGGTACGCTTTCGCTAAATTGAGTTATCCTTAAATATCCTATTGTGTGAGAATCGTCTCTTAATCTTTTTGTTCTAACTGGTCTGAGATCTACTGATCTCCTCTCTAAATCGACTTCCCTAATTTCTCCTGATTCCGTAGATAATTCAACTAAAACTTTTGTCCCTGATTCACCTCTTAACTTAGAAGCGGTGCTTGCAAGCCCTAATTTTTCTGATGAGATTCCATCCACTGTCTCGATAATGTCCCCGCTTACTATTCCAGCTTCTTCAGCTGGCGACCCCCCAAGAGTGGAAATAACTTTAACTTTATTGTTATCATCTTCACCTAATTGAAGCCCAACACCATTAATTTCACTCCCAAAATTACTTGATTTCAGTAGCTCATAATCTTTGGGGCGTAAAACTCTTGTGTAGGGATCGTCTAGAGGTCTTAACATGTCTTCAATTGCGGAATAAGCCTCTTCACTTGTTTCAATTTGTTTCTGTAACGTTTTTTGTCTAATTCTTTTCCATTGGATTTCATCAAACTTTTCTGGATCATAAAAGCCCTCATTAACCAAGGTCCAAGCGTCAAGTACTAATTGCCTGCTATCACTGAGAGCATCCACTCTTTCAATCAACAAAAAATTGATAGAAAAAACGATGATCATTAAGGCAGTGATCACAGTTTTGAATGTTAAAAGTTTGTTAAAAGATGAATTCATTGGGTTAAGTGTTAACACCAAGTATAAGAATTTTAAGTAAGCTCTTTATATCAAAGCTAATTTTTTTTTGGATGGCGAATTCTTCATCTGTTTATGACTGGTTTCAAGAAAGGCTTGAAATCCAAGACATAACTGACGACGTAACTTCCAAGTACGTACCCCCTCACGTAAATATTTTTTATTGTTTAGGAGGCATAACTTTAGTATGCTTCTTAATTCAATTTGCAACAGGTTTTGCAATGACTTTTTACTATAAGCCTACTGTTACACAAGCTTATAGTTCAGTCAGTTATTTAATGACCGATGTAAGTTTTGGATGGTTAATAAGATCTGTGCATAGATGGAGTGCATCAATGATGGTTTTGATGTTAATCCTTCATGTCTTTAGGGTTTACCTTACCGGAGGATTTAAAAGGCCAAGAGAATTAACCTGGGTTACAGGTGTTGTAATGGCAGTCATAACTGTCGCTTTTGGAGTGACAGGGTACTCCCTACCTTGGGATCAGGTAGGTTATTGGGCAGTTAAGATTGTTTCAGGTGTTCCCGCTGCAATCCCAGTAATTGGCGACTTTATGGTTGAACTTCTCAGAGGTGGAGAAAGTGTTGGGCAATCTACTTTAACCAGATTTTATAGTCTTCATACTTTCGTATTACCTTGGTCATTGGCAGTCTTCATGTTGATGCACTTTTTAATGATTCGTAAACAGGGTATTTCAGGCCCTTTATAAACTCTTATACTTAAACCATTATTAGTTCTCCATATGTCTACATTAAAAAAACCAGATCTGTCTGATCCAAAATTGAGAGCAAAGTTAGCTAAAGGTATGGGCCATAACTATTATGGTGAACCAGCTTGGCCAAATGATTTACTATATATCTTCCCGGTAGTTATCTTAGGAACTATTGCCTGCGTAGTTGGATTGGCAGTTCTTGACCCTGCAATGTTGGGAGACAAAGCTAATCCCTTCGCAACACCTCTGGAAATACTTCCTGAATGGTACCTATATCCAGTTTTTCAAATACTTAGGGTAGTTCCTAATAAACTTTTGGGTATCGCACTTCAAACATTAATTCCACTCGGATTAATGATTTTACCCTTTATTGAAAATGTTAATAAATTCTCTAACCCATTTAGAAGACCAATAGCAAT
This sequence comes from Prochlorococcus sp. scB243_498I20, assembly GCA_000635015.1. Taxonomy (GTDB): domain Bacteria; phylum Cyanobacteriota; class Cyanobacteriia; order PCC-6307; family Cyanobiaceae; genus Prochlorococcus_A. The sequence continues at coordinate 249,748 of JFMR01000036.1, forward strand.
GTCTGTTTTCTTGTTCGGAACATTTCTAACCATATACCTCGGAATTGGAGCATGTTTGCCAATTGATAAATCACTTACTTTAGGATTATTTTAAACTTAAATTTTAAACATATCTAGATCGTTATTTTCATTTCTTAGGAAATGATTCATTAGTAAAAATCCCACAATTGTCCAAGTTTGATACGTCCTTGATTGTTGTCCAACCCAAGTACCTGTAGGGCCATCAAAATATTCTGCCCATTCTTGCTTAGGTAATTGATTAAGTTGGCACCAATATGATTCCTCTATTAAAGATTTCATTTCTTCCATAAGAATCACATCATCAGAACCATAATGTTTTTGATGTAATAGGACAGCTGTACCAAAAAACCAAAGTAAACTTGGCCAATGGCCACCGTTATGGTAACTCCAAGGCCAATTCTTTGGATCTGATCCAGTTTTATTTTGCCATTCCTCGACATCCATATGAGGATGACAAATTCTCATAGGCATTTGAGCCATCAAATGTTGTCTGTTATGTAAAACTAATCTAAATAAAGCTCTTTGTTCTTCCGGAGGCAGCACTCCGAACATACATGCTAAAGAATTACCTAAACTGTAAAATCGAAAGTCAGGCCTTCCTGTCCTAATATTTCCTATTAAGTAACCACCTCTATTCTCTAACCAATCCTGTAGCCATGAGGGAACCACTTGAGGTTGAACGTTAAATTCATTGAAGTGTTGATCATCTCCATACTGTTCAGTCGGCCTTCTTCTCAAAATTTGCATTGTTTTGCTGGTAACCCAATAATGTTTTAAAAGAAAACTGCCTAAATCCTTAACCCATTGATTCGTGAGAATAAGTCTTTGGTCTAAAAGTCTACTAACATGATCTGCTCTACTTAATTCCATTAGGTTTATACAACTTTTCAAACATCCATGAAGTAAAACTTCAACTTCTAGAGGTGCTCCCCATACATCCATGGGTCTATCAATCATAAATGCGCAATCTGGAACAAAAAGTACTGGAGTACCCTCAAATGTTGGATGTAAAACTAAATCTAGTAGAAGTTGAATACCTCTTTGAACGCTTTGACTTTTTCCAAAGGCATAATCGCCACTTTTATTTACATAATACCAACATAAAATAGGCCACCATAAACTTGCATCTGCTGAAGTAATCCGCCCTATTGATCTCTGACCATAGTCTCCAATGAGTTCTCCATTTTCTTCAACGAAACTAGTAGGAAATACACCTCGCGTTTGGTAATTAGAGCTTTGTAATTCAAGACACACACCTAGAAACTTTTTGACAATTTCGTACCGTTTTTGGGTAATGAGGTAAATCATTACAGGAACATTGTCTCTTAAAAATATTTCTCCATAATTTAATTTTTTATTTTTTGTTGGGTGTTCTAGTGCAGCAACGCTTCCCACTAACGCGCCTGATATTTCGACCAAAGTCTTTTCGAAGTGTTTTTTTGCATTTGTTACAATTTTCTCTTCATCAGAACTTGGTCTTACTCTTAAATTTTTTTGACTAAATCTTTCTGCCATTTCATTTATATCCCTTTATTTAAGCCTAGTTGTTTAATGAGACTTTGATCAAATAAAAAATTAATAAAAAATTTTTGTATAAAAGGTTGCACAATTACAGTCGGATGGTTTAGTATTTTCTTCTGGGCAGAAATATTCTTTTTGCATTATTCAAGCAGTTACTTTAAATCTAATTTTTGGTAAATGAGTGAATTCTTTGAAGATTTGATTTCGATCATTATTTTCAGCCAGAAGAAGGGTTTACCCTTCTAAATGAGTTATACACTTGTTGTTTAACTCTGCACCTAGAAAATTTAAAACTTAGGAACTGATGCTTTTATTGCGTCAAGAATAATTAAATTTTTTTTAGTTATTTCTAGATGTATATGCAATAAAGGTGTGAGGTCCCGTCAAGAAATATATAAATGTCATCAATTGCTAACTTTTAGCTTTGATGCAAACGGATCTGAGATCTTGGAAAGTCACTTTAAAATATTTTTAATGTGCACTCAATGTAATCCTTAAAATTTAAGGAGGCTGAAACTAAATTCAAAAACTGAAGTTTTTATTTGGATAAAGCAATTCAATTTGAGTAGATTTATCTACAAAAGGATTTGAACACAACGGAGAGTTTGATCCTGGCTCAGGATGAACGCTGGCGGCGTGCTTAACACATGCAAGTCGAACGAACCTTCGGGTTAGTGGCGGACGGGTGAGTAACGCGTGAGAATCTGCCCTCAGGAGGGGGATAACGGTTGGAAACGACCGCTAATACCCCATATGCCTACTGGTGAAATGAATTTCGCCTGAGGATGAGCTCGCGTCTGATTAGCTAGTTGGTGAGGTAATGGCTCACCAAGGCTTCGATCAGTAGCTGGTCTGAGAGGATGATCAGCCACACTGGGACTGAGACACGGCCCAGACTCCTACGGGAGGCAGCAGTGGGGAATTTTCCGCAATGGGCGAAAGCCTGACGGAGCAACGCCGCGTGAGGGACGAAGGCCTCTGGGCTGTAAA
>JFMR01000037.1 GCA_000635015.1 Prochlorococcus sp. scB243_498I20
GGACGAAGGCCTCTGGGCTGTAAACCTCTTTTCTCAAGGAAGAAGATATGACGGTACTTGAGGAATAAGCCACGGCTAATTCCGTGCCAGCAGCCGCGGTAATACGGGAGTGGCAAGCGTTATCCGGAATTATTGGGCGTAAAGCGTCCGCAGGCGGCTTTTCAAGTCTGCTGTTAAAGCGTGGAGCTTAACTCCATCATGGCAGTGGAAACTGAAAGGCTTGAGTATGGTAGGGGCAGAGGGAATTCCCGGTGTAGCGGTGAAATGCGTAGATATCGGGAAGAACACCAGTGGCGAAGGCGCTCTGCTGGGCCATTACTGACGCTCATGGACGAAAGCCAGGGGAGCGAAAGGGATTAGATACCCCTGTAGTCCTGGCCGTAAACGATGAACACTAGGTGTCGGGGGAATCGACCCCTTCGGTGTCGTAGCTAACGCGTTAAGTGTTCCGCCTGGGGAGTACGCACGCAAGTGTGAAACTCAAAGGAATTGACGGGGGCCCGCACAAGCGGTGGAGTATGTGGTTTAATTCGATGCAACGCGAAGAACCTTACCAGGGTTTGACATCCTGCGAACCTCTTAGAAATTTGAGGGTGCCTTCGGGAATGCAGTGACAGGTGGTGCATGGCTGTCGTCAGCTCGTGTCGTGAGATGTTGGGTTAAGTCCCGCAACGAGCGCAACCCACGTTTTTAGTTGCCAGCATTTAGTTGGGCACTCTAGAAAGACCGCCGGTGATAAACCGGAGGAAGGTGTGGATGACGTCAAGTCATCATGCCCCTTACACCCTGGGCTACACACGTACTACAATGCTACGGACAAAGGGCAGCAAACTCGCGAGAGCTAGCAAATCCCATAAACCGTGGCTCAGTTCAGATCGTAGGCTGCAACTCGCCTACGTGAAGTAGGAATCGCTAGTAATCGCAGGTCAGCATACTGCGGTGAATACGTTCCCGGGCCTTGTACACACCGCCCGTCACACCATGGAAGTTGGCCATGCCCGAAGTCGTTACTCCAACCCTTGTGGAGGAGGACGCCGAAGGTGGGGCTAATGACTGGGGTGAAGTCGTAACAAGGTAGCCGTACCGGAAGG
>JFMR01000038.1 GCA_000635015.1 Prochlorococcus sp. scB243_498I20
TAGCCGTACCGGAAGGTGCGGCTGGATCACCTCCTAACAGGGAGACAACAAAATGTTTAATATTATTATTTTGTCACCTTAGGTCGATCGGTATCTCACGTTCTTAATTCGTTAAGAATTTCATTTCCTAAGTTTTTCTAGGTCACACCCATTATTTTTCCTGGGCCATTAGCTCAGGTGGTTAGAGCGCACCCCTGATAAGGGTGAGGTCCCTGGTTCAAGTCCAGGATGGCCCATATCTCTATGTTGGGGGTATAGCTCAGTTGGTAGAGCGCCTGCTTTGCAAGCAGGATGTCAGCGGTTCGAGTCCGCTTACCTCCACTGATTACCACCTCTTCCATAACCGATAGAAAGGAAATGTTTTGAGTTGTGATCATTATTCTGAACGAATCTAGCTTCCTAATGAAATCATTAAGATGCTGGACTCATTGAATTAATTTTCATTGTTTTCAGAGAACCTTGACAACTGCATAGATTATTTTTAAAGACAATAAGCATCTTTAATGATGCAGATTTATTATTTGTGCGAATGCATTAATAACAATTCTATTAAGCTGATGCTTCAATTTTTGAAGTTATTGGTCAAGCTACAAAGGGCTCACGGAGGATACCTAGGCACACAGAGGCGATGAAGGACGTGGTTACCTGCGATAAGTCTCGGGGAGTTGGAAGCACACTTTGATCCGGGAATTTCCGAATGGGGCAACCCCATGTACGGCCAACTGAATATATAGGTTGGTGCGAGCTAACCCAGCGAACTGAAACATCTTAGTAGCTGGAGGAAGAGAAAGTAAATAACGACTCCCTCAGTAGCGGCGAGCGAACGGGGAACAGCCCAAACCGATAGTCTTGACTATCGGGGTTGTGGGACAGCAATATGGATCAACAAGTCTAGAAGAAACGTTTGAATGGCGTGCCACAGAGGGTGAAAGCCCCGTAATCGAAAGATAAGTTGACCTAGCTGTATCCCGAGTAGCACGGAGCACGTGGAATTCCGTGTGAATCTGCGAGGACCACCTCGTAAGGCTAAGTACTACTGTGTGACCGATAGTGAAACAGTACCGCGAGGGAAAGGTGAAAAGAACCCCGGGAGGGGAGTGAAATAGAACATGAAACCGTGAGCTTACAAGCAATGGGAGCCCGACTAATCGGGTGACCGTGTGCCTGTTGAAGAATGAGCCGGCGACTTATAGGCACTGGCGG
>JFMR01000039.1 GCA_000635015.1 Prochlorococcus sp. scB243_498I20
GGTTAAACCGGAAATGGTGGAGCCACAGCGAAAGCGAGTCTTAATAGGGCGTTTGTCAGTGTTTATAGACCCGAACCCTGGTGATCTAACCATGGCCAGGATGAAGCTTGGGTGATACCAAGTGGAGGTCCGAACCGACTGAAGTTGAAAATTCAGCGGATGAGCTGTGGTTAGGGGTGAAATGCCAATCGAACCAGGAGCTAGCTGGTTCTCCCCGAAATACGTTGAGGCGTAGCGTCTAGTGCTCCAGCAGGGGGGTAAAGCAACCATTTCGGTGCGGGCTGCGAAAGCGGTACCAAATCGATATGAACTCTGAATACCCTGTGTGTAACTAGGCAGTCAGACTGTGGGGGATAAGCTCCATAGTCAAGAGGGAAACAGCCCAGACCGCCAGCTAAGGTCCCAAAATTAACGCTAAGTGATAAAGGAGGTGGGATTGCCCAGACAACCAGGAGGTTTGCCTAGAAGCAGCCATCCTCAAAGGAGTGCGTAATAGCTCACTGGTCGAGCGATCCTGCGCCGAAAATGAACGGGGCTAAGCGTTATACCGAAGCTGCGGATAAATTTATTTATGGTAGGGGAGCGTTCTATGTAGGGTGAAGCGTTAGCGTAAGCGGACGTGGACAGCATAGAAGTGAGAATGTCGGCTTGAGTAGCGAAAACATGGGTGAGAATCCCATGCCCCGAAACCCTAAGGGTTCCTCCGGCAGGCTCGTCCGCGGAGGGTTAGTCT
>JFMR01000040.1 GCA_000635015.1 Prochlorococcus sp. scB243_498I20
TCGTCCGCGGAGGGTTAGTCTGGACCTAAGGCGAGGCCGAAAGGCGTAGTCGATGGATAACAGGTCAATATTCCTGTACCAGATGTGTTTTGAGAAGGGGGACGGAGAAGGCTAACCAGGCCAGATGTTGGTTACTGGTTCAAGCGTTCGAGGCTTTGAGAGATGGAGAAAACATCTTGAGCTAAGGCGTGAGTACGAGCTGCTACGGCAGCGAAGTTGGTGATGTCATGCTTCCAAGAAAAGCCCTATACTCGTTAAGACACAAATGCCAGTACCCGAAACCGACACAGGTGGGGTGGTAGAGAATACCGAGGGGCGCGAGATAACTCTCTCTAAGGAACTCGGCAAAATGGCCCCGTAACTTCGGGAGAAGGGGTGCCAGCGAGAGCTGGTCGCAGTGAAGAGGCGCAAGCGACTGTTTACCAAAAACACAGGTCTCCGCTAAGTCGCAAGACGATGTATGGGGGCTGACACCTGCCCAGTGCCGGAAGGTTAAGGAAGCTGGTTAGCTTTTAGTGAAGCTGGCGACTGAAGCCCCGGTGAACGGCGGCCGTAACTATAACGGTCCTAAGGTAGCGAAATTCCTTGTCGGGTAAGTTCCGACCCGCACGAAAGGTGTAACGATTTGCGCGCTGTCTCGGAGAGAGGCTCGGCGAAATAGAATTGTCTGTGAAGATGCGGACTACATACACCCGGACAGAAAGACCCTATGAAGCTTTACTGTAGTTTGATATTGTGCTCGGGCTCTGAATGCGCAGAATAGGTGGGAGACGTTGAAATAGTGCTTGTGGGTACTATTGAGTCATCGGTGAGATACCACTCTTTTAGAGCTAGGGTTCTAACGCTTACCCGTTATCCGGGAAGCGGACAGTATCTGATGGGCAGTTTGACTGGGGCGGTCGCCTCCTAAAAGGTAACGGAGGCGCACAAAGGTTCCCTCAGGCTGGTTGGAAATCAGTCGTTGAGTGCAAAAGCAGAAGGGAGCTTGACTGTGAGACCTACAAGTCGAACAGGGACGAAAGTCGGTTTTAGTGATCCGACGGTTCTGCGTGGAAGGGCCGTCGCTCAACGGATAAAAGTTACTCTAGGGATAACAGGCTGATCTCCCCCAAGAGTTCACATCGACGGGGAGGTTTGGCACCTCGATGTCGGCTCATCGCAACCTGGGGCTGAAGTCGGTCCCAAGGGTTGGGCTGTTCGCCCATTAAAGCGGTACGCGAGCTGGGTTCAGAACGTCGTGAGACAGTTCGGTCCATATCCGGTGTATGCGCAGGAATATTGAGAGGATTTCTCCCTAGTACGAGAGGACCGGGAGGAACGCACCTCTGGTGTGCCAGTTATCGTGCCAACGGTAAACGCTGGGTAGCCATGTGCGGAGTGGATAACCGCTGAAAGCATCTAAGTGGGAAGCCCACCTCAAGATGAGTATTGCCATGGCTTAAGCCAGTAAGGTCACGGGAAGAACACCCGTTGATAGGCTCTACGTGGAAGCTTGGTAACAAGTGCAGCGGAGGAGTACTAATAGACCGAGGGCTTGACCAAATAAACTTAATTTATTGTTTTTAATTTATATAATTTTCTATGCAGTTCTCAAGGTTCACACTATCCTGGTGTTCATGGCGATGTGGAACCACTCCGATCCATCTCGAACTCGGTTGTGAAACGCATCAGCGGCGAAAATATTTAGGGGGTAGCCCCTCGAGAAAATAGCTCAATGCCAGGTAAAAATATTTAAAAGGGTTTACTCTTAATGAGTAAGCCCTTTTTTATTTTTGGCATTTTGGACACCAATGAGTACTTCTTCCAGTTATTTTTTGTCTCTCAATTAAATTTCCACATTTACGACATTCTTTTCCAGTTCTTCTATAGACATTTGTCTGTAAACCAAAATTTCCATTCTCTCCTTCCAAGTCCCTAAAATCGCTAAATGTCGTCCCCCCAGAACCAATACTTTTTTTTAATACAGTCACAATTGATTCCTTGAGCTTGATTAACTCATTTTTCTTTATTGTTCGAGCTTCCCTAAAAGGTGAGATACCAGCGGAGTATAAACTTTCATCAGCATAAATATTTCCTATACCTGCCACTATTGTTTGATCTAATAAAATAGCTTTTATAGATTTTGATCTTTTTGAAATAACTTTCTTAAGATAATTAGCATCAAACTCTTTAGAAAATGGTTCTGGTCCTAATGAACCTAATCCTTTAATTATTTTGTTAGGCGATAGACCTTTATTAATCCACCACATTTGCCCAAAACTTCTTACGTCTATATACCTAAGCTCATTATTATTTTTATCGAAAAATCTTATTCTTGTATGTTTACACGGATGACTTGAGTTTTCAATAAATTTAAAATATCCAGTCATTCTTAGATGAACTACAAGAAATCCGTTATTTTTTGAATTTTCTACAAGAAATTGGGCATTCTCATTTTGAACTTCTTTTAATTGAGCTATTAAATATTTTCCTCTTCTATCCCATTTATAAATAAGTGAGTTCAGAAGTCCTTTAATGAATTCTTCTTTGTTGATTGGGAATGCAACAGTTGAATCCCTACAGACTTCTACTTTTTTAATAATAAAGTTATTAAGTTTTTGCTCTAAACCTCTCCGAACTGTCTCTACTTCTGGTAATTCAGGCAATTATTTAAGCTTTCTCTAATTCACTTTCAGCGAAATTATTTGTATTTGCTCCACCATCAGTTCCGCTTATACCAGCGTAATTTACTTTATCGAATCTGACTACACAGTTATATTTAATGCCTGAGGTATCAACTGAAGCAACTTTACCGATTTCATTATACCAATATGATTCTGGTCTTTTTACTCTTACGAGATCTCCTCTTGAAATAGCCATTACTATTAATTTAACTTTTTGTAGAATAACTCATCATTAATATTCTTAGACAAATTATTCACACATATTAATTAAAGTTTTAACAAAAATCATTTATTAAATTATTTTCGAATTCTTCTTTAGCAGGCTTACTTCCCATCCATTTCCTGCCAGGTATTCTTACATCTAATTCATTTTTATCACAATTGATTGAAATAATCAGTTTTTTATTTTCTTGATTTAGAACGTTTATAACTTTTCTACCTTTAATATCTTTATATGTTTTACTTTGGATAATTATAGGACCATAAATTTTTTTATCTAACTCAATTAAATCATTATTTTTTTTATTTTCAGTTGTTTCATATTTTTCTGAATTAATTGTGTTCTTTTTTGTTATTGTGAGCTTTTGACCAATTTTTATTGAATCAGCATTATTGATATTATTAATTTCTATCAGTTCTTTTACTTTTAAATTATATTTGTTCGATATGTCAGTAAGATTTTCACCAGTTTGAACAATATGATAATTTTTAATTAAATCTGATTGTTTTGTAAGATTTTCAGTAGATTCAGAAATAATAAGATTTTGGCCAACAATGATATAATTTTCATCTTTTAAGTTATTCAATTTAATAATTAAATCTTTATTAATTGAATAGAATTTTGAAATACTTGATATTGTATCTCCACTTTTTACAATATGAATTTTTTTTATTTCAGTTTTTTCTTCAGTAATTGATTCTTTTCTAGCAATATTCTCAATTGTGTTTTTTGATGAAAATATTTTTTCTTCTGATTTTATCAATGATTGATTAAAAAAATTAATAAATATGGCGATTACTAAAAATGCAAATTTCATAAAACTCACTATTTATTTAAAGATAATCTTTAAATTAAAAATCACTAGGTTTTTGAAAACAATTTAAGTAATTTAAACCTGAAAAATAAACTTTAAAAATTTCTTTACTCTTTCATAGGGGGGATACCGCAGATTTGAATCAAATAAAAAACCTTTAAAAGTAATAGATTTTTGATTTGAAAAATTTCGAAAACCTTCTTCTCCATGAAATTTACCAATACCACTTTGCCCAACGCCTCCAAAGGGTAAATTTGGAATAAGGACTGGCAACATCACATCATTTATACAAATTGTTCCAGAGCTGGTTACTTTTGAAATATGATTATGGATTTTTTTATTGCCTCCGAATAAGTAGATTGCTAAGGGTTTTGATGTTTGAATAATCTGTTTTAAAGCTGATTCTTTATCATTAATTCCAACTACAGGAAGTAGTGAACTGAATAATTCTTTCTGCAAAATATCTGTTTCATTTAATTTAGTTCTCAAAATTGTAGGAGATATTTTCAACTTTTTTTTACTAAAAGTCCCCCCAAACAAAATTCTTTTTTCTTTTTCATATTGTTTGAGAATTTTTACAGTTGCTGTAAATTGTTTTTTCTCCAATTTTGACAGGTTTTCGGAAATAATTGGATTATCTCCGTAAAAACTTTCTATGTATTTTTTTAATTTTTCTATAAAAATATTTTCAATTTCTTTATCTACAAAGATATGATTCGGAGCCATGCAGGATTGACCAGAATTAAAAAATTTGCCCCAAACAATTCTTTTTGCAGCCACTTCTAAATTTGCATTCTTGAAAACAATTACAGGATTTTTTCCGCTTAACTCAAGAGTTAATGGAGTTAAGTTTTTTGAAGCTAATTTCATTATAGATTTTCCAGTTTCAGTACTTCCTGTAAAAAAAATGTGGTCAAAATTTTGTTCAATTAATTTTATGGATTGTTTATTATCACCCTCTACTGTCATTAGGACATCTTTACGGAAATATTTGGAAGTAAGCTTTTTAATAAGTTTTGAGGTCGCAGGACATTTCTCTGATGGTTTTATAACTGCAGTATTTCCTGCTGAGAAAATATTTACCAATGGCTTTAAAATATAAAGTAATGGATAATTATAAGGACCAAGAATTAAGACACACCCAAGAGGTTCATAAATAACTTTGGAGGATGATGGAAAAAGATAAAAAGGTGTATCAATCTTTTTTGGTCGCATCCAAGAATTGAGTTTCTTTTTTATAAGTGAAATTTCTTCTTTCACTAAAAGTATTTCTGAAAGCCCTTCAATTTCAGATTTGCCGAGATCAACAAAAAGTGATTTAATTATCTCTTTTTTATTTTCATCCAAAAGTTTAGAAACTATATTGATATGATGGATCCGCCATTTTATATCTTCAGTTTTACCAGTGAGAACTGTATTTTTTAATTTATAGATGTCTTCTAAATGAAATTTATCAGAAATTTTCATTTTTTACCTTTGAATAGTATTAAATATATCAGAGGATAAATTGTAAATAACTAAGGTTTTTAGGCAGTTTAATCAAAGCGAATGATTTATGAGAAATAATCAAATTTATTAATATTGCTATTAAAAATTCAAATTTTTCTTGGTTAGTATATTTCTATGAGGGAAAATTTTTCAATTAGATTGATATCTATAAATGAAATACCAGAAGTCACAAACTGGGCAAGGTTAGAAGGATTTTCTCCTGGAATGGATGATTTATCAATTTATAGAAATACAGATAAACAAGGGGTATGGGTAGCTTGTCTAGACAATAATCCTATAGGCTCTATTGCGTGTATAAAATATAATTCCTCTTATAGTTTTATAGGTTTATTTATCGTTAAAAAAGAATTCCGGAATAATGGATATGGAGTGAGATTATGGAAACATGCCCTCGAATATTTGAAAAATGTTGATTGTATTGGTCTTGAGGCTGCCCCAGATAGATTAAATGATTACGCAAAGTGGGGGTTTAGAAAATCTTCCATTACAAATCGATGGAAATTAAATGGTTCTCAAGATTTGCCATTGAGAAATTTCTATAAAGATCAATTTCATTCTTTTAAAGTTGTCCCGGGTAATAAAATTTATTCTGAAGCAGTCTTAATTTATGATGATCAAAGAGAACCTAGTCCCAGACCACATTTTCTAAATGACTGGTTGAAAAATTCTCATGGTAATGTCAGTGCAATTGTCGATAATAATGGGATGTGCCATGGATTTGGCAGGATAAGACCTTGTATAATGGAGGATAATGAGCAAGGCTGGAGAATTGGCCCACTTTTAGCGGATACTCCACCACTTGCTGAATTATTAATAAGGGAGTTAGTTGGTGATTTAGATGCTCAAATCTTATTGGATTGCTCTAATCTGAACCCTTATGCAAATTATCTTTTATCAAGTTTGGGATTTGAGGAAATATCGAAAACTTACAGAATGTATAAAGGTATTCAACCCCCCTGCCCTATGAATCAAGTATATGGACTTGCCTGCTTGGAACTAGGATGATTTCCTTTAAAACGTTCATTTCCCCTTTTGTTTCTGTAATACTGTAAAGAAGTTTGTTTGATTAAGATTAACTTCCAGAAGGTTTCAAAATTTTTTTTACAATATCGGCGTTGATTATAGTGATCTCTCCATTGTCAATATTGGCAACTTGAAACAAGGTCCATGAATTTGGATTTCTAGCTCCTCCAATACAGTCGATAACTTGACCGACCCAATAATTTTCATTCTTTTCATTAGTATATTCGCAATTTTCTTTTTTAATTGCGACATAATCACCAGGCCTAACGAAAAGAAACTCAGGAGTTGCTGAGCTCACAATGGATAACTAATAGTATATACGTACTATAGTAAGTTATTGGTTTTGTTGCTGAACTTTGAATTATTTAGCAAACTAGGGGTAATTCAAGAATAAAATGGAATCAACTGAAATTGCTATATTTTCAACATTATTGGGGTTAATTTTAGCTTTAACTGACGCTTATATAGAACGAAATATTCCTGGATAATAAATACTTCTAATTCATTTCTTAAATTAAATAAGATTTAAGCTGGTCTAATATGTCGGCACGGTTGGAAACTAGTTTTGTAAAAACTAAATATATCAACCCTCCCATTGCGAGCCTTCCGTTAATTTTCTCTAACTGCTTAAGTTTTCTCAACAAATTAATCTTGTAGTTAAACAAAAATTTAAAGGGTATAGAAAATAAAAAAGTATTGATTACTTCAAAATAAAAAAAAATTATAGAAATATTATTTCAAACACGAATTAAATTTAAAGCCAAGCTTCTTTCATCTCAAGATAAAGTCTCTCGCTCTCAGCAGAGTTAATTTTGCTGTCTGAATAGGATTGTTGCTGTTGCTGTTGCTGCTGCTGTGTTGAGTTAGTATTAGGATTTTGGGCTTCGCTCATTAATAGTTAATAGGTCTAAATATTTGTGTTTATTCTCTCATATTTAGAGCTTTTTTTGTCAATTTAAATTCTTAAATTTTATTTAAATTTTCTATGTTTTTAATTTTCCTGTTTTGAGTGAAGTTATTTCGCTACGGTAGTTTTGGTATATAGGAATTTAACTTCCCAATATACAATTCCTAGGAAGATAGCACTTGCAATGATAATTTCAGAAATGGCTAACATTTTATTTTTCAATAATGATTTAATTTTGGTATCAATTTACACAGAATGCAATAGGTACTAATTACATTTAAGATTTTTAAAAATCTTATTTAATAAAATAACGCGTCGAAATAATATAAAATCTTTAGTTAGATACATATTATTTTCTTGGGAAATTTCATAAATTCAGCAACCCTTATACCTTTAATACCTTTAGTAACATCTTTATTTATTTTTATTCTATTGGTAAGTTTCAACAGAACACTTAACAGGTTAACAAAACCAGTTACTGCTCTGGTTGCATTATCTTTATTAAGTTCTGCTTTTATAAGCACATTTGACTATTTTAAGAAAATAGAAAAAGAATTAGTTTTATCTGAATTTCTCAAATTTTTTGAAGAAAAAAATTTAGTTATACATCTCAATTTAGTAAATGAAAAAATTATAATTTTTTTCTCATTAATAATGATATTAGTTATTGGAATATCTTTTTATAAATTACCTAGAAAAAAAGGTTATGTCTCATTAATGATTAGCCTAGGATTAATTTCTTCTTCGGCGATACTCTCAATATTGCTAATAGATTTTTCAGCACTAGTCTAAACTGTTGTAAGCATTGACAAAGCTTCGTTAAGTTCTTGGACATGATTTAATTCATCTTGAGCAATTTCTTTTATTTTTTGATCATTTGGATTGTCTATTAAATATTTGGAATAAGTTTCAAATGCATGTTCTTCGATTTTTATGTTGACATCATAAGCATTAGCTGGAGAAAGGAAATAATAAAAAACCATGATCCAGTAATAGACAAGCACAAGGTGTCTCGCAAAAAATCTATCAATCCAGAACCTATCTCCTCCTCTTTTCTCCATTTCTTTAAGATGCTCAGTTTCGTTAATAGCTTGATAAAAATGTTCTTTCATTAAAATCATTGTTTTCTCATTTTTAATTCCTAGGGATTCTTTAAAATGAAGAACTGAAAGAAATGCAAAATAAGGTGATCTAGCTATAACTTCTAAAACCCAAAATCTTTGTAAAGATCTACCAGAGTATATGAAGTCTAAGAAGTTAACTGTACTATTCAAAATTAAAGAATTTAATTTCTTCATAAATTTAGTATTTCTTTAAGTATAATTACTCAGCTGTTCGAGGGCTATAATGTTTTGGAGTAATTAACCAAAAATTAATATTTATAGTCTAAAAATTGTTACTTCCATTGAAATATTTTTTTTTCATGCATTAATTGGATAGATAAAAATTTTATATGACAGTTACTGAAAAAATTGCAAATGCCAAAAAGAGGATTTATGAATTAGAAAGACTTATAAAATATTGGAATGATTCAGAACATGATGAGGCAAAAATAGTAAATTTTGCAAGGAACATTGAAAATAAAGTTGCCTAGATTGTGATGATTAAGGCTGATTAAGTTTTTCTACTTAAAGAGATTTAATATCTTTGAGGTTTCGAATATTGTTTAATTTATAAATAGAGCAATTAAACCTATTTTCAAAAACGGTAAGGAAGAAATAATCTATAAGAAAAATAAATATGAAAACCTTTTCAAAAAAATATTTAGTGCCGATTAAATTTATACCATGGCTTTTTTGGGTATTTATATCTTTTATGAGTATATATTTATGTAAGATAGCCTGGGTAAATTGAATAATTAATGAATCTAGCTTCTCCTTAGCCAACCAGGAGCACCGCCAAACCAATCCGATATATCATCTTCATTTGGGTTGAAATGATTTTCTTTATCTAGTCCATCTATCCCAAATGATTGTAAGAGGTTATCAATCCCTCCATCATTTTTTGCACCATTCCTTCTAAAGCTGTTAGCTTTTTTTAGCCAAAGAGAAATTGTCGAATTATGGTGTGCAAATTTCTCAACAAATATCCTTTCTTCTAATGTAATTGATTTATCTTGAGCAATTCTTTTAATTATTCCTTGGATTTTTAGTCTTTTTGCATTACTAAGAAGCATTTGTTGGTCAATTCATTATTCTTTTTATAGGAAGGTTTACTAAATATATCTTGTCAATGTTAATTTCAACAAATTCACTATTTTAAAAGGCTTTAAGCAAGAAAAGTCTTAAGACACTAAAAAAAGGGATCAATAAGTGACGCATGATACGTTTATTCATTTATCAAACTTATGATTCCTACAAATTAGATAAAAAAATCAATACATTCACAAGGGTATGTTGAAATTTAGAGAAGAGGACGCAGTTGCACTATAGTAAATATGTACTATTATTAGTACAGACGTATTATTAAGATATGAAAGTGATTTCATCTTCTCCTTATGCCCCTTTTAATTCAAAAGAGTGGAATTCTCTAATAAATAAAAATGCAAAGTTTGAAAATACTCCAATAAAGATTCAAAAAAAATTTTATAGAACTTTTACTCTAAAAAAGATTGAAAAAGATAAACTTATGCAAGAGAAGAATGAATTGCATCAACAAATGCAACTTGTATTCGGATAGAAAAATATTAACTAACAATCTTTTTATTGAATATTATTTTACGAGATCCAATTTTTTGTTAGATTAGTAGAAATACAAGAAGGATTTAATTTGGCTGTAGATCGAGAACTTTTAAAAGAAGTTACCCAAGAACTTTGGAATACCGTAAAAAAACTAAGACCTGAAATAGATCGGCAAACTCGACTTCAATTAGTTTTAAAGGCCCTATTAACTATTGGAGATTTGCCAGATCAAATGCAAGCTGCCATGGTAGTTGGTGTTTGCGCAGAAATGGATAAGAGTGATGTTGATAATGTTGAAACTAATTCACAAACTAAAAATTCAAGCGGAGTTGATACTTCTACAGGTAGAAAAGTAGTCAGAAGAAGTTCAGCTAAATAAACCTTAAACGATCATCCTTTAATTTTCTTTGATTCATTTTTATTAAGTCTATTGAATAGGTAATATGAAATTACAAGTAAGAGAGGAACGAATATTGAATGTAAAGTCATCATTAATTCTGTTTGTCCCATTCCTATAAGATTTGACTCACTTGGAAGTTGTTCTGACCAAGTGCCAACTAAATGCCAGGCTTGAGGAATTGATAAGAAAAACATATAAGAGCTATAAGATAAGTTTATGTTCAGATAAAGATTATCATTATTGAACGTTTTTGCTTTCTTTATTCTTATTTCTTAACTAAGTATTTATAGAGTTATAAAAAAGAACTTGATTCACAAATTTATTTTCTTAAGAAGAGTTTTAAATTCTTTTTTACCAATAATTTTTTCAGCAGCGTAAGCACCACTTGCTGAAACAGCAGGAATTCCAATACCTGGAAATGTACTTGCACCGCAAGTAAATAAATTTTTCACTGGAGTTTTGCAGCCTGGGAAAAGACCTTTTGCTGCAGATAATGCAGGGCCGTAGCTACCGCAATAGGTATTGGTGAATTTTTTATGGGTGATTGGCGTCCCTAGCATCTTTAAATCAACCCTTTGATCTATGTCAGGGATGAATTTTCGCACTGCATCAAGGAATATTGAACATCTTTCTTCTTTCAGATTTCTATAGGTTGATTCCTTTGGATTTAGTTTTTCCCAAATTTCCCAGGGTTCATTTGCGGGAGTATATCCATGAAGAACATGTTTCCCTTTAGGGGCCATATTTTTATCTAAAACAGATGGGATTGAAAATACAGCTACATTTCTTTCTGCTGTTATACCTTTTTCCCACTCATCAACATGTATCGCATGTATTGGCAAATCTTCAAGACCATCAGCATCAAAACCTAGATGTATATGTAGGAAAGAATCACATTTATTAGGGTTCAAAACTTTTGTATTCCATTTTTTTGAAATTTCATTTGGAATTAACTTTTTTAAATTCCAAACATCAGTATTCGTGACAACAAATTCACAACTATAACTAGAACCATTATTAAGAGTTATTCCTGTTGCTAAATTTTTATTGAAGTTAATTGTTTTTACCCTCGATGAGAGAATTAATTCTCCACCATTTTTTTTAAATCCATTAACTAAGGCTTTTACAATAGATTCACTACCTCCTTTAGGGTATTCAAGGTATGAATTTGCTTCAAACCATTCGTTAAATAAAGTAGCCATTGCAGCTGTATTTGTATCATGCATTGACATACCACTTATCAAAAAGCTCAATAAATCCACCCAATTTCTGAGAAAAGGATCCTCTAGATGATTATTTACTAAATTCCCAAAGCCCTTATTAATTTTTGGTATTTGCTTGATATTAGGTAAAAATTTTGAGGTTAAATATATTAGATCTAAGAAATTTATTGATTCGGGAGAAAATGAGAGTAAAGGTATTTCACTTATTATTTGGCTCAGAGGTTTTATTCCGGAAATAAATGATTCCCATTCTTTAACAGATTTCTCTCCTCTTAAAGTTTTAATTGTTTGTTTAAAAGGTTCTTCCCCAACATCAAGATTAAAATTGCCTTCTGGGACAATTACTTGCCAACCTTTGTATTGAAATAGTTCAACTTCTTCATCAAGTAATTTAAGAATTTGCCCTAAGGGATTAGTTGTCGGCCATTTACCTATCCCACTCCATAATGAAGGTCCTGACTCGAAAGCGTAACCTTTTCTTTTGAAACTGTGAGCAACACCTCCTGGTTGGGTATGTGCTTCACATATAAGAACTTTTTTGCCTGACAAAGCTAATATTGAACCACAACATAATCCACCTATTCCACTACCAATTATTACAACATCGTATTTGTCCATTAAATATTTACTTTACTCTTCTCGTAAAACTAATGCGTTTTAGACAAATGTATTAGTTGAAGTTGTAATACTTAGAACAACAGCAAGAAAAAATATGTAAGGGACAGCTTTAAGAGGTATGTATCCTTGGCTTTTAGAGATGAAATCCATTTGTTTGGTTACTTTATGTAAATATATTAACGAGATCTTGTTCCTTATGTGTGGCATAAAATTATTTTTTTGGAAATATATTGAAACAAAGAAATCTTTTTGGAGAGATTTTTTAACTAAGAGCATTTTTCATGAAGTTTTCTTAGTATTTGATTCTTAGATTAAAATCTATTATGAAACACTTCCCTGATATTAATGAGATAAAACTATTAGAAAAAAATTCCCAAAAAAATGGTAGCGGAATTGTATATGAGGAATTGTTAGGAATATGGAAGTTTAAGTATGTATGGGGAAAGGAGTCAGATGAAATCAAAAATATACCCAGTTCGATTCTCCAAGTATTGTCGGCAAGACTCGAATTGAAAAGTAAAAATAAAGAGGATCAAATAAATTATGAAATAAGAAATTCAATAAATTTCGGATTATTAAATATTACTTTTATAGGGAGCGCAGAATTAAAAGGGATTAGACCTTTATTGGCTTTCTATTTTGAAGAATTGAAAATTAGTATTAGTAGTTTTCCTATATTTAATAAGGAATTAAAAAAACCAAAAGATAAAAAAATGCCTTTTTTCTCACTTGTAGGAATTAGCAATAAAGATAATTGGTTATGTGCTCGAGGAAGGGGCGGAGGGCTTGCAATATGGGTTAAGTTTTAATTTAGTGGTATTCTCCTGGATGATCTACCTTTCTTACGGTAACTTTATCAACTTTTTGTCCATTAAATCTTAAGAGATCATCTCCGGAAAAGTCATAACCTAAACGTTGACCAATTAGGGCTACATCATCCGCAGTAGAGGATGATGTAACCTGCTTTTTTAAGTCTTCATCAGATTGCATCTTGATTAAAAATTTTCTTATTTCAGAAAAACTCATTACTAGAATTTGATTGATTGATGTAAAAGAAATTTATAAAATCTTTTTCTTAGCAAGAACAAGATAAATAGATAATCATTATACTATTTATATGACATACTTATTTCTCTATATAGTTGGCATAACTTTAATATGGTGGATATATCGTGTTGGTTGGCTTGAGGCGCTCAAAACAGTAGTTAAAGTTATAGTCCCCTCAGCGCTTATTATTTTATTTAACATAAAAGCAGGAAGATTACTTTTTAAAAGTCCTGTAGTCGGATTATTAAGCGCTTTGCCTACCTCTATTTTTATTTTTAGAGGTTCATTGCCTTTAGTTAGTTATATAAATAACTGGATTGAAAATAAAATAAATAAGTATGATGATTCGGAAGTTATAGATACTGATTCTGTGCCTATAGATGATTAATTTAATTTAATTCAATCAAAGCCAAGAAATAATTCTTTGTGTACAACAAGAACATCAAATAAAGTTGTTCCATAAATAGGACTTAATGGGGTTTTGTCTATATTTAATGCTTCTGCACAAATTAAATGAGCATCCCATTTTGTATTGTGATCACTTATTTCAATTGACCACTCAATTACTTTTTTGAAATGATCTGGCATCTCCGAACCAATTTTTCTGCAAATTTGACATAGAACTGACAAAAGAGGAGGTTTTGATGGCCTTTTTAAATCTTTAATAAGACTAGGTTGTGTAAAAACACTTGTATAGCGGATGTAGTCTATCAATTCATATTCTTCTTTAGTAAGAGCTGCTTTATCTAATGCTCTTTCAAATTCGTCTATGGGGGTTATGGGCCTATCCAAGATATTATTTTTTGCTGTTTTCTGAATCTATTTTTTCTTGATTAATTTCGTTGGTTTGATTGCTTTCTATAGATTTAGGAGATTCATCTTTATCTTCTTCGTTCATAACTTGGTCGATTTCATTTTGAAACTCATTCGACGCTTTTTTAAGACTTTTCAAAGTTTTACCAAGCTGTTTTCCTAATTCTGGAAGCTTTTTTGGACCAAAAATTAAAAGAGCTAAGATAAGTATTACAGTAACCTCAGGCAAACCTACACCAAAAATATTCATAACTGATAACTATTTAACTAATTAGGAAATCTACTATTAAATATAGTCAAATCATCTGAATATTTCATTCTTGGAAAAGCATTTTTAATATTAAAAAATTTTGAAAAATATTATTGTTATTAATACTCCTTTAAAGAAAACTAACCACAATAATTGATAATCACTCAATTTGAATTTTTTTTGGTACCAATTTATAAGAGTTTTATGTCTATCAATTAATTTTCTCATTTGCTCCGAGATTATTTATTACTATCACTTATTTTATCTTAATTTCTTTTATTATTATTTTATAGCAATCATAGATTTTACTTAAATTAGATTATTCTATTAAATTTTAATCTTTTTCTAAATTAATTTTTTTTCTAAATTATTGAAACTATTCGCTAAATATTTACTATTAAAAAAAAATGAAATACTTATTTGTTGTTTTTTACTTTTTTTTTCTAATTTATCCAGCTGAAGCTGTTACCACAAAAATGTTTAAAGTATTGGATACGTGTGCAAGATATCGACTGGGTGAGATTAATGCTAATGAAGCTATAGAAAAACTAAAATTAAAATTAACGAATTCTTCCACTAGTCAGCCAAAGGATCTAGTAAAAAAATATTGCTCAGTATTTACTCCAAATGAAAAAATTGAATTTTAATCTTAGCAATAAATATTTAATTATTCTTTTTTGAATAATCTTTAGCTTTGTTTCGTATTTCTTTAACTTTTTTAAAATTATTTATTTTTAAATTAAAAATAACTCCTAAAAAAAGAAGAAGAAATAAAAAAATATAAATTATTAATTCCATATTATTGAATTAACATATCTACCCTAGTTTATTTCAATAATTTTTTAGTATCTTTTAAAACAAAAAAACTGACTTTAATATTAGTTATTTACTTTGAGGGCCACAATAAAAACACATTAACCTCTAGTATGGAACTTTATAAGAACTGTTGTGCAGATTGGAGATAAAATCCCAGAATTTTCTTTACTGGATCAAAATGGAGTTAAAAGATCAAATAAGGGATTAAAAAGTCCCCTTGTTTTGTTTTTTTATCCAAAAGATGATACCCCAGGTTGCACTATAGAAGTTTGCGGATTTAGAGATAAATATGACTTATTTAAAGTATTAGGTGCGCAAGTTTGGGGAGTAAGTAATGGAAGTGCCTCAAGTCATTTGGCATTTGCTAATAAAAATAAATTACAATATCCACTACTCTGCGACACAAATGACTCTCTTAGGAAAAATTTTAAAGTTCCTAAAGTATTAGGTTTTATGGATGGTAGGGTAACTTACGTTATTGATCGCAAAGGTACGGTTAGGCATATTTTTAGAGATTTATTGAATGGTCCCGAACACATTAAAGAGGCTATTAGAGTACTTAAGGAAATTCAAAATCAATAAATTATTATTCAAAGAATTTGAGAAGAATAACTTTTGTTTTATTATGGTTTCAGCTTTTTTTTAATATATGAAGAAAATGGGAATGCAGGCTGTTGATCTTGCTATTCAAAATGGAGTGGATCTTGACGGTACTCCAATCCCTCAAAAAATGTTAGATCTATACAATAGAATTATGGATGAGGAGAATAAAAGACAAAGGAGTGGTGTTAAAAAATCAATGAGAAATAGATGCGTCAAAACCGGTTCTAAGCATTTTGATAAAGAAACATTAAATCAATTATTAATAGATTCGGGATGGGAAGGTCTTAAAGAAAAGGAAATTTTATTTTTTTATAACTAAAAAAATTTTTTAATTATCTTAAAAATCATTTATGGTAATTATTTATTTAAATTAAGAAACTGAGAACTAATTAAATATTTTTTAGATCTAATTTTTTGAATTATTTAAACCATCCTTTTTTTTTAGAGGAAATTATTTTCTCTTTTTCAGATTTTGTTTTATTACTTGCTTTTTTGTATGCCAAGTTTGCTTCTATAACTGTAACTATTGATATAAAAAAAAGACCAGAAATTCCAATTATTTGTTCACTTTGAGAGGGTTCTGAATCTCCTTGTAAAAAAAAACCTAAAGCGAACCATGCAGTACTAGCAGTGATGGTATAAAAGTAGGGTTTCCATCTTCTTTGATATAAGTAACCCGATCCTAAACCAGGAAGAAAGTTTAAAAAAGATGCTACCCACCCTTTTGAAGATGCAAGTATTTCGTCTCTTGAGGGATAAGACATTTATTTTAGGTATTTATTAAATGTGAATTTATATAAGCAAAAGATATTGCTGCACAAATTACCCAACTAAAGGGTAAGAACATTCTTATTTTTTCTTTATTATTGTTCATTTTTTAATTATGGAAAATATTTTTAAAATCTGTGGATTTTATAGATACCTTAAAACTAGAAGAATTAAAAAAAGACGGTTTAAAACCGTCTTTGAAAAAGTAATTTCTCTAAAAATAAATTATTTATCTTTTGAGGCTGAGAGTACTTTAAGTTCTTTTTTTACTTCTTTTTCTCTCTCTTCAAGATGTTTTAGTTGAGCTTTAAAAGCATCTTCAAGTCTTTCTTTTTGTGTTGTAATTTCATCAAGCTCTTCTTGATGTTGGTTTTTCTTTAACTCCTTCATTTCACTATCGGAAATAACATATACAGGGCGATATGAAGGTGTTTCAAAAAGAAGATCAAACATTGAATACATAAGTGACCTTTGAATTAGTACAAACTCAATATCTGATAATTCTTTGGAATATGAAAGGATAAATACCGAAGATATTGATACGGCAAATACACCGAATTTCGGTTTACCTAACTTAACCGCCCAGTATTTACCGATCGAATTTTAAGTTATGTTTTAAAGTATTAAGGAGATGATTCTAAAGATCTAAATCAAAAAGAACTAAAAATGGATTTAAAAATTACTAAAACATTAGTAATCCCATCCAACGAAATTAAGTGGCGATTTTCTAGATCCTCCGGTCCTGGAGGACAAAATGTAAATAAAATTGAAAGCAGAGTAGAGATTATTTTTAATTTAGAAGATTCCAAAGTATTAAATTATTATCAGAAAGAAATTCTTAAGAGAAACTTGAAAAACAAATTAGTGAATAATAGCTTACGTTTAGCGGTTCAAGAACATAGAAATCAATTATTAAATAGGCAGCTAGCTTTAATGAAATTTAGTTCAATAATAAAAAATGCTTTAAATAAACCTTTTAAATTAAGAAAATATACCCAACCCACTAAAGCATCACAAAAGAAAAGAGTTGAGGTTAAGAAAAAACGTGGCGAATTGAAAAAAAGTAGACAAAAAGAAAAAACATATCAAATATGAATAAACTAAATTAATATTTCCCTAGCAAATTGTAATGAAAGCATATTATTAATTTAATTTCATTTTGGATTTTTGAATACAACTAATGATTTCTGGTTAATTGACTCAAATTTTGTAGGGGTGATGCGTTTCTACAAAGATAGAGATAATTCTGATAAATCTATTGATTATATGTTTATTGAAGAAGGAATTATTATGGGAATTCATGGAGAAAATCCTCCATTAATGAAAACTAGAAAAAAAATTGTTATTGAAGAAGCAAGAATATTATGGCAAAAATTGTTAAATGAAGGTTGGCAAAAAACTAATAAAAAATGGTGAGGAAAGTCTACAAAAACTTTTTTTAATTTCAGAAAATAAATGAACCTTTAGGGTATAGCTTGGAAATTTTTTTCTGCTGTAAATATTTCTTTTTTTTGATGTCGTTTTCATATCTTCTCAACATCATTAGATAGTTAGTAACTCCAAAAATTATTAAAAAAACAATAAATCTTATTCCTGCCTCGAAGTTCATATGAGTATTAAACTTTATTCTAATCTGACAATTACTAATTAAAAATCAATCGGTATTTATATCTAATTAAAACGTCTAGTAAAAATTTTTTTTGATTTTACTGTATAAAAAATACATAACAAAAATAATATTAAAATTGCACTAAAGCTTCCGATTGGGTTTGGAATATTTTGTGTAAATGGCCCTGCTAAAAAAGAAGGTGTATTTTCTTTGAATTCTATTAATCCATTATTTAATAAAAACCAAATACCCACAAGTCCTCCATGAATTCCTATGCAATTCCATAAAGAGCCTTTATTTCTAATTTTTACTAATGATAGAAATATCCCAAGTAAAATAAATCCCAAACGTAATCCTACTATGTTCCAAAAGATCTCATTTGATAAATTATGAACGTAGCTAAAAATTATAGCTTGTAAAGCTATTGATATTTTTGTACCATATTCAAATTTTAATTCTTCTAGTAACCAGCCTCTAAAAATTATTTCCTCTGCGAATCCAACACCTAATCCCAGTAAAATAGAATTTAACAATATTGTTGGAGAGAATTCACCTATCCAAGAAATATAATTTTTTTGCAATAGTGGTACCAGAATTAGAATTATTAAAACTAAAGCAAATAAAATACCTTGAGAAAAATTGAAAAAGTTTTTCAAGAATTTGTCTTTTGTTATCCCAAGAATTATCCAAGCACTTGATTTATTTCTTTTGATATAAAACCAATATGGGAGTAAAAAAATAAAAAGTAAAAAAGTAATAATAGTACCAATTAAGGATAAATTATCTTTTTCAAAATTAAACAATAAAAGTGGCTGAGATAAAGCCCAGCCAATTCCATAAAGAATTGGAATAAAAAATATAGTGGATAAAAATCTTGGTCTTAAAAGAAAAAAACTTCTAATTAGTATCATTACATTTTTCATTTTAGTTTGAATATTAGTCAACCCCAACCTTTGCCTTTTATTATTCTAACTACTTGTTCAATAAGTTTTAGCTTTTTCTTTTTACTATAATTTATGTTTTTTGTAAGATTAGATAAATCTTTATAAAATTGCCGAGTTATTTTATCTTCTTTATCACTAGGCCATAGTAAGTCTGAGCCCTCTTCATATTCTTCTTTATATCTTTCTTTATTCAAATTTTTTTATATCGTAATAATTTAAATTTTACTTATTGCAAATCCTTAAAAGTGATGTTTATTAAATTTGTATATTTATTTAAAATTTATGCTGATTAATCTTCCAACTTTAGTCTTTACATTATTATCTCCATTCCTTATTTTTGCAGTAATAGTATCGGTTTACTTATTTCATTAGGAAGTATTTAAAATAAACTTAATTAATTTAAGGGTGTATGATGTCTACTTTTTCTAATGCAAATGATAAAACTGCAATAACAGCCATTAGTGTTAAGATCTTGTTCTTTTTGATGAAATCCATAATGCATATTAATAATCTATTTATTAAATTCTTATATAAAATAATAAATAATTAAAAATATTATATCAATTACAATGGAACCCATATATATAGGAGATTTAGTTCCCTCAATAGCTTCTTATAAAAAGATAATTGAAAAATATGATAAAGGTATAAAAGAAGCGGAATTTCATGAAGAACCTATAGGAGGAGATTTTAATTACCCTGATTGGTAAATATGCTTACTACAAAAATAACTTTTGCCTTGGCAGATTGGATTAGAGAGTGGAGTAAGTGCCGGGATGAGAATCCTTCTATTGATGAGTGTGTAAAATTTGTTCAGTGGAAATTAGAAGATTATAAACTTTCTGATAGTGATAAAAGAATAATTGAATCTATTTTGCTCTATGAATCTTAATAAATAAGGAATTATAGACTTTAATTTTTATATTTATCTATAAAAACAAAGGATCATTAAAATCCTCTTACAAATTAAGAAAAAAGTAAATCAGCATATTTACGGATTTACTGAAAATATAAAAAGGAGTAATTTATAAATGTTGAGTTCGGAGGCAATCTAAATGATTGATAGACCGCCTGAAATTTAGCAAATTCCAAAATATAGGAAGCGTATTCCTGATAATGGGATTATTCGAAAATTCAAGTTCAATCAATTAGTCTGATAAGACTTCGCTTTATAATTACTAGCGACAACAGGGACTGAAATTATCGAGAGAAATCCCCGAATTCACGTATTCTAGGTTTATGAGTAAATAGACTTTAAAATATGTAATTTTATATCCTGTTAGAAGGAAATCAAATATCAAAAAGGACTGTACCACCAGTCCTTTTTTTTTACAAATTACTTCTAAACTAGACTTCTTTTTGGATAATATAGATTTATTAAGTGTTTAAAAATATTTCACAATGAAAGATCAAGTCTTGTTTCCTAAAATTGAAGTTCGTGAAAAGGGTTACTTACAAGTAAGTGATGTTCATACGATTTATTGGGAAAGATCAGGCAATCCAAATGGTAAAAAAATACTAGTTATTCATGGAGGCCCAGGAGGAGGAAGTCAACCAAGATATAGAAGATACTTTGATCCAGATAAATTCGATATTATTCAATTTGACCAAAGAGGTTGCGGTTCTTCAACTCCTTTCTCAGAATTAAAAGAAAATTCGACTAATCATTTAGTTGATGATATTGAAAAATTAAGGATCCTTTTAAAGATAGATAGTTGGCATTTGTTTGGTGGATCTTGGGGCTCAACACTTTCACTTATATATGCAATTAAAAATCCCTCAAGAGTTATAAGCTTAACTTTGCGAGGAATATTTTTATGTAGAAAGTTTGAATTATTGTGGTTCTATCAATATGGTGCAAGTGAGATATTCCCAGATGAATTTGAAGAATATATTTCTGTGATACCAAAAGAAGAAAGAAATGATTTGATAAGTTCTTTTTATAAATATCTAACATCATCAGATGCAAATGTTAGATCAAAAGCAGCAGCAGCTTGGACAAAATGGGAACTCTCAACTAGTCATTTAATAAACAAAAAATTCGATTTTGATAAATCTGAAGTTAATTCTTTTTCAGATGCATTTGCAAGGATCGAATGTCATTATTTTATTAATAATATTTTCTTAGAAGATGATTTTATTTTGAAAAATATAAAAACAATAGAATCGATTCCAACAAAAATAATTCAAGGTAGGTATGACGTTGTTTGCCCTGTTAGGAGCGCTTGGGATCTAAATAAGAAATTAAAGAATTCTGAATTAATTATTGTTAATGATGCTGGTCATTCAATGAGTGAAAAGGGCATTACTAAAGAATTAATAAAAGCTTTAAAAGGAATTCAAAATCTCTAAAAGAGAGAATATTCCTTTAAAAATTAAAGGCCATTATCTTCAATATTTTGTGCAATACTCCTAAGAAGTTCGACGATATCAGAATCTTCGCATTGAGTATCTTCTTTCAGCAAAATGCAATCGTCTCTAATACTTACATTAGTACTCCACCATATACCAGAACTATTGGTATCGTCCCATTCAAATCTTTCAGACATAATTAATAAAATCTAATAAATACATTAAAGCTTGCATTAGTTCATCGTGGAATTATATATTTTATTTCAAAATTTAAAAAACTTTCCTAGGCGCTAAAAGTAATCTTGAAATTTCTGACAATAAAATTTAGAAATCTAATTTCAGTTCGTATTGTTTTTCCTTTTCCTTAGAAACATTTTTTTTATTATTTATGTTTTTTCTAGGCCTTTTTCTAGAGCCATGCTTTAAATAAATTTCTTTTGAGATATCCCAATATCCATCCTTTTTAGTGATTTCCTGAATTTTCTTCTTTGCAGTTTTAGTGCTAATTGGGATGTCAATTATTGGTCTTATGTAATTAATTTGTTCATATTCTTCTTGATTAAATCTAGATAGTAGCCATGGTTCATGAATGAAATTAAGTGATATATCTTTTAATTCTGGTATCCATTTTTTTATAAATTTTCCTTGAGGATCATGATCTTTTCCCTGCTTGATAGGATTATAAATTCTATTCGTATTTATAGACGTAGTTCCAGATTGCATTTGGCATTGGTTCCAATGTATTCCAGGCTCATAATCTACAAATTTATTTGCTAATTCAGAACCTGAATCTTGCCATGGTAGCCATAAATTATAGCTAGCAAAAGACATTAACATCGCACGCATCCTGAAGTTAATCCATCCATTGAAATTTAATGAACGCATACATGCATCTACAAAAGGAAAGCCAGTATTACCTGAACTCCATGAATAAAGTAATTCATTATTTTTTTCTCTAATATTTTTAAAAAAAGGATGGTATTCCCTAAACTCTAGTTCTGGTTCACTTTCAAGTTTCTGAATAAAATGACAATGCCAAGTTAATCTGCTTTTTAACATTGTAGAATTTTTGTTTTTTGATATATCTGCCTTTTTAAAAATTTCTTTTAATGAAATGCATCCCCAACAAATATATGGGGATAGTCTTGTACAACTATCAAATGATTTTTCTGGGCTAGATATATCTTTTGAATAAGAATCTAATTTATTATTAAAGAAGTATTGCATTCTCTCTAAACCTTTCTTTCTTCCACCTTGCATTCTTCCTGGACAAGTTTCTTTTTTAAAGGAAAAAATTTCGTCTGATGGTATTTCTCCAATATTAAAGTTAATAGGATTAATTCTTAATGGGGCTTTAAGTAAGTTTTTTTCGGAATTTTTTTGCCACTTTTTAGACCAATTATTCCTATCTAAATTTCCTCTAAAAACTGCAAATTGTAGAAATTCCTTCCAAATAATATTTTTGCTTAAAGCCCATTCTCTTACTTTTTGATCTCTTTTATAAGTAAGCCAATCTCCTGTTTCTTGATGGCTATATATACCTTTGATTTTAAATTTTGAACTAATTTCATCAAATATATTAATAACATTCCCAGTCCTAATAATTAATGGTTGTCCAATCTCAGCAAGTGCATTTCTTAAATCGATTAAACTTTCTTTGCAAAATTGCCATTGTCTATTTGAATGAGTATTTTGGTTCCAAATATCTAACTCAATAATATAAATAGGTAAAATATCATTGTCTTTTATAGCCTCAAAGAGAGCTTCGTTATCAAAAATTCTTAAATCTTTCTTAAACCATAAGATATTTACTTCTTTCATAATTTTTTCTTTTAATCCTAGAAAAATAAGATTAAGTTTGTAGGTAAAAAATATAAAAAATTTTAGAATAACTAAAAATCAAAAAAATGAAAATAACAAAAAAACTTTGGCAGGAAAATTATGAGATTGCTTTACTAAGTTTAAATACAAAATTTGTTCAAGGTTTAAAGAATGGAAGTCTCCCTAAAAATATATTTCAAGAATATTTAGCTCAAGATTATTTCTTTTTAGAGACTTTTGCTAAGGCTTATGGTCTTGCTGTTTCCAAATCAAAAGATAAGTACTCAATAAGGAAGTTAAGTGAACTGTTAATGGGCGTTTCAGAGGAGTTAATACTTCATGAAACGTATTCAAAAGAATGGGATATTGATTTGTCTAATAACTATATAAAAAAAGCCACTAAAAATTATACAGATTTTCTTGATGATACTTCTAAAAGACTTAGCTCCGTTGAAATAATGTTTGCAATGACTCCATGTATGCGACTTTATTCTTGGATAGGAAAAAGTTTGTATGAGGAGGATTTTGACATTAAATATAAAGAATGGATAATTACTTATTCTGATGAGAGCTTTGAAAAGCTAGCAGATTCACTTGAAAATCTTATTGAGACTAATAAAGAAACATATGATATTAATCAGGCCAAATATTTATACAGGAGAGCTATGGAATTGGAGTTAGATTTTTTTAATGCATATTCAGATTTCTGATTTAAATTAAAATTTACTTATAGTACTTTCCAAAACAAGTTAATAAATTATGTATTCTAAAATTGCACTTTCAATAGGCGGTAGTGACTCAGGGGGTGGAGCAGGCATACAGGCTGACTTAAGAACTTTCATGGCCCTTAAAGTACATGGATGTTCTGTTATTACATGTATTACCGCACAAAATAGTATAGAGGTTACATGCGTTCAACCAGTAGAGAAGAATACTTTATTAAATCAGTTAGATACTTTATTTGCTGATTTTGGTATTGATGCCTTAAAAACTGGAATGTTATTAAATGAAAGGATAATCATTGATACTGCTTCAAAATTAAAAACTTACAAAATAACCAAAATTATTGACCCAGTAATGGTTACAAGAACTGGTTCTAAATTACTGGAAGATTCTGCTATTAATGCTTATAAAAAACTCTTATTACCAATTGCTGATTTGGTAACTCCAAATATTTATGAAGCAAATCTACTTTCTGGTTTAGAAATAAGGAGGAAAGAAGATATCGAAAATTCAGCAAGAAAAATTATTGGTCTTGGAGCTAAAGCGGTACTTATAAAAGGTGGCGGTTTAAAAGATATGAAAGGGAAGGATTTTTTCCTTGACTTAAATGGTAGAAAAGAGTGGCTATTTAATAATTTTATAAATACAAAAAATACCCACGGTAGCGGCTGTACTTTGAGTGCTGCTATTTGTGGTTACAAGGCTTTAGGTTTTGATCTATTTGATTCCATAAAAAAAGCAAAATTATTTGTTGAGAAATCTTTAGACAATTCTTATAAAATAGGCTCTGGCCCTGGTCCCTTAGGCCATCATTAATTATTTATAGAAGTGGAGTTAGAACCACCATTTTCTGTAGGGCTTTTTTAAAAATAAGATTTCTTCAGTCTCCCATCCTCCCTCCAACCACTCAAGATGCTCAAGCAATAAAGACTCACTTTCCCTTTTGCTTAATTGCCCAATTCTATTAGCAATACCATCGAACCTTACTTTCATCAATTCCTCAATCTTGATGTTATTCATAGGTTAAATAATAAATTTTTTCTACTCTTACTTGTATACATTTTCTTGTCAACGATTTAATTTTATTTGTTTACTAGCAGTTCTTAAATATGTATTAAATACAACTTTTTAAAATAGATAGTAATTAAGACTTATTCACATAGATTTAATTAAAGACTAATTTATATAAAAATACTTTAACTATGCATAAAGAAGAAACAACAAAGCAAAAAACTATTTTAAATGTAGGGTATTGTGAAACCACCTCTGAATGGCTGAATAGAATCATTACTGAGCTGGCAGATGAAAATAAAAATTTTGTAGATTTGTCAGTTATTTGTGCTTAAGTTTTTAGAAAATATAGTTTATTTTGATTTTTTTCAATTAGCTTTTAATTATATGAGAAATTTAAAAGATATTTTGTGATGTGAATCCTAATAAAAAAAACATAGAAATAATTAAACAATTTAATTTATCTCCTCATCCTGAGGGTGGATGGTTTAGAGAGATAGTAAGAAGTGAGAATTCTCTAATAAGGGAAGATGGCCAAAGTAGAAACTTTATTACGGGAATTTATTATCTTTTGGAGAGAGATGCAAAAAGTGCTTGGCACAGAGTAAATAATGCTGATGAAATTTGGATTTATTTAAGGGGCGATCCTCTGAATTTATGGTGCCTCGATAATGATAATAAGTTAATAAGAAATTTAATTTTAGATTCCAATAATCCTGTAGAAATGATCCCATCTGGATATTGGCAAGCTGCAAAAAGTACAGGCGAATTTACATTAGTGAGTTGTTGTGTTGGCCCGGGCTTTGATTTTAAGGATTTTGAATTACTCAAAAATACAAATCATACTTCTAGATTGGATAAAGCAATTAATGATCTTATTTGAGATATTTTTTAGTTTATGTTTTTGAAATTATCCTCTAGATTTATAAGACTACTCAATTAATCTAAATTTAATGAATCAAAATTCTGTCAAAACAATTGGTATTAATGATGAACCAAGAAAAGATTCATACTTAGTATTTGTAAATCAGGCTGATGGATTAAAAGGCATTCTTAATAGGGATTTTGATGAATGGTCGAATTTTGATAGTTGGGAAAGTATTTCAGTTCAGCAATGGATTTTTTCTAGAGCTTTAGAGGTTTTCAGAGGTAAGAAAATTGATATTAAATGCGACTGTTGTGAATATAATGATTTAATCCCAAATGATTTTGAGAGTATTAAAAAAGAAAAATGTTTTGGTAAAAAAAGTGCTTACATGATTGAAAAAGTTGTAGATGAAATCGTATTAGCTAAGGCAAGAAGAGAAAGTGATGGAACATATTCTGCGTAAGATTAATAAATATCTACGAAGTGAAAAATCTTTTATTTACCAGTGAAAATTATCTGAAGAACCAATCGTTAAATTTCTAGTGGACATCTTATGGAACTTAAAGTGTACCGAATCACTGAACTCCTTTTCATCTGAGTAATTCACAAGATCCACTGGGTCGATGTTTTCATCGAACCATGCATCATATTCAATATGGTTTGGTTCAGCAAAATAACTCATATCCAATTAATAGCTTTCAAAAAACGTATAAACGGTACATGCTATACCAAATTAAAATTTATAATTTTTAGATTATCTATATTTTTAACTTGTTTATCAAGATTAGTTGCTAAAAAGATAGGAGAAATATCTATAAATTCATGTCTCTCGATACATCCATGGTTTCTATCCATCCACACTTCACAATCAAGGATGGGAAGATGGACCAGTGCATAGCTCTTTTAGAAGAAATTTTGGCACTAACAAAAGCTAATGAACCAGACTGCCTTTTTTTTAATATCACTACATGCGGGTCAGATAAGGCTTATGTAAGAGAGGCATATAAAGATGGTGCCGCTGCTTTATTTCATCTCAAAAATATGGGACATATGATTCCTAAGCTTTTTGAAGTGTCAGATATACTGTGCAGGTCCAAGGCCCTGCCAAGGAGATTGAACCCTTGAAGGAAATACTGCCTGACGCTGATTTCTATGAAGCAATATCTGGATTTTGATTTAGATTGTATATATTGACAGTCGATCGCTGGGGGCTTTTAGCCCCCTTTTTTTATTTAGGAATTCAAAATAAATTAATCTTCCTTTTACTTTTATAAAGTAACTTTATTATCAGCTTAAATATTATTTTTATGGCATCAACTTTTTATATTGTTCATCATGAATTTAAGGCAGGAAAAGCTGAAAAATGGTGGGAAACAGCTTATGCGGCAATGTCACCAGGTGGTGGATGGGATGATGCGGTAGCAGCTAATAAAGAAAAAGGATTTTTTAACCATTCTGCAAATGCCGTAACTAAAACTGGTCCTGTGTATTGTTTTTGGGAAGTAAAAGAGGGTATTTCTGCTGAAGATTTTCAGGAGTTTATAGATGGACCCTCTGGTCCAGGGTTCGGACAAGATGCTCTGATGAATATCTGTAAACCAATTGATACATCATTAATGAATGGACAAACACCTTATCCACCAGTTTTTTCTTGATTATTGACAGTCGATCTAAAATAAATAGCAATTAGTTTTTTTTATGACTATTGAAACTACTGTTTTCACCTTTAAACTTTCAAATACATTTGAGGAATGGGTAAAAATGTTTGATAGCCCAGAGATAGATGCATTTCATAAAACGGTAGGAATTACTCCTCTATATCGTGGCAAAAGTTTAATTGATCCAAAAGAAGTTATTGTTATTCATCAAGCTGAGGAAGGTGTGGCTAAGCATGTTTTTTCAGATCCTGAAACCATTAAGAATATAGAATCTGGAGGACATATTTATAGCACAACGAAAATCACAAGTTGGGTTTCTGATTAGTCGAAAAAGTAACTATGCAAACTTATACAAGTTTAATGCGTAACAGGAATCCCATATAAGATCTTTAAAACTAAATTAGGATATAGCTGAGTTTAAAGATAAGAGTATTAACTAATTAGTTCGACTAAATTATTAATAAGAATCTGAGTGCAAGCGGTAACCACAGGCATAGAAGAAGCATTAGTAAAAGAGTAATAGCATGGATATTTGGAATGTAATGCTCTTTTAAAATTTGTGTTTTCATAATTTATCTCGCCTTCTTAAGTTTGATTTCTCTTCTGATAAGCAACGCTATTACCACAACACACATGTTCATTAGAAAAACGTCTAATGGCATTTTTTAAAAAAGTCTCTATTAAATTAATAGCAAGATTATTGATCTACGAATCAAGAGATGATTACAAATGTTTATTGGCTTAATAAAAGGAATTTAAAAATTAAATTTATGCTTAAATATCTCAGTTCTCATAACTATTAAATGGTTTATTCAGAAACAAGAATAGTAATAGGCGGTCTAGCTCATGTTCCTGTTCTTATTTTTATAGCCAATTTTATCAAAGGTAAGTTTGTAATAAAAACTGAAAAGGCAAAAGAAACTTTAGTTCATGAAGAGCCAGTTAAAATTATTGGGGTAAAAGATACAGTATTTAAAGAGGGAAAAGCAGAAACTATCAAGGAACTTTCAAATGAGCTCGACAGTATTGAAAAGAAAGCTGTTGAGGTTTATGAAAAGGTAAAGAAGAAAAAGAAAGATAAGAAGAAGAAGAAAAAAAATAACTAAATTGAGATCCTATCAAGCATCAATACATCTTGAGCTTGGATTGTATCTCTCTTATCTTCGTCTTCGGGATCTTTATAAGATTCAATTTCAGCTTGAATTTTTCTCTTGTAAACTCCTTTGATATAGTCCATTTCTCTTTTGTCTTTGTCTAGAATTGAGAATGGTGATCTTTTTAAGTTCATAACTTTCTCCTAAATAAAAAAAATTTAATCAGCCCCATTTTTTATCAGATTCAACAAAGCTATCCAATGTTTGCTGATTCCTGATTTCTTCTTCAAGAAGTTCTTCTTCTGATCTTTCTTCAATCTCAGATTTATATTCTTCCTTTAGTGTGGATTTGGTAGACATTTGCTCATGACGACTACATCTATGTTCTAACTAGTTAGAGAGGCCGTTCGACTAATAAATATGTACGGTTTGAGGTACTCCCATATACGGATAAAGGATCAACAATTGAATTTAAATATGGGTAAGGTGTAATGAAATTTTGATCAATTTTTGCCTTTAAGAATCATCAATAAAGGAAGACCAATAAGCATCAAACACCCATCAATTAATAAAAAAGTATTCAGGTTCATTTATCCATTCCTTCGGGGTTATACCAATTGAGAGAAATTCCTTTTTTAATTGGTTGTTTTTTCATATCATCCATCTCTTTTCTTGTTTTGTTGTAGTAGGCCAACTCTTCTGGATCATCAGAACCAAGACCATAATTCATGGTGGCTGCAATATATATTTTGTGCATCCGGTACGACGATAGTGGCATTTCTAGAGGCAAACTACTTTAAATATATTTGAATTCTAGTTAAAATGCTGATCTAGGAGGTCTCAGTTATATTAATCAATTGCTCAAGTGCCCTCGTCGGGACTTGAACCCGAGACCTCTCCCTTACCAAGGGAGTGCTCTACCGCTGAGCTACAAGGGCAATTTTAAAGTGGGCCGGGTTGGATTTGAACCAACGTAGGCAGAGCCAGCGGATTTACAGTCCGCCCCCTTTAACCACTCGGGCACCGACCCCCACTATTTGAACTTATCAGTTAATGGTCACTTTGTGTGAAAATGTTTTGGTTTTTTTGTTTCTTTCTAGATAGCATTTAATAGGAAAGACTTTATTGCAAATGAATATTTTATTGATAAATGGTCCAAATTTAAATTTATTGGGAACTAGAGAACCTGAAATATATGGTAATAAAACATTGAGTGATATAGAACAAGATCTAACAAAAGTTGCCCAAGAAAAGAGTATTAATCTTGAATGTTTTCAAAGTAATCACGAAGGAGAAATAGTAGATAAGATTCAGGATTCTGTAAAAAGTATACAGGGCATTCTTATAAATGCTGGCGCTTTTACTCATACCTCGATTTCTATTCGTGATGCTTTAATTGGATCAAAGATTCCGTTTGTAGAGTTACATATTTCAAATATTTTCAGTAGAGAAGATTTTCGTAAAGAATCTTTTCTTACAGATAAAGCTATAGGGATTATTAGTGGATTCGGCATATCTAGTTATTCCTTAGCTCTTGAAGGGATTATTGGATATTTAAGTTGTAAAAATTAAATGCTAGTCGATTTTAAAAGGCCCACTTCTCATATTAAATATTTATCGTCATTTACCTCAGATGAGTGGATCAAACTCGCATTATCTAATCCAATAGATATTCTTATTGACCATGCTCATTGTGAAAGAAAAGCAGCAGGAGTAGCTATTCAATTGATGTTTAGATATCCATCAGAACCAAATCTGGCAGAAGTTCTAAGTCCAATAGCGAGAGAAGAATTAGAGCATTTTGAAAAAATACTTTATTTTTTAAAGGACCTAGGACATTCTCTTGAGTCTTTAAAACCGCCTCCATATGGAGCTGAATTGTCCAAGAATATAAGAAAGGAAGAGCCCAATAGAATGCTTGATAGTTTCTTAATAGCAGGGCTTATTGAAGCAAGAAGTCATGAAAGATTAAGCTTGCTTGCGCTGAATTCTGAAGATAAATCGTTTAAATCCCTTTATGAGTCTCTGCTTGAGAGTGAGGCAAGACATTTTGGAGTTTACTGGAAACTAGCGCAAACTAAATTCTCCAAAAATCAAACTTTCAAAAGGTTAGACGAATTGTCTGAAATTGAGTCATCAATACTAGCTGAAACTTTTTTATTGCCAAGGGTACATAGCTAAAGTTAATAAAATAAAAATGAAAATAAACAATTTCTTAAGTTTACTGAATCGATATAAAACTGATTTACCAACATTCACAATCGTTGGTGTAGGCCCTGGAGATCCATCGCTTTTAACAATTGCTGCTGTGGATGCAATGAAAAAAGCGAATGTTATAGTTTTCCCAATATCAGATGATAATAAAAAGAGTTTCGCTGCGGAAACAGTCAAGAAATACACCAAATTTAAAAAAAATATCCCAATCATCTTTCCAATGGCTAGGAAGAATTTTGATCCAGATGAAATATGGTCTAATGCTGTAGAAAAAATTGTGAAATTTATACAAAATGGCGAATCAGTTGTTTTACTTTGTCTTGGAGATACTTCACTATTTGCAAGTTCTTCTAATATTTTGCGGTTAATAAAGCATAATTATCCAGAAATCATTACCAAAACAATACCTGGTATTTCCTCTATTTCAGCAGCAGCAGCTTTGAATAATTTTGACTTGGTAAAAAAAGGCGAGACATTGATCATTAAAGAATGTCCTTCGTCAGAATCTGAATTAACAACCCTAATTAGGGAAAGTAAGGCAAATCAAAAGATATTGGCCATTATGAAAGTTGGTAAAAGATGGAATTTAGTCAGGGAAATTTTAATAAAAGAGGATATTATCAAAACAACATTAATAGCTTTAAGTGTTGGTATGCCTGACCAAATTATTCAATATGCATCCCAATATAAAAAGGACGTTATGCCTTATTTTTCTTTGATTTTGATAAGGTTCGATTAATGTATAAAAAAGAAAAATTAGTTGAAAATCAATTTACATGGCCAATATGTAAGGATATATTATTTCTTGTCCTCGAAGATAGGGTTAGTGATGTTTTTGTTTGTGAATTGGTTTGGGAAAGACTTTTTTATATTAAAGAACTTTCTATAAATGATTGGGCCTTTAGCGCATTAACTCCTTCTTATTGGTCAGAAAAATTTGAAAAAGCTCCTCAAATCATTTCAGAGCGACCAGCCTCAGTACATTTGACGCGATCAATTCCAAAAGACTATAAACAGGGATTGAAAAATTTTCTAAATTTTAAAGGTTATAAGATTAATGAACTCTATCCAAGAAGAACTAGAAGAGCGACGGCAGTAAATTGGTTGATTTATTGGGCGGTTGAAAATGATTGTTTTTCAAAAGATAGTGAATTAATGCCAAGTCCTAGTTCACCCCCTGTTAATCCAGTTAATGGACATTTTGGTGATCCAGAAATTAAATAAATTTTTTTGAAAAAGGTAAATGATTCTATTAAAGGTATAGTTGTAATGAATACTACTTTCTTTGGAGAGAAGAATTGATTCTTCCTACAATAGCAATTATCGGAAGACCGAACGTTGGGAAATCTACCTTAGTTAATCGTCTTTGCCAAAGTAATGATGCAATAGTATTTGATAAGCCTGGTGTTACAAGAGATAGAACCTATCAAAATGCTTCATGGGGAGGTAAGGAATTTCAAATTGTTGATACTGGAGGTTTAGTTTTTGATGATGATAGTGAATTCCTCCCAGAGATAAGGACACAAGTTTTCTTGGCTCTAGAAGAGGCTTCACTCGCGTTACTGGTGGTAGATGGGAATCAAGGAGTTACTGATGGTGATTTATCAATTGCAAAATGGTTAAGAAACTCAAGCTGTAAAACAATTGTTGCTGTTAATAAATGCGAATCGACTACTCTAGGAATATCCCTAGCTTCAGAGTTCTGGAAATTAGGATTGGGCGAACCTAACCCTGTTTCGGCTATTCATGGTTCAGGTACTGGAGATCTTTTAGATCTCGTTATTGGCGAACTTCCTGAAAATAATATCCAGGATGATGAAGAAAAGATAATGATGTCAATTATTGGTAGGCCTAATGTTGGTAAATCTAGTTTGTTAAATTCAATCTGTGGAGAAAAAAGAGCAATTGTTAGTGATATTAGTGGTACGACAACTGATTCAATAGATACGCTTATTAAAAAAGGTGATAATCATTGGAAAATTATTGATACTGCAGGGATTAGAAGAAAGAAAAATGTTAAATATGGAACTGAATTCTTTGGTATTAATAGGGCTTTTAAATCTATAGATAGATGTGATGTTTGTGTTTTAGTTATAGATGCTATAGATGGAGTGACTGATCAAGACCAGAAGCTGGCTGGGCGCATAGAAGAACAAGGCAGAGCTTGCATAATTGTTGTTAATAAATGGGACCTTGTAGAAAAAAATAGTTCAACAATTTATCAAGTAGAAAAAGAACTTAGATCTAAACTTTATTTTTTACACTGGTCAAAAATGATTTTTATATCAGCTCTAACTGGTCAAAGAGTTGATAATATTTTTGAGCATGCTCTTAATGCTGTAAATCAACATAGAAGAAGAGTTACAACATCTGTAGTTAATGAAGTACTTAAAGAATCAATCAGTTGGAAAAGTCCTCCAACGAAAAGAAGCGGCAAGCAAGGTAGGCTTTATTACGGTACTCAAGTAAAGAACAAACCCCCCACTTTTACTCTTTTTGTAAATGACCCTAAATTATTCGGAATAACTTATAGGAGATATATTGAAAAACAAATTAGAGTAAATTTAGGCTTTGAAGGCACACCCCTCATTTTACTTTGGAGAGGGAAACAGCAAAGAGCTTTAAATAAAGAAGTCGAAAGAGAAAATATTGAGTTAATTCAAAAAGATTAATGAATTTGCTTACCAAATTTTCTGTTGGTCAATACGTTCATGGTAATAGAAGTTGGCTAAGAATTATAGATAGTAGATTAAAAATAATTATGGTAATGATATTTTTAATCACTCCAATTTTGGCAGGTCCAATATGGAGATTGAGTTTAGTTGGTTTTTTATTATTAATTACTTTTTTAAGTTTATTGCCATCAAGAGTATGGTGGCGATCATTATTTTTTCTATCATGTTTCTCACTATTAATTGGATGTATATCAATACTTGCCTCGTCTGATATTCAATCTCTTGATGGCTACTTAAGAAATCCCAATGAGTTGCAAATAGTATTAGAAAGCCCAAAAGAATGGAATATTTTGCAAATTCCTTCTCAGAAGATATGGTTTATTAATTTTGGTCCCTACAATATATCAAGAAAAGCTTTTGAACTAGGAATAAAAACCTCCACTTTGATATTTACCGTTATTCATAGTGTGAATTTGATGCTTTTAACCACATTGCAGGAGGACATTGTATGGGGCTTAAGTTGGTTTATGTATCCATTAAGAAAGATTGGATTGCCAACTAGTAAGTGGCTTTTTCAGTTGTTAATTGCATTACGTTTTATTCCTCTAGTGCAGGAAGAACTTCAAAATATCATTAAATCAGTGTCAGTTAGATCAATAAATTTTCGAAATTTAGGACTAAAGAAATCCTTTAATGTTTTATTAATCTTAGTGGAAAGATTATTTCAAAATATATTTTTGAGAATTGATCATGGAGCAGAATCATTACTCTCAAAGAAAAAAATTATTATAAAAACTAACAGATTTAGAACTCTTTATCCATCAAAATCTCTCAATGTAATTTTTAATACATTATCGATTTGTTTTATTTGCATAGCAATTTTTCTTAGAAAACTGTATGGTGCATTATAAATAACACAATATTTTAGGTTTGAGTTCTGAGCGTTATTTAAACCATCCAACATTTGGCATGTTATACCAAGTTTCTCCTGGAAATGATGGGAGAGATATTTATGCGACTTTATACGCTCAAAAAATGTTTTTCTTGGTAGAAGTTCGACAGAGAGAAGTTTTTTTTGAGGTTATACCTTATTTAGATGCCCGTAATCAGGCCGAATTAAATCTTCAAAAAGCTAGAAGAAAAGGATCTGAAGAACTATCTAAATGGGAGAATTTATTTACGCAAACTTTCTTATAAAATGTGAACCTTGCAAATTATTTAAAAATAAAAAATAAAATACCATCAAATGTAAATATTCTTGCGGTAAGTAAAGGATTTAAAAGTCAAGAAATCAAGACTATTCATAATATAGGTCAGAATGATTTTGGTGAAAGTAAGGTTCAAGAGGCGATTGAAAAACAATTAACATTAAAAGATCTTAAACAAATTGATTGGCACTTTATTGGAAGAATACAAAGTAATAAAATAAGAAAAATAGTTCAAAATTTTAAATATATTCATTCAGTAGATTCATTTGAAAAGTTGCAAAAGATTTCTAATATTTCACGAGAAGAGAAGAAAAATCCATTAATAATGTTGCAGGTTAAGTTGAG
This sequence comes from Prochlorococcus sp. scB243_498I20, assembly GCA_000635015.1. Classification (GTDB taxonomy): domain Bacteria; phylum Cyanobacteriota; class Cyanobacteriia; order PCC-6307; family Cyanobiaceae; genus Prochlorococcus_A. Next base: position 34,878 of record JFMR01000040.1, read on the forward strand.
TGATGACCCTACTAAAGGAGGCTTTAATCCTGAATTTTTAATTTTGAAATGGAGAGAAATTCAAGAGTTGAAAAATATTTCATTAACCGGTTTGATGACTATCAATCCTAAAGGACTTAGCCCTAAAGAAAATTTAAGATTGTTCAAAAAATGTCGTGCTCTCGCTGATTCCCTGCAACTACCAGATTGTTCCATGGGGATGTCAGGTGATTGGGAGGAAGCTATTGACGCTGGATCAACTTGGTTAAGATTAGGATCATTGATTTTTGGAGGCAGATCCTAATTAGTTATTTTTTTATAAAAATCTTATCTATAAACTTGCAGTTAAGTACAACTAACGTTATTTAAGAATAGGTAGTTTATTCATTTAAAAAATGAATCTATTACTTAAGGTTCTTAAACCTTAGTAATCAATTTCAAGAGGATTTAAAAGGTGTCACTTATTTCTAGATTAAAGGCAGTTGTTGCAGGGGATGAGTATCTCGATGATGATTTTGATGAGTTGGATTATGCTTCAGAGGATGAATTAAATGATATTAATAATTTCAAACAAAATCCAAAGAATGCAAATGCCCTTGCAAATTCAAATCCATTCGATTTTATGAATAACAACAGATCATCAAAAGTAGTTGGTATGCCTGGAATCTCAAATTCATCCTCAGAAGTAAGCTTAATGGAACCAAGAAGTTTTGATGAGATGCCTCAAGCTATACAAGCATTAAGAGAGAGAAAAACTGTAATTCTCAATTTAACTATGATGGATCCTGATCAAGCTCAAAGAGCTGTTGATTTTATTGCTGGGGGTACATATGCAATTGATGGACATCAAGAGAGAGTCGGTGAAAGTATTTTTCTTTTTGCTCCAAGTTGTGTAAATGTAACTAGTTCTTCCCCAGAAGAAGCTTCTCCTTCTTCTGTGTCTACAGAAAACACACCACAATATAGTTTGGGCAAAAATACTACTCCTGAACCAGCATGGGGTAATTCTAAATTAAGTGCTTATTCATGATTAATCTGTGACAGATAAAATTGCGATTATTGGTTTTGGAAATATTGCAAGTGCTATAGTAACTCCTCTATTAGATAACAAATTAATTCAGCCAGAAAATGTTTTTTGTGTTGTTAATTCAGAAAAAAGTTATGAAAACATAAAAAAAAATTATAAACACAAAATAAACGTTTATAAATCAGGTTCTAAAGAGTCAAAAATAATTTGGGATTGTCAATATAAACTTCTTTCGATAAAACCCCAACAATTAAAAGATATAAGTGAGGTCCATCAGATAAAAAATAAGAGCAATTTAATAGTTTCAATTCTTGCGGGGGTTTCAATAAATAAACTCACTCAAAAGTTTCCTAATCATAAATGTGTGAGAGTGGTTACAAATATTCCAATAACTATTGGAAAAGGTTTAACAGGAATTTCTTGGGGTGAAGAAATTACAGAAGATCAGAAACAATTTACAAAAAAATTATTTGAAAATACTAGTAAGATTTATGAATTTACTGAAGATTACCTTGATATATTTTTAGCTTTAACTTCATCAGGTCCTGCAATTATTGCTTTGATTATAGAAGCATTAAGTGATGGAGGATTAAGTGGGGGATTACCAAAAAAAATTTCAGAGGAACTTGTTATGGAAATGATACTAGGGACTATTTGTTTAATAAAGGAAAATAAACTTACTACTTCTGAGCTTAAAAATTTAGTAACCTCTCCAGGTGGAACAACTATCTCTGCCTTAAGGTTTTTAGAAAAAAAGAGTGTAAGGTCAGCATTAATTGAATCAATAGTTTCAGCTAGTAATCGAAGTAAAGAGTTTCGTTAGTTTTTCAATTATCTTTTAAGTTTATATAAACTTTTTCAAGTGAATTTATATTTTTAGTAATTGTGTATCTCTCAAGTACACGTTCTCTAGCTTTTACTCCAAGATCTTTTGTAAATGAAGGGTGTTCTACAAGAATTGGGATTATAGTTTTTAATTGTGCAGCCACATTATCAGTTGAAATTACTATTCCTGCTCCGTTATCTAAAACTTCACCATCCGCTCCGGCATCTGTAGCTATACAAGCAGTACCCGCCGACATTGCCTCTAAAAGTGATAATGATAAACCTTCTACTAAGCTTGGCAAGAAAAATACTTCTGCTATTTGCATTATTGCTATCCTAGTTTCTAAATCTAATTCGGCACCCCACCAAATTAGTTTCTCATTACCAAGGTTAGAAAAACTATTTTCAAGTGTTGGCTTCATTGGTCCATCCCCAACAATAACTAATTTGCAATTTTGAGTTCTTGTTTGGCGCCAAGAACGTAAAAGTGCCTCGATATTTTTTTCATTTGCAATCCTTCCCATGTATAAAAAGATTCTTTCATTTCCAAGTTTGTTTTTAACCTGATTATATTTTTTACTTTTTTCGCAAAAAGGTTTCCAAATATTTTCATCAACTCCGTTTGGAATAATTATTTGTTTTTCTTTAGGTACTCCTAATTTCTCAAGAACACTTTTTTGAGGTTCAGAAAAAATAATTATTTTATCGAACTTTGCTAAAGAGGGAGCATAAAGTTGATACGTTAATTGTTGTGTGCTTGCAGTTAGATTTCTATTTTTTGCATCAAATGGTGGATGAAATGTTCCTATTAGAGGAACATTAATTTTATTACAAAGCTCTGGAAGTCTAAAGTCTAAAGGAGATAAAGTTAGGCTTGCATGTACTATGTCAGGTTTTAATCTTTCCAATGATAGCCTTAGCTCTTTTTCTGCTCTTGGCGAGGGTATTGTATAAACTTGAGATTTAATTAAATATGGGAGACTTACATCAGGATCATTTGCTAGAAATAATGGTTTTGATGAGTTTGAACTAGAGGGATTATCGAAATGAATAAAACTAATTTTATGCCCTCTGGCCTTCAATTCCTTAGTAGTTGAATTGCCATAAGTTACATTTCCGCAAAAAGGGGATTTTTTACCCAACCAGGCAATATGAACCACATTAATTGATTTAGCTATTTATAAAGTTAACAGTAAGAGCCGCTATGATCATAATTTTTAAATTTTTTTATGATTTATGAAAATCTTAACTATATATTTCTCTCAACATTTTTAGTGAAGATAGATCCTTCTCTAATTGAGTAGTGATCCATGTTTCAATAATGAATAATATTTTAAGCCAGACTTTTTTGGGACCCAACAACTCTCCATTAGATTTTATTGGTAATTCGGGAAAAAGAAGTCTCTGTAATAGAGCAACTTCAGATGCATTTATTTTGAGATTACTTTGAGGATCTTCTATGGATGAAAAACCTTCACTTGGCAAATAATAACAACTCCATTCCCAATTTCCTAAAGGTGGAATAATAGGTTCTCCAGTTTTACAACAATGATGAATTGGCAAATTAATACCCCCGATGGCTAATAGATGGATTAAAGATTGAATACTCATTGAGAGCATTTTAATATCTTCTTCTTTAGATTCTTCATACAAATAAATCCTATCTAGATGTGCAAGAACACTAGATAAATAGTTTTGTTGCTTATCATTATTACCAACTAATAAAAAAGTTAATTCAGTTATTGCTTGCGCGGCTGCAAGACATTCAATATTTTTCCCTAGACCAGAATAGCTTTTTAATATTTTAATTTGACGTACAGATTTAAGATTTCTTTTCCCAAAAATTTGCAGACTTAAATATGTTAATGGAGTAGCTGCGGCAAGACTACTTTTAGGACGCCTGGCACCAGGTACCGCTAATCGAACAATCCCTTGCTCATCGGTAAGGATAGTTATTAATCTATCATTCTCGCCTAATGGAGAAGCTTTAATACAGAGACCTTTTAGTCTGCACTCACCAGAACCAGACATTTAAAAATTTACTTCTTGGAAAATCTCACAAAAATTAGAAGTTCCAACGCAACTAATTCCATAATCAAATAAATCAATAACTTGTGTTAGTTTTTTTATACCACCTACAACTTTGATTTGATTTTGTGAGCCTGTTATTTTTAGTATTTCAGTAACATCATTAGATGTAAGAGGAGACCCAAACCCGTCTCCGAATTGAAAATTTTTTATTCCTAATTCTAAACATATTTCTATCGCATTAATAAAAACTTCTTCTTGTAGTTTTGATTTATTTATGATTATTGAAACTGGTAATCCAGATAATTTAACCTGCTCAATTTCAGCAGCGAAAGTTTCTAAATTTCTTTTGGATAAATTTAGAAAGTTCGGGATATATTCAATTCCTTTTGCACCCTTATCTTTTGCAAAACAAACTAATTCTTCAATAAATGAAACTGGTAAATCTGCTAAAGGGTAAGAAATAAGTGCGTTTATATCCGCACTGTAATTACCCAAACGGTTTTTAATATCAGTTAAATAATTTAGTGAAGTAGAAATATTTTTGATATTGTATTTTCTTATCAAATCGCAATTCACACAGAAATCTTCCCAGGATAGATAAGGGTTAATAATTATCGCATGAATTTTCTCGTTTAATTCATATTCAATATTGGGCATTTAAAACTTATTTAGATTGAATCAGTCCATAACCTCCATGATTCCTTTTATATATAACTTGAAGTTCATTATTTTTTTTATTTCGGAAAACATAAAAATCATGATCAATTAGATCTAATTGTTTTCTTGCTTCTTCTGATGAAATTGGATTCATTTCAAAGTATTTATTTTTTATAGATGGCTCAGGCAGACTCGCTTCTAATCCTTCTTTAAGTAAAGCTTCATCTAAAAAATTTGATTCTGTACTTTCAATTGGGAAAGACTCTTTATTTTTAAATTGATTATTATGGATCGTTTTATTATTTCTTTCTTTGTATTTACGTAATTTTCTACAAAGTTTATTTGAAACTAAATCAATGCTTGAGTATAGATTTTCAGTTTTTTCTTCAGCTCTAATTACGGTACCATTTGCAAAAATAGTAACTTCTGCAGTTTGGAACGAGACTCTTGGATTCTTTTCAATTGAAAGGTGTATATCAGCTTCTTTAACGATATCCTTGTAGTGATGTGTTGCTTTTTGTATCTTTGCCTCAGTATATTCTTTTAATGCTCCAGTGAGCTCAAGATTCTTTCCATGGATTAAAATTTTCATAACAAATCTAAAAATATTTACTTACTTTCTAAATCTACTTAAATATGGATAATAGAACAGCAATAATTAAACAACCTGATAATATTTCTTCTTTTAATGATGTTTATAAATTACAAAAAGAATATCAGGAGGCATTGATTGTAGATAATTCTAACCCTGATTTTATTTGGATAGGGGAGCATCAACTCTGTTATACATTGGGGAGAGGATCTAATTACGATAATTTACTATTTTCTCTAAACGATACTAAATATGATGTTTTTAAGATTGATAGAGGTGGTGAGGTAACTTGTCATATGCCAGGACAATTAGTAACGTATTTGGTTTTAGATTTGAAAAATTTTAATAAAGATTTAAATTGGTACTTAAGAAAAATTGAAGAAATTATTATAAAAATCCTCGGAGCTTTTGATATAGATTGTCACTCTAGAAAAGGGTTTACTGGTGTTTGGATAGGAAATAAGAAAATCGCATCAATTGGAATTGGGTGTAAAAGATGGATTACGATAAATGGATTTTCAATCAATATTGACTGCGAATTAGAAAACTTTAATAAGATTGTTCCTTGCGGAATAGAAAATTGTCTTATGGCAAATATGATTGATTACAACAAAAATTTAAATATTCAAGAAGTCAAGAGAATTGTTAAAAAAACCATCGAGGAAGAATTTAATTTTGATTTTATATCAAAATAGAAATTAAAATTTCAAAATCAATTTAATATGGGTGATCTAGCGTATTGGCCTGCAGCGAAACCTCTTACAAAAAAAAATACATTTGCCAAAAATAGAGATTTTATTAAGAACCTTGATCACATAGATCAAATTTGGGAAAAATTAAAATTTAAATGTGGTGATACTTTAGCTGTTTGCGATTTAAGAGGGAAATACAAAGAAAAATTTTCTTATTCTGAGCTGGCTGATTTAATAACAAAAGTCTCTTTTTCTTTCGAAAATTATGGTTTAAAAAAGGGGGATGTAGTTACTGTAATATCTGAAAATTCTCCAAGATGGCTAGCAGTAGATCAAGGCTTAATGCGTTTAGGAGCTATAAATGCAGTGAGAGGTATTAATTCTCCTTCAGTAGAATTAGACTATATTATTGGGCACTCTAATTCAGTAGGACTAATAGTTCAATCTAAGGAAATTTGGCTAAAGTTAAACAACAAAGAAGAATTAAAAAAAAGACTGAAATTTATAATCAATTTAGAAGATGAACAATTTGAAAGTTTAATAAGTTGGAGTACATTCATAAGTTCAGTAGAAAAAGAAAATTCACAAAATAATAATCTTTAAAAATTTAATCCAGAAATTGATGACGTCGCAACTATTCTTTACACTTCTGGGACGACCGGAAAACCTAAAGGTGTGCCTTTGACTCATGCAAATTTTTTACATCAAATAATTAATTTAGCCTATATCGCTGATCCAGAACCAGGGACCTCTGTATTAAGCGTTTTGCCCATCTGGCATTCTTATGAGAGAAGTGCTGAATACTTCTTTTTTTCATGCGGTTGTTCTCAATACTATACAATTCCAAAATTTCTTAAAGATGATATTACACAAATAAAACCTGTTGTCATGGCTACTGTACCGAGACTATGGGAAGCAATACATGATGGTTTTTTTCAGGCTTTGAAAAAAATGCCTTCCAAAAAGCAAAAACTTATTAAGTTTTTGATAAGTAATAGTTCGGTTTTCAAAAGAAGCCTTAGAAAGATAAGAAATATAGCTATAAATCAAATAACTTTTAAATCAAAAATCCCCTTACTGGGTTCTGTTATTAGCCGATATCCTTTACATAAATTGTCTACTATTTTTTTATGGCCGAATATTCTTAGACAACTATGCGGAGAAAAATTGAAATTTCCCATTAATGGTGGAGGTGCATTGCCAGAACATGTAGATCTTTTTTTTGAATCTTTAGGTGTAGATGTTTTGGTGGGATATGGACTCACAGAAACTAGTCCAGTATTAACTTGTAGGAGAAGAGAATTAAATGTTAGAGGATCATCTGGGCAGCCTCTTTCATTTACTGAAATCAAAATAGTGAATGATGATAAAAAAAAGATTCTGAAGTTCAGAGAAGTCGGGAAAATTCTTGTTAGGGGGCCGCAAGTAATGAAAGGTTATCTTAATAATGAAATAGCTACAAATGATGTTTTATCCAAGGATGGTTGGTTTGATACTGGTGATTTAGGTTTTCTAATACCAAATGGTTCTCTTTTTATAACAGGAAGAGCCAAGGATACAATAGTGCTATCAAGTGGTGAAAATATAGAACCGAATCCGCTAGAGACTGAAATTCTTAGTTCTGAATTTATTAATCAGATTCAATTAGTAGGACAAGATAAGAAATGTTTAACAGCCCTTGTAGTTCCTAATGTCGAATTGGTTAAAAGCAAGTTTTTGGAAGAAGACCTTTCAAAATTAAATCTGAATAAGAAAATTGGTACATTTTTCAAATCACAAATTAATAATTTGCTTAAAAGTCGATTAGGAGCAAGATCAGAAGAACAAATATTAGATTGTTATTTTGTTGATGCCTTTACTCTAGAGAATGGGTTATTAACACAAACTCTTAAACAAAAAAGAAAAGAAATAGAAAAAAAGTATTCATTACAAATAGAAAATATGTATGAAAACAAATTTAGTAAGAAAATTTGATTTGTTCTATCTATATTGAAAAGGTAATTTAATTTTTCATGGAAACAAAAAACTCAATATCTATAAAGCGCTCAATAGCTATTAAAGCTGTAGTTACACCAACTTGGAAGGAAGATGCTGAAAAAGAATTAAGTAAAGCAATTTCAAACATTGATCAGCAATTATCGCAACTGGAGCAAGAGGGGCAGCAAATAGTAAATAATATTAGATCCCAATCGGTTAATCCTCTAGATCCAAGGGTTCAAGAACAGGTTAGTCAGGTGCAACAACAAGTCGCAGCAAAACGAAATGAAATTGAAGAACAAAAAAGAAATCTTCTTCAACAACAGAGTCAAGTTCGTGAATTAAAAATGGACGAAATTGTTGATCAAGGGCAAGTGGATAGTTTCTGTGATGTCACTGTGGGAGACAATCTTATTGAAAAAATGCAAGTATCGATTACCGTTAAGGACGGAGTTATTCAATCTATAGATAATATTTAAAGAGAAGATTGAGTATTTTTGATAAATATAAGTAAATCTTAATTTCGAAAAGTTTTAAATTCTAATCGATCCAAATTATTACTTTCTTAAGTTTTAAGAGTTCCCACTGTGAACATGATTTCGTATAATTAAAACAAGAAGTTAAAGGGTTCTTAACCATAAAAACTTTAGGAAGTTTGGTAGAAGTCCCTTTAAACTTATGCAATAACAATTTTCTTATGTCTCACGAAATATTCATGCCTGCCTTGAGTTCTACTATGACGGAGGGCAAGATTGTGGAATGGTTGAAAAATCCAGGAGATAAAGTTGAAAGAGGTGAATCTGTCTTGGTTGTTGAATCTGACAAGGCAGATATGGATGTTGAATCTTTTCAAGATGGATATCTTGCGGCTGTTTTAATGCCTGCTGGCAGTACTGCACCAGTAGGAGAGACTATCGGTCTTATTGTAGAAAATGAGGATGAGATAGCGTCTGTTCAAGAACAAAATAAAGGGAATCAACCCGAAGTTTCTAGTTCGGATCAACTTGAATTGGTAAGCAATAAAACTGAAGAAAAACCTGTAGTTCAAAGTGAAATTGTTGAAAAACAAGAAAAAGAAGTCGTATTAATAAGTGAAAAGGCAGCCTCATCTTTTAATAGTGATCAAATAAATGCTGCTACGAGTAATGTTTCTTCGAGGGTGATTGCATCTCCAAGAGCTAAAAAACTTGCCACTCAAATGGGTGTTGATTTAGCAAAGGTTCATGGATCCGGACCTCATGGAAGGATTCAAGCCGATGATATTTTAAAAGCTAATGGCCAACCAGTCTCTATACCATGGATAGGTGAAGGTGGTTCTCCTGCAGGTATACCTGGTGCAAATTTGGGAGTTGAAAGTAAACCAGATACTTCAGGAAATAGTTTTGGTAATCCCGGAGAAACAGTTCAATTTAATACTCTTCAAAAAGCGGTAAATAAAAATATGGAATCTAGTTTAGATGTGCCATGTTTTAGGGTGGGTTATTCCATTAACACAGATAAATTAGATAATTTCTACAAAAAAGTAAAACAAAACGGAGTTACTATGACTGCTTTACTAGTAAAGGCAGTTGCAAAGACACTAAAGAAACATCCCCAAGTTAACTCAAGTTTTTCAGAGAATGGAATTTCTTATCCAGAAAATATAAATATTGCTGTTGCTGTTGCGATGGAAGATGGTGGACTAATAACTCCAGTTTTAAAAGAACCATGCAATACTGATTTATTTGAATTGTCTAGGGAATGGAAAGATCTCGTAAAAAGATCAAGATCAAAACAATTAGAACCTGATGAATACTCAACGGGAACCTTCACTTTATCTAACCTTGGGATGTTTGGAGTTGATAGATTTGACGCAATTCTTCCTCCAGGTACCGGTGCTATTTTAGCCATAGCATCATCGAAACCAACCGTTGTTGCTAATAGTGATGGCTCAATATCTGTTAAAAAAATAATGCAAGTAAATCTCACAGCTGATCATAGAGTGATCTATGGAGCTGACGGGGCTTCATTCTTAAAAGACTTGGCTTCCCTAATTGAAGATGAGCCAGAAACTCTTGTCTCCTAAATTTAATTGATTTCTCAAATTAATAATGAAGAAAGAGATTATAAGCTTGAAGCTTATGATTATTTACTTGATCCTTCATTAATTGCTAGTAAACCTTCTGCAATTAGGCATGAATCAAGATTGATGATAGTTAGAAATAGTTTTTTAGAAGAAGACTGTTTAACTAATAAATTTACCAAGAATCTTTTAGATGAATTTAGAGAAGGGGATCTTGTAATTGTAAATAATACTAAAGTTATGAAAGCTAGGTTAAAGGTTGAATTAGAAAGTAAGACATTAGTAGAATTATTAGTCTTAGAAAGATCCCATGAATGTGTTTGGTTATGTTTGGCAAAGCCAGCAAAAAAGTTAAAAGTAAATAGAAAATTAAAATTAAAATCTCCATTAGCACAAGATATTAATTTGATTGTTGATGGAGTTGATGAAGAAACTGGAGGGAGATTTATAAAATTTCCGGAAAATATAACTTGTCTCAATTCAATGAATGAACTTCTTGATAAATACGGGGAAATCCCTCTTCCTCCTTATATAAAAAAGTCCGAAGAAGAATCTTTTCATGAGAAAAGTTATCAAACTGAGTATGCAACAAATCCGGGGGCAGTTGCTGCACCAACAGCTGGTTTACACTTAAGCAAAAGTCTTATTTCCAATCTAAAAAAAAAAGGCGTAATAATCATACCGATAACTTTGCACGTGGGTTATGGAACATTCAAACCAATTGATCAAGAGGATTTAAGTAACTTAAAACTCCACAAAGAATGGGTAAGTGTTAATAAGGAAGTAGTGGAGGAAATAAAAAGAGTAAAGAAAACAGATAGAAAAATAATTGCTATTGGTACAACTAGCGTAAGAGCTCTTGAAAGTTGTTATTCTCACGAAATTAATGACTTTATTCCCATAGCTAAATACGTAGATTTAGTAATTAAGCCAGGTTATAAATTTAAGGTAGTTGATGGATTATTAACTAATTTTCATCTCCCTAAAAGTTCATTATTACTTTTAGTAAGTGCAATGATTGGTAGAGAAAGATTATTAGATCTATATAAAAAAGCCATAAAAGAAAAATTTAGATTCTTCTCTTATGGCGATGCGATGTATATTTCACCAGATTCACTACTGGAGAAAAAATAGATTTAGGCTTTGACTGGTTCTTGAATGATTCCGCTTGGAACTTCAGTAAACATAATTGATGATAAATACCTCTCTGCTAAATCAGGTAGAACAACTACAATCGTCTTCCCAGCATATTCATCTTGTTCAGCTAATCTAACAGCAGCAGCAGCAGCAGCCCCACAAGATATTCCTACTAATAGACCTTCCTCTTTAGCTAACCTAAGAGCCATCTCAATTGATTCGTCATTTGTTACTTGTTCGACCTTATCAACAATTGATAAGTCAAGGTTCTTAGGAATAAATCCTGCTCCAATTCCTTGGATTTTATGTGGTCCGGATTTAACCTCTTCTCCATTCATTGTCTGTGTAATAACAGGACTGTGTGATGGTTCTACAGCTACAGAAGTAATATTCTTGCCCTTCTCTTGCTTAATGTATCTTGAAACTCCTGTAATTGTGCCGCCAGTTCCAACCCCTGCAACTAAGACATCAATTTCACCATCGCAATCATCCCAGATTTCTGGTCCAGTAGTTTTGAAATGAATTTCAGGGTTTGCTGGATTATCAAATTGACCTGGCATGAAATATTGAGAAGGATTACTTTCTGCAATTTCTTTAGCCTTAGCTATTGCTCCAGGCATCCCTTTAGATGCCTCTGTTAAAACAATTTCAGCCCCCAATACTGCCATAACCCTTCTTCTTTCAATTGACATGGATTCTGGCATTGTAAGGATCAGTTTATAACCTCTTGCTGAAGCAGTAAAAGCTAGAGCAATTCCTGTATTTCCAGAAGTTGGCTCAACAATAGTTTTGTCTTTTGTAAGTTTCCCACTTTTCTCGGCATCCCAGATCATGTTTGCGCCGATCCTACATTTGACACTATAAGCGGGGTTTCTACCTTCAATTTTTGCAAGTACTGTAGCTTTCGCATTTTTAGTAACTGATTTTAATTTTACTAATGGAGTGTTTCCAATAGCAAAACTGTTGTCCTCATAAATTTTTGCCATTTATATATTGAGAAAATATATATTTATATTAACTATTATTCAGAAAAAGAGTATATAAGTTTCTATACGGTAAATACTAGGAATTTAGAAATTATTTAGTGCTTCAGAAAAGGTTTTCCATAATTGATCTTGGTCTTCTAATCCAACTGATACTCTAATAAGGTGCGAGGGTATACCAAAACTTTCAGCCCAATCCAACTCGTCATAATGAGCTAGTAAAACATAAGGACAAACTAGAGTAAATTTTGTACCTAAACTAGGTCCTTTAGATACTTTTAGAGAATCATAAAATTTTTTAGCTTTGTTCAATCCTCCATTTAATTCAAACGATAATAAGCAGCCGTATCCTCCATCAGAAGTAAGTAAAGAATTAAAATTTGGACAATTTTCAGGATGGAAAATATTTTTAATCTCGCTATGAGTCTCTAATCTTTTTTTTAATTCTAAACATGCTTGATTTTGTTCAAAAACTCTTTGATTTACATCTCTACTAACTTTCTCTAGATAAACTATATCTCCATCGGAAAGTATTGGAATATTAATCTCGTTTAATGCATTTCTAAACTGATCAATCCATTTGCTTTCTGGATTTAGTATTAATGATCCGGCAAGAATATCACCACTACCTGAAAAAATTTTTGTAAGTGAAGTAAAAACTATATCAGCATGTTCTATGGAATTTATATTTAGATTTGAACCAATTGTATCGTCAACAATTAACGGAATATTTAGCTTTTTTGCAATTTTTGAAATTTTTTTAATGTTTACACATTTGAGCATTGGATTACTTGGAAGTTCAATAATTAATGCTGATGGATTTATTCTTTTGATTTCTAATTCAATATCCGCGCAATTTTCTTCTGTAATTAACTTTGCTCCGTGAAAGATTTTCATTGGTAATTTAAGTACATCTACATATGGAAAACCAACTTGGAGTGTTGGTTTAGTTGGAAATAATTTATATATGATTTCTAATGATGTATGCAATGCAGACATTCCAGATGAAGTTAAGTGAATATCATTAGAGTCAATTTTTGTAGATTTAGAAATTCTATTTTTTATTCTTTGAGAACATTCATTTACGTAAGATTTTGGAGGGCAATCTTCAAGACCTAGTTCTATAGCGGCAGCTCTTGAAGATAGACCAAGACCAGTATGTTGCCAAAAATATTTTGCATAAATACTTCCTTCTTTTTCAGTTATTAAGAAAGCTAAATTATTTCTTTTTTCTATTAACGAGAATTGTTCAGAAGTATTTCTATCAATGTATTTTTTAGCTTTAAAAGCTATGCTTTCATTCGGATATGGCCAGATACTTTTATTGTTGTAGTAATTTTGCTCTTTTACTTTTTCGCATAATCTTTTCACTATGGGGTTTAGCCCGAATCGTGGGTAAATGGACTTCAATAATTTCATGCATTCTTGTTCTTTTTCCTCGTAATTTATTACATCATTCCAAGTTGGTAATGCTACAGAAACGGCATGAATACTATCAGGAATTGCATATCCCAACTCTAAATTTTTCCATATAGGTTTTTTAAGTAAATCTCTCAATTTTCAGAATTTATTTAAAGCAAATAAAATGTCCGAGATTAAATCGTTTGTATCTTCACATCCAATTGATAATCTGACAAGAGCATCATCTATTCCTAGTAGATTTTTTGTTTTGTCATCAACAGATGCATGAGTCATCGTTGCAGGGTGACAAATTAAACTTTCAACTCCTCCAAGACTTTCTGCTAGAGAGAAATATTTGAGAGATTTGCAAAATTTAAAAGTATCCTTTTTATTTAAATTTAATTTTAGGGTGATCATTGAACCTCCAGATTTCATTTGCGATTTTGCTAAATTAAATTGCGGATGTTCTTGATTAAAAGGGTAAATTACTTTACTAATAATTTTATGATTACCTAATTCTTCAGAAATGAACTTTGCACTTTGCGTTTGTTGTTCGATTCTTAAAGGAAGAGTTTTTACTCCTCTCGTAATGAGCCAACTATCAAAAGGAGATGGTTGAAGCCCGAGAGCTTTTTGAGAGAAAAGCATCTTACTATTCCACTCCTCATTATTTGTTAGTACTGCTCCTCCAAGTGCGTCACTATGTCCATTAATGAATTTTGTGGTGCTTACAATCGATAGTGTTGCACCAAGGTCCAATGGTTTTTGAATAAGCGCTGTAGAAAATGTATTGTCTACAACTACTGGTATTTGTAGTTTATTCGCTTCATCACAAATCGCCTTAATATCAAGTACCTTCAAAAGTGGATTAGTTGGACTTTCTAGCCATATCAAGGTTGGATCGAAGTTTGAAATCTTTTTTATATTATTTTCGTTTGTAAAATCAGTGTATAAAACTTCTAGGCCAAATTTCTTGAAAACTTTTTCGAACATCCTCACTGTACAACCATATAGATTTGACTCGCAAAGTATCTTGTTACCTGATTTTAGTGTTGATGAAATTGCAGTTACCGCGCTAATTCCAGATCCAAAAACTGTACAGTATTTAGAATCTTCTATTGATTTAAGGATATTTTCTAGAATTCTAAAGTTTGGATTGCCTGATCTGGTGTAGTCGAAATTATCTTTATTTCCATGTTTGAAAGTAGATGTAGAAAAAATAGGAGGCATAACGCATCCAGTGTCTTCTGCAAAAGTTTCCCCATGGTGAATAGATAAGGTCTTAAAACCTGGCTTTTTTATATTATTTTCCTTATTTCCCATTATTTTTAAAAATAAGAATCAAATTAAATCTCTCTTTTTTAAAAGAGAGATTTAATAATCCAAAGAAAAGTAGTATTAAACTTTTCTTGAATAATATTCAACAACTAGTAGTTCGTTTATTTCAAGAGCCACCCACTCTCTATCGCATTTTCCATTTATTTTTCCCGTTAATTTGGGTTTGTCTAAATCAAGATGAGGTGGGACATTTGCTAAACCAGGGAATTCTATATTCCCTTCTACAAGTTTTTTGCTTGCTTTGTTTTCTTTAATTCCTATTACATCGCCTGATTTGCATTGATAACCTGCAATATCAAGAACCTTTCCATTAACCGTTACATGGCCATGATTTACTAATTGTCTTGAGCCTGGAATGGTACCTCCAAAACCTAATCTAAAACAAACATTATCAAGTCTGTTTTCTAAAAGTCTTAGTAGGTTAGTTCCTGTAGATCCTTCTTGAGCTCTAGCTTTTTTTACATAACGTACTAGTTGTTTCTCAGAAACTCCATAATTAAACCTAAGTTTCTGCTTTTCTTCTAGACGAATTGCATATTCTGATCGCTTGCGACGGGCTTGGCCGTGCTGACCTGGAGGATTAGACTTCTTTGAAGCTTTCCTGGTGAGACCTGGTAGTTCTCCCAAGCGACGCGTAACCCTTAATCTGGGGCCGCGGTATCTTGACATAATTTTAAATTAAATAGAAATTTGCAATAAATTGGATAATTGATTAAATTCAATTAAACTAAATTACTACTCGAAACATTATTTTACATCATTAAAGTGTTCAAAACTATTAATAAATCAATTACTTCTATACTTCTTTTTATGATTTCTTTTTATCAAAAGTGGTTTTCACCTTTTTTCGGACCAAGATGCAGATTTATTCCAAGTTGCAGCTCTTATGGATATGAGGCAATTACTAGACATGGTCCTTGGAAGGGAGGGTGGTTAACTTTAAGAAGATTAAGCAGATGTCATCCTTTAACTCCCTGTGGATGTGACCCTGTGCCTGACTAAATGAATGAAAATATTTATTTTTGTTAGGCAGGGATGTTGCCTTTGTGATTCATTAAAAAACAAACTGGCAAAAATAAATCTTAATGAGTTATTCCCTAATCTAGAGGAGCTTAAAGAAATTGATATTGATAGGGTAGATTTATATAAAGATAAATATAAAAAATATGATTATGAAGTACCTGTTATTGCTGTTGAAGGAATAAGATCCGAGGAAATTATAGAATTGCCTCGCATTTCTCCAAGATTAAAAGATGATCAATTAAAGAATTGGTTTCAAAAAAATATTAGTACCATTCTGGAGAAATAATTTTTTTATGAGATCTATAAAATTACATAAACTTTTAGATTTGGTAGGAATTATTCCTTCATTAGATTTAATCGATCATGAAATCAATAATATTTCTTTTAACTCTAAAGAAGTACAAAAAGGAACTTTATTTTTAGGTATGCCGGGTTTAAAAGTTGATGGAGGAAAATATTGTATTGAGGCAATTAAAAATGGAGCTGAGGCTGCCATTATTGGGTCTGCTGCAAAACAGAAAATTGGATCTATTGATCGAGAAAGGATTTTGGTTATAGAGGATAATTTAGATTATATTTTTGGTCAAATAGTCGCTGAGTTTTGGAATAGGCCTTCAAGAAAACTTAAACTTATTGGTGTTACGGGTACAAATGGAAAAACGACAATTACTTTTTTATTGGAATATCTTTTAAAAAAATTAGGGAAAAAGACTGCATTATTTGGGACGTTGCTCAATAGATGGCCTGGCTTTTCAGAAGTGGCTTCTCATACAACTGATTTCGCCGATAAACTTCAAAAGAAATTAAATGCTGCTTTTGAGGCAGAATCTGAATTTGCGATATTAGAAGTAAGTTCTCACTCTATTGCTCAAAACAGGATATCAGGATGCGAATTTGAGGCGGCTATTTTTACTAATTTAACTCAAGATCATCTTGATTATCACTCAGATATGGAATCATATTTTCAAACAAAAAGAAAATTATTTTTCCCACCTTACTTAAAAGAAAAAGATGGAATTTGTGTATTAAATCATGATGACCCTTGGATATCTAAATTATCATCTGATCTTGAAAAAAGATCTTCATTAGTCTCGACAAAGATTACTGATAGTGAATTTGAAAATGATGATTGTTTTTTTGTAACAGAGAAAAAATTTACTGAAAGTGGCTCCACCTGTATTTTTCATACACCTAGAGAAAAAATCCAACTTTTTGTTCCACTTGTCGGTGAATTTAATTTAATGAATGCAATTCAAGCAATAACAATTTTGTATAAACTAAATTTTTCTTTAAAAGATCTATCAAAGTTAATTAAATCTTTCCCTGGTGCTCCTGGGAGAATGGAGAAAATACTAATCGATAACAATGACGCTTCAAGATCTCTTCCAACAGTAATTGTTGATTATGCCCATACTCCTGATGGATTAAAAAAAGTTTTGCAATCAATTAAAAAACTTTGTAAAGGGAAACTCATAACTGTTTTTGGCTGTGGGGGAGATCGAGACCGCACTAAAAGGCCTTTAATGGGATCAATAGCTGAAGAGTTTTCTGATCAACTTTTTATAACTTCAGATAATCCAAGATCAGAAGAACCCCAAAAGATAGTAAATGATATTTTGATGGGTATAAAAAAAAGAGAAAAAATAACAATTGAAATTGATAGATTTAAAGCAATAAATGAATCTATTAAATTTGCCAATAAAAAAGATATTGTTTTAATTGCAGGAAAAGGACATGAAGACTACCAAATTCTCAATGATAAAGTTATTAATTTTGATGATAGAAAAATAGCTTATAAATTATTAAAAGAAAAAATAAATCTCAATAAAATTTCCTAATCAAATAAGAAAGATTTTACGCAAATCATAAGAAAAGTTTCTTAGAATCGATGGAGTTATTTTTAATAAAATGAAAGGCTTAGCCTTAGTTGTAGGCGCAGGTGGAATTGGAACACAACTAGCTAGAGATCTCAATGAAAGTGAAAAAGATTTAGATGTTGTTTTGTGTGGAAGAAAAAGTGAATTTAATCCTTTTTGGGAATTAGATATAGAGGATTCTCAATCCCTTTTGCAGTTGAAAAATAAAATATCAAATCATCCTTCAAAATTAAGGCTAGTTGTTAATGCTACAGGTAGACTTCATAGTGATTCTCTTCAACCAGAAAAAAGATTACAACATCTTGATAAAAAAAATATGATGGAAAGTTTTTCAATAAATGCCTTTTCTCCTATTTTATTAGCTAAAGCGATTGAAGAATTTATACCAAAAGATTTTGATTTTAATTTTGCAAGTATAAGTGCAAGAGTTGGTAGCATTGGAGATAATCAAACTGGAGGTTGGTATTCATATAGAGCTGCAAAATCTGCGCAAAATCAGTTTTTTAAATCTTTAAGTATTGAATGGGCTAGACGTTTTCCAAAGGCTGCTATCACATTGCTTCATCCAGGAACAGTAGATACTGATTTATCTAGACCTTTTCATAAATTTGTTCCAGAACATAAATTATTTAGTAAAGAAAAATCCTCCCAATTTCTGATCAATATTATTAAAAATCAATCACCAGAATCTACAGGAAAATTTATTGCATGGGACAATTCGGAGATACCTTGGTAAACTAAATTTTTTTATATCAATAGATCTTTAAGTCAGTATTTTTTTATTTCTTTAGCAAGTAAATCAATCTCAGCTTCAGTAGTTATTTGATGTATGCATGCTCTAAACCATTTTGGATCTTCTAAAACTCTAATCCAAATTTTCTTTTCTCCAAGTTTCTTCACAAATTCATCCTTATCTTCAATATTTTCGATATTAAAACTAACAATCCCATTTAAATATTTTTTTTCTAAAACTAATTCAACACCCTTTAATTGATTTAATTCATCCCAAAGTTTTCCACTTAATTTTTTGATATTTTTGTTTTTTTCTTTTTCATGGCAGTCTTTATCCAAAAGATCTAAAGAATTCCGAAGCCCAGCAAGTAAAGGAATACAAGAGGTAGCTATTTCAAATTTCCTTGCATCATCATGAAAAAGATTATCTGAAGGCTCATAAATGCCTTGTTCTTTTTTTAATGATTTCCAACCAATTATTGTTGGATCTGTTTCATGAATAAATCTATCTGAGACATAAATGGCTCCAAGTCCTTCTGGTCCACATGCCCATTTATGAGAAGTTATTGAATATAAATCAGAATAAAAAACTTCTTTTTCAATATTTATGTGCCCAAAGGTTTGAGCACCATCAACGAGTAAATAAGAATCTTCTCGATTATTTTTTAATTCTATAGAAATTTGTTTTAAAGGAATTTTATATCCAAAGTTCCATAAGATATGAGAAATAATTAGGATCTTAGTCTTACGATTTAGATTTTTCAAAATCTCTAAAATTATATTTTCGTCGTTTAGATTTTTAATTTTTTGGATTGGCAAAATTTTGAATATTAATTTATTTCTTCTGCAAAACTCTCGACTTGCAGCTACTACTCCAGGATGTTCACAGTCACTTATTAATAACTCTTCTCCCTCTTCTACTTTTATTCCCCAAAAGGGCAAAATTATACCGGAAGTAATGTTTTCGGTTAAAGCTACATTCTTTGAATTGACACCTAATTTTTGAGCAATTATTCTTTTTGTGGTCAATATTTCTTTGTAAATAAAAGGCCACATATCATTGGTAAATGGACCTAAATCTTGGATAATTTCCCAAGTTTTAACTATTGCTTCTAGAGAAGATTTTGGTAATGGTCCTTGACCACCATAGTTGAAATAATACTTATTTTTTAATGCGGGTATTTGATCTCTTGGATTATTTCTCATAGAAATTTATAGTAAATTTTCAACTCTTGAATTTTGTTAAATATTGCCCACTAAAGTTACTGTCCTAAATTCAATATCCTCAATTACTTTCCAAGGTTCAGAACTCCTTTCTGCAAATTTTAAATTTTTAAATCCTAGTTCTTTAAAATCACTTATAAACTCTGGCTCATACCATGCTCCACTAATACATCCTGTCCATAGATCATGATCAT
>JFMR01000041.1 GCA_000635015.1 Prochlorococcus sp. scB243_498I20
GATCATTTTGCAATCTTAAAGGAACTTTTTTGTTAGAGACGATATCGCTAATTGCAATCCTTCCATTATCGTTTAAAACTCTTTTAATGTTATTTAGAAGGTTATTTCTAGATTCTGGACTTACCAAGTTTAAAACGCAATTACTTAAAATAATATCTACTGATTTATCTGCGATTAATGGATTTAAATCTTTATCTAATTCATCAAGTTTTTCAATTGAACCTTTTAGGAATTCTGTATTGTTGAAACCTATATTTTTTGTAACTTCTTTAGAGGCTGATCTAGATAAAGAAAGCATGTCAGGATTCTGATCAACTCCAATAACTTTCCCTTCTTTTCCAACAATTTGGGCACAAATGAAAGCATTTTTGCCGCTACCACTTCCAAGATCTAAGACAATATCATTTTTTTGAACATATTTTGTTGGATCACCACATCCATAGTCTCTTTCTATTACCTCTTGAGGAATTGCTTCAAGTAAAACGGGATCAAACCCAACTGGTGTACAAAGACAACTTTCTTTTTCTTGTGCGGCTGAGCCATATCTTTCTTGAATCGCATCTTTATGATCGAATTGATTAGGTGCTTTATTCGAAGTGTTTGTATTACAGCAACTTTCAGACATATTTTTTAAAGGACTCTTGATAAATATAGCCAAAAAAAAAGCCCCTGAAAAAGGGGCTTTTAATTTATTTAATTAAATTATTTAGTGTAATTAACACCTCTGTAATTTAATTCTGCTTTTTCATTACTTGAAGAAGCGTCATCCATTCTGTTGGTGTATACGTTTCTTCTGTAGGTAAGTTCAACAAGTTGCTTTTTAGCAGCTTCTTTGTTTTGAACGTAGTTTTTACCTCTGTAAGTTAAAGTAGTCATGTTTCGATGTGACAACACGGCCATCCCCCGTTCCATGGTATGACTCGAACTGCGCCCTCAAATGAGGGTGAACGAAAAAGTAGCGATTGCTACCAAATCATTATAAACGTATTTTTAACTGCATGTCTAGCTTTTACAAATAGAAACGAAGATTTAATATTTTTTTAATTATTATCTTAGGTAAATTTTTTTATAAATAGTCTCTAAAAAGGTTTATGTTTATATTTGGTTTAATCTTCATGTAACTATTTATTTATGACAGGTTTTTTATATTTCTTGGGAAATACTTTAAGGTGGCCAGTGTTAAAGCCAAAAGAATTTTTTTCACTACATGCTTATTTTTCAATTATTTATTTGATAACTTTTACTTTGAGTAAATATGATGTAAGCCAATCAAATTTAGTTTTTACTTTAGGAATTCTTGCACCTCTTTTAATCGCCATTGGTCAAGGACTTCCAATTGATTGCCTTGATATGGAATCATCTTTGTTGAAGGAATTAAAAACTAAATAATATATTTCAGTTAAAAATTTTTATAAAACCTGGACAACTTCGCTTATTTCAGGAATCATTTCTTTTAACTTTCTTTCAATACCCATTTTGAGAGTCATAGTGCTACTTGGGCAACTACCACATGCTCCCTGAAGTCTGACTTTGACAATTGGACCATCTATTTCTGCAATCTCCACATTACCTCCATCAGAAATTAAAAAAGGTCTTAGCTCGTCAAGGACTTTTTCTACATTTTCGTTTGTCAGCGATAGTGTTTCAGTACTCATAATTTTGTATTAACTTTATAATAAGCCTAGAAAGAAATCTGATTAATTGCAAAAAAGATAATTTTCTGTTGTGACTTCATCTAAAAATCCCACTAATGACAATAGTTACTTTGATGCAGTCTTAGTAGGAGCAGGGATAATGAGTAGTACTTTAGCCCTCCTAATTTCAGAAGTTTTACCAGATATAAAATTTCTTATTATAGAAAAATTAAATGCTCCAGGAAGTGAAAGTACTGGCGCTTTTAATAATGCAGGTACAGGACATGCCGCTAATTGCGAATTAAACTATACCCCTTTAGATGAAAAAGGAAATCTAAAAATAGATAAAGCGCTCTCAATAAATCGTTCTTTTGAAACATCCATGTCTTTATGGGCCTCGTTGTATGAAGCAGGGAAAATTGATATTAAGAAGTTTCTAAAATTTATTCCTCATATTAGCTTTGTGTCTGGTCAGGATAATATTTCTTTTTTAAAAAAAAGATTTCAGAAAATGACCGATAATCCTGAATTTATCGATATGGAATTTTCTACATCTTTTGATGAAATTTCATCATGGGCTCCTCTAATAACAAAAGATAGAAATCAATCTACTCACATTGCTGCTACCAGAATAGGTAGAGGAACTGATATTAATTTTGAGGCTTTAACTAAAGAGTATTTGTCATTAGTTTCCTTAAACAAAAATGTTGAAATTAGATACAAAACAGAATTATTAGATTTAAAGAAAATTGATAAAAAACAATGGGAACTAGAAATCAGTTCTGAAGATAGAAAAACTTCAATTAGAACTGGTTACGTTTTTCTTGGTGCTGGTGGAAAAACAATTAATTATTTACAAAAATCAAAAATTCCAGAAGCAAAAAGTTATGGTGGATTTCCTGTTAGTGGGAAATGGCTTATTTGCGAGAAAAAAGATCTTACAGAAAAACATAACTCAAAAGTTTATGGTAAAGCTGATATTGGATCGCCACCAATGTCTGTGCCTCATTTAGACACCAGATGGATTGATGATAAAAAACTTCTTTTATATGGACCTTTTGCTGGATTTACAACGAAATTTCTAAAACAAAGCTCATACTTTGACTTATTTAGTTCAATTAAAAAGAATAATATTTTTTCTATGTTAGACGTTGGTTTCAAGAACAACGATTTAATTAATTACCTAATATCACAATCATTAAAGAACCATAACTCAAGAGTTGAGAATTTAAAGAATATGATGCCATCAGCTAATCCTTCTGATTGGTATTTAAAGGATGCTGGTCAAAGAGTCCAAATAATTAAAAAAACTGAAGGTGGTGGTTCTTTGAAATTTGGAACTGAGATTGTAAATTCATCTGATGGATCATTATCTGCTTTGTTGGGAGCCTCTCCGGGAGCAAGTACTGCGGTTTCAATTATGGTTGAGGTTCTTGAAAAATCTGCTTTATTTTTAAACGATAAGTATAATCTTAAGAAAAAAATAAATTACTTAATTTATCCAGAACTATCAGTCTCTGAAAATTACAGTACCTTCATAAAAGAAATTAAAAAAAGAAATAATTCCATTTTTGGTTTCCATCCATAATTCTAATTAGCTAATATTAATCAAGATGTAATAAGAGGAGAATTTTTCTTTCTATATGACTGATATATCGGTTTCAAAAATTAGAAATTTCTGCATAATCGCTCATATTGACCATGGTAAATCTACCCTTGCAGATAGGTTGCTTCAAGATACTGGTACTGTGCAGCAAAGGGATATGCAAGAACAATTTTTGGACAGTATGGATCTTGAAAGAGAGAGAGGAATTACTATCAAGTTACAGGCCGCAAGGATGAAATATAAAGCTGACGATTCCCAAGAATATGTTTTGAACTTAATAGATACTCCTGGGCATGTTGATTTCTCTTATGAGGTTAGTAGATCTCTTCAAGCTTGTGAAGGCGCCTTACTTGTTGTTGATGCAAGTCAAGGAGTAGAAGCTCAAACCTTAGCTAATGTTTATCTTGCCTTAGAAAATAATCTTGAAATAATTCCTGTTTTAAATAAAGTTGATTTACCAGGGGCTGATGCTGAAAAAATAAAACAAGAAATAGAGGAAATTATTGGACTTGATACATCTAATTCAATAAATTGTTCAGCAAAAACTGGAGTTGGTATTAAAGATATTTTGGAAGCAATCGTGAGAAGAGTACCTCCTCCTCAAGATGAAATTAAACTTCCTACAAAGGCACTGATTTTTGATTCTTATTATGATCCGTACAGGGGAGTTATTGTTTATTTCAGGGTGATATCTGGGTCTCTAAATAAGAGAGAAAAAATATTATTAATGGCAAGTAAGAAAAATTATGAACTAGATGAGATAGGAATAATGGCGCCTGATCAGCAGCAAGTTGATGAATTACATGCAGGAGAAGTTGGTTATTTAGCTGCTTCTATAAAATCAGTTGCTGATGCGAGAGTAGGAGATACGATTACTCTTTTAAATTCACCTGCCAATGATCCTTTGCCTGGATATAAGACAGCAAATCCTATGGTTTTTTGTGGCTTATTCCCGACTGATGCTGATCAATTCCCAGATTTAAGAGTATCACTAGAAAAATTACAATTATCTGATGCAGCTTTAAAATATGAGCCCGAAACCAGTAGCGCAATGGGCTTCGGATTTAGGTGCGGATTCCTAGGACTTCTTCATATGGAGATTGTTCAAGAAAGATTAGAAAGAGAATATGACTTGGATCTAATCGTAACGGCACCATCAGTTATTTATAAAGTTAATTTAAATCAGCAGGAACATATCTTTATTGATAATCCTTCTACAATTCCTGATCCACAACTTAGAGAATCAATAGAAGAGCCTTATGTGAAAATGGAAATTTATGCTCCCAATGAATTTAATGGAACATTAATGGGTTTATGTCAGGAAAGAAGGGGCGTATTTATAGATATGAAATACATAACAACAGATCGAGTTACCTTGATTTATGAAATTCCATTAGCAGAAGTTGTTACAGATTTCTTTGATCAAATGAAAAGTAGAACCCAAGGGTATGCATCAATGGAATATCATTTGATTGGCTATAGAAAAAATGACCTTGTTAGATTAGATGTTCTAATAAATTCAGAAAGAGCAGATCCATTAACTTCTATTGTTCATAAAGATAAGGCCTATGGAATTGGCAGAAGTTTAGTTGAGAAATTAAAAGAACTTATTCCAAAACAACAATTTAAAATACCTATTCAAGCATCAATCGGTAGCAGGATTATTGCAAGTGAAAGCATAAGTGCTTTGCGAAAAGATGTTTTATCTAAATGTTATGGCGGGGATATTTCTAGGAAAAAGAAACTTTTAAAGAAACAAGCCAAAGGTAAAAAGAGGATGAAGGCAATGGGTAAAGTTGAAGTCCCTCAAGAAGCTTTTATGGCAGTCTTGAAATTAAACCAGTAATTTCTTTTAATTTAAAATTTATAGCTATTTATTTTTAAAAGAATTGGGTATATTTGATTTATATCTTTAAAAAAAGATTTTGGATATTAACTCATTTAATCGTGTCGGCGCAAATATCAGAAAAGCTGGATTTTTAATTGTACTTTTTTATCTTCTTATTGTTTTAATAATGAAATTATTAGAGGCCAATAATTTTTTTGGCTATTCATTTTCAATGTTAAGCAATGATATCTTTGCCCCTCCTTCTCTTAATCATTTTTGTGGCACAGATAGATTAGGAAGAGATGTTTGCTTAAGAACTTTGCAAGGATCATCATTAGCGATAGAAGTTGTATTCTTAGCTATTCTTTTTTCATTAAGTTTGGGTTTGCCATTGGGATTATTAAGTGGATATTTTGGTGGTTTTTTTGATAAATGCTTATCACTAATAATGGATACTATTTTTTCAATACCTGTAATTTTACTTTCAGTTGTTGTAGCTTTTGTATTAGGTAAGGGTATCCTTAACGCGGCTTTGGCATTGTGTATTGTTTACTCTCCTCAATATTTTAGATTAATCAGAAATCAGACAATATTGGTTAAATCCGAAACTTATGTAGAGGCAGCTCAAGTTGCAGGAGCTGATGTTAAAAAAATTATTTTTAAATATATTCTCCCAAATGTAATAACACCATTGCCTATTCTGCTTACCCTAAATGCTGCAGATGCTGTTTTGGTATTAGGAAGTTTAGGATTTTTAGGCCTTGGCGTTCCTGCGGATGTCCCAGAGTGGGGAAGTGATTTAAATCTGGCTCTTGCCGCTTTACCTACAGGTATCTGGTGGACGGCTTTGTTCCCAGGTTTGGCAATGTTTTTTTTAGTTTTAGGTCTTTCTTTTATAGGAGAGGACCTTGAAGAAATTTTTGATAGTCAAAATTCTGAATAAATTTAGTTATCTGTAACAGGATCAAGTTCTCCTTGATCATTCAACTTTGGATATTCTTTAGCTGATTTTTTATACACCGCAGCTAATTCTGGGTAACACCATTCAAAAAGTGTTTTTTGATATTCATCCATATTTAACCCTTCTCCATTAGCGGGCAATATACCTTTGTTTTTTCTTTGGCGAACAGCTTCAAATAATAATATAGAAGCAGCAACTGAAACATTCAGAGATTGAACCATACCTCTCATAGGTATAAAAATTGATTGATCAACCATTGATATAAGTTCATTACTTAGTCCCCATTTTTCTGCTCCTAAAACAAAACATGTATTTTGAGAATAATCAAAATTTCTATAATCTACTGATTCACTATTAAGAGTCGTTCCATATAATTTAAAGCCCTTATTCTTTAAATCAGATATTGCAGTGATAGTGTTTTCATGATTATTCAGCTTTACCCATTTTTGACTTCCTTGAGCTGTACTATTAAAAGTCTTAACTGCATTCGTTTTGCTAATAAAATTTGCTTCGAAAACTCCTGCCGCATCACATGTCCTTAATATCGCCGATAAATTATGTGGTTTATTGACATCCTCAACTAAAACAGTCAAGTTTTTCATTCTGCAATCTAAAACATTTTTAATTCGTTCAAATCTTCTTGGCAAAATTGACATTTATAATTTTTTCACACTTTTAAATTATATTCAAAAAATATTGATTACCTATTAAATCTCTTGGTTTATAATATTTTGGTAGTTTAAATTAACTCAATGGCATACATAGAATGGGACTATACATTAATAACAAGCATGGTAGAAAAACAAGGGTGGGATTTACCTGATCGTGAATCGGAAGAATGGAATAAATTTAACGATGAATTAGGAGAAAAAATGCGAGGTGTTGGACTTATTTTTGAAAAATATTGTAATTTTACTCCTGACGTAGGAGAAGGAGTTCATCTTCTAGATGACTGATCATAAATAGTTTTAAACCATTGATGTATCCCTTAATCAATGGCTTATTAATTAATAAGATAATATAATTTCACTAAATTAGAACTGGCAATTATTAAGGCTTTATAAAGCTTGTACTCTAAAAAAATTTTTTTATTCCACAAAAAAGTTATTTAATTTCTATATTTGAATAAAAATATGAAAAATAAATTAACCTTTTTATTCGATGGTGGTTGTCCACTTTGTTTGAGGGAAACAAATTTTCTTAAAAAAAGAGATACCTTAAATCAAATTGCATTTATAGATATTAATAGTAAGGATTATGATCAAAGTCTTTTTAATGACATCTCATATTCAGAAGCTATGTCAAACCTGCATGGAATTATTGAAAATGGTGAAATTATTAGGGGACTAGATGTACTTGCATATTCTTATGAATTAGTTGGTTTAAGTTGGGTTTATTATCCCTTGAAGATTAAGTTCTTATCTCCATTATTGAGATTGGTTTACAGATATTGGGCAAAATATAGACTTCAAATTACAGGTAGATCCGATATTGAAAAACTTTGTACCTCACAATGTGAACAATAAATATGGAAAGTATCGATATAGACAGAATAATAGAAATGTGTTGGGAAGATAGAACACCCTTTGAAGCTATCGAGTATCAATTTGGTTTAAAAGAGGAAGATGCGATAAAAATTATGCGTCAAAATCTTAAACCCAAATCTTTCAAAGTCTGGAGAAAGAGAGTTTCGGGAAGAAATACAAAACATATGGCCCTTAAAGATTCAACTAGATTTAAATCTACTCATAAAAGAAAATTATAAATTTTGAAAAATCTTTCTACTAAAACTTGTCCTGTTTGCAATAGGCCATTTGAGTGGCGTAAAAAATGGAAAAACTGTTGGGATGATGTTATCTACTGTTCAAAAAGATGCAGTAACAGGAAGTAGCAAAGATGAAACAAATATCAATTATTTTCCCCAATCAACTTTTTAGAGAAAGCCCAATCTTAAACATAAATTGTGAAGTTTTGATTTTGGAAGACTCATTATTTTTTGGAAATGATAAATTTCAAAAATTAATTAACCATAAAAATAAGTTAGTTTTTCATAGAGCATCTATGCTCGCTTATAAAAATTATTTAGAAATATCTGGCTTTAAAGTTTTATATATCGAAAACAAGAATAATGTTTCTACAGTTGATCACTTATCGGAACTTATTAAAAATAAATATCAGAAAATAAATCTCATTGACCCTCATGATTTTTTAATAATGAAGAGGATTAATAATTTTGTTGAAAGTAATAATTTAGCTTTAAATATTTTGCCTTCTCCTATGTTTATGAGCAGTGAAGATTTAAAAGATTTATTTGCATCAAATACAAAAAAACCTCTTATGGGGAGATTTTATGAGAATCAAAGAAAGAGCCAAAAGATATTAGTTAATCCTGATGATACACCTGAAGGTGGTAAATGGAGTTTCGATGAAATGAACAGAAAAAAATTACCAAAAAAAATAAATATACCCGATACACCTAAATTACAAAAAAATAAATTTGTAGTTAATGCAGAAAGGTCATTAGCCAATCTTGATATTGAGTTTATTGGAGAAAGTAACAACTTTTTATATCCAACTAATTTTGAAGAGGCAGATGCATGGTTAAATGATTTTTTTAAACATAGATTTTTCTTATTTGGAGATTATGAGGATGCTATTTCTAAAGAAAATTCTTTTTTATGGCACAGTTTACTTTCTCCTCTTTTAAATAGCGGCTTATTAACCCCAGATGTAGTAGTAAATAAAGCATTACTTTTTGCAAAAAATAATAATGTTCCTATTAACTCTCTAGAGGGTTTTATTCGTCAAATTATTGGATGGAGAGAATTTATATGCCTCGTCTATAAAAAGTACGGAACAAAGATGCGAAATAGTAATTTTTGGAATTTTGAAGATAAGCCAATTCCAAAATCTTTTTATCAAGGAAATACAGGAATTGAACCAGTAGACGTCGTTATAAATAATATTATTAAATTTGGTTATTGTCATCATATTGAGAGGCTAATGATTGTTGGCAACTTTATGCTTCTATGTAGAATTCACCCCAACCAAGTTTATAAATGGTTTATGGAAATGTTTATTGATTCCTATGATTGGGTTATGGTCCCAAATGTTTACGGAATGAGTCAGTTTAGTGATGGAGGTATCTTTTCAACAAAGCCATATATATCAAGCTCTAATTATGTTAAGAAAATGTCTAATTTCAAAAGTGGCCCATGGTGTGAAATATGGGATGGCTTATTTTGGAAATTTATTAAAGATAATGAAAGCTTTTTTAGAAAGCAATATCGTCTGGCAATGTTAACGAGAAATCTCGATAAAATGTCAGAGGAAAAATTAAATAATCACTTAAAAACGGCCGATAAATTTTTAAGAGATATTCAATAAATTAAGAGTAATAACCTACAGTTGTCTTTGAAAAATTAAAAGAATATTATGTTATGAAGAAATATTAAGTACGGATGTTAACTTAGAAAAAATTAGATTTATCTAATGGAAATTGGAACACTTTTTTTAAAAAGTAATTCGACGGGAATCATCACTTTTTCTGAATTAGATTGGATTACTACCCATCAATCTAATTTCACTAGGCTGGAGGAATCCATAGCAATTAAATTAGGCAGAATGCTTGATGCAGGATCTATCAATATTGGTTGCCGTTTGAAATCCTGAATAAGTTTTTATTTTAATAATGAAGTATCAAAAAGAGAAAAAAATATTTTTTCGGGAAAGAATCCATTCTTTAAATATCTTTCTTTTTTTAGGATTTAATCTTTCACTTATTTCTATCTTAGGTTTTATTTGGTTTAATTCTGCAATTGAAAAAGTAGTTTAAATTTTTGAATTTTTTGTATATTAAAGTTATATTTAAAAATTAATTATATTTTGAGCATAGGATATTTACAAAGAAAGGCAGCTTGGGAAATTTTATTAAAAGTTAGTTCTGGTGATTTTTCTGATCATGCTCTTGAAAAGGTTTTAAAAAATTATCAATTTAATCCTCTTGATATAGCTTTTGTTACGGAATTATCTTTTGGATGCATAAGGTATAGAAAATTTCTTGATCTTTGGACGGATCATACATCAAAAATTACTCATAAAAAGCAGCCTCCAAAGTTAAGATGGCTTCTACATATAGGTTTGTATCAACTATTGAAAATGGATAAAATTCCATTTCCTGCTGCTATTTCTACCACTGTAGAAGTAGCTAAAAAAACAGATTTAAATGGTTTAGCGGGAACTGTTAATGCGATATTGAGAAATGCATCAAGAAAATTAGATCAAAAAATCTTTCCGGAATTATCTTCTGATAGAAAAGAAAGAATTTCATATCTTGAATCATTTCCATTATGGCTTGTGAAGGATCTTTATAAATGGGTCGGCATTAGCGAGGGTGAAAATATCATTAAGGCATTTAATAAAAAACCATCAATTGATTTGAGAATTAACCAATTAAAAACTAATTTAGATAACTTTTTGAAAGTACTTCATGAAAATAATATTGATGCTGAAATTATTAATGATTTACATAATGGAATTACTTTAAAATCTAATCCAAGATCTATAAAAAATTTACCAGGGTATAGTGATGGACTTTGGACAATTCAAGATAGATCTTCTCAGTGGATAGCACCTCTTTTAAATCCAAAAGAAGGTGAAAAGATTTTAGATGCTTGTGCAGCTCCAGGAAGTAAGTCTACCCACCTTGCAGAATTAACAAATGATAGTGCTGAAATCATTGCCGTAGATAGATCAGCAAAAAGATTGAAAATACTGCAATCAAATTTAGAAAGGTTAAATTTGAAATCTGTTAATACCCTTAAGGCTGATGCTACGAGTTTGATTGAATTAAATCCTAAGTTTATATCTTATTTTGATAAGATTTTATTAGATGCTCCATGTTCGGGCATTGGCACCCTTTCCAGGAATCCAGATTCTAGATGGTGTTTAAGTAAAGAAAAAATAAAATCTTTAACTTTATTACAGGAAAAACTTTTGGAGAGTATTTTCCCTCTTTTGAAAAAAGATGGAACTTTAGTTTATTCAACTTGTACTATTTGTCCCGATGAAAATAATCTATTAATTGAAAGATTTATTGAAAAAAATAAAACTTTAAAATTGGTTAGCCAAAAGCAAATTTTACCTAGTTTGGATTATCCTGGTGATGGATTTTATTCTGCAATAATTTCTTATAAATCTTAAAAATATAATTTATTTTTTAATTGGAATTTTATAAATTTCAGATATGAACTTCTTCCATAAATAAGCTGCGTTCCCACTAGATAATTCAGATTCCTTATTATCGTCGTAACCTATCCAGATCCCTGTTGTAAGGTTATCAATGGAACCAATAAACCAGAGATCTTTATTTCCATCAGATGTTCCTGTTTTCCCAAAAATTTTCTTTCCTTTTATAGAGGCTGCTTTTGAAGTGCCTTCTTTTACAGATTTTTCAAGAAGTTTATTTATTTTCTTGTTTATTTTTAGATCTAATATTTTCTTGGAAATAGATTTATTTTCCCAAATGGGTTGTTTTTTAAATGATTCTATTTTTTCTATGATTTCAGGGCTTTGAATCTTCCCATTATTGTTTATTGCAGAATATGCATTTGTGATGTTTAAAAGATTATCTCCGTAGGCGCCAATAGCTAATGATGGGAATTCCTCAAACTCTTGCTCGTAACCTAGTCCAAATGAATTCGCTAAGTTAATAATATTTTTTAAGCCGATTTTTTTTGTTATTGATATTGGAACGATATTTGATGAACTTTTAAATGATTCAATCAAAGATATTGAACCTCTATATTCTTCTGAAAAATTTTTTGGGCAATAACTTTCCCAGCATATTGGCAAGTCTTCAAATTTATCCTTTAATTTTATTCCTTCTATTAATGCAGCAGCATAAGGAATTATTTTAAAAGTAGAACCTAGAGGTCTTACAGATGAAATCACTCTATTGAATTCATTAATTGATGGATTTTTGCTGGTTATCATTGTCCTGATGAGTCCTGTGTTTGATTCGATAGATAACAGACCAAATTCAAGTTCTTTAGGCCCTGCATAGATTGACATTTTTTGACCCTTTTCTTGCCAATCTTTGTTGATAGAAGATTTAATTCTTAAAAACTTATAATCATTTTTACTTCCAATTTTTTTATCTGTTTCCTCAAGAATAAAGTTTATTAGTAATTTATCATCTATAAAATAATTAGATATTTGATAATTTAATTTTATTTTTTCTTTAATAGCCATATTTTTATTTGCAAGAGAAATATATCCATCAACATACATTGATTCAAGAACTTTATTTCTATTTTTAATAGCTAGTTCTAAATTTTGATAAGGTGAATAAATTGATGGAGCTGGAGCTAATCCTGCAATTAATGCGATCTCTGATAATGTTAATTCTTCTATAAATTTTCCAAAATAAACTTGGGCAGCCTCGTTTATCCCGTATGTTCCTGATCCTAGATAAATATTATTTAAATATAATTTTAAAATTTGATTTTTGTCATATTTAAATTCAAGTATGAGTGATATAAATATTTCTTTAATTTTTCTTTGAAAACTTAAATCATTATTTAGAAAAAGTAATCTAGCAACTTGTTGTGTAATCGTACTTCCTCCCTCTTTAACATAACCACTTCTAATATTTTGAATAAGGGCACGTGAAATACTTTTAAAATCTATTCCATTATGTTTATAAAATCTTTTATCCTCAGAAGATATAAAGGAATGTTTAAGAAAAAATGGAATTTTATGATTACTGTTATGTATTTCAAATTTGCGACTTAATTTGCTTAGTATCTTATTATCAGAAGATGATATTACATAAGAATATTTGGTTCCCCGAAACTTTTTATTATTAGATAGGTCAAATTTTAACGTACTAAATATTAGACTAAAAAAATAAAAAGATATTCCAGAAAAAATTAATATTGGAATTATTAAAACAAAAGATTTGAATTTAATCTTTTGCACCTTAAGCAACTAAAAAACTATGTCCTATCGCTAAAGCTGTAACTAACATTCCAGTTATAAGGAACGGTTGTGCACTTGCTTGATATTTGACATCAAACTTTAGAGGATCTCTTAGTAACCACATATCTTGAAATGTAATTTGTGGAATTAGCAATAAAACCAAAATTACAGAGGCTAAATGTTGACCAATAATGACTAATACTACAACCATTGCTAATTGAAAAATGTCAATTAGTCCTGCACTTATTCTACTTGCATTTTTAATTCCAAATACTACTGGTAGAGAATTTAAGCCTAGCTTTGAGTCTCCTTCAACACTTTTGAAATCATTAATAACAGCAATTCCAAGTCCTGAGAGACTATAAGCAAGTGTTAGTATCGCCGTCACGATAGTTAATTTCCCAAATAAAGCTTGTCCTGCCCACCACGGTAAAGCTATATAAGATGCTCCTAATGCATAATTTCCAAGCCAACCATTCTGTTTTAATTTGAGTGGTGGAGCAGAATATATATAACTAACAAAGGAACCTCCTAATGCCAAAAGTAAGACAGAGGGGAAGCTGTGTTTAGCATATAAATCTAATAGAAAAGCAACTATTAAACCCGCTATAAGTAATACCCAGATTTGTATTTTTACATCTTTAATTGAAATTTTGCCAGAAGGAATTGGTCTATTTGGTTCATTAATTGCATCAATTTCTTTATCAAAAAAATCATTTATGGTTTGGGTATAACCAGCCAGAAGTGGTCCACTCATCAACATACATGCTAATGAAGCTAGCACATTACTAAATGTCCATTCAAAATTCCCACTTGCAGCTGCTCCACAAATAACTCCCCATATCAAAGGGATCCACGTTATTGGTTTCATTAACTGTATACGGAGCTTCCATATACTTGATGTTTCAGAGGCACCCTTGATTCCTAATAGTTGTTTTGGATCATTCACTTTAATCTTTAACCTTTCTCAATTTCTTCTGGGAAAAACCAATTTTGCTCACCATTCTGAAATTTTGCGGTAATCCCAATACTTCTGCCGTCTGTCATTTTATAGCCTGTTATTACGGCTTTAGGATTCGAGGATATTTGATAGATCAATTTAGCTGGTAGTCTATCTTTTACTTTGTTAATGTTAATTTTGATTTTACTACCGATTTTGGGTAATAATTTTGTTTCAGCCATAAGAGGTAAAATGGAAGCTATTATGCAAGATTAACAGCATTTGGACAATTTTTACTAAAATGGTAGCTCTTCGTTTAATTCCTTGTTTAGATGTCGCCCATGGCAGAGTGGTTAAAGGTGTAAATTTTGTTAACTTGAGAGACTCCGGTGATCCTGTTGAATTGGCTTGTAGGTATTCTAATGAGGGCGCAGATGAATTAGTATTTTTAGATATTAGAGCTAGTGTAGAAAATAGAAATACATTAGTTGACCTCGTCTCTAGGACCGCAAAATCAGTAAAAATCCCATTTACAGTAGGTGGAGGAATAGATTCTGTTTCTTCAATTAATGATCTTTTAAGAGCAGGAGCGGATAAAGTGAGTTTGAATTCTTCAGCTGTTAGAAATCCAGATTTAATTTCTAAAAGTGCTAGAGAATTTGGTAATCAATGTATCGTGATAGCAATTGATGCTAAAAGAAAAGTTAATAAGACTGATGAATGGGAGGTATATGTAAAAGGAGGGAGAGAAAATACTGGAATAGATGTATTAAGTTGGGCAAAGAAAGTTGAGGAGTTAGGCGCAGGGGAAATTTTGCTTACTTCAATGGATGGTGATGGCACGCAGAATGGATATGATTTACCTCTGACTGAATCTGTTGCCAATATTGTTAATATTCCAGTGATTGCATCTGGAGGAGCAGGTTGTTTAGAAGATATCTATGATGTTTTCAATGAAGGCAGAGCATCTGCTGCACTTTTAGCATCATTACTTCATGATAAGAAACTTTCTTTAAGAGAAATAAAGACATTCCTCCTCGAAAAAAAACTTCCAATTAGACCATATGAATAAAAATTTAATTTAATACCAAAAAAAATAAGTTAAAAATTTAAAAATGAAATTCACAAAAACTACCGAAGTCAAAAATATATTTAATAAAATTTCTTATAAATATGACTTTTTAAATAATCTATTAAGTTTTGGGTTGCACAGATTATGGAAAAGGAAATTAGTTAATTTATTGGAACCTTTAAATGGAGAAGATTGGGCTGATTTATGTTGCGGAACTGGAGATTTAGCATTCTTAATTTCTGAGAGAGTTAGTCCAAGGGGTTCAATTACTGGGATTGACAGTGCAGAGGATATTTTAAATATTGCAAAAAAAAAATCAGAGTTAAAAAAAAATGAATTTATTAAGTGGGAAATTAAAGATGTATTAGAAATTAATGATTATTCAAAAAATTTTGATGGGATTTGCATGTCATATGGACTTAGAAACTTAAATAATGTTGAAGAAGGAATAAAAAAAGTTTTTGATCTGTTGAAGGATAAGGGAAGGGCAGGATTTTTGGACTTTAATCACTCAACAAGAAATTCTTTATCAAATATTTTTCAGAAAATTTATTTGAGATTAATTGTAGTAACAATTTCGCAGCTTTTTAATTTAGGTCCAGAGTACGCATATATTGAAAAAAGTATTAGTAATTTTCCAAAGAAAAATGAGCTTATAAATATTGCCAAGGAAGTTGGATTTAAAAAAGCTGAATATAGGACTATTTTGGGGGGGCAAATGGGAATACTAATTTTAGTTAAATAAAGAATTTAGTTTTTTATTTTTCTCCAACAAAAAGAACACTTTCCCCATCTTTTGATTTCGCCCTCAGGAGTAGGGGAATTACAAAGAGTACAAATGCACATATTATTTTGATTAATTCTGCTTGGATGCTTTGCCCAAACTATCTTTGCATTAGTAGCTTTGATATTGTTACTTTTAATTTCATAATTTTGTATTATTTTTATTTCATTCAAAGTTATTCCAATTTTCTCGATTCTATCTTTTAATTTATGCTTGTTATAGATTAAAGCTTGGCGCCACTGTGGATGATTTACTGCAAT
The DNA here is from genome assembly GCA_000635015.1 of Prochlorococcus sp. scB243_498I20. Taxonomy (GTDB): domain Bacteria; phylum Cyanobacteriota; class Cyanobacteriia; order PCC-6307; family Cyanobiaceae; genus Prochlorococcus_A. Next base: position 16,067 of record JFMR01000041.1, read on the forward strand.
AGTAAGTATTTTTTTTTCAATATTTAGTGGTTTACATTCTTGAAATAGTTCTAAGCCGATTAAGTTCTTCCAGTTTTCGTTAATTTTAGAGAGTTTATCTAAGTCTCCGCAGGATTTTTTAAAATTATCAAGACAAATTTTTAATGGATGTGGATTCCTTCTATTCACTATTGGCAAATACTTTTTGTCCAATTTGTAAAATTTACTTATTAAGACTAAAGTTAATCTAATCTTTAAAAAGATGCTCGTTGTTTTAATAAAAAATTTGTGAAAGTTATTGGACCTGCAGCTAAGACAGTTTTTTATTTAAAAAAAATTCAGGGTCAATATCCAACCTGGACACTTCATTACAAAATAAAATGTAAAAGTACCGAAAATGAGTTAACAAACTTTCTTGAATATTCTGAAATAAAGAAAAATCAGCCTGTAGCTATAATCGCAAGAGAACAGTTCTCAGGGGTTGGCCAAAACTCAAAAACTTGGATTTCACCAAAAGGCGGGATTTGGTTAAGTGCAGCTTACCCAATATTTTCAAAAGAATTTGCATGTCAAATATTTAATTTGTCTTTAGGTATTAAGTTATGTGAAATGCTTAGACAAGAGAATATAAATGTTTGTTTGAAATGGCCAAATGATATTTTTTTTGGTTCAAAAAAGTTGATTGGTTTTTTACCGAGGATTATAACAAGAGGCAAAGAAATTATCTATGTAAGAGTAGGAATTGGCATGAATGTTTTAAATCACACTCCATCGGAAGGTATTTCATTATCAAAAGTACTTCAAACTAAGAATATTAATCAACATTATTGGACAGCCAAAGTTCTTAAAGCTTTTTATGATTCAACTGAATTTAATAAGAAGAGAGAATATGTGATTAAATCTGCAAATAAGTTTCTTAATAAAAGTTTTTTACCTAGTGGTTATTGTCCTCATACATGGAAAATTAAAGATATTGATTCCAATGGGAATTTAAGAATTGCGAATGAAACTCAACTGAAAGTAATTAGAAGGTTTTGAATTTAATTAACTTTTAATTCAACTATTCTTCCATCCTTAAATTTGGCTATTTTTTTTGCGCGATTTGCAACTTCATCTTCATGGGTAACTAAAACTATAGTTATTCCAGATTCGTGCAGTTTGTCAAAAAGATCTAATACATCTTCAGTGGTTTTTGAATCTAGTGCTCCAGTAGGTTCGTCTGCTAGCAAAATTGCGGGGTTATTGATAATAGCCCTCGCAATAGCAACTCGTTGTTGTTGACCTCCAGATAATTGATTTGGACGGTTATTCATTCTTTCTGAAAGGCCAACTTTTTTTAAGGCATTTTTACCTCGCTCTAATCTTTGTTCAGGATCAATACCAGCATAAATCATAGGCAAAGTTACGTTTTCAAGTGCAGTTGCGTCTGAAAGAAGATGAAATTGTTGAAAAACGAAGCCTAATTTTTGGTTACGAATTTCCGCTAGCTCATCATCAGATAAATTTTCAACAGGAATACCATTTAATTTATAAATACCTTCAGATGGTCTATCTAGACATCCAATAATATTCATAGCTGTACTTTTGCCTGAGCCACTAGCTCCCATTACAGCTAAATAATCACCTTTATAAATTTCTAAGTTTATGCTGTCTAGGGCTCTAACAGTTAAATCCTCTTTCCCATATGTTTTAGTTATATTTTCTAAACTCGCGACTTTCTTAGACATTTGTTGAAGAATTCTTCTAGGAAATATTGTTTGCTGTAGCAATAATATCTTGTAAGAAAGGAGTTTCTGAAACTGCTGTATTAGCCAATTTAAAAAGAGGATTAGAAAGTATCCCTCCAAGAGCAGTTACTGCGACACAAGTATAAAGTGCAATTCTCAACGGAGGTAATCCTACAATTCCCCAATTAATTTCAGGATATGATTTCACTATTTCAGACGCTTCCTGTGGTTCTTTAACTACCATCATTTTTATCACTGAAATGTAGTAATAAATAGAAATAACTGAAGTTACTAATCCAACTATTACTAATAGATATTGATGATTTGCCCAACCTGCGAAGAACAAGTATATCTTTCCAAAAAATCCCAACATTGGAGGTAAACCTCCAAGAGAGAGAAGACAAAGGCTTAAGCCTAATGTAATGAGAGGATCTTTTTGGTAAAGTCCTGAGTAATCAAGAATTCTGTCAGAACCAGTTCTTAGTGAGAAAAGTATTACACAAGAAAATGCACCCAAATTCATAAACAAATATGCAGCTAAATATAAAACAGCAGCTGATAAACCATCTTGTGTGCCAGATACTATTCCAATCATTACAAATCCAGCCTGTCCAATAGAACTGTAAGCTAGCATCCTTTTCATTGAGGTTTGAGCTAGAGCTACAACGTTTCCTAGAGCCATGCTCAATATGGCCAAAATGGTAAATAAAAGTTTCCATTCTTCGTCAAAAGAAGAGAAAGTGGTGCTTAATATTCTTATCGCAAATGCAAAGCCCGCTGTTTTTGAACCAACAGATAAAAAAGCTACTACAGGTGTAGGTGAACCCTCATATACATCAGGAGTCCATTGATGAAAGGGAACAGCTGCAATTTTAAATGCAACTGTTGATAGGACAAATACAAGAGCTAGAGAAGTAATGAAGGATGGCTTATTGATAATCTCTAATCCTATTGTCACTAAGTTTGTTGAACCACTTAATCCATAAAGAAAAGAGGAGCCATACAAATAGACTGCGGCAGCAGCTGATCCAACAAGTAAGTATTTTAAAGCTGCTTCTGAACTTCTTGGGTCTCTTTTGAGATAACCAGAAAGTAAATAGCTCGCTACCGATAGAGTCTCAAGAGATATAAATACACTGATAAGGTCAGTAGATCCACACAGAAGCATTGCTCCAAGAGTTGCCGAAAGAACTATAGCTGCGAACTCCCCAATAGGACTTCCACTTTGCTCTGTATAACGCCAGCTTATGAGTAAAGAAACTAAAGTTGATAAAGCTATGATTGCTCTAAATGCTATTGCTAAATTATCTGAATTAAAGGACCCGAGGAATGCGCTTTCTACGGGATTACTCCATTGAAAGGCTAAACTGAGAAGAGAGCCACCAATTGATAAATAGCAAATTATTGGTGCCCATTTTGATGCAGTTTTTTCTCCAGCCAAATCTACAAGAAGTGTTCCAACAATACCTAGTAAAATAAAAGCCTCTGGAATAATGGCTTGAGCATTTAAGTTAATTGTAAAGATTTCGTTGGGCACTTTATTAAATTGGATTAAATTAGATGTTTGATTGTAAGGGTCTAAGAGTTAATCTTAACTTGATTATAATTTGTGGGTATGATTTTTGAAATTTTCAGAAGAAATTACTTGAAAAAGCTTCAAATAATCATAATATGCCCTAACTGAACAAAAACACCAATTTTTGAAATAAACCTTGGATCACACACTTGTTATTGTTGAAAGTCCCACCAAAGCAAAAACTATAAGAAAGTTTTTGCCTTCTAACTATAAAGTTCTTGCTTCAATGGGACATGTAAGAGATCTTCCAAAAGGAGCTGCTGAGATACCTGCTGCGGTTAAAAAGGAAAAATGGTCAAGGATAGGAGTTAATACAACAGAAGATTTTGAACCACTCTATATAGTTCCAAAAGATAAGAAAAAGGTTGTTAAAGAGTTGAAAGATGCATTAAAAGGCGCTACCAAGCTATTACTGGCAACTGATGAAGATAGAGAGGGAGAGAGTATTAGCTGGCATCTCATGCAAATACTTAAGCCTAAAATACCAACTAAGAGAATGGTTTTTCATGAAATTACAAAAAAGGCAATTAATAAAGCTTTAGACCAAACAAGAGAAATTGATATGGAACTTGTTCAGGCTCAAGAAACAAGGAGAATCTTGGACAGACTTTTTGGATATGAATTATCTCCTTTACTTTGGAAGAAGGTAGCCCCCCGACTATCTGCTGGGCGTGTTCAATCCGTTTCTGTAAGACTTCTTGTTAGGAGAGAGAGAGAAAGAAGATCCTTTAAAAAAGCTAGTTACTGGGGGATTAAAGCTTCCCTAGTAAAAGATAATATTACTTTCGAAACTAAATTATTTAGTTTAAACGGTCAAAGAATTTCTAACGGTTCCGATTTCGACGAACAAACCGGTAAATTAAAAGAAGGAAACAAATCTTTAATAATTGGAGAAGAACAAGTAAATGATTTATTGAAGACTTTTTCCTCAGAGGATTGGTTAGTCTCAAAAATCGAAAAAAAGCCATCCACTCGTAAGCCAGTTCCTCCATTTACAACTAGCACATTACAACAAGAAGCAAATAGGAAGCTTCGTTTGTCTGCAAGAGAAACTATGAGATGTGCACAAGGGCTATATGAGAGAGGTTTTATAACATATATGAGAACTGATTCAGTGCATCTCTCCGAACAAGCCACAAGAGCTGCTAGAGAATGTGTTAGTTCTATGTATGGAAAAGAATATTTATCTAACTCACCAAGACAATTTAATTCAACTGCAAGAAATGCTCAAGAAGCACACGAAGCTATTAGGCCGGCAGGTGAGGTATTTAAAACACCAAAGGAAACAAATCTAACTGGTAGAGACTTATCACTTTACGATTTAATTTGGAAAAGAACTGTAGCTAGTCAAATGGCGGAAGCTAGGCTAACAATGATTAATGCTGAAATTAGCGTGGGGGATGGATTATTTAAATCGAGCGGCAAAAGTATTGATTTCGCAGGATTCTTCAGAGCTTATGTCGAGGGAAGTGATGACCCAAGTTCATCCCTTGAACAACAAGAAATTATTCTCCCAAACCTAACAACTGGAACACGTCTTGAAGTTACTAACAAGGAATCTACTTTTCATGAAACTAAGCCACCTGCAAGATATACAGAGGCTGCATTAGTTAAAGTTCTTGAAAAAGAAGGGATTGGAAGACCTTCTACCTATGCCAGCATTATTGGGACCATAGTTGATAGAGGTTATGCGAATATATCTTCCAATACTTTGGCTCCAACTTTTACAGCTTTTGCTGTTACTGCTCTGTTAGAAGAACATTTTCCTGATCTGGTTGATACTACTTTTACTGCAAAAATGGAATCTTCATTAGATGAAATTTCTTCAGGCAATCTTGAGTGGCTACCATACCTCGAAACTTTCTATAAAGGTAAAAACGGTTTGGAGGTAAAGGTTCAGAAAACAGAGGGTGATATTGATGGTAAAGCTTATAGACAAGTTGATTTCGATGATCTTCCTTGCGTAGTCAGAATAGGCTCTAACGGACCTTGGCTAGAGGGTACAAAAATTGATGAATCTGGTAATGAAATTCAGGCAAAAGGTAATCTTCCAATGGATATTACTCCTGGAGATTTAAACATAAAGCAAGTTGATCAAATCTTAAGTGGCCCATCGGATCTTGGAACTGATCCAAAAACTGGGGAAAAAGTCTTTTTAAGATTTGGCCCTTATGGACCTTACGTACAATTGGGAAATAATGATCAAGATAAAGCTAAACCAAGAAGAGCTTCATTACCTAAAGAGTTGAAAACTGATGATCTAACTCTAGATGAGGCTCTTGTACTTTTAAGTTTGCCTAGATTGTTAGGAGTTCATCCTGAAGGAGGAGTTGTTGAGGCTGATAGAGGAAGATTTGGCCCATATATCAAATGGATTAAAAATAAAAATGAATCTGAAAACAGATCCTTAAAGAAAGAGGATGATGTTTTTAAAGTTGATATAGAACGAGCATTAGAAATTCTTGCGATGCCAAAAATGGGTAGAGGTGGTCAAGAGGTACTTAAAGACTTTGGAAAACCGAAAGAATTTGAAGAAAAAATTCAAATATTAAATGGAAGATATGGCGTCTATTTAAAATGTGGCAAAACTAATGTTTCGATTGCCAAAGATACTGATATAGAAAAAATTACCATAGATGACGCAGTATCTCTTTTAGAAGAAAAGCTAAAAGATAAAAAAGGCTCAATTTTAAAAAAAACAAAGACTAGTAATAAAAAAACTACCAGGAAAAAGAAAAGTTAGAAAAAATATGATATTTAAAAAAAAAGAATTTTTTTTATTTATTTTCTTAATTTTCTTGCAATCATGCACTGGAGGGAGGATTGGAAATTTTCTTGAAAGTAGTTTTAATGATTTAGAAAAAACAACCAAAAATGAAGATTTACAAAATAACTTATTAAATAAAAAAGATATAAATTTAGAAAAAGAAAACAAAAAATTTGATGATAAAAAAATTAAAAAAATTAAAAAATTAGAAAATTCAAAAAATGTTTTAAAAAACAAAAAAGATATAAATTTAGAAAAAGAAAACAAAAAATTTGATGATAAAAAAATTAAAAA
>JFMR01000042.1 GCA_000635015.1 Prochlorococcus sp. scB243_498I20
GAAAATTCAAAAAATGTTTTAAAAAACAAAAAAGATATAAATTTAGAAAAAGAAAACAAAAAATTTGATGATAAAAAAATTAAAAAAGTAGAAAAGCCAAAAAATGTTCCAGGAAATATAAAGGGTAAAATTTTAGAAAAAGAAAAAAAAGAAATTAATGGTAAAAAAAATAAAAAAATTAAGAAGTCTTCAAAAAAAAGAAATATTGATCTTCAATCTTACAAAATAATATTCATTTTAAAAGATGTAGATCCAAAAGACCCTACTGAAGAGTTAAGTTCCATATTAAGTGATTCTGAGGTAAATTTTGAAATAGAAAAGATTGAACGTATCTTAGATTCAAAAAATAAAAGTATGAATAAAAATTAATTAAAAAATTATTTAACTAATAATGAAAATAACAACAAAAACTGAAGCATTAAATATTGTCGAGACCTCATATTTAGCATCTCTTTCGTCTTTATTCTGGGTTGCATTATATTATTTGCCAATTGGGGGAGCTTTATTAAGGTTGATTTTACCCCTCCCTATGATCATGTTGCACTTGAGAAGAGGAACTAAAACTGCATTGGAAGGACTCCTAATACAATTTTTACTTTTATTTATAATTATGGGACCTGTTAGAGGAACTTTATTTTTATTTCCTTATGGGATCTTGGCTTTTTGGTTGGGCTGGTGTTGGTTTAGAGAAAAAAGTTGGAGATTTAGTCTAACTATAGGAGTTATAATTGGAACCTTTGGCTTTTTCCTACGAGTAATAGCATTATCTACTTTAGTGGGTGATAATCTTTGGATCCTAATAACTAGAGCAAGTTATGGTCTACTAGAAAAGTTCATTGGATTATTAAATTTACCTTTTTATCCCTCAATTTTAAGTATCCAATTAGTTGCAATTTTTTTAATAATTTTTCAAGAAATAGTTTATGTTTTAACGGTACATGTAGTTGCATACTCTCTGTTTCCAAGATTTAAATTAAATATTCCAGATCCTCCAAGATTATTAAATAGCTTAGTTGATTTAAAAAACTGAAAAAAGTAAAAATGTATAGTAAAGAATTAGACATAAATTTTTTTGGTAATCAATCCAATAAAAAAAGACAACATAATAAGATAGAAATACTGAAAAAGAATATTAATAATTTTAAAATATTTCTTGTAATTGCAGGCACTAATACTTCTCAAATTCCAGGAATTTCCGCGGCAGGTATTAATGCAAAATCAAGGAGAACAACTGCGCTCGCAGATGCTGAATTTATGCTTGAGGGTGCTTCAAAAGATCACAAATATAAATTGCCTATTCTTAATGCAGGGGTAACTCCAGCCCTAATCAGTCATGTTTGTTCAAAGCTTATTAATATTTATCCAGTTATTGTTCCTCTGGGAATAGGAACAAAGCCTTATTTTAATCATTTGTTTGTAGAAGATAAAGATTTGGGTCCATCAAATTGTCTTACTACTGGTAAGTCGATGTCTAAAGAGAGAGTTTTAAATCTCTATAAAAAAGGTCTTGCGATAGGAAAATCCTTAAAACAACCGGTTTTAATTTCTGAATCTGTTCCTGGGGGCACCACAACTGCTCAGGCAGTAATGGAAGCTTTTGGTTTGAAAGTGTCTAATTTAGTAGGGAGCAGTTTATATAAAGCTCCGAGAGAACTTAGAAGACAAGTAGTTAAAAAAGGACTTGTTAATGCAAATTTCAAGGCTGATTTCGACTCTTTTGATGTTTTGGCGGCGGTAGGCGATCCTTTCCAAGCTTTCTCAAAGGGTCTATTAATTGGTGCTAGGTCAGCTAAGCAACCTGTAATATTGTCTGGCGGAAGTCAGATGTTAGCGATCTTAGTGCTTGTATTAGAATTCTTAGATAATAAAAATAAAGATGAATTTGTTGAAGATGTTTTGATTGCGACAACTGGGTGGCTTTTGAAAGATAATTCTCTGCATGATTTAGTAAATCTAATTAATGAAAAATATGATGTCAAATTATTAGGTTTAGCAAGTCCTTTAAATTTCAAATCTTCAAAATACAAAGAATTGAAGGATTATGAATTAGGTCATGTAAAAGAAGGTGTAGGTGCTGGTGGAATATCATTGCTTGCTTTCTTAGATGGATTTAAAAATGAAGAAATAGTTTCATTGTGTCAACAAAATCTAGAAATGATGAAGTGCCTAGGTCAAATTTCTTTAGAGGATGATTGCTGAATGTTTTCAAAATTTGCAACCCGAAGAGAATTTTTAAATTGTGGCAAGCTTTCGCTTTTATTCTTCTTAAACTCTTGCAGTAATCTACCTAATAAAGTCAAAATTGCATTACAAAATTCTTTATATCCAGAATCTTTTAAAGATACGATTCCAAAAGATTGGAAGCAGGAAAAAATTAATTTTGAAAATATTCGGCTACAAAAAAATAGAAACAAAATTTTCAAGTCTGACTTTACTTTAATAAATGATGGATGGATTTCTACTATAGATTTTTCAGAATTTGAAAAAATAAATGAATATGCACTGTTTGAAAATTTGGATAAGAGATCGATAGATTTTTTGAGAAGTTTTAATCAAAATCAGATGAGTAAATTATTTCCTATTGGCGTAGTACCTTATACAATTATCATTAAAAATAATAAAGAATTAATAAATTCAGCTAGAACATCTTGGGATTTTCTTCTTTCTAAAAAATTAACTGGGAAAATTATTTTTCCAGAAAGTCCCAGAATAATATTATCAATTGCTCAAAAAATTAATTCATCTAATTCTTTAAAAAAACTCAAAAGCCAAGCAATGTTATTTGATGATAAAAATATGCTCAATTGGTTGATTAATTCTGATGCTATTGTTGCAATAGTTCCTTATAGTCTTTGTTCAAAATATTTAAAAATAGATCCAAGGCTTTCTTTAGTTTTCCCAAGCCAAGGCGTACCTTTGATGTGGCATTTTCTGCTTAGTCGATCAAATCAAAATAATGCAATATTAATAAGATGGATTAAATCTTTGGAAAATAAATCAATAGTAGATAAATTAGTAAGCCAGGGTTGGTATCTTCCATTCAATAGTGATTATTTGCAAAGTAAATATAAATCTGAAATGTTCCCCATCTCAGGACCTTCTGAGAAATGTTGGGAAAATAGTTGGTCTTTTCCTGTCTTAACAAATGAACAAAAAATTAATCTTAAAAATATCTGGAATGATTCCTTATCCCCATAATCTTTTTGTAGGATTTTCAATTAATAAATTATGAGTTTCCTTTAATAAATTTGGTATATCTAATTTACAAGGACATTTAGGAACACATTCATTACATTCTTGACAAAATGAGGAATTTTTTTCTTCCCACCAGTGGCCAGCTTTTCCTATTAAATTGTATCTTTCTTTTGAAAATTCTAATTGGCCATAACCAATAGATATATTTCTTAAACGAAGTATTTCTGGAATAGGTACTTCATTTGGACATGGAAGACAAGACCTACATTGTTCGCATTTGCTTGAGTTTAATCTTTCATTTGAAACTTCCTCAATTTTATTCAGGGCGCTTTTTTCAAGTTTTGTAAGCTTCTCGAATGAGTTTCTTAGTTTATGCGCAAATTCAAAATCTTTTTTGTTTGTCGCCCCCAAGGATAAAGTTGTAATGCCTTTTGCTAGCAGGAAGCGATATGCTAACTCTAATGGATGAAAAGGCTTAGAGGCCTCTATCAAAATATCACTTGGAGAATACAATCTTCCCCCTTTATCAGCAGGGGATATTGCTAAAACTCCCATACCTTTTTTTATAGCTTCCTCTGCTAAAGCAATCTTAGATTGATCTAAATAATGTAAATGAAGACTACAAAAAGTAAAAACTTCACAACTAATTGCATCTTTAATTAGTGAATAACTTCCGTGAGAACTAAAACCAACTTGATCAACTAGTTCCTTCTCAAGTATCCAAGATATGAATTTCTTACCCTCTCCAGTAAGAACCCAATCTAGATGTTGTTTTAAGTTGAGTCCGTGAATTGCAAGATTATTAATTTTCTCGCGATTTAAATTTTTAAGAGACTTTTTAAAATTATTTTTTAAAAAGTCAAAATCACCCTTTGGTAAAACTTTGGAAGTAATCACCCAATTTTTTTCTTTTATATTCTCTTCTATTGCTAATTTTTTTATTGAATTTCCAATAAGTGATTCAGCATCACCATAAGAGGGTGCTGTTTCTATATGATTAATTCCTACATAATATGCATTTTTTATTATGCTATACATTTTTTCGAGACTTTCAGTTGCTCGCATTGTCCCTAAAGTGAATAAGCTCACTTTCGCCCCTCTACCAAATGATCTTTTTTGTGAATTATTAATCATCTAATTATGATCAATTTCTTTTTATTTACTCTTTAATTTATTTATAGTTGAAAATCATTTAAAGTAAATTAAAGTAAATACAAAATTTTGCAAAAATATTTTTCTTAAATCTATGTTTACAGGAATAATTCAATCAGTTGGAAAACTAAGACAAGAAAAAAATATTCTAGAAATTGAAATTCTAGATAATTTATTTGATATGGCAATCGGTGACAGCATAGCTGTTGATGGAATTTGTTTAACTGTTAAAGAGATTTTTCAAAATAAATTTACTGTTGATGTTAGTGAGGAGACATTAAAAAAAACAACTTTAGGAGTAAAGTCGAACCTGAATCAGATTGTTAATTTGGAGCCCGCTCTTAGGGTGTCTGACCGTCTAGGAGGGCATATAGTCAGCGGACATGTTGATGGTCTTGGAACGGTTGAGAATATAGAAAAATTAGAGAAATCTTGGCTCTTATCAATAAAGTGGAAAAATGATAATTTTTCAAAATATGTAGTTAATAAAGGCAGTATTTGTGTAAATGGTATTAGTCTTACGATTGCAAAATATGAGCAGGAAGGAGAAATATTTACTATTGCGATAATTCCTCATACTTGGCAAAACACAAATCTAAATAAATTAAATATCGGTGACAGTGTAAACCTTGAGGCAGATGCACTAATTAAATATGTAGAGAAATTACTTTTATTTAATAAAAATAGTAATCAAGATTTATCTTCAAATAATATTTCTTCCGAGTGGCTTAAAGAAAACGGTTGGTAAAATATATTTTTTAATTTAATGGAATCAGATAAATTGTTTTTGATTCTTTTTTAAGATCGATTTTAAATTCTTGACCAGGTTCTAGACCTAATTTTTTGGTGTAGGCATGCCCAATTAATAGGTTCCCATTGCCATGAACTTTAGTTTTGAATTCTGTCTGTCTGCCTCTTGAAGCTCTATTCCCATTTTTCCCCTGACGACCATTTCCTATTTTGTAACCTTTAGCTTCAATAAGCGCTCTATAGAAACTTTTTCTTAAGATTCTTCCGCTAGGACCTACGTAACCACAACCTTTTGCTATTTCATCTTCAGATTTTTTACTTAATAATTTTGCTTTTTCAAGAAGTTCTTTTCCTTCTAGCATTATCTGACAAATTTCTAATTATATATTCTTACTAAAAAGGAGAACTGTGGCAATATAAATTAATAAAAAATATATTTAATTTTTAAGATTTATTTTTTTATAAAAGATACAAAATAATAAATAAAATAACCCATATTCCATCTACAAAATGCCAGTACAATTCAACAGCTTCCAAAGGGAACATATTTTGACTAGTTAATCTTCCGCCCTTGATTCTCGATTGCCAAGCAATAATTAAAATCATTAAAGTGCCTAAAGTGACATGTAATCCATGAAAACCAGTAAGAGCATAAAAAGTACTTGCAAATAAATTATCGGTTAATCCAAAAGGTAAATGAAAATATTCAAATAATTGACATATTAAAAATATAATTCCAAGAAAAGCAGTAAAAAATAACCATTTTTGGGATTCAGAGTTGTTATCTTTTAAAAGTGCTTTACCTGCTTTATGGAAAGTTGCACTACTAACAAGTAACAAAATTGTATTGAGTGTAGGTATTGGTAGTTCTAATTCATAAATAGCACCATCAGGTAATGGATTTACTGCTTTATAAGTTAAATAAGCAGCAAAGAATCCTGCAAAAGTCATTCCGTCCGCAATTAGGAAAGTTATAAGACCAAACATTCTGAAGTCTTCATGGGTTTCAGTGGCTTCAGAATTATTTTTTTGAATTTCTTTTGAGTTATCTAGAGTTGTCATATGTTTTTATTCCTGTTCAGAAATTTCTTTACCATAACCATATGGTTCTTCAACTAATGGAGCTTCTCCTTCCCAATTTTCAACTGGAGGTGGAGAAGATGTTAACCATTCAGGTGTAAGAGCATTCCAAGGGTTATCTCCAGCATTTTTCCCATTTCTCACACTAAGAAATACGTTAATTAAAAAAGGAATTGTACTTATAGCCATCAAAAGAGCCCCAAGGCTACTAATTTGATTAACGAACTGGAATTGAGGATCATATTCTGCAACTCTTCTTGGCATTCCATTTAAACCAAGCCAATGTTGAGGAGCAAAGCACAAGTTAAATCCAATAAAAGTAATGATAAAGTGTAAAATTCCTAATTTTTCATTGAGCATTTTCCCAGTTACTTTGGGGAACCAATGATAAATGGAAGAGAAAATAATAAAAACAGTCCCTCCATAAACTATGTAATGAAAATGGGCTACAACGAAATAGGTATCATGTACGTGAATATCGAAAGGTACCTGTGCCAAAGCGACTCCTGTTATACCACCAAAAACAAAATTTATAATAAATCCGCAAGAGAATAACATTGCACTGTTGATGGAAATTTTACCTCCCCATAATGTTGCAACCCAATTGAAAAATTTTATACCTGTCGGAACAGCAATAAATGCTGTGGCGATAGTAAAGAATAATCTCATCCAAGGGGGCGTTCCACTCGTAAACATGTGATGCGCCCAAACAACTAAACCTAAAACTACTATCCCCATTATTGAAAAAACCATTGTTGTATATCCAAAAAGTGGTTTTCTAGCATGTACAGGAAGTATTTCACTAACTAAACCAAAGGCAGGAAGGACCATAATGTATACAGCTGGGTGAGAATAAAACCAAAATAAATGCTGATAAACTACGACATTGCCACCTAAAACAGGATTGAAAAAACCTGTATTAGCGATGATATCGAAGCTAAGTAGAATTAAAGTGCCTGCTAAAACAGGAGTTGACAAAACAACTAATAGACTTGTTCCAAGCATTGCCCAACAATACATTGGCAATTGCATAAGTTTTAATCCTGGCCTTCTTAGTTTGATAATGGTCGCGATAAAGTTTATTCCACCAAATATAGAACTGCCTCCAAGTAATAGAACGCTTAGAATCCAAATAATTTGTCCCGATTGAGGAGTAGTTATG
>JFMR01000043.1 GCA_000635015.1 Prochlorococcus sp. scB243_498I20
CCGATTGAGGAGTAGTTATGCTCAAAGGAGGATAAGCCGTCCATCCAGCCTGAGCAGCACCCTCAACAAAATAGCTTGCTACCAGCATCAAACCTGAAGGAGGAATTAACCAAAAAGCAACGGCATTTAATCTTGGGAATGCCATATCTCTTGCACCTACATAAAATGGAATTAAATAATTTCCAAAAGCACCATTAACTACAGGCACTATCCAAAGGAATATCATTATTGTTCCGTGTAGAGTTAAAACTTGGTTATAAACATCTCTCGGCATAAAGTCAGACATTGGGCTAGCTAGTTCAATTCTTATAGCGCTCGCTAATGTTCCTCCTATTAAATAGAAAAGAAAACCGCAGACTAAGTATTGTATCCCAATTACTTTATGATCAAGGCTAAAACTAAAGTATCTAAGCCAGCCTTTAGGTTGAAGGCTTTCATTATTGGTTTTTTGTGGATCAATTGATATTGTCATAAATTTACCTCTGGTTTTTTATTTTTGTTAAACCATTCGTTGTAATCAGATTCTTCTTCAACAATTATGGAGGCTCTCATCCCTCCATGATATGGGCCACATAATTCTGCGCAAATTATCGGATATTTCCCTACTTTTGTAGGAGTGAAATTAAGAATAGTAGGTTGCCCAGGGATAATATCCTGTTTAATTCTGAACTCTGGCACCCAAAAAGCATGAATGACGTCTTTGGATTCCATTTTCATTGATACTTTTTGATCAACAGGAACGTGCAGTTCTCCTGATATGAAATTTCCCTTTGGATAATTGAATAGAAATGCAAATTGCATAGCTGAAACTTCAATTGATAAATTATTTATTGCTATTTCTTTATCAGAAGTTTGACTTATTCCAGCCCATATTTTTTCAGAATTAGAACTCATCATTTCGTGGTTATGATTTAGTTCTTTCATCCCTCCCATTCGATCGTAGATGTTGTAGCTATATAAACCTATTAATAAAACAATTATTGAAGGAATAATTGTCCATACAATTTCTAAGCTTAAATTTCCCTCTAAAGCTATACCATCTCCTATTTGATCATTTCTTTTCCTAAACTTAAATAAGCTATAAATAACAGCTACAGTCATTCCTATAAAAATAATTAATCCAGTGATGAAAAGAATTTTAAAAAGTTCATCGTAAATAGGTGCATTAATACTTGCTTCCGCTGGAAGCAAATTTACATTAAAACCAATCCAAAAAGATATAGCAAAAACGAGTGAAATAATTAGTATTAAATAAATGTTTTTATTTAACAATTGATCTCTAAATATTTGAATTTATATTCTCAAGATATTCAATTTTTTTAATCCTGCATCCTTTGTTAAAAGAAAAACATTTAAATTCACAACTTCTTAAGATTTATGAAATAAAAGGGGTATTATTAATAACTTTTTAGAGTTAATTGTCAGGGAAAAAAGATTAAATTAGTAAATTATTTTTTAAATTAAACATATTAATTTTTAATTAATGTTTGGTTTTTGAATCTAATTTATTATGCAAAATAATAGGTTTTATCCATTTGATTAATAACCAATTATATAAATCCAAATATCTGACAATTTTTAAAAGGTTGGGAAGTCATAGTGTATTTGCACTTATCGCACTAATCGTAATTGGAGGTTCTACGAGAGTCATGGAGGCGGGACTTGCATGTCCAGATTGGCCATTATGTTATGGATCTTTTTTGCCTTTTAAACATATGAACCTAAGAGTATTTTTAGAGTG
>JFMR01000044.1 GCA_000635015.1 Prochlorococcus sp. scB243_498I20
CTAAGAGTATTTTTAGAGTGGTTTCATCGTCTAGATGCTTTTCTGGTTGGAATATTAATTCTTTTTAAATTTGCGCTTTCAATTATTTGGAAAAATGAAATTCCAAATTGGTTACCTAAAACTTATTCATTATTACTTTTTCTCGTTATTGTCCAAGGATCATTTGGAGCTTTAACAGTAATAAACCTGCTTGATTCATATACTGTTACTGGCCATCTTTTAATAGCTTTTCTACTTCTCATTACAACAATTTCAATAAATCAAAATTTAGAAAATGACGACATTGAAGAGCCATTAATTTGGTGGAGATTATTATTTTTTGTTCCTCTTTTACTTACTCTGATTCAATCTTTTATAGGAGTAAGGCTTTCATCAACCTGGTCAGCTCATATTTGCTTATCTTTT
>JFMR01000045.1 GCA_000635015.1 Prochlorococcus sp. scB243_498I20
CTCATATTTGCTTATCTTTTAATAAACAATGTCTAATTCTAGATACTCATAAATTATTTGCTTTTCCAATTTCTTTCTCAATTTTTTTGATTATTGCTATTGCAATTTATAAGAGAAGTTTGCTTAATGAAAATTGGAAATATCTCACAACACTTATTTTTCTCTTGTTTTCCCAAATTACTTTGGGCGTTTTAAGTCTTAAAACAAATTTGAATGAACCTATTTTTATTATCGGTCATCAACTTAACGCCTCTTTATTTATTGCGATATTAACAACATTAATTTTTAGAAATCCTTTTACCAAAAAAGGTCATAACCACTACCTTAATCCCCAAACGGTCGGTATCAACTCATGAACAGTAGTAACTTAGGAAACCTGAACTATAAATCTTCAATTAGGGATGAAGTTGTACCTTCAAGAAAAAGACTAACTTTGCCGCCTTGGCTTGAAGTAGCAAAACCTAGATTAATCCCACTTTTACTGGCAACAACTTTGGGAGGAATGGCTTTAACAGAAGAATGGCCTTTGTCTTCCCCAAAACTTATCTGCACTCTAGGAGGAGGCGCTTTGGCAGCAGCAGCAGCAGGAGCTCTTAATTGCTTGTGGGAAATGGAATTAGATAAGAGGATGACAAGAACTAGCAAAAGAGCCTTGCCAGCAGGAAAGTTGTCATCTGAGACTGTATTTTTAGCCGCCGTTTCATGTACTTTGGCAGCTTCGATGCTTTTAGTAAGTGGTGTAAATTATTTGGCTGCAGGTTTAACCCTTCTTGGTTTATTTAGCTACGTAATTTTATATACAGTTATTTTGAAACCTCGTACAACTAAAAACATTGTTTTCGGAGGAGTTGCTGGTGCGATACCACCCTTAGTTGGAGCGTCTGCTGCCACAGGGCATGTAGGTCTTAGTGGTTGGTGGTTGTTTGGTTTAGTAATGTTATGGACCCCGGCTCATTTTTGGGCACTTGCAATTTTGTTGAAGGATGATTACGCATCTGTTGGTATTCCTATGCTCCCTTCTGTAAAAGGATCTGATTTTACTGCTAAAGCGATTTCCCGTTACGGATGGGCAACAGTTTTAATGAGTATTATGGGAGTCTTTGCTTTACCTGAAGGGGGTCTCTTATACGAGATTATGTTATTGCCATTTAATGGAAGACTTTTGCAATTAATAAATGAATTAAAGAAATCTCCTGATGATCTTTCTAAAGCAAAGTCTCTTTTTAGGTGGTCTATTCTCTACATGTTTGGCATTTGTCTTTTGTTATTAATTTCCAGAACCCAACTATCAGTAGAATTTGAACAGCAATCTATGCAAATATTTTTATCTATTGTATCCCTGCTTAGTAATTAAATTAGATGTAAAATGTTTTTTAAATAAATATTAAGCTTGATGAATTATATAAAAGTTAAAGGGCTCTCAAAATCTTATTCAGATATCAATGCATTAAAAAATTTATCGATGGAAATTGAAGCTGGCACATTATTTGGAATACTAGGTCCAAATGGTGCTGGCAAATCAACACTAATAAAAATACTCGCTACTTTAATAGAGCCTGATAGTGGAGAAGTTTTTATAAATAATATTAATCTGATAAAAAATTCAAGGAAAATTAGAGAATTAATTGGTTATGTTGCCCAAGATATTGCACTTGATAAAATATTAACTGGACGAGAGCTTTTAGATTTTCAATCAGATTTATATCACATCAACAAAAATAAAAAATTTGAAAGGATAAATAAATTAATAGATCAATTAGAAATGAATAATTGGATTGATCGAAAGTGCGGAACTTATTCAGGGGGAATGAAAAGAAGAATAGATCTGGCAGCTGGACTTTTACATTTGCCCCAAGTATTAATTTTGGATGAACCTACAGTTGGTTTAGATATTGAAAGTAGAAATATTATATGGCAACTTTTGAAAGATTTGAGAAATAATGGAATGACCATTATTTTAAGTAGTCATTATCTTGATGAGATAGATAAATTAGCAGACAGATTAGTCATAATTGATGATGGAAGAGTTATAGCGAAAGGAACTCCTGCTGAGCTCAAAAATAAATTAGGAGGAGATAGAGTAACTTTGAAAGTAAGAGAATTCAGTAATCAGGAAGAAGCAAATAATATATGTAAAATTTTATCTTCACTAGATGGAATTAGTCAGATTATCATAAATGAAGCACAAGGTTTCTCTATAAATTTCGTAGCAGATAAGCAAAAAGATTTACTTACGAAGCTAAAAGTGGAATTGGCTTTCTCAAAGTTTGAAATTTTTTCTCTTACCCAAAGTCAGCCAAGCTTGGATGATGTATATCTCCAGGCAACTGGGAAAACATTATTGGATGCTGAAATTTCTATGGCAGGGAAAAGAGACCTAAAAAAAGAATCAAAGCAATCCATGCGATAAAAAAACTTTTGGTTAACTAACTATAATGAATACTAATTATTGCTAATTATGGAATTACAACAGTATAATTTATTTTTTTTATATCAAGAAACATTTGCCTTAACAAAGAGATTATTTATTCAATTAAAAAGAAGACCATCAACTCTTTTAGCAGGAATATTACAACCAATAATTTGGCTTTTTTTATTTGGGGCATTATTCTCTAAAGCTCCTGAAGGTTTTTTACCGGGTGTTGATTCTTATGGGAATTTTTTAGGAGCAGGACTTATTGTTTTTACTGCTTTTAGCGGAGCCCTAAACTCTGGTCTCCCTTTAATGTTTGATAGAGAGTTTGGATTTCTTAATAGATTACTTGTGGCTCCTTTAACCAGTAGATTATCCATAGTTTTATCTTCTTTTTTTTACATAACAATCTTGAGCTTTGTTCAGAGTGTTGTAATAATGATTGTTTCATACATTTTGGGTTATGGATGGCCCAACTTATATGGTTTAGGAATTGTATTTACAACACTAATTTTATTAGTTCTTTTTGTGACATCAATAAGTTTATGTTTAGCATTTGTTTTGCCTGGACATATTGAATTAATTGCTCTTATATTCGTAATAAATTTACCTCTTCTATTTGCGAGTACTGCTTTAGCTCCAATATCTTTTATGCCAAATTGGCTGGGCTGGTTAGCTTCATTAAATCCATTAACTTTTGCTATTGAACCTATTAGGACTGCCTATACACAAACTATGAATTTAGAATTAGTGGCTTTACATGCCCCATATGGTGATTTAACTTGTAAGAGTTGTATCTCAATTTTATTCTATTTAACAGTTTTTTCCTTGATTATTATAAGGCCTCTGTTAAATAGAAAGTTAAATTAGAAATTTTATGCTTTTAAAAAATCATTTAATAGAAGTTTTTAAACAAGCCTCTTTAGAAAATAATTTTTTGCTTAAAGAAAATGTCGTTCTTAAGTGGGTCCATAGATTTGGGATTGATTCATTAAATGATTTATTAATCCATAGTTCACAACAAAAAGAAAATCATCGTGAAGAAGAAAATCAAGAACAGATCTCTTTAATTGTTGAATTGCATGAAGAAAATCAAGAACAAATTAAGCTTGAATTATCAAAAACTTTTGAAAATATTGAAGAAAAAAAGTGGGAATCAAATGGCCTGGAAACTGCTAGCAGCAATGAAATATCTAGCAAAAATCAAAATTCTAATAAAATAAATCAATTTACTGAAACCCCAAAATTACCCCTGCCTTATATTAAAAATTTAAGAAAGTGGATTAACAACGATAAAAAAGCTAGTTAGCTTTTACATCATTCCCGGCATTCCCATGCCACCCATTCCTGGCATTCCCATGCCACCCATTCCCGGCATTCCCATGCCACCCATTCCTGGCATTCCCATGCCACCCATTCCTGGCATTCCCATGCCACCCATTCCTCCCATTGGATCTCCACCTGGTCCTCCAGGGGCTGCGGCTTCAGGCTCTGGGATGTCTGCCATCGCAACTTCTGTTGTGAGGAGCATAGCTGCAATAGATACTGAATCTTGAAGAGCTAATCTTATTACTTTCGTTGGATCTAATATTCCTGAATTTTTTAAATCCTCATATTTTCCTGAATTAGCATTAAAGCCTTTGTTAAGTCTTTTAATTTCAGCGACAACTACATCTCCATTAAAACCAGCATTTTTTGCTATTTGTTTGGTGGGTTCCAAAAGGGCTTCTTTGACTATATTTATCCCTGTTCTTAAATCATCTGAAGATGTTTCACTTAAATTTAAAAGGTCATCTGATATTTCAATTAAAGTTTGTCCTCCTCCAGAAACAACACCCTCTTCAATAGCAGCTTTCGTAGCATTAAGGGAATCTTCGATTCTCAACTTTTTATGCTTCATCTCTGTTTCTGTAGCAGCTCCTACTTTGATAAGAGCTACTCCTCCGGCTAGCTTGGCTATCCTTTCATTGATTTTATCCTGATCATACTCAGATTCAGTTATGTTAACTTCTCTCTTTAATTTCTCTACTCTCGCTTTAACTAAATCTTTAGTGTCTTCGAAGGCAACAATTGTAGTTTTATCCTTTGTGATAGTTATTTTTTTTGCTTTTCCTAAATCATTAATCGATACTTTATCAAGTGTCATCGATTTATCTTCGCTAATTAACTTAGCCCCTGTAAGAATTGCAATATCTTCGAGGGCAGCTTTTCTTCTCTCACCAAATAACGGAGCTCTTACGGAAGCAACATTTAAAACCCCACTATTCTTATTTAAAACCAGAGTGGTTAAAGCCTCTCCTTCGATATCTTCAGCAAGAATTAGAAAAGGTGAGCTTGACTTCTGAATTTCTTCAAGTATTGGAACTAGATCAACCAAAGTTGAGACTTTTTGATCAGTTATTAATATTTTAGGATTTTCAAGTTCACAAACTTGTCTTTCTTGGTCTGTTACGAAATATGGAGAACTATAACCTCTATCAAAAGACATACCTTCAGTTATATCTAATTCTGTTTCTAGTGATTGAGATTCTTCGACAGTTATTACACCATCTGCAGTAACAATATCCATTGCTTTCGAAATTATAGATCCAATTTCTTCATCACCTCCAGCACTAACTGTTGCAACTTTTTGGATATCAGAACCACTTAATGAAATACTTCTGGAACTTAATTTTTCTAAGACAAAAGCTAGGCCTGCCTCCATACCTTTTTTTAACTCCATAGGGTTGGCGCCAGAAGCAATATTTTTTAATCCCTCCTGAACCATCTTCTGAGCCAAAATGGTTGCTGTTGTTGTTCCATCACCAGCACTCTCTTTTGTCTTGGATGCAACTTGTTCTATTAATTTTGCACCTAAATTAGAAATAGGGTTTTCAATCTCGATCTCTTTAGCAACTGTAGATCCATCTCTTACAATATCTGGCGAACCAAATTTCTTTTCTATTAAAACGTTTTTTGCCTTCGGCCCAATAGTAACCTTTACCGCATTAGCTACAAAATTCACACCTTTTTCTAGCGCTTCTCTTGATTCATTAGAAAAACTTAACTGTTTAGCCATGTTTACTCGATCTTTTGTCTTATTCTAATTTCCCACAGAATCATTTTTAAGGGATATTTAATTAAGTGGGGAAAGCCGAATTTCTTTTAATAGGACATACAAATTAACTCAAATAAGAGTATCTTTAAGTTATGGAAGAAACAAATAATCTTATTTTTACTCTAACCGCAATCCTCGCGATTGCTATGACACTAATATACTTTCCTTTAAGATTTTTCTTAACATTAACTGCTAGAAGTCGAAGACTAAAACTTTTACAAAAAATTAGAAGGTTGAGAGATGAATTAGGCCAGCCCTATGAAAGTACATAACTAAATACTCATACCCCCGTCTATACTGATGGTTTGCCCTGTAATGTAACTTCCTGCATCACTTGAAACTAAGAATGAAACTAAGTTTGCAATTTGAGTACAACTTCCTAATTTCCCTAAAGGAATAACTTTTAGAATCTCTTCAGTATTAAGTTTTTCAGTCATCTCTGTTTCTATAAAACCTGGAGCTATTGCATTAACATTTATACCTCTTGAGGCAAATTCCTTAGCGCAAGTTTTGGTAAATCCAATAACTCCAGCTTTGGCTGCAGAATAATTTGCCTGTCCAGGATTACCAATTATGCCAACAACAGATGAAATATTTACGATGCTACCACTTCTTTTTTTCATCATAAATTTTGAAGCATATTTTGTACAAAGAAAAACTCCTTTTAAGTTTGTATTTAGTACATCATCCCATTGTTCCGATTTCATTCTCATCAATAGTCCATCTCTAGTAATTCCAGCATTGTTAATGAGGATATCAATGGTGCCATTAATTTTGATTATTTCTTCAAAAGCTGAACTGACAGAATCTTCTTTTGAAACATCAAATTTTAATTTATGAGCTTTACCTCCTGAATTTTTTATTAAATTTACAACTTCTTCAGCTTTTTCATCAGAAGAAGAGTAATTAATAAAAACTTCTGCTCCCAATCGGCTTAGTTCTAAAGCAATTTCTTTACCAATTCCTCTGCTAGCTCCAGTGATTAAAGCAATTTTGCCTGATAATGAATCTTTATTGGACATTATGAAATTTTTATAATTTTCAATCGTAGTACTATTTGTGTAAAGATATTGCTTTTATTTATAATTGTCTAGAAAATATTAAGACCTTCTATTGTGCACTTTTTAATACCAGCTGCAGGGAGCGGTAGCAGAATGAAAGCTGGAAAAAATAAATTACTTATTGATTTAGAGGGAGAATCTTTGATTTATTGGACACTTAAATCTGTATTTTCTGCAAGCTCAACAAATTGGGTTGGAATAATTGGGCAACCGAAAGATAAAAACTTATTATTAAATTCAGCTAAGGATTTTGCTCATAAAGTTCATTGGATTAATGGTGGTAACACCAGACAACAGTCAGTTTTTAATGGTTTAAAAATGTTACCAAAAGATGCTGAAAAAGTTTTAATACATGATGGCGCTAGATGTCTAATTAATCCTGAATTGATAGACCTTTGTGCTAAGCAATTAGATGAAAATGAAGCTGTAATTTTGGCTACTAAGGTAACAGATACTATAAAGATTGTTGATAATGAAGGTTTTATTAAAGAAACACCAGACAGAAATTATTTATGGGCAGCGCAAACTCCTCAGGGCTTTTTAGTAGATAGATTAAAAAAAGCTCATAAGATGGCAATTGATAAAAACTGGAAAGTCACAGATGATGCTTCTCTATTCGAAATGCTTAATTGGAAAGTAAAGATTATTGAAGGAACTTATTCAAATATAAAAATTACATCCCCTATAGATTTGAAAATAGCAAAACTTTTTGTTAAGAACTCCTAGTTAAAAAGGTTTATCGATACTAAGAATGCCGTTGTCACCATTTAAGGTTGCTACATACCCTAACGGGATGCATGCATTCCCTGATATATGGCCTATTGGGAGATCAAAAAGAATAGGAAAATCGAACTCTTGGAGTCTTTCAATAATGCATTTTTTTAGTAAGTTTTTCCAGTCAAGGTCGCAGGAATCATTAGAAAAACTTCCGAATCCAATACCAGCAATTTCAGAAAGTGTTTTAGTCATTCTGAGGTAAGTCAACATGCGATCAATTTTATAAATATCTTCGTTAATATCTTCAAAGATTATTATTTTTCCTTTGCAATCTGGAAAGTGATTAGTACCAATTAAAAAAGTAGCAATAGTTAAGTTAGAAACGATAATTTCTCCTTTAGCTTTTCCAGCTCTTAAAGGAATTCCTCTTATGTCCTCAACATATCCCTCAAAAAGTAAATTTCTTAATCTCTCGAGACTCCACTCTGGCTCTTTGAAAAGGCCAGTAACCATTGGGCCATGAATAGAACCTATAAATCCTTGAGAATATTTAGATAGTAATAAAGAACATGTATCTGAGAATCCAAGCATTAAACCATTCTGCCAAGAAGGTTCTTTTTCTAAAAGTCTTGCTGAACCCCAGCCTCCTTTTGCAAAAATGATTAACTTACTATTTTGTGCTTTTTCCAGTTCTTCAAATCTAGTTAGATCATCGCCTGCAAAATAACCAAATTTTTTTGATAGAGAATTATTTTCATTAATTTCCAAACCCCAGTTTTTTAAGATTTCTATGCCTTTTTGAAAATTTTCGTCTTCATCAATAAAGGAGCCTGGAGCTAAAATATCTATTAAATCCCCTTTTTTTAATCTAAAAACCATATTTAGAATTTATGAGGCAATAATAATTCCTAATAAAATGACTCCTCCATAAATTGATTGATTTTTGAAGTGATTTCCAATATTTTTTATTGATTGATTTTCTTCAGGAAATACTTTTAATATATCTCTCTGCATTAAGATTGACGTTGCAAGCCAAATTGGCCAAAAAATAAAATCCATTTGATTAATAAATCCGCATATTGCCAGAAAACAAGAAGTTAAAAAATAACAAATTTGAATGGTAATTCTTGTATTGTTCCGGAGGTTAACAGCGGAACTATTTATCCCAATTTTGATATCATATTTTTTATCGGCCAAAGCATAAATCGTGTCAAAGCCAAAAGTCCAAAAAATGGTAGCTAGCCAGCAAAATAATAAAACAATACTATTTAAATTGCCTTCATTTGCTGCCCAGGGAATTAAGACAGCAAAACCCCAGCATATGGATAAGATTAATTGAGGATATTTAAACCATCTTTTGGCAGAGGGATAAATTAAAATGATAGGTAAAGCTAAAAAAGCAAGTGCAATGGAAAGGATTCTTCCAGGCTGAGGTAGTGACAAAGTTAAAAAGAAGCTACATAAAATTAAAAAGAAAAGAATTGAATAAGCTGTTTTAAGACCGATTTTATTTGAAGCTAGAGGTCTATTTTTTGTCCTAATAACTCTTTGATCAATTTTTTTGTCCCAAATATCATTAACCACGCAGCCTAATCCACTAACCAGTAGTCCTCCCAGTGTTATTCTAAGCAACATTAAAAATGTTGGATTAGCATCTGGGGTTAAATATAAACTCCATCCAGCAGGAATAAGTAAGATCATTCTTCCAGTCGGCTTATTCCACCTTAATAATTCAAAAAAAGTACTTAATTTAATTTGTCGATTTTTATTTTGCATATCACCTATTGTATATTTCATATTTTTAAATAGTCTTACTAGGATAAAATGATTTCTATTATTTAATAATCAATGTTGTGTATATTTATTAATGGATTAAAGATATTTGCATCTTATAAAAAGAAATGATACTGAAACAAGATTTAAGATATTCTCAAGAAAAGCAAATTTTAGTAGCTTCTATAGATATTGGAACTAACTCTACACATCTCTTGGTGGCAGAAATTAATCTAGAATTAAAATCATTTGCAATAAAATTCACTGATAAATCAACCACTCGTCTTGGAGAAAGAGATGAGGAGGGTAATCTTTCTGAAGAATCAATCCAAAGAGCCTTAATTACTCTTAAGCGATTTAAGGAATATTGTAAAAGTAATGGAGTAAAACAAATAGTAACAGCAGCAACAAGTGCAGTTAGGGAAGCTCCAAATGGTCAAGATTTTATTAGAAGAGTTCTTGATGAAACTGATATCCAAATAGAAATGATAAGTGGTTCTGAGGAAGCCAGATTAATTTACCTTGGTGTACTTTCTGGTATGGCTTTTGAAGATCAGTCTTTTGTAATCATAGATATTGGAGGAGGATCTACAGAATTAATACTTGCTGATAAAAAAGATGCTAGAGCTCTTACCAGTTCGAGAATTGGTGCGGTAAGACTTAAAAATGATTTTTTAAATAAAGAGTCTTTAAATTCAGAAAGATCGGGTTTTCTAACAACTTTTATTAAGGGATCTTTAGAACCATCTGTTCGAAAAATAAAGAATAGATCTAAGGGAGATAAGACTTTATCTATGATTGCAACTAGTGGTACTGCAACCTCATTAGGCAATTTGATTTCAGATGATTTGGGAGAATCTAAACAAAAGTTGCATGGCTATAAATTTAAAAGGGAAAATTTACAAAATGTATTGGAAAAACTAATTAAATTGCCAGTTGCGGAAATCAAGAAAATACCTTCATTAAGTGAGAGAAGAGCAGAAATAATTGTTCCAGGAGCATTGATATTAAACACCGCAATGGAGATGTTGAACTTTAATGAATTAACTATAAGTGAGAGGGCGCTTAGAGAGGGATTAGTTGTTGATTGGATGCTTCGTAAAGGGATAATAAAAAACGAGTTAAATATTCAAAGCAATATTAGAAAAACAACCATAGTTCATCAGGCCAGAAAGTTTGGAGTAGATAGTACAAGAGCTGAGAAAGTTATCGATATTGCCTTTCAAATCTACGATCAGACTAAAAATATTTTTCATAGCGACACTGACCCTAAAGCCAAAGAACTTCTTTGGGCGGCTTCTAATCTCTATAATTGTGGAAAATACGTAAATGTTGGTTCATATCACAAACACTCTTGGTACTTAATAAAAAATTGTGAGTTGTTGGGATATTCTGAAGCAGAAACAAATATTATTGCTTCAATTGCAAGGTACCATAGAAAGACTCTACCCAAGAAAAGACATGAGTCTTGGCAAAATTTAATATCCAAAGAAGAAAAAACATTAGTTCTTGAAATGTCATTAATCCTGAGACTAGCAGTAGCTCTTGATCAAAGACCTGACAAGGTGATCTCCTCAATTCAAATAAAATTGCAGGAAAATAATCTTACATTTCAACTTTTACCTTTAGATAGAAACCATGATCTTCTTCTTGAAAAATGGAACTTAGGATTATGCCGTAATGTAATAAAAGAACTAAAGAATTTGGAATTAAAAGTTATTTAGTTTTTTTTAAAAGTTCTTGTTTTGGAGTTTGATTCTGAGAAGAATCTGAAAATAAATTGAAAATTAAGGACGAGGCGATTAGTCCTAAAAAGCCTGAAATTAAAATAAATATTAGGAATCCTAGTGGATTAAAATTCTTAGATTGCCTAGATTTATAATTTTTTTTGGAAACTTCTTCAACTATTTCTTCAATTTTTACTTCTTTCCTCTCTGTCTTGAATTCATCCATTAAAAATTCTGTATCAAGTTTTAGCTTCTGTGAAATCCGTCTAATCATTGCTTTGATAAATACTTTTTCAGGTAGTTTTTCTTCATTACCTTCCTCTATAGCTTCAAGTTGATGAGCACCAATTTTTAAATCAGAAGCCAATTCTTCAATTGATTGATTTTTACTTAACCTAGCCTCTTTAATGAAATTTCCGATTCTCTCTAAAGAGGAATCTCCTCCTTTATTGTTGATTCCCGAAACAGATTTTATTTCTTTCAAAGCAAATTAATTTTTACTAATTATAGTAATTAATATTTTTCTATCAACTTTAAGATTATTTATTCCTAAAGAGATGCTTATAAGAGGGATTATAAAGATTAGATCTTTTTTGAGAATTACTAATTGCTGGGCTGATTATGTAAATGGTTGTTCTAATTAGTTTTTTCTCAATAGAAAATTTTTCCATATCTTTTAATTCTATTAATGATGTCCAACCATCATCCCAAGATACTCTAAATCCAACAATCACTTTAGTCTCTGGAGGGTAAAACTCTAGTAAAGTTTCTTGAGACCTTTTCACATGCCTAGCACTTAGATATAGACATATAGAGGAATTGTGTTTCGCAAGATCTTTCAGAGATTCTTTTTCGGGCATCCCTGTTCGACCTCCTGCTCTAGTTAAAATTATTGTTTGCGTTACGTCAGGGATGGTTAACTCAGCTTGATGATATGCTGCAGCAACTTGAAAAGCACTTACTCCAGGAACAACCTCGATTTCAATTTTTTCGTTTTTTAAAATTTCGATTTGCTCTCTAATTGCTCCAAAAAGGCAAGGATCTCCATCATGCAACCTTACAATAGTTTTCCCTGCCTGAAATTTTTCTATCATAATTGAGGTGATTTGCTTTAAGTTAAGTGAACTCGTTTTTATTTTTTCAGAACCTTCTTTAGCAGAATCTAAAATCTTTTCAGGAATTAGAGAATCAGTCCAAATAATGACATCTGCAATTTTAATCTTTTTTAATGCTTTTAAAGTTAATAATTCTGGATCGCCTGGACCAACACCAATAAAGGATATTTTGTTATCCATTCTTTCTATTTTTCCCACTATATGTTCTCAATCTTAAAAAAAATATTCCAATTAATCCAGAAGAAAATAGAAAAATACTTATAAATTGAGCCATTCTTATACCGCCATCACAGAAAGGTGGAAGTCCACCAATGCATAGTGGGTCAGTTCTTAAACCTTCAATCCAGAATCGTCCAAAGCTATAACTTATTAAATAAAGACAGCTAATAAAGCCAGGCCTGAAAAAATCTGTTTTATTTTGTTTATTAAAAGTAATAATAAGGACGATGAAAATCAAAAGATTCCATAATGACTCATAGAGAAATGTAGGATGAAAAAAGTCATAATTAATAAATTCTAAAGGCCTATTTTGGATAGGTATAAATAATTTCCAAGGCAAATTTGTAGGAACTCCAAAGGCTTCATTATTGAAAAAATTTCCCCACCTTCCTATTGATTGTCCAAGAATAATCGAGGGTATTAATATATCCATAAAGGTTTTTAAATTTATTTTTTTCGACTTACAGAAAAAGATAATAGATATTAATCCTCCAATTAGACCTCCATGGATTGCTATGCCTCCTTCCCAAACTGCAAGAAAAGAAGGTATTTGAATGATGTTATTGAATATTTCAAAAGAAGTAAAAAAGTTCACTCCACTATATTGCCTCCACTCAAAAATTACGTAATAAGCCCTAGCTCCAATTATTGAAGAGATTATTAATGATGGAAGTATTTCACTAATGTACTCTGGATTAATATTTCTTGCCTTTGCTAGTTTTTTAGAGATAAATAGGCCTATTAAAACTGAAACCGAAATAAGAAGTCCGTACCATCTAATAGTTATAAATCCTAAATTTAAAAAAGTTTCTCCTGGAGATTGTATAAAAGCTTGAAGTATAAGCATTTAGAGAAAGTTAGATACCCTCTGCTGCTTGCACTTTTTCTACTTGTTTTTTCTTTAATACTAAAAGTATTTGTGTTAAGCCTACACCAATAAAGAATGCAATCAATCCAATAACTCTATAAGGGCTCTGAAGTACAACCTCAGCATCTAATTGCCCAAATCCACCAACGTTGGGATCATTAGTAAGAGGGTCACCTATATTTATTTTGTCTTGCTCTTTTACGATAAGTTGAGGACCAACAGGCACTGTTTCAGTAGTTATTTCACCATTATCGTTTTCTATATTGACTTGATAGCTACCATCTTCAATTGTTTCTATTGAATTTATCGTTCCTGCGGTGGAAGAAGTAAATACTACATTATTGCTCTTGTCTCCCGTTGGATATACCTGACCTCTACCTCTATTGCCTCCAATATGTAACGAGTATTTCCCATAGTGATATTCTTTATTAGTAGATGGGTCAGGGGAAAGTACAGGGAAAACAATTTCTTTATTTGTATCGCCAGGTAAAGGTCCGACAATAATGATATTATCTTTCTCTTCACTGTAGTTAGTGAAATAAACCCCTTCTGTCTCCTCTTTTATTTCTTCGGTCCATCTTTCTTGCGGAGCAAGTTTAAAGCCATCAGGCAGCATTACAACAGCACCAACTTGTAATGGGACTTCCGAACCATCAGCCCCTATCTCTTTTAAATCATTTTTGTAGGGTATTTTGACTACAGC
Source organism: Prochlorococcus sp. scB243_498I20 (assembly GCA_000635015.1). Lineage (GTDB taxonomy): Bacteria > Cyanobacteriota > Cyanobacteriia > PCC-6307 > Cyanobiaceae > Prochlorococcus_A. The sequence continues at coordinate 13,694 of JFMR01000045.1, forward strand.
TTTGAAAACACTGTCTGCTCCAACAGATTGTGGAACCTCTGCAATTGTAGGCATCTGAGCTAGATGACAATTTGCACAGACGATCTTACCTGTGGCTTCTCTTGGGGATTCGTAGTTTTGCTGAGCCCAAAATGGATAAGCAAAACTGATCTCTGGATAAAATACAATGCTTGAAATAAAAAGCAGAGTACAGATAAATAAACTTGTTTTTTTCATGATTTGATTTTTAAGACCTTTCATTTTTTTTTATGCCCACCATGGATTTTCATTAGTTCTAAAGTCAGTTTCTGACCATTGTTTAACGAGCACGGCATCATCGTCAATATCGACATGCGCTAGAGCTAAAGATAAAGGCGCAGGCCCTCTTACTACCTTCCCGTTAGTATCGTACTGACTGCCATGACAAGGACATATGAATTTATTAGCACCACTATCCCATGGGACAACACAACCTAAATGAGTACAAATTGCATTTAAACCAAATTCTCCTATTTCCCCACTTTCATTAACTATTAAATAAGTTGGATCTCCCTTTAAACCCTGAACTAGACTTCTGTCTCCTGCTTGATGGGTAGCTAACCAACCTGTCTTAGTTATTGGATTCCCTAATTCATCTTTAGCAGAAGTTCCACCTCCACCACCGCCTGCTCTTAAAGGCATGAAATAATTCGCTACAGGGTAAAGGGCTCCTAAAGCTACACCAGTTGCAGTACCAAATGTAAGAAGATTCATAAATTGCCTTCGACCCATAGAAGGGACATCATTGGAACTTAATTGAGTCATTCGCTACTTGGTTCTGTTATTTATTAGTTATTATGAAGCAAATTATTCAATTTCTGTTGCAAATAGATAGGACTTTTAATAATTTAAAGTAAAAGTTTAGGAAGTCTTAATTAATTGATTTAAATGAACCCATTGCTAGTAGATGAAGTAATACATTATTTGATTCATCGCTGGGGGAAAAAATATGATTTTAGACTCTTTAGAAGAGGAAAATTCTTGTATTTTCAAATGATGTGGGGATTTCTTGGACAGGAATCATTCCCTTTAAGTGAAGATGAATATAAAAAATCGATAGCTGATAAAATCGAGATCTTAAATAGATGTGGATATTCAGAAGAAGTTAGGAAATGGCTAAAGAAAGTCAATGCTAAGCCAAGGTTAGGTAGAGCTGTCAGCTTGCAATTAGATCTTAATGAGAAGATGAAAGAGTTTTTGACTTAAGATTTTCTGATAAGTATGTTAATCCAGTACCAACAAAAAATAAAAACACAATCGATATAGATAGCAATGACATAGTTAATGGGTCAGTTGAAGGGGTAATCACTGCAGATAATATTGCAGAGGAAATTACAACTAACTTCCAATTCGAAATCATTTTTTCTGTCGTGATTATTCCAAGAGAACCAAGAATAAATTGTAATACTGGCAATTGAAAAGCTATTGCAGTGCTAGACATTAATAAGAGAACAAAATCAAAATATCTTTCTATAGACCAAGTTGGTTCAACAATATCAGCACCGAAACTAATGAAGAAATTTATTGCTGCAGGGACTAATATCCACCATGCAAAAATTAATCCTAAAAAAAATAGAAGACCTGAACCAAAAACTGCAGGCAAGATAAGGCTTTTTTCTTGTTTTGTTAAACCAGGAGAAATGAATAATATTATTTGATAAAAAATATAAGGCATAGAAACTATTAATCCGCTGTAACCTGCAACTTTAATAGCGACAAATAAAAACTCTCCAGGAGCAAGTTGTAGTAAATGAATGTCGCCAGCTGGAATTTCTAAAAAAGATATTAATGGCTTTATGATGAGAAAACTAAAGAATATTGAAATAAGTATTGAGTAAATTGAGTTTAGTATCCTTTGACGAAGCTCCTCTAAATGATCACTAAAAGTCATCGAATCTGATAATTTTTTTTCACTTTGACCTGTACCTATCATTATTATTTGATAAAAATTGTGTAAGAAAAAGGTTTTAAACTACGATTGTCAAAGTCCAATTTATTTTTCAATAAACTTAATTATTTGCTTAATTTAGGATTTGTTGGGTCTGGTAATAAGAAAGGAGGGGCATCATTTAAAGATGATTCACCATAAGTTTCATATTCTCTATATCCACCCATTTTCCCATTTGTTTTCATTAAAGCGCTTACGAAGGCAAGTAGTAAGAAAACAGTAGGAGCTCCAATTATTAATGCAGCACCAAATAGATATCCAACAATAAATTCTGGAAAACTATGATTTCCTAAAAATTCATGAGTGCCTAAAAGAAAATCAAACATTTAGATTAAAAATTTTTTTTATTATAAACTAAATTACTGTTTTAAGATTTTTTTTAATGTAATCTTCTCCTCTTGTAGGATTTCCCCAAATAATTTCTCCATTCTTAAAGGAAACGCAACCCGGTCCTCCGTTTTTGATTTTTTGCAAATCTTTAATCTTTACTAAATTAATTGGAACTTTAATGTTTCTTTTTGCCTTACTAAATAAAGCAGCTAAATCTGCGGCTATTTGAAGATCTTGTTCAGATGCTATTTGAGATGAAGACTTCAAAACTACATGACTGCCTGGTGATTCCTGTGCATGAAACCATAAATCGCCTTTTTTTGAGAACTTAAAACTTATTAAATCATTTTGCCTCATATTTCGCCCTACCTGAAGCTTTAATCCTGTGGGAGTGTCAACTTGAATTGGTGAAGACTCTAGCTCATATGTACTTTTCTGTTCTTCTCTCTGCTTCTTGATATTGATATTAAACTCGTTACAAATTTCTTCCATAATTTCTTCTAGTAGTTTGATTCTCATAGAAAGTTTTTCATGATTTAAAGAATTAAAATTTTCTAGAAGCGTAGTGAATTCGTCTAATCTCTCTATATTTGTTTTGTAAATACTTAATCTTTCTTTTATTAATTCTCTAGATCTCTTTAGTTTTTTTGATTTTTTATATAGTTTTTGTCCTTTTATAATGTCATGTTTTTTAATTTCATGTGAGGAGAATATAATATCAGCTTTTTCTTTATATATCTCGTAGCTTTCTGATTTTGTAAGAAGATCATATTGAATATTTAAATTCTTTTTCTCAGTATTGGTCTGTTTAAAAATTATCCCTTTAATTTTCTTTTCCAATAATTCAAGTTTTTTTTGTTTCAGATGATAATCATAATAATTCTCTAAGCTTGTGCATAAATCTATTTTATTTTCGCAATTAATTTTCTCATCAAAAAACCAAACGCAATAAAAATATTTGTTGAATGAAGAAAAGTTAAAGTTATTGTTTTTAAACCTGTTTATCCAAATCTTCCAATTTTTAAATATCTCCTTTAAGTCTGAGTTGCTAATGAAATCAATATTTTTTTCCATTATTTCTGAATTAACAGTTGCGCTAACAACCTCTAATTGTTTTGTGAGTATAGGGCTTACTCCTTGATAGGTATTTATTAAACAGTATTTCAAAGACTCAGGTACTATTGAAATTGAGTCTTTCCATGATTGAAAAGACTCATCTTCTCTAGGTTGTTTTTTGAGATTTACTGGAGGGTCAGAATAAATTGATCCTGTTGAAATTGTTCTAAAACTAGATTGACTTGATTTAATTTGTTTACCAACGGCAATTACTTTATGTTTATTATCCAGATAAAAAATATTACTATGTTTTCCCATTAATTCAAAAATTAAATACTTATTAATTTCATCTCCAGGTTTTTTCGCAAAACTAAATTTTATAACTCTCTCGAAATCAACTTGATCAATCGAAATTAAAGCCATATACTTTAATCCGTATCTTATTTGTTTGGAAAGTGTGCTTTCTCTCCCAATCTTTTCTGGCTTATTTATCTTTAGTATTCTTGGAGAGTCTCCATTCCATGAAACTTCTAACCACGTTTGAGAATCAACTCCTCTGAAACATAATTGAATTGTATTAGGCTCTGGTTGTTGGGCAGTCTCAAACTTTGTAGGTAAGATGGTTTTTGTCAAATAATGCAAGACAGATCTAATAGATGTAATATCCATTATCTGTGGAACACCTTTTTGCATTATTCCTTTTTAATTCACAAGATGCCTATTTTACTGTAAAAAATTTAATATGAAAAATCAAAAAAAACTTATTATCCTTACTGGACCCAGCGGGGTAGGTAAAGGAACAGTTGTTGAAGAAATATTAGCTAAAGAAAAAAATTTTTGGCTTTCAATATCTGCAACTACTAGAGAACCAAGAGAGGGAGAGAAGGACGGAGAAAATTATTATTTCTTAAACCAAGAAAAGTTTAAAGAAATGATTGAGCAAAACCTTTTCCTTGAATGGGCTCAATTTGCTGGAAACTACTATGGAACGCCTTTGTCTTCTGTTAATGAGAAAATAAAAAAGGGATTTACCGTACTACTTGAAATTGAAGTAGAGGGTGCAAGGCAAATAAAAAATAAGTTTCCTAATTCACAGTCAATATTTTTACTTCCTCCGGATAAGGAAGAGTTAGAGAGAAGAATAAGAAATAGAGGTACAGAAAAAGAAGAGGCAATTAAAAAAAGACTCTTAAGGGCTAATTATGAGATTTCAGTATCAAATGAATTTGATTTTGCATTAACAAATCACAATGTTGATGAAACAGCAAAAGAAATAATCAAGTTAATAAAAACTTGATTATTTTCTATTTATCAACTCATTGGATGGAATAATAAATCTGGGAAAAACCTATTAAATTCAATAATTATTCCAGCTGTAAGGCTTAGCCAAATTGCTGCTACCACTGGAGCTGATCTGACAAATTTTGTGTTTAGAATTTTGAACATTTGTTTTATGAAAGTTTTTTAAGGATGTTTAGCGAGGACCATTAAGTGTAATATTGTTATCTTTCTCTCTTAAATCTCCATTCCTACCTTGTTTATTAGCAAGAAGAGGCCATTGGGCTCCTTTTATAAGACATTTTCTGGCTAAGTCTAGATCAATGATGATCTCAAGATCTGCTGGATTCTTAGTCTTTTTTGATTCAATAAGATACTCTCTTCCTGACCAACCTATAATTCCAGCAATGTAAATGAACAATACTCCTGGAATAAGTAAATCTCCTTCATGACCTCTATTAAGAAGGGCCCCCCATGGCTCAAGAGGAGGTCCAATTATTAAATGAGGAAGTCCATCATCTCCGCATGATGCTTTTCCATATCTTTCAAATCTTGCTATGTCTTTTTGAGTAGTTGCAGAATTTGCTCTCTCAATGAATTTAGGATTTTCAGAGCATTTTGTGAGGGCTGAAGCGGTATATTCTGTGCTAGCTCTATCTGCGTTTAAGGCAGGCCCATTTGCAGCTAGGGCAATTGGAGTAATTCCGAGGAACAGAAAAACTGAGGTTATGATTGAAAAAAAGAATTTCATAAGTTGCAATCTTTAATTCCTTATAGTGTGTTAAGTAAGAAATTAATATTAAAATAGAACAAGTTGAATCAAAAATGCATAAAGTTTTAGCTATTGAAACAAGTTGTGATGAGACATCTGTCTCAATAGTTTCTAATATTGGTGATACTTTCAGAATACATTCAAATATAATTGCCTCTCAAATTGAAGATCATTCAAAATGGGGAGGAGTTGTTCCTGAACTCGCAGCTAGAAAGCATTTAGAATTATTACCTTTTGTTTTAGATAAGGCTCTAGAAGAAGCAAAAATTAAAATTGAGGAAGTCGATTATATTGCCTCAACTGTAGCTCCTGGACTAGTTGGTTGTTTACGAGTTGGCTCTATAACTGCAAGATCACTTTGTATGTTACATTCAAAACCATTTTTGGGAATTCATCATTTGGAGGGGCATTTATCTTCAATTCTATTTTCAGAAAACTATCCAAAGAAATCTTTTCTTACATTACTTGTTAGCGGCGGGCATACTGAATTGATAAAGGTAGATGATAATAGGGGGATGCAAAAACTTGGGAAAAGTTTTGATGATGCTGCTGGAGAAGCCTTTGATAAAGTTGGCAGACTATTAGGTCTTAGTTATCCAGGAGGACCGGCAATTGAAAAGATTGCTAAAAATGGGGACCCAATGAAATTTAATTTACCAAAATGTAAGATCTCTGATAAAAAAGGTGGATTTCTTAAATATGATTTCTCTTTTAGTGGTTTAAAAACTGCCGTATTAAGATTAGTTGAGAGAATAAATTTGGCTGGGAAGACCGTTCCAATTCCAGATATTGCTGCAAGTTTTGAGAGAGTAGTAGCAGAGGTCTTGGTAGAGAGAACAATAAAATGCGCAGAAGATCATAGCTTGGATAATGTAGTTGTGGTTGGGGGAGTGGCTGCTAACAATACATTAAGAAAAATGATGATTAGTGAAGCTAGTAAAAAATCTATTAAAGTTCATTTAGCGCCTCTTGATCTTTGTACAGATAATGCGGCAATGATTGGAGCGGCGGCGTTGTTAAGAATCAAATTTAAGGATCATTTAAGTTCCCTTAAATTAGGTGTCGCAGGAAGACTATCAATTGAACAAGCAAATACCCTTTATGAAGAAAACCCTCCTTTCTAATTTCAATGAACAAACAACCTAAAATCGAGATTAAAGAGACAAAAAACTTCGTTGATAAAAAGGAATTGAATTTGTGGAAAAGAGGTTTTACCCCTCAAGCTGAAATATGGAATGGAAGGATGGCAACTGTTGGTATAGGAATTATTTTTATAATTATTGCTTTAATAAGCCAGTTTTCTTAATAGAAATAAAATTAATTTTATTAAAAGTATTTTGAAAGAATTTTTTAAAATACTGTTGTTAAGCCGATGAATTAAATTAAAAAGTATTGTTTTTATTGGACTAGAGATGAGATTATTGATTTAATCAAAATAATGAATGTTTTTATTATTTATAATTTTATATGACGCCTGAAAGGCTTGGATTACTTTGGGGGATAACTGTATTTGCAGGCGCTTGCGCTCGATTATTTTCTTCTTTTACAGGATTCCCTAGTGTTGTTATTTTATTGCTTTCTGGATTATTAATTGGAAGATCAGGATTGGGACTTGTTGAGCCTCTAGATCTAGGGCAAGGGCTTGAAACTATTGTGGGGCTTTTGGTCTGTTTGGTTCTTTTTGAAGGGGGATTAAATTTAAAACTGCCTGAGGGGAATATAAGAAATACTGTTTTAAAAATTTCATTGGTAAGACTTTTTATTTCATTATCAGCTGGAATTTTCATTGCTCATTGGCTGGCTGGACTCTCATGGCAAGTCGCAGGAATATATAGTGCCATAGTTCTAGCTACTGGACCAACAGTTGTCTCTCCATTAGTGGAACAAATAAATTTAGCTTCCCCACTCTCGGAAGTTTTAAAAGCTGAGGGGTTGCTGCTTGAACCAATTGGTGCAGTACTAGCATTACTTCTTTTAGAATTGACTTTAGGGGACCTTCGTGGGATTAACGATGTATTTATAGCATTAATGCAAAGATTAGGGGGAGGAGTTTTGATTGGATTAAGTGCAGGATGGTTACTATCAGAAATTTTAAAAAAAATAAAAAATGAAGCCTCATTTGGTATAGAGCTTCAAGTTACCCTTGGATTCATTTTCCTTGTGTATGGAATTTGCGAATATTTTTTACCAGAATCAGGTTTGCCGGCTTCAGTTGCGGCAGGTTTTATTGTAGGCAAAAGAGAAGTTATAGATAAGGAGAGATTGGATAATCTAATAGGTGAATTAGCTCAATTAGCAATAACAGTTCTTTTCCCTCTTTTGGCCGCTGACGTTTCTTGGGGTGAATTAAGTCCGCTAGGCTGGGGAGGGGTTGTTTGCGTTTTTATGTTGATGGTAATTGTTCGCCCTATCTCTATCTGGATAGCAACTATGGGGCGAGACTTGAACTTAAAAGAAAAAATATTTTTAGCCTGGTTAGCCCCGAGAGGTATTGTTACTGCAGCTGTAGCTTCTCTTTTTTCTATCAGATTAGAGCAGGCTGGTATCCTTGGAGCTGGCCGTCTACAAGGTTTAGTTTTTCTTACTATTTTGATGACAGTAGGAATACAAGGACTTTCAGCTAAACCTTTGGTAAATAGACTTAAATTAGGCCAAAAAAATATTTTTGATTGATTAAAGACATCTTTCAATTCGAGTTCTATCACTTTTACTCTCTGAGAAAAGCTCCCAACTTTGAAGTAAATCTGGCCCACTGAGAGATCCAAAAAAGGCTACTCTTAATGATTTCATTAAGATCCCTTTTTTAATATTATGCTTTTTTGAGATTTCGTTTATTATTTCTTTGGCCTTCTCTTTATTTAGTTTTATAGTATTTTGCTCAATTGAATAATTTAAGATTAGTTTTAAAGATAATTTACTTTCCGGGTTTTTCAGAAAATCTTGACCTTCTTTTTGAATTGTAGGTATTAAGAAAAATGGTTTTGATTGATCAATTGAATCTTTTAAAAGAGTCATAGAGTCTCTAATCAAAATTGCTAATTTATTAGCCCATTCTTGAGATGGCGGCTCCCAACCATTTTCATCCCAGTATTTTCTCATGATCTCAATTAACTTTATTGATTCCATATTTTTTATATATTGAGAATTAATCCAGTTGAGTTTTTCCCAACTAAATTTGGCTCCAGCTTTATTTATTTCTGATAAGTCAAAAATTTTAGATATCTCTTCAAGTGAAAGTATTTCTCTGTCGGCAGATTTTGGAGACCAACCTAAAAATGCCATATAGTTAGATAGAGCTTCAGGTAAAAATCCCATTTCTCTAAATTCGTCGATTGAAGTAACGCAATCTCTCTTAGATAATTTTTTCCCTTCGCTATTTAGTATTAAGGGTGTATGCGAAAAAGTTGGTAAATTAAAATTTAATGCTTTATAAATCAATATTTGTTTTGCAGTGTTCGAGATATGGTCTTCTCCCCTTACAACGTGAGTAATATTCATAAAATTATCATCAACTACAACTGCAAGATTATACAAAGGATCACCAATCTCATATCCCTTAGCCCTTCTTGATAAAACTAAATCACCGCCCAAATCCTTCCCTTGCCATTTGATTTCGCCTCTTATCTGATCTACCCATTTAATATCAATTTTTTCATCAATCTTAAATCTTATTACTGAAGTCCTCCCTTGGGATATGAATGTTTCTATTTCTTCTTTTGAAAGACTTCTGTGTCTATTATCATGCTTTGGAGGTAATCCTTTCTTTTTTTGTTCTTCTCTTAATTCAGATATTTCATCTTCTGATGTAAAGCACCTATATGCAGCTCCACATTCCAATAGTTTTTTGATATAACTTTTGTGAATCGAAATTCGTTCACTTTGCTTAATAGGTTCTTCATCCCATTTAAGTCCAAGCCATTTTAAGCCCTCTAATATATTTTTTGTATATTCAGATTTAGATCGAAGAGAATCTGTATCTTCTATTCTGATAAGAAATTTTCCACCTATTTTTTGTGCATACAACCAATTAAATAGTGCTGTTCGCGCTGTCCCAATATGAAATAATCCCGTTGGACTCGGGGCTAGTCTTAAACGTTTTTCCAAATTTCTTTTAGAAAAAACGGGACCGACGGGATTCGAACCCGCAACTTCCGCCGTGACAGGGCGGTGCTCTAACCAGTTGAACTACGGTCCCAGAGTTTTGTTCTAAATTTATTTAGAACTACTTCCTTAAAATTATCAGATCATAATACTTAATTTATGGGGTTGTAATAAAAAAAATTTATTAATTTGAGGATTTACATAAATAATTAGTTTTTTAACTGCCTTAGTGTAAACAACTATTTATTTTTGAGGTCTGAAACCTGCAGGTTCTATCAACCTAACTTGATTGCCTCTAGCAGTAAATTCCCTGCCTTGGTCACTTTGAACGACAACTCTCCCACCAGACTTAACTCTGATAACTCTTGCACGAACCCATCCTAAAGCTGCTGATTCGAGGACTTTAACTACGTCCCCAGGTTGAAGATCTAACTCCATCTTATGAAAAAATGATTTACATAATGTTGATCAAACGCGTCGTGGAGGACTTGAACCCCCGACATCAGGTTTTGGAGACCTGCGTTCTACCAACTGAACTAACGACGCATTTAAATGATTATAAGCGTCTTTGTGACCAATAAGTTGATTAATTTACAACTTTATCGATCAAAGCGTTGTTTTACGCGAGTAGCTTTTCCTACTCTATCTCTCAGATAGAATAACTTAGCTCTTCTTACTTTACCTCTACGTTCAACTTTTAGAGAGGCAACCTGTGGACTATGTAGCATAAATACTCTTTCAACACCTATACCCTGAAAAATTCTTCTGACTGTAATAGTCTGGTTAATTCCTCCATGTCTTTTTGCTATGACAACACCTTCATAAGGTTGGACTCTTTCTTTATTACCTTCTGTAATTTTCACTCCAACTTTAACAGTGTCCCCAACATATATTTCAGGTAATTCTTTTTTTAGTTGTTCGTTCTCAAATTCCTTAATAAGATTGGATGCGCTTAAGGTTTGCGTAGTCTCAGAAACTGTATTTTTTTCTTTTTGTTCAACTGCTACATCAACTGATGCGTCAGCTTTAATACCGGTTTCTAAATTCTTCTCTTGTTTCTCTTTGGCCATTTTGGTCATTATTGTCCTACAAGTTCTATATCTTAACCTTTTGACTCGCCTTTAGTAACCTTTTTGGTAAATGAAATTGTTTTTGAAAACATTTGGAATCCTGTGACGAGCATCCATAAAACTCCAAGTGAATTCAATATTACATATATAAGTTCCCCCTTATCTCCAAGCCATTCGCCCTCATGGAGAGACATTAACCAATGAACTTGTTCTCTAGAATAGCCCAGTAAATCTTTTGAAACCCTATAAATAAGACCAGTAATTGAAGATATAAATAATGGAAGAAAAATCCAGGGCGCCAAAGCCTTATGAAATTGCCTAGAATTAAATAAAGTTTTCATTTTAGTTTCTTTACCATTGTTATTGATAGATTTAAAGTAGCCAAGATAATAAAGGCTATTTTGAAGATATTTACTTATTTTATTTATTCCAATGAGACATTTTGCAGATCTTTTGTTAAATAAAAATAATTCAAAAGCTAATGATCAAGTTCCTTTTATTCAGAGGAGAAGAGGAATCGAAATAAAGTCTTCACGGGAAATAAATTTGATGAAAAAATCTAGCAGGATTGTAGCAACCGTTTTGAGAGAAATTAATGACTTAATTAAACCTGGAATGAGTACAAAAGATTTAGATGATTTTGCGGAAAAGAGGATAAAAAGTTTTGGAGCTGTGCCAAGTTTCAAGGGCTACCATGGGTTCCCTTCTAGTATTTGTTCTAGTATTAATAATGAGGTTGTTCATGGAATACCAAATAAAAATAAAATAATTAAAAATGGCGACTTAGTTAAAATTGATACGGGAGCATATTTAGATGGCTTCCATGGTGATAGTTGTATCTCAATTTGTGTGGGAGAAGTTAGTCCAAAGGCCCAAAACCTTAGTGATGTAGCTTATGAAGCATTGTATGCGGGACTTTCGAAAATCAAAGCAGGGAATACACTTCTAGATGTGGCTGGGGAAATTGAGGATATTGTTTTAAAAAATGGCTATAGTGTTGTGGAGGACTATACAGGTCATGGAGTTGGAAGAAATCTTCATGAAGAACCATCGGTATTTAACTTTAGGACCAACGAATTGCCCAACGTTGTCCTTCGAGAAGGAATGACATTAGCTGTAGAACCTATTGTTAATGAAGGAACTAAATTTTGCAAAACTTTAAACGATAGATGGACCGTAATAACAAAAGATGGCAAATTATCTGCCCAATGGGAACATACAATAGTTGTCTTAAAAGATGGTATTGAAATATTGACAGATCGAGATTTCTAGACACTAAGATTTGTACTTATAGATAATTTGGCAATACAAAAAATTAAAAAATTCTTTCAATGGGAAAAGAATATAGGTTAAAGGGTTTGGACTAATTATTACTAAATAATTTTTTGAATTGGCTAAAGCATAAATTTTTTTAGAAACAAATTTGGGACTCATTATTCCGAGAGGATTTAGTTCTGATTTAAAAGGCCCTAAGATGATTTTTTTTATTATTAATTTTTTCTTTGTATTTTTGTCCAGAAGATTTTTTTTGAAAGAAACTAATTGACCAATAAGGGATTTACTAATCTCATATGACGGATTTAGGGCGGGTAATATTTCTGCTTCAGATGTATTTATCCAAATCTCTTTTTTTGTTAGTGAATCATTGCTTAGAGCAATATCTTCAAATAAATTTAAAAATTTGAATTTGCTTAAAGCATTTATCTCTATTGAGTTTTCATAATTGGAATTTTCTCTACTCAAATCATAAATACCATGGTTCAAAATTAAAATGTCTATTTTTTTTAATTGTTTTTTTAACGACGACTCCTTCCCACATTCCCATTTAATCCATTCATTTGGAGAATCAAGATTTATTTCATAATTATTTTTACTATGAGTAAATCCAATCACTTTATATCCTTTTTGACGAAACAACTTTGTTAATTCTTTACCTAGAGCACCTGAGGCTCCAGTAATCCCTATAGTTTTTTCGTTTTTGGTTGGATTTATCATTTTGCTTGATTTTTATGAGATACCAAAGAATTAAAATAAATTTACCAAAAAAAGATTATTTTTTTTTTTTTTGATTAAAACTCATAAATAAATATTTGTTTAGTTCTGAAAAAAATATTATCTTTAATCTATTAATAATAAATTTACTAAATTATGAGCGATATATTATTAATTGGCTCATGTGAGCCATTTAGTGGTAAGTCTGCAATTGTTCTTGGGATAGCAAAAAAACTTTTACAAAATAAAAAAAAAGTACGCATAGGAAAACCTCTAGCAACATGTATTGAACTTACTAATCTTCCTTCAATGACTTATGAAGGATTAATAGATGATGATGTTAAGTTTATTGGATCAACATTAAAGATCGAAGAGGAGAATTTAATTTCTTCAGTAGGATTATTGGATAATATCTCAGCTGAAAAAAGAATCTTCAATAAAGACTTACTCCCAGGAAAAGGTTTTGATCAGATTAAAGGATTGGTTAATGATGATTTTGAAGGTCTGAATATTTTAGAGGCCGCCGGAAGTCTTCATGAGGGTATGATCTATGGCTTAAGTCTCCCACAACTAGCCAAGGATTTAGATGCGAAAGTTTTAATTGTGAATTTATGGGAAGATTGTAAAAGTGTGGATGCATTACTTGATGCGAAAAAACAATTAGGTGAGAAATTGGCTGGAGTGGTACTCAACGGAGTTTTGCCGCAAGAAGTCGAAAAAGTTAAAAATGAAATAATACCCTCTCTTAAAGATCTTGATATTGAAGTGTTTGGAGTTATGCCTAAATCACCACTTCTTAGAAGTGTCACTGTAGGTGAGCTTGTAAGAAGACTAGATGCCCAAGTAATTTGTTGCCCTGAAAAAGATCAATTGCTTGTTGAAACATTAAGTATTGGTGCAATGGGGGTGAATTCTGCAATGGAATTCTTCAGGAGAAGACGTAATATGGCTGTAGTTACTGGAGCTGATAGAACTGATATCCAACTTGCTGCTTTAGAGGCTTCGACTCAATGTCTAATTTTAACTGGTTTAGGAGACCCTTTGTCACAATTGATTCATAGAGCAGAGGAATTAGAGGTTCCAATATTAAAAGTGGAGTTAGATACTCTTTCCTCTGTAGAAATTATTGAACAAGCTTTTGGTCATGTCAGAATACATGAATCAATTAAAGCTTCTTATGCTATTCAATTAGTTCAAGAGCATGTAAATCTAAAAAGAATTCTCGAAAAGATAGATTTTCCCTGCAATTTTTCAGATAAATGCTAATTTCAAATATAGGAACTATTTTATTTTGAGTCGCTCTCTAGATCTTCCAGCAACTAAAGGCGTTGATGCTTTAGCTCAAGAACTTGCAAAAATCCAAGATAACGGGAAAAGGAGAATTGCTTTTTTGGGTAGTAGACATGTGCCGGTTGTCGATATCCACTTAATTGAGTTAATAGCAAGGTCTTTAGCAGAGGAAGGACATAATATACTTACTTCTGGATCTCAAGGCGTCAATGCAGCTGTAATTCGAGCTGTATTAGATATTAATCCATCATTATTAACTGTTTTATTACCACAAAGTCTTGATAGACAAATACCCGAAATAAAGGATCAACTTGAGAGGGTTATGCATTTGGTTGAAAAAAGTGAAAATGATGAATTACCTTTGCCTCTAGCAAGTAGCCTTTGTAATCAAGAAATTATTACTAGGTGCGATCAATTAATATGTTTTGCCTTTCACGATAGTGAAACTTTGTTAAATAGTTGTAGATGTGCTGAAGAAATGGGCAAAGTGGTTAGTTTGTTATTTTTTGATTAAATTAACCCATTTCCCCTTACTAAAAGATAATTTATGCTAATAATATTTAGCGTTTAATAATTTTTATTATGGCAGAAAGTTTTTCATTTGATGTAGTTTCTGATTTTGATAGACAAGAATTAGTCAATACTCTGGATCAGGTTAAAAGGGAAATTTCTCAGCGTTACGACTTGAAGGGCACGGATACTTCAGTTGATTTAGAAAAAGAAAATATTTTTATAATAACTAATAGCGAACTTACTTTGAATGCTGTTAATGACATAATTAGACAAAAAGCAATAAAAAGAAACTTATCCTTAAAAATATTTGACTACGGAGACATTGAAATAGTTAGTGGTAATAGAATTAAACAGACAATTTTATTAAAACAAGGAATTAAACAAGATATTGCAAAAAAAATTAGTAAAAATATTAGAGATCAAATTAAAAAAATTAATGTCAGCATCAATGGAGAAACACTAAGAGTTGCTAGTAAGAGCAAAAATGATCTTCAATTGGCTATTAAGCTTGTTAGTGAGTTGGAGGAGTCTTTGAACATTCCTCTAAAGGCTAATAATTTTAGGTAAAATCTCAGTAATATTATTTTAAGAATATGGCAGATTATTCAAAATCTCTCATTAACTCATTGATTAAAAATGTAAAAAAATACCCTCGTTTTTCAAAAGAAGAAATAGAGAAGTTTTGTTGGATGGCGGTACATGAGCATAAGCATGGTGTGTTACCCTCTGAATATGATATCAGGGAGATAGATGAGGATCTTTATTTAGAACTTTTGCAAGAATTTAAGTCAAATATCTATTAATTAAAATCTATATTTAAATTTATAATTATTAAAAAAATATTTTAATTAAATGTCTTACTAATGCACTAATTAGTCTATTTAAATATGATTAACTAAAAGAATAAATTTAATGTCAACATCCTTTAAAAATGTCACACCAACAGGTCCTGGTGGGACAGCAACATTACTGATTGTATTGTCTTTTACTGGCTTTCTTTTGCTTACCCAATCACTATTTGTTGTACCTTCTGGACAAGTTGCAGTTATTACAACACTAGGGAAAGTAAGTGGACCCTCTAGGAGAGCTGGATTAAACTTTAAACTTCCATTTGTTCAGTCTGTATATCCATTCGATATAAAAACTCAAGTTCAACCAGAAAAGTTTGAAACGCTAACTAAAGATCTTCAAGTTATTAGGGCTACAGCTACAGTTAAGTATTCAGTAAAGCCTAACGAGGCAGGAAGGATTTTCGCAACAATTGCTAGCAGAAATAGCGATGTTTATCAGAAAATTGTTCAGCCATCTTTGCTAAAAGCTCTAAAATCAGTCTTTTCACAATATGAGCTAGAAACAATTGCTACTGAATTCGCAGTAATTTCTGAAAAAGTAGGCGACACCGTTGCACAAGAATTAAATTCATTCGATTATGTAGATGTTAAGAGTTTAGATCTTACTGGATTAGAGATAGCTGAAGAATATAGAGCTGCGATTGAACAAAAGCAAATAGCTGGTCAGCAATTGCTAAGAGCAAAGACTGAAGTTGAAATTGCTGAACAAGAAGCACTTAGATATGAAACATTAAATAGAAGCCTCGACGATCAAGTACTTTTCAAATTATTTCTTGATAAATGGGATGGAAGTACCCAAGTTGTTCCCGGCTTACCAGGTTCAGAAGGAAGTACTCCCCCAGTAATAGTTGGTGGTAGAAGATAATTACTTAAAAAAGATTTTTCTAAAATTTTAATCATTTTCTTTTTTTCTTTGAGGAAAGAGTGGTAAATGATTATTTTTTTATCGCATTGAAAGATTCGTCAAAAGCTTCAATAGTTTTATCAATTTCTTCTTCACTGTGAGCTAATGATGTGAAACCAGCTTCGAAGGGGCTTGGCGCTAGGTAAATTCCTCGTCGAAGCATTTCTCTATGCAACTTACCAAAAAGTTCGGCATCATTTGTTTTTGCTTCATCAAAGTTCCTGACTGGCCCATCGCATAAGAAAAATCCAAACATAGCACTTACACTTCCACCGTTAATAGCAATCCCGTTATTTTCTGCTGACTGAATTATTCCTTCAATTAATCTAGAAGTTGTTAAGTCAAGTTTATCGTACGCACCATCTTGTTTGAGCAGTTCAAGAGTCTTTATTCCAGCAGTCATTGCGAGTGGATTACCGCTCAAAGTGCCTGCTTGGTATACCGGGCCTGAAGGGGCTACCATTGACATTATTTCTTTCTTGCCTCCATAAGCTCCAACAGGCAGGCCTCCTCCAATTACTTTCCCAAGGGTTGTTAAATCAGGAGTAACCCCAAACTTTTCTTGTGCTCCTCCATAACTTATTCTGAATCCAGTCATTACCTCGTCAAAAACTAATAAGGATCCATTCTCAGTGGTTAATTCCCTTAATCCCTCCAAGAATCCAGGTTCTGGAGTAATAAATCCAGCATTACCAACTATAGGTTCAAGAATAACCCCCGAAATGGCATCAGGATTTTCAGAAAATAATTTTTTTACTGCTTCAAGGTCATTGTAGGGAGCAGTCAGTGTGTTGGAAGTTGTTGTCCGTGGTACACCTGGAGAATCTGGCAAACCCAGAGTTGCTACGCCTGATCCTGCTTTTACTAAAAACATATCTGCATGACCGTGATAACAACCGTCAAATTTAATAACTTTATCTCTTCCAGTAAATGCTCGCATAAGTCTCAAAACAGCCATGCATGCTTCAGTTCCACTATTGACAAATCTGACCATTTCTACAGATGGGACTGCATCTATTACCATTTCAGCAAGTTGGTTCTCTAGAACGCATGGAGCACCAAAGCTAGTGCCTTTCTCAATTGCTTCTTGTAATGCCGTTGTAACTTCAGGGTGGGCATGTCCACATATGGCAGGCCCCCAGCTTCCTATGTAGTCAATATATCTATTTCCATCAATATCCCAAGCGAAAGGACCTTTGACTCTATCAAAAACAATTGGCTGGCCTCCTACAGACTTAAAAGCTCTTACTGGAGAACTTACTCCTCCTGGCATTAGTTGTTGGGCGGCAGAGAAAATTTCTTCTGATTTTGTGTAATTTAATATGTCAGTCACAATTTAGCTAAATGTTGTTTTGAGAAGAATCTAGTCATGTTCTAAATTAGAAATAAGTAAAAATTTTGTCAATCAGTTTGAAATTCTACATTATGATATTTTTATTGCGATAGTTTGGATTGTAAATTATTAATTTTAAAGAAATCGTGATAAAAAACAATCTTACTTTAGATAACTCTTTATTAATAAGCGTTTTCAAGCATTAAAGAAATTCAATTTATTTTATTTATATTTCGAAGAAATTATCATCATCCTCAAAAAAATCATCATTTATTTCGTGTAAGTTAAGATCTATCATTACTGGGACATGATCACTTGGACGCAAATTACCTCTAGGAGAGCTGTCTATGACACAACTTTTAAGTTTTGATGACAGTTCTTTACTGATATATATATGGTCTATTCTCCAACCTTTATTTAATTCAAATGCGTTGTTACGGTAATCCCACCAACTCCAATGGCCAGTGTTTTGTTCATAAATCCTGAACGAATCTATTAATCTTTTTTTTAGAACATTATTTAGTGCACTTCTCTCTATCTCAGATGCCATTATTCCTCCTTCATATTTCTTTGGATCATGAATATCCAAGTTAGATGGAGCAACATTAAAATCACCCATAAGACAAATTAGCTCTCCTTTTTTTTCTTGCTCATCTAAAAATGAAGCTAAACAATTTAACCAATTAATTTTGTATTCGAACTTACTAGATTCTAAAGAAGAACCGTTTGGCACATAGACATTTATTACTTTAATACCATTAATGTCAGCAGAAATTAATCTTTTTTGATCTAGGAAAATTTCGATATTTTCATTAAAGTTGGTACAACCGTAGAATCCTTTTTTAACATTTTCTGGCTTTATTTTAGAAATAATAGCCACACCGTTATATGATTTTTGTCCGTAAACCTCTACTGAATATCCCAATTTTTCAAAAGATTCAAAAGGGAAACTACTATCCATCACTTTTGTTTCCTGCAAACATAAAACATCCGGATTGACTTGATTAATCCAATCTATTATTTGCGAAAGTCTGGTTCTTATAGAGTTAACATTCCAAGTTGCTATTAACAAATTTCTACCAAATTATGTAAGATTAAATTAGCAAAGATTTTTGGCGTTAAAGAATTTTGAAAATAAAATAAATGAAAAATTACTTTTGCAAAACCGTTTTAAGACAAATTAAGTTTGTAATTATTTTTACTTTATTAATTTTCTTAAAAAGTGATTACCTAAATGCTGAATATTTATTTGAAGAATTAGAAATCGATACCTCAACTAAAACAGAAGATGATAGTTCAGCTCTTCCAACTAATCCTTTTGAACTTGTGGAAATGATTCGCAGACAAAATAGTATGAATAATGCGACTGACCCTTCTGATGCTATTGACGATGCGTTAAAGTCATTTAATAGTCTGGAGGAAAAATAAGAAATTCAATAAATTAAATTGTTATTTTCAAAATTTTAATATGTTAAAAAACCCTATCCCAAAAGTTACTGACCAATTACAGCACAGAGCAATTGGTATTATTAATGGTAGATTCACTCCTCATGGTCATGAGCAATTAAATAGAGGCTTTTTAATTGACAATAAAGGAGAAAAAATTGAAACAGTAGTACTAGGTAAAGCATTATCACTTTTAAAGAAGCATATTGATTTAAAGAAAAGTTATTATTGGATTGTTTATCCAAAGAATAAAAATACTCAAAACTTGCATTTACAGGTTGCAGGCATCTGGGATCCCTATCAACTAAATGATTTCCCTAATGATTCTTCAAAAACTAACTTCTCTAAATTATTAGAAGAATTAGATCTAAAAGATAATTATTTTTCTGTCAGAGGAGAATTAGTTTTTGTCAACACTAAAAAGAAAGAAATTGTTATTAAGGTATGTCCTGCTATAAAGTCAAGAAATTTAAAAAATAAAAATTTTAAATTAGTGATAAAAGGTGAGCTTTCTCTTGAACTTGTTCATAGCTTTGTAAGTTTAGATATCAACAGAGATGGAAATTCTTTGGAATTAATTAACTACGAAGTGGTTAAAAAAAATCTTTCTGAAAATAACTAGAATGAGGGATTGATATTCGCTTCAATTTTACCAATCAAGAAATCTTTAATTTATGGAAGATGTTTTAATTGAATGTTCTCCTGGCATCTCAGGAGATATGTTATTAGGAGCTTTTTATGATTTAGGGGTGCCAAAAAAAGTCATTGAACAGCCACTTATTGAACTTGGGTTTAAGGATTTATATCAACTAGACTTTAAGGAATCAAAAAGTTGTTCAATTCGGGGCGTCAAGGCAAAGGTTGACAATAATGAATGTAGTTCTATCAAAAGAACTTGGAGAAGTATCAAGGAACTTATTTTAAATGGACATTTAGAAGATAAATTAAAAGAAAGAATTTATGCAGTATTTGAATCGTTAGCGGTTGCAGAAGGAAAAGTTCATGGCATTAAATCTGATGATGTTCATTTCCATGAAATTGGAGCTATAGATTCATTGGTGGATATCATTGGTGTATGTGCTGCATTGAATTACTTGAATCCAAAGAGGGTTTATTGTAATGAACCCATGTTGGGGAAGGGTTTTGTTCAAACTGAACATGGAAAATTATCTGTACCACCTCCTGCTGTAATAGAGCTAATAAGACAAAAAAATATTAAGGTTTTATCAAACCGTGACTTAATAGAGGGTGAACTCTCAACACCAACGGGCATTGCTTTACTTGCTAATTTAGTGGACTGTCCTGAACCTCCCTCAAAATATTCTATTAACTCTTATGGGGTAGGCATTGGTAATCTA
This sequence comes from Prochlorococcus sp. scB243_498I20, assembly GCA_000635015.1. Taxonomy (GTDB): domain Bacteria; phylum Cyanobacteriota; class Cyanobacteriia; order PCC-6307; family Cyanobiaceae; genus Prochlorococcus_A. The sequence goes on from JFMR01000045.1 coordinate 33,954, forward strand.
AAATTTCCGTTTCCTAATTTGGTTAGAGTTTATAAAATTACTTCATTTGAGCATTCTTATATTCACGATAATGAACAAATTAGTCCAAAGTGTGAAGAAATATTTATTCAAGAAGCATGGATTGATGACCAGACACCCGAAGATATATCTAATTTTGTGGAGAAACTAAGAATTGAGGGAGCCTACGATGTTTCCTATCAAGCTATCAATATGAAAAAAAATAGAATTGGATTTTCTATTCAAGCAATCTTGCCCATAGAGAAAAAAGAAATCTTTAGACGATTATGGTTTGATTATTCCAATACTATAGGGGTTCGTGAAAGGACTCAATCTAGGTGGATATTACTTAGGCGTAGAGGAGAATGTTCAACGACTTTTGGAAATATAAAAGTTAAACAAACTTTGAAACCAGATGGATCAATAACTATGAAACCAGAAAATGATGAGGTATTAAGATTACAATTAAAGCATAAAATATCAACTTACGAAATAAGAAAAATTATAAAAGAATCAAGCAAAAAATTTAAAGCATTTGAAAACTGGAAATGAGATTTAACTCAAGCAATAACTTATATCTTAAATTCCTTAAAAAAATAAATTTTGGTTGTTTAAAAAATATTTTTTTTATTACAAGCTTGTCATATTTTTGTATCTATTTTTTTAATAATATTGATCAAATTTCTTTTGATGTCAATTTAGAAAGAAATGGAATTAATCTATTTTTATCATTTTTATTTTGTATTTTCAGTATTTACCTGAACGCTTATGCATGGAAATATATTGTTAGATGGTTCGGGAAAGAATTTAAAAGTAATAATCTAGTCTCTTTTTATGTTTTAACCAATATTCTTAAATACGTTCCAGGAGGGGTTTGGCATTTTGTGGAAAGATTTAATTTTTTAAAAACAATAAGTAATCCTCAGATTGCTTGGTATTCGACACTTATAGAACCTTATTTTATGTTGAGCGGATCTTTTCTCTTGGCATCAATGGGATTGATTTTTTCGCCATTCTATATTTTTTTAGTTGTTCCTTTGGCGTTCCTAAATAGGAAATTTATTTTTCTGATATTAAAAAAATTAGGGGCTCTTAAGGGAAAAGTATTTGAGGTATTGAAACTTAAAAATTCAAAGGACCAATTTGAAGAGAGAATAAATATAATTTCATTTTTTCCTACTGAAGCTTTATTTCTTGAAATTGGATTTGTTTTATTTAAATTTATTGGGTTTTATATTTGCTTAAATACTTTTTATGCGAGTAATTCTCTGAACATTATTTTTTTATTGGTAATTTTTTCTTTGTCATGGTCTTTAGGCTTGGTAGTCCCAGCAGCTCCAGGAGGAGTTGGCGTTTTTGAGGCTTGCCTCCTTTTATTTGTAGGGAAAAGTATTCCACAAAATATAATTATCATCAGTTTAGTTTATTTTAGGGTTATATCTACCTCTGCAGATTTGTTCTTAAGCCTACCTTTCTTAATAAGAAAAATTTATAAAAGAATTTAGTTTTTTTTCTCTAAACTTGGTATCAATGTAAATGAAGCAATAAGGCCTAGAGTCATGATAAGAATGGCTGGTAATATCGCTTCTACCATTCTTTCATCTCCAGCATATTGATATATCCTCACAGATAATGTATCAAAATCAAATGGTCTCAAAATAAAGGTCATGGGTAATTCTTTTATCGTATCTACAAAAACCAACAGTGATCCCACGAATATTGGTCCCTGAAGAAGAGGTAGATGAATCCTTTTGATGATTCCCGGCCAATTTTCTCCTAGTCCAAGTGCAGCTTCATCTAGATTAGGAGAAATTCTCTCAAGACTTGAATCAATAGAACCCTTAGAAATAGTTAGAAATCGAACAAGATAACCCCAAATAAGTAAGCAAACAGCAAAGAAATTCAATTTTGGAGAAGAAATGCTTATTAAAGATAAAGCTAATACAGTGCCTGGAATTGCATAACCTATTCCCGCAAGGTTTGTTATTAGTCCTAGTAAAAAGCTTTTATTTGGTCGTCTTGCTAAGGAAACTATTAAGGAGAATAACATCGTTATTAACGCAGTAAAAAATCCTAGACTTATGGTTCTGAATGATAGGGTAAGTAATTCTACATATAACCCTTTTTGAATTTGATCGATATTGAGCAGAACCCAAAAACATGGAATTCCAAAAGAGAAAATTGGAGGAAATAAAGTTATTGTTATTGCTAAAAGAGCTCTTATTTTTTTTAATTCCCACCCTTGAGAATCTTTTGATGCAGGATTTTCACTCCACCGCTTTGATTTTTTTCTCGAGAATTTTTCAAACATAATTAAAGTGAAAATTATTAATAAAGCTACCAAAGATAGTCCAATAGCACTTTTTGGATTACCCTCAATTATCCAATTTTCAGCTATACCCGTAGAAATACTTGGAATATTTAATAATGCAAATGTACCTAACTCATTCATTACTTCCATACACATTAAACTTATTCCTGTTATTAGTGCTGGCAACGCCATTGGAAAAGCGATTTTAAAGAAGCTCCTCCACGGCCCAACTCCTAATCCTCTACTAGCATTGATTTGATTAACTCCAAATTTATTAAAACTTTCGTTAGCAAGAATGAATACATATGGGTAAGTAGAGATTGAAAGTATTAATACCCCCCACCATAAACCGGTTACTTGATAACCAAAAATACTTCCTAAATCCTGCAAAACAGCTGTTATTAGGTATGCTGGGGCGGCTAGTGGAATGAGCTGACAAATACGGAGAACTTTTCTGAACTTAAAATCACAATTTGAAAGTAACCATCCATTCAAAGTGCCTAATCCTCCTCCAAAAAAACTTGTCAATACTAAAACTTTTAAAGTCTCTAATACCTCTTCTCCTCCAGCAATACCTAATGAAAAATTTCCACTTACAACATATTGAACTCCTTCAAGAATAAAATTAAAAATTGGAATGATTACTAAGAGTGCAACAATAAACGAAATAAAATAAAAAAGTTTTAATTCGTTTACTGCGTTTTTAAATCCTTTAATAAGTATTTTCAAAAAATAATTAAATCCTAATATGAACTCTAATCTGAATTAAATCTACATGATGACAGTTGATTTTTAATAGTTTGGTGATCTAAGTTTTTCCCAATTAATACTATCTTGTTAGATTTTTCTTTTGTCCATTCCTCATCATCTAGAGAAAACCGCTTTCCAGATAGGTGAAAAATGTGTTTTCTTTCACTTTCCATAAACCATAATATTCCTTTAGCTCTAAATACATTTTCTGAGATTTGATTATCTAAGAAATATTGAAATTTCCTTAAGGAAAATGGTTCAAATGTCTCATATGAAACTGAGGTAAAACCTTCGATATTATTGATTAAATCGTGGGGATGAGAAGAGTGATCGTGGGGATGAGAAGAGTGATCGTGGGGATGAGAAGAGTGATCGTGGGAATGAGAAGAGTGATCGTGGGGATGAGAAGAGTGATCGTGGGAATGAGAAGAGTGATCGTGGGGATGAGAAGAGTGATTGTTTGAATTTTGTTCTATATTTTTTTTATTTTTCTCGAACTCAAAAGTATCCGTCTCAAATAGACCCACGCTCATTATTGTATGTAATGCAACTTCACTATTAGTTGATCTCAAAATCCTTGGTTCTTTTTTTATTTTATTTATAAACTCCTCTATTTTCTTTAATTGTTTTTCATCTACTAAATCAGATTTATTAAGAAGAAGGATATCTCCATATAAAATTTGAGAATAGGCGACACTTGTATTATTAATTTCAAAATCAAAATTTTCTCCATCAATGACAGTGATTATCGAATCTAATCTTACTTTTTCTCTAAGATCACCAGCCGCAAAAGTCATGGCTACTGGTAATGGATCTGCTAATCCAGTTGTTTCAACAATCAAATAGTCTAATTTTTCAGCTCTTTCTAAAACTTTGGATACAGTATTTAATAATTCGCCATTTATAGAGCAACATATACATCCATTATTTAATTCGATCATATCCTCTGAGCCTTCTATTATTAAGTCATTATCTATTCCGATTTCTCCAAATTCGTTAACTAAAACAGCTGTTTTAATACCAACTTGATTTTTTAAAATATGATTTAGAAGTGTAGTTTTGCCAGAACCTAAAAATCCACTAATAATAGTAACTGGCAATAAATTTTTAGACATTTTGAATAGTTGAAAACAAGTTTATATTTTTATTGATCGAAAATTTTGTTGATTTCCGAAGCTAATGTTTGATCCAGATTCGTAATACCTCCTAGATCATGTGTATTTAATTTAATTATTACTTTTGCATAAACATTCTCCCAGTTAGGATGATGATTATATTTTTCACAGATTAAAGCAACCTTAGTCATAAAAGCAAAGGCTTCAATAAAATTAGCGAAGTTAAATTCTCTTTGGATTTGTTTAGATTTAATTTCCCAGCCAGGTATTTTGACAACTAATTCATTCAATTCTTCATCTTGCAAAATGTAGGGTTCCATTAAATAATAAATCTGACTAATTACATTATAAATACCTTATTTTTTCTCACCAATTATATGTACATTAATGATTCTTTCCTTTTGATCAAATCTATGTTCCCATAAATAAACTGCTTGCCATGTGCCCAGCATAATTTTCCCGTCTTGAAAACTCAAAGATAAACAAGTGTTTGTTAGGGATGTTTTAATATGTGCTGGCATATCGTCAGCCCCTTCTTGATAATGTTTATAAGATATTTCTTCTCTATTTTTTGATAAGGTTAAGTAGGAATCATAGGGAACTATCGATTGCATATACTTTTTTAGGTCCCTCAGTACATTTGGATCTGCGTTTTCATTAATAGTTAAACTGCAACTTGTATGAAGTGAAGTTAAATTTAAAATTCCGGAATGAAAATTATTTTTTTCAACACATAAATTTAAATCATATGTGATATCAATAAAACCCTCGCCATGAGTTATGAATTTTAATTTTGAAAATATTTGTTCCATATAAGTTAAAACTTAATTAATCAATATCCTATTATGGATAAAGATGCATGTTTTACTGCAGACATTAAAATTTTTATCTTAAGATAAATTTAATTTCCATTTAAATCTTTGGCTGAAACTCATTGGAATAATCTGGGTGCTTACCTTAAAGAAACACAAATATTAGGTTCAATCCAAAATACACTTTACTGGGATCAAAATACTGGAATGCCAAAGAAAGGTGCTTCTTGGAGGTCTGAACAACTTACTTATATTGCAAAAGTATTGCATGAAAGAAATTCTTCCGAGGAATTTTCTAATTTAATACAATCTGCTAAAAATGAACTAGCAGATATTGAACGAAATTCCGATAATCAACTTTTCATAAAAGATAAAGAAAGAAATATTAGTCTTTTATTGAAGGAATTTAATAGAGAAAGAAATTTAGATCCTAAATTAGTTGAGTCTCTAGCAAAGGCAAAATCTAAAGGGTATGAAAGCTGGCAAGAAGCTAAGGAGAAATCAAATTTTAAGATTTTTCTTCCTTTCTTTGAAGAATTAGTTAAATTGCGGATTGAAGAGGCAAAACAAATATCAGATCAATATTCACCATGGGAAACTTTAGCCCAACCCTTTGAACCCGAATTAACTTTAAAGTGGCTGAATAAAATGTTTCAGCCTTTGAAAGATGGTCTCCCAGAGTTGATTAGAGGGATTAATAAATCTAAGAAATATCACTGGGATTTGAGTCCAGAATCTCAACATAATTTATGTTCTCAATTACTTGATGAGTTTGGGAGAGATAAAGATCTAGTTGTTGTTGGTAAATCTCCCCATCCTTTTTCGATTACATTAGGCCCTAATGATTACAGGATTACGACAAGAATTGTTGAAGGTGAACCATTATCAAGTTTTTTAGCAACTGCGCATGAGTGGGGGCATTCTATTTATGAGCAGGGTTTGCCATCCCAAAGTCATCAATGGTTTGCTTGGCCTTTAGGTCAAGCAACCTCTATGGGTATTCATGAAAGTCAATCTTTATTTTGGGAAAATAGAATAGTTAAATCCAAATCTTTTTCAAAAAGATTTTTTAACAAATTTGTTTCGGCTGGATGTTCTCTTAATAATTATCTAGAACTATGTAAATCTATAAATCATTTGGAAGCGGGATTAAATAGGGTAGAAGCGGATGAATTGACTTATGGCTTACACATATTAATAAGAACCGAACTTGAAATAGATTTAATTGAAAGAGGGTTACCTGCTGAAGATATTCCAACAGAATGGAATAAAAGATATGATGAACTCCTAGGAATTAAACCATCTAATGATTCAGAAGGTTGTCTTCAAGATGTTCATTGGAGTGAAGGGGCGTTTGGATATTTCCCCTCATATTTGTTAGGACATGTTATAAGTGCGCAAATATCTTCTCAAATGGAAAGAGACATAGGTTTGATTGACAACTTAATTGAAAATGGTGAATATCAAAAGATCATCTTTTGGTTAAAAAAAAATATACATAAATATGGCAGATCAGTTAATTGTATGGAGTTGGTAAGAGATGTAACTAATGAAGAACTATCGCCAAACTATTTTATTAATCATCTAAGGTCTAAAATAAATGATTTTTGCTGAAACATTACTTTTAAAGAATTTGGTTAGGTGTGAGGATGTAAGATAAACAAAAATAATTTCTTGATGGCAAATCTAAATCAGCCCCCAAGCAGGGTTACCCCAAATTTATTGCACATACTAAATGCTTTCACTGACAGCTCAAATACAATAATAAACACAATTGTTGAATTGAACTCTAATACCATAAATAAATATGAATTAATTACAGAAACGGGCCATCTTAAACTTGATAGGGTAGGTTATTCATCACTTGCGTATCCCTTTGCTTATGGATGTATTCCAAGGACATGGGATGAAGATGGAGATCCTCTTGATGTAGAAATTGTTGGGGTAACTGAGCCATTGATACCAGGATCTATTGTGGAAGCAAGGATTATTGGGGTGATGAAATTTGATGATGGTGGAGAGGTCGATGATAAGGTAATAGCGGTTCTCGCTGATGATAAAAGAATGGATCATATCTCAAGTTATGAAGACCTTGGAGATCATTGGTTAAAAGAAACAAAGTATTATTGGGAGCACTACAAAGATCTAAAAAAACCAGGAACATGTACTGTCAATGGTTTTTTTGGGATAGAAGAAGCTGTTAAAGTGATTAAAGATTGTGAAGAGAGATACAAAAAAGAAATTGATCCTAAATTAGTAAATTAACTAATTTTATTTTTCTCTAAATTTTTCAAATATTTCGCTTAGTATTTCTTCGGCACCTTGCTTCTTTAATTTTTTAGCTAGTTCTTTGCCTACTTCTTCGGGATCATTAATATTGCCAATATATTGATCTTTAATAAGCCTTTCTCCATCAAGAGATGCAACCATACCAGTAAGGCAAAGTTGTTCATTCTGAATTTTACTATTCACACCTATTGGGACTTGGCATCCACCTTCAAGCTCTCTTAAAAAAGCCCTTTCTGCTAGACATCTTTGACTGGTGGGTTTATCTTCTAAGATATTTATAATTTCTAAAACTTTTTTATCATCAGATTTACATTCAATGCCTAGTGCTCCTTGGCCAACGGCATGAAGGGAAACTTCACTTGAGATAATCTGGTGAATTCTTGATTCAAAGCCTAATCTCTTTAAACCAGCAGCAGCAAGAATTATACAATCAAATTCTCCTGCATCTAATTTTTCAATTCTTGTAATAACATTTCCCCTGATATCTTTGAAAACAAGATGTGGGTACTTATTTCTTAATTGTGCAAGTCTTCTTAGGGAGCTTGTTCCTACAATCGAACCTTCAGGTAAGGTTTCTAGTTTATAACAGTCATTTTTTTTGCTTACTACTAAAGCATCTGAAGGATCTTCCCTTTTTGTGATGCATCCTAATTGAAGGCCATTAGGCAAATTGGTTGGTAAATCTTTTAGAGAATGTACTGCTATATCTGCATGGCCTACGAGCATTTGTGCTTCAAGTTCTTTTGTAAATAAGCCTTTGTCGCCTATTTTGGCTAAGGCTACATCAAGGATTTTGTCTCCCTGAGTTGCCATAGCTTCTATAGATACCTCTAAATTGGGAATATTCTTTTCTAGTTGATCTTTAACCCATAAAGTTTGAACCATTGCTAGTTTGCTTCTTCTGCTTGCTATTTTCAGCTTAAAATTAGTCATTAAATATTATTTTGAGTTTGAATTAAAAATAAAGTCGAATCTATTTTAAGCTATTCTTTTGCAAGTTTTTAAAGCTGAAAATTATACTTAACTTTTTTTATTTTATATATTCTTTTAAAACCCCGTTTCGATTTGGATGTCTAAGTTTTCTTAGGGCTTTTGCCTCTATTTGTCTAATTCTCTCTCTCGTAACATCAAAAATCTGGCCAATTTCTTCAAGAGTTTTCATTCTTCCATCATCAATTCCATATCTCAATCTGAGAACATCTCTTTCTCTAGGACTTAGAGTTGCTAATACTCCTTCCAAATCTTCTCTTAATAAAGTTTTAGAGACATCTTGCTCTGGATTTTCTATATCAGCTTCTATAAAATCTCCGAGTCTTGAGTCTTCTTCTTTCCCTATTGGAGTCTCTAAAGAGATAGGAAGTTGCGCACTTTTAGCTATAAATCTTAATTTTTCAATTGTCATTTCCATACTTTCAGCTATTTCTTCTTCACTAGGTTTCCTGCCAAATTCTTGGCTAAGAACTTTTGTGGTTTTTTTAATTCTGGATATTGTCTCGTATAAGTGAACTGGCAATCTAATAGTTCTACTTTGATCAGCAATTGCTCTTGTAATGGCTTGGCGAATCCACCAAGTCGCGTATGTAGAGAACTTATAACCTTTTTCATGGTCAAATTTTTCCGCGGCCCTAATTAGGCCCAAACTTCCTTCCTGGATTAAATCTTGAAATGATAAACCTCTATTCATATATTTTTTTGCGATGGAAACAACTAATCTTAAATTTGATTGAACCATTTTTTCTTTAGCTCTTCTCCCTAAAAGTAGTCGTCTTCTAAATTTGGAAAGAGGCATATCTATTAACTCGGCCCATTCTCTTACTGACGGGAAATGTCCTTTTTCTGATTCATATTGAGTTGCTAATTCTTCTAGTTGGAGTAAGTCAGCTATTTTTCTTGCAAGTTCAATTTCTTCATCTGGTCTTAAGAGTCTAATTCTTCCAATTTCTTGGAGATAAACTCTTATTGAATCTTCGGTGTAGATACCCTTTGGGCCAAGCTTTATATTCCCAAGCCCCTTATCTTCTTCTTCAGAATCACTAAATTCATTGTTATTTTCAATACTGCTTTCGTTTAGCTCGGAAGATGTCTGCGAATTTTGACTATTTTTAATAGTATCTTCTTCAACTACTGTTTCTAAATTTGTATTAATTTTTTTATTGATCTTTTTTTTTGAACTAGGCTTAGAATTTTTTGATTCTGCTGCGACGGGACACATAATTGACTCCTTTCTATGGTGAATTTAACTAGATAAAATTTTATTTAGGGCTAATTTGAACATTTAGTAGTAAAGTCCCCCTTAATGTTTAAAAAACTTTTTCACAAAATGAGAAAAAGAAAAGTTTTCTAAATTGTTGAAAAATTTAAATAGTGCTATAGATTACCTAAAGTAAAAAGTCTTGGGATTTCTCAGACAGGCGGATCATTTTCGAATTTTCAGTCAATGATCAAAGCTTCATGTCTCCCTTAAGAGCAGGATACTTACAATGTGCAAAAAACACTTTGTGGAATGTTCAACAATCCAATACTAAGAAAAAGTTTTGAAGCCGGCAAGTAATCAGTTATTAAATATCTCCTACAAATTGGAAATTTTGCTTGATATTGGAAGCAGTAATGAAAGCTTTTACTATTTAGATGGAAATAATCTTGGGGCAGAAGTTGGAGATATTGTAAGCGTGAGACTGAGAGGAAGATTATTGAATGGGTTGGTGATCTCCAGGAGAAACTTTTCGGCAATTAATAATGATGAAACCAATAGTGCTGGAGTAAAAAGCATAAGATATTTGTTTGTTGAAAGTATTTTGCAGAAAAAAATAATTGATGATTCTTGGAGAGAATTGATAGAGTCCCTAGCCTCTTTTTACATGGTTAGTAATTTAAAAATGTTTAAAACTGCGTTCCCTCCTGGCTGGATTGGTAAATATAAGGATTTTTCTAAAGGTTTAAAAGATCAAATATGGATTGAAACTAAAAAAGAATTTGATATTAAGAAAAATGGATTAACAAAAAAAGAATTTTTTTTAATGAATACTTTGCCCAAAAAAGGTAATTGGCAAAATGAATTAATAAAGTCTGGTTTTAATTACTCTTTAATTAACTCAATGGTAAGTAAAAATTACCTTGTTAAATCTAAAAGAAAAAAAAATATAAATACTAAATTAAATTCCTTCAAGAATGATCATATTGCAACCAAAAAACCAAGTCTTACAAATGAGCAAAAAATTGCATTTCAAGAATTCCAAAGAATGAAACCAGGAGATGTTTTACTTCTATGGGGCGAAACAGGTTCAGGTAAAACAGAAGTTTACATGAGAATTGCTGAAGATCAATTTCTCAAGAAAAAAAGCTGTTTGATACTAGCCCCAGAAATTGGACTAATTCCTCAACTTATTGATAGGTTTAGTCGGCGATTTAATAATGTAGTTTACGAATATCATAGTAATTGTTCTCCCAATCATAGAACTTTAGTTTGGAAGAAAATTATTAATGCTAATGAGCCTTTAATAGTAATAGGAACAAGGTCCGCAGTTTTTCTTCCAGTGAAAAATCTAGGATTAATAATCATGGATGAAGAACATGACGTTTCTTATAAACAAGATAGTCCTATGCCTTGTTATGACGCAAGAGAGATTGCTATCGAAATAGTAAAAAGGAATTCTGCAAAATTAATTTTTGGGAGTGCGACCCCATCAATGAAGACTTGGAAAAAGTGTATTTTTGAAAAGAATTTTAAATTGGTAAGAATGATTCAAAGGATATCAAGTATTGCGATTCCTGAAATAAGAATTATTGATATGCGGGATGAGTTCAAGGAAGGAAATATGAAAATTTTTTCTAATGAATTATTACAATTGCTTCCTCAACTACGCTTAAAGAAAGAGCAGGCAATAATTTTGATCCCTAGGAGGGGGCACAGTGGGTTTTTAAGTTGTAGAAATTGCGGATATTTAATAAATTGTCCCAACTGTGACGTTCCTTTATCAGTGCATCTCGGTTCACAAGGAAAAAAATGGTTAAGCTGTCATTGGTGCGATCATAAATCGAGATTGATCAATCGTTGCCCAGAATGTCATTCAACTGCCTTTAAACCATTTGGAATAGGTACACAAAGGGTAATAGAGTTTTTAACTGAAGAATTTCCTGATTTAAGAGTACTTCGCTTTGATAGAGATACAACCTCAGGAAAGGATGGTCATAGAGATATTCTTTCAAAGTTTTCTAAAGGTGATGCTGATATTCTCGTGGGGACTCAAATGTTGGCAAAAGGGATTGATATCTCCAATATTACTCTTTCAGTAGTTATTGCTGCAGATGGCTTGCTTCATCGCCCAGATATTTCGGCAGAAGAAAAATCATTACAATTGTTTTTGCAATTAGCTGGCAGGGCAGGCAGGGCTCAAAAAAAAGGAAAAGTAATTTTTCAAACATATAAACCTAACCACCCAGTAATTTCGTATCTTCAGAAAAGAGATTATGAAAGATTCTTAATTGAAAACTCGAGATTGAGAAAAGATGCAAATTTATTTCCATTTTGCACGATTTGTCTTCTTAAATTATCAGGTGAAAATTATGAATTAACTGAGTCAATTGCAATAAAATTAGCAAAATATCTACTCAATTTTTGTGAGAAAAAGAACTGGAAATTAATTGGTCCTGCGCCTAGTATAATTGCTAAAGTTGGTAAAAAATTTAGATGGCAAATATTAATACATGGTCCTGAAGGTACAAAGATTCCTTTACCTGATAGATCAATATTATGGAAACTTATTCCAAAAAATGTTTTTTTAACAATTGATGTTAATCCAGCAGAATTGTAATTACTTTGATGGAAGTTGAGGTAAATCTGTACCTAATTTAAATCTATATAATCTTAGTAAATAAGCCAATATTATAATTATTAAAATAGTAGATAAACCAATCAAAAGTTTGTTGAGGCTCCAGAAAGAAAATTCCAGACTATTTATCTGCCCTTGATTTAAATTCCAAATTATTAGATTTTTTGTGATTTCTAAATTTGAATTTTTTTTATCAGTAAGGGTAGCTTTATTAGGGTGAATAATTTTGAAAATGAGTTCTAAATTATCAATACCTTGAATAGAATTTAGATCCAAATCTAACCTGTAAAAGTATTTTTTAAAAAAAATAAAGTTTTTTTGAGATGTATTTATTTCTATATTTGTTGATTCTCCCGCTATCTCTCCGGCTATATTTTGGGTGATTTTAAGAACTTGCTTTGTATCTTCTAGATTAAGATTTTTATGTTTCAAAGAAAAGGTAGATACGTCTTGTTCGATTTCTGCGTCAGGAAAAATATCTTTCATCTTCTCTTCAAATTTTAATTGCCAAGGAAATTTCTTTATGTATTTACTTTCTATCACTAAATTATTGGTTATTGAATCAGGTTCACTAAGATCAAGGGAATTCTCAACCTTAACGCAGCCACTTAAAAGTGGAATTAATAATAATAGTATTAATAAAATGATCAGTGAAAAGCCTTTCTGAAAGGGTTTTGTTTCACCAGTTGGACTCTCAGTTACATTAATAAATTTCCTTCTCTTCAATACTTCTTTTTTTTTGCGTAGTGAGTTAAGAGATTTTTTATTTAGTGATGGGTCGCTTTCAAACTGTACGTTCCAATTTTCTGGTTTTTTAATGTCAGGAGAGTCTAAAATTTCCATCAAATATTTTGCATTTTCTCTCGTCTTATTATCGTAAGATTTTAGAAGTTCTTTACAAAACCTTTTAGCCTCCTCCTTTTTGTTGACACCACAAAGAGCAGTAATTAAGAATGTTCTTAAATTCACTCCCTCTTTACTTGACAAAGGAAATGATTCGATTAAGGGCAAAAGAAATTCAATACAATAATGATATTCACCTTTAGCTAAAGCAAGTTCTACTGTTTCTAAAACTTGCTCATATGTTTTCATAGGTTAGGCGACTATCATGGTACCTATTCCGGAATTTGTAAAAATCTCAAGAAGTAATGAATGTTCTATTCTTCCATCAATTATGTGAGCTGCTTTGACTCCTTGTGCTAAAGCTCTTATACAGCATTCAGTCTTTGGAATCATACCTTCAGTCACAATTTTTTTATCAATAAAATCTCTTGCCTCTTTGAGATTCGTTTTTTCAACAAGAATATTTTTGTTATCTTTTTCTTTTAAAATCCCTGGTGTATCAGTAAGGAGAATAAGTTTTTCTGCATTTATTGCAGCAGCAATTTCTCCAGCAACAAAATCTGCATTAATGTTATGGGAAATACCCTCTAAGGTTGATCCAATACTAGAAATGATAGGGATATAACCCCTAGATATAAGGGGATCTAATATTTCAGGATTGATTTTTGTAACCTCTCCCACCAACCCATGGCTCCCATCTCCTAATTCTCTAGATTGAATTAAATTTCCATCAAGACCTGATATTCCCACAGCCAAGGATCCTGTTTTATTAATCCCTTTTACAATTTGTTTGTTAACTCTACCCATTAGAACCATCTCGACAATCTCCATTGTTTTTTGATCAGTAATTCTTAATCCATTTTCGAATTTAGGAGATATTTCTAATTTCTTTAACCAATGATTAATCTCAGGTCCACCCCCATGAATTACTATGGGACAAACCCCCACTGTTGATAAAAGTGCTATGTCTCTAAAAAAAGCATTTTTTAAATCATCATCTTCCATAACAGAACCACCATACTTGATAACAATTTTTCTACCTGAAAAACTTTGTATATAAGGAAGTGCTTCGCTTAATATTGATACTCTTTGAGAATCATTCATTATTGAAAATCATTAAAACTTGATTGAATTGAGAAATTAGGTTTTTACAAATATATCCCTATATTCAATAAAAGAGAATAAAATCAAATTCTTTTTTATTATCGTCGATAATAAATTCTGATTCAAGACCTTTTACGAAAAACCTGTTTAATCTGTCTTGTTTTTCAATCCATTTTTCTAGAGGTACAGCGTTTAATTCGAAACGCATTCTGAGACCATTTTTTTCCTCCTTTGTAATTTCTTCTATTTCTTTTAGTTGAGGGGGATTATCCTCGTCCCACAAATTTAAAGATTCTAATGATGATTCAAGATGAGCTTTTATCCCATATCTCCATCTTGTAACATCTTTAACTAGTGCTGTTAATTCTTTTGGTCTATTAAATTTATTTGTCGCAAAATTTGTCTTATCAAACAACTCTACAGGAGGTATTTCGGAAGTCTTTAAACCTAATCCAATTAAAAAAATAGGTACTCCATAAAAAAAAGTAGGTACACTTAGATTTACTGAGTCTGTAAAATAAGCAGTCATTCCAACAAAAGCTAGTATACCCCCAGCGGTTACGATTAAGTTTCCAGGGGATAGGTATTTCTTCATTTTGATTTAGTAGAATGAGTATTAAATGGTTTAACAAGTATTATGCAAGATTCTAATACTACAAATCAAGGAGATTTAATTTTTAAGCTTGATCAAGATAGAGCATGGCTATTAGAAAATCTTGATAGGGGTAAATGGCCAGAAATTAGAAGCGAACTTGCCGAACTTGAAAGAAAAATAAGCAAATTTATTATAGGTGTTCAAGAAAATAATGTTGATATTTGATTTAAAAAGGTATTTCGTCAACTTCAGGTACTAAAGGTGAACTATCCCAACTGGAATTTTTGGTGCTTTCTTTTTTTTTAAATGGCTCATTATTTTCTTTTTGATCAGACTTAATAACATCAACTGGAGATATTTGATGAATTTTTGAAGCTGTTAGTTCTGGTTGCTTTTCTTTAGTTCCGTCTTTTCTAGTAACAGAATTCATCTTTAGACGTCCCTCAATAATAATATTTTGCCCCTCCTTTAGTTCATCTATCATTCTTTGAGCAATATTTCCCCATCCTATTATCTTGAGATCTCTGGTTGGATCTTCACTACGTAATCCTCTAAAATTAACAATCATTTCTGCAATTGGAGTTTGGTTTTCTTTGGTATACCTCATTTGGGGAGCGCTATTTATGATCGCCTGAATTAAACAATGATTCATTACTTACTATTTAATTAAAGACATACTGATGCAGAATCAAGGAAATTGCTATAAAAATGTTTGGATCCTATCAGGAACTTCGGATGGACCTGTAATAGCTAATAGGCTTCTTGAACTTAATTATTCAGTCTTTGCAAGTGTTTTAACTTATAAAGCAGGGCAAGCTTATATTGAAAATCCAAAGTTACATATCATTACGGGGAAATTAAATAATAAAGATCAAATAATTAATTTCATAAATAAAAATAAAATCACATGCGTTGTCGATGCTACTCATCCGTTTGCCGTAATAATTTCTAAAAATCTTAACAATGCATGTAAAGAGATTAATACACCTCTTTTACTATTTGAGAGGAAATCTCTAATAAATAACACTAATAATTTTTTTTATATTGATGATTTAAAGGATATAAACAACGTTGATATTGAGAATAAGAATATTCTTCTTGCAATAGGCTCAAGATTCCTTAACGATACAGCTAATTATTATATGAATTATAAAGCAAATGTATTTACAAGGGTACTTCCAACTTATGAGAGTATAACTAAAGCTTTTGGATCATGTATTAAGAATTCAAATATAGCGATACTTGAACCAAGTAAAAATAATAGAAGTATTTTAGAAAAAAAACTTTGTGATTTTTGGGAGATAGATTATGTTTTATGCAGAGAATCTGGAAGTTATTCTCAGAAAAACTGGGAGAGTATAGTTTCTGGAAGTAAAATGAAGTTATTTTTGGTTAAAAGGCCGAAAGTTAAAAATGATTATTCTTACTCTTTTGATCAATATCACAATTTGATAAATCACATAATTAAAAAATATTGATTTTTAATTCATTATGGAAGTATTAGTTATGTTCACAACTGAATCGAGTAAGGCAAATGCTTTGCGAATGGCTAAATTACTAATACAAAATAAACTTGCAGCTTGTGTTTCGATAAAGCAAATTTTTTCAATTTATAAGTGGGATGATGATATTGAAGAAACTAAAGAGTTTGAAATCACAATAAAAAGTAAATTAGAATTTAAAAATTGTTTAACTGATTTCGTAAATAAAAATTCCACATATGATGTCCCTCAAATTATTTACAAAAAATACCATGCTGAGATGAAATATTATGATTGGTTGAGTAAGACTATTTGATTAAATCTATTTTATTAACTCTTTAAGATCCATGTCTGATCTAGATCCTAATTGCGTAATTATTTGTCCCGCACAAATTGAAGCTATCTCTCCGCATTTTTTGAGGGAACAATTATTTATTAATCCATGGATAAATCCCCCCGCATAGATATCTCCTGCTCCTGTAGTATCAATAATCTTGCCTTTCGTTATTGACTCAATTATTTCAACATTATTTTTGTTAACTATGAGAGAACCATTGCTTCCAAGAGTTACTATGACTAATTCACATAAGGAAGATAGGTTTTCTTGGCAGCTGGCTAATTTATCATTTTTAAATAGACTTAACACCTCGGATTCATTACAAAAAACAATATCTACATATTCATAAATTAATTCCAAGAAACTCTCACGATGTCTATCTACACAAAATGAATCAGACAAAGAAAGAATTATTTTTGTATTAGATTGTTTTGCAATTTGTGCGGCTTTAATAAAAGCTTTTTTAGCTAATTCGCTGTCCCATAAATATCCTTCTAAATATAAGTATTTACTTTTCTTGATTACAGTAAAGTCAATATCTTTTGGTTCAAACTCTACAGATGCTCCTAGGTAAGTGCACATAGTTCTTTGTGCATCAGGTGTAACCAAAATGATTGAATGAGCTGTTGGAGCTCCTTCAATAGTTGGTGGAGTATTAAAAATAGTTTTACTTTTTTTTATATCGTCAGAAAAAAAATTCCCAAATTGATCATTTTTCACCCTTCCAATAAACTGCACATAGTTGCCTAATTCTGCTAAAGAAACAACGGTATTTGCTGAGGACCCACCTGAAATTTGTTTGATCACTTTGCAATTTTCTAACAATCTCTGAGATTCATCAGAATTAATTAGATTCATTGATCCTTTATCCAGATTATTTATCTCAAGAAACTCATCTTCAATATTTACAATAATATCTACTATTGCGTTGCCCAGACCAATGAGATCAACTATTTTATTTTCAAAATGTCTAAAGGTTTCCTTCATTAATTTGGAACTAAATTACCTTAGTAGTGCTCTTTTAGGACCATGTATTGGGTCTTCAATTACTATAGTTTGATCTCTATTCGCCCCCAACGAGACAATGGCAATCGGGACCTCCATTAATTCAGCTAAAAATCTTAGATAATTCATAGCGTTCTCTGGGAGATCAGATAGTTTTTTGCAATCTGCAGTTGAACATTGCCAACCTTTTAATTTTTTGAAGATTGGCTTACATTTTTTTAAGTCATCTGAATTTGTAGGAAAGTAGTCTATTACCTCTCCATCGAGATCATATGCAATGCAAACTTGAATCTCATCTAATTCATCTAACACATCAAGTTTCGTAATGGCTAAACAATCAAGACCATTTACAGATACAGCATATTTACCAATAACTCCATCAAACCAACCACATCTTCTCCTTCTCCCAGTAGTGGTTCCAAATTCACTGCCTCTATCACAGAGTTGATCATTAATACTTCCTTGTAATTCAGTTGGGAATGGCCCTTCACCTACTCTTGTGGTATAGGCTTTTGCGACACCTATTACTCTATCAATTAAAGTTGGACCCACTCCAGCCCCAATACATGCCCCTCCTGATATAGGGTTTGATGAGGTAACAAAAGGATAAGTCCCATGATCTAAGTCAAGTAAAGTCCCTTGAGCCCCTTCAAAAAGAATATTCTTCTTGTTTTTTGAGGCTGCATGGATAGTCCTCGTACAGTCAACAACATGCTTTGATAATCTTTCGCCATAGTCAAGATATTCTTCAACAATATCTTCTAATTTAAGTGGTTTAATGCCATAGATTTTTTCTAGTAGACCGTTTTTTTCTCTTAATGGAATATCGATCACATCACTTAGCCTTTCCTTGTTGAGTAAATCTCTTATCCTAATGCCATTTCTTTGTGACTTATCCGCATAAGTTGGGCCAATCCCACGACCTGTTGTCCCTATTTTGTTTGAACCTCTATCAGCCTCCATCGCTTTATCTAATATTCGGTGGTAGGGCATTGTTACATGTGATGTTGATGAAATTTGTAATCCTGAGATATCAATTCCATTATCAATTAACATGTCAATTTCTTTAAGCAAAATTTTTGGATCTACAACAGTACCCGAACCAATTAGACAAGAAGTATTTTTATAAAGTATCCCTGATGGAATTAAATGTAATTTTAAGACTTTATCATCGACGACTATAGTATGACCTGCATTTACTCCCCCTTGATAGCGAACGACAACGTCTGCCGAACGACTAAGTAAATCCGTTATTTTACCTTTTCCTTCGTCACCCCATTGGGCTCCGATTACAACAACATTGGCCAATTTTAGAAGAGCATTATTTTTGTGCGAATATTTAATATATTCAAAAATCTTGGTTTACTTTTAAAAAGTAAATGAATTGTATCAACTTTCTCTTAAAACCATTTTTTCAGCAAGAGAAAATTCTTTGGTTAAACGCTCTTTAAGTTTATCTGGTAAAGGTCTACTTGCAAAGTTTTTGTAATGACCTGCCATAGCATTTAATGCTGTTTGCATTGTAGTAAATGATTGCGTTTTATTTACCATCCCTCTATTTCTATATCTGGAAATATAGTCAGTTATGAGCGTAAGAGCCTCACTTCTTACTTCATCTTTGTTTGGAGAATCTTTTGGAGTATCAACAGCTGTTTGTAATGTTTTAACAACTGAAATTGTATCCTTTGTATAGTCACCCGTCATAGCGGTTTTTGCGGCCATGGAAGGGGAACTAAATAGTGTAAAAACAACAATTAAGGATATTGCAAAAGATATAGCTTTAGTGAGATTCTTAAAAAATAATTTTGATGTCCATTTCAGTAACATAACTTAGCTCCCAAAAAAAATAAGCCTCATGAGTTTTTATTGTACATTATTTCAGATTCGGAAATAAATGTTTCTAACAATTTATCAGTACTAATTTTAAGCTTAGTATTATTTGTTCTGCATAAAAGTTCTACTTCTTTATTAATAGAATCTCTGCCAATTATTATCTGAAAAGGAATACCAATTAATTCCGCATCTTTAAATTTCACTCCAGCTCTGTCGTTTCTATCATCAAGAAGGACATCAATTTTATTAATTAAAAAGTTGTTATAGATTTGCTCAGTTAGATCACTTTGAATAGGATCTTTTAGGTTTGTTGGGATAATAATAACTTCAAAAGGAGAAATCTGAATAGGCCAACAAATTCCCTTTTGATCATGATTCTGTTCGATAGCAGCTTGAGCTATTCTTGTCACTCCAATACCATAACAACCCATCCATAAATTTTTTAACTGACCATCCTTATCGGAGAACTTTGCATTTAATTTTTCACTATATTTTTGACCTAGTTGGAAAATATGTCCTATTTCGATACCTTTTTTTTCTTTAAGTTCCTCATCATCGTCAATACTTACTTTATCTCCTTTTTTGGCATTTCTAATATCCCCAATTAGAAATTCTTTTGAAGCAAAAGAGAATTCTTGAAAAACTTTATGGAAATCAACTTTATTCCCACCACTTATAAACTTTGAAAGGCTACTTGCAGAATAGTCAATTATTCTTGTCCATTTTTTATCCCAATTAGAACTTGTTTTAATAGTTTTATTATCTAAATCTGGCCCAATAAAACCTAAGGGAAAATCAACTAGATTTTTTTTGATAGTGTTTTTGTCTTCAATCTTTTTAAGATTAAGGAGATTGAAATTATGAAATTTATTGATTAAGTTAAAAAGCTTTACTTCATTAATGTGTTGATCGCCTCTTATGCATGCAAGAATTGGGACCTCAAATTCACCTTCGAACTGTGCCAAGAATATTACTACTTTAATAATTTGACTAGGATCTAAATTATTATTATCGCAAACTTCTATGATTGTTTTCTGATGAGGTGTTTCCAACCACTCTGCAATATTATCTTTAAGTGGAATAGGTTGAGAGGGTAAAGAAACAGCTTTTTCAATATTGGCAGCATAAGAGCCGCTTTGAGTAAACAAAATAGAATCTTCACCCGCATCAGCAGTGACCATGAATTCTTTAGATGAGGCCCCACCAATTGCTCCACTATCAGCTTCTACCCCTACTGTCTGTAGTCCACAAGATTTAAAAATATTTTCATAAGCATTCCCCACTTTTTCATAGAAAGAAGCAAGATCGTTTTCTGAAGAATGAAAAGAATAACCATCTTTCATTATAAATTCTCTACTTCTCATTAATCCAAACCTTGGCCTAATTTCATCTCTAAATTTTGTCTGAATTTGATAAAAACATTGAGGTAATTGCTTATAGGAGTTGATGGTTTCTGATGCAATACTAGTGATCACCTCTTCGTGAGTTGGAGCTAAACCAAATTCTTTACCTTGTCTATCTTTGAGATTAAACATTATTCCTTCCCCTGCCGTATATCCTTCCCACCTTTCACTTTTTCTCCATAAATCTGCAGGATGAAGTTGGGGTAATAGTAATTTTGTACATCCAATACTATTAAGCTCTCTCTCTATTATTGCGGATATTTTTTCAATAACTCTAAGCATTATTGGCATGTATGCATAGATACCGCTGTTAACTCTGCGAATATACCCAGCTTTTAAAAGTAATTGATGTGAAATAATCTCAGCTTCAGAAGGTGTGTCACGAAGTGTCCCCAGAGGAAATGAGGTTGTTACGCGCATACAAATACTCCCTAATGCTATTTATTTTATCAATTAAGATGAAAAAATAATTTAAAGTGTCTTGAGTCCCTCAACGCGGCTAGTCTAAAAATATTGTTTCTGCTAACTTCTTCAGTAATGAATTTCAAACTTTTTTAAAGTTCATTATTACTAAAACATTTTCTTAAGTTTATGGAAAATATAGATTCCAATATTTCAAGCGAAGAGGAATTAGTAGGTATTGATGAAGTTCAAAAATTTCTAAATAGATCAAGAGCTTCTGTCTATAGGTATACAAATACAGATTTAAGAAATTTAAACCCCAGCTTTAATCCAAGAAAATTAAATCCCGAATTTAGAACTGATCAAAAAGATCCTTTAAAGTTTCACCCTAATGAAGTAGCAAGATTTGCTAAAGATATTTTAAGAATTAAGGAAGTCACTGTAGAGATCTTTAATACACCTTCCTCAGCTGCTCAAAATATACTGGTGCAAATATTAGAAGAACTAAAATCTATAAGGTCGTTGTTAGAAAAGAATAATTAAAAAGTTACTAATAAATGTTTTGATTTATTGACATTTTGAATGTAGGATAATGATGTTAAATTATCTCCTTAATCTTTACCAATTAAGAGTTCTTGAGTTACACGAAATCAAAGCAGTTTATTCAAAGTAAATCAAGCGAAGAATCTTCTCATGATTCTGCTCGAAGTGATTTTGAAAGAGATGATGATGACCCCTTAAGTATAAGGAGTTTATCAATAACATCTTTAGGTATTCTTTTTGCCTTTTTGACAATTTTTTTACCTTCAATAAGCATTTTAATTGGAAGACCTTTATCTCAAGGAAACGAGATAATTCATAATTACGATCTTAAAAAAGATGGACCTTAGTTCAATACCTCCATCTCCAATGAATGGAATAGTAAATATTATTGTTGAAATACCTGCAGGCAGTAGGAATAAATATGAATATTGCTCTGTTGCAGGAATAATGGCTTTAGATAGAGTATTGCATTCTTCAGTGAGGTACCCTTTTGATTATGGTTTTATCCCAAATACCCTCGCTGATGATGGTGCTCCTCTTGATGCAATGGTGATAATGGATGAGCCTACTTTTGCTGGTTGTTTAATAAAAGCTAGACCTATTGGAGTTTTGGATATGCATGATTGTGGTGCATATGATGGAAAACTTTTATGTGTGCCTATAGCTAACCCTAGGCAGGATAATATAGTGAGTATTAATCAAATTGCTCCTAATCAGCTTGAGGATGTTGCTGAATTTTTTAGAACAAGTAAAGGACTTGATGGAAGAACAGTTCAAATTGACGGTTGGAGGGATTTTGATGTGGTTGAAAATTTATTGAAGAGTTGTATACCCTCAAAAAAGAAAAACTTTAAAGTACTTAAAAAATCAAAAATTGGTAAATTAAATTGAAAAAAATAATTTTTTATAGTTATTTAAAATGCTCTACTTGCAGAAAAGCTGAAAAGTGGCTTAAAAGCAAAGATTTCGAATTTCAATTAATTGATATTGTAAAAGAACCACCACTTGTTAAGTATTTAAATCTAGCTTTAAAACAATACTCTGATGATAAGAAAAAGATTTTCAATACAAGAGGTAAAGCTTTTAAAACTCTCAATCTTGATTTTAATGGTTTATCAAGTGAAGAAATTATTCAACTTCTTTCAAGGGATGGCAAATTAATAAAAAGACCATTTTTGATTTACGAAGGGAAGAAAGTAATATTAGGTTTTAACGAAATTCAATATGCCAAACAATTTATATAAGTTTAAAAAATCAAGACTTTTTTAATTTATGACTGCTTCTGTTAAAAGTTTTTTAAAAGAATGGGGTCTCCTCATTCTACTAACTTTTTTTGTTTCCTCTTGTAGATCATTTTTAGCAGAACCACGTTATATCCCTTCTGGTTCAATGCTCCCAGAATTACAAATAAACGATAGGTTAATTATTGAAAAATTTTCGCTAAGAAACTCTTTACCAAAAAGAGGAGATATTGTTGTTTTTAACTCACCTTACTCCTTTGACGAAAAATTAATTTCATTAAGATCTAAGCCTTTACCAAAAAAAAGATATTGTTTTTTTATGAGTTTTCCTCCAATGTCGTTTATTCCTGGATTGAGGGATCAAGCTTGCGATGCCTACATTAAAAGAGTGGTGGCACTTCCAGGAGAAATTGTAAGTGTTAACAATAAGGGTGAATTAATTATAAATAATAAATTAATTCCTGAACCTTATGTCTCTTATAAATGCTCATTATCACTGTTTAATCAATGTGGTAAATTTGAAAACATAAAAGTTCCAGAAGATCATTTTTTAGTCTTAGGCGATAATAGGTCAAATAGCTGGGATGGAAGATATTGGCCTGGAAGTAAATTTCTTAACAAAAAGGAGATAATTGGTAAAGCATATTTCAGATTTTGGCCTTTAAGTCAAGTTAGCTTTTTCAATAATTAAACCCTTTTTACTGCATCTGAATTGATCAAAATAAATTTTAAAAAGGTTTTTAATTTAAAGAGCACCTGAAGCAGTTGAATCAATTATTCCTCCTAGGTGAGTTGTAATGTTTAGAGCGCTAATCACAGGGGGCTTATTGGGATCATTAAAAAGGTCAACAACAGTTATGCCACCATTACCTTGTTTTATCATCCAAATATTTGAATAATTCATGCCAAGAATGTTGCAAATTAGAGTTTTATTGACTGCATCATGAGCAACTAGAAGGCTTTGATCATTATCATTTTGAGATGAACAAATTTTTTCAAAAGCTTTTACGGATCTTTCTGATACATCTTTTATAGATTCACCTTCTGGCATTATTACTTCTTCAGGTTTATCATGCCAATTTTTTAGTAAAGCAGACCACTCTTCTCTAATTTCTGCTTCCAATTTACCCTCCCATAATCCGTGACTGATCTCTACGAGTGAATCTATTTTCTCAATTTTTAAATCTTTGTTATTTTGAAGGATTATTTGTGCAGTCTCATAAGGCCTATGCATTGAACTTGAAAATGCCTTATTGAAAGAAATATTTCTCAAATATTCAAAAGTTTTTCTAGCTTGATCTTTTCCGTTTTCATTTAAAGGGATATCAATTTGGCCTTGAAATCTACCTTCTTTGTTCCAATTAGTTTCACCATGCCTTATAAGAAATATTCTGGAATCTCCAATTTTATTTGGAATATTTTTATTAAGATGGGAAGTTTGATTTAAGCATTCAATTTGAGTCTTAAAAGAGTTATCTTTCTTTGAAATATTGAGTATCGAGAAAGAAGCATTTTCTAATCTTATTTTTCTAAAGCCTTGCTTAGGCTTTCCTAGTAATAAGAGTATTAAACATCTGAGAATTGCATTATGTCCAACAACTAAAATATTTACATCATCTTTGTTTAGATAAATTTTTAAAATATCTTCTACAAAATTTGTGGCTTGAAAAAATAACTCTTGAATTGGTTTATAAGTTTTATTATCATTTCTTTTTAAGATAAGATTTTCTGGATCATTTTTCCATATAGGGTAAATTTCTGGAAATTTCTTTTTTATTTCATCAATTTTTAGACCAGACCATTCACTAAGATCTACCTCTAGCAAATTATCGTCGAATACAATATTTTGTTCTTTATTGAAGACCTTTTTAATTGTTTTTGCAGTCTCTGCCGCTCTAACAAGTGGGGAGGAATAGATTTTATCGAAGTTTATTTTTGATAATGCTTTTCCTGCTTTTTGGGCTTGTTCGTATCCTTCATCAGTTAATAATGAATCGTCTGTTCTTCCTTGAATTAATCCTTTTGCATTGAAACTGCTTAGTCCATGCCTAACTAAAACTAATCTTATAGCCATTATATAAATTTGAAAATTAAGATAATTTAATCATCTCATGGCGTGATTAAAATAGATACATAAATATAAGGAAATTCAATGATAACTAACTATAGTTTTCAAGAATATAATAAGTTATGATCTTTAAAAATACTTCTAAGTCAAAACTCACTTTAGCTTTTATTTCTATCGTCATAACTTTTTTTGTATGGCAACAAGGATTAAGAGACAGTTTAAATAGACCATCTGTTTCATTTGATATTAGTCAAAAAGAGCAAGAAATTGCTGAATTATCTGTCCAATCAATACCTGTAAATCTTAAAAAATTTTTTATCATTAATGACCCTGTTGATCAAATAAATAAATCACTATCTGATGTCTCATTTGAAGAGCTAACAGAGAGAAATAAATTAATTCTAATAATTACTTCAGAATCAAATGATCCTTTAATTTATAAAAATATATCCAAAGATTTTGAAGATAAAAACTATAAATTTCTGATTGATGAGATAGAAAAAAAAACTAATAACAATTCATATAAAGTAAATTCTGAAAAATTTGATTTATTTAAAGGTGATAGATTTTTATATCACCTTTTAAGCCGGAAATTTGATTTTGACGATAGTGCATTAATAACAAAATCATTTTCAAGCAAAATGTTTTTTAAAATATTAGCCATAAGACTAATACCACTTTTAACAATACTTATTGGTTCTATTCTGGCTTTAAAAATATTATGGACAACTATATCTTTGAAAAAGTTTGGTTGGAAAGAAATTAAATCCTTAGATTTAGAATTAATAGATATGGTTTTATTAATTGCAGGTGGATTTGTTGTTTTAGGAGAAGTGGTATCACCTTTATTTTCTATCAGTTTGGTTGAACTTTTTTCTAAAAATATCTCTAATGAATTGTCTCAATCTTTAAAAATTTTCTTTGGATATCTTTTTATGGCTATTCCTCCATTATGGATAGTTTTTTATCAAATTAAATCCTTGAATGGTGAATTTACTTTTAAAAAGGATTATTTACAGTTCAATTTCTTGCCAATAAAGTATGCAATTATTCAGGGAGTTAAAGGTTGGTTAACAATTGTTCCTTTTGTTTTATTGATTTCTCTAATTATGAATAGTCTGATTGATAATCAGAATGGTAGTAACCCCTTGCTGGAAATTGTTCTTAACAATAATAATTACTTATCATTTTTTCTATTATTTGTAACAACAACTCTATTAGCTCCTCTATTTGAAGAGATTATATTTCGCGGGATTTTACTACCAACTCTTTCAAGAGATTTTGGAGTAATTTCGGGCATTATAGTTTCAGCTTTTATCTTTGCATTGGCCCATTTAAGTTTGGGAGAAATGCCGCCATTATTTGTTCTAGGGATTGGATTAGCAATTACAAGAATTGCTTCAGGAAGTTTGTTTTCTTCAGTTATCATGCATTCTTTATGGAATGGATTGACCTTCTTAAATTTGTTCTTATTGAGGACATAAAGAATTTAATTCTTTACTTGCGAATCAAACAAAAAAATGTTTATTTAATTAATAACACTTCTTTTATTTAAAATAAATCATAGATGAAACCTTATGGGAATCAACTTAATTTTAAAAAAAAGTTTTATACGAAAGTAAAAAAAATTCCAAAAAAATATCCACCATACATATCAAATTAATACATCAAATTTTCGATACCATTAATATCTCTCTTTTGGTATTAATTTTCACCTTATTTTTCTTATCTTTTAATAGTCAAAGAAAGTGGTCAAATACATATAAAAACTTATCTAAAACAATAACTATCAATAATAATCTCATTGATTATATTTCTAAAATTGAGGAATTTTATATTAGTGAACTTGAGTCTCTCAATATTTATAGAAAAACTAAACCTGAAGATTTAATCTATCTAGATAAACTTCCAGAAAGAAAAGAAAGTTTGTTTAAGAAAAATTTAAGTAGTTTCATTGAAGGTTTTAGTGATAGCAAATATCAAAGAGGATATTGATGAAAAAATACAAAAAGATTGTTCGTCTAATACCCCTTGATCAAAGAAGATTTAAATTTCTCTATATTGTTAGCTTACTATTAATATTTTGTTTGTTCGGTAGGTTAGTTAGATTGCAAGTCTTTAACGCCTCTGATTTGACAAGGAAAGCTAGATTAATACAGTCTTCTAAAACTAATGCCTTAAAAAAAAGGAGAGCAATTGTTGATAGAAACAATAGAATAGTTGCTTACGATAAACCGCTTTATAAATTATGGGCCCATCCAAAATATTTTAATTTTCCTGGGGATTCAATTAACAGAGTTCGCAGTATTGAAGAAGTTATAGAAAAATTGTCACCTATCTTGAATATAAATGGTGAAATACTATTGAGTAAATTTAATAATAAAATGAGTGGTATCAAGCTTTTGGATAAAATTTCCGAAGAAAAGGCTGAAAAGATTAAGAACCTTCAAATAAGTGGAATTGATTTATTTAAATATTCGCAGAGATATTATCCACAGGGGGAGGTTTACTCTAATCTTGTCGGTTTTGTTAATGATGAGAATATCGCTTCAGCAGGTTTAGAGCTTCATTTAGACAATCAAATTAAAGTTTTTAATAAAAGTAATTTAATAAAAAGAGGAGGAGATGGAACTCCTTTACCTGATAATTCAGCCCCAGGTGATTTTGTTTCTGATTACAAAAGTTTAGGCCTAACTATAGATTCAAAATTACAGAAAGCTTCATTCAATGCATTATCAAAGCAAGTAAGCAAATGGAAAGCAAAGAAAGGATTTGCCATTGTTATGGATGTTAATAATGGTCGGATTCTCTCCTTGGTTACAGTCCCATCGTACGATCCAAATAAATTTTGGCAGTACGATTCTCGACTTTTTAGGGGTTGGTATTCTCAAGATTTATTTGAGCCTGGTTCAACTTTTAAACCTATTAATCTTGCCTTAGCTTTAGAAGAAAAAGTAATCCAGAAAGATGGATTAGTTGAAGATATTGGAAAAATTAATGTTGGAGGATGGACACTTTCTAATTGGGATAAACAAGGTAATGGATACATTGACTATCCAAAAGTTTTGCAGGTTTCAAGTAATGTTGGAATGGTAAAAATAATGCAAAATTTAGACCCTTCAATTTATTGGGATTGGCTAGAAAATTTAGGTATAAATAAAAATTTAGAGACTGACTTATTTGAATCAACTGCTGGCCAACTAAAGAGAAAAGATTTATTTGTAAATCAATCAATTGAGCCTGCTGTAACTTCTTTTGGCAAAGGTTTCTCAATCTCGCCACTTAAATTGCTTCAACTTCATGCGGCTCTAGCAAATGGTGGTTATGAAGTTACTCCACATGTAACCTCAACTTTCAAAGAAAGAGTTAATAAAAATCCAAAAAAACAATTTTTTTCTCACGAAGTCTCTAAAACTGTTCTTGAATGGATGGAGAGCGTAGTCGATAAAGGTAGTGGATCTGGAGTGAAAATCGAGGGTTATAGAATAGCGGGTAAAACGGGCACTTCCCAAAAAGCATTGAATGGTTCCTATACAAATAAAAAAGTTTGCAGTTTTGTGGCCACCTTGCCAGTTAATGATCCTAAATATGTTGTCCTTGTAGTCGTTGATGAGCCATCTAAATCTTATGCATACGGTTCAACTGTTGCTGTACCAGTTGCTAAAGAAATTATCGAGAGTTTGATAGTAATTGAAAAAATACCTCCCAAGATTAAAGATCATGGGATGATTGTTAAAAAACTCTAAAATTTTCTAATTTTATAAATATTTAGTTCATTATCTGATGATTTCATCAGGAATAAAAGCTAGTTTATGTATATATATGATTATCTAGATATGAAATCAATTTTAGAACAATTGTCCTCAATGACTGTTGTTGTTGCTGATACTGGAGATTTAGATTCGATAAAAAAATTTCAACCAAGGGACGCCACCACCAATCCATCTCTAATACTTGCTGCTGCTAAGAACCCTGATTATGTGAAATTAATTGATAAAGCTTTACAAAATTCAGAGAATGCATTGCCCCAAGGATTCTCCGAAATTGAATTAGTCAAAGAAACTGTTGACCAAGTTTCAGTATTTTTTGGAAAAGAAATATTGAAAATTATTTCAGGGCGCGTATCTACAGAAGTTGATGCAAGACTGAGCTTTGACACCGAAGCTACTGTAGAAAAAGCGAGAAAATTGATCAATCTTTACAAAAATTTTGGAATTGAAAAGGAAAGAATTTTGATTAAGATTGCTGCAACTTGGGAGGGAATTAAGGCAGCTGAAATTTTGGAAAAAGAGGGTATTAAGTGCAACTTAACTTTACTTTTTAACTTCTGCCAAGCGGTAACCTGTGCCAATGCAAAGATAACTCTAATTTCTCCTTTCGTTGGCCGTATATTAGATTGGCATAAAGCAAAAACTGGTAAAACTAGTTTTGTTGGTCCTGAAGACCCTGGTGTTATTTCGGTTACGCAAATATACAAGTACTTTAAAGAAAAAGGATTCAAGACAGAAGTAATGGGGGCTAGTTTTAGGAATCTTGATGAAATAAAAGAATTAGCAGGTTGCGATCTTTTAACAATCGCACCAAAATTTCTTGAGGAACTGAAAAAAGAAAAAGGAGAGTTAGTTAGGAAATTAGATGTAAGTACCCAAATAAATAATTCTATTGACTATGAATTTGAAGAAAAAGATTTCAGATTAAGTATGTTAGAAGATCAAATGGCAAGTGAAAAGCTTAGTGAAGGTATTACTGGATTCAGTAAGGCTATAGAAGAATTGGAAGAGCTGCTACTAAAGAGATATTCAGAGATTAAAAATCATAAATTGATTTCTGCTAACTAAATTCAAGTTTGAATTGAAAAGAATTAAGCCCCACTTTTTGTTAAAAGCCTTCTGATAACTCTTTTTGCAATATCTTCATAACTCATTTCTCCTGATAATATTTGAGCAATACGTTTAGGTGCTGTTTTTCTTTTGACACCTAATTGATATCCAGTTCTGGGAAATCTATAAAATACTTGGGCTATTCTCCTCCCCCAAGCCATTGATTTACCCCAAATGTTGTTAATTTTTTTTGTATAAAGATTTAAATCATCTACTTTTCCTGAAAGGGACTGGTCTATGTATTCTGCAGCATAAAAACTGCTAATTAAAGATGGTCTTATTCCTTCAGCTAAAAATGGATCACATAGAGATGCTGCATCTCCAACTGCTAAAACTTTGTCACCATTAATTGAATGAAAGCCATTCCATATTCTCAGTTTCATAATAATTGTTTTATAAGGAAAATCATCAAAACCAAAGCTTCTGATTACTTGTTTATTTATAGCCTGATTTTCTAAAAGACCATTATTTATAAAAGTACCTAAACCAATATTTAAGCTTTCTTTTAAGGGGAATGCCCATGCAAAACCATATTTTATAAATCCAAACTCAAATCTAACTGCATCTCTTGGTATTTCACCTAACCCTTTCAATCTTAATGAGAGTGTGTTTGCAAATTTCGGTTTTCTTGGCCCTAAATTGAAATAACTCGCCCATTTCGACTGGGACCCATCTGCAATTACAAGAAATTTTGTAATATATTTTATTTTGTTATTGCAAGTAATTTCCCATTTATCATTTTTTTTTATGATTTTTTCTATTAATAATGGCCTCATTATCTGAGCTCCATTACTCAAGGATTCATCAAGTAATAATTGATCTAGTTTTTCTCTTTTAACAATCCAAAATGGGGATTCACCAGTCAGATCAGCAGTTACATTATCTGCGGCCTTCCATCTGAATTCAACATTCTTAATTTTTGATTCTATGCAATCTTCAATATTTAAAGGAAGAAAACTTTGCATTGAAGATGCCATCCCCCCTGCACATGATTTGTAATCTTGAGATTCTTCTTTTTCAATAATTAAAACTGAATATCCTTTCTTTGATAGGTTAAGGGCGGTCGAAGATCCTGATAAACCTCCACCAATTATTACGACATCAAATTCTATCAAACTTTTAGAATTTCCTTCTCTTTTTCAGACAATTTAGTTTCTATTAAGGCAATATATTTATCGGTAATTTTCTGAATTTCAGATTGATTATCTCTCGATTCGTCAATAGAAATAAGGCCATCTTTTTCGTCTTTTTTTTCTTTATCAACAGCATCTCTTCTGATATTTCTCAAAGCAACTTTTCCTTCCTCTGCATATTTAGAGGCTAATTTACAAAATTCTTTTCTTCTTTCTTCTGTTAAAGGAGGAACATTTATTCTTATTACTTTCCCATCATTATTTGGAGTAATACCTAAATCACTCATAGAAATAGATTTCTCTATCGCTTGTAAACATGAAATATCAAAAGGTTGTATGGAAATTGTTTGCGAATCAACAGTGCTTATAGTGGCAAGCGATTTGATTGGTGTTTCTGCTCCATAGTACTCAACACTTACTCTGTCTAATAAGGAAGCATTAGCTCTGCCTGTCCTGATTGTATTAAAGTTTCTTTGTGTGGCTTCAATACTTTTATTCATATTTTCTTGAATTTCTTTTTCTTTCATAATTAAAAAAATTAAATGATCTTTAACTAATTAAAGAGCCTATTGGCTCACCAGCAACAGCTTTGGAAATATTTCCTTTTTTGAATATATCAAAAACCATAATTGGGATATTATTATCTTTGCAGAGTGCAATCGCAGTACTGTCCATGACCGCGATTTCATCACTAAGAACTTGTTGATAACTTAGAGAGGAATATTTTTTTGCATCTTTAAATTGATTAGGATCACGATCGTATACTCCATCAACTTTAGTAGCCTTCATAACAACTTCAGCGTTTATCTCTGCTGCCCTCAAAGCTGCCGTAGTATCAGTTGTAAAAAATGGATTTCCGCATCCACCTCCGAAGACTACAACTCTGCCTTTTTCTAGGTGCCTCATGGCTCTTCTTCTGATATAGGGTTCGGCAATTTCCTGCATTTCGATTGCTGTTTGCACTCTGGTTGCAACTCCTACTCTCTCAAGACCATCTTGAAGTGAAATTGCGTTCATTACTGTTGCTAGCATCCCTACATAATCAGCAGTTGCGCGATCCATTCCGTCTGCAGATCCTTTAAGCCCCCTAAATATGTTTCCACCACCAACAACTATTGCAAGTTGTACATTATTTTCGACTACTTTTGAAACATCCTCTGCAATTGACTGGACTATAGCAGGATCAATACCATAAGGTTTTTCACCCATTAGTGCTTCACCACTAAGTTTTAAGAGAACTCTTTTGTAAGCCATTCAATAATTGTACTTTTAAGACCTTAGCAAGTAAATGCACCAATTTTATTTTTTGTTCTGATATTGCTTGCGTCTTTAAACATTTCTAAACTTGCCTAAAGAAAATTTTAAATAATAATTTACTTCAACTAAAATTCAACACACTTTTGCGCCTTTATTCCTTGTTCCTTAAATGGATGTCTTATTAGTTTCATTTCAGTAACTAAATCAGCGTAATCGATAATTGAATCAGATGCTCCCCTTCCAGTTAAAACAATATGATTTTTTCTATTATTGAAGGTTTTTAAAAAGGTGATTATTTCTTCGGGTGCAAGATAACCAAGTTTTGTGGCAATATTAATTTCATCAAGAATGATAAGTTTATAAGATTCGTTTTGGATGTATTTTTTGGCTAATTGCCACGCTTCTTGAACTAATTTTTCATCTCTTATTCTGTCTTGAGTTTCCCAAGTAAATCCTTCTCCTAATGAATGCCAAGATAGGTTTGAAGAAAAGTTTTTAAGTGCTTTTTCTTCTCCAGTAGTCCAGCCTCCCTTGATAAATTGAATTATCGCCACTTTATAACCATGCCCTATAGTCCTTAAAGCCATACCTAAAGATGCAGTTGTCTTACCCTTGCCATTTCCTGTAAAAACAATCAATAATCCTTTTTTTGTTTTCCTAGTTTGTAGTCTTTCGGCTTGAATATCTTTTCTTTGCCGCATTCTTTTTTTATATGAGCTTTCATCGCTATCTGGTGATAATTTACCTCCCATTCCAAGTTTATTTGCTTGATTATCGAGGTTAAGTATTTTCTCGGAAAATGAAGGTTTTTCTTGCATATGACCCTTAATTTTATTTAATTATTATAAATCTTTAAATATTTTTAACTCTTTTAACTTTTAAAAGTGCATTATTTACCGCCTGTTGTTGATCTCTTTTAGTAATCCAATGGTGATAAGTTTGAGTATGTAAACTAACCGAATGCCCCATCATTCTGGCAGCCACAGTATCAGGTAAATCATAAAAAATTGTTCTAACTGCCCAAGCATGCCTTAGATCATAAGGTTTTATTTGCAAAGAGTAACGCTTAAACTGATCTGTAATTTTTTTTCCAATATTCTGTAAGGTTGTAACTTTAAGGTCTTTATTAATATTTGGTAAAAGTTCTGGATTTTCGCCAAGCTTTGATAATTCGAACTTTTCCACCCATTCAGGATGAAATGGCCAAACTTGATGTTCCCCAGTTTTAGTCGTAGGCAAAACTCTTATAATTTTGTCCCCAAAATTAGTAAGAGAACTTAAATCACAAAAAAATACTTCATGATTCCTTAATCCATATGTAGCCATCAGACCAAAAACAAATTTCCAAGACTTGTTTGGTATAGTCTCCCACAGTTTCTCTATTAATTCGTCTTTAGGTAGATCCCTAAATCCTGCCTTGTTCAGACCATATCCTCTGGAATTTAATTTCCAATCCTCTGGTAGTTTAATGTCCAAAAACTTAGCCAAAACACTTAAAGAAGTAGCGCATTGTTTCCTACTTCTGCTACCTTCCTTATAACTCTCAAGTGTTTTTTGAAATATTTTTTCTAAAGCTGAATTCTCATATTCATTGTAAATATTTAAGATTCTTTTCATATATGGTTTGTAAGAACTTCTCCAAGTAGTTTTTCTAGTGCTGGTTCGAAAATCACTTTTATTTTCTTTAAAAAAAAATTCCTCAAATTGATTTAATCTTTTTGGGAATTCAAAACCATCTTTTATTTCCTTTTTATAAGGTTTGCCTATCCAATTAATCCAATCAAATTGATTTAATTCCAATTGCAAATTGATTAATTGCAATTTTTTTTTGGCTTCCTCTAATCCAGAAATATCAGCCTTTAAGCCAAGAGATATTCTTTGAATTTTAAAGTTATTGTTATCCTCTTTGGAGGGTAGTGAACCACGAATATTTAATTTCTCTCCTCTTTTCTCAATTTTAAGCTTGCTGCCTTTAGTAGCAAATTTTTCATTGACATTATTAATTTCCTGAATTACGTTCATTTACTTATATAATTGACCATATAATGACGTTTTTAATGTTGATTTTCAATCTCCATAAATTTTAAATGGAAAAAATAGGCGTCTTACTAATGAATTTAGGAGGGCCTGAACGCATTACTGATGTCGGCCCATTCTTATACAATCTTTTTTCTGATCCAGAAATTATCAGGACACCTTTCCCTGTTTTTCAAAAGCCCCTAGCTTGGTTAATTAGCACTCTTAGGAGTACTACTTCACAACAGGCCTACCTTTCCATTGGTGGAGGTTCACCTATCAGAAGGATAACTGAACAACAAGCAAGAGAATTACAATCTAAATTAAGGGACAAGGGGTTTAATGTTACTACCTACATCGCTATGAGGTATTGGCATCCTTTTACAGAATCTGCAATTGCTGATATGAAAGCAGATGGCATAGATCAAGTTGTTGTAATACCATTGTATCCGCATTTTTCGATAAGTACTAGTGGTTCGAGCTTTAGAGAATTAAAAAAATTGCGAGATTCTGATGATGAATTTAAGAAGGTTCCAATGAGATGTGTAAGAAGTTGGTTCAGTCAATCGGGTTATCTAAAGTCTATGGTCGAATTAATTTCTGAACAGATTTCACTTTGTGAATCACCTTCAAAAGCCCATATATTTTTCACTGCTCATGGAGTTCCTAAGAGTTATGTAGAGGAAGCTGGAGACCCTTACAAGCAACAGATTGAAGATTGTTCTTTATTAATTATAAATGAGTTGGAAAAATGTTTAGGTCATAGTAACCCTTATACACTTTCTTATCAAAGTAGAGTTGGTCCTGTTGAATGGTTGAAGCCTTATACAGAAGAAGTGTTAGCTGATCTTGGAAAGTCAAATGTTAATGATCTGATTGTGGTCCCTATAAGTTTCGTTGGAGAGCATATCGAAACATTGCAAGAAATTGATATTGAATATAAAGAAATTGCTGAAAAGGCTGGAATTAAAAACTTTCGGAGAGTTAAGGCTCTAAATACTCATCCTACTTTTATTGAAGGTCTCAGTGATCTAGTAATTTCCTGCTTGGAAGAACCTCTAATTAATATAGAGGAGGCTTCTCAGTTACCTGAAAAAGTTAAACTTTATCCTCAAGAGAAGTGGCAATGGGGTTGGAATAATAGTTCAGAGGTGTGGAACGGAAGGGTTGCAATGATTATTTTTCTTGTGCTTTTTATTGAACTTATTTCAGGCTCTGGACCTTTACATAAATTAGGTATCTTATAAAGAAAAATTGATATTTATTTGAAAATTTTTAAATTTTTTAAAAGATTTTTTTGAATATATTTCTGACATTACATTTCTAAATGAGGCAAAAGTATTTAATTGAGTTTAATATTTATAGTAAATATTGAATTTCTTTAGTGACCCTTACTTCGAGATCCTTTTCAAAGGGTAGTTCAAAAAATGAAAATCCAGTTTGGATAACTGGTGCAGATGCACTAATGGATTCTTTAAAAATTCATGGAGTAAAAGTTATATTTGGATATCCTGGGGGAGCCATACTTCCAATATATGACGCTGTTCATAAGGCAGAACAAGATGGTTGGTTAAAGCACTATATGGTTAGGCATGAACAAGGTGGTTCACATGCGGCTGATGGATATGCAAGATCTACTGGTGAAGTAGGAGTATGTTTTGGAACCTCAGGCCCAGGGGCAACAAATTTGGTAACTGGAATAGCCACTGCGCAAATGGATTCAGTCCCTCTAGTCGTAGTTACAGGTCAAGTCCCAAGACCTGCTATAGGAACAGACGCTTTTCAAGAAACTGATATTTTTGGCATAACTCTTCCAATAGTGAAACATTCATGGGTAATAAGGGATCCTTCAGATATCGCGAAAGTAGTTTCTGAGGCTTTTTTTATAGCCTCATCTGGAAGGCCCGGCCCTGTTTTAATTGATATACCCAAAGATGTAGGTCAGGAGTTCTTTAATTACCAAAGAGTTTTGCCTGGTGAGATTATTCCTAAAGGATTTAAAAGGAATGGAGAAATTAATGATTGCGATATCAACAAAGCAATTAAACTAATAGAAGATTCTGAAAGACCTCTTCTATACGTAGGAGGTGGTGCAATATCTTCAGGAGCTCATGATGAAATAAAAACTTTGGCAAAGAATTATCAAATACCAGTTACCACAACCTTAATGGGGAAGGGTGCTTTTGATGAAAAAGATAATTTATCGGTAGGGATGTTAGGAATGCATGGAACTGCTTATGCAAATTTTGCTGTTACAGAATGCGATCTTTTAATTGCTATTGGGGCTAGATTCGATGATAGGGTGACAGGAAAATTAGATACTTTTGCACCACATGCAAAGGTAATTCATATAGATATCGACCCAGCAGAAGTTAATAAAAATAGACGCGTAGATGTTGCAATTGTTGCTGATGTTTCAAAAGCTGTTCTGAAAATTAATGAACAATCTCTAAAAAACAAATTTACTTGTCGTACGAAAAACTGGTTAGAAAAAATTGATTTTTGGAAACATAAACACCCTTTATATGCCCCGCCTAAAGAAGGAGAAATTTATCCTCAGGAAGTTCTTTTAAAAGTGAGGGAACTTTCATCAGAAGCTTATATAACTACAGATGTAGGACAACACCAAATGTGGGCTGCTCAATATCTTAGGAATTCTCCAAGAAAATGGATTAGTAGTGCAGGCTTAGGAACTATGGGTTTTGGATTGCCAGCGGCAATTGGAGTAAAAGCAGCCTTACCTCATTCAGATGTAATTTGTATAGCAGGAGATGCAAGTGTCTTAATGAATATTCAAGAATTAGGAACCTTATCTCAATATGGTCTAAAGGTGAAATTGATTATTATCAATAATCGCTGGCAAGGGATGGTAAGACAATGGCAGGAAAGTTTCTATGATGAAAGATATTCCTCATCTGATATGAGTTGTGGTGAACCTGATTTCGTAAAACTTGCTGAGTCTTTTGGAGTTAAAGGGTATTTAATTTCTGATAGAAAACAATTACATAATGAATTAAAAAATGCGCTTGATCATGATGGCCCTGCCTTGATTAATATCCTTGTCAGAAGAGGTGAAAATTGTTATCCAATGGTTCCTCCTGGTAAAAGTAATGCTCAAATGGTTGGATATGTTAATTGTGAAGACTAATTTTTTTAAAATTCCTCATTTTAAAAAATTAACTTTAAGATAATTTAAGAACTTAGATATTCTGAATTGAAAAAATTATCAAAAATTTTGATTATAGTTTGTTTAATTATTCTTAATCCTGTAATAGTAAACTCGGCCGAAATTCTTCAAATTAAAAGTTCAAAAACTATTTTGGTGGGGGATCAAAATAGAAATTTAACTATTGGATTATTTTGTGTAGATGTAAATGAAAATGATGAGATTGAAGCAACCAATCTACTTAAGAGTGAATTCCCAAGGGGGAGCAAAGTGAAAATAAAGCCTTTTGGTTTCAAAGAGAATGTTTTGATAGCCAAAGTTTTCAATATTAAGGGTACTAAGGAGATGACGGAATTACTGGTCGCTAGTAACTTAAGTAGTGAAATTTGTCCAAGTTAATTATCTTTATGAGCAAATAAGATTCCATTGTCTTGAGATTGTTTTGCTCCTTCTCCAGGAATAAAATTCATTCTTGAATTTGTATGTACATAAATTTGAGATATCTATATTTGTATTGGGAATGTTTTCATTTAATAGTTGCCTATAAGCAGATCTTTTAAGGTCAAGTTGATTAAAGTTTTGCTCTCTGAAGTAATTTGAATCACTAAACCAAAGATCTTTTTCAGCTTTAGTTAAATTGACTGTTATATTTTTGTTTTCGGCCTTTCTATAAAATTCTTTGAGTGTCATTTTATCGATTAGATAATGTTCCTTCGAAATCGCCGGTCCTATTGCAACGAGTAAGTTATCTCTAGATGACCCTAAATTATCAAAAATTTTAACCAGATTTTTTATTATTTTTTTTTCTAAACCTTTTCTTCCGCAATGTAAGGCTGCCACATTTCTTGACCTTTTATCTGCAAAAAAAATTGGCATACAATCAGCCGTGTAAACCCATAAGTTTTGATTACATTTATTACCAACAAGACCATCTGCATCAGTCTTAATCCCTTCTTGCGAATGCGATCCAAACACTATTAAATTACTGTGAATTTGATTGGAAACACAATTTATGTAATTTTCATTAAAGTGATTCCCTAATAATTGAAGAGATTTCTCAGAGCTTGACTTCGTAAAATATGCATGTTTGAAATTATTTTGATTAAGAATAGGTGATGAATAATACTCAAATTTTTTGTTCTGAATAAAAATCTCATCTTTTGAGAAATATATTTCTTTGTAAGGAATAGTTACTGCTCCTAAGTTGAATTTATGAAATTAATTCAATATCTCTCAAGATCCAGAATCCCGCAAACTTTTCGATGTATGGCGTTGACTGTATGGAAATAAATTGATAACCAAAAGAATAATTTTTATTCTCTAAAAACTTTGTACTCAAAATGTTTGCATCTTTTTCTGGCAAATCAGTTACCAGCCACTTATCGTCTTCTGAAGCTTCGAGTATAAGTTGGTTCTTATTGATGACTAATTTAATAGGTTCTAAACAACTGAACCATGCAGAAAGTGCTAAAGATCTATCTTTGCTAAAAAGTCTTAATCCTGGAACTAAGTAATTATCATCTAAATCTTGTTGAATTGGGAAAATATCTCCAAATTCCATAGGCCAATTCTCTGCTGATTTTAATTCGCCAATTGATATTTCAGAGATAGTTAAAGCATCACCCCTTACTGCTTCTGGTAAAGGTTGAGGAGGGTTTTCCATTTTAGAAGTAAAAGTAGGAGCTAGTACACCTCTTACGTAGCCTTTTTCCTTTGGATAAATCTCTTTTTCAAGGAATTCGATTCTTTCTAATAAATTGTAAGTTCTCCTACTTACAAGAGCCTCAATACTTAAGGAACTCAGAGATTTCTTAATGATCGATTTCATTGACGACCTCCAGAATCGAATTATTGGAGGTTTCGCGAACCCTTGTTTTCTTGCTTCACTTATTGCTTCATTTAGTGCCCTTGTAAGCCATTCTGAATTAACTTCATTGGCAGGGCATTCTTTATTCCAAAAAAAAATATCTTTTGTCTTATAACTTCTTGTAGAGCAAATAATTAACTCCCACCTTTTTTTTCCATTTGATTCGATAATTGGTCTTGAGTAAAAGTCTAATTCCCAATCGGTAATTTTTAATTTAAGACTCGACTCCATTTTTTTGTTGATATTCATTTATCCTGTTCTTTTTTATCGAAGAGTGCTTTAGTTTTTAGTGCTCTCTCTGTGGCATCTTGCATAACCTTTTGCTTATCAATAATTAATTCTCCCGCAGAGTTTTCTAGGAGTGCTGTATTAAGACCAATGCGCCCTTTTTCGAGGTCAATTTCAGAAATTAAAGCTTTTATAATTTCCCCTTCTCTAAAAACTTCTCTTAAAGAACGAATCGATCCGTTTGTTACAGAGGATTGATGAAGAAGTCCACTAGCTCCTCCTAAATCAATAAAGAAGCCATATGGTTTTACTGCTAAAACTTCTCCTTCAATTAATTGACCTAATTCTAAACTTGTAAGTTTAGAGACCAATGATGCTTTCTTTTCAGAGAGAACTAATTTTCTGGATTCTGGATTCACTTCAAGAAACGCTACTTTTAGAGTTTTGCCAACAAAAGATTGATATTCTTGACCATCTTCAAGTTGGGATCTTGGGATGAATCCTCTCAATCCATCTACATCACAAGTAAGCCCACCTCTGTTAAATCCATTAATTAAAACGTTAATTAATTCTCCATTTTTTGCGGAACTTGATACTTTCTCCCAACTTTGCCTGAGAATTAATGCCCTAGCGCTTACTGTTACCATCCCATCAGCATTTTGTTCTTTGATAACCAAAACTTTCATTTCAAGCCCTATAGAAAACTTTTCTTTAAAGTTGGTTATTACACCCAAACCGCATTCTTTTTTGGGCATATAACCAGGAGCTTTACCACCAATGTCAACATATAATCCATCACTTTCGATTGCTATAACCTTACCTGAAATTGTTTCTCCTGTAGCACCAATTGGTTCATTTGCATTTAAAGCCTCCAAAAAAGCATTTTCATCAAAATCGAATTCATCGACTGTTCTTTCTAGTTGAAAATCTGTCTTTTGCTCAGAAAAATTAAGGGGTCTTTTTAAGTCTTGTTGAGTTAAATCTTGTTGAGAAATATCAAAATCCCTTATGTTTTCATTACTTTCCTCAATTCCTTTTAATGAATCATTTTTAATGCTCTGAGGTTTGATTGCAAAATTTTCTTTTTTTGCTTCTTCTTGAGAATTGGTTTGATCGTTATCTATGTCTTGAGATTTTTTTTGAGTATCCTTCTTGCTTATGTGAAGTACCTGAAGAGGTTTTTTATTGCCCTTTAGTTTGATATTATCTTGGGTGTTTTTATTATTGACTCCCATCGTAGGTAAAATAAGAATAATTCATTATTAACATACTCTAAATGTTAGTACTCAAAATTAAAATTAATGAACTTTAAACCAATACCTTATAAATTTGAACATTTAAATTGGCAAGAAATTGAGAGTATTGCAAAAAACAAAAGATCTACAGTGATTTGGCCATTCGGTGCTGTTGAGCAACATGGGCCGCATTTGCCCCTTGCTACAGATAGTATTTTTGTTGATGAAATAATTAGCGAAGTTTTTAAATTATTCTCTGCTGATATTCCATTAAAAAAACTTCCAACTCAATATATTGGTTTTTCACCAGAGCATAAGGGTTTTGCAGGGACAATTTCACTTCCCTCAAATTTAATAACCTCAATTATTAAAGAAGTCGGAACTCAATTATCTGAAATGGGTTTTAAAAGATTGATATTGATTAATGGACATGGAGGTCAAATCTCACTATTAAATACAGCTGCAAGAGAGCTGAGAAGTTTATCACCAGGGATGTCAGTTTTTCCTTGTTTTTTATGGAGTGGTGTTAATGGATTAAGTGAACTGTTAACAAAAACTGAGATCGAGGATGGGCTTCATGCCTCTTTAGCTGAAACAAGTTTGATGCTGGCTTTGAAACCAGAATTAGTAGGCGATGAACGTCCAAATGATTGTATTAAAGGACAGATCCCAGAAGGCTGGAGTCTAGAGGGCAATGCGCCTACTGCTTGGCTTACTGACGACTTAAGTAAATCAGGTGTTATTGGAGATAGTAGAGGAGCTAATGAGTCTTTAGGAAAAAATTTAAAGGAATTATTGATTAATCATTGGTTTAAATTGATTATGAATCTGATGCAATCAGATTGGCCAAACAATTCTTAAATAAGTTTAAGTAAAAAATGTGACTTAACAATTGAAACTATTTTCATGATATTTAAATAAACTCTCTATAATCATGTAATATTCATGCATAATGAGCTAAAGATTACTGACATGCAAACTCTAGAATCAAATAAAAAAACTATTGAAGAATCGACTAACCCGATTTCTTTAGATTTGCCCGACTTCACTACAGATTCTTATAAGGATGCATACAGCAGAATAAATGCAATTGTTATAGAGGGAGAGCAAGAGGCTCATGATAATTACATTTCAATAGCAACTTTAATTCCAAATGAGTTAGAGGAGTTAACCAAACTGGCGAGAATGGAAATGAAGCATAAAAAAGGCTTTACTGCATGTGGAAGAAATTTAGGCGTAGTAGCTGATATGGAATTTGCTAAAAAATTCTTTTCTAAATTACATGGTAATTTTCAAGTTGCTCTTGAAAAAGGAAATTTAACAACATGTCTTTTAATACAAGCTATATTAATTGAAGCTTTTGCAATTTCTGCTTATAACGTCTACATAAGAGTTGCGGATCCTTTTGCAAAAAAAATAACAGAGGGAGTAGTTAAAGATGAATATCTACATTTAAATTATGGTCAAGAGTGGCTTAAAGAGAATCTATCTACTTGTAAAGAGGAATTAATGGAAGCTAATAAGGTTAATCTTCCGTTAATTAAAAAGATGTTAGATGAAGTAGCAGATGACGCATCAGTTTTAGCTATGGACAGAGAAGAATTAATGGAAGAATTTATGATTGCTTATCAAGATACATTGATGGAAATAGGTCTTGATAATAGAGAAATTGCAAGAATGGCTATGGCAGCTATCGTCTAATTACATTTCTAATAAATTAAGACTTTTAATATTTAATCAATCCTATTTAAGTAGTTACCTCTGTGCTATTGTTCATAACATTGTATAGAAACCATTTATAAATTTTAAATGTTTGGGTTAATAGGCCACTCAACCAGTTTTGAAGATGCAAAAAGAAAAGCTTCGATGTTAGGCTTTGATCATATTGCTGATGGCGACTTAGATGTTTGGTGTACTGCTCCTCCTCAGCTTGTTGAAAATGTAGAAGTTAAGAGTGCTACTGGAATATCTATTGAAGGTTCTTATATTGATTCGTGCTTTGTTCCTGAAATGCTTTCAAGGTTTAAAACGGCTAGAAGAAAAGTACTAAATGCTATGGAACTAGCTCAGAAAAAAGGAATTAACATTACCGCTTTAGGAGGATTTACTTCTATTATTTTTGAGAATTTTAATCTTCTACAGCATAAACAAATTAGAAATACTTCATTAGAGTGGGAAAGGTTTACTACTGGCAATACTCATACCGCCTGGGTTATTTGTAAGCAACTAGAAATAAATGCTCCTCGCATTGGGATAGACCTTAAAAAAGCAACTGTCGCTGTAATTGGTGCTACAGGTGATATTGGTAGCGCTGTTTGTAGATGGCTTATCAATAAAACTGGGATTTCAGAACTTCTTATGGTAGCAAGGCAACAAGAACCACTAGCGCTGTTACAAAAAGAATTAGATGGTGGCACCGTGACAACCTTAAATGAGGCATTGCCTCAGGCGGATATCGTTGTATGGGTTGCAAGTATGCCTAAAACTATTGAAATTGATACAGATAACTTAAAAAAACCATGTTTAATGATTGATGGCGGATACCCCAAAAATCTTGATGAGAAATTTCAGGGTGAAAATATTCATGTTTTAAAAG
Source organism: Prochlorococcus sp. scB243_498I20 (assembly GCA_000635015.1). Taxonomy (GTDB): domain Bacteria; phylum Cyanobacteriota; class Cyanobacteriia; order PCC-6307; family Cyanobiaceae; genus Prochlorococcus_A. Next base: position 77,290 of record JFMR01000045.1, read on the forward strand.
GAGGTATAGTAGAGTTCTTCAATGATATTGGTTGGAATATGATGGAACTTGCGGAAATGCAAAACCCTCAGCGAGAGATGTTTGCTTGCTTTGCAGAAGCTATGATTTTAGAATTTGAAAAGTGTCATACAAACTTTAGTTGGGGAAGAAATAACATTTCCCTCGAAAAGATGGAGTTTATTGGAGCAGCATCTTTAAAGCATGGTTTTTCTGCGATTGGACTTGATAAGCAGCCTAACGTGTTAACTGTTTAAATTATGGCTAAACGTTACCTCCTTGATTTTGAAAAGCCTCTTGTTGAACTTGAGAAGCAGATAGAGCAAATTAAAGAATTAGCTCGAGATTCAGAAGTAGATGTTAGTCAACAACTTCTGCAGCTTGAAACCTTAGCTGCTAGGAGAAGAGAAGAAATATTTAAATCTCTCACCCCTGCTCAAAAGATTCAGGTAGCTAGACATCCTCAAAGACCTAGTACTTTGGATTTTGTTCAAATGTTTTGTGATGACTGGATAGAATTACATGGAGACAGAAATGGTTGCGATGATATGGCGCTAATTGGGGGGATAGGTTCGATAAATAATAGACCTGTGTTGATGTTAGGGCATCAGAAAGGAAGGGATACAAAAGAAAATGTAGTAAGAAACTTTGGGATGGCAAAACCAGGAGGTTACAGAAAAGCTCTTAGATTAATGCAGCATGCAAATAGATTTTCTCTGCCAATTCTTACATTTATTGATACTCCTGGAGCTTATGCTGGTTTAAAAGCTGAAGAACAAGGTCAAGGTGAAGCGATTGCAAGAAACCTTCGAGAGATGTTCGGATTGAAAGTTCCAATTGTGGCAACTGTCATTGGAGAAGGAGGTTCTGGAGGAGCACTTGGAATAGGTGTTGCCGATAGGTTACTAATGTTTGAACACAGTGTTTACACAGTTGCTAGTCCAGAAGCATGTGCATCAATTTTGTGGAGAGATGCTGCTAAAGCACCAGAAGCTGCATCAGCACTTAAAATCACAGGTAAAGATTTACTTAAATTAGGTATAATAGATGAGGTATTACCAGAACCTTCCGGTGGGAATAATTGGGATCCTTTAGATGCTGGTAACACACTAAAAGAAGCTATTGAGAAACACCTTAACGTTTTACTGAAAATGCCTGAAGAAGAATTAATTGAGGAAAGATACAAAAAGTTTAGGGTTTTAGGTAAATTTATCGAAGCAAATAATATTGAAGAAATTTATAGTGAAATCCCTCAAAAAACTGAATAACTTGAAACTAGCTTTTATTACGGGTGCTACGAAAGGTATTGGTAGATCTACCGCAATTACTTTTGCAAATGCTGGATGGGATTTAATTTTACTCTCCAGGAATATGGATTTAATGGAGAAACTAAAGAGCGAACTGTTGACCACTAAATCAAAAATTAACCCAGTAAAATGTGATTTATCTAATCCCCTAGAAATAGAGCATTGTGTTAAAGAGGCAATTGAGAAATATGGGTGCCCTTCAGTATTGATAAATAATGCCGGTTGCGCATTTAATAGCCCTTTAGTTGAAATGGAATTAGGTCAATGGGCACAAACTATTCAAATAAACCTAACAAGTATTTTTCAAATTTGTAGTTCAATAATTCCTCAAATGAGAAAAAATGGTGGTTTAGTTATTAATGTCAGTAGTCATGCCTCTTATAATGCATTCCCCCAATGGGGAGCGTATTGTGTTTCAAAATCTGCACTGGCTATGTTTACTAAATGCTTGAGGGAGGAAGAGAGATCTAATTCAATAAGAGCGTGCACAATAACTCTTGGTTCAGTAAATACTCCTCTTTGGGACTCCGAATCAATCGATTCTGATTTTGATAGAACTTCTATGCTCTCCTCAAAAGAGGTATCAGAAACTATTCTCTATATGGCGCAAAAACCTAAATCACAATTGATCGAAGACTTGACTTTGATGCCTTCTGGAGGAGCCTTTTAAACATTCTGTTTATCGGCTTAATCTTAAAACAGTGATTTTTTTTAGTGCTATTTGAACCCGATTAAACGAGAGAATGTGATATAGTATATGAGCAAATAAGCTTTGGAAGATACAGTTAATTAAGTTACATACAATTTTCTTTTTAGATTTTTATGACCTCTACATTACCCAACGATAATATTAGAAACTTCGACGACCAGATTACTAATAAACTAATTTCTGAAATTATAAGAGACAGAATTAAGAATTCTGGTACAAGATTTAGTGCTAACGATAATATTTCTGATTTTATAAATCCTGGTGAATTAGAAATTTTAGAAAAAGAAGTAGCCTCAAGAGTTAAAGACTTACTAAAGTCCCTTGTAATTGATGTTGAGAATGATCACAATACTCAAGAAACTGCTGAAAGAGTTTCAAAAATGTATCTTAATGAAGTTTTTAAAGGTAGATATCATGAACAACCCAAAGTTACAAGTTTCCCTAATGACAAAAATCTTGATGAAATTTATACAGTTGGTCCAATTTCGGTAAGATCTGCATGTTCACATCACTTAGTTCCAATTCTTGGAGAGTGTTGGATAGGCATTAAACCTGGAAATAAAGTCATAGGACTTTCAAAATTTGCCAGAGTTGCTGATTGGGTTTTTTCCAGACCGCATATTCAGGAAGAAGCTGTAATGATCCTTGCAGATGAAATTGAAAAACTGTGTGAACCTAAAGGCTTAGGCATTATTGTAAAGGCCCAACATTATTGTATGAAGTGGAGGGGGGTCAAAGAACCAAATACAAGTATGATTAATTCTGTAGTTAGAGGCGATTTTAGACACGATTTAAGTTTAAAACAAGAATTTTTTGAGCTTGTAAAACAGCAGTCCGCCACTAATAATTACTAATTTCTTTTTAAAAAATTAAAAAGATCCTCTGTTTTTTTAATATCTTTCAAACCGGGAGAAAATTCAATACTACTTGAAATATCTAGTCCATCAGGTTTGATATCTGTAAGAATTTCATTAATCCATTCAATTGATATTCCTCCTGCTAACCACCAAGGTTTGCTAAATTGGAGATTCTTTAAATAAGTAGATTTTATTTTTTTCCCTGAACCTCCATAAGTTTTTTCATTCCAAGAATCAAGTAGGATAGCATCTACAAAATCCTCAAAAGGCTTTATTTTATCAATATCCTTTTCCGTTTTTATTCTGAAAGCCTTCCATAGGCCAATATTTGGAATTTTTTCCCTTATTTTTTTGCAGTAGTCAATATCTTCATCTCCATGTAATTGAATAATAGTTTCACTAGGGTTTCCTAAGAAATTTTTAATAATCAAGTCTATTGGACAATTTTGTACAACTGATACCCTCTCGATTTTTGGATGTAACTTTTCTAAGGTGTTAAAAATTTTTTTCTTAATTTCAGCTGATATATATCTTGGTGACTTTTCTACTGAAATAATGCCGATAGCATGAGCTCCTAATTTTGCGACTTGAAGAGCTTGTTCTTCTGAGGTTAGGCCACAAATTTTAATTAAGGTATTAGTGTTGGGCATATAATTATTCTGATATGTAAGATTAATATTATTAATAAATATAGCGGAGATTTTTTTTGAGAAGTTGGCAAATTTTTAAAATATGGGGAATCCCCTTTAAAGTTCATCCTTATTGGTTTGCTGTTCTTTTTTTATTCTCATGGAGTATAAGTAATCAGGTTATTTTAACTTCTGGTGATATTTACAATATTAAAGAATCTTGGCTTATAGGATTTTTAACTTCTTTTTTCTTATTATCTTCAATTATTTTTCATGAGGTTTTTCATACTTTTGTTTCACTTAATCAGGGTGTAAAAATAAAAAAAATTACTTTTTATTTTCTTGGAGCAATTTTGCAAATAGATAAGTATTGTCAAACTGCTTTAGGAAATATAAAAATTGCAATTGTTAGACCTCTTTTATGCTTCGCTACAGCATCTATTCTACTTTTAATTAGTAATAACATTGCATCTCAAGAACAAATAGCAGTTAATGTAATTTCTAGAGTAGGTATATTTAATTTATTCTTAGGTTTTTTATATTTGCTTCCAATTGGTTCTTTAGATGGGGGGGATTTGTTAAAAAGTATTATTTGGCATTTCTCAGGGAGTAAAAATAAAGGAAGAAATTTCCTCAATAAAGTAAATTTATTATTATCTTTTTTTGTTTTATTTTTTGGAATAGTTTGTTTATTTAGATTTAACTTTTACTTTGGTTTTATTCTTTCTTTTTTGGGCTTATTTGGAGTAAATTTTTCAAAATCTGAAAGTCAATTTTTTAAAATTGAAAACATACTTAAATTTAGTAAAGTTTCTGAGATCAAATTAAAGCCTTTGAGGAAAATTGAATGCGATTCAAATTTCTCAGAATTTAATACATTAATAAAAAATAAAAAGGATGCATCGGATAAATATTTTTTTGTTACGAATAATGGTAGATGGACCGGTTTTGTTGATGAGAATATTTTAAGAAGTGTTTCCTTAAAAAAATGGGAACGGAACTTTGTTGGAGATTTTATTAAACCAATCGATTGTTTTGAAAGTGTATCTTATAACGATAAATTATGGAAAACTATAGAGAGAATTGAAGAAACAAATGAAGGAATTTTATTGGTTCTCAATGCAGCAGATATCCCTTTGGGGATAATTGATAGGTCAAAAATTGGAAACTTTGTATTGAATAAATTGGGTTTTAATTTGCCTTCAGATATTGTTAACAAATTAAACTTTAAAAATAATTATCCCTTAGGAATTGAATTGCCGAGAATAATTAATTCAATGAAGCAGAAAGGAGATCTTTAATAATTCTTGTCATTAAAATTTTCTATTTTTTATTATTTATGGCAATATTTTTGAAATTTATATTTGATTTATTTTTCACGAATGAATTCCTCAAATGTTGAACTATTTCATCATTTGTTAGTTTTAAATTTACTTTTGGTGGAGCTTCTTCTTTGAATAATTTGAACCACAAATCTCTTGAAGGATTTGTTTGAATTTCTCCATGTTGAAGGAATGCTCCTTTTTTACGAAATTGAGCACTACCTATCCTTTTAAAACCATTCTGATCAACTAAATCGGAAATTAATGAAGTCCCAAAACAATTTGTTCTAATGCTTGATTTTCGTAAATTACCATATTGTAAGTTTAGACCTAATTTTCTAAAACTTTTAATTAACCAATTATTAACCATTTCATAACTTAAGAACTTATAGTAAGTTTTTTTAAATGTTAATGCATATGTTATGCCTCCTGAATGCAGAACAGCACCCCCTCCAGAGGGACGTCTAACAATATTAATTTCCCCATTTGATAACAAATTTTTCCAATGAGGAGGAATCTCCTTTTGGTGATAGCCAATTGAAAGCCAATCCCCACTCCAATAGTAGAACCTCAATGTGAGAATTATTTCAGGATTTGAAATTGTCTGATCTAAAGAATTTAAATCTAAAGCCATTTGATCATATCCAGGTAAATTATTTGTTGAAAAAATTAAAGCCTGATTTTCTATTCCCAAAATTAACTTTGTAGGTTTATTTATGATAATTTTCAATGAATTTTTTCTTTCAATTTGTTAATTACGTAACATCATTTTGTAATAGTGTTTCAAATCTTCTCTTTTCGGTGGAGAATATAGAAAACAATTTTTTTACCATGGAGCCAACTCAAACAATAAACCTTATTGCATTAAGCCTCATAGTTGTTATGCATGCAGGAGTTTTAGCATTAAGGCTAGGAATTAGTTTAGGTAGGAACTAAAGACTATTAGAAAATTTAAAATTTATAAGGTAATAATAAAGTAATACTGAATAGATTTATTCAGTAAAAATATCAAAAACTAAATTTGTCAAAATCTTTTTATAAAAATATTAATTCCCTTAAAAAATATTTAGGGCCTGTTTTTATAAAAAGACAACAGAAACAAGATAATTTTTTATCATTGATTTTTTTAATTATAAAAATGAGCTTTTCCCTTTTAGCAATAATAAGCCTGATTAAGCTTGGCTATAGTTCTAAAGTAAGGTTGACCAGATTAAGGGAAATTGAAGAATCATTTTTATTCGAAAAATATAGATTTAATGTTTTAACAGATAAGTTTGATGATTTATTCTCATCTGAAGGTGAGCAAAGATTTATGAAGGATCAGGATCAAATAATTTCTAGGGACATTATCAGAGTAATATGGCGTTGATAAGGATGATCTTGAATCATTCTACTTTTCATTTTTTAATTAACTTTTTTGCTAGTGAGTAAGAACATTAAGGGTTTAATCCTAATAACAGGAACAACTTCAGGAGTTGGATTAAATACTCTAAAACCCCTATTAAGATTTGGATGGGAGGTTATAGCAGTTAATAGATCAAATAAAAGAGCTATAAAAATAGCTGAGGAATCCTTGACAAACGAGGAATTCAAAAATGTTCACTTTATAGAAATAGATCTTTCTAACTTGGATGATGTTAGAAAAGGTTGCGATGAAATATTAGAAAGATTTAAAAAGCCAATAAATTCTCTTATTTGTAATGCAGCAGTTTATAAACCGAGACTAAAGAGACCTGAAAGGTCTGTTCAGGGGTTTGAAAACTCTATGGCAGTAAATCATTTTGGGCATTTTCTTCTGATAAACCTACTTATGGAAAATATTTTATCTTCTGAAAGAGAAATTGTTTTAAATGGCAAATCAACTGTATTTAAGCCAAGAATTACAGTATTAGGGACTGTTACGGCTAATTATTCAGAACTTGGAGGAAGGATCCCCATCCCTGCCCCAGCTGACTTGGGAGATTTATCTGGATTCAAAAATGGTTTTTTATCTCCAATAAGTATGGCGAATGGAAAGAAATTTAAACCTGGTAAGGCTTATAAGGATAGTAAGCTTTGCAATATGGTGACCGTTCAGGAATTATCAAAAAGATATCCCGCAGAGAAGATTATTGTAAATTCTCTATATCCTGGATGTGTTGCTGATACAAAACTTTTTAGAGATACACCTTGGTTATTTAGATTCCTTTTCCCGATATTTCAAAAATTCATAACAAAAGGATATGTTTCACAAAGGCTGGCAGGAGAGAGGGTCGCTCAAGTGGCAACTTATAAAGAATTTGCTAAACCATCAGTCCATTGGAGCTGGGGAAATCGTCAGAAAACTGGCAGAAAAGCTTTTTCTCAAAAGTTGTCAAAAAGAATAATTGATACGAAGACCTCTCAACAAACTTATGATTTAACAAGCCAATTGGTTGGATTAGATTAATTTAAACTAATCAAATCCTAATAAATCAAAAATTTCTCTGTCTTTAAGTGGATTACCTTCTAAAGGTTCTACGTTTTCAAGCATATTTTTGGCAAGAGATAAATATTCATTTTGAACTTCAATAACATCTTCAGTTGGTTCCATTTCAAAAATGGTGCATTTTTTTAATCTTGATCTTCTAATGGCGTCGACATCTTTAAAGTGGGCCATAGTTTTTAAACCTGTTCTTTCATTGAATTTATCAATTTGATCTGTGTCTTTTGACCTATTAGCGACTACCCCACCTAATCTGACTTTATAATTTTTTGCTTTTGCTTTAATTGCAGAGACAATTCTATTCATAGCGAATATGGAATCGAAGTCATTAGCGGTAACAATTAGACAATAATTTGCATGTTGCAATGGAGCTGCAAATCCTCCGCAAACGACGTCTCCTAGGACATCAAAAATTACAACGTCAGTATCTTCTAATAAATGATGTTCTTTTAATAGTTTAACTGTCTGACCGGTTACATACCCCCCGCACCCTGTCCCAGCAGGAGGACCTCCACTTTCAACGCACATTACGCCATTAAAACCCTCAAACATGAAATCGGTTGGCCTCAATTCTTCGCTATGAAAATCTACCTCTTCGAGAATATCGATAACTGTAGGAACCATTTTGTGCGTCAGAGTGAAAGTGCTATCGTGTTTCGGATCACATCCAATTTGTAGAACCTTTTTACCTAATTTTGAGAATGCCGCAGAAAGGTTTGATGATGTAGTTGATTTTCCGATGCCACCCTTCCCATATACTGCAATAACTAAAGCCCCTTCTTCAATATTTATTTTTGGATCTTGCTTTACTTGAACACTTCCTTCTCCATCAAGAGGTCTATTTATAGTACTTGTCATTTAAAGCTTAAAACACATTATTATTTATATTCTTGCAGCGTAAATACACATGAAATATATTTTTAAACAAATATGTATTTAATTGTATTAAAAGTGGGAAATATGTTCTTATAACTGAATTTTTAGGATTAAATCTATTAGATTATGAGTGAAAATACTCATGACTTAATTATGGTTTGCGAGTAAAAAAATTAACTGAAATATGCTTTGGCGTCGTAAAGAGTTTCATCGCTTATCTCTGGAATTCCTCTCAAGATTGCGTATTTTTCAGTATTTGTTTTTACTTTACCTCTTACAAAAAATGGAACTTTTATTAATTCAGCTCTACCAGATTCAGTCCAGATAATTCCTTCTTTACTATCTTTCTCCTTTTTTTCGTCATCGTATAAAGTATCCTTATCGTTTGTCGCTGTATGCCCTAAATGGCTTTGATGACCATCAACAAACTCAAAGTCATGTTTGAACATATCAATAAGATGCTCTTCTAAGCCCATCATTAGGGGATGTACCCAGTCATCAAAAATCACATTTGCTCCTTCCCAGCCCATTTGAGGGCTATATCTCGCAGGCACATCTTGAACATGCATTGGAGTACTAATTACTGAGCATGGGATGCCAAGTCTCTTGGCACTATGCCTTTCCATTTGAGTTCCTAAAACTAGTTCAGGCGAGGCTTTTTTCATTGCATCTTCTACTTCTAAATAATTATTAGTAATTAAAGCTTCTACATTTAGTTCTTTTGCTGTTGCTCTTACTTGTCTTGCCATTTCCCTACTGTATGTCCCAAGACCAACTACTTCAAAACCCAATTCTTCCTTAGCAATTTTGGCTGCTGCAATTGCATGTGTTCCATCGCCAAAAATAAAAACTCTTTTGCCAGTTAGATAATTTGAGTCAACTGATTTTGAGTACCAAGGAAGTTTTGATTTATTTTCTAATTCTTTTTTATTCGTTAAAGGAAGATCTAATTTCTTATGAACTTCATTTATAAATTCAATTGTATTTTTTATTCCAATTGGAATAGAGTTTGTATATTCCATTCCAAAGTTACGTTTAAGCCATTCGCATGATGCTTCCGCAATTTCTGGATAGAGACAAATATTTATTTCAGCATCAATTAGTCTTTCAATATCGTCTGGACTAGCGCCTAATGGAGCAACTACGTTTGTATCTATTCCTTGCTCTGAAAGTATGCGTTGGATTTCTATTACATCATCTCTGCATCTAAATCCTAGTAATGAAGGGCCAATTATATTGACTTTTGGTCTACGCCCTAATTCTTTCCACCTTAGAGGACTTATTTTCTCTGTATAGCTTACTTTTTCTTTTAAAAGAGTTCTTGTTAATTGATAAAAGGTTTCTGAGGCCCCCCAATTTTCTTTCTTGCTATAAGCAGGTAATTCAAGATTCACAATCGGCATATCAAACCCCATCCCTTTCGCAAGAGCTCCAGGTTGGTCTTGGATAAGTTCTGCTGTACAACTTTCTCCGACTAAAAGAGTCTTAGGTTTGAATCGTTCAACGGCTTCCTTAATATTTTTCTTCACTAATTCAGCTGTATCACCTCCAAGGTCTCTTGCCTGAAATGTTGTATAAGTTACTGGAGGCCTTTGACCCCTCCTCTCGATCATTGTGAAGAGAAGATCTGCATATGTATCTCCTTGGGGGGCATGAAGCACATAATGAATATCTTTCATTGACGAGGCAATTCTCATAGCACCAACATGTGGTGGTCCTTCATATGTCCAAAGAGTTAATTCCATAGTTTTAATGAGTAACTAAAGTTTTTGAAGTTAGTATTTGATTTCTTTTTAAAGGCTTGGAGAAGAGACCAGCCAAATCTGCAGCTTGATCAATTCCATGAATTGGACTGAATACCATTTCTATTGACCATTTAGTACTAATCCCCTCAGCCTCAAGAGGGTTAGCTAAACCCATTCCACAAACTACTAAGTCTGGATTAGATTCTCTCACTCGATCTAATTGTTTTTCTACATGTTGACCTTCGACAATTTTTGTATTATTAGGTAATAAATTAATCTCCTCTTTCATTAAATCTTTATTTAGGTAAGGAGTGCCTACCTCTATAAGATCCATTTCGCATTCATTATGCAAAAATCTTGCCAAAGATATCTCCAGTTGCGATTCAGGAAGAAGAAATAATCTTTTCCCCTTAAGTATTTCTTTGTGAGATTCAAGAGCAAGTTTTGCTCTATTAATTAAAGGTGAAATAATTTCATGAACTTTAAGTTCACTAATTTTGAAAGCTTTCGCTGCAGCTAAAAACCATTCAGTACTTCCTTCGATACCAAGAGGAAATGGAGCTGAAATTATTTCACAACCACGATGTTTTAGGTCTCGAACGGTATCACTTAAATAAGGCTGAGTTAATAAAACTTTTGTATTTTTGCCAATCTTTGGTAATTCTGTTGATTGACGGGGTGGGAAGCTCTCAATATTTGAAATTCCTAAATTTCTAAAAATCTTTCTAAACCTATCCTCTACATTATTTGCAAGAGTCCCAACTAATAATAATTTCTCCTCATCTGATGACTCCATTAATGGAATTAAAGCTTTTAAGGCGCCATCCTCTCCTTGGGTAAAAGTTGTTTCTATCCCACTGCCAGAGTAATTAACGAATCGCACTTGACCTAAAAATCTTTTATTTAATTTCTCGGCGACAGTGGCAAGATCTAATTTGATTACCTCACTTGGACAAGATCCAACTAGAAAAAGAGTTTTTATTTCTGGTCTTCTCGCAATAAGATCATTTACCACTCGATCTAATTCTTCATGAGCGTCAGCAAGACCAGCAAGATCTTTTTCTTCAAGAATAGCTGTCCCAAATCTTGGTTCAGCAAAAATCATAACTCCAGCAGCGCTTTGAATTAAATGAGCACATGTCCTTGAGCCTACAACTAGAAAAAATGCATCTGGCATTCTTCTGTGTAGCCAAACTATTGAAGTTAACCCACAAAAAACTTCCCTGGGGCCAGTTTCCTTATTAAATTCAACTTTACTCATTAAAAATTTTCAAGAGCTTATAGTTCAAGCTTGCATACACTTTTTAATTTAAGAAAGTAATTAATAAGTTCTCTTACAAAATGAACACATTTAAAAAACTTATATGAATGTTTAAATACTTAAATGGGAATTATGAAAAAAAACTTTTGGGGCTTATTTTAATTTCTGTAGAAGGAATTTCCTTGACTTATTTTTGAAAGCTTCCACACATTTCTAGCTATTTTAGTTGCTAATAATCCTGCTCTTTCCAACTTAGATTTCCCGGGCTTTGCCCCAATTAAAGCTGTCACTTCTGAAGTGGTTAAAGGTGCTCCAGTATTTATAGCTAATTGGGTTAATTCCAATCTATCTCTAAGGTTTTTAAGATTTACTTTTTCAATTTTATCTTCTTCTAACCAACTAAAAGATGGGTCTTTCTGAGATAGTTTTTGCATCAAACTAAGGCTAACTAATCCAAGAGTTTGATCAGGAGTTAATTCCTTTTCAGTACCAGAAACTTTTGGTTCTTTTTTTTGAGAAGTTCCCATAAAAATGCATATCTTTTACTTGAAGTTATCGTTTTGTTGGAAGCATGCAAGTAAATTTAATAGAAAAAATGAACCATTATCCGTTATAGTCGCGTGAATGGAACCAACTTCTAGTTTAAACAGAGGGGAACGAAAAAAAGGAAGTTCCCTTGTCACAGGATCTGAGGTGCAATCTCAGGCCAGTGGTGCAAGCTGTTTTATTACAACTGACTCAGAAAAGTCTTTGGTATCCAGACAAGCAAGTCAAGTTGAGCAAATTGAGTTGAGAACATATGTTTTTTTAGATTCTCTTCAACCTCAATTAGCTGCATATATGGGGACGGTTAGTAGGGGTTTTTTACCTATACCTGGAGATTCATGCCTTTGGATGGAAGTTTCACCAGGGATGGCCGTTCATAGAGTCACCGATATTGCCTTAAAAGCAAGTAATGTAAGACTTGGTCAGATGATTGTTGAAAGAGCATTTGGCTCTCTTGCTCTCTATCATAAAGATCAAAGTACTGTTTTACATTCTGGGGATGTTGTTCTAGATGCTATAGGAAGTGAAGTTAGAAAAAGAACCAAACCTTCAACAAGTTGGACAGAAGTTATTCGAGCTATTACTCCAGATCATGCTGTTCTAATAAATAGACAAAACAGAAGTGGATCAATGATTCAATCTGGAATGAGCATGTTTATATTAGAAACTGAACCGGCTGGGTATGTCTTAAAAGCAGCAAATGAAGCAGAAAAAGCATCAAATATAACTGTTGTAGATGTAAAGGCAGTTGGCGCTTTTGGTAGATTAACTCTCGCTGGGAAAGAAGGAGATGTAGAAGAAGCAGCAGCTGCTGCTATAAGAGCAATTGATGAAATTTCAAATTATTGAGATTTTTTTAATTTAAACCAATTTCTTTTTTGAGGAAAGGTGACATAATTCTGGCTGCTTTACCCCTGCTTCCTAACTTACTTAGTTGTGATTGTGATAGCTCTCCATAAACAGAGTTGGCTTCTTTTACCCAAAAAACAGATTCGAACTCCCCATTTGGATATTTTGGAGTCTTAAGAATTTCTCCCCAGCATATTCCAGTTGTATCCTTCACTAAGTTTCCTGAGGGATCACATAAAACCATACAACTTATAAATCTCGCGCTCCTGTAAGGACTGTCAGAAAGTTCATTAATTAATTTTTTAATTTTTTCAGCGTTGTTTTTGGCATATCGAGCAGAATATATGCCTGGTCGACCATCTAAAACATCTACTTCAAGGCCTGAATCGTCAGCTAATGCCCAAGTTTTTGTCTCTAAAGAAGCTGCCTTTGCTTTTAAAAGTGCATTCTCAAAATATGTGTCTCCAGTCTCTTCGACATTTAAATATTCTGGTTGCTTCTGCACCCTTAAAGACAAAACATCCAGCATCTCTGAAATTTCTGATACTTTTCTTTGATTGCCACTCGCAATAGTTAGGACTGGATGGTTCAAAATAATAAATAAATTTATTGAGGATATTATCTTACTTCAAAGCTAGATACGGAGACAGGAAAGGTTGAACATTCCACACCTGAGTAGACAGGGCCTGCCTCGTACGCAAATAACATAATGTAAATTTTTTCTTAACACAACAGTATGTTTTGATGCACTAACTAATTTGCATAAGTATTGACATATCAATAGTACCAAGGGTGATAAGTTTAACTTATGAATGATAAAAAAAACATTAATGGAGATTTTATCGAAAACGCTTGACTTATATGTACTTAATGGAGCATTCTTCGAATTGAACATTCCACATTTAGTAATTAGTAGACAATGGCTACAGAAACAATGGGTATCGCTCTCGGCATGATCGAGACACGCGGACTTGTACCTGCAATCGAAGCAGCAGACGCAATGACAAAGGCTGCAGAAGTTCGCCTTATTGGTCGTGAATTCGTTGGTGGCGGTTATGTCACAGTTTTAGTTAGAGGAGAAACAGGAGCAGTTAACGCAGCTGTAAGAGCTGGTGCTGATGCTTGTGAGAGAGTTGGTGACGGTTTAGTTGCAGCTCACATTATTGCTCGTCCTCATAGAGAAGTTGAACCTGCTCTTGGTAACGGTGAATTTCTTGGTCAAAAGGACTAATAAATAAAGCAAAATTTATAAATTTTGCACAATAATTATTTTCCCTACACAGACCTAAATTTATCCTTATGAGTAAGAAGTATGATGCAGGGGTAAAGGAGTACAGAGATACCTACTGGACTCCAGAATATGTACCCCTAGACACCGATTTACTAGCCTGTTTCAAATGTACAGGTCAAGAAGGTGTTCCCAGAGAAGAAGTTGCAGCAGCTGTTGCCGCTGAATCTTCAACAGGTACTTGGTCAACAGTTTGGTCCGAGTTACTTACAGATTTAGAATTTTATAAAGGACGTTGTTATCGAATAGAAGACGTTCCAGGAGACCCTGAAGCTTTTTATGCTTTTATTGCATATCCTTTAGATCTTTTTGAAGAAGGTTCTATTACAAACGTATTAACATCTTTAGTAGGAAACGTTTTTGGATTTAAAGCTCTAAGACACCTACGTCTCGAAGATATTAGATTCCCAATCGCTTTCATCAAAACTTGTGGCGGTCCACCAAATGGAATCGTAGTTGAAAGAGATCGTCTGAACAAATATGGAAGACCTCTTCTTGGTTGTACCATTAAACCTAAATTAGGATTATCTGGTAAAAACTATGGTCGAGTTGTATATGAGTGTCTTAGAGGTGGTCTCGATTTAACGAAGGATGACGAGAATATAAACTCTCAGCCATTCCAACGTTGGAGAGAAAGATTTGAGTTTGTTGCAGAGGCAGTTAAGCTTGCTCAGCAGGAAACTGGCGAAGTTAAAGGTCACTACCTAAACTGTACGGCCAACACTCCAGAAGAACTTTACGAAAGAGCTGAGTTTGCAAAAGAGCTAGATATGCCAATCATCATGCATGATTATATAACTGGCGGTTTTACTGCAAATACTGGATTAGCAAACTGGTGTCGTAAAAATGGCATGCTTCTACATATTCATAGAGCGATGCATGCTGTTATTGATAGACATCCAAAACACGGAATCCATTTCAGAGTTCTAGCAAAATGTTTGAGACTCTCCGGAGGCGATCAATTACATACTGGAACTGTTGTTGGAAAACTAGAAGGTGATCGTCAAACAACTCTTGGTTACATTGACAACTTAAGAGAGTCATTTGTTCCCGAAGATAGATCAAGAGGTAACTTCTTTGATCAAGATTGGGGTTCAATGCCAGGAGTATTTGCTGTCGCATCAGGTGGTATTCACGTATGGCATATGCCTGCACTACTAGCGATTTTTGGAGATGATTCTTGTCTTCAGTTTGGTGGAGGAACACATGGTCATCCATGGGGTTCAGCTGCTGGAGCTGCAGCCAACAGAGTTGCTTTAGAAGCTTGCGTAAAAGCACGTAACGCTGGTCGCGAAATCGAAAAAGAGAGTAGAGACATTCTTATGGAAGCTGCTAAACACAGTCCTGAATTAGCAATCGCTCTTGAAACTTGGAAGGAAATTAAGTTTGAATTTGATACCGTCGACAAACTAGACGTTCAAGGTTAAACCAGATTTCAAAAATTGAGGAGATTCTTCTCCTCAAACTTCCACAAATCTCGTTTTATTACGAGTAATTTCATTCACATTTAAATTAATTATGCCTTTCCAGAGCACAGTAGGCGACTATCAAACAGTTGCAACCCTGGAAACATTCGGTTTCTTACCACCGATGACCCAGGAGGAAATATACGATCAAATTGCATACATAATTGCTCAAGGCTGGAGTCCTGTTATTGAGCATGTTCATCCTAGTGGAAGTATGCAAACTTATTGGTCTTATTGGAAGCTCCCATTCTTTGGGGAAAAAGACCTTAACTTGGTTGTAAGTGAATTAGAGGCATGTCATAGAGCATACCCTGATCATCATGTAAGAATTATCGGATACGATGCTTACACTCAAAGCCAAGGAACAGCTTTTGTAGTTTTCCAAGGACGTTAAATCTACTTTTATGTAGTAAATATCTTTCTCCAAAAAATATTTTTGGAGAAAGTTTTTTCAAAAGAGTTTCACATTTGAAGATTATGTCAAAAAAAACCAGTAGAGAGATTGCACTAGAAAGAAGAAAGGCGATGAGTGATAGCGGTAAAAAAGCTGCTGCTTATTCTTCAACTACTAAAGATAGAGTTCGATCTTCTCAAGATATACAGATTTCTGGGACTCAGTCTTCTCCTAATAATCATAATATTTCTAAACCAGCTACAAAACATATCCCAAAAACTCAGGTAAACAGAAATTCTTCAACAACTTTATCTAGTAAAGATTTAGTAATAGAGAGAAGAAAAGCAATGTCTACCCATGGGAAATCAGCTATAACTTCGTCCGATAGAACCCGTACTGATGTTAAAAAAGAAAGTCCTGTAAACACAGTTAAAACTTCCACAAGTAAAAATCAGGAAGTTCAAAACTCACATAATACAGAAATTAAAACATCAAAACCAAACGTTAAAAGAAGAATTAATCAGAAGAGAAAGCCTATTACTAATACAAGTAGAGATATTGTTTTAGCGAGAAGAGAAGCTCAATCTAAGCATGGTAAATCAGCAACTAAACAAAATACCAGTGCAGCTTCTTTAGCTAGAAGGGGAGACCCAGATTTAAGTAGTAGAGAAATTTCTCAGAGAGTGAGAGAGCTAAGAAGTAAAACTGGTGCTACAGGCAAAAAGGGTAATGGTAAATGTAGACCATGTGGTCCAAATAAAAATGGAGCCAAACAAAATATTGCAGATGCCAGCTGGAAAGTTGGTAAAAGTGAAACTGATTCAGGTCAAATAGTTACTGGAACTCAAGCTAATAGATCTGTAAAAACTACGGGTAATGAAGCAAGTACATGCAGAACTGTCACTGGTACGCAATATATGGGAGCAGAAGTAGTTGACCATTTTTGTCAAGATAGACCAAGTTATAAACAACCACTTAGATCTACTGTTACCTCTACAACATCAGGTAATAAAGTAACCGGAAATGAAGTCGGTAGATCTGAGAGGGTCACAGGCGATGAGCCAGGGACTTGTAAAAACCTTACAGGTACTGAATATGTATCTGCTAATCAATTACAGAAGTATTGTGGTGATGTTCCAAAAAATCCTTCAAAGGTTAAACACAGTACTACAACTGATGGATTAAAAGTATCTGGATCACTTCCAGGTAGATCAACTCTTGTTACTGGAGATGAATCAGGTTCTGGACATCAGTTAACTGGTGATCAATATCTTGGCTCAGAGCCAAATCCAAAAGGTAAATCATTTGAAAAAGTAGGCAGTTACAACACTCTTAATGGGAATAATGTAACTGGTACAGGTGTAGGAAGATCAGATCATATGACAGGCAATGAACATGGGAGTTGCAAGAATGTAACTGGCGATGAGTATATAGGATCTCAACAATATGAGAAGTTCTGCGGCTCAAAACCAAAACCAGAAGCTAGAAAAGTAGGTTTAAGCCTTTCTTCAAAGTCAAATTTAATAAGTGGGACTATGACAGGAAGATCAAAAATAGTAACTGGAGATGAACCAGGTTCATGCAAAGTGCTAACAGGAACACCATACGCAGGCTTAGATCAGATTAATGATAATTGTAGTACCGAGATTTCTGAAGATATGAAATCCCGATCGACAGTTAATTCTGGAAATAATTCAAATGCCAGACTTACAGGACAACAACCAGGAATTGGAGGAGTAATGACAGGTGCTAAGAAAGGTGCTTGTAAAAACCTAACAGGGACTCCTTATGTTGGTGGAGATCAGTTCTCACAAGCTTGTGATAATCCTCCACATGATAATGCTTATGCGAATCCTGAAAAGTCAGCAGGTAACTCTTGGAATGAATTCTCAGTTAAGTCACCATCAAGAGAAAAATATTCTGAAAAAAATACTCAAGGTGTTACGGGTAATGAATATGAAAATGGTTCTAAGGTAACAGGACCTTTTGATATGGCAGTTGATAAGGTCACTGGCACTGAAAAATTTAGATTTGAACCGAATAAAAATATTACTTATAAACAAAAAATGGAAATTGAAGAGGCAGACCGTGCTGCAAAGACACCAGAAAAAAGAGTCGCTTCAAGGATTACTGGAGAAGGACAATCAGTGGGAAACGTAACTGGTGATGATTGGGATCGCGGTGATAAGGTAACAGGCACAGAGGGAGCTTCTTCTAGAAAGCGAAATCCATCAAGAGCGGGATTCATGAGTGCAATGCCCCCTATGGAAGTTAAAAGAAATGAAGAAACAGAAAAACCAGATTTCTTGATAACTGGATCTAGTGGAAATACTCGTGAAGGACAACTTGTTACCTTTTCAGGTGGTGCAAGAGGTTAACTAAATAATGCCTTTAAGAGGACTGGCTAAAGCCAAGAACTTCACATTGGGGCCAACCGCTCCAATGAAAACTTTTACTGAAAATATCCATCTACAAACTAAAGAATCAAATTTACGAAATTCTGGAAAGTCTCATAAATTAACCAATAATATTCAAAATGAAAATCTATTTAGGTATGAAAGCAAAATAAAAAGTGATTTTGACGAAATTGTTCCAACTCTCAAGGAAATTGCTCGAATCCAACATCACGAAGATTTTATAAATAAGGCTCAGAAAATATCAAGAAAAAATTTGGGAATAGATTTACCTCTTCATGTATTAGATAAATCTTGGGTTAAACCTCTTGATATGAGGGCTTTATATGCATGGTGTGCTTTCAAACAGCATGATAAACTTAGCGACAATTTTTTTAACAATGATCCACTTGAAGGTGCTGCTGGAAGTAGGGATGCTGAAGACTTTGAAAAATTTCTTTTAGATTGTGGAATACATTTACTTGATATAACTCCTTGTTCAGATGGAAGATTAGCTCATTCAGTTGCTTATGTAATGAGAATACCTTTTAGTTCAGTAAGAAGAAGATCTCATGCTGGAGCACTGTTTGATATTGAAAATACCGTTAATCGATGGGTAAAAACTGAACATAAAAGATATAGAGAGAATGTTCCTAATGAAGCTCATAAAGATACTAGGTACTTAAAAGTTGTAACTTATCATTTCAGTTCAGTAGATCCTTTGCATCAGGGATGCGCAGCTCATGGGAGTAATGACGAGTTAGCTGCAGCAGAAGGTAGAAATAAATTATATGCTTTCAAAGAGGCTGTAGAGAATAGCTTTTGCTGCGGAGCTTCTGTGGATTTAATGTTAATTGGACTTGATACAGACACTGATTCATTAAAAATACATTTATCAACTAGCGATGGTGGTATAGATTTAGAAAAAACCATTTCTACATTAGAAATTTATAATTCAACAAAAAATTTTTCAAAAGAGGATGCGGAGAGAGAAATTTGCCAGACAATCTCTAAGCAATCTTCAAAAGATAAACTCAGTGGACTGGAAAAATTTATGTATAGATTAATTGTTAATAATATTTCTCAAATTGATTATGTTAAGAGTTTTCATAATGGTTCTTATGAAGATATTGGACATGCAGAGAGGTTTATTGGAGTAGGTATAGGTTTCAAAGAAGTACATCTCAGGAATTTAACTTATTTTGCTCATTTAGATACAGTCGAAGAAGGTGCTCCAGATTTAGATGTAGGAGTGAAGATTTTTACTGGATTAAATGTTTCTCAAGATTTACCTATTCCGGTAGTTATAAGATTTGATTACTCTGGAAAAGTTCCCGGAGCAAAAGAGAGGGCAATAAATGATTGTGAAAGAGTTAATAATGCGATATCAATTAGATATAAAAATTTAGTTGATCAAGGTTTGTTACATACTTGCTCTACTATTAGAGATAGGGACAACATTCATTCCGCCCAAATTATTGGAATGTCTTTAGATAAAAAAACAGAGGAGGCTCACTAATTATGTTAATTTGCAAGGTTGTAAAACCACTTGTTTCTACCAATAGGATTCCTGGTTTTGAACATAAACATCTGCAGGTTGTATTAGATGGTTCTTCTAATAAAGTTGCAGTTGATGCTGTTGGCTGTAAGCCAGGAGATTGGGTTATTTGTGTTGGAAGTTCTGCTGCTAGGGAAGCAGCGGGAAGTAAATCTTATCCAAGCGATTTAACTATTGTTGGAATAATTGATCATTGGGATCCTGACAAGTCTTAAAAAGGAGGATGTAAATTGTGGAAATTATGAAGGTATTAGGAAGGATGGTGTGCACTCAAAGAGTCGCTGGCTTAGGTCATATGAATTTACGAATTTTAGAAAATAATAAAGGAAAGAGATTAGTTGCTGTTGATCCTGTTGGAGCTAGAGAAGGTAACTGGGTTTTTACTTCTAGTGGCTCTGCCGCTAGATTTGCATGCCCTAATCCAGAAGTTCAAACCGATTTAACAATTGGCGGTATTATTGATTATTGGGAGAGTGACTAAATATTTTATCTTCAAAAATTTATTGAGAAACCTTGTTGAAGGTATATTGTAATTAGTATTAAATAAAGAATGTAATGTGGAAAGAAAGAGAATCACCTTTTAGGATAGAAAAAAGATTTGAATTTGATCAATACTCAAAAATTAGTAAATTCATGGGGGAAATTGAGAAATTATGTAAAGAAAGGGATATCTATCCAAATATCAGCTTCGGGAAGAATTTTGTTAGTCTTTCAATATTTTTAGACAATAAAGAAATATCAGAGAAGGAGAAAGACTTTTCAATAGATATTGATAAATTTTATTTAGAAGATTAGTACTTATTAATAATTATTTGGCTTTGAAATATCTCTTTTGATTAAAGCCATTAAATAAGTTGGTGCTTTATATCTACCAGGCAGACATCTATTTAAAGTTTCAAGATGACTCCAACACACTGTCTTTTCAATATCTTTAACAGAGTTTCCTTTTAAAATTAATAGTCTAAGAGCTTTGCAAAATAAAGGATAACCTGCTTCTAGTTCATCTATATTAAGCTTTGCTGCTGACATAGATCAAAGATGAATTATCAATTAATAATCTATATAACTATGGTGCACAATTGGTTGATATTTCAAATTTCTCAATAATTAGAAATTAATCTAGAAATGCGACGCAATCTATTTCAACTAAAACTCCTTTTGGTAGAGATGAAACTTCCACACAGGCCCTTGCGGGAGGATTCTCAATATTAAAAAAATCACTATATATTCTATTGACAATTTGAAAATTACTTAAGTCCGTTAAGTAAATAGTTGTTTTTATTACATCCTCTATGTTTGCTCCACCAGCTTTAAGAACTTCTGCGAGATTTTTTAAAACTTGAATAGTTTCCTTCTCTATATCACCTAAACATGTTATTTCATTTAAAGCTGGGTTTATAGCAATTTGACCAGAACAATAGATAAAATTCCCAGCTTTTATTGCTTGATTATAAGGTCCTACTGGATCTGGAGCATTTGATGTTTTAATTACTTGTTTGGGAGACATTTGTTTAAGAAGATACCTATCTATTTAAACCCATAAATCTTTATTTGCTCTTAAAAAAGTAAATTCTTCTAAATTTTTTGCTCTCAAGAAAAGGTTTATTTTCATCTCTTCATCAAGTAAAAATGGAATTGTCAATTCATTAAGAGAAAGTTTTTTTTCAACTTCCAAAAGTTTATTTTTTATATCTTGATCTTTTGGCTTGAGATTCAATGCCCACAATATATTCCCCTTTGTATATTCATGTGCACAATATATGAGAGTATTTTTTGGTAAAGATTTGATTCTTTCCAGTGAAGAATACATTTGTTGATAAGTTCCCTCAAAAATTCTTCCACAGCCTCCAGAAAATAATGTGTCACCAATAAAAAGAACAGGATTTTCTCCATTCAAAAAGAAGGCAATATGTGAGCTTGTATGTCCTAATACTTCAATTATTTTTACATCTTCACCTAAAATACTCAAAGTTTCTCCATCCTCTACAGATACATTTTGAAAAGGTATTCGCTTTTTTTCTTTGGAAGAGGCAATCACTTTTACATTTGGCCATCCTTCAATAAGAGACTTCGTCCCTCCAATATGATCTGAATGATGATGAGTTTGCAAAATAGCTTCTAAGTGAAAATTGTTTTCATTTATGTATCTAATAACTGGTTCGTGAACAGCTGGATCTACAACCACAACGGATTTATCTTTTACCAACAACCAAATGACGTTATCACTTAAAACTCTAAGTCCGATTATATTTCGAGCTTTATTAAATTCCATTGTTAACTTAGAATGAAGAATCCTTGGAAGAAATTGATCTATGTTTACTATAGCTTTACCAAAAGGAGCTCTGTTAAAAGATTCAATTTCAACTTTTAAAAGAGCTGGGTTAGATTTCTCAGATGCGTTAGACGAAAATAATAGATCATTAACCTTTGAATCAAATTGCAAACGGGCAAAAGCTTTATTAGTAAGAAATGGAGATGTGCCTGTTTATGTAAGTTATGGGCAGGCTGATTTGGGTATTGTTGGGTATGACGTTTTACGAGAATCTGAATTAAAAGTTGCAAAGTTATTAGATTTAGGATTTGGTGGTTGTCATATGTCGTTGGCGGTTAAGAAAAATAGCAATTATTCAAAACCAACTGATCTTCCGGCGAATTGTAAAGTAGCAAGTAAATTTATAAAAACAGCAAGATTTTATTTTGAAGAATTAAATATTCCTGTAGAAATAGTTCATTTGACAGGATCAGTCGAGCTTGGTCCTATTACAGGTATGGCAGAGGCAATAGTTGATTTGGTGGCAACCGGAAAGACTCTTAAAGAGAATGGTTTAATTAAAATAGATGATCTTTATTACTCGACTGCAAGACTAATTGGAAATCCTTTATCTATGAGGTTAGATGATAATCATCTCAGAGATACTATTTTATCAATAGAATCAACTAATGCTTTATAGAAGATTAGCTAAATGTTTTTTAAAGATTTAAGAAGGATTAAAAAGTTAGGTAAATATTTAACTAGAGATAAAAAAACAATATATCTAATCTTGATAGTTTTGTTGCCTGTTTCTTTCTCTGGAGCTATTCAACCATTATTAGTTGGTCAAGCAATTACTATTCTTAAAAACGAAACTACAGATGTTTGGTTAAGTAAAACTTTCTTTGGGCAGTCAATAAATGCCATAATCTTAACTTTATTTATAACTGTATTATTCAGATTAGTTCTGCAGGGATACCAAACTTACAATATCCAAGCAGTGGGACAACGTTTGACTGCAAGAATAAGAAGAGAACTTTTTGATCATTCAATATCTTTATCTCTTAAGTATCACGACAAAATGCCTGTTGGGAAATTATTAACGAGATTAACAAATGATGTTGATGCTTTAGCAGAGGTTTTTGGTAGTGGTGCAGTTGGAGTCATTGCTGACTTCGTCAGTCTGATAGTAATTTCTTTGACAATGCTGTCAATCGATCGAGGGCTTGCAATTTTATTACTTTTGACTCAAATCCCAGTTTCCTATTTTATTATTTGGCTTCAAAAACGTTATAGAAGAGCTAATTATCAAGTAAGGGAAGAATTGTCTCAACTCAACTCTGATTTTCAAGAGAATCTTCAAGGTTTAGAAGTCGTTCAGATGTTCAGAAGAGAAGCTTTTAATAGTAAGAAATTTTCCAAAACTGGAACTGCTTATAAGAAAGCAGTTAATGGAACAATATTTTATGACAGTAGTATTTCGGCATTTATAGAATGGATTTCTCTTGCTGCAGTTTCCTTGGTTTTGGCAGTAGGAGGTTATCTTGTTACTTCTGGAAATATTGGTTTAGGAACATTAACAACTTTTATATTATATTCTCAAAGACTTTTTGAACCTCTGAGGCAGCTTGCAGAGAGATTTACTCAAATACAAGGAGGTTTAACAGCTGTAGAGAGAATAAACGAATTATTGGATCAAGAAATACAGATTAAGGACTCTACTTCTGCAAAACATTTTTTAGAAAATGCTAAAAATGTAAATAAAAAATTTAAGGGCAAAATTGAGTTCAAGAATGTTAATTTTTTCTACAACGAAGGAGAGCATATCATAAAGAATTTATCATTCAAGATCAATCCAGGCGAGCATGTTGCTTTTGTAGGGCCAACTGGTTCAGGTAAGACAACCATAATAAGACTATTATGTAGATTGTATGAGCCTCAATCAGGTCAAATTTTAATCGACGATTTAGATATCAAAGATATTCCTATTGCAACGCTTAGAAATATGTTGGGTGTAGTTTTGCAAGATACTTTTATCTTTAGTGGAAATGTCGCAGATAATTTAAAACTTAATTCAAATTTAGACAATCTTGAATTAGAAAATCTTTGTAACGAATTAGGGTTAGATAATTTGTTAAAAAAATTACCAGAAGGCTTGAACACCGTGCTAAGAGAAAGAGGGGGAAATCTCTCTTCTGGAGAGAGACAACTTCTTTCAGTAGCTCGAGTAGCGATTAGAAATCCTGTTGTTTTAATAATGGACGAAGCAACAGCGTTTATGGATCCCTCTACAGAGGCTACTTTGCAGAAAGATCTTGAGAGAATTCTGTCAAAAAGAACAGCATTAGTAATAGCTCACAGATTAGCAACTATTGAAAGTTCTGATAAGATTTTAGTCTTAAAAGGGGGATCATTAATTGAAGAGGGAACACATAGTGAATTGAGATTGAAAAAGGGTTTATATTTTCAGCTCTCTGAGCTTCAACAAAAAGGATTGGTCAATTTTTAATGATTTTTAGAAACCAAGGCTCGTTAATAAAAAAATCAAACACTATATCAAGGGATGAGCTGATAAATCTCTACGGTTTAAATTCTTATGAGTTCGCTCAAATAAATAAAGAAGAAATATTTATATGTAGTAAAAATAAAGATTTAGATCTAATAGAACTAGATCAACTTTTACAAACTGTTGGTTGGAGCAGAAGACCTATAAGGAGGGTAAAAAGAGCTTTAGATTTCAGTATTTTGGTGGTTGGGTTATGGCGTCATGATGATAAATTCCCCAGACTAGTAGGATTTGCAAGATGCACTGGAGATGGAATTCTAGAAGCAACAGTTTGGGATGTGGCTATTAACCCTGTCTATCAAGGACTTGGACTGGGGAAAGAGTTAATGAGATATGTACTAAAAGAATTGAAAAATATTGGAATTTCTAAAGTAACCCTTTTTGCTGATGCTGAAGTAGTTTCATTTTACAAAAGACAAGGTTGGATATTAGAACCTAGAGGCTCTAAATGCGCTTTTTGGTATGCAAATTAATCATTTTTTGTAGTAATCGGAATATATAGATTTTAACGATTCACCTTTTAACCATCTTCTTCTAAAGTGCCAGTTCTTGATTGCTTGGGAAAAAATATTAGTTCTTTCCCATTTCCTTGAACTTATAAAAATAGGTAAATTTAATTGCTTTAAATAATTTTTTTTGTTTAATCTCCTTATAAAATCTATATCTTCCATCAAAGGTATTTTTTTAAAACCATTATTCTTAAAGTAGGTAGTTCTATGAATTATTAAACCTTGATCACCATACGGTTGTTTAAAAAATCTACTTCTACAATTCACGAGAATTTCGAGGACTCTATAAATTATCTTTTTGTTATTAATTTTGAATTTAAAATAGTAAATACTATTTTTGTTTCCCTTTAAAAATGAATTTATTTTTTTATACCAATCATTAGTTAATCTTGTGTCTGCATGTAAAAAAATGAGCCACTCTCCTTTTGAATTTTTAGCTCCAATATCTAATTGCAAACCTCGATTCCTTTCTTTGGATATATATACTTTTGCTCCATATATATTTGCTATATCAATAGTTTTATCTTTACTTCCACAATCAATAATTATGATTTCGCCCTCTTTCTGAATACTTGACAAGTCTGAAAGCAATAATGGCAAATTATTAGCTTCATTAAATGTTGGAATGATAATTGAGATTTTAGACAAGTCGATTACTTTCTATTTTCAATATCAATAATTGTATCTATATCTATTTTTTTATCTAAAAACTTATATTTTAATTTTGTATAAGCAAAATTATCAATTGTATTTTGGAGAACATTTTCTGTCCCCCACTTTATGTTGACAAAAGGTAAATATATATGTGATGACATCATTTTCTCTGATAAACCAATAAGCCAATATCCTCCATCATTAGATGGCCCTAAAATAAGATCATATTGTTGGAGCTCTTTTAGAGTATTCAATAAATCTTGATGGCATAAATCTGGAAGGTCAGTACCAATAAAAATAACATTTTTGATCTTATGTCTTGCACAAAATTTTTTGTTGATAACTATTTGCCGCTTCATTTTTTCTCCCAAGCAGCCTTTCCCCTGTAAATTAAATTTTTTTATGCCTAATTCTCTAGTCCATCTTCTACAGTTACTTACCCCTAAACCAGATATAGCAACAGAAATATCAATTAGTTTATTTTCTTGGAGAAATTTTGCGACTGAAATAGTGTGTTTGGTCATTACACTTTGAACCTTTGCAGAATTACTTTTACCTATATCTTTGGATAATCTTGTTTTGCATCTTCCAAAACCATGCCATTTTGCCATGATAATAAGTAATGCTTTATCCAATAATCTTATGCGATTTAAATTAATTATATTCCTAAAAAAAATAAAAATTTCAAAAATTTATATGATGCTTTGTTAAGTAATTTTAAATTTGTCGTGATCTTGTGATTTCCTAATGGCCAATTATCAAATTCCAACTAGATTAATACAACTAGATTAATAATTTAGAGAATAAAATTTTGCAAGCAATTAATCCTATTTGGGCGGAAGTTCAACAATCACTTCAAAAAACTTTAAGTAAGCCTTCTTTTGAGACATGGATAAGGCCTGCTAGATTTAATTGTTTTGAGAATGGTTTATTAACCTTAATTGCTCCAAATACATTTTCCCGTGATTGGTTAAGAAAGAATTATTGTAAAACTATCGAAAAGGCTGCAACAGAAATATGCGGCCATGATGTAAAAGTTGTTTTTAAATCTGAAACAAATAATAGCAGCGATTCAACAAATAAAGAGAACCTAGATGAACAGATCGTTAATCATAAAACAAAATCATTTGCTCATAATAGTCAAGATATTTCTTCAAAAAATCGATCCAAAAATCCCAACGGTCTTAATCTGCGCTATGACTTTAAAAGATTTGTCGTAGGTCCAAATAGTAGGTTGGCTCATGCCGCGGCTTTGGCAGTAGCCGAATCACCTGGAAGAGAATTTAATCCATTATTTATTTGTGGTGGAGTAGGTCTCGGTAAAACTCATTTAATGCAAGCAATAGGCCATTATCGAGTAGAAATAGATCCAGAAGCAAAAGTTAAATATGTATCTACAGAGACTTTTACTAATGATGTTATTAGCGGTATTCGAAGAGATGGAATGACAGCTATTAGAGACAAATATAGAAATGTAGATTTGATTTTAATAGACGATATACAGTTCTTAGAAGGCAAAGAGTATACACAGGAAGAGTTCTTTCATACTTTTAACGCTCTTCACGAATCGGGAAGTCAAATAGTTATTGCAAGTGATAGACCTCCAAATCAATTGTCGGGAATTCAAGAGAGATTAATTTCTAGGTTCTCAATGGGTATGACCGCAGATATTCAACCACCTGACCTTGAGACGAGGACAGCAATCCTTCAAAAAAAGGCAGAACAAGAGAGGATGAGCCTCCCAAGAGATTTAATCCAATTTATAGCAGGAAGATTCACTTCGAATATTCGAGAATTGGAAGGAGCATTTACTAGAGCTGTCGCGTATGCATCAATAACTGGCTTGCCAATGACAGTCCAATCAATTGCTCCAATGCTTGATCCGAATAGTGTAGGAGTAGTTGTTACTCCAAAGCAAGTTATTAATAAAGTGTCAGATTTTTTTAAAGTTTCTACTGACGAATTGATTAGTTCAAGTAGGAGAAAACCAGTAAGTCAAGCTAGGCAAATAGGCATGTATCTTATGCGACATGGAACGGATCTAAGCCTACCAAGAATTGGAGAAGAGTTTGGTGGCAAAGATCATACAACAGTTATGTATGCTATCGAACAAGTTGAGAAAAAATTGTCTATTGATCCAAATATTGCAAGTCAAGTTCAAAAAATAAGAGATTTACTTCAAATAGATTCAAGAAAAAATTTATAGTTTTAACATTAACTGGAAGCAAAATTTCTAGGATCTTGATCATATCTATGCCTGAAAGGTATCTTATCTATCTCATTGATCTCACTAAGGGATTCAATTTTATTTAAAGATTGTCTTAATAACCTTGCCGAAATAATTGGCATATCTCTTGGAACTGAGATTCTATTTTTTAAGTATTTTAGAGAGATTCCTGATTGTTTTTTGGGGATTATTACTTCACCTGTGATCATATGGGTCAATGCTGATCTTAATGATTCCTCAAATGATTCTTTATTGTATGGATTTACTTTTAGTAAATTGTCTTTATGCTTTATCACTCTTTTAAGAGCAATTTTAGCGAAATATTTTGAATCATAATTTTTATTTAATTCATAATTACCTAGACCCTTTCCAGTATCTATAAGCTCAGAGAAAATAATCTGCTGTTCATTGCTTTCTTTATAACATCCACCCATTTGTGGAGGTAAATCATGAGAGTGAGTATGAAAATCTCCTTGAGTGCCTCTATAAGCACTTGTCCCTTCAAAAAGTGTAAGCCATTTATCTACATGATGGTAATTAGATCTTAAATTAAACCCTTTATAATAAATCAGGGAAGCATTTATTCTCTCCATATAGGGAATAAAAATTATATCTCCAACACCAGGCTCTATATCACCCTTATTAGATACTGATGGATCAAGAAACCCTGATTTTGATTTACTTAAGATTTCATCTAGTTTTGAAATGGATTCCTTAAAACTTTTTTTTCTAAAAGAGTTATCTATAAAATTTAAGCTTTTTCGGCAGAGCCAATTACACCAGTATCTGAAAATTTCTCTTTCTAATTCTCGAATTTTGATAAGGTGACTAGATGTTAAAAAAGATCCAAGTGCTCCAAATTCATTTTCTAAAAAAGCAATAATATCATCGCTTTCAGTAATAACTTGCCCTTTAAATTCAATTGCAGGTAATTTCCCCGATCTGACTTTTTCAAGGAACCAACTTTCTTTTTGACCGTAGCAAAACATATTTATCTTTTTGACTCTGTATGGAATTCTCTTAAATTCAAGCCATAACCATATCTTCTGACAGTAAGGACACCAAGAATGCCTATCCCTGTAGAGGGTAACTAATACATCTTTTTCACTATGCTGAAATAACCTTAAATTTGAGTAGGAATTATTTATACCATTTACTCTATCAAGATCTTCAACTTCAAATTTATTTAAATCATCCCATGTCAAAATCCCATTCATTATTTAAATTAAAGCTATAAACTAACGTTATAGTAATTGATTTAAAAAAGTCTTGGAATTTGAATTTGATTTAATTGTTGTTGGAGCTGGATCTGGAGGACTCGCGGCGGCTAAACGTGCGGCTAGTTATGGAGCAAAAGTCGCAATCATAGAAGTAAATCAAATAGGAGGAACTTGTGTGATAAGGGGATGTGTTCCCAAGAAATTGATGGTTTATGCCGCTAAAAGTAAAAAAAATATGGATTCTTCTGAAGGATATGGATTAAACAATGGAGGTATTAATTTTGAATCAAATATTTTATTGAATAATGTTAGAGAGGAGGTTTCTAGATTAAGCAATTTACATAGAAATTCTTTAAAAAAATTGAATGTAGCTGTTTTTGAGGGTTTAGGAAGATTTACTACTCAAAATGAATTAGAAATTATTTGTCCAAAAACGAAGAAAATTAGAAATAAAATAAGTTCAAAAAAAATTCTTCTTTCAGTAGGAGGTAAACCAAAGAAATTAAATATTCCTGGGGCAGATTTGGCATGGACTAGTGATGATATTTTTGAATTAGAAAAGTTTCCTGAATCAATGTTAATAGTAGGAGGAGGATATATTGCTTGTGAATTTGCTTCTATTTTTAGAAATTTAGGTACTGAAGTAACTCAATTAATTAGAGGTCAACATTTACTTAATGGTTTTGATGAGGATCTTTCTTCATGCCTAGTAGAATCGCCAACTTTTACAGAAGTTAATATGATCTCCAATACTCAATTAAAGTCTATCAAAAGAGTAAGTGGTAATCTGGAATCTACTCTAGACTCTGGAGATAAACTCCTAACTAATAATATCCTTATTGCTACAGGAAGAGAACCAAATCTTTTGCCTTTAAATTTAGATTTTTTAAATCTAAAGATGGACGGCCAATATTTAGATGTTGATGAACTTAATCAAACAAGCAACTCAAACATTTTTGCAGTTGGCGATATCATAAATAAACCTAACTTAACTCCAGTAGCAATAGAACAAGGGAGAGTTTTTTCGGATAATTTTTTTAATGACCAAAAAAGAAAAGTAAATTATGAATATATTCCTAAGGCCGTTTTTACTATTCCAGAAATTTCAACAGTTGGCTTAAGTGAAAAAAGAGCTAAAGAGATTTACTCTGAAAAAAATATAAAAATTTTCAAATGCAAATTTACTCCCATGTCTAATACTTTTAAAAAAAATAAATCAAAATGTATGTTGAAAATTGTAGTTCATAAGCTAACTGACAAAGTCCTAGGATGTCATATGTTTGGAGAAACATCATCTGAGATTATTCAAATGGCATCAATTTCATTAAATGCAGGTATAACAAAAAAAGAATTTGATATTACTATGGCTTTGCACCCAACTATCTCAGAAGAATTTGTAACTATGTATGGATAAAATCATGAATTAGAAAATTTTAATTTTTCTTGGACAATCAGAAACACTATAAGTAATACAAAGTAAATAAATAAACCTATTCTTAATTCAGAGAGGAAGTAAAAATCATTCAAGAAAAGTATCTTATCGAGAATGTAGAAAATATAAAGATTAAGCAAAATAAATCCTTCAATTCTGGTGATTTTCCCTTTGCTCCAGAAAATTGGTAAGCAGGCAAAGGTAGTTAAAACCATAAAAGGTAAGTCAACTTTTATGAGGCTTTGTTCAATTACTAAACCTTTAAATCCTGAAAAAATACTACAACTTCCAAGGATTAGAAGTTGATTGAGCAAATTGCTTCCTATTACATTCCCAATCGCAAGATCTGTTTTGCCTTTAAATGCAGCAATTATTGAAGTTACTAATTCTGGTAAAGATGTCCCAGTTGCGACAATAGTTAAACCAATAACAATTTCATTTACACCCAAAAGAGTAGCAAGCGATTGAGAACCATTTACTAAAATATTTGAACCAAAGCTTAAAAGAAATATTCCCAACATTAACCTTAGTACAATATTAATCTTCCCTTTATAGTTATCTTTAAATTCTTCTATTTCTGGTTCAGCATCTTTTGTCTCCTCTCCTTTCTCATTGATGGTGTTAATTTCCCATATTGTATTTAAGATTAAACAAAATATTAGAAATACCCCTGCTTGCAATGTTAATAAGCCTGTAGATGACATAGCCCAAACTGCACAAGAAATTGCCATTAAAAGAGGCACATCTCTTCTGACTATTCTGCTTTTTACCTTAAGAGGTTTTATCAATGAGCTTATACCCAAAACAACGAGAACATTAAAAATATTGCTTCCAATTACATTGCTTGCCGCAAGCGAATCACTGCCTTTTACAATTGAACTTAAACTTACCAATAACTCAGGAGAGCTTGTCCCAAGAGAAACAATGGTTAAACCAATTACTATTTGAGGTATTCCTAAAATTAAAGATAAAAATATGGCTCCTTGAATAAAGAACTCTCCTCCTGCAAAAAGTAGAACTACGCCTAAAACTATTTCTATTATTGGAAACAAAAAATCACTCATATTTAGGCTTTTATTTAGATAATAAAATTTTCATAATTGATTAATAACTATCCTCGAATATCTATAATTTATTGTCAATTTTAATTTGCTGTTAAAATTGATTAAATAGAAAAAATTTTGAAGACTTTAACCATAATAAAACCTGATGATTGGCATTTACATTTAAGAGAAGGTCTTGTATTAAAAAATATAATTCATTTTACTTCAGAATATTTTGGAAGAGCCATTGTTATGCCAAATACTAAAAGTCCCATAACTTCAATCAATAGCGCTATTTCTTATAAGAAATCTATTGTTGAAGCGTTACCAGAAAGTTCTAAGTTTGAACCACTAATGACAATTTATCTTACAGATGAGACCGATAAAGGGGAACTAATAAATGGTTTTAAAAATAATGTTTTTTTCGCAGCAAAATTATATCCTGCTAATGCCACAACAAATTCCAGTCATGGAGTTAGGAAAATAGAAAATCTATATAAGATCTTTGAATTAATGCAAGATTCTGGAATGCCTCTTTTAATTCATGGTGAAGTGACTGATTCTGAAGTAGATGTATTCGATAGAGAAGAAGTATTTATAGATAAAGAACTCTCTCAAATAACTAAAAGATTTCCAAAATTAAAAATCGTTTTAGAACATATAACTACCTCTTATGCAGTGAATTTTGTTCATGAAAATAATATTGGAGCTACTATCACCCCACATCATTTGCATATAAATAGAAATGCAATGTTTTTTGGAGGCTTAAATAGTGATTTTTACTGCTTACCAGTTGCTAAGAGGGAAAATAATAGACTCGCTTTAAGGAAAGCTGCAACAAGTGGAGAAAAATGTTTTTTCTTGGGAACTGACTCTGCTCCACATCTTAGGAAGTGGAAGGCTTTTTGTGGATGTGCAGGTATTTTTAATTCGCCAGTAGCAATAGAAAGCTATTTAACGGTATTTGAAGAGGAGAATGCTCTAGATAATTTTGAAAAGTTTGCAAGTTTGAATGGCCCTAATTTTTATAATTTGCCCCCAAATAAAGAAAAATTAAAATTAGTGTCTAGACCTAATAAAATTAAAGAATTTATTGATGTTGTTGAAGAAAAAAATATTGTCGGACAAATAAAACCATTTCATGCGGGTGAAACTTTACAATGGTGCGTAGAAGGGATAGTTAATTAAAAAAAGGAGATTTAATCTGACAATTAAAAGTGTAAATATTCCAATTTTTCTTGGTTAAATGGGTTGCTTTCGGTTACGATTGAATAGCGCAAATTCCATATGGGAGTGTGGCGGAATTGGTAGACGCGCCGGACTTAAAATCCGTCGAGCGATTTAGCTCGTGGGGGTTCAAGTCCCCCCACTCCCATTATTTAATTATTTATTTTTAGTTCTAACGATAACTTCCAATAGTTGTTATTTTTTAACTAAGCAACCATAAATCAAAATGGAAAGTTTTTTCAATAATTCATTCGCTACTTTAATTGCTTATATGGGAATTATTTCTGCCTATTTATTGGTTGTTCCATTGTTACTATTTTACTGGATGAATAATAGATGGAATATAATGGGCAAATTTGAAAGGTTAGGAATTTATGGCCTTGTATTTCTTTTCTTTCCAGGTTTAATTTTATTTGCTCCATTTTTAAATCTCAGGCTAAAAGGAAGTGGTAAAGGGTAAATAATTGACTAAAGGTAAAGTTATACAAATAGGTTTATTTATTTCATTAATAGGATTAATAAGTTATAAATTTGCACCGCAAATTGATATAGACAATTTTACGGCCACTACCCTCTCAAGTTGCATCTTGATTTTGATTGTTATTACTTGGGTAACATCTTATGTTTATAGAGTTGTGAATGGGAAAATGACTTTTATGGAACAAAGGAAGCGTTATAGAAAAGAGTATGAAAAAGTTGTTAGTGATAAACTAGAAACCAAATTCAACTCATTGTCAAAGGAAGAGCAGCAAAAACTAATGGAAGATTTAGAGAAAAATCAATAAATTTTTCATAGAAAAATATCTAAAAATTATGAAAGAATACGAAACGCAAAATGCTCAAAATGAATCTTTATCTAAGGTAGATGAGACGTTTTGTGAGTTAAAAAAAAATAAAAAATTAGCTTTAATGCCTTTCATAATGGCTGGAGATCCCAATATTGAAAAAACGTCTGAGATCTTATTAAAGTTACAAGAAAATGGAGCTGACCTTATTGAATTAGGTATCCCTTACAGTGACCCACTTGCAGACGGACCTGTTATTCAATTGGCAGCGTCTCGCGCCTTAAAGTCAGGTACTAACTTAAGAGAAGTAATTAAACTTTTAGAGTCTTTAAAAGGTAAACTAAATATTCCCATCATCCTTTTTTCTTACTTAAATCCATTACTAAGTTTTGGCTTTGAAAAGTTTTGTGAGATGGCATTTAATGCTGGCGTTTCTGGACTAATAATTCCTGATCTCCCTTTAGAGGAAGCTTATAAATTTTCTAAAATAGTCAGTAACAATTTTATGGACTTAATTTTATTGGTAGCTCCAACTACTCCTTTTGAAAGAATGAAACAAATATCAAATCATACAAAAGGCTTTACTTATTTAGTAAGTGTTACAGGTGTAACTGGTGAGAGAAACAAAATGGAAAATAGAGTAGAAAATCTTATTTCTAAATTAAAAGGTCTTAATAACAATCCAATTGCGGTTGGTTTTGGAATATCCACTCCAGAACATGTTAATAAAGTTCGTGAGTGGGGAGCAGATGGAGTAATTATTGGGAGTGCATTTGTAAAACGAATTTCTAATTCAAGTGAAAAAGATGTTGTCGATCATGTTGGTGAATTTTGTAAAGAAATGCGATTAGCTGCTGATCAAAAAAAATAAATACCAAGATAATTTTTAAAAAAAACATTCAATTATAGAAAATTAATTAAAAATTATATATTTAATTTATTTTTGTTTTTAAGATTCTTCTGTAGGTAATAATCTGATTTGTTTTCTTCCGAGCTTAATTTCAAATTCATCACCTGCTTTTAAATCAAGAAGTGCTGTATATGCTTTACCAATCAGAAGGTTTCCATTGCCTTGAACTGTAGCTATATAACTAAGTTTTCTTCCACCTTTCCCAATTCCCCCCACTCCAGAATCACCAAGACTAACCCCTTTTGCTTCTAAAAGTGCTTCATAAAATGCAGTAAAGTTTAAGCGTTCACCTCCGTTTTTCTTAGTGGAAACATACCCACAGGCGCGAACAAGGTCAGATTTGCTAACATCACCAAGTTCTTTAACTTTTGCAAGAAGATCGCTACCAGTTAGCATAATTAATTAAAGAAAGTTGTATTAAATAACATAGCAATTTGAGTGTAATATATGCAATTATTGAGTATGTATTTATTCTATTATTTATATTTAAAAATGGAAAAGTTTGTAGTTTTTGGAAGGTACTGTGAAGATGCAATTTCTAAAAGGGAACCATTTCGTGAACAACATCTTAATAGACTTAAAAACTTAAAGGATCGCGATATTCTTGTTACATTAGGGCCAACAAAATGTACCAAATATTTGTTTGGGATTTTTAATGCTAATGATGTAAACGAGTTGAAAGATCTTATTGAAGAGGATGTATATTGGGAAAATGGTATATGGATTAATTATGATATCTATCCATGGATTCAAGCATTTTAAATATGATTTACGAAAAAATTTAGTAATTTTAAGTTTATTAATTGAAAAGAATTAATTTAAATGAAAATACATAATATTTTTATTTTAATAATTTAATTATTTATCATATTTGGAAGTTAAAACGATATTTATTTAAAGGGTATTTCAAAGAGGTTATATTATTTTTAAATAAAAATATAATATTTAAAATATTATTTAGAAAATATTTATTCACTTGTATCTTGATTTATCTGATTTACTAACGAATCGAGGTCTAATTGATTATATGGAGGTGCTTGTTTTGTTTCTGAATAATCATTTTTGATATTGTTTAACCAATTTTGTTCAATCTTTATAAGATTTTTTGCAATGCTGAACATGCCGCCTTTTTTATATAATTCTTTCATTTTGAGAATAATCTCGGAGGTTCTACTTGATTTAATATTTAATTCATTTGCTAAGTCTTTTTGGGTAAATCCATGCGTTTTTAACAAATCTTTAATGAAGGAGACGAGTTTTTTTTCTTCCTGTATAGATAATTTACTCATTCAATAAAAAGGAAATAACTTATTAAGCTTATTCTCTGCTCTTGCTCTTATTGAAGGAGTCATGTATTTGCTCCATATACTGAGTACTGCTGTGAGGGCTACAAAATCATCACTAAAACCAACTAAGGGCATAAAGTCAGGGAAAAGATCAAATGGCATAATCAAATATGCTAGAGCAGCCATTAATGAAACTCTTGCTTGTGCAGGAGTATAAGGATCTAATGCCATCTCCAAAACTTCTAAAGCAGGCTTGGCAATTGTTCTGCCCGCTTTAATAAGAATCTTGATAATGATATTTTCATCAAATGTTGAACTCTCTAAAACTTCAGCATCATAGATTTTTTCTTGAGTTTTGTAATTCTCTTTCATCCTTATAAATGAAATTTAAATATTTTTATTGAAATTTTTAGCTAATACTATCAACTAATCCATTCTGTACTCCTGCTTTTCTAAGTTTTCTTAAAGCACGTTGAACAACTTGTCGGCAATATTCCCTGCTACAACTCATATGTCTTGCAACTTCAGCTAAAGTTCTCCATTCATTTGAGCCATCTAAACCAAATCTTAAGCTTACTATCTTTCTTTCTTTCTCAGTTAAATTTGCTTTATCTAATAACTTCCAAGCCGAGGCTGTCCTTTCGGCTAATTCGGCTAATTCCATTGGGGGAGTTTGATCACTTGGAAGAATATCAACTAACTCTGAAGGATCTGATTTTGATTTGACAGTTCCTTGGAGACTAACAGTGATGCTTCTCAATTCACAAGAAAGTAGTTCGTCAATTTCCTCTTTGGTTATTTTCATTTCTTCAGCTAGCTCATCACTAGTAGGTGGAATACCCTTAAGTTGCATAAGCTTTGATTTTGCTGATCTTAGTTTTGTAAGTTTTTCATTAATGTTAACTGGGATCCTTATCGTTCTACTTTGAGTTGACAATGCTCTATTTAAACCTTGCCTAATCCACCAATAAGCATAGGTGGAAAATCTATGTCCTCTAGACGGATCATATTTTTCTACGGCCCTTGTAAGACCTAATGTACCCTCCTGAATTAAGTCCAGTAATTCTAATCCTTTACCTTGGTATCTCTTGGCGAGGTTGACAACTAGTCTTAGGTTGGCTGTTATCATCTCGTTTTTAGCTTTTTCACCAATTTTTATCTTTTTTCTCTCAGCTTCGGAGTATTCACAAGCGGGGCCTTTGCCTCCTGCCTCTTGACATCTATTAACAAGTACTACCATTTCTTGGACTTTTCTGCCCATTGTGAGTTCTCTTTCGGGAGTTAAAAGTTGATGACGACCTATTTCACCAAGAAAATCGCTTAATGAACTCACGATTTACCTCATTGTTGATATATTTAACTTATAGTCAATTGAGTAATAAGCCATACATGTAATAATTAATTAATAATTTATTAATAATTATTAATTAGTTAATTAACATTATTTTTTAAAATTTTTAGGTAAAAAAAATTAAAAATTATAGTTTCTAATTACTTAGTTTTTCTTCTTGATTCTAAAACAGCAAGTACATCTCTCCACTCAATCCCTTTATGCCTAAGGGCTACCTGCAAATGATAAATTAAATCAGCAGCTTCATTTGAGATTGCATTTTTATCATTATCTTTGCAAGCCATTATAAATTCTGCAGATTCCTCTCCTATTTTTTTTAAAATAGTATTACTACCTTTTGTTAATAAATGATTTGTGTAACTTTTTTCTGATGGATTTATTGATCTTTCGTTAATTGTATTAAATAACTCAGAGCAAATATTTGAGAAGGGAGTTGTTTTTTTCTCTTTTTTATTACTTTGATTAATTTTGATTTCGTTGAAGAAACAACTTTTTTCCCCAGTGTGACATGCTCCTGAACCATTTTGTTCAATCAATAGGATTAGTGCATCATTATCGCAGTCGAATCTTATCTCCTTAAGTATTTGGGTACTTCCACTTGTAGCTCCTTTTCTCCAAATTTCGGATCTTGATCTACTCCAATAATGAACGTTTTTGGTTTCAAGTGTCATTGTCAAAGATTCTTTGTTCATCCAAGCAAGCATAAGAATTGATCCGTCAAGCCAATCTTGTGCTATTGCAGGGATTAATCCATAATTATCAAAGCGTAGATCCTCTATCGAAAAATTAGTTGAATAAGTCATTATGTTCGTTATGTTAAATCCTAATCAATGTGTTTTATTAAAAATTATCCTAACAGTTAATTGATGTATATTCATTCTCCAAAATTTTCATGCAGCAAAAGTTACGAGGATTTTCCCTGTTCACATAGGCAATGGCGCCATGAAGGCCACTGCAGATTTGTGCATGGATATTCAAGATCATTCACCTTTTGGTTCACTGCAAAAAAATTAGACCTAAATGGTTTTGTTGTCGATTTTTCAAGTTTAAAGCCCCTAGAAAATAGACTAAAGGAGCATTTTGACCATACTTTTCTAATAAATAAAGATGACCCTTTGCTGAATTACTGGGAAAAATTACATGACTTAGATGCTTTAGATCTGAGAATTATGGATAATGTAGGAATGGAGTTCACATCTGAATTAATTTGGAGATGGGCTAATGAATACTTACAGGATAAGGATAAGGGCAGAACATGTTGTTGGAAAACAGAATCAAAAGAAAATAAATCGAATAAAGCAAGTTATGAGGAAATTCCTGATTGGTTCAAATCTTAGATTAAAGTTGTTAATTTTAAAATCATATAAGATTCTTTAATTAGATATTTAATCAACATTTATCTCTCCATTAACCAGATAAATATTAATCTCGTCTTTATTAAGGTAATGATTATTCAATATATTATTTGAAATTTTTGTCTCAATTTGTTTTTGAATAATTCTTTTTAAAGGCCTTGCACCATAGGTATGATTGAAACTATTTTCGACAAGTTGGTTAATTGCTTCATCCGTAATTTTGAATTTTAAGTTTTTTTTGTTAAGTCTTTTTTCTAAATGTTGAAGCTGGATTTTTGCAATTTCTTTTATGTCATTTAATTCTAAATTATTAAAAATAACTATTTCATCAAGTCTATTTAAAAACTCAGGCTTGAAAAAATTTTTAATTTCATTATCTACAACTTTTTTAATTTCATTTGTATCTTCTTTTCTAACTGATAAATCATTTATTGATTGACTTCCTAAATTACTTGTGAGAACAATGATTGAATTTTTGAAATTGATTGTACGACCTTGACCATCAGTAATGATTCCATCATCAAGAACCTGTAAGAGAATATCTAAAATATCTTTGTGAGCTTTTTCTATCTCATCTAGAAGTATTAATGAATAAGGATTTTTGCGTACAGCTTCAGTTAGTTGACCGCCTGATTCAAAACCTAAATATCCAGGAGGCGCACCTATAATTTTGCTCACTGAATGCTTTTCCATATATTCAGACATATCTAGTCTTGTAATTGAAGAATTTGAATCGAAGATTATTTTGGCTGTTACTTTACTTAGCTCTGTTTTTCCAACACCAGTTGGACCTAAAAAGAGAAAACTGGCTAATGGCTTGCTTGGATCATTTAGACCAGTCCTTGATCTCTTAATGGAATCTGCAACTGCCCTAATTGCACTATCTTGACCAATAATTTTTTCTTTAAGGATTGACTCGAGGCTCAAAAGTTTGTCTTTTTCTGACTGGTTTAAGTTCTGGACTGGAATAGAGGTCCACTTTGAGACAACTTCTGCAATATCATCAAAAGTTACTTCTTGTCTTAAAAGACTTGTATCTCCATTTTTTTGAGAATTTACTAGGGACTCACTTTTTCCTTTCAATTTTTTTTGCAAAGAATTTAAAGTTCCAAATTCTAATTCTGCTGCTTTGTTGAGGTCAAAACTCCTTTTGGCTTGATCTATTTGCAATTGAACAGATTCAATTTCTTCTTTTATGGTGCTAATCTCATCAATTTCATCTTTTTCTTTTTTCCATTGAGCGCCTAATTCTGCCTGTTTATTTTTAAGGGATATAAGTTCATTATTGATTTTTTTTAATCTTTCTATAGAAAAATCATCCGTTTCTCTTTTTAAAGATAATTTTTCCATCTCAAACTGTAGAACTTTTCGATCAATTTCATCAATTTCTTCAGGTTTGGAAGTTATGACCATATTTAATCTTGAGGCTGCTTCATCGATTAGATCTATTGCTTTGTCAGGAAGAAATCTATCGTTAATATATCTTTCGCTAAGGGTTGCAGCAGCAACTAAAGCATTATCAGAAATTCTCACACTATGATGAACTTCGTATCTTTCTCTCAATCCTCTTAAAATTGATACAGTATCATCTATTGAGGGAGCATCAACTTTTATCTTTTGAAATCTTCGTTCTAAAGCAGGATCTTTTTCTATATTTTGTTTATGTTCATTAATAGTTGTAGCACCAATACATCTAAGTTCTCCTCTCGCAAGCATTGGTTTTAATAGGTTGCTTGCATCTAAAGAACCTCCACTAGCGCCTGCACCAACTACCGTATGAATTTCATCAATAAAAAGAATAATCTTACCGTCTGATTCTTTCACTTTCTTTAGAATATTTTTTATTCTTTCTTCAAATTCTCCACGATATTTTGCTCCAGCTAAAAGTGAACCCATATCTAATGAAATTAGTTTCCTATCTTGTAGCGCAGAAGGTACATCGCCATTAATAATTCTTTGAGCTAACCCTTCTACAATGGCTGTTTTCCCAACCCCAGGTTCTCCAATAAGAACAGGATTATTTTTTGTTCTTCTACTCAATATTTGAATTGTTCTTCTAATTTCTTCATCCCTACCAATAACAGGGTCTAAAATCCCATCTCGTGCAGATTGAGTTAGATCAATACCATATTTTTCCAAAGACTCATTAGAACTATTAAATTCATTTTTTACTGCCGGATCTGACTTCATTTTCTTTATGATTTCAAGAAATTCTGGAATAACTTTTTGATTTAAAATTTGAAATCCATATTTATTATCATAAGTGAAAACGTAAACTAAGTGTTCTGTTGATATCACTACATCATTTAAAGTATTTTTAACATCATTCGTCTTAAAAAATATTTTTTGAAGAGTATCACCAATATATAAATTATCTTGTTTATTTTTCATTTTTGCCTTCGCATTTAATGAAGAAGTTATTTCCCTCTCAAGATCTTTTAGATTTACATTATTTTTTTTTAAAATCCTTTTTGTAACATTGTCTTCTTTTATAAGAGCTAATATTAATTATCAGAGTCTACATTTTGTTGATAATTTTTATAAGCAATTTCTTTGGCAAAAATTAAAACAGTTCCAAGCAGAATTTGAGAATTCTCTTGGAACTATTTTCATCAATCAAAATTTGGGTATGACCGTAATAAATATTAAGTTATAAGGGTCTTTAATTATTTAGAAGGTTTATTCAACA
The DNA here is from genome assembly GCA_000635015.1 of Prochlorococcus sp. scB243_498I20. Classification (GTDB taxonomy): domain Bacteria; phylum Cyanobacteriota; class Cyanobacteriia; order PCC-6307; family Cyanobiaceae; genus Prochlorococcus_A. The sequence continues at coordinate 118,456 of JFMR01000045.1, forward strand.
ATAACTTTACCAACCATTCCAGCGCCTCTGTGTGGCTCGCAATAGTAATCATAAGTTCCAGCAGTATCAAATGTTTCTTCCCAAGACTCTCCTGGAGCGAAAGCAAGGTCCGCATGACTTAATTCCTCATGCCCATCAAAAACAGCATTATGAGGGGCAAGTTTATTATTGACGAATTTAACTGTATCACCAGCACTAATGGTTACTGTACTTGGTTCAAATGCAAGCATTCCAGCATCTGTCCCAAGTTTTACTTCAACAGTCTTAGCTGAAACTGATGAAATACCTAAACCTAGAGTTAAAACTATTGCAAATAACCCTGCAAAGATTGAACGTAACATAATAAAAATTTGCTTTTATATATATTACAAGGCTTTGGTAACTTAACTGCGAGAATTTTAATTGTTATTACAGCTTGGTAACTTTGATAACCTTAAAATATCATTCAATGACTTGGCATAACTTTTAAGTTTAAAAGTCTCAGGATTAGTGATGGGGACATGATTAAAGTCATATTTTTTGATACTGAAGCTATCCCAAGGAGTAGTTTGGATGGGGAGAATTCTTAATAATATTTTTAGAATATTTTTTGTAAGCGGTATCGCAAAAAATCTCCGCATATCATGCTTCTTTAAAAGTGTAATTATGGCATCATCAATTGAAATGAATTTTTGACCTAGCACAAATTTTCTAAAGCCTATGTATTGCTGTTCTTTATGATTTTTAATTAGGAACCCGCAAATCTGGGCGATATCATTTGCGTGTATAAAGTGAAATTTAGAATCGAGTTTTAAAAATCTTGCTAACCAAAGCCATTTCCCAATTTCTTTCAATCCACTAGTTAAATAACTCACAGGATATTTACTTTTTTTTCCAAGATTACCTCCAAAAACCAAGGTAGGGAAAATAGCGAATGTTTTTTCTGCAAATGAGCTTCCTCTAAGTCTCTGGAAACATTCATATTTTGTTTGAATGTACTCTGTTCCATAAATCAATGATTCCCTCATTAATTCTGTTTGGGTATCAAGAATACTAGCTGTTGAAAAATAAATAATCTTTTCTAACTTTTCAATATCAAGCATTTCTAGTAATTCTTCAAAAGCTTTAACATTTACTTCATAGGCTCTTTTCGGATCTCCCCAAGCTGTAGCAGTATGTATTAGGTAATTAATTTGACTAATTTCCTTTCTATACCTATTTGATTCCCTGATATCGCACACCATTAAATTGACTTTTTTATTTTCTTGAACAGAAATTGGTAACTTACTTTTGTCTCTTACCATGAGATAAAGCCTGAATTTTGTGTTTTTCAAAAACCAATCAACTAAATATTGGCCAACACATCCATTAGCGCCTGTTATTAATAAGTTTTTATATCCCAAGACTTTGACTAGTAAGTGAGTTTTTTCCCATGTTCAAAAAATGTTTGAGCATTTTCTTCTGGAGTCCCAGGTAAAATCCCATGACCCAAATTAAGAATATATTTCCTCTCTTTAATTTTATTGAAAGTATTATCTATCCTTTTTTTTATTGATTCTTTGTTTCCGAATAAAATGCCAGGGTCAACATTACCTTGAATTCCAATCCCCTTGGGGATTCTTTTACAAGCCTCTTCAATATCTACTGTCCAGTCTAATGAGATTATATCTACTCCAGTTTTTGCCATTCTTTCCAGTACCCCAGCACTTCCTGAAATGTAAAGAATTATCGGTGTTTCAGGGTATTCCGATTTTACAATTTCAATAACTTTTTTTTGATACGGTCCAGCAAAGATATCGTAATCTTGTGGACTTAGTTGGCCTGCCCATGAATCAAAAATTTGTACTACTTGAGCTCCAGATTTTATTTGATATTTAAGATATTCACCAATAGATTTTGCAAAATGATTAAGAAGTCTATGAAGTAAATCTGGTTCATTAAAAGCCATTGATTTTATTAAAGAATAATTTTTACTGCTTTTACCTTCAACTACATATGCAGCAAGAGTCCAAGGTGCGCCAACAAAACCTAAAACTGTTGCCTCATTATTCACATCTTTTTTTAGTGAAGTAAGAACTTGTCCAACAAAACCTAAACTCTCACTTGGATTTAATTCTTTTAAATTTTCTACCTGGTTAAGGGTTCTTATTGGGTCCTCAATAATTGGACCTTTACTTTCTATTATTTCAAAATTTATTCCCATCCCTGGAAGAGGTGTGAGAATATCTGAAAAAAGGATCACACCATCCGGTTTGAAAGCATGAAAAGGTTGCATTGAAATCTCATATGATAGTTCTGGATTCTCAGACCTCTCTCTAAAGCTTGGGTAACGCTCCCTTAAATCTCTATAGATTTTCATATATCTTCCTGCTTGCCTCATCATCCATACTGGAGGCCTATTTACTTTTTTACCTAGTGCGGCAGATAGTAGTAGTGGTAAATCTTGACCCATTTTTCAATTCGATATTTTAAAAAAATTAAAATCCAACTTAAAAATCTTACAATGTAAATCAGAGCAAAAGCGTTATATGAACATTTATATGAAGCATTAAGTTAAATGAGCCTTCTTATTCTTTGGATTGATGTTTGAAGATACTCACGCTTAATGGGGGCAAAGCAAGTTCTAGAGCATTTTGATATTCATGAATATTGTAATTTATAGTTTCTTTACCACCCATATTTCCTTTGTTACTGCCGCCGTATCTAGAACCATCTGAATTAAATATTTCTTTATAAAATCCTTCAACAGGAACACCTACTTTGTATGACCCATGCGTATTAGGTGTAAAGTTAGCAACAACAACAAGCCACTGATTGGTATCGTTTTCTCTTCTCATGAAACTTATAACCGAATTAGATTTGTCATTACAATCAATCCATTGGAATCCATAAGGATCAAAGTCATTTTTCCATAATGCAGGTTCATTTTTATAAAGAACGTTTAGGTCATCAATCAAGTTCCTGATACCTTTATGAGGCTCAAATTCTAGTAACTCCCATTGTAGATCATCCCAAACATTCCATTCTTGTCTTTGCCCAAATTCCATTCCCATAAATATCGTTTTTTTACCAGGGTGGGTCCACATATAAGTTAGTAATGCTCGAGTATTTGCATATTTCTTCCAGTCATCGCCAGGCATTTTATGTAAAAGATGACTTTTTCCATGAACTACCTCATCATGACTAAGTGCGAGCATAAAGTTCTCTGTATAGTTATATGTAATTGAGAAAGTTACACTATTTTGATGGAATTGCCTAAACCAAGGATCTATTTCAAAATAATCAAGCATATCGTGCATCCATCCCATATTCCATTTCAAGTTAAACCCTAGCCCTCCCATGTCAGTTGGTTTGGTTACCATTGGCCAAGTTGTTGATTCTTCTGCAATAGAAAGTGCACCTGGGAAGTGTTGAAAGAGTACATGATTAGCCTGTTGAAGAAATTTAACGGCTTCTATATTTTCATTCCCACCATTTTCATTGGGTATCCATTCTCCATCTGGACGTAGATAATCTCTGTAAAGCATTGAAGCTACAGCATCTACTCTTATGCCATCAATATGAAATTCTTCAAACCAATAAACGAGGTTGGCTACTAAGAAATTTCTTACTTCGTTTCTGCTGTAATTAAATATTAGGGTTCCCCATTCTTTGTGTTCACCTATTCGTGAATCTCCATGTTCATAAAGATGGCAACCATCAAAAAATGCTAAACCATGCTTATCTTTTGGAAAATGACCAGGCACCCAATCAAGAATTACGCCTATACCCTCTTCATGACATTTATTTACAAACTCTCTAAATTCATTAGGGGCGCCAAATCTACTTGTTGGTGCATACCAGCCTGTAACTTGGTATCCCCATGAACCATCGAAAGGATGTTCAGATATTGGCATTAGTTCAATATGAGTAAATCCTCTCTCTTTTACGTAAGGGATGAGTTTCTCGGTAAGTTCTGGATAAGTTAAAAATCTTGTTCCAGGTTTTAAATCGGCTGCAGGCACTGCTGCTCTTGGTGCACCATTGTCCTCCAGATATTTATTATCTGTCGATTCATGGAGCCAACTTCCTAAATGCATTTCATAAACTGAAATTGGCTTGTTAATTTGACTAGAAGAATCTCTATTTGAAATCCAAGAACTATCGTTCCAATTAAAGTTTTTCAATTTTGAAACTATCGAACCATTTTGAGGTCTGATTTCATGAAGGAAACCATATGGATCAGCTTTCTCATAAATATGACCTTGTTGTGTTCTTATTTCGTATTTATATGTGTCGCCCTCCTGCATTGTTGGCATGAATAGTTCCCAAATTCCCCCTAATCTTTTTTGCATTGGATGATGTCTTCCATCCCAAGAATTTATATCTCCAATTATCGAGATTGATTTTGCATTTGGAGCCCAAATGCAAAACATGACTCCTTTTTGATTCTTTTCCTCAATGAGATGTGCTCCCATTTTTTCCCATATATGATGATGATTACCCTCTGCAAAAAGATGTCTATCAACTTCTCCCATCCACTCTTCTCTATATGACCAAGGGTCACGTTGTGTATGTGTGATCCCTCCTCGTGAAATATTTATTTCGTAATTATAATTTGGATTTTCTGGCAGGATAGCTTCAAAAAGCCATTTATGGTTTATGCTTTCCGCTTTATAGGTATTGTTTTTAAATTTTATTTTAACTTCATCGGCTTCTGGCATCCATACCCTTATTACCCATTGTTCTTCATAAAAATGAGGACCTAATATTTTTAATGGATTATCATTGCAACAATTTTCTAGGTTGATAGCTTCTGATTTAATCCAGTCTGCTTGAATTGTCTCGATCATGACTGGTAGATATTAAGGATTAATAATATCAAATGATTAACCAAAAAAATAATTATTTATAAAAAAAAGGGTTCATATTCATAAATGTTCTATTAAGGCTAAAACTTAGAGTAATAACTCTATGATTTGCTGAAGGGGCTCCAACATTTCCCTCTCCAAATCCAGGATTAACTCCAATCGCAGGATAAGCTGCTGCAGATATAGATAAGCGAAGCTTGCTATCTTTAATTAAACAAATATTTGTTGGCTGCATTGTTATTTGATAAATGCATTCTTCATTTATTTTGGAGTTTTTAACTCTTAAGAATCCTGTTGAAAATTGATTTACCTTTTCATTACCTTCTTCAACTAGAGATAAAGCGAGGCAGATATCGAAATTGGGCTGATCGCTTTTTACTTGGATTTCTAATGTGGGAACTCCTCTTAAATATTGATCTTCTTCAAAAGAATTGGTTTGAAAAACACCTACATCCAGGCGTTTATCAATAATACTTCTATTAAACTTTCCTGGATTTGGACCTAAATGACCACCGTCAGATGGAGTAGGTCTCCATGGGTCATGAACAATTGTGAACCATCCTGATCCTTTTGAATTTATGATCAGACTTCCATCTTCAACCTCTACATTTGCTGTGCCATCGCTTTTGAGCCCAAAAATAAATTCAGGGAGAAATTTATTATCTAATTCTTCCCATTTATTTAAAGAAATATTCCATATTTTTTTCTCGTCTTTAAAATTCTTAGAATTAAATTTTTCATCTGATTTTAAATGTTTATCAAAAAATTTTAATAAAGTTTCTTGTGATCCTTTCCACCAATTTAGATGTGTTGCATTCCCAATAATAATCTCTGGGCTTCCACCAGCTTCCTTAGATTTTTTATAAAGATCAAAGGCACCTTTTAAATGTGGATCCCAAAGTCCTCCAATAATTAACATAGGTTGTTTAATCCATGATGAAATTGGTTTAAATTCTTCAAATGGGCTAGCACTATTTAAATTTTTAAGCCATTCCAAAACAAAGCTATTAGGATCATATTTTTTTAAAGTATCAATTCCTTCCCTTAAATAACTTTTATTTTCTAAGGCTAATCTTATCTTTTCCCACTCAAGCAATTTATTTTCTCTTTTCATTTTTATTGCTGCGATTTGAAGTCCCCATGCAATATTGTTATGCCACCAATATGCGCCTCCATCTGAGCACCAATGATCCTTAATATTCATCCCAGTCATTGCTGGAGATAAACAATCGGGCGGCTTTGAATTTAATTCACCAGTTAGTTGAGTAAATCCTTGATATGAAAAACCATATAAGCCAATTTTTCCATTACATTCTTTTAGAGACCTTACCCATTCATGTGTTTCTGAAGTATCGCTAGCTTCTTGAGAAAAACCAATAAAAACCCCTTCAGAAGAACCCATACCTCTGACATCCTGAATTATTACCATATACCCTTTGGAAGCCCACCATTCTGGGTGAGAATAGGTAATAGTTGAAGCTATTTCCCTACCATATGGTTGTCTCATCAATAATGCAGGCCATGGCCCATTACTATTAGGTAACCAAATCCTGGATATCAGTCTTACTCCATCTCTAAGTAATAGAGACTTGTCAAACCATCTTGAACCAGACATTTAGGCTTTTAGATAATGTCTGGGCAGTGCAGCCCAATGACGTAAATAGAAAAGATCTCTGCATTAACGGGATTTAATTTTTGTTTGTTTGATACATAATCTATAGCTTTATCTGAGCTGGCTGAAATGCCTTTTGAATTAAACTCTCTAAACTTATTACATAAATTTCTAGCTTCGTTTGGATTTTTTTTTACAGTTTCCAATAAGTTAGATTGACTCAAAACAGGGTATAAAGAGTTTGAAAACAAAAATAAAAAAAATAACAAAGGTTTCATTATCACTAACTTTTTTTAAATTCTACATTAAAAAATTTTTTTATCCAAGATTTCTAACAGATTTGTCGATTTGACTAGCTTTTTTAATCCATTCTTTTAAGAGAGTAAAAGTTGTATCTGTTTCAGTTTTTACTCCAAGAATTCTTTCTAATCTACCAATTTTACGTTCTAATTCGTAAGGGGTAGATAGTGATAATGAATTTAGAGAAGATATACCGCAATGTAAAAGTAGATATGCTTGCGGTGGAGAAATTCCAATTTCTTTATTAAAAATAGCTATAGCTCTAATTTTCTTAAGATTATTTAATGTACATAGTGAAGATTTTCTTTGAATTTCATATATATCTAAGTCCGAAAGATTACTTAATTTTTCAAAATCAGACAGATTATTTTGAATAAAAAAAGATTTCTCATGTCTAAAATTAGTTGGCAAAAAATCTAAAAAGGTTTTACTTTCCATTTTTAATAGACTAATTCATTTTTACATTTTTCTTAACTTCCCCTATAACAACTGGTTTACTTACACCAGCTGAAATTTTTTCAAGTTTTCTTATCTTTATTTTTACATTCGCACCAGATCTGCTACCTTTCCTTAAGTTTTCAGATAATTGTTCCAATGTTGGTTCGATAGATTCTTCTGGAAAGTCATCATCTGCTTTAGCGATAATCAAATCGAATCCATTGTCATAAACGATTGGAACATATTTTGCACCCTCTATTACAACCTTTTCGGAGTAACTTTGTATAAATGCCCAACTACTCAAAGAAAGCAATAATGAAAAGATAGTTGCTCCAATTATTCGAAATTTAAAACCAAAATTAAATATAAAAGCTGCTATTGTGCAAACGAAAAGTAATATTCCAATAGATCCAAAAATTTTGGGTGTGTTCTCTAATAGTTCAAAAAAAGACATTTAGTGGCTTTGACCTGATTAATTTCTTATATTTTGTAAGCCTACTCTATTTTTGGGCTCTAACTTGAAAAAAATTAGATCTCTAAATTTAAATACTAAGATACTTTTAGTAGGGATGCTTTTGCCCTTAGGTTTTCTAGGCTCTTTATTATTAAACAATTTTTTAAAAGAAATTTATAGTTCTAGAAAATTAGAACTAGAAAAAAGTATTGAGAATTTTTTAGATAAAAATGTTGATTTAGGTGATTATGTCGGGATTAGATTTCTTGGTATTTCTTTGGGTAATTCAAAAATTAATGATAAAAAAAATATAGATTCTGAAATTAAAGCTAAAAATGTATATGTGGGCATTATGCCTTTAAGATCTTTTTTAAAACAAAAATGGATTTTAAAAATAAGTCCTAAGGAAGCTGCCATAAATATAGATAAAGATTTTTTTAAAAGGGACGAATCTAATAAAAATGCTAGAAGTACAAAAAAATTACAACCAAAGTATGAATTGAACTTTAACTTAAATAAATATTCAGATCTAAAGTTTAAAGCAGGATTAAAAACAAAAGTAAAAGGTAATGTTATTTACAATTCAAGAAATAGACAAATCATTGCGAATGTAAAATCAAATTTTGATGAAAAGGGTTTTTTAAAATTTAAATTTAATACAAAGTTAAATCAAAACTTTTTAAAATTGGATTTATTTTCTAATGGTTTAGATCTTGAGAATTCTGAATATATTATTGGGAATAGAAAAATTAGCTTTAAAAAGGGCACCTTTAAATCCAACTTTAAATTCAATAAATCATCAACGCGTACATTTTGTGAAGGAAGATTTTCTTTTACTAATTTAAAAATAAAACCAGAAGATTTAGCAGAAAATATAAATTCAAATTCAACTAAGTTTTTTTGTAAAGATAATAATTTAATTGTTAATTCAGAAAAATTAAATTATGGAACTTTGACTTCGAATTTTAATCTCAATGTACCATTTAATAAAAGTTCCAATAATATTGATCTAATAGGAAGTATTGGATACATTAATAGCCTGAATCCAGATATCAAATTATCGGGTAATATGCCCTATTGGTTTGATACGAGAGGTATTAATTTTGGTGATATAGATACTAGTTTTAAAATAAATAGAACTCAATTATCTAATTTAAATATTTTCAGAAAAAATGATATAAGGGGTTTCATTACTGCTAAAGGAGAATTAAAAGGAAAAATTACTGATCCTGATATTTCTATAAACTTTAATGTTGATTATCCGCACTTTAAAGGTATCCGTATTAGAGAAACATGGGAGGGAGATATTAAAAATGAAAATAATGTATTTCTGCTAAATATGAAAAATAGATATTCTCCAATCCCTTCATTTCTTTCAATTAAGTTCGACTCTGATCTTAAACTGGATAATGCGAATTTCATAAGAGTTTTTAACTCAAATAAAGGGACTGTAGGTATAGTCAAAGAGAACGATAGTTATAACTGGCGAGCGGATAATTTTCCTCTTGATGAACTTGAATTATCTTTAAACAAAAATCAATTCGATAGAATTGATGGAATTATTAATGGTGAGGGATCAATTTCGTCAGACCAGTCATCCATTGTTGGCCGACTTGCTTGGAGTTTAGGTAAATATAGAAACATTAAACTAGCCAATTCATTATTTGATTTCAGTGTTAAAAATAATTATTTTTATATAAATTCTTCATTGTATCCAATCGATGGAGGAGTAATTGAAGTCGAATATGATTCAAATAAAAATAATTTTATTAATTCAGAATTCACGAATGTAAGCACTAGTTGGACTATCCTTACCGCGGTTGATATTTTTAACTTTGATAATAAAAAAGTTATTCCAGTAAGTAAATCAAATATTTTGAATGATTTGGAAATAAATAATGATAAAAAATCATTTAAAGAGAGGATCGAATTTATAAATAACTTTATTGAAAATAGTAATGTGCTAGATGACAAATTTAATTTGCAAAAATATTTAAATAAATTTAGAAGTAGATACAATGGAAAAATTACTATCCAGGGCGATAGACCTGTCAATTACAAATTGAATGCAGAATTAAATGGCTATCTTGATGTACCTAAAGATGACTACAAGAAGAATAATAAAGAGGAATTTTCTATTGATTTGGAAGGGGGATTATTAACAGGAAAAGGTTCTTTAAGAATTAAGAAATTACCATTAAATGCTGCAAATATCTTTTTAAATAAGCCAAGAGATTTTATTGGAGGGTTGGATATTAATTTATTTTATGATCTTGACACAAAATCTTTCTCTAGCGAAATCCTTTCCAACAATTCATCAATTAAAAATAACATAATAATATTTGATAAAGGACTTGTTGAATTTAATGATTCTATTTTTGATATTGATTTTTCCCTTCTAATAAATGACTCTGAAATCCCAATTAATATTGAAGGCTCAATGCCTATAAATAAATCTGATAATATTGATCTACGATTGATTGGGAATGGAAAATTTTTTGAGTTAATAGATATTTTTGCTGATGAATACTTTACCTTTAAAGAAGGTGATGTGAATCTTAGAGTGATTCTAAAAGGAACCTTAAATAAACCTCTATTAAACGGATTTGTCGTAGTTAAAGATTCTGAAATTGATTTTCTAAACAATAAAATAAAAGATATTAACAGCACAATAATTTTTGATTTTGATTCTTTAGAGATCAGTAATCTAAAAGCAAAGGCTGAAGATTCTGGAGAAATTTTTATAAAAGGTTCTTTGCCTTTTTATAGTAAACATGATTACGAGAATGCAAAAATTAATTTAATATCGAATAGATTTACTTTAGAGAAAGATAATTTTAATTTTTTAATAGATTCAGATATTTATTTAAGTGGATCATTTGAAAGACCTGTCTTGGGAGGTTCTTTATCTTTTAATAATGGATTTATTAATTTTAATAGCACCAATCAAAATAATAAAAAAGAAAACAATCTTATACGAAAAAAGGATAAAAAAGATTGGCCTGAACTTTATTGGAATAATAATGAAAATATTGAAATAATTTCAAATGAAACAATTTTGAATTCAGTTCTATTAGGAGAAACTTTGCCTAATTATTTGGATAATTTGAGCTTTAATAATCTTAAATTAAAACTTGGACCAGAATTTAAACTTCAATATTCAGAGATAGTTCAAGCTTATTTAGAAACCAAATTAGACCTTACTTTAAATGGCGAGGTTGGAAAAGATTTAAATGCTAGGGGTCTTATTTACCTTAAGAAAGGTAGAGCAAATCTATATACTACCCCGTTTAAGCTTGATAAAAATAAAGATAATTATATTTTATTTGCATCGAGAAGTGGTGTAGTTCCATTTATTAATTTTTCTCTAGTCAGTAAAGTCCCAGATTCTATAATTCCTATAAGTGAAAACAATCAGGATTTAAATATCTCAGGGGATGTTGCTGTTGATACTACTTCAAGTGGTAGTGGTGCATTTGGGATTGGTAATTCAAGGCTTATCAAAATTGAAGCATCTTATGAAGGATTTTTAGATCAATTATCTTTTGCTGATGAAAATAAAAGAATCCAATTAAGAAGTACTCCAAGTTATAACAGATCACAAATAATTGGTTTGATTGGAGGTAACTCTGCAAATTTAATAAATAGAGCCTTTATTTCTCAAATTAATAATGCTGATGCATTTAGTGAAAGATTTCAGTTATCTCTATATCCAGCATTAATAGAAAATAATGATTCATTGAATAATATTTTTTCTAATGAAAATTTAGATATGGAGAATGATGGTCAATCATCTTCTAATGAGGAATTTTCTTCTCAAGCTTGGATTGCCGAAATAGGTTTTGATATTACTGATGCAATAAATTTTGCCTTTCAAACCGTTCCAGGTAGAGATGATATTTCACCTTTAGGGATTTTGACTTTCCAGGTAAATCCAAACTTAGAATTATTAGGTTCTTATGATTCGAATGGAGATTGGAAAAGTCAAGTTCAATTATTTTTTAGATATTAATTCAGAAATAAATTTACTTTAAAGAATCGTTAATTTGAATTATTATTAGATTAACTAAAAAATATTATGGCTAATATCTTTGAAGTTCCTCAACCAGATAATAATCTTCTAGAAAAAGCTGAGAAAGTTCGTTTGGCTGCAATAAAAATAAGTCAGACTGAAAATCAAAATCGAATAAAAGCCTTAAATTCTATGGCTGATTATCTAGAGAAAAATTCTAAAGAAATATTAGAGGCTAATAATGCGGATTATTCAAGTGCAGAAAAAAAAGGTATTTCCAGGGCTTTACTTTCTAGATTAAAGTTATCAAAATCAAAATTAAATTCAGGAATTGAAGGAGTAAGAAAAGTTGGAGACTTGGCTGATCCTGTAAATCAAGTTCAAATAAAAAGAGAGCTTTCAAAAGGATTGATCTTAAAAAGAAAAACTGTACCAATTGGTGTCTTAGGGGTTATTTTTGAATCAAGGCCAGATGCCGTGATGCAGATTAGTTCTTTAGCAATAAGATCAGGTAATGGAGTAATGCTAAAAGGTGGTAGTGAAGCCTATTTAACAAATACTTCAATAGTGAAAGCATTGCAAGAAGGTTTAAATGAATCAGGTCTTGATAAAAATGCAATATGTTTACTAACAAGCAGAAAAGATAGTATGGCGATGTTAAATCTTGAGAAATATATAAATTTAATAATTCCAAGAGGAAGTAATGAATTAGTTAAATTTATTCAGGAGAATACAAGAATTCCTGTGCTAGGTCACGCCGATGGAATTTGTCACTTGTTTATAGATATTGAGGCAAATCTAGAGATGGCATTATCAGTCGCTTTGGACAGCAAAATTCAATATCCTGCAGCATGTAATGCTATCGAAACTTTATTAGTCCATAAAGATATCGCACCAGCTTTTTTAGAAAAGGCCATCCCTCTCTTTAATTCTAATGATGTTAAATTAATCGGAGATAAGAGATCAGTTGAATTAGGTTTAAAGCATGAGGCTAGTGCAGAAGATTGGCAAACTGAATATTTAGATTTAACTCTATCGATAAAAATTGTTGATGATCTTGAGGCGGCAATCACACATATTCAAAAATATAGTTCAAAACATACAGATGGAATAATTACTGAAAATTCAAATACTGCCAATAAATTTATAAATGTAGTTGATAGTGCAGGTGTTTTTCATAATTGCTCTACAAGGTTTGCAGATGGGTTTAGATATGGATTCGGAGCTGAAGTTGGGATATCTACCCAAACTCTTCCACCAAGGGGACCTGTAGGTCTAGAAGGTTTGGTAACTTATAAATATTTTCTAAAAGGTGATGGGCAAATAGTTGATGATTTTTCATTAGGAAAAGCTATCTATACCCATAAAGATCTTTAAAACTTTTAAAGATGGAAACTTTTTTAAAAATTGAAAATATTAAACTTTGGTCTAGGGTTGGCGTTCTTGATGAAGAAAGGGAATTAGGACAACTATTTACTTTAGATATATTTTTGTGGACTGATTTTGAAAAATGTACAATAAATGATGATATAAAAAAAACAGTTGACTATTCAAAGTTAGTTCAAATTTTAAAAGATCAATCAAAGAAAATATATTGTTTCACAATCGAAAAATATTCAAACTCAATTCTAGAAATCATTGATCAGGAATTTAAACTTTCTAAAATTAAAATTATTTTAACGAAATGCAATCCTCCAATAACAGGTTTCGATGGGAAGGTGTCAATAGTAAGAATTCTTGAAAATAATTAAAGTATTGAAAAAAAGAAATCCTATTATATTGATTCATGGTCTTTGGAATACTTCAAGTATTTTTTCTTCTGTTACATCAAAACTTGATGATATTGGTATTGAATATTTTGCCCCAACTCTTAAGCATTCATTTGGAATGACTTCAATTCTGGATTTGACTAATAAATTAAACGAATTAATTTTAGAGAAATATGGTTTAGAAAAAGAAATAGATATTTTAGGATTTTCTATGGGAGGAATAATTTGCAGGTGCTGGCTTCAAAAATTTAATGGATGTAAAAGAACAAGAAGATTAATATCTATAGGTTCCCCTCATAAAGGAACTTTGATGGCTCAATTAATACCTAAATATCCTTTTAGAGGAATATCAGAGATGAAAATAAATAGTAAGTTTTTAAAGGAACTTGCAAATAATGATTTTTTACTTGATGATATTGAGTGTATAAATTTCTTTACATATTGGGATTTGATGGTTTTTCCTGGCTGGTGGACAAACTTAAAATTTGGGAAAAAAATATCAGTAAAAGTATATAAACATAGAAATCTAGTAAGAAACAAATCTGTAGTTGACAAAATAATTGAAGAAATTATTATGTAGATCCAGTTAGACCCAAGTGTCTTATTAAAGAATCTGTTTGCGGCTCTCTTCCCCTGAATAATTTAAATATGTCTAATGGAGGTAAGCTTCCACCCAGACTAAGTATTGTATCTTTAAATTTCTTTCCTATTAATTTTAAATCTTCAGAGTTTTCTAAATCAGCCTCTTCAAACATTGAAAATGCATCAGCACTTAGAACTTCAGCCCATTTATATGAGTAATATCCTGCAGAATATCCTCCTGCAAATATATGACTAAAACAACAAAGAAATTGATCTTGTTGAATTGGTTCAATAACAGTAGTTTGTTTTGCAATTTCTCTTCTTATTTCATCTGCTGTTTTACCTTCGTTTTTATCAATACTACTGTGTAATCTGAGATCTGTTATTGCAAAATGTAGTTGTCTAAGAGTCGCCATTCCACAATTGAAAGTTCTATTCTTTAGGAGCTTCTCAAAATTCTCATCGGATAATTTTTCTCCTGTTTTATAGTGCTTAGCAATATTCAAAAGTGTGTTTTTGTGGAAACACCAGTTTTCCATGAATTGACTTGGAAGTTCAACTGCATCCCATTCAACATTATTGATGCCTGCTGCTTGAGGAAGATTTACAGTGGTAAGCATGTGTTGAAGACCATGACCAAATTCATGGAACAAAGTCTGAACTTCTTCAAAACTCATCAAACTCGGTTTATCTTTTGATGGTGGAGTCTGATTACAAACGAGATAAGCTACAGGAAGGGTCTTTTTACCAATGTTGTTTTTATTCAAACATTCATCCATCCAAGCCCCTCCTCTCTTTGATTCAGGCCTCGAATATGGATCGAGGTAAAAGGATGCTATTTTGTTATCTTCTTTATTGAGGATATTAAAAAATAAAACGTCATCATTCCAGAGAGGCGCCTCATCAGTTGCCTCTACAACTTTAATTTCAAAAAGCTTTTCACTTAATTTAAATAAACCTTTCAATACATCATTTAGTGGGAACCAAGGTCTCAAGGACTCTTGATCCAAATTGAGCTTTTCCTTTCTAAGAAGTTCTGACCAAAAACTAATATCCCATGGCTCGATATTCTGTGTTTCTGAAAACCCATTAGCTTTAGAAAACTTATCGAGCATTTCTAATTCAATTTTTGCAGTTTTGAATGCTGGTGCTCTCAACTCTTCTAAAAGGTTTTCAACATTTTTAATTTCTTTTGCCATTTTTGTTGACAAACTTAGTTCTGCCCAACTTTTATAACCGAGTAGATTAGCCTTTTTAGTTCTAAGAGATAATATCTCTTCAATGATTTGAGAATTGTTATTTTCTCCTTGAGATGCCCTACCAACGAATGCCTTATATAGTTTCTCTCTAAGATTACGGTCGGTGGCATACGTCATAAATGAAGTATAAGTTGGTATATCTAGACTCAATTTCCAAGGACCATTTTTGATATCAACTTCTTCATCTTTTTTTAAGTGGTTTTGCGCAGAAATTGCCATTAATTCAAGTACTCGTTCAGGAAGACCATCGACTTCAGATCTCTTATTTAGTATTAAAAACCATTTATTAGTTGCATCGAGAACATTATTGCTAAAGTCTGTTGATAGCTTTCCAAGCTTTTCTGAAATTTTGTTAAATTCTTCTTGATCATCCTTTTCTAGTGAAATTCCCCTATGTTGCATCTCAAGAATTTCTTTATCCAAAATTCTGTTTTTAATTTGATCAAAGTTATTTGTCTCTTTAAGCTTGACTAAAGATTTATAAATTACTTTACTTTGTCCGAATCTATTGCTCAAGCTAATAATCTCAGGAAGAAATTTTGAATAAATTTCTCTTAGACTTTCAGAATTATTTACTGCATTTAGGTGACTTATTACTCCCCAACTCCACCTAAGAATTTCATTTACTTCATTTAAGGGATTTATTACCTTATCCCAATTTAAATCATTTTGAAGTAAATAATTCGTTAAATTTTTTTCTATGTTTTTAAAATCTTCAGTTATCTTTTCTAGTACTACTGGGAATTGTTTACTTATGCTTTCGGGAGTAAATTTTTTAAATTCTGGTAATTGCCCATATTTAAAAATTGAGGTATCCATTTATTAAAGTAATTTAATTAACTAAAGTTGGTATTAATCCAACTAATTTAGCTAGAGTAAGCTGTTGACTGAGAGCATTAGTTGAAGATTCGTATAAATTTATCGCGATTTTTGGCCAAAAACCTATCACCAAAGTAGGCAACAACAAGCTGAACCCAATTGTCAATTCTCGACCATTCATCTCTTTGACTGTAGCTAGTGCGGGAATTCTAGGACCAAAAAATACTCTTCTACACATTGATAGTAGATATATTGGTGTAAGAACTAAACCTATAGCTGCAATAAGAATAGTGATCGATCTAAAGATAGAGCTGAAGCCTTCTTGACTTGTGATTCCTAAAAATACAGTTATTTCACTTATAAAACCGCTCATCCCAGGTAGTGCTAGAGAAGCTAAAGAGCTTGCCAAGAAAAAAGCAAAGGTTATTGGCAAAACCTTTGCTAAGCCGCCCATATTAGGTATAGAAA
Organism: Prochlorococcus sp. scB243_498I20; assembly: GCA_000635015.1. Taxonomy (GTDB): domain Bacteria; phylum Cyanobacteriota; class Cyanobacteriia; order PCC-6307; family Cyanobiaceae; genus Prochlorococcus_A. The sequence goes on from JFMR01000045.1 coordinate 134,998, forward strand.
GAGTATTTGTTCTTTCATAGAATGAGCCCGTAACAAAGAACATAGCTGCAGCTATAAGTCCATGACTGATCATTTGTAACATTGCTCCGCTAATACCTAGAGCATCTACTGCTCCAATTCCTAACAGAACAAAACCCATATGACTCACAGAGCTACATGCAATTCTCCTTTTAACATTATCTTGTGCGAATGCATTAAGAGCTCCGTAAATTATGTTAATAATTCCGAGAATAATTAACGCAGGTGCAATTTGAAGATGTACTTCAGGGAGTATTTGAACATTGAATCTTAAGAGAGCATAACCTCCCATTTTTAAAAGTATTCCAGCTAGTAACATTGAAACTGGAGCATTAGCCTCTCCATGTGCATCGGGTAACCAAGTATGTAATGGAAAGATAGGAAGTTTTACTCCAAAACCAATTAAAAATCCTAAATAAGATAATAAAGCTAGGCTGCCCGTTACATGTTTATTGGTTAAATCGGTAATATTTAAAGTAAAAGTATCACCACTCAAGGCAAGTGCTAACCCACTTATGAGTATTAATAAAGAAGCTAAAGCTGTATAAAGAATGAATTTAGTTGCAGCATATAATTTCTTTTTCCCTCCCCAAATCGCAATAAGAAGATACACCGGAACTAATTCAAGTTCCCATGCCAAGAAAAACAATAGGAAATCTTGAGAAAGGAAAACTAGTGACTGTGCTGATGCTTGGACTAGTAAAAGAGCGAAATATAGATTAGATTTTTTCTTGATTTTCCAACTGGCCGCAGCCGATAAAAATGTAATTAACCCACTTAAAGCTACTAAAGGAGCGGATAACCCATCTACGCCAAGAGACCACTCTAAGCCTATAGATGGTAACCAAGAAGCTCTCTCTACCAGTTGTAAAGAGCTATCTGAAGTATTGAATTTTTGAAAAAGGACGCCAATTATTAGTAAAAAATCTATAAATAAAAAACTTAATGAGATATTTCTAGGGAGTGAATTATCTTCTCCTTCTTTTGAACTCAAGAAAGGCATTATTAATGCCCCAATTAAAGGTAGTAAAACAATAGATGATAGCCAAGGAAAAGATTCTAGATTCATTTATGTAATGAATAATTTTTTTATTCTAGTTGAAGTTGTACTAGCTTGAGACTATAACATTAAAAATGCCTAAGTAAAACTACTTACCAGAGATAGTGCTAAATTGGCTGCCCGTTGTTTGAACGTTTAAGAACGGTGCTCTGCTAGCTACACCTGACTTCTCCCATGCTTTGACCATGGCTTGACTAACGTCTTTACCATTTTCTTTTTTGCACAAAGCCAAGATACTTGGTCCAGCCCCACTAATTGCACATCCTAGAGCACCTGCATTTAGTGCAGCATTTTTAACTTCTAATCCACCCTTAATAAGTTTCCATCTGTAGGGTTCATGAAGCTTATCAAACATTCCCTCTTTTATAAGTTCTGCATTTCCTGCTTTTAAGCCATTTAGTAACAAAGTAAGTGCTCCCATATTTGTCACTGCATCTGATATGGGCACATTCTTCGGCATAACCTTTCTTGCTTCACTTGTGCTTAGACGAATCGCAGGTATTGCTACAACCGCTTTAATCGAATCGTGCCAATCACATCTAATTATTCTCCATCTTTGAGAAGATGACTTGGCTGACAAACAAAGGCCGCCTAGGAGAGAGGGCACCACATTGTCAGGATGACCTTCTATATCAATGGCAAGTTCAAGGAGCTTTTCTTTGGATAATGGAGAATTCATTATTGCATTTGCTCCGATTAGCCCAGCAACTATTGCTGTAGCACTACTCCCAAGTCCGCGTGCAGGCGGCACTGCTAACTTAACTCTTGCTTCAAGCGCATAAGGTTCTATATTCGCACTCCCCCATACTTTCTGAGCTGCTCTAAAAACTAAGTTTTCAGGTCCTCCCCTTAAGTGATTACCATCTGTACTTTCCATTATTAAATCAAACCTATCTCCACCACCTTCAATCCTTGTAAAAATAAACTCATTATATAAATCTAATGCTGCTCCAAGACAATCGAATCCAGGCCCTAAATTGGCAGTTGTGGAAGGCACTGTTACCCTTATTTTTTTACCTACTTCAGGAATAGACATTTTTTGCTATTAAGTTTTTAAATGCATTTTTGCTCTGCAGGCTGCACTAAAAAGTCCAAACTCTTCATCTAGGATTACTCTTATAGGTATTGTTTTAAGAATATCTTTTAATCTACCCTTGTCGAAAAATTGTTTCATAAATAAATCTGATTTAAAGTTTTTGAAATGCTTTGACGCGGTTCCTCCTGAAATCCATAACCCGCCAAAGCATAATTCTTGAAGAGCAACATCTCCCAAAAAAGAGGCATATGCGCCTAACCAAATCCTCTCAACTTCAATCATTAGCTGATCACCTTCTTTAGAAAAATTACAGATTTTTTCAGGAAGTTCTTTTCTCATAGCATCAAAAATTTTAATTTCTTTTAAATATTGTTGTAGAGGATGGTTACGAGCATCAGGCTTGCTTAGTCTCCATTCGGCAATTCTTGATAAACCAGTGCCGCTAATAATTCTTTCACAAGATATTCTCTCAACTTTTAAGTAATTCTTAAGCCAAATTTTTAATTCCCATTCTAATTTTGACTTTGGGGAGTACTCAACATGACCGCCTTCGCTAGCTAAAACTTTTACCTTTTGTCCCGATATTATGCCTCTTGCAATGCCCAAACCAGTCCCAGCTCCAACAATAGCATGCAAATCATTATTAGAACCTTCAGAATGGGATCCATCTTGAATAGTAGAATATTGGTTATCTTTTAAGTAAGGTATTCCAAAAATTTGGACTGCGAAATCATTTATTAGCTCGCAGCCTTTAAAATTAAATTTGTTCTTTAAAGCATTTCCAGAAATATTCCATGATAAGTTAATAATCTGTGCTTCGTTATTAGATAAAGGACCAGCTACGGCGAAACAAGCAAAAGAAGGATGAGTTATATTTTTGCATTCATTTTTGAGAAAATCTTCTAGGATGAGATCAAAAGAATCCCACTCAGAAGAAGCATATTTCTTTTTTAATATTAACTTTGGCGAATCATCATTTTTTACTTTTTCGAATATCCCCAACAGAACTTTTGTCCCTCCTAAATCACAAGCGAGAAAATTCATAGATTTGAAATTATTCTGTTCTCCCTTTTTTTTCTATTAATTCATCCATTAATTTATAGAGATTAGGTAAATTGAAAATTCCTAAATTTCTTCCATTTAAAGATCTTAAAGCAACTGAATCAATTTCCTCTTCTTTATCTCCAATAACTGCAATTAACGGAACTCTCCCAAGAGTTGCTTCCCTTATTTTATATCCTATTTTTTCATTTCTAATGTCAACTTTTGATCGGTAACCATTATTGTTTATTAGTTCATTAAACTCTAAACACTTTTCGATATTTCTATCAGTAATGCTTAGTAGAATAATTTGATAAGGGGCAAGCCAAATTGGGAATTTTGCCTCATACTGTTCAATTAAGATTCCGATAAATCTCTCAAAGGATCCTAAAATTGCTCTATGAAGCATAACTGGATTTCTTTTTTCATTATTTATATCTACATAAGTTGCATCTAATCTAATAGGCATTGAGAAATCAACCTGAATTGTTCCACATTGCCAGACTCTATTAAGACAATCTTTTAACGAGAATTCTATTTTTGGACCATAAAAAGCACCTTCTCCTGGTTGGAGTTCCCATCTTAGCTTCTTATTATCAAGAGCTTTGGTGAGAGCCTCTTCTGATTTATCCCAAATCTCTTCACTACCTACCCTTTTTTCAGGACGAGTTGATAATTTGATAATGATTTCATCAAAACCAAAAGTTTTATAGACCTCGAAAACAAGATCTATAAAAGTAGATACCTCTTCTTGAATTTGCATTTCAGTGCAGAATATGTGGGCGTCATCTTGGGTAAAGTTTCTTACTCTCATTAAGCCGTGTAGTGCACCAGAAGGTTCATTTCTGTGACAAGAACCAAATTCAGCAAGACGAATAGGTAAATCCTTATAACTTTTTAAACCTTGATTAAATACTTGAATATGGCATGGACAATTCATTGGTTTAATTGCATAAGTTCGATTTTCTGATGCAGTAGTGAACATATCGTCTCTAAATTTTTCCCAATGACCGGATTTTTCCCAAAGAGATTTATCAACGGCTTGTGGGGTTTTAATTTCTAAATAATCATTTTTTTTGAGTATTTCTCTTATGTACTTTTCCAGTACTTGGTAGATTGTCCATCCATTTGGATGCCAAAAAATCATTCCTGGAGATTCTTCTTGTATATGAAATAGTGAATGTTTTTTGCCAAGTTTTCTATGATCCCTTTTTTCTGCTTCTTCGATTCTTGTTAAGTAATCATTGAGTTCTTTTTCTTTTGCCCATGCAGTTCCATATATTCTCTGTAATGATTCATTCTCACTATTACCTCTCCAGTATGAACCTGATAATTTAAGTAATTTAAAGTGTCTCAAATGTCTAGTATTGGGTACGTGAGGCCCTCTGCACATGTCGATATATTCTTCGTGTTTGTATAAATTGATGAGACCTTCTTCAGGAATTTCTTCAATTATTCGTAATTTAAAAGTCTCATCTCTTTCTTTAAAAGTTTTAATTGCCTCTTCTTTAGAAACTTGAAAAATTTCAACATCATAGTTTGTTTTTATTAATTTATTAATTCTATTTTCAATTTTTATTAAATCTTCAGGAGTAAATCTGTATTCAGAAAAAATATCGTAATAAAAACCATCTTCAATTACAGGCCCAATCGCCATCTTAATATCAGAGTAAATTTGTTTAACTGCATGACCAATCAGGTGAGCAAATGAATGTCTTATTATTTCAATTCCTTCTTTATCTTTTGATGTGATGATTACAACTTCGGAATCTTTACTTATAGGAATAGTTGCATCAAGAAGAACGTCATTTACTTTCCCAGCTATTGTTGCTTTAGCTAATCCAGCGCCTATACTCTGGGCAATTTCTAGAATAGTTACAGATTTTTCGAAAACCTTTTTTGAACCATCCGGTAAGGTAATTATTGGCATATTTTATTTCTCCATTTCAAAGAATCCTAATTTTGATTTAACTCTTTTTAAAGTCTGATTTGCTAAATCTTCAGCTTTTTCCTTACCCTCATCAAGGATTTTATTTAATTGATAAGGATCATTAATTAATAATTTATATTTTTTCTGAATAGGTTCTAGTGATTCAATAAGTTGTTCTGTAATTAATTTTTTAAATGTCCCCCATCCAGTCTCTGAGAAATTATTTTCACATTGAGAAATTTCTTTGCCAGATAATATTGAATAAATCATCAAAAGATTTTTAGATTCTGGCCTCTCAGGGTTGTTAAATTCAATTCCAATAGAACTGTCACTTTTTGCTCTTTTTATTTTTTTCGTTATTACTTCAGGAGCATCTAATAAGTTAATACGACTGCCTTCATTAGGATCACTTTTGCTCATCTTTTTTGAACCATCAATTAAACTCATTATTTTTGATCCATTCTTCATGATTATTGGTTGAGGGATTTTTAAAATATTTTTGTCCTTACTAAATCTGGCATTAATTCTCTGTTGTGCAATATCTCTGGCAAGTTCAAGATGTTGTTTTTGATCCTCACCAACTGGTACAAAGTCAGCGTCATATAGAAGAATGTCTGCAGCCATTAGGATCGGATAGTCAAATAATCCAATGGATACATTATTCCCCTGTTGTATCGATTTTTCTTTGAATTGAATCATTCTTTCCATCCAATTTATTGGGGTCATGCAATTTAATATCCAACAAAGTTCTGAATGTGCAGAAATCTGACTTTGGACAAAAATTGAGCATATGTTGGGATCTATTCCACAAGCGAGGTACAAAGCTGCCGTAGAAATAGTGTTCTGAGACAATTCTTTGGGATTATATGAAGCTGTGATTGCGTGCAAATCAACTACACATAGAAATGTTTCATATTGCTCTTGAAGCGTAACCCAATTATTTATGGCCCCAAGCCAATTTCCAATATGTAAATCACCAGTTGGTTGAACTCCAGAAAGAATTCTTTTTTTATTTGCCATCCTCTTCTACTTCGCTAGATTGGATCTCTTCAGTTGAGGTACTTTTAACAGGTCTTGCAAAAGGGTCAGGTGCTGTTGTTGTCTTTTCTTCATAAGGATTTTGTGATTGTCTATTCGGAGAAGAGTTTTTATTATTTTTTGCATATTCTTTGATTGATTCAATCAATTTTTCGTCTTTGATCATTTCGCTAAGTGTTCTAACTGAGAAACCCAGAACTGCAACGGTAGATCTCAATTGAAAGGCCTCTTGTATTGATTTAACAGCTTTCATTTCGTTATCACTCAATCGTATGCGGAATCCTCCTCCATCTCTTCTGCCGCCCGATCTATCTCTGAAATTAGATCTTTCATTGTTAGAGCGACCTCTATAATTTTCTTGTCCAGGATTATTGCTGAAATTTGAATTAGACATCTTGATGTTTCTTAAGTTATTTAAATAGTCTATTAACTTAGCATCTTGTTATGCAATAAATCTTTTGAAAAGCCTTAATTTTTTATCTTTTGATTAACGACTTATGAAATTTTGCTTTTCTCATTCATAACTTGCATTAAAATAAAATTAGAAAAATAAAGTATTGTGTTTGATATTAGTAAAGACAACCTTCTAAAGGATTTCATAAAGTTTCCGAAAAAAAATCTTATCATTATATTATTATTACTAGGTTTTGGGGAATGGTTTGTTAGTGACCTAATTCATTTTGCAGGTGGCTCAATAGGATTTTTTGCGTTGTGTTTGGGGGGATTTTTTTACTTGAAGAATGATAAGCCTAAATTTAATGAACCAAATAATTTAGATGGTTGGATAAATCTATGTAATGAAGATTTAAAATTTTTTGAAGAACTAGAAGCAACAAATGATTTAGAAAAACAGAATTCAAAAAGACAAAAAACACTTGAGTCGATTCTAAATAGATTTGAAAAAGAAAAAATAAGTTGCATTGGACAAAAAGATTATCAAAGTTGTCAGTCTGTTTTAAAAAGTCATTTTAAAATAGATAAGTTTGACTTTGATTTATACGAAAAACTGCCTAAATACAATTCTTCTCAAGTTATTCCAGAAGAAGCTTTGAAGAGTGATGCAATCTTGTATTTTTTAAACTTGCCTTTGTCGGCAAATGATTTTTTGTGGCTGGAAAAGTTTCCTGAAAATATGCAAATCTGGCTGGTGGCTTTAACTTCCAACGAAATAGAAGCCAAAAATCAGATAGAAGAGCTAAAGTCGCAAATTTCAACTGAATTTATAAATAAAATTATCACTTTTGATGTGAATAAAAATGAAATAACAAATATACCTTTTTCGTTAAGGAAGTTTTTTATAAGTTCATCTAAAAATATTGAAAATACAAAAAAAAGGCTTTTGAAAGAACTACATGTTGCCTGGCAATCTGAAATTGAAGGTATAAGAAGAATGCAGTTAAAAGGTATACAAAGAAAAAATCAAATTCTTGTAGCAACAACTGTTTTCTTATCTCCTATCCCATCAATCGATGTTATGGCAATGACAGTACTAAATTCTTTAATGATTAAAGAAATTAAGTCTATATGGGGATGTAATTGGTCTCCTGAAATTTTAGATAAAGTATCCAAAGAGATTTTAAAGACCGCAATTGCTCAGGGAGTTATTGAATGGAGTGGACAGACTCTTATTGGTATAACAAAATTACATGGCCCAAATTGGCTTGTGTCTGGAACATTTCAGGCTGTCAGTGCTGCTTACTTAACAAGAGTAGTATCAAGTTCTTTGGCTGATTTTATGGCAATAACAAAAGGAGTAGAAGAACCTGATTTGGATTTTATAAAGAAAAATTCTGAGAAAATTGTTGAAAAAGCTTTTGAAAAAGAAAAAATAAATTGGAAAGGGTTTATTTCTGATCTTAGAAAACCACTTATGAAACTATCTTTTAGTTCATAATCTAAGGATGAATGTTAAATATGAAAAAAAATATTCTCTTTTTTAGTTTGTTACTTCTGATTTCTCTTGCTTCAGGATCATGTAAGAGAATATCAAAAAAAAATGAAACTAAAGAAGTAATACTGGCAAGTTTCACTGTTTTGGCGGATATAATTAGCAATGTCGCTAAAGATGATTTTATTGTTAGATCAATAACGAAACCTGGAGTTGAAGTTCATGGCTACCAACCAACTCCAAGCGATTTGGTAAATGCCTCTAGTGCTTTTGTTTTTATTGATAATGGATTTGGATTTGAATTATGGGCTGAAAAATTTGTTTCTAATTTAAAAGTTAAAAGAATTACTGTCGCGGAAGATTTAGATCCTATTTTTATCAGTGAAGATTTTTATAAAGGGAAACCCAATCCTCACGCCTGGATTTCTCCAAAAAGAGGGATACTATACGTAGATATTCTCGTGGATTCTTTATCAGAATTGAGGCCAACTAAAAGGACATTATTTGAAGAAAATGGAAAAATTTATAAAGATAAACTATCCAAAATAGATAAAGAATTCTCACTTTTTATTAATAACTTAAATAAAGAAAGGAGGTATCTAGTAAGTTGTGAAGGTGCTTTTTCATATTTAACAAATGATTATGGATTAGAGGAAGTTTATTTGTGGCCGGTTAATGCTGAGAGTCAAATTACTCCTAAAAGAATGGCAAGAACAATCTCACTAGTTAAAGAAAAAAATGTTCCATCTGTATTTTGCGAAAGTACTGTAAGTAACGAATCTCAAATGGTTGTTGCAAACGAAACTGGAGCTAATTTTGGAGGAAATCTTTTTGTTGATTCATTATCTGATGATAGTGGGCCTGCTAGTTCCTATATAAAAATGCTTGAGCATAATTTGGACTTGATTAAAAAAGGACTTTTTTGAATTATGGAAACAATCAATTATCAAAACTATAGGATTGAGGCAGAGAATATTTGCGTAGATTACAACGGTAAGGTGGCTTTGTATGATGCCAATTTAAGATTGCAACCAGGCCAGATTTGTGGGTTAGTAGGGATGAACGGGGCTGGTAAAACAACTTTCTTTAATGCTTTAACTGGCTTTGTAAATATTTCAAAGGGAAAAATCAGAATAAATGGAGAGTCTGTAAGATCCGCTCAAAAAGATCAGACAATTGCTTATGTTCCTCAAAATGAGGGTATTGATAGTCAATTTCCAATAAGTGTTTGGGATGTAGTGATGATGGGAAGATATGGTTCGATGAATATTTTTAGGTGTCCCAGAGAGTCTGATGTTCAGGCGGTTAAACATGCTATTGAGAGAGTTGATCTTACTGATCATTTATCTACACCTATTGGAAACTTATCTGGAGGTCAGAGAAAACGAACTTTTTTAGCTAGAGCAATTGCGCAAAGAGCATCAATACTTCTTCTTGATGAGCCTTTTTCAGGTGTTGATATAAGAACTGAAAAACTTATCTCGGAATTATTTATTCAATTTAAAAATGAGGGAAAAACCATATTATTATCAACGCACGATATGATTCATGTCCGTGAATTTTGTGATTTGGTTCTTTTAATAAATAAAACTGTTGTAGCTTATGGCGAGACCTCTGAAGTGTTTACCCCTGAAAATATTACAACTACTTTTGGAGGGATCTCACCGGATTTCTTGTTTGGACCTGAATCCTAAATTTTAAATTATATGGAGCTCTGTTCTTTTTTAACTTTAGATTCATTCATAACAGATCCTTTGACTCATGACTTTATGAGAAAAGCACTTCTTATGAGTTCATTAGTTGCAGCTGTTTGTGGTTTTCTATCAAGTTATTTGACTCTTAAAGGATGGGCTTTAATGGGAGATGCAGTGTCACATTCCGTAATGCCTGGTGTCGTGGTGGCTTATGCATTAGGTCTTCCTTTCTCATTGGGTGCATTTATTTTCGGAGTTGGTTCTGTAGCATTGATAGGGTTTATTAAACAGAAATCCAGAGTTAAGGAAGATACTGTTATTGGGTTGGTATTTACAGGATTTTTCGCTCTTGGAATTGTATTGGTTTCTAAGATTAAAAGTAATATTGATCTGCACTCTATTCTTTTTGGTAGTCCATTAGGAATATCACTTTCAGATGTAAAACAAACTATTTTCATTTCTTTATTGGTAGTAATCCTTTTATCAGTTTTTAGAAAAGATTTAATGCTTTATTGCTTTGATCCTAGGCATGCAAAAACAGTTGGGATTAACGTTTTTTTTCTTCATTATTTACTCCTCACATGTCTATCTTTGGCGGCTGTTGTGGGTTTGCAGTCTGTTGGAATTATCTTGGTAGTTGCAATGTTGATTACACCAGGGGCTACAGCATATTTACTTACGGATAAGTTTGATAATATGACATTAATTTCAGTATTAAGTGCAATTATCTCAAGCCTGATAGGAATCTATGTTAGTTTTTGGTTTGATCTTGAAACAGGTGGATCAATTGTTTTGGCACAAACTTTTATATTTTTATTTGCTTTTTTATTCGCCCCAAGATACGGAATATTTAAGTTAAAGAAATTATTTGCTGGATAAAAATGATAGTGGTGGAAGAAACTTTAAATAAAAAGTGGAATTGGTGGCCATTATTCCCCTTATATCCTTATGGAAAAAAGAAAACAATTTTAAGAGAATTAATTCCTGATCAAATATGGTCTTTGGAACAAATACAGGGACTATATTATGTTGCGGTTCCTATAAGAATGACGGTAATAAAGGTTGATAATGGACTGATGCTAATAAATCCACTGCCACCGACAAAAGAATTAATAAATGAGTTGGCAAAATTAATTGTGATTCACGGCAAAGTAAAAACAATAATTCTACCGAGTGCCTCTGGACTAGAACATAAAATCGGACTGCCAGCTCTTTCAAGAATTTTTAAAGATGCAGAAATTTGGCTTTGTCCTGGGCAATGGAGTTTCCCCATAAATCTACCACTAGATTTCTTAGGAATTCCATCAAAAAGATCAAGAATAATGTTTGAGGAAGGTATTCCACATGCAAACTTATTTAAATGGTCTTCATTAGGCCCACTAAATTTAGGACTTGGAAGATATCAGGAGATAAGCTGTTTCCATTATCCTTCGAAAACTCTTCATGTAACAGACGCAATAGTGGGGATAGACTCCACACCACCTGAGATATTTAATTTTGATCCAACTCCACTTCTTTTTCATGCTAGAGAGAGAGGAGATGAACCTTTGATTGACTCCATAGAACAAAGAAAAAAAGGATGGAAAAGGTTAGTATTATTTTCATCTTTTTTGAAACCAGGTAAATTAAATATTCCACCTTTAAAAAAAATATTTAAGTATTCATTCAAAAAAGATCTTAGAAATTTGAGATCTCATTTCGGTATTTATCCCTTTTTATGGGACGAAGATTGGGAATCCTCTCTTGTTGAAATAATGGGTAAAGATACTCCTAAGATTCAAATTGCACCAGTTTTAAAGAAATTAATTTTTCCGCGTTCAAAAGAAGTTTTACTTAAATGGTTAGAAAATATCAAGTCTTTTGAAGACATGGAATATTTAATTCCAGCTCATTTTACGGCCCCTATAAAATTTACGATAGAAGATTGTCAAAAATTAATTAATGAAATTAATTCCCAAAAGTGGGACAAACTTCCTGAGGACAATAAATTTTTGATGGGTTTATATAAAAAGTTGTTTGAACTAGGAATAATTCCTGAAGAAGTAAATCTTTAAAAACTATTATTCTTCAATAGACATGTTTTCATCATTTTTAAGAGTTTGTTCAAGCTCTTTTCTTTGCTCCATTTGTCTTAAGAAATATCCTGTCATCATTGCAGAAGATAATAAATTAGCGATGTTGTCTTTTGAAGATGTTATCTTTACATCAAATTGATCTGAAGGAAGCATTCCAAGAAGACCTTGGACATTATGTCTAATAATTTCTTGAATATCTTCACTAGCTGATTTTGCTACTCTTTGCAGGACTTCTGGAGATTGTTTTTGTAAATATTGGATTAAATCATTCTCATCGTTTGGATCATTATTTTCAGTGGCAAGAAATTCTGGATTAAACATTTCTACAACTTCAAGTTATAAAAACCTTACAACATCACGTCCCCATTAATCTAAATTATTAAGGGCAGGGAACCGAATAGGTCCAATTTTATTAAAAGGCCAATATCTAAAAATTGCTTTGCCAATGACTTTTTCATAGGGTAAAAACCCCCAAATATGTGAGTCCATACTGTTATTTCTATTATCTCCCATCACCCATAATGACTTTTCCGGGACAATAAAAGGCCCAACAGAATAATTAATATTTTTGTCAAAAATGTAATTTTTTTGAGCGATATCATTTAAGTAAAGGTTACCATCTCTTACTTCTACCTTGTCTCCAGGTATTCCAATTACTCTTTTTATTAGTGCAGTATTTGCTTCATAACCAGCATTAATTAATTGTTCCGGGACGTTAAAGACAACTATTTTATTTTTTAATTTTGAAAGATTTGATTTGGATGTGATTTTGGGGGTTACTTTCTCGACAAGAATTTTATCTTGTATTTGAAGAGTTGGGAGCATTGACCCGGATGGGATCCATCTTGGCTCTATAACTTGCCATCGTATAATTAAAGCTATAGATATCCATATTAAAAGATTCTTTAAATCTTTTAGTATTGAATTTATTTTTTCTTGAGTTGTAGACATGTTTTATTTAATTCAGTTATAAGGAAAATCCCAAAGCATTTATATAAATTATGACATCATCTATTGAATGCAAAAATTTTCTTAGAAGTTTACAACTTTTGAATCTTCTCATAAAAATAGGAGTTCAAAATTTAATACTATGTCCAGGTAGTAGATCAGCACCTTTAGCGATAGCTGCTGGAGAATTAAGTAAATTAGGACTGGTAAATATTTTCAATTCAATAGATGAGAGATCTGCGGGATTTCACTCTCTTGGTATTTCTGCTGCATCAGGTAATCTTTCTTTAGTTATTACAACTTCTGGGACGGCCGTAAGTAACTTATTGCCAGCAGCAGTTGAGGCAGATCGATCTTGTAAAGGTATTATATTTCTTACTGCTGATAGACCTTTAAGATTAAAAGATTGTGGCGCTAATCAAACAGTAAATCAAGAAGATTTTTTGAGTTCAGTTTGCAGAAAGGTTTTAAGTACAAATCTAAATGGACTTCATGAAACACAAGAAAATGAAATCTTGAATTTAGTTCGAATTACTGAGAAACAAATATCAACCTTCCCTGGTCCTATTCATTTAAATATTCCTATTGATAAACCTTTAAATATTTCATTTTTGAATAAAAAAAATGTTTTAGAGGTTTTTGAGAGAATTTATTTAAAGAAAAAATATATATTTCAGGAAGTTGAAATAAAGTCTGATAAAAACAAATTCTTAGAGATTTCAAAAAGTTTAAATTTAGATGAATCCGGCATTATTTTGGTAGGTCCCTATCAAGGTTCCATAAATGATTTAACTTCTTTCAATAAATCTTTAGAACGATTACAAGAAATTACTGGTTGGCCAGTATTTGCTGATCCTGTTTCAGGTGTTTATTCTGATTTGAGAGGATTAGTTGTGAATTGGGAATTAGTCCTAAGAAAAAATAAAAATTCAATAAATTGTCATCAACTTTTGAGGCTTGGCCCTATGTCATCCTCAAATGATTTAGAAAAGTTTTTAATAAACTTCGAAGGGATACAAATTCTTATAAAAGAAAAAAACTATAGAAAATTGGACCCTATAAAAAAATCATTTGAATATGATTTTGGGCTATTAAATTTTACTACCCTATTGTTAGAGGAATTATCAATTAACGAAAAAAACAAAAAGTCTCTTACTCCTATGGCTCTAGATCTAATAGAGCAAGGAGAGCAGATTAAAGATATTTTAAAAGAGAAAATTATTCAAGATAATCAGATTACTGAGTATATGTTGGCAAATCTTGTCCCAAAACTTTGGCCAGCTGAAAATCCTATAATGCTTTCCGCAAGCAGTCCGATTAGAGATTGGCTTACATTTTCCGAGAATTGCACTTTAACAAGAAATTGTTTCAGCTTTAGGGGAGCTTCTGGCATAGACGGTACTTTATCTCTTGCACTTGGTATTTCTAGAATTAAAAATCCTCTGCTTCTTGTTACTGGAGATTTGGCTTTTATTCATGATATAAACGGTTGGTTGATTGAAAATTCAATCGATATGAATTTAACAATTCTTCTGATAAACAATAATGGTGGAAATATATTTAACCGTATTTATAAAAAAAATTTAAAAGAAGATGAATTAAAAAAACTTTTTCTTATGCCAAAAGAAATAAACTGGCCAAAACTCGCAGAGGGTTATCAAGTAAACTTTAAAAGTGTGGCAAATTTTAAAAAATTACGAGAGGCATTCGATTGGAGCATTTCTATCCAGAAATCTGTAATAATTAAAGTTGATATTGATCCAGAAAATGAAATTTTTGAAAAAAATGCCCTGCTAGAAAAAATAATTGGCAGTTAAATTTATCATTTTCTATCATTGAATAATTAGGTTTCATGCAAGTATTACCTGGTAAAACAACTTTAAATTGGTCAGAATACAAATCTTATGAGGATATATTGTTTCACAAATCAGATGAGGGAATCGCGAGAATTGCAATTAATCGACCTGAGAAAAGAAATGCATTCAGGCCGCAAACTGTAGATGAACTCATTAACGCATTTAATATCGTAAGAAATGATGAAACTATTGGTGTAGTTCTGTTTACAGGTGCGGGACCTGATAAGAAAGGTATTTATTCTTTTTGCTCTGGAGGTGATCAGAGTGTAAGAGGTGAAAATGGTTATAAAAATGATAAAGGTAAGCAGAGATTAAATGTACTTGAACTTCAAAGATTAATAAGAAGTTTGCCTAAAGTGGTTATTGCCTTAGTTCCTGGCTTCGCAATTGGAGGAGGTCAGGTACTTCATTTAATTTGTGATCTTAGTATCGCCTCTGAAAATGCAATATTTGGTCAAACAGGTCCAAGAGTTGGTAGTTTTGATGCGGGTTTTGGATCTAGTTATTTAGCAAGACTTGTTGGTCAAAGAAAAGCAAAAGAAATTTGGTTTTTATGTAGAAAATATAATTCCAAGGAAGCTCTTAAGATGGGGTTGATAAATGCAATTACAAAGATTGAAGAATTAGAAGCTGAGGGTGTAATCTGGGCAAGAGAGATTTTACGAAATAGTCCAACTGCTATTCGTATTCTTAAAGCTTCATTCAATGCAGAGAATGATGGGATTGCGGGTATTCAAGAATTATCTGGATACACAACTCAATTATTTTATTCTACTGAAGAAGCGCAAGAAGGTAGAGATGCCTTTCTTGAAAAACGTCCACCAGACTTTTCTGACTATAAGTGGACACCTTAGTTTATTTTTCAAAAGAACTTTTAAATAATTATCAATGAGAATTCTTCTTGCCGCTGCTGAATGTGCTCCAATGATCAAAGTTGGAGGTATGGGAGATGTTGTTGGTTCGTTACCACCATCTTTGATAAAACTTGGTCACGATGTAAGGGTAATAATTCCAGGATATGGAAAATTGTGGAGTCTCTTAGAGGTATCAAATGAACCAGTCTTTAGAGCAAATACAATGGGCACTGATTTCTCAGTATATGAAGCAAAACATCCCATTCATAATTATGTGATTTATCTAGTTGGTCATCCAACATTTGACTCTGACCAAATATACGGAGGCGAAAATGAGGACTGGCGCTTTACATTTTTTGCTAGTGCCACTGCAGAATTTGCCTGGAATTGTTGGAAACCTCAAGTTCTCCATTGTCATGATTGGCACACTGGAATGATCCCTGTTTGGATGCATCAGGACCCAGAAATTAGTACTGTCTTCACAATTCATAATTTAAAATACCAAGGCCCTTGGAGATGGAAACTTGAAAAAATGACTTGGTGTCCCTGGTATATGCATGGAGACCATACAATGGCTGCGGCAATGTTGTACGCAGATAGGGTCAATGCTGTTTCTCCGACTTATGCAGATGAAATTAAAACCCACGAATACGGGGAAAGCCTTGAAGGATTACTTAATTACATTTCAGGTAAATTAAGGGGAATTCTTAATGGCATAGATCTTGATGAATGGAATCCAGCTAAAGATCCAGTTTTACCTGCAAAATTTAGTATTAAGAATTTAGAAAATAGGCTTGAAAATAAAAAAATTCTGCAGAGAGAAATGGGACTTAAAGTTAATCCTAAAAAATATCTTTTAGGTATGGTCAGTAGGTTAGTTGATCAGAAAGGGGTTGACTTACTTCTACAAGTTTCAAGAAGACTTTTAGCATATACAGATTCGCAAATAGTTGTTTTAGGGACTGGAGATAGATATTTAGAGTCAGGATTATGGCAACTTGCATTAGATTACCCAGGAAGATTTTCTGTATTTCTTACTTATGATGATTCTTTATCAAGACTTATATATGGTGGATCTGATGCATTTTTAATGCCAAGTAGATTTGAACCTTGTGGTATTAGTCAATTACTTGCTATGAGGTATGGTTCTATTCCTATAGTAAGGCGAGTAGGAGGTCTAGTTGACACAGTTTTACCTCATGATCCAGAAAATAATAGTGGCACAGGTTTTTGCTTCGATCGCTTTGAACCTATAGATTTCTATACATCTTTAGTAAGGTCTTGGGAAGCTTTTAGGCATAAAGATAGTTGGGAATTATTGCAAAAAAGAGCAATGAGCCAAGAGTTTAGTTGGCAAAGATCCGCACTCGAATACGAAATTATGTACAAAGATGTATGTGGAATAAAAGAACCATCTCCAGATTTGGCTGAAGTTGAAAAGTTCTCTTACGGACAATCCGCTGATCCATCTTTAAAAAAAAGTATGACTTAATTTTTTAATGGAATTCTCTTTATCAGAATTAAACGATGTTTTGGGGGATATTAGAAATCTAAGGGAGGGAAAAAGAGATTTTTTAAATTTTAAAAATATAAGTATTGATAGTAGAACTTTATTAAAAAATGATCTTTTTATAGCTATCAAGGGTAAAAATTTTGATGGACATAGTTTTCTTCCAGAGGCTTTAAATAAAGGAGTTAAAGCAGTAGTTATAAAAGAAGGCATGCAGAGATTACTTCCTAGTAATTTTCCTTATTGGGTTGTAAATGACACAACAGAGGCATTTCAAAAATTAGCATTGCTAAAAAGAAAAAAATTAAATATTCCTATTGTCGCAATAACTGGTTCAGTGGGTAAAACAACAACAAAAGAAATGATTGGTGGAGTTTTAAATAAACTTGGAAAAATTAAATTATCTCATGCAAATTTTAATAATGAGATTGGAGTTGGTCTTACTATTTTTGCTACAGATATAGAGGATAAAGTTTTAGTTCTTGAGATGGGGATGAGAGGTCTTGGACAGATTGAGAATTTATCTAAATATAGTGAACCTGATATTGCAGTTATTACTAACATTGGCACAGCTCATATTGGATTGTTAGGCTCGAAAAAGAATATTACTTATGCAAAGTGTGAAATTAGTAAATTCTTAAATCCAGAAGGAGTTGTAATTATTCCTGCAAATGATTCATTCCTAGAAAAAACTTTAAAAGAATTTTGGAAAGGTAGAGTGATAAAAGTAAAGCTATTAAACATAAAAAATCAAAAGGAGAGTTTTAATAAAGATGATAATTTGCGAGGATTTTATAACCCTTCGAAGAAGACAATTTTAATTGAGGAGAATACCTTTGAAATTTCATTTGAGGGATTGCACAATGCTTCGAATTTCTTATTTGCTTATGCAGTTGCTAAAGAGCTGGGAATTGATTTTTCAAGTTTTAATAAATTTGATTTTGTAAGTTTAGGTGGAAGGAATAAAATTCTTAAATCAGCAAAAACAACAATTTATGATGAATCATATAATGCCTCGCCAGAGTCGGTAAAAGCATGTCTTGAAAACTTGATTGGAAAACCGAGAAATAAATTTTTCATCTTTGGAAGCATGCAAGAATTGGGAGAAGAATCTGAAAAGTATCATAAAGAAATATTCAACTTAATAAATAATTCAAACATAGAAAAGTGTTTATTTATTTGTGATAAAAAAAATGAAAAAATTTACTCCAATTATCTAAAAGATAAGAAAAAATTTTTAGTTTTAAATAACATTAAAGATGTGCCTAATGAGATAAACAAATCCACAAAAAAAGGTGATTCTATTCTTATTAAAGGGAGCAGATGTTGGGAACTTGAAAAAATTATTAAGTTAATTAATTAAATCAGGATTTCTTTCTTTCCCAATTTTCTATATTTACTTGCTTAGTTCTTGAGATTGCCAATGAATTATCTTTGGAGTCTTTTGTGATCACTGAGCCGGCTCCTGTTGTAACTGATTCACCGAGATTTATTGGCGCTACAAAAACTGTATTTGCACCAATACTGGAATTTTTACCAATCTTTGTTTGATGTTTTTTCTGACCATCAAAATTTGCAGTAATAGTACCTGCTCCAATATTTGTAGATCTTCCAATAATAGAGTCGCCAATATAACTTAGATGGTTTACTTTAGATTCTTCCTCTAATTGACTATTTTTGATCTCAACAAAATTACCTATTTTGCTAAAGGAAGATATTTTGGAATTAGGTCTTATATGACTATAAGGGCCAATTTTTATAAAATCCATTATCTGAGAAGCATAAACAGTAGAGTTTGAAATTTCACAATGTAATCCCACATTAGAATTAGCAATAAAAGTATTTGGTCCGATAATGCAATGACTACTTATTTTCGTATTTCCCCTTATATGAGTATTAGCTTCAATAATCACGTCCTTACCGATTTCGGCTTCTTCACTAATTGAACAACTTGCTTTATTTATAAAAGTTACACCATTAAGCATATGCTTTTCTTTAATTGAATTCTGAATATTTTCCTCGCACTCTGATAGTTGAATTCTGTTATTAATTCCTTGAAGCTCTCCATTATCTTCTACCTCGAGGCTTAAAGAATTCTTTAGTAAAGATATTGTATCTGTTAAGTAAATTTCTTTTTGATTATTATTGCTTTGCAAGTTATTAATTATTTCTGATAATTTACCCCAGTTAAAACAATAAATACCTGCATTTATTAATGGATTTTCTTTCTCTAGATCATTGCAATCTTTTTCTTCAACAATTCTTTCTATAAAATCCCCCTTTATAAAAACTCTGCCATATCCCTGAGGATTTTTTTTCTTTGTAGTAATTAAAGAAACATCAGCATTTTTTGAATCGTGTAAGTGTATAAGTCTTTTTAAAGTACTAGGCTTTATGAGTGGCACATCGCCGTTAAGTACCAATAGTTTTCCTTCATGTATTTTTATTTCTCTACAAAGTACTTGGATAGCATGACCGGTACCTAATTGAGGTTCTTGAATAACAACTTTGAATTTTTTATCGTTTGGGATTGACTTTTGTACTTCTGTTGACTTGTGTCCAGTAATTACGAAAATTTGATCAGGTTTTAATTCGACACATGAATCAATTACTCTTTGTAGGAGACTTTTACCAGAAATTTTATGTAAAACTTTTGGCAATGAACTTTCCATTCTAGTGCCTTTGCCTGCCGCTAATATTGCAACACTTAACATGTTTATTTGAAATCCTTATTTAAATTTAACTCTTAACGGATAACTTCGTCATTCCCCACTTCTCTCTCCATTTTTTTGTAGATAAAAGATTTGAGAATAATTGCTCATCTAATCTCCTTTTGAGTATATCGTCTTTACTTGCGTTTAAATCTTGATCTCTATATGAAATACTAGCTTTAGTTAAAAGATGTTCCTCTTCCATTAAAGATAACTTTTCAAAATTGAAATTTGATTTTAATTTATTCTTTTCAAGTTTTGATATTGCGACAGTTCCCTGACTCCAACTAGTTCTGTTTTTAAAACTTGGCTTAATTGTAAAAATTTCTAATCCAAGATTTCTTAAGGTTTTTCTTACTGCTGCTGAAGAAGAATAAGTTATTAAATAACCCTGAGAATTAAGATTTTCTGCGACTTTAGATAAAAATTCAATTGTCCATACTTGTGGGCATTTTTGAGGAGAAAAACCATCTAAATAAATCAGATCAAATTTAATAGATGAAGGAATAATTTTGATTTTTTCTCTAGCATCACCCCACAAAACGCTGCACTTAAAAAATTGATCCTCAAAGTAATCTTTTCGATAAAGTGATTCAAATATTGTCCTGACTTTTGGAGCCCATAATTTTAAAAAAGATTCATTTCTAAGCGAATATTCAAGAGGCTTTTTATCAATCTCCAACGCATACAAATTTAAATATGATTTTTGTTTAATTAATTCATCTAATAAAGATGCGGAATTGTACCCTAAACCAAAACATATATCCAAAACATTAAGAGATTGCCCCTTAAATCTTTGCAAATTAGAGGTAGCTGTAAACTTTGACTTTGTTTCCTCCAACGCGCCCAATAAACTATGGAAGTTCTCTTGAAAAGACAAACTTCTTAAAGAGTAACTACCATCTTTAGTTAAAACTTCTATTAATTCAGACAAAAAATTTTTAGGCTAGTTAGTTAGTTTGGCCAGCTCTTCCCAAAAAGTGGGGTACGAGACGCTAGCTGCATCTGCCCTCATGATTTTTGAGGTACCTTTGGCAAGAAGTGAAGCAATAGCAAGACTCATTGCTATTCGATGATCTGTCTCACTGTCTACTTCCGCAGAATGAAATTTTGATTGCCCATTAATAATTAATCCATCCTCTTTTTCTGTTATCTCAGCACCAAATTTTCGTAACTGTCGTGCCATGACTTTTAATCGATCTGTTTCTTTAACTCTTAATTCTTGTGCATCTTTAATTTCAGAAACTCCATTACAAAAACAGGCAGCCACAGTTAGGATAGGAATCTCATCTATAAGTTTTGGGAGAATATCTCCTTTAATAGTAAATGATCTTAAATTATTTGAGCTCTTTACTTTAATAGATCCAATAGGTTCGCCTGCAATAGTCGATTTATCTAAAATTTCATAATCACACCCCATTGAATCCATTACATTTAAAATTCCTGTCCTTGTGGGATTTAGTCCGACATTCTGAATTAAAACCTCTGAATTTGGAACAATAGATGCAGCAATCATCCAAAAAGAAGCAGAGCTTATATCTCCAGGAATCAATATTCTCTGGCCAATTAAGTTACTACCTGACTTGATAACTACATTTCTTCCTAATTCTCCCCTTATACTTATGTCTGCTCCAAATGCTTTTAACATTCTTTCAGTATGATCTCTTGAAGATGCTGGTTCAATAACAGAAGTAGTTCCAGAAGCTTTGAGGCCTGCCAATA
This sequence comes from Prochlorococcus sp. scB243_498I20, assembly GCA_000635015.1. GTDB lineage: Bacteria > Cyanobacteriota > Cyanobacteriia > PCC-6307 > Cyanobiaceae > Prochlorococcus_A. The sequence continues at coordinate 156,379 of JFMR01000045.1, forward strand.
AGATTGCAGATTTCACTTGGGCACTTGCTACAGGGGTTCCAATAACACAGCCTTTTAATTTATTCCCATCAATTGAGATTGGAGCTTTGTTACCGTTTTCTCTGCCAAAAATTCTGCCACCCATCAACGATAACGGTTTGCCCACTCGCCCCATTGGCCTTTCATTAAGAGAAATGTCTCCTGTTAAGATAAAATTCTTGCCTTCTTGACCGGCAAGTAATCCCATTAATAATCTCATGGTGGTTCCCGAATTCCCACAATTTAGGATTTCTTTGGGCTCTCTAAATCCATCAAGACCCAATCCTGAAATCGTAAAAGGCTCATTTTTTTTTATTTCTGGTATGTTAACACCTAATTTTCTTAGACAATCAGCAGTTGAAAGTGGATCTTCAGAATGTAAGAATCCCTCAATGGTCGTGTCACCTTTAGCAATACTTCCAATTATTAGAGCTCTATGAGAAATAGATTTATCTCCAGGTACTTTTACTTTTCCTTTTAAATTAACTCCACCTTTTATTGTGCGGATATTATTCATTTTCAAATTAATTACTTGATAAGATTTCTGTAAAAACAAATTAGTTTTATATTATCAATAAGTTTGTTTTTAAAAAAAAAATAATCAAATTAAGTAACTGTTTTCTATAATAAATTCAGAAAAGGATTCGATTATTAATCTTACTTATTATCACGTCGCAAAAGATGTTCCTATAAATAGTCCAGACATTGCGGTAGTCATTGATGTTTTAAGGGCGACAACCACAATTTCTTGGGCTTTAAAAAATGGAGCTGATTCAATACAAGTTTTTGCAGATTTAGATTTATTAAAAGAATCTGCAAATAACTGGCAAGTTGAAAAGAGACTAATGCTTGGAGAGAGAGGCGGAAAGAAGATTGAGGGATTTGATTTAGGAAATTCTCCTTTATCAGTTACAAAAAAAGTCGTTGATGGTAAAAGACTGTTCATGAGTACTACTAATGGGACTAAATCATTGCAAAAAGTTCAAAATGCTAAGCATTTATTTGCTATGGGTCTCCCCAATAGGAAAGCAGTTGCCGAAAAAATCATTTCATTAAAAAGTGAAAATGTTTTAATACTTGGTAGTGGTTGGGAAGGCTCTTATTCACTTGAGGATTCTTTAGCTGCTGGTGCTTTGGCCACATACCTAAAACAGAACTGTGATTTTGAAATTAATATTCTGAATGACGAATTACAAGCTGCTTTGGCACTTTGGGATGTCTGGAAAAATGATATTTTGAAATGTTTAAAAACAGCAACCCATGGCAAAAGATTGACAAGTCTTGGAGATTATGAGGATGATTTTAAATGTTGCTCTGAACTTGACTGCTTAGATATTGTTCCAGCTCAAGTTGAAAGAGGTGTGATTCGTGCATCATGATTTACGAATTAGTTCATTGGGAGTAAAGTCTTGACTGATTTTTTGGTAGCTGCATTACAAATTACAAGTACTTCAAATGTTGAAGCAAATTTTACTGAAGCAGAAGAACAGATTGAATTAGCTGCTAGAAGAGGTGCTGAGTTAATAGGATTGCCTGAGAATTTTGCTTTTTTAGGAGGAGATGATGAAAAACTTAGATTAGCTTCTGAATTATCAGAGAAGTGTGCAAATTTTCTAAAAACTATGTCACAAAGATATCAAGTTTTTCTTTTGGGGGGAGGATATCCTGTCCCTGCTGGTGATGATAGTCATACTTACAATAGATCAGCATTATTTGGGAAAGATGGACAGATTTTGGCGAAATACGACAAGATTCATTTGTTTGATGTTGATTTGCCAGATGGAAATTTATACAAGGAATCATCCACTATTTTATCTGGAGCAGAGTATCCGCCTGTTGTAAATGTCCCAGGTTTATGCAAAATAGGATTGTCGATTTGTTACGACGTTAGATTTCCTGAACTCTATAGATATTTGTCTTCCAATGGTGCAGAGCTAATTATGATTCCCGCAGCTTTTACAGCATTTACTGGAAAAGATCATTGGCAAATCCTATTGCAAGCAAGAGCAATTGAGAATACAGCATATGTAGTCGCTCCAGCTCAAACTGGGATACATTATGGAAGAAGGCAAAGTCATGGCCATGCAATGGTGATTGACCCTTGGGGTACAGTTTTATCTGATGCTGGAAAAACTCAAGGAGCTGCAATAGCACCTGCTGATAAAGAAAGAGTAAAGAAAATTAGGGAGCAGATGCCAAGCCTTAAACATAGAAAAAACAAATTGTTTTCAAACTAATGATAAAGTTTTTAGATAAAAAACTTTTTCGTTATATATCCGTTTTTTTATTTTTAAATTCTTCAATCCTTCCAGTTAAATCTTCAAGTGCTCTTGCAGCATGGGCTATAAATGATAATGGAGTTTTAGAATTAAGAACTAAATCAAATACAAATTTAAAAGCATACTTTCAGAAGGCTAACCAAATATCGGGAGATAGATTCTGGGTAGATTTCCCAGGAGAATTAAAAAATCCCAGAACAATAAAAGGTAATGGCCAAATAAAAGAAATTAGATTGGGTAAACCAGGTAAGGGCAAAACAAGACTAGTAATTGAATTTAAGGAAGAGACTTATTTGAAACCTTTGACTTGGCAAATGGTTGGCTTAGATGAAAATAGATGGAAAATCAAACTATTTAAGCCAAAATATTCATTTAAAAAAATTGGTGAAGGTTTAGTTAAAAAGAAAAGAGGAAATTTCAAAGCAAATCAAAACTTAATTCATAAAAAGAAAAACAATTATGGTTACTTGAAACTACCAGAGGTAAAACGAAACAAGTTTGAGGTTGTACTCGATCCAGGGCATGGAGGACCTGATCCGGGAGCAATAGGTATTGGTGGTATTAGAGAAACAGATGTTGTTCTAGAGGTTTCAAAAATAGTTAAAAACTTACTTTCTGAGAAAGGTGTCAAAGTAAGGTTGACTAGAACAAATGATATTGATTTGGATTTGCCTCCAAGAGTTTCCATTGCTAATAATACGGATGCAGATATCTTTGTAAGTATTCATGCAAATGCCTCAAGAGGTAAAAGAAGAGACATAAATGGATTGGAAACCTTTTATTACAGAGGGTGGAGAGGAAGATTACTTGCGAAAAGAATTCAAAAACAAATTTTAAGAGTTTCCCCAGGGAGTCCTGATCGAGGAGTTAAACAAGGTCGATTTTATGTTATTAAAAATACTAGGATGCCTGCAGTCCTTGTAGAAATTGGATTTTTAACGGGAAGATTAGATGCGAGAAGATTAGAAAAAATAACGCATAGAAAAAGATTAGCCTATGCAATTGCAACAGGCATCCTCGAATATCTAAATAAAGTAGGGTGAAACTTAAAATAGGTATATTTGACAGCGGGATAGGTGGTTTTACTATCCTTAATTCTTTACTAAAAACACGTAAAGATGTAGAAGTTTTTTATTTGGCGGATACAAAAAGGATACCTTTTGGGAACAAGAATTCTAAAGAAATAAGACTAATTGCAGAGGATATTTGTACTTTTTTTGTTGATAAGAATTTGGATGCACTTTTAGTTGCTTGTAACACTACAAATGCGTGTGCACTCGATATTTTAGAAGATAATTTAAAGGTCCCTTGTTTTGATCTTATAAACTCAGTATCGGAAATAGTTGATAAACGAATAATTGGTGTCCTAGCAACACAAACAACTGTTCGATCGTCGTATTACAAGAAAGCTATAAATTCTAAAAAAGAGAATACGATAATATTTCAGCAAGAATGTCCAGAATTTGTATCAGAAATTGAAAAAGAAAAATTAAATCTTGATAAGTTAAATAATCTTTCAGACTTATACTTAAGACCACTTATAAACAAAAATATTGAAGAATTAATACTTGGTTGTAGTCACTATCCTTTAATTTATGACTTTTTAAGAAAAAAATTAGATTCGAATATAAAAATTATTGATCCATCGTTAGCATTAATAGAAAAATTTAATGAATCTTTTGCTATTCCAAAAACTGACTGCTACGAGGGTATTTCTTGCGAAAATGTAAAATTTTTTGTTACTTCAAAAAGAGATGAGTTTTCCAATAAAGTGAAATTTTGGCTTGGAATTAATAAAGAAATTAGGTTGGTTAACCTCCGAAGTAATGTTTGATTCTTTAAGATATAGAAGAGGTTAATCATGAATACAGTAACAGAGCTACTACAACCAGTTGAAAATGATCTTGATGATCTTATTTTAGAGCTGAAAAATCTTATAGGAGCTGGACACCCAATTCTTCAAGCCGCAGCAGAACATCTTTTTAGTGCTGGTGGGAAAAGGCTGAGACCTGGTGTAGTTTTATTGATTTCAAAAGCTATATCACCTGAATTTTGCTTGACAACCAAACATAAAAGACTTGCTGAAATAACTGAGATGATTCATACTGCCTCATTAGTCCATGATGATGTTGTTGATGAGGCGTCTACAAGAAGAGGCGTAGATACAGTTCATAGCAGATTTAATACAAGAGTAGCTGTTTTGGCGGGTGACTTTTTATTCGCTCAAGCAAGTTGGCATCTAGCAAATCTTGACAATGTAAATGTAGTTAAATTACTTAGTAGAGTAATAATGGATTTAGCAGAGGGTGAAATCAAACAAAATTTAAATAGATTTGATTCCGCTCAATCTTTTTCCAAATATATCAACAAAAGTTATTGTAAGACAGCATCACTAATAGCCAATAGTTGCAAAGCAGCTGGAGTTTTGAGTGGGATTAATGACGAAAACTTAACCTCGTTGTACGATTTTGGCAAAAATATTGGTTTAGCATTTCAAGTTGTAGATGATATTCTTGACTTTACTGGGAATGATAAACAACTAGGAAAACCTGCTGTAAGTGATCTTGCTAGTGGTTATCTAACCGCACCAGTTTTATATGCCTTAGAAGAAAATAAACAATTGTCAGTTCTTATAAATAGAGAACTTGCAGAAAATGATGATTTAGATGATGCTCTTAATATTATCATGAACTCTAAAGCTATTGAAAGATCCAGGAAACTAGCTGAGGATTTTGCAATGCTTTCTAAAGAAGCTATAGTCTGGCTTCCTGATTCAGAATATAAAAGAGCTTTAATGGCTCTTCCAGAATTTGTTCTAAGCCGTATTTATTAGATCTTTTAGAAATAAAATCTATGAGCTAAATTAATATTAAAATTTCTGAAATCCTTAATTTTTTCGACTAAATTTATTAAGCATAGATTTATTTAATGTCATTAGATAAAAAAAATTCAATCAATAACATACTTGAAGAAAAGAGGATTTTCCATCCATCAAAAAAATTTGCAGAAAACTCGAATATTAGTACTCAAGAAGAATTACTAATTCTAAAAAAACAAGCATCAGATAATCCTATTAATTTTTGGGGATCTTTTGCAAAATCTGAATTAGATTGGTTTGAACCATTTCAAACTGTATTAGATAACGAAAATGCGCCCTTTTTTAAATGGTTTAAAGAAGGGAAACTCAATATTACATATAACTGCTTAGATAGACATATTAAGAGAGGGGTTGGAGGAAAGACCGCACTTATATGGGAAGGCGAACCAGGAGATAGCAAAAAATATACTTACGAAGAACTTCTAAAAGAGGTTTGTAAGGCAGCTAATGCATTAAAAGCAATTGGTGTAAAAAAAGGAGATTTGGTATGTATTTATATGCCGATGATTCCTGAAGCAATGTTTGCGATGTTAGCTTGTGCAAGAATTGGCGCGCCTCATTCAGTTGTTTTCGGAGGATTTTCTTCAGAAGCTTTAAAAGATAGGTTGATTGATGGAAACGCCAGATTTGTTATTACTGCTGATGGTGGTTTTAGAAAAGATAAGGTAATTGAACTTAAGAAAGCGGTTGATGCGGCCATTGAAAGTGGAGCAGATAAAGTTGTAGAAAAAGTAATTGTTGTTCAACGATCCAAAAAAAATATTGCGATGGTTGATGATAGAGATTTCTGGTGGCACGAATTAGTAAAAGATCAAAAAGATTATTGTGAACCAGAAATAATGAATAGCGAAGATAGACTTTTTATTCTTTATACTTCAGGCTCTACTGGAAAGCCCAAAGGTGTAGTTCATACTACAGGTGGTTATAATCTTTGGTCCCATTTGACATTAAAATGGATATTTGACTTAAAAGATGACGATATTTACTGGTGTACTGCTGATGTTGGTTGGATTACAGGTCATAGTTATATAGTTTATGGGCCTTTATCTAATGGCGCTACAACCTTAATGTATGAGGGAGTGCCAAGACCCTCTAATTTAGGGGCTTTTTGGGAAATTGTTCAAAAATATAAGGTTTCTATTTTTTATACTGCACCAACTGCAATAAGAGCATTTATGAAGTCTGGGCGTGAAATACCTGATAAATATAATTTGGCTAGTCTTAGACTTTTGGGCACAGTTGGAGAACCAATTAATCCTGAAGCATGGATGTGGTACAAAGATGTTATTGGTAAAGATAATTGCCCTATCGTTGATACTTGGTGGCAAACTGAGACTGGTGGTGTGATGATAAGCCCCTTGCCTGGAGTCGTTGCTACAAAGCCAGGTTCAGCTACTTTTCCTCTGCCAGGAATCGAAGTTGAAATTGTCGATAAGAATGGAGATAAGGTTAATGAGAACGAGGGTGGCTATTTAATTATTAAGAAACCATGGCCAGGAATGATGAGAACAATTCACGGAAACTCAGAAAGATATTTGGAGAGTTATTGGGAATATATTTCCTTTAAAGGAGAAAAAAATGTTTATTTTGCTGGAGATGGAGCACGCATTGATGAAGATGGATATATATGGATTATGGGGAGAGTTGATGATGTCATAAGTGTTTCAGGACATCGGTTAGGGACAATGGAAATAGAATCTGCTTTGGTAAGTCATAAATCAGTTGCAGAGTCTGCCGTCGTTGGCAAAAAAGATGATTTAAAAGGTGAAGTTATAGTTGCTTTTGTATCTCTAGAGAAAGACGTGAAAGGTTCTTCAGAATTAGTAGAGAATCTAAAGAAACATGTTGTTAATGAAATTGGAATTATCGCAAAGCCTGAAAAAATTATAATTTCTGACTCTCTTCCGAAAACACGTAGTGGAAAAATTATGAGGAGAATTTTGAGATCTTTGGCTGCTGGAGAAAAAATTAGTGGGGATATAAGCACTCTCGAGGATAGTTCTGTTTTGGAAAAATTGAAAGAATTATCCTGATTAAGATTCATCAATTAAATTAGAAATTTTTTTTATGGTGTTTCTTTTGAATTCATCATCGGCCCAGTCTCCCAAGAAATTTTCTCTTAGTCCTGCGCTCGCAATTATGGTATGTGTACCTTTTAACATAATCCCCTTAGAATTGTCTTCTTTTCTTGCTTTTAGACAAGAAAATAATTTATCTGTTTGATCTAATTCGTCTGAGTTGAATTTTATTAGGAAGTTATTTTTTTGACTATATGTTTTTTCAATTAATCGTAAAGTTCTTTCGGGACTTGGGCTAAATTCACTGTTGAATTCTAATTTTTGAGAAATTTGTTTCAATAATGGAATTGATTTGTTAGCACTAAAATTATTAAAACTAATGGATATAAATTTTTCGCAATTTCTTCCGCCATCAGGAGAAATTAAATGAAGTTTACAGCCTAGGCTATGACCAATTCTTATTGAAGGAATTGATGCCCCTATTCTCTTGGATAAAGATATTCGGCAATTCTTAAAATCTTTCCATGCTTTGATAGCAAGTTGTTGGTGATCAAATTGTGGTGTGTATTTATATGCATGTACTGCATAATTTTTATTAATTAAACTCTCTATGAATCTTCTATAAGTTAAATCTGGTTTAGAAGCTAAATAACTTCCACCAATAAATTCAACAATTTTTTTTGGATTTGAAGGCCAATAACAGAAATTGTTAAATTGAAATTTTGTAAAAGTCATCTTTCATAAACTAAAAATGTTTCAAAAAATATTTTTTAGCCTGTTTTTAAATTTATATTAATTTTAAAGAAATATTTATTAAATGCGTCAAGATAAATGAAAGTATTTTGAGTTAATTGGAACTATTTAACAAAAAAGAATTAAATCAATTGGATTTTCTTCATGATCAAATAAACACCAATCCCTCTGAAGAGAGAGTAACTAATAAAAATAAAAAAATTGAAAAAATCTTAATTCTTGATACTGAAACAACAGGTTTAGACGAAAATAAAGATGAAGTGATAGAAATAGGTTGTATCTTATTTGATGTATCTTTTAAATGTGTACTTTCACAAGTTTCTTTTTTACTTCCAGTTAATAATAATGAAGCCGAACATGTAAATGGTATATCTGCAGAAGTAACTAATATCTCTCAACCATGGGAAGATGGATTGAATTTCTTTCTAAAACTGGTTGATTCTTCAGATTTCATCGTTGCTCATAACGTGGAGTTTGATAAGAAATGGTTTGGAAAAGGAAGATTGCCTAAGCTTAATAAGAAATGGATATGTAGTTTAGAGGATATTAATTGGTCTTTTCAAAAATCACTAAAAACAAGACCTTCAGTAACTGATCTAGCCTTATCTTTTGCAATACCAGTTTGGAATTTACATAGAGCTTTATCTGATTGCTTTTACATATCTGAGGTCTTCAAAAAATGCGACAACTTAGAGGAACTTTTATTTAAAGCTACTGAACCAAGGTTTTTATACAAGGCTTTGGTTAGTTATGAAGATAGGTCTTTAGCTAAAAATGCTGGGTTCAGATGGAATAGTCCTGTGCAAGGAGCTTGGTCAAGAAAATTAACTACTGATGAGGCAAAAAATCTTGATTTTAGAGTTGAGATTTTGAATTAAAATTTATTTAATTTTTGACTAAGAAAATATTTAGTGCATCTTACAAGGCATCCATTTATTACCCATTTTATGTGCTCCAATACATCCGTATTTTGAAGCAGCCTTCTCAGCCTCTTGTTTAGTGTTGAATAGATCTGAGATCATATTTTCCTTATTTGAATTTGAAATTTGTTTGGAATGATTATGATGATTATTAGGAGAATTAGGTGAATACTCCCATATCCCCATAGTAGTAACACCGGCAGAAATAATTCCCATCCCAACTACTGATAAATTTACTATCCCCATTGCGACTGCACCAAATGAAAATACACCCATTGGGACTACCCCTATACTTATTACTCCCATTGGCACTATTCCTATTGAAACTATACCAAGAGGTGCTATTCCAAAAGCAATCTTTTTTGGTTTTGTACCGCAATGTTGATTCTCTTTACTTTTATTAATTCCCAATAGTTTTTCTAAATGTTAAATTAAAATTGTCTCACACAATAACCAATCAAAGATTAATTTCTAGATGAATTAAAAATTTTGAATTATTTTTTAGAACTTTGAATAACTTAAAAAACCTAAGAGGAACAGTAGACCTATTTCCTGATCAATTAATAAAGTGGCAAAACGTTGAAAAAATTCTATTAGAACAGCTTTCTAGAGCATCCATAAAAGAAATACGAACACCAATATTGGAAATGACCGAATTATTTATAAGAGGAATTGGTGAAGGAACAGATGTTGTCAGTAAGGAAATGTATACATTTTTTGATAGAGGGGAGAGATCTTGCACTCTAAGGCCTGAAGGAACAGCCTCAGTCGCACGAGCGTTAATACAAAATGGAATATCGACTAATCCTCTTCAAAAACTTTGGTACATGGGTCCTATGTTTCGATACGAAAGACCTCAAGCAGGCAGGCAAAGACAGTTTCATCAATTAGGTGTTGAGTTTATAGGACATGATTCAGTTAGAAGTGATGTTGAAATTATTGTTTTAGCTTGGGATATCTTAGGTAAATTAGGAATAAAAGAACTCAATCTTGAAATAAATACGTTAGGTGATACTAATGACAGATCAAATTTTCAGAAATCTTTTTTAAAATGGTTAGAAATAAATAAAGATTCTCTAGATTTAGATTCTCAGAATAGAATTTCTAAAAACCCTCTGAGGATTTTGGACTCAAAGAATATTCAAACTAAAAAAGTTCTTGAAAATGCACCAAGATTATTTGATTTTTTATCTGAAAAAAGTCATAACAGATATTTAGACTTAAAAAAACAATTAGAGGTTTTAAAAATACCTTATGTAGAAAATTTTAATCTAGTAAGAGGTTTAGATTACTACACCCATACAGCTTTTGAAATTACGAGTGGGGCTCTGGGCTCCCAAGCTACAGTTTGCGGAGGAGGCAGATATGACGATTTAATAAAACAAATGGGAGGGCCAAACACTCCTGCAATTGGCTTCGCCATTGGTTTAGAAAGATTAATTTTACTCGCAGGAAAAGAGCTTGAAATTCCAAGAAATACTGATATCTATATCATTAATCAAGGCTTAATTGCTGAATCATTAGCAATGGATTTATCTAGAAAATTAAGAAATTACGATTTGTTAGTTGAGTTAGATTTAAGCGGAGCCTCATTCTCTAAGCAATTTAAAAAGGCAAATAAACTTAAATCTAAAAGTATTATTGTTATTGGTGATGATGAGGCAGTTAATGGGGAATTTATAATTAGACTCTTTGATCAATCAGGTAATGGGAATGAAGAGGAGGTTATATCTTTTGAGAATGATATTAAATTAGAAAATTGGATAAACAATAACTTACTTGTAAAGTGATGTTCTTGAAAATAATGATAATTATTCTTTTGTTATTTATTTTTTTAAATTTAAGGATTTTTCTTAATTTAAATAGAAAACAAAAACTTTTTAAGTCTAAAAAAAAAACAACTTTCAATAAAAAGAATCTTAATAATTGGATGAATTTAACTAAAAAAGAAAGATATTACTTAACAAAACAAGATTCTCTCAACTATATGGATAAAAGAAAACTTTTATTAGACCAAATAAGAAATGAATATAAGAAAATATCTAGAAAAAATTCTGAGGGGAAAATTAAGAAAGAATAATTATGGAAAATTATTGGACTTCTAATAAAACCATAAATGGATTAAGACATTTTGTTTTAGTAAATGAGACTAAAGAAAAAGAAAATATTAGTTTTTTAATGGTTTCTGTCCTCGATTCTGAAATTAACTTAAAAACTACTTATGAAGAATTAATAAATAGTGGAAATTGGCACAAGGGTTGGATCAATCTTTCAAATCATCAATCGATTACAGAAGAATACGTTAACTATAAATCCATCAATAAAGGAAAGGGTATTGATGAGATATTCATTAATGAAGATTCTTTATTTAATATTTCTTAATTTGATCTACATCTTTCAAATCTCTTTTCTTTGTAAATACTAGGTTTTTTGTGACTTAATAATTATTTAAAATTTTTACCCCTTTCAAAAAAATAAAATTAACGTTATCAAGGATTAATAATATTTACTTAATTCAATGTTAGGGGATATGTGGAGCTCATCTGAGTTGACCTCGGAAAAACTGGGAATAACTGAAATTAAACTTTCTTTTTTACGTGAAAATGGAATACTCAAGCCTGGGGTTCATTGGAAAAGCTCACCACTAGGTCAGAAAAAACCTTGGAAACCCAAAGCGCTATACAACATAAAAATGTGCAGAGAAATAATTAATAAATTTTATTCTGAAGAAAACTATAATATTGCAGCCTAAAAAATGATAAATTATCCTGATTAATTTGGGAAAATATATAAAATATTTATTCGATTAGATTCTCATCCTTACACTCAATAAGAGTGTTTTGCAAAGTTGGATATAAATTAATCATATTTATATATTGTTTCGATTTTCTGTAAGATTTTGCAGCCTTTTTGTAATGAACTTCAGATTTCATTTCTAGTGAAAATTTTCTAGAAGAATCTTGAAAAGTAGTCATAATATTAGATGTCTTATTCCATATTTAATAATTGTTTTAAAATGAGGCAATAACCACCACGGTGTAATGAAACAAAACATCGTTTAATGTCAGCAAAATGAAATTTATTTAACTTTTTTGAATTTAAAAATACTGGTTTCTTTGATAGAACTTATATCTCTGAGAATAATTTTTCTTCATTAAATCTACCTTCTTTACTCTTGTCTTGCCCTACGAATAATTTTTGTTTAGTAATAGTTAGGATTACTAACCTTTACAATTTTGTTATGAATTCAACTGTTTGGTGAAATATAAAGTATTCTCAAAACGTTTAAGCTAATCAATTCCTAAATGCAAACCTATGGAAATCCAGATACTACCTATGGATGGTGGGCTGGTAATTCAGGTGTAGCAAATCGCTCAGGAAAATTCATTGCTGCTCATGTAGCTCATGCAGGATTAATTGTTTTCTGGGCGGGTGCATTCACCCTTTTTGAACTTTCACGATTTGACCCAAGCGTCCCAATGGGGCATCAACCTCTAATCGTTCTTCCTCACTTAGCAACTCTTGGAATAGGGTTTGATGCTAATGGTGTTGCGATGGGAGATACTAAACCTGTTCTAGCGATAGCAATAGTTCACTTAGTTTCTTCTATGGTTTTAGCAGCCGGAGGACTTTTACACTCTTTACTTCTTCCTGGAAATCTAGAAGATTCTGATGTAGCAAGAGCTAGAAAATTCAATATTGAATGGGATAATCCAGACAAATTGACATTTATTCTTGGTCACCATTTAATTATTCTTGGTTTCGCAGTTATCGCTTTTGTTGAATGGGCAAGAGTTCATGGAATTTATGATCCAGCTATTGGTTCTGTAAGACAGGTTGAGTATGAATTAAATTTGGCCAAAATTTGGAATCACCAAACAGACTTTTTAACTATTGATAGCCTTGAAGAAGTAATGGGAGGCCATGCTTTTCTTGCTTTCGTTGAGATCACTGGTGGTGCTTGGCATATTGCTACTAAGCAAGTTGGTGAATATACCAAGTTTAAAGGTAAGGGACTTCTCTCAGCAGAAGCTGTTCTCTCATGGTCATTAGCTGGAATAGGCTGGATGGCTATTATTGCAGCTTTCTGGAGTGCAGCTAACACAACAGTTTATCCAACTGAATTCTTTGGTGAACCACTTGAATTGAAGTTTAGTATTTCTCCTTATTGGGTAGATACTGTTGATCTTCCTGATGGTGAGTACACTTCAAGGGCATGGTTAGCTAATGTTCATTACTATTTTGGATTCTTCTTTATTCAAGGTCATCTATGGCACGCTTTAAGAGCACTAGGCTTTGACTTTAAGAGAGTTACAAATGCTATCAGTAATATTGATAGTGCAACAGTTACTCTTAAAGATTAATTTTAAATTTTCTTACCAATATCAAAAGGCTCCTATTACAGGAGCCTTTTTTATTTGAAAAATTTTGTTTATTAATTTAGATTTAGAATTATATGTTTTTGAAATCATTGAATATTTTTTCGATACAGAATAAAGATATTTTTTCAAATTCTCTATTGATAAGTTTTTTTGGATTGTTAATTATATTTTTTTTGTTGATTTTTGGAAGGAAATTTAAACTAGCTGTTCAACTCGAGAGATTTGGATTGCCGATAGCAGTCATATCAGGAATTTTAGGTATATCTATAGGCCCATTTGGTGCGATACACTTTTTACCAAAAGAAACAATAGATGTTTGGAGTAATTTTCCTACTCCTCTTTTATCATTAGTCTTCGCAACTTTAATGATGGGAAGACCTATACCGAATATAAATGGTTTAGTTAAACCGATTTTTAATCAATTTCTATTAGCTCTTTCACTAGGTTTTGGACAGTTTTTTGTCGGTGGCATCGTTGTTAAATATTTTCTGCCTCCATCTATGGACGCAAATCCTCTAATGGGTTGTTTAATAGAGGTAGGTTTTGAGGGCGGTCATGGAGCTGCATCAATAATTGGTGAAAGTTTTAATAAACTTGGTTTCCCAAATGGTTTAGATCTTGGTTTGGCTATGGCAACAATGGGTCTTTTATCCTCTTCAATATTGGGTAGCATATTCATCTTCCTTGGTAGAACATTAGGTCTTTCAGATACTGATGAAATTCTTGAACAAAACGATAATCTAAAGGGAAAAAATAAGACAGGGATTTTTGTAGATTTAAGAATTTTTATAATAAATCTTGGATTCTCTGGTTTGGCAATTTCTTTTGGTGTTTTGCTACTTAAATTTTTAAGGTATGTTTCAAGTTCTTTTGGAGATTTTTCGAAGGAAATTATTTTTTCACTACCAGTGTTCCCTTTTATCCTTATAGGTTCGCTCCTTATAAGATATATTTTAGAAAAAACCAAAAATACAGAATTTATTTCAAATATTCTGCAAAGGGAGATTGGTATTTTATCCACAGATTTGTTGATTTTTACAGCTATGGCGAGTTTAGATATCGCAGTTGTTTTTGATAATTGGATACTTATTTTAGTGTTTACTATTTTCGGTTTATTTTGGAATTTAATCTGCATTGCTTATTTCGCATATTTCATTTTTGATGATTATTGGTTTGAAAAAAGCTTGATAGAATTTGGTAACTCTACAGGTGTAGTAGCTTCTGGATTACTTCTTTTAAGGCTTGCAGATCCTAAAAATATTTCTAAGACTTTACCAATTTTTACTTCAAAACAGCTCTTCGCTCAGTTAATCCTTTCTGGGGGACTATTCACAGTTCTTGCACCATTAATGATTTCTAAAATTGGGTTAGATTATTGGACAGAAATTTGTGCTCTAATTACATTCGCAATTCTTTTTATTGCATTGATTTTTAATAAAGTAGAGATGAAAAAGTTTCAATAAAAACCCTAGAATAGTATTAGCCTAAATTTTATTTTAATGTCATTTACTCCCTACAATATTCCACCTCAAGAAAATAAAGGGAAGTGGTTTAGGAGTCATTTACTCGGAAGGGAAATCGAACTAGGAGAACTGTATAGTCTTGGATCAAATGATTTAGATTTGATAATGGCGGAGACTGCAGAAATTAGAAGCGATCTTGATTTTAAGGAAAAAAATATTGGAAAATTTAGGACTGCAGGATATTTTTTGGAGTTAGCAAGAATAATTGAAAAAAGGAAGTTGTTAGAAAGTTAATTAAAAGGAAAATAATTCTTTCTATAATTTGGTTCCCATAATTCGTATTTATACATTAAGGATTTAAATTCTTTATTTTTCTCAAATGAATCTAACCAGTTTTTTATCGAGGGTTCAAAATAATTTATCCTTTTTTGACTTTCACAAGCGATTCTAAATTGTCTTACAAAAGGCCAAACAGACCAATCAGCGATTGTGGGGCTATCTCCAAAAAAATATTTGTTTTCTGTAAGTAGTGCGTTCCATCTGTTTATAAATTTAATAGCATTTGTGAAATGAAATTCTTCATCACTATCTTTATATCTTGTGGCATATTTAAATCGATCTAAATGATATTTGAATTCGTTATCGTTTTCATTAATTATTTCAAAAATATCTTCCTTTTTGTTTTCAGGAAAATAAATTAATTTGATGTTTTCCTTTTTCGACTCTGAGAGAGCCCACAGGATGATTTCAAGACTTTCTTCAATAACTTCACTATTTTTTTTTATAAGAATCGGAACCGTTTTCGTCTTTGAATTATTTAAAAAATCTAGGGGTTTATTTTTTAAATCAATTTCTCTTATCTCTACTTTTATTTCGCAAATTAACAGGGCCCATCTTGCACGAATTGCATATGGACATCTTCGAAATGAATATAAAATATCGTTTTTCATATTGTAAAAACTTTTAATTTCCCTAATTCTTTTAGTATTATCTAAGTAGGAATAGTATTAATTTTACAACGCAAATGTCCGGATATGTTTACCTTATTAGAGTAGGAGACCTTTATAGGATTGGGAAAACGGATAATCTTGAAAAGAAAATTAAAAAATTAAAGCCAGATGAATTATTAACATCAATTATGACTAAGGAGCCAGAAACTCTTGAAGCAAGATTACTAAGAAAATATAAGTCGCAAAGAATTCCTGAAACTGGTTATTTAAAGCTTTCCAAAAGACAAATTAGAGAATGTAAAAAGCAATTTGAATTAAAGGGTAGCTTACCTCACACTTTAGATGCTGAAGTGTCTATAACTCTATTTGCATCTTTTTTATTGTTTTCATTAGGTTCTTTTATTTTTAATTATTTAAATTTTGGATTTGTAAGATCTATATCTTATTCTTTCGGAATGGCATCTCTACCTATGGTTATATTATTTATTACAGGTAGTTTTGGCGGATACTTTTCTGAGGATTTATCTCTTTTTTCATTGTTAACTAATCGAATAAAAGGTTTATTCATTGCAATTGCAATGCTTTCAATGGCTTACTTAATTTTTAATTTAGTTTAAATTTCATAGTTACAATTTAAGGCGATTTCAAATGGAACTGATTGGGTAGGTAACTTAAGAATAGTTGAGCATATTTCAGCAATATCTTCAGGTTGTGTCATGCTTGATTTGTCTAAAGAAGAGATATTTTGGGCCATTTTTGTATTAACCCAGCTTGGACAAATTGCAGAAATCCTTATATTTTTATCCCAACCTTTATTTTTCATAGTTTGGCATAATCCCATCAAAGCAAACTTTGAAGAAGAATAAGCGGCTAAATCACCTTTAGATCTTTTCCCACTCATTGAAACTAAAACAATAATTCTTCCTCTTTCAGAGATACATAAATGATCCCAAGAAAGCCTACATAAATGCCAAATTGCCAAAAAATTGATATTTAATGTATTTAAAATATCTTCTTCATCACCATCTTTGTATAAGAAAGGAACTTTCGATAATACTCCAGAACAATTTATTACTGAATCAAATCCTCCAAATTCATCTAGGGTATTCTTTATCCAATTTTCGGCTGTAATTTTTTTTAAAGCATCATAGTGGTTGATTATAATTTTCCCTTCGGGCCATTTTTTTGGATCAATAGCGCTTCCTTTTAATGATTCTATATCTCTTATGCCAAGACTAATTCTATTGCCTTCTTTTAATTCTTTATGTGCAATATTTAGTCCAATACCTCTACTGGCTCCACTTATTAATATGGTTCTCATTTTTTAAACTATATGTTTGGAAATATTATTCTAAGTAACATTTTAAATTCTCTTCCATGCATAATCATAAGACCTTTCTTTACACTCCATGGAGCCTTTATAAACATTACGCACATAGCATATACAATCTCTTTTAAAGAAAGAGTGTCAGTTAGAAACCCATACCATTGATTTTTAGGTAGTTGGAAAAAACTGCCAAAAAATTCTCTCAATAGTTTCTCATCAAACCTCATAAGTTTTTCTAATCCAAATTGGTAAAGTGATTTCTTCCTAATTAATTCTTTTGACCATAAAGTTTCCCAACCTTTTCTAGCTATATGATAGGTACTGAGATTTTTGTTTTTAATTGCTTCTGATACTGCCTTTGCGACAAGTGGAGCTCTTCTTAAAACATTACCAATTAAATATCCAGATGCAGGATGTACCATTGAAGCAGCACCACCATATCCAAGTATTTGTTGTTTGAAATCTGGGATTGGCATATTCATAGGAAGAAATAAGCCAAGCTCTTCGTGTTGCATGCTTGTGATTGATATATTTCGATAAGAAAGCCTCTTCTCTAGTCTCTCTTTTAAATTTTCCATTGTTAGAGGATTTACCAAACCAAGAGATGTCTCTTCAAGAAAATATTTCCCACCCCCCATATCCATGGCATAAAGAAAAGTTGGAGGTTCTTTTTTTTGCTCATCGTTAAGATGGTCATTTCTATAGTCCATCAATACAAACTGCCCTTTCTTAAGTGGAGGTTTACTAAAATTACCTACTATCCCATAACAAGTTTGGACTGCTAAGGGACCACAGGATTTTAATTTAAGAAAAACAGGATCATACCCTGTTGCATCTACTACTAATCTTGCAGAGTAAGTTTTGCCATCTTTTGTAGTTACTGTACTTTTGTATTTTTCAAAATGTATTTTCTTTGCAAAGCCTTGATGCCATTTAATAAAAGATTTATTGCATTCTTTAAACCAATAATTGTGGAGTTTCTTCTTATCAAATAGTCCATAATCTAGTGAATGTTCCGTGGCTTTATTCTCGTCGTCCTGCTCTTCTAAAGCGCCATGCCCAAAAAAACTTACAGTATTCTTCCATCTATATTCAAGTAAATCCTGAAGCCCGAGTTGATCAACTTCTTTCCCCCAAATGCCATATGTATTTGGCCAAGGTTCATCTGGTCCATTTGGAGAAAGCACTTCAACATCTAATTTTTCCTTCCCTAAAGCTGAGGCAATTGCCATACCTGCAGGCCCTGCACCCAAAACAAGAACATCTGGCATATTTTCTTTTGACATTAAATATAAATCTTATGATTAAAGAAATTTATTGAACAAATTATTACTTCTGAGCCTAGAATTATATTTTTCATCCAATACTTATAATGAGAGTAGATTAATAATAATCAAATTACTCAAATACTAGTGACTAAGTTTTCGGTGTTTTAACAATAATTTATAAGATTACAAAATAAAAAAAACTTAATTTATTTTTTTATCATAAAAAAAATATAGAAATTTAAATGATTAAAAATAAAAATATTTTAATTACTGGAGGTAATTCAGGAATAGGGTTTGTTGCCATTATTAATTTACTTAATACGAAAAATATTTTATATGTTGTAATAAAAAACGAATTTAGAAAGAATGAATTTCTCAGAAAAATCGAGAAACATTTTGATAAAAATTATCTTAGTAAATTTTTAAATATTATTGAAAATTGTGATCTTTCAGATCTAGAGAATATTAAAAAAATTAAGGATTTCTTTATTAGCAAAAAGATTTTTTTAGATGTTCTTGTTTTAAATGCAGGATTGCAATATACAGGCTCTTTTTACCCTAAAGTGTCAAAACAAGGGATAGAACTAACTTTTGCAGTAAATCATCTTGCACATTTTTACTTGGTAAATGTCCTAAAAGATTTTATTAGAGATAAAGAAGAATCTAGAATAATTATTACATCATCAGATGTACACGACCCCAAAAGTTCAGGTGGCAATATAGGAAAGAAAGCGGGACTCAATAACCTAGTTAATTTAAGAAAAAAAGTAACTGGGCAATTTTTAAATTTTAATGCTGATGAAGCTTATAAAAATAGTAAGTTATGTAATATTTTGTTTGCTAAAGAACTTGAAAAAAAATTAAAAATTTCCTCTAGTAAAATTTCTGTAATTACTTGGGCTCCTGGTCTAGTAATACCAAATGATGATCTTGGTTTTTTTAGATACAGTAAGCGTTTTAATCTCTTTGGATATTTAATTTTTTCTAAAGCTGCAAAAAATATTTTAGGAATTTCTGAAAGTATAGAAAATGCTGGTAGGATACTTTCTGAAATTGTTTTTGATTCAAATTTAAATAATATTGGTTACGTTCATTTAAGTAATAAACTTATATCTTTTAAAAAACATAAATTAGTTGAAAGTAAGGTTAGTGATGAGGCAAATAATTCTGAGTTGGCTTCAAAACTCTGGATTTTAAGTGAAGAGATTTGTAGATCATTTGGCTTTGTTACTTTCAATATTTAAGGTTTGTGTTGGGAATGCAAACTCAATATTATTAACCGCAAATTCCTCAATAATTCTTAAATTTATAGATTGTTGAGCTTCCATTGCGGCGAGATAATTATTTGTTGGGATGTAATAAAC
Organism: Prochlorococcus sp. scB243_498I20; assembly: GCA_000635015.1. Taxonomy (GTDB): domain Bacteria; phylum Cyanobacteriota; class Cyanobacteriia; order PCC-6307; family Cyanobiaceae; genus Prochlorococcus_A. Next base: position 175,999 of record JFMR01000045.1, read on the forward strand.
AAGTTCGAAATTAAGACTAAAGTCGCCGAAATCTGTGAAATGACATCTATCAAAAGACGCATCTTTTGTCTCTTCAACAATTTTTTTAATTATTATCGGAATCAATTTCATAAGTTTTGGAGAGGTTTCATAAACAACTCCCAATTTATGCACTAACCTTCTTTTTTCCATTTGTGCGTAATTTGAAATTACTCCATTTGTTAGGGCGCTATTGCTCATTACTATTACTTCTCCATTAATACTTCTTATCCTTGATGATCGTACTCCCACTCTTTCAACCATTCCGAGGACTCCATCGGATTTTATAAACTCACCTTTTTGAAAAGGTTTATCAAGCAAAATTGTTATATATTCAAAGAACTCCTGAACTGGATCTTTTAAAGCTAATCCAGCTCCAATACCTCCTGCACTGAGTAAAGCCCAAATAGCAGTCATTTGTACACCTATATTTTGTAAGAAAAAAATTGAGCCAATAGTCCATGTTAATGCTTTTATTAATGGAGTTAGTGAAGATACCATCGAACTAATTGAGGAATCATTGATTTTTGAGGTCGATTCTGTTAAAGATCTTATTAAAACTTTGTTGAGAGCTTTTATGATGATTATTAGTATAAATAATTTCAAAATATTCAATAAGACAGAGATGAAAGTTATTTCATCAGCAAAAAAATAGTCAATTGAAAAATAAAATGAGAGGAGGAAACCTATAGGTTTTATAATTCCAGAGATCACCTCAAAAATAAAATCATCGAAATTTGTTTTTGTTCTTTTGGAAATCTTTTTAAAAAATATTTTTGAAACTTTTGAAATTATTATCGACAATAAAGTTCCAATAAAAAAAATAGATATTGCCAGAAGGAAGTTTTCAGTAACTAATTTCATATTCAAATAAACCCTTAAAATTTATCTCTAATAAAATTTTAAATTATCTCCAAACAACAAACCAGTCTTTATTTTTCTTTAACTCATTATTATGTTTCTAATTTCTTTAAATTCTTCTCTATCCGCAGTTTTGCATAATTCAAAAATTATTGATTCAGTTGTTGTTAAGATCGCCCCACTCTGAGTCATTCTTTGTAATGCTATTTCATGATCTACCCTATTTCGACTTCCCATGGAATCTGATATGACAATAACCTCAAATCCTTTTTGTAAAAAATCTAAGACTGTTTGTTGAATACAAATATGCGTTTCGATCCCACAAACTATCAAATTAGTAATTTTCTTATCTTTAAGTTCTTTTAAAAAATCTTCTAATTTAGCAAGGCTGAATTCCATTTTTTCAAATCTTCTAAATTCTGCTTTGGGTGATAATTCAGGTATCGTTACTCCCAATTTGAGTGGGTTCTGTTCAGATATAAATATGTTTTCTTCTAAAATTTGGTAAGCATTTATTAGCTTTTTTATGTTTTTGATTATTGAATCCTTATTAAAAATTGGTCTTATTATTTTTTCCTGAAGATCAATAATTATCAAGGCGTTTACTTTCGATGATAATTTATCAGGAGAGATTTCTTGATCATTCATCATTTACACATAAAGATATATTTAACATAATATTTTGAAGAACTTTAGTAAACATTTTAAATAAATAAGTTGTTTTACTCTCATCTAGAGTTATTATTGAGAATAGCCAAAGGTTAATTTTGTCTTTATCCTCTCAATACAAAGTAATCACATCTCCTCTTGGTGATGGATTACATAAAGATGGGAAGAGATTAACTCCTCAGAGGTTAAAGGTTCTTAATTTATTTGAAAATATTGGCTCTGGAAAGCATCTTAGTGCGGAAGAGGTTCATGAAAAGTTAGTTAAGACAAGCTCTAAAGTTTCACTAGCAACAATTTATAGAACTTTAAGACTTTTAGTACAAATGGGTTTGCTTCATGAATTAGAACTCAGTGAGGGTGGACACAGATATGAATTGCTTAGTAACGACACACCGGATCATCATCATTTGATTTGCATTAGGTGTGGAAGAACAGAAGAATTCGAAAATGATGAGGTTTTAGAGGCAGGCAAAGTTGCAGCAAAAGTTAATGGTTTTAAACTAATTGAATCCTCTTTAAATGTAAGAGCAATTTGTCCTAATTGCATTTAGCAGGTTTTAACTTAAAGTCCCTCCACAACTTGACCCTGCACCTGCAGTGCAAGCAAAACAATGGTCTTTTACAGCTACCCCGTAGTCAAAAGTAAATGATTCATTCAACAGATCAAAAAGTGTCTTTGGTCCTTTATTCTCTCGGAAATTTATCTGTTGGTTAAAGTCACAATCATAAATTTCTCCTAGCCAATTGACGCTAATTGTCTTTTTACACATTAGATTTTCTAAATTTTTTTCATTAAAATTTTCTTTTAGTAATCTGTTATAAGTATTTAGTTTCCCTTCTCTTCTAAGAGATTCCTCATATCTATTTATTGGCATATTAGTTATTGTGTATAAATTATTAAAAACGATATTGTATTTTTCGAATAGAATTTTTTTATAATCCTTCTCCAATATTTCCTGCGAAGGAGGAAGAATTGGACTTACAGGATTATAAACAAGATTTAATCGTAATCCATTTTCTTTCTTTCCATAGCCTAAATCATTAAGAATTTTTATGGCATTAATACTTTTTTCAAAAACGCCAAAACCCCTTTGAAAATCAACATTATTTTTTTCATAACACGGAAGCGAAGCAGTAATTATCACTTTATTTTTTGCAAGAAATTGAGGAAGATCTTCATAACCTTCTTCAAAAAAAATTGTCAAATTGCATCTATTAATAATATCAACTTGTTTTGTGTTCAAGCTGGTTATTAGGCTTTTAAATTTTGGGTGAAGTTCTGGCGCACCACCTGTAATATCTAAAGTCTTTATTTTGTATTTTTCAATTATCTTTGGAATAAGAGATATCATTTCATTGGACATCTTTTCAGTCCTTAGGGGACTCGAATTGACATGACAATGCTTACAAGCCTGATTGCATTTATAACCTATGTTAATTTGCAATGTTTCTATAGGTTCTTTATATATTGAGGGGAATTTTTCTTTCATGAATCTATTATTTACAAATTGTCATTCGGAAATAAAAAAGTCAACTATTTTTTTTAAAGTTTGATCTCTCATTAGCAAGTTTAATAAACCAACTTATGTATTCTTTGGGACCATTTTTAAAAACTATGTCAAATTTTAAATTGTCATGAACATCACTGATCCCTATTAAACCAGTTTTTTTTGTAGAGGGTCTCTCAACTTCACCAGAACTACTATCTACAAAAATTATTTTATTCTTAATCCCAAATTCATTACCTAATATTTGTATTAATTCTAGAAAAGACCTGTCACTTCCTCCTCTTGAATAACTTTTTTCATCATTATTTTTTTTTGATGTGACTGTGTCACCAACTCCTACAATCAAAGGCATATCTTCTTTTTGAATAGTTCTTTTGCATAAATCAATTTTTTCTGTAACAGAATTTGGAGAGTTTCTAAAATTAAAGTTTCTTCCAAAAGGCGCTTTACCAGTTTTATCCGCAATAAATTTATTTAAAAGAAATAAAACTCCAGAATCTTTAACTGCTCCTTTAATAAGTAATTGTATGTCTGTTGATCCGATATCATCTTGAGAAGAAAGTTTAATTGTTTCTCTACCATTTTTACTACCTAAATTTGGTGAAATATGAAGGAAAAATGAGTTCTTGAGACCTTCGGATTCAGCTTTTAAAATGATTTCATTCATCATTTTTTCAAAACTAATTTGAATAAGATTTCTTTTATCAAAATCTTCATGAACTAAATCAAATAGACTATTGAAATTAATCGTTGGCGAGAAGCGTGTTTCACATATTGATTTGACTGCGTGAAAATTGATATCCTCTTGGCTAAGTTCAGGAAAAATATTCTTAACTATATAATTAAACTTTGGTCTTATTAAACTAGGTACTTTAGATAAAAAACTTAGTTCTTTTTCTGAGACTCCTTCAAAACTTATTTCACCATTACTGTCTTGATACTCTACTCCACAGGCAGCTAAACCTCTTAAATATAGTTCTTTGTTTTTAGGCTCAGTAGTGCTGCTTAAACTCCTCTCTATTATTCTGTTAACTCCTCTTGGACCTTCATGTTCCCCGCAAGTTAATACAAAGAATTCCTCGGCAAATTCTTTTACAGCATAGATATATTTTGATTCTAATTCTCTAGTCATTGGATCTTTAACTAAAGGGATACAAACTCCGTCAATGTCTTGAATAAATAAGATATTTTTAGAAGAAATTAATTGTTTTTGTTCATTTAAATTACTTGCCATATATTCCATATTTATAATTATTTTTCTTTTAATTTCCACTTTCTCAGAAATTATAAATTAAAAAACTCAATATTTTCAATAAATAATTTGCTATGGTCAAAAATTGCTTTAATGTAGAAAAATATTGGTATGGGTAAGAAATTAAAAAAATTATCAAGAGTTTCCAAAAATGAAGAATAATTTCGTAGAAAACATCAAAGATGAAAAATATTTTTATTCATTGATTGAAAATATAGAGAATAGCAAAGTTGGATTTTACAGTGTTGGTTTATATCCTGCATCACTAGCATACAACTGTGCTATGCATGGAAAATCAAATAATATTCTCTTGGCTCCTAGAGAAAATAGAGATTTGTTAGGTGCTTTCTCGAATGATGTTATTTCTGATATGGATAATGACATTATTGAAAAGATTAAGAGAATGGGAAATTATTCTTCAAAGGGAAGAATAAAGTCTTTTGATCTAAAAGATCTTCTTTTGAAATGTGAGATAGTTATTCTTGCCTCAAATAGTAATCACATACAAGATGATGTTAAAAATGCTTTTGAACTCAGAAAAAATTTAAAAAGAGAAAATGTGGTTCTTGGCTGTCTAGTCGGTTCTTTTTGTATTAATAACAAAAATAAAACCCCTTTTATTCTTTGTAATAAATATCCAAATTTAGCTTTTTTTACAGGATTTCATCGTCACGGAGCTTTACGAAATCCTAATGATAGTTTTACTGCAAATTTCTGCCATCCTGATGCACTAACAGCATTAATAGGAGCACGCATTTTGAATCAATTATCACCGAAAATTCAAGTTTCTCCTGGAGTTCACAATATTGAATGTCAATATATAAAGTCAATAAAAAATATCTCATCAATATTTGCAGGTTTTGTAAATAACTTTCATTCCGATAAGCCAGGAATGCTGCCTACCATTAATACGATTTTGTTAACTCAATGTTTAGATCAGGCCGCATCAGTATCAATAAAAGTTAGAAAAGAAAATAAATTAGAGAATAAATATCTTTCATTAAAAGAACTTGGTTATGGTGAAGAAATAATTAGTGCAAGGGAAATAATTAATTATAAATTTTGTGAAAAAGGAGATTATACTTTTTCTCAATTAAATGCTGTTAAGGCTGATGTCTTAGGGAGTATGACTCTACCAACTGAAGGAAAACCAACACGAAATTTTCAAGCAGGACAAGTCTTATCAGATATGCTTTTGCAACTCAACAGATGTCCAAAAGATGTCTCAGAATTTGTAAATTGGTGTAATAAATATTCTCTCAGTCAAGGAGGTTTAGAAGGTCTAAAATCTTTAAAATTTTGGCCAGACATTTATAAAGAATTCAAAATTAAAAATAATAATTGTTCAATGATTAATCTGATTTATTTATGCTTTAATGCTAATTCAGAAGAAAAAAAAGAAATTTATAAGGTTTTAATTAGTTCAGAAGAAATAACTAATTTTTGTCAAGAATCTGTGAAGTCTGAATTATCTTTCGAACTAAATGAAAAATTAAAAGGAGATTATCTTTTTGATGATATTGAAAACTTTTATAAGAAATTATTTATTGACAAAGAGCAAAACGCCCTTAAAACAAATGAATATAATAATCAAATTTCTAAAAAAAATCCTGGTTATATCAATGTATTGAAAATTATTAATAAATATTTTAATAATTGATTATTTCTCTAATTTGCTAGAAAGCAAAATTCTTAATTTATTTACTAATCTTGATTGCAGGGTTAGAATTATTATGGTTTAAAAGGTTTTTTTTGAAAAAGGAATTAACTCATCGTTCTCATGAACTTAAAGCTCTTGGTTGGAATCAAGAAGACTTAACAAGATACGAAGATTTATGGGACTACAGTCAAAGATGGGGATTAATAAATTTAGAAAGAGAAGACAGACAGTTTTTAAAGAAGGCAGAAAAGTTACTCCCAAAGATCCAAAATAAAAAGATATCCGTTAAAAAAACTATTGAAGAGAAATCTTATTATCTATGGTTAAATTTTTACCTCGATGAAATTAATATTTTTAGTAATTCTAATCTTCCAAAAAATAAATATGGTGTTTGGACACTCTTAATTGAAGAGGAAATAAAACTTCTTAAGGAATTACAACCAGTTATGGGTCTTCCAGATACTTTAAAAGCTAAGAATCTATTCGAAAATAGAAAAGAGCTTATAAATAAAGCTTTTAGCGAATTTGATGCTAAGAATAATGATAAGTGTTTCAATTTTGATGAGGTTCTTAATAACTCTGAAAAAGATGTAGGTAAGAATTGGAAATCAATTACTGAAAAAGATCCTAATGCTAATAAAACTTTTCCAATAATAGATTCTGTAAATATTGAGAAACTCAGATCTGAGATAAAAGATGATTTAAGTTCATATATGAATGATAATTACCCCTCATTAAAAAAGGATTTATAAATATTTATCTTTTTTTTGTTTTTTTTTGGGACTTTTTTAAGTTAAATAGATAATAGGATTATTTAAAAATTTTGAGCAACCAAAAGTTCGAGACTCTTCAGTTACATGCAGGTCAAGTGCCTGATCCAACTACAAATTCTAGAGCAGTACCCATTTATCAAACTAGTTCCTATGTCTTTGATAATGCTGAGCATGGTGCGAATCTTTTTGGATTAAAAGAATTTGGAAATATTTACACTCGACTTATGAACCCCACCACAGATGTCTTCGAAAAAAGGATGGCAGCTTTGGAGGGAGGTATGGCAGCACTTGCAACATCCTCAGGTCAAGCTGCTCAATTCTTGGCAATAGTAAACTGTATGACTGCAGGGGATAATTTTGTCTCTACTTCTTTTCTATATGGTGGGACCTATAATCAATTTAAAGTACAATTTCCAAGATTAGGAATAGAAGTTAAATTTGCAGATGGGGATAGTATCGATAGTTTTAGAAATAAAATTGATGATAAAACCAAAGCAATATATGTCGAATCAATGGGAAATCCTCGATTCAATATTCCAGATTTTGAGGGACTCTCTGCTTTGGCGAAGGAAAATGGAATTCCCTTAATAGTGGATAATACCCTTGGTGCTGGTGGTGCTTTAATAAGACCAATTGATTTTGGAGCCGATGTTGTTGTGGAAAGTGCAACTAAATGGATCGGTGGACATGGAACAAGTATCGGAGGGGTTATTGTTGATGCCGGAACCTTTGATTGGGGAAATGGTAAATTCCCACTAATGAGTGAGCCAAGCGCTGCTTATCATGGGCTCGTTCATTGGGAAGCTTTTGGTTTCGGTAGTGATATCTGCAAATCTTTGGGAGTACCTGATAATAGAAATATAGCTTTTGCGTTAAGAGCTAGACTTGAATGCCTCAGAGACTGGGGATCAGCTCAAAGTCCTTTTAATTCTTTCTTGCTATTGCAGGGTTTGGAAACTCTCAGTTTAAGAATAGAAAGACAAACTTCTAATGCTCTTGAATTAGCAAAATGGCTATATTCTAATCCTAATGTAAGTAGTGTTAATTATCCTGGCCTAGAATCTGATCCATATTACTCTAGTGCCAAAAAATATACTTCTGGAAGGGGAATGGGTTGCATGCTTATGTTCTCTCTCAAGGGGGGTTATGAAAATGCAGTAAAGTTTATTGATTCCTTAAAATTAGCGAGCCACCTTGCTAACGTAGGGGATTCAAAAACATTAGTAATTCATCCTGCTTCAACAACTCATCAGCAATTATCTGAAGAAGAGCAACTATCTGCAGGTGTTACTCCCACTATGGTAAGAGTTTCTGTAGGAATTGAGCATATTGATGATATAAAAGCAGATTTCGAACAAGCACTTTCACAAATCACATAGGAAAGGAGATTTATTGGCTTTAATAATTCCTAGTAACTATCACAAGATTAGTGATGTTGAGAAAAATCATATATCTTGGATCGAACCAGAATTGGCAAAAAGACAGGATATACGTCCTCTTAGGATTGGTATTTTAAATATCATGCCTCTAGGCAAGCAGTATGAATTTAACTTGCTACATCCACTTGGTTTATCTCCCCTTCAAATTGAGCCAGTTTGGATTAAGCTTAAAACTCACTCATATAAAACCTGGGATCTTAATCATCTGAATAATCTATACATTACTTGGGAAGAAGCAAATAATCCAGAACCGTTAGATGGAATCATTATTACTGGAGCACCTATTGAACACCTAGCGTTTGAGGAGGTTAAGTATTGGGATGAATTTGTAAAAATTGTAAATGAAGCCAGAAATTCTTGTGCGAGTACTCTTGGATTATGTTGGGCTGGCTTTGCGCTGGCTTATTTGGCAGGGGTCGATAAGAAAGTTTTTGATAGGAAATTATTTGGGGTATTCCCTTTAAAAAGTCTTGTTCCTGGACACCCTTTGATGGGTACACAAGATGATGAATTTATTTGTCCTCAAAGTAGATTTGCTGGATTACCAGATTTGGAAATGGAGAAAGCCCAAAAAGAAGGGAAATTGAATTTGTTGGCTTATGGAGAAAACGTTGGATATACAATATTTGAATCTAATGATCAAAAACAACTTATGCATTTAGGTCATCCTGAATATACGGTGCATAGAATTATTAGTGAAATTGAAAGAGACAAAGAAAAGGGAGATGTTCCTCCTCCAAAAAATTTTGATCCAAATAGTTCAAAAACCGCTTGGAGGTCTCATAGGAATTTGCTTTTTCAACAATGGCTTTGGTTCTGTTATCAACAAGTTAGTCTTAATTAACTTTTTTAATGAGCGCATTCCATACCACCTAGTCTTTCAAATAAGTTAAGACTTTCTTTATTTAATCCTACAATTTCAACTTTAGAACCACCATTTTGGAACTTTCTAATAATTTGCTCAAGAGCAACAACGCCACTTTGATCCCAAATATGAGCTAAAGACATATCAATTACAATATTTTCTGGATGTTCATGAATATCAAATCCTTGTAAAAAATAAATTTTACTTACAAAAAATAATTGTCCTTTTACTTTGTAGGTAGTCAAATTATTTTCTTTAGCTCTTGAGACAGTTATAACTTTTGCGACTTTTCTGCTGAAAAGGATTGCAGCTAATGCAACTCCAGCAATAACTCCAAGTGCAAGATTATGAGGTTTTGTTAGCATCGTAACCGCAAAAGTCATAAGCATTACTGCAGTATCACTTTTAGGTATCTTTCTAATATTTTTTAATCCATTTATATCTGCTGTACTTATTGCTATCGTTATCATGATTGCTACTAAAGCAGCCATTGGTATTGCTCCAATCCAAGACTTCAAGAGGATAATCATAATTAGTAGAGATATACCTGAGGAGAGAGTTGATAATCTAGATTTACCACCATTTTCAGTATTCATAACAGATTGCCCAACTAAGGCACATCCTGCCATTCCACCAAATAATGATGCCACAATATTTGCGATTCCCTGTCCTCTTGCTTCTTTATTTTTATTAGAACTTGTATCAGTTACATCGTCTAAAATATCTTGAGTTAAAAAGGTTTCCATTAAACCTACGAGAGATATTGCAAGTGAAGTAGGTAAAATAATTCCTAATGTTTCAAGACTAAAAGGTACTTTCCCATTTTCTATTGATCCAAAAGGAAGAGAAATACTTGGTAACCCATCAGGTAATTTACCTAAATCGCTAACTGTTGGGACATCTAGATTCAAGAATATGCTTATGAGAGTAATTAATACTATCGCGATAAGTTGAGATGGGACTACTTTTGTGATTTTGGGAAGCCCATAGATAATTATTAATCCTAGAATTACAAGAATCCAAACTACTGGGATCTGAGAATTAACTGGATACTGACTCAAAGTTTGTTCAATTAATCCTTTTGATTCTTTAATACCTATTCCTAACTGAGGTAGTTGTGCCTGAAATATTAAAAGCGCCAGTGCATTTACAAATCCACTTAATACTCCCGTTGGCACGAATCGCATTTGGTAGGCAAGTCTTAAATATCCCCAAAGAATTTGGAAAATTCCAGTTAATATTCCAGCTGCAATAAGATATGGAACTCCTAATCCAGGAGCTTGTGATTCTCCATAAGCAACAAGTCCAGTCATCAAAAGAGCTGTTGATCCTGTAGCTGAAGTGATCATCCCCCTTCTTCCTCCAACAATCGCAATTGTTATAGATAAGCAAAATGCACCAAAAAGACCAACTTTAGGATCTACACCAGCTATACCTGAAAAAGCAATTGCTTCTGGGATCATTGCAAAAGCAACAACTAAGCCTGAGAGAATATTTGACTTTGGATCATCTAACCAATTTTTAGATAAATATCTTGAGAAATTTGACATTTTAAGTTTCTTTATAATTAAGAAGTTACCTCATAAAGGAGGCAAAATACCTTGTGGGTCAAAAATATTCTTTAAAGTTTTTAATTCATTCATTCTATCTCCAAAGGCTAATGTAATTTCTTCATCATGAGAATTCAAATGATTATGCAATTGGGCTAAGTGAATATTTGGATAAAACTTTTTTAGCTTGCTCCACGATTTATAAATCCATTCCAAAGAGATTTCTTTTTCTTGAAGATCATTTTTTTTCCATGATGCATATATCCATGGTTTCCAAGTGCTTTTTCTATGAACAAAAAAGCTTGAGCCATGATTTAACTTTTTAGTTTTGCAACCTAATTGTTGAGAAGCAATGTAACAGGAATTATTAGGTTTATTATCCATTATTTCGTCCAAACATTTTATGAAAATTGGGATATCATTTTTTAAATCTTCTCCAAGAAGACTAATTACCTCAGAATGGTTATTTGCATTCAGCTCATATAAATTCAATTCCTTAGGAAAAAAATTTATTTTGTTAAAATTTTCATAAAATTGTTTTTCTAAAGTAGGGAATTTGTCTAGAAGCATTACGCATTCTTTTGTTCTTTTATCCACTAAATTATTTTTGAGTTCAGCAAAAATATATATGTAAATTTTTTGGGCATAAATCCATTGAAGACTAATATTTTCTGGAAAATCCTCTGATAGTTTTATTATTTCTGTAAGTTCATTTAGATTCACAAATCCTTCAATAACCTTAATTGAATTAGATTGGATAGTCTTAAGTTCTATTTCGGTAATAATTGAAAAGAAGGGTGCTGCGCCTTTAATTCCTTCCCAAATTAATTGTTCCTCTGTATTTATTTGATTTTTTTTTAAAGAAATAAATGTACCATTACCCAAGAAACCTTTTATTGATTCAATATTATCAATGGCTAGTCCGTAGGTTCTACTGAGCGGGCTTACTCCACCAGTAAGTATATAGCCTGCTCCTGGAAGTTTAGAAAGTCCGATCGGAAAACTTCGATTATATTTTTGTAAATGATTCAATAGATCTCCCATTATTACACCACCTCCAATTGTTACTAGATTGGTTTTTCTATCTAGATGAATTTTGTTGTGTTTTTTCCTTAGATCAAGTGTTGTAAAACCATTTTTTGCACAGCTAGAAGTTGTACCTCCACTACACACGCAAAGGTGCTCGAATTTTTCGTAAGAATAGTTATCCTCATTAAATAAGGATTCATCCACGTCATAAATTAATTTCTTTAATTTTGCATCCTTTGAGTTAATATTTGGAACTTCAAGCAAGTTATTATTATTTTTCACTACATTATATTGTTCTTTACTATTATGGTATAAATAATAATTTGAATTTGGATAATTTAGATTTGAAGTTAAATAATCAAGTCGCGATACTTATCTGTGGGCATGGAAGTAGAAATAAACTAGCCATTACTGAATTTCAAGAATTAACTAATTTCATCCAAAAAAGATATCCAAACTTTTTAGTTGAATATGGTTTCTTGGAATTTGCTAAACCTTCGATTGTTGATGCTTTAGACAAGTTAAAAGATCTTTCTATAAAAAAAGTAATTGCAATACCTGCAATGCTTTTCGCTGCTGGCCATGTAAAAAATGATATACCTAGCCTGCTTATGAATTATTCAAGTAAAACAGGAATTGAAATAATTTATGGAAGAGAATTAGGTATTAATAATTTAATGATTAGTGCAGCTTGTGAAAGAGTAAAAGATGTATTTAAACAAAATATTAACCTCAAACCTGAAGAATCATTATTAGTTGTTGTTGGTAGAGGCTCTTCTGACCCAGATGCGAATTCCAATGTTTCAAAAATTACCAGAATGATCGTAGAGGGTATTGGTTTAGGGTGGGGGGAAACAGTTTTCTCTGGAGTAACTTTCCCCCTTGTTGAACCTGGCTTGAAAAATGTTGTGAGACTTGGTTATAAAAATATAATTGTTTTCCCTTATTTCCTTTTCTCAGGTGTCCTTGTCACAAGAATAAAAAGGCAAAGTGATTTAGTTGCGATTAATAATCCAAATATTTCATTTATACATGCAAAATATCTTTCGTCACAGTCTTATGTGGTCGACACTTTTGTAGAAAGGATTGAAGAGATTCTTAAAAACGAAGGTAATAATTTTATGAATTGCTCAACTTGTAAATATAGATCAAATTTATTTGGCTTCGAAAAAGAAGTTGGAATGGCCCAAGAAAGTCATCATGACCATGTAGAGGGTTTGGGTATCAGCTGTGATTTATGTGATCCTGAATGTAATGGTGCTTGTGAAATACAAAATCAAATCCCAACTCATAATCAAGAAAAATCAGACACAGGAGGAGGTGATTACTTAGAACATGAACATGTAGATGCTCATCAACATGAACATAATCACCATCACCATCACCATTACCATAGTATTTATCCAAATTCAAAACACCCTTTAGGACCTGTCACGCTTCGCTTGCCTAATAAAGACTAAATCTTAAGAAAATCCGTTGAAATCAATGAATCACCCGTCTCTTTCTCGACTTAGTCTTAATAGACTCAGTATATATAAGTATTCTTAATATAAAATCGTGAAAGTATTTTGAGCGAGATTTTCCACAATTTGTAGGTTGTTTTCCACGTCCAAATCCACACTGGATTAGAAATGGCAGTATTTTTCAAAAAAAACAGGACTTCAACATTATTGTTGACTTTTTTTTAAGATTTATTCAATTTCGTTATTTGAAAAAGAAGTTTTTTAAAAACACACTTATAACATGAGTCTTATTTGATAATGTGAAAAGTTTACCAGAAGATTTTTCTTGATATTTTTAGAGAAAGATATCATTATTGTTGAGGTAGAAAAATAAATTTATGGATCAAATCAGCCAAACAAATTTAACTGATAAGAAACTCGTAGAGTGCTCTTCAAATAAAGTCTCTTTAGAAACAGAGCTTTCAGAAACTCTGTATAACACTATGAAAGATTTCGTATTAAGTAACCCGACTTGGGATCAATATAAGCTTATAAATTCAGCATTAGCTACTTTTCTCATCCAAAACGGTTGTACAGATAATTCTGTCTCAGAAATTTATTTAAATCAATTATTTACACCCTCTAAGTCTTTTTAATATTTAAACAGGCTCTTCTACTTAAGGCCATCATTGTAAGTGTGGGGCTTTGCCAAGATGATGTGGGCCAGCATGCTCCATCAAGTACCAGTACATTCTTACATCTCCACAATCTATTAAATTTATCAACTACGCTATTTTCTTCATTTAACCCCATTGGTGCTCCCCCTACCTCATGAATATAATATCCAGGAGGAGGAGGACTATCTGAAAGTGCTATCAAATTCTTTGTAAATAAACTCCCTAATGGAATATTCATTAGTTCATTAATATTTTTTAATTTCCCATTTGCAGCTTTGACTGATTTTTGTATTGTTTTTTCCATATGTTTTGCCATATTTAACTCATTCTCGCTCCATTCGAATTCAATGTAGGGAATTGGTATTCCCCATTCATCTGTTTTTCTTGAGAGAGAAACTGAATTTTTCTCTCTAGGAAGGACTTCACCATGGGCGATAAGAAAGCCAATGGATTTGTTTGCGTCTTTTTGTAAAAATTTAGGTATCCCTAATCTATTAATTGCCCCCCAGATTCCATAACCTCTATGGAAATTTATATCGTCAATTTCTGGTAAATTTGAACCAAAAGGAATAAAGAAGCTGCCTGCTCCAGAAAGATCGGGAGGATTATCTTGTGATTTATTTGAGTTTTTTGCTTTTGGGACTGAAAAAAATCTACAGATAGATATATGATCCATTAGGTATTTACCTAATTTTCCAGAATTATCTTTAAACCCTGAGGAATTTGATTTGTATTCTGAGTTCAGTAGTATCCTTAGTGTTGAAATTGTTGATGCGCAAAGAAGAATCAAATCACAATCCAATACTACTTTGTGTCCATTTTCTAGGTTTACAATCGTTAGTTTTGAGGCAAGCTCTGTTATCTTGTTAATCTCAAAAGACTCCACTAAGTAATTAGAGATTATTTGTACATTTCCAGTATCTAAAGCTTTTTTTAAAGAGCTTCCTACGCTAGAGGACTTGGGCCAATTTTTTTCTTTTACAGATGAATTACGATCAAATCCTCTTGATTGGATAAATGGATAGTTTAATTTTGATTTAACTTTGCTGCCAAAAACATTTTCGTTTTCTGTAAGAGGAATTTCACCAATATATTTACCGTTTGGGACCTCCTTGATATCATCTTTTCGTCCATAAATTCCGCAGAAATTTTCAATAAAATCGTAGTGCGGGGAAATTTCTTCGTATGAAATAGGCCAGTTTGGTCCGAATCCGTCTTTTTTAGCAGGATGAAAGTCTTCTGAAGAAAGTCTTAATGTTATGCCCCCCCCCAAGTTAATGATCTCCCCCCATATTGTTTACCTTGTGTCCAAAGAAATGGCTTTTTTTTTGGGAAGTCATAAGGATGCTTCAATTCATTTGAATATAAGTCAGGATTATTTTTCCAATAACCAGGATGTTGGCACTGATTGGCATGTTTTTTTGTTATGACTCCTGATAATCTTTTTAATGTACTTTTTGGCTCATGATTACTAGCTTCATGCCTTTTAACTTGAGGCCCTGCTTCTATTACTAAAACTTTGATCCCTTGTTCTGCCAGTGTAAGTGCTGCTATTCCTCCTGTAGCTCCAGAACCAACAACAATTGCATCATAAGGACTTATATCCAAAACCTTTTTCGTGATTTGCTATTTCAATAAATATAGCATTCAGTAAATAATTAATTTTTAGAATTCAGCTTAAGAAGTTAGAATTTATTGAAATACTACTCAAACAAATGAGATTTATAATTTTAACTTTTTTAATAGTTGTTTTAACCCTCCCTTCTAGAAGCTTCGCTGCGTTGGATTATGGTAAACAATCTTTGGTAGGCGCTGATTTTTCTGGATCTGATTTAAAAGGAGCGACTTTCTATTTGACTGATTTACAAGACGCAAATTTGTCAGGTTGTGAGCTCCAAAATGCGACTCTTTATGGAGCAAAATTGAAAGATACTAATTTAAGTAACTCCAACTTAAGAGAAGTAACTTTAGACTCGGCTGTTTTAGATGGAACAGATTTATCAAATACTAACTTGGAGGATTCTTTTGCTTATAGTACCCAATTTGAAAATGTAAAAATACAAGGCGCAGACTTCACAAATGTTTTTTTGCCAAAAGATATTATTAGGAAATTTTGTGAAAGTGCTACTGGAACTAATCCGATTACAAATAGAGAGACCAGAGAAACTTTAGAGTGTGATTACATTTAAATTTATGCACATACAAGTTCTTTTTTAATCTTTCTTTGTTTATAAAGTGATCTTCCAACAGGCCAACCTAAAGTAGATAAATGTTTCATTAAAGAACCTGAGTATTTGAAATAAAAATTGTCTGAATATTTGATGCCAAGTTCTTTTAGAGTGGTTATTAATAAACATAGATCTTTCTTTTTGCCTTTTTTCATATCCAATAATATCAATGAGTCACTTGATAATTTTTTTTCTAGTACCTTATCATTTTCAGCAAAACCAACTTTAAGTGAATTAAATGCATCAGAATAAAGAGTATAAATTATTCCATCTTTAGATTTATCTACAGAAGTATCTTTATTAAATTTTGATGATATTAATGTTTTGTATCCTTTAATGATTTTTCTGTTATTCATAATTATTTGATTTCATCCTGAGCTAATTCGTATTTCTCCAATAGATTGTTTACTTCTGCTAGTGCAATCCTCTTTTGACAGGCCGAGTCATATCTATTTACTGCTATTGAAGGTATTGAACCCTTGCTTTTCATTTCCCTTATACCAGTTTCTAAACATTGAAAAGCAACACTTGATAGATCTCTTCCTTCTGCTGCGGCCCATACTTTCAAAAGATAAGTAAGATTTGATGGTACTGAGATCTGTACTTTGTTTGAATTTGAAGTATTTAATGCAATATCATCGAGACTAATTTCTTTAGAGGAAATAGTTTCTTTAACCTTTTTCTTCAAAAATTTTACTTGGCTTATAGCTTCCTCTTTATTCTTTATTTTTTGTTCTATTTCAAATAACTCTTCTTCAGAATTAATTAAAGCTTCTAATGCCCATTTAGCATCATCTTTCGCAACCGCGGTTCTATCAAGCCATTCATCTCTTATTTTTGACCAATTACTAGGCATAAGCTTTATAAGATAATTCTATGATATACAAATCTATTTAGATTGTCTACGCATTCTAAATAGAATATATTTAGATTGTTTAAAGTTTTTATTTTATTTTTAATAATTCCTAGTCTTAGAAATAATCTTTTACAATAATTGAAACTGCAGAATTCATCTAATGTGATCTTAGAGGTGTTTTTTCGCTAATTGAAAACGATATATTTGATAATTCAATCTTTAAAAATTTACTTATTTGTTTATTTAATAAAAAACTTCTGAGCTTTTAATTTCTTTCAATAAGTTCAATTTTATAACCATCAGGATCCTCAACAAAAGCCAGGACAGTAGTACTGTTTTTCATTGTTTTAGGTTTGGTTGTTATTTTACAACCATTTTTTTCTAATCCCTTGCAAATTAGATGAATATCTTTTACTCCAATAGCAATATGACCATATTTATCTCCAAGCTCATAGTCTTCAGACTTTTTGTCCCAGTTATAAGTTAATTCAATTACTGAGTTTTCTTTTTCTGAGCCATAACCAACAAATGCCAAAGTGAATTTTCCATGAGGGTAATCCTTTTTTCGCAATAAATTCATTCCTAATCTATTGACGTAGAAATCAATGGATTTATCTAAATCTCCAACCCTCAACATTGTATGTAGGATACGCATTTTGAATAATGAACCTGAATCAATTATCTATTATTTAATAACCATCTGCCAAAGTTGATTTTTTCGAAAGATAGTCTTTTTATTAAGTTCAAAAAATTAGGTTAAAATATGAATATGAAATTTCAATAATATATTGAATCAGATATTCCAAAGACTCTCATCAGTATTTTTGTATACTTTGCCATTAAAGGCATCAATACCTTTTGGATATTATTTGTTCTATAAATATTCATTTTTAAAAATACTATTATTACTAACTTTCCCGATAGCAATAATTGAAAAATCTTTGCCTTTTGGTAGTTTTTTATTATTTATAATTTTGTTTGCTGGATTAGTAAGAAATCCAAATGTTCCCTATTTCCTTAGATATAACGCATGCCAAGCTTTATTAATTGATATTGCTTTAATAATAATTTCATATCTCTTGAGAATATTTCCCATAGTTGAATTAGGCTCAATAATTTTTATATTTACACTATGTATTTTTATTTATTCGATTTTTCAATGTATTTATGGAGTTGAACCTGAAATACCCTTAATTAGTAAATCTGTAAGAATGCAAATTTAAAAAGATTTATAGATTTAATGACTTTCTTCAGCACTCATTCAGAATAGATTCCCATCTTTGTTGACTTGCCTTTATTGCTTGCATTGGTGGATTAGCTCCCTCTATTTCAAAGGCTTTAATTAATGATTTATTAGCTAATAGACCTAATCTTGCTGCCTCTCTTTGTCTAGAGCATACTTTTTTTCTTGATCCTTCTTTTAGATTATTTTCGATTTCTTTAAGAATCTGGCTAGCTTCGTTCGATTTAGAATAAAAATCATTCATGTACACATCAAGTGCCGTATCAGCAAGGATTCTTACTGGAGAGATTATTGTGACTAAGCACACTATAAGACTTATAAATACAAATACTTTCATACGAATCTTAAGTAAATTTTTTGCCCGATCTCTTTAATACTAAATAAAAGGTTAGAACGCTAATTGTTCCAGATGGGCCTATTAAAACATGCCAAAATTGATCGCCACTAATTGAGAGCCTTGTTCCAAAGAAAGTGGTAAAAAAAATACCAAATATTGGGTAAAGGATAAAAAGCCAATCTTTAAAAACTCTTTGCCAAGTAATAATTAGAAGGATACTTATTATTACTTGAAAAAGAAGAGCAATAGATTTATCAAATAAAAAATATGAGATTATTGAACATAAAGAAATACAAAAATTAGTTTTTTGAATAAATTTATTTTTTATAACTGATATCGATAAACTTGTTAGACCCAAAGATAGGAAAGAATAAAATAACCAATTAAATAAAGAAGAATGATCTACATAAATCCAAGATGTTTGGGTATGATCAATCATTTCAGAAATCGATGCCAATCCTAAAAAAATAAAACCTATAGGTATCAATTCGTGCTTGCGTATGTGTTTGAATTTTTTGATCGATCTAATTCCTAATAATATTGGGATTATTGCCGCCTGAAGATGGGCAAATAATAAAATTAAAAAAAACAAAATAAATTCTCAAACTCAATTTATCTGAAGTTTAAAGATAAAAAACATATTCAGTTATCTTAGAAGGGATAGATACCATTGCCCGATTAATATGATCAATATTGTAAGAACAAAAGGGAAAGCAGGATATCTTGTCTGAAAATTAGCTGGTGGCCACGGAGACCATGATATCAATCTTCTTTGCGGTTCATTTAAAATAACTTTTTTTTTTAATTTTTTTGATGTTAAATTATCTGTGGCGAATCCTTTACTCATAATTAAAATAAACTTACTTTAACAAGAACGTATCAAAAAGGCGTTTATATTATTTTGTTGAATTTCTTTTGCTTTTTTATTAGAACGGAGGGGGTGTCCAAAGAATCAGGTTAGAGTGACCAGTCCTGAAATAGAGTGACGAGTTTTATAATGATTATATTACCAAAACACACACGAAACACACACGAAATACACAAGCAAAACAAAAGAAAATCATTTAATTAATTTGGTTGCTAACTTAGAAATAATAGTTATCAAATATGAAACTTTCAGATAGCGAAAAAAGAGATTTAATTAATTTAATCGAAAAAGGGCAATATTTGCCTGAAAAATTTCGTTTTTTGTTATTTCAAAATTCGGATCAGGTTGAATTGATTTGGAATGGAAAGTCTAATGAGCAAACAAGTATAAATTTGCCTTTTCAGATTATTGAACAAGTTGATGAACCCAGAGACGAAAATCAAATTTTTGAACAGGGTTCATTGATTGATTTTGATTCAGGAAGACAAATTAAAGGTTGGACTAATAAATTGATATGGGGAGATAACAAATATATTCTTTCAAGTTTAAAAAATGGACCATTAAGAGATGATATTGAAAAGCAGGGAGGTATAAAAGTAATTTATATCGATCCACCTTTTGATGTTGGTGCGGATTTCTCAATGAATGTTGAAGTGGGAAATTACTCTTATGAAAAGAAACCCAATGTACTCGAACAAATTGCTTATAGAGATACATGGGGATTAGGAGCAGATTCTTTTCTCTCTATGATTTATGAAAGATTAATTTTGATGAAGGATTTACTTTCTGATGATGGATCAATATTTATTCATTGTGACTATCGATTAAATTCTCAGTTAAGAATTATTTTAGATGAGATATTTGGCAAGGATAATTTTACTAATCATATAATTTGGTCTTATTCAACTGGTGGCGTTTCAAGGGAACATTTCGCGAGAAAACACGATGACATATTATATTTTAGAAAAAATAATAATAGGTATAATTTTTTTCCTGAGAGGGTTTTAGATGATCGAACTGAAAAATCACTCAAAAGAGCGCAAAACCCCTTGGGAGCAAGAATTAAATCTTCGAATACTAAGAAGTTGCCCGTCGATGTTTGGAATATTTCAGTATTAAATCCAATGAGTACTGAAAGAGTAGACTATCCAACTCAAAAACCAGAAGAACTTTTGGAAAAAATTTTATTAGCAACCTCTAATGAGAATGATTTGATTTGTGATTTTTTCTGTGGGTCTGGAACTACAGCAGTAGTTGCAGAAAAATTAAATAGAAAATGGATTTGTGCTGACCTTGGAAAATTTTCAATACATACTACTCGTAAAAGAATGATTGCAACTCAACGCCTCTTAAAAGAACAAAATAAAAATTGGAGAGCATTTGAAATTCTTAATTTAGGAAAGTACCAAAGAGATCATTATATATTTGAAGGTAAGAGAAATGGATCTAAACAAAAAGAAAGTAAAGAAATAGAGTTTGAAAAATTAGTATTTAATGCCTACAAGGCAACAATGATTTCGGGATTTAAAACTTTACATGCCAGAAAAGGAGATTCGTTTGTCTCATTAGGTCCAATAAATCAACCACTTTCGAGAAATCATGTTGAAGAAGTTATTAATGAATGCTTAAAAAATAAAGTAACTTCTGTAGATATTCTGGGTTTTGAATATGAGATGGGTTTATTTCCGAAAATTCAAGAGGAGGCAAAATTTAAAGGATTGAGATTAAGTTATAAGCAAATTCCGATGGATATCTTTGATAAAAGGGCAGTCGCTAAAAATGAAATTATTTTTCATGATGTTGCATATATAGATTTTAGAGTTTTAAAGAAACAAAGTAAAATATCTATTGAACTTACAAATTTCGCAGTTTTTTATAGTGAAGATAATTTAATGTCAGAAGAAAAATTGCAAAAGAATAAATCAAAAATTGTTGTTGAGAATGGAAATATAATTCAAAAAAGTAAAGATATCAACGGCGAAGTTAATGAAAAACTTATTACGAAATCGTGGACTGATTGGATTGACTATTGGTCGGTAGACTTTAATTTTGAGTCAAAGAAGGAAATTATTAAAGTATTTAAAAATGATGGGGTTGAAGAAATTTGGACTGGTAACTATATCTTTGAAAATGAGTGGCAATCTTTTCGAACAATGAAAAATAAAGAATTAGAATTGCAAACTTCTGATCGGTTAATTTCCGCAAAAAGTACTAAGGTTGCAGTCAAAGTAGTTGACATTTTTGGTAACGATACAATGAAACTTGTTGAAGTAAAAATGTAATGCCAATATCTAAAAATTTTTCAAAATCACCATTTGAAGTAAATCATCCAAATGATAGATGGAAACCTGATTTAGGAAAAACAGGAGAGAATAATATTCAAAGATTTTATGCTCCATTAGTACAAAGTATTAGGAAAGAAATTTTTGATTGGCGGCAATTCGGTTATGAAGGTATTTCGGATACTTCAAAATCTCTTCTTGACTATTGGTTTAACTCTTTTCATGAAAAAGGATTTCAATATTATTTTGGACAAAGAGAATCTGTAGAATCTGTAATTTATCTTTTTGAGAAAATAAAAGTAAGAGATTCACAAGATCTTTTAAAAATAAATTCTCAGGGTTTATCTAATAATCAACTCAAAGACGAATGGTTAAGGTTGGTTTTGAAACAAGCAACTGGTACTGGCAAAACTAAAGTTTTGATGTTGCTAATTGCATGGTCTTATTTTCATAAAAAATTTGAAAATAATTCTAATCTTTCAAATAATTTTCTTGTCATAGCACCAAATACAATAGTGCTAGATAGATTAAAGAATGATGTAGAAGGACTAAAAATATTTCAAACTGATCCCATAATTCCTCCAGCAGGATTTGGAGGGAAAAATTGGAATTTTTGTCCAAATGTACATATTCAGGATAATATTGGATCTATTTCTGATTTAGGTAATATATTTCTTACTAATATACAAAGATTTGCAAATAGGATAACTGATTCTAAAAAAGATGATTTATCAAATTATTTTTTAGGTGCAAATCCAGTTGCGAAAGTAACTGACAATAAAATTAAGGTTAAAGATATAGTTAAAAGTTTGAATGATTTATTGGTTTTGAATGATGAAGCACATCATATTCATGAAGATAATGCTTGGAAAAAAGCGATTGAGGACATACATAATTCTCTATTGCAGAAAGGAAAAAAACTTTGTCTTCAAATTGATGTAACTGCCACACCTAAACATAAAAAAGGAGAAATTTTTATACAAACTATTTCTGATTACCCTTTAGTTGAAGCAATTTATCAAGATGTCGTTAAAAAACCTGTCATACCTGATCTACCTAGTAGACAAAAGTTGAATG
This sequence comes from Prochlorococcus sp. scB243_498I20, assembly GCA_000635015.1. Classification (GTDB taxonomy): domain Bacteria; phylum Cyanobacteriota; class Cyanobacteriia; order PCC-6307; family Cyanobiaceae; genus Prochlorococcus_A. The sequence goes on from JFMR01000045.1 coordinate 198,633, forward strand.
AATATTCCTCTTCAATATTTTCAGAGAGATATAGAGATTATCTTAATCTTGGTTATGAGACATGGGAAAAACAATTTAATAAGCATAAAAAACTTGGTAAAAAAGCACTTTTATTTATCATGGTTGATGACACAAAAAATTGTGATGATGTTGCAAACTATATGCGCACTACATTCCCTTTATTAAAAAATGGAACGTTTGTTATTCATACAAAGGATAATTCAAAAGACTGTACTGGAGAAATTGCTGAGAATACATCGAAAGGGAAAATCGAACTTGAGAGGTTAAGAAATCTTGTAAATACAGTAGATAATTTTAATAGTCCTATAAAAGCAATCGTCTCAGTATTAATGCTAAAGGAAGGATGGGACGTGAAAAATGTTACAACAATAGTTGGTTTAAGAGCATATGCATCACACATACTTCCTGAGCAAACATTAGGTAGAGGTCTCAGGAGAATGTATTTTGATCAGGATATCGATGAGGAATTAGATGTAATCGGTACAGATAATTTTATTGATTATGTAAAAGGTATTTCGGAGGAAGGTGTGCAACTGGCAGAGATTCCAACAGGGGGTGATAATCCCGAATCAGGACCGGTTTTAGTAGAAATTGATTCTGATAATCCTAATAAAAATATTAATGATTTAGATATTGGCATACCTGAATTATCAAGAAGGCATGGTAGAGATTATTTAACGATGGATTTATTAAATCCAGAGGGATTCATCTTTTCTCCAATTAAATTAAAAAATTATTCAATTGAAGATCAAGTAAAGAAAATTATTTTTCGAGAAACTTTAGATAATAAAGAAATAAAATCAATACTTTTTGATAATCTAGAATATGTAAATATTAATTCAATACTTCATTTCTATACAGATACGATCGTACGAGAATTAAGAATAAGGAATATTGGATTAAATCATTTTATTTTTGAAAAACTAGAGATATTTATATCTAATTTCCTATTTGGTAAGACAGTCGATATAAAAGATATAAAGATAATTAGAAATTTATCAGAACCAGAAGTTTCACAATTGATCTTGAAAACATTTAAAAATGAAATAAATAAATTAACTCTATCTGCAATACCATTTAAAAATAATTATGATATTAATAACATTTGTAATGCAAAACCATATTTATCATCGCGAAAGAAGATATTTTATTATCCAAGAAAATCAGTCTTTAATTTAATTTCAGGAGATAGTAAATTTGAAATTGAATTTTGTGAATACCTTGATTCTTTTGATGATGTAATTTCATTTTTTAAGAATGATATTCAATTGAAGCAATCAATAGAATATGTAAAACATGATGGTACAATTGGCGCTTATTATCCTGATTTCTTTATTAAGTTAGAGGATGGTTCTAGATGGGTTGTTGAAACAAAAGGAGCACAAAGTGTAAATGATCCAAGAAAGTTTGCGAGATTAAAAGTTTGGTGTGAAGATGCTTCTGAAATTACTGGTATCGAATGGAATTGCTTATATATAAGACAAGAAATTTGGAATGACCTTAAACCAAAACCTATATCTTTTATTTCACTATCTGAATATTTTAAATTAAATCACTTTTTGTGAATTTAATGGTTTTATGGTTATTTTTCAATAAAAAAAAACACACACGGAATTCTAAAAAACACACACGAAACACACACACTATTTTTGAAATTCTGAACTACTCTGAATATGTGTGATTATGTTATTTTTCTTACTACCTTTTCATACCAGTCTTTCTGGGATTCTCTGACTAGATGTGATATTTCCTGATTCGTAATTAGAACGGAGGGGGTGGGATTCGAACCCACGGTGCCCTTGCAGACACGCTAGTTTTCAAGACTAGAGCCTTAAACCACTCGACCACCCCTCCACAGGGTTATTCAATTTTATTGAACTACAAAACTATAACATAAGAAACTAGTCATAGTCTAATAATTCAAAGAATGTGAAAATCTACAAAAAACTAATCTTTACCTAGTTATTTTAGACTATTATGACGGGATAAACCGTCATAATAGTCCATTATTCGTCATATTTAGGCCACATATTTAGTCCACAGACTTAGCACATCTAATGTCCCTTTTACGAAGTTAAATGGTGAAATTTATTCTCCTCTTCTAATTGTTTCAAGTGTATGTAGATAAAATTTTGGAAATGTTTCAGTAAGTTCTTCTAGCTTTTTTTCATCCAGATCTTCTTTTGGTAAATTTGTAAGTTTTGGTATGGATAATTTAATATTTTCTCGACACCAATTTATTGATTTAATTGCTTCTTCTTTAACATTATTTTTTATTGATAGATTTTCATCAAAAATAGAATTTACATCTAAGTTATTCCCTTTCATAAGTGCTCTAAAGATAAGATCAGAATTTTTAATAGATTCTGGTAATTCTTTATTTGCTTCAATCCCAAATACTAATGTGCAGGCTGCAATTCCTATGGATCTAGCAATACATTTATCATTACCTATTTCATCACATGGCAATTTAAAATTGTTCTCAATTTTTTTTATATCAAATCCATTTTTTCCTTCTGGAAAACCTGCGTGAACTTTTAGTGGTAACGACAAAAATAATAATGTAATAAAAAAGAGTTTCATTAGAGATGAATATGCATTTAAAAATTAAATTTTCCTTCCTTTCCTTAAAGCTTCAAGGGTTCTTAACCACCACTCTCCATAACTTCTGGTCGCAACGGTAATAAATTCTGGTGTAGCCTCTTCACCTGTTTTTTCTGAAACTATTTTTGGAATTGCTTCTTCAGTGGCATCTTTACAAAATCTAACTCTATCTTTAACCTCCTTTCGGATTTCAGGTTTAATATCTCCTTCTTCATTAAACATACTTATTGGCTTGATTTTATTTCCTCTCATAATTGCGACAAACAGTCCATCTGCTATATCCATTGACTCTCCAATAGGTTTTCCTTGATTAATACCAAAAACAAAAGTACACGCTGACATAGCAATAAACCTCGCAGTGCAACTTTCCTCTCCAAATTCTGAACAGGGTAAACTTAGTTCCTTTTCTAATTGATCAAATTGTTCAGGTTTTTCTGGAACTGCCTTTAAAGCATTCATACTCAATGACGAGCAAAGTATTAATAACGTAAATAATGATCGTTTCATTTTTTTATAGAGGAGATAAATAAAGAAATTTCATGAATTACTAACAATCAGATTTCTCATAAATAATTTCCATAATTAAACAATGATCTGACTTGTAATTAATGCTGTCTTCAAATCTTGGCCTACTTGCTTGTTCTTGGGTCACTGCGTAACCAGAATCCGCCTTAACTTGACTTGGAATTGTTAGAGAAGTTATCAAACCTGCACTAATTAAAGTGAGAAAAGTGAATTTCTTAAGAGGATTTGTTTTTTTCATTTTGTTTTTTTAATAATGTTTTTAATAAAATTTGTTCATAAATTAATAACAATTGACTGTTGTCATAAATCCAATATTTGTCGTAGTACATGAAATTGAACCGTAATTATCGTAGTAATTATCAATAGTCATATTGCCTATTCTTGAAGTAGTACCATTTCCGTAATATCCTCCTGGACCGGATAGATGATAAGTATCTATTGTTCTATTTTCAAATGAGTTGAAATTCCATGATGCTTTAGCTTGATTTGGACTAACTAGCGAAATTACTATACCTGCACCAATTAAAGAAATAGAAGCGAACTTTTTTAAAAGATTTGTTTTTTTCATTTTTAAACTGAATTAAGAGTGGTTTTGAATTGGTTTAATGTTTCAACAATTAATTAAAAAGGTGAGAATCCATAGTTTGGGGTGAAAGGTTTTGTTCCATATCCAAAATCAGAATTTTTAGTCCCATAACTTCCTGTGTAAGGATTTCTATTCCCGCTATATGACCAATTATCTAAAGTCGTATTATTTGGAGAGGTACGATAATGAGGTTTAACATAAGTACCGTTTGATCTGAAATGACCTTTAACGTATACATCAGCGAAAGCAGAATTAGAAAATAGCAGAGATGAAGGAATTAGAGATAGTGCTAAGACAGTCTTTCCCATGCTTGTTTTAAATAAGTTTTTCATAACATTAATAAATTTAATTTTTAGAGCGAACGCTCTTACACTCTCTGTATAGTTCTGATTAATTTTTACTGATTCCAAAAATTATTTTTGTCGAATGATAAATATGAAATATTATGTGTTTTAAGATAAATTCTTTTATGAAGTTAATATTTGCCTTGATATTTTTATTGTTCCCTTTTAAAGCGGTAAAGGCAGATATTGATCCTTTAATAGAAAAGACTAGTAGATACTTGATAGAAAATTGGTATGCAGATCCTTCCTTAAAAGAATCTAATTGGTATCCTCCACAGATTATTTCATTAGAAAGTGGAAAGAAAATATATGGTGGCTGTGGTAAAGACCATTCTATGAATAAAGTAGCTGGTTCATTTTATTGCCCAGCTTTTCATACAGTTGTGCTTGACCCCCAACAATTGGAAGTGTTCTCGAAGGCAATAGGACCAGCAAGTATTGCATATGTTGTTGCTCATGAATTTGCTCATGGTGTTCAGCATATAAGAGATATAAGATTAGATGCCCCAATGCATGAATTACAGGCAGATTGTATTGCAGGAAGATTAATTGATGAAGGTAGTAAAAAACTCAAGATTACAAGGGAGGATGCTATCGATATGACACTATTAGCATTTTCTATTGGTGATGAACATGGAGTTTCGCATGGAACTCCTGCACAAAGAGCATTTGCTTTCACTATTGGTATGGGTCTTGTTGATTACACATGCAAGGAAGAAGATATGAAAAAACTAGCCAATAACGAAATAAAGAATAAATTATTTGAGGATTGGTCAAATATAAGAGGTTCCTCAAGTAATAAAAACTTAGGCAAACCTATTTATAAGAAAAATGTCTTGGATTTAATTGATTAAATAATGAAAAAATTCTTTATAGCAATATTCATCTTTTGTTTTTGTTTTTTAGATATAAATCCTGCACTTAAGTCAAAAGCATTTTCTTTGAAAGAAGAAACTCTAATTAGCCTAAATGATAAAAATATAAGTAGTAAATTACTCGATTTATTCAGTGACTTAATTGCTGCTGAATCATATGGCGATAGCAAGAAAATAGATAAAGTCATTGATCAAATAATAGCTTTTGAAGAAAAAAATTATAGAGATAAAATTTATGAAATTGATTACACACCTGTAGATTTAGATCATTTAATCATTGAGAAAAAATATCAGTTAGCAACCTACTATTACGATAATTATCTCGTTGAAAAGATTGATTTAGTAATAAAAACATATGAAAATGGAGTTTTGTTTTTAGAAAAAGTTCCAGATAAGGATGTAAATCTTAAATTAGATTATTTAGTCCTTTATGCAAAAATCTTAAGAGAGAAAAATAGTTTTAAGAAAGAGTTAAGTATTCGAAAAGAGATAGTAGATTTAGAAGCTGCATACAGTGGTAAAGATCACGAATATTATTTTGATGCACTTCATCAATTAGGCATATCAGAGATAGATAATGACAATCCCTTAAAAGCAAACAAAATCCTAAATCAATTAATAAAAATAAGTAAAGGAAGTAAACCGGAAGATTTGGGATATTTCTATCTGAATTTAGCAACTTCATATGAAGTATTAGGCGATAAAATTAATCAAAAAAAATATTTATTAAAGTCTCTTGAAATACTCAAAGACCAATATGGAGAAAATTCTAAAGATGCGGCTTACCTTTATGCTCAAATAGGGACTTATTACTTTAATGCTTCAGATTTTAAAAAAACGGAAGATTATTTATTTAAAGCTCTTAAGATACAAAAAAAATCTAACGATGATAATACAAAGGAAGATCTTATAAATACATATCAATTTTTAAGTGGTCTCTATACGAGATTAAGTGATTTTAAAAAATCTGAGAAATATATACAAAAAGCAATTGATTTAAATAAAGATTTATTTGGAACTAAAAATATAAGTCATATCCAACTTAAGGATCAATATGCGGATATTCAAATGGAAAAAGATAATTATTTATATGCTCTAGAAATTTATAAAAAAAACATTAATGATTTAGAGGAGCTAGATATAAAAGGGTTTAACTATAGCGACTCATTAAATGCTCTTGGATTGGCTTATAGTGATATTGGTGATTATAAAAAAGCGAAAGAATATCTAAATAAAACTCTTATTAATGATAGAAAGTTGCTTGATAAACAAGATGTACATTATGCCAACACATTGCATAATCTAGCGATGGTTTATGACAGTGAAGGCTCATTTCAAAAAGCAGAAGAACTATTTCTTGAGTCTTTAGAAATTACCATAAAGGATGTTGGAGAGAATCATTATGAAACGGTGGTAACTTTATCAGAGTTAGCTAATTTTTATACAAGATATGGATTTAATAAAAGAGCTGAACAAAGTATCAATAAAGCAATCAAAATTAGCAAAAAGATTTTTAATGATAAAAATCTACAAAATGCATATAATTTAACCCATTTAAGTGAAATATATTTACAAAACGGTGATTATAAAAATGCTGAAAAGTATGCCAAACAAGTCTTAAAAATTCAGGAGAAATCTTTACCAAAAAATCATTACGATTTTGGAACTACTTATGGGCTTCTGGCAACTATAAAGGAGTTACAAAATGATTTTAAAAAATCTGAATATTATTTAGTTAAATCTGCAAACATTTATATTTATTCAGGAGAAAAAGACTCCTTAGAAGCTTCCATAGGATATCAAGATCTTGGTTCACTATATTCATCAAAAGAACTATATAGTGATGCAATTAAATATTATTTAAAGTCTTTAGCTATAAAAAGAAAAACTCTTAACGATATACATCCTGATATCTCTTCTTTAAATACGAGTCTCGCTTATGCCTACTCTCAATTAACTAAATATTCAGAAAGTTCAAAACTATTTGAAACCTCTGTTAATCAAGATTTACTTTATCTACAAAAAGAAATACCTCTTTTAGGTCTAAAGGATAGACAGAATTTTTATGATAACTTTTTATTTAATGATGATTATTTATTTAGCGTAGCTACAAAGAATAAAGATCTTACTAAGATTGCACTTTTCAAAAGGATAAATTATCAGGGAATTTTAGAGGATATCGAGAAACGTCAAAGTAACTTTAAACCTAGTTCTATGGAAGTTTTAAAAATAAAAAATAAATTAAAAAATGTAAATGCTCAGATCTCTAATATAAAAATTTCTAAAAAAGAGAAAGATAAATTAGTTTCAGAAAAATTAAATTTAGAAAAAAAGTTATTTAAAATTTTGCCTCAATATGAACCATTAATTGTAAAAGTTGAAGATATTTCTAAACAATTAAAAGATGACGAAATTCTTGTTGAATATCAACTTTTCTATCCCATTAGTATTAATTACGAGAGTCCAGTCGCGAGGTATCTAGCTTTTACTCTAGATAATCAAATGAATATAAAAGTTTACGATCTAGGAAGTGCTGAGACTATTAATCCACTTGTTGCTAAAGTAATTAATTCTGCTGAAAATAAAAAGAATGACTTTGATGAGAACCTACAACAAATTAAAAGCTTAATAATATCGCCTTTAGAAAAAGATCTCGCTAATAAAAAGAATATTTATCTATCTCCAGATAATGAATTGAACAGAGTTCCTTACTCGGCAATTAATATTAAATCTGAGGGGAATAATAAAAATGATTATAAAAATATAAGAGTTTTAACTTCATCAAGAGAATTAATAGAAATCAATAGTAAACCAAAAAATAAAGGAACTAAAAAATCATTAATAGTTGCTAACCCTGCATTTAATTTTAAAGAATCTATTAATAATAAAACTGAATTTATTCCTCAAAAGAGATCAATCGACCTAAGAAATCTGAGATGGACATCTTTGCCAGGGACACTAAAAGAAGGGAAGGCAATAAATAAGATAATAAAATCAAACCTTCTTACCGATAAAAAAGCTACGGTTCTAAATATACAAAAGTATAGTTCCCCAAAATTACTTCATATTGCAAGTCATTCTTACTACTTACCATCAAAGGAAGGAGAAAATTCATTATTGAGGAGTGGTATTGTTCTGGCAGGAGCTAATAATCCTTTTTTAAATCCAATAGATGATGGATATCTAACTGCTTTAGAAGCAACTAATTTGAATCTCGATGGAACTGATTTAGTAGTTATTTCTGGATGTGAATCAGGTCAAGGGGATATTAAATCAGGTCAAGGAGTTTATGGATTAAGACGTTCTTTAGCTGTGGCGGGAGCAAAATCTCAACTTTTATCTCTTTGGAAAGTAGATGATTTAGGAACTGCTGCTTTCATGGAAGCTTTTTATAAGAATTTAGATAAAGGAATTGCAAAGGATGTAGCTCTAAAAAATACTCAAAAAGAATTTCAAAATCATCCTATTCGCTCTTGGAGGCATCCCTATATATGGGCTGCATTTCAATTAAGCGGGAGTTGGAATCCAATTAACTTCTAGTATTATTAATTCAAAATCTTAGTTACAAAAATTTGAAAGAGTTATATAGCAATATTTTTATGATTGATCCCTCGGGCAAGCCAGCAAGGTCGATGGAGATGAAAGATGCGATAGATTTTATTGAGGGTTCAAATTTAATAGATAATTTTGAAAGTAATTTTTTTTGGAATCTATCGGAAACAAAAAGCAACGAATCAGGACCTATCTCCTGTTTGAGATGCTTTATTAGTAATGCGATTAATGAAAAAATCAATGTAATTTTTAAAAAGTTTTCTCAGTTATATGAAATAGAACTTCAAGATATGCTTTCTTTTGTATTAAACGATAGCGGTGAAAAATACTTTTTTATTTCTAATAACAAAGAAGGGAAAAAGAGAATTATGTTCAGTAGAGAAAATTTATTGAATTTAGATTCTTTAAGATCCTTACCTTTCTCTGTTGATATTATCTTAGGTTTTAATCCTAAGCTTTCTAATTTAAATACCTGGGCTAAAAACAAAGTACAGGCTAATAGCGAACTTAAATCTTACTTAGCTTCTTGTGGCTGTTTATTACAAACTCCTTGGTCTTTAATTGCAGATAGTAGTCCTACAAGAATTAAGGCTTCATGGGAAAGATGTGGAGCTGGGAGTATGAAATTGAATGAAGTTTTAACTCTTCATAGCTCCTACATAGATCTATATAAGAAATCAAAAGAAGAATATAAACAAAAAACAGGAAAAATTTCTGGATGGATTCCTGATCAAGACTTTTTAAATAAATTAAATCCAATTCAAAAAGATTTATCAAATCTTCTCCTTATAGATAAGGCAATTAGAACTTATATTTCTCCAAACTTTACTAAACAATTTGAAGAGGGGGAAGAAGAAAAATTAGTCTCGGAAGATTTTTCTGAGGATTATTCAGATAGTAATGATAATCTTTTCAAAAAAATATCAAACTCATTAAGTAAAAATGGAATGATAATTACAAAAAAATTTATTGAAGCTGATAAAAAAAAGTGGATTAAAGATGCAAGTAGAGAGTTAGCTTGGAAACTATATTCTGAAGGATTAAGTCAAAGAGAGATTGCAACTAAATGTGCACATAAGCAAGGTTGGGTAAGTAAATTACTTCCAGAAAAGAAAATAGCTGAAATGATTGCACAGGAAGCTGCTATTGAATTAACTGCTTACAAAGAATTTAATCAAATAAAAAATGATATTGAAAGTCTGGATAGGATGGTTTTAGAACTAAGGAATCACTTATTAAATACAGAACTAAAAGATGGTAAATCTTTCTTAAGAAGCTTCGTATGCGAAATTTTAGATAAATGACTAAAAACAAAAGTAATGATTCATTTGATATTTTCCCTTTATCTCAAGAGGCAGTTTTTGTTGAGAGTGAAGAAATTCTCACGCATAAGGAATTAATAGTTAAAGCTCTTGAAAAAGTACTTAAAGATAGAGATCTAGATCTGCCTTTAGGTCCTCAATTAGATCTATACAATCCAGATAGAACAATAATTCTAAATAAATTTGAGGTCCAGATTGTATCGAGTGGAATTTTGTCTGATGAAGTAAAAATAAGAAAAGATTTCTGGAAATCAAAAATAAGATCGCCTCAAATAATTCTTGCCGCCCTTATTGATGACGATACTAATATTGTTTATTTCAAAGGGATGCTTACTGGCTCAGAATTAAAAAATCTAGTAAAAAATGAAAACTCTAATCAAGATACTTTTGTTGTAAAAACTAAAAATTTTAAAGGAGGAATAGATAGGCTACTTAGAAGTGTAAGGATCTTAAACACTGAGGCTGTAGAGAGAGTAGAGATAAATAAAGGTAAGTTATTAGATTTTAAAGTCATTAATAAAAATTTTAAAAGGACAATAACATTAGGAGCTGCTTTAGCAGGAACAATATTATTTGGCCCAGAACTTTTAAAGCCGAGACTTATGGGCGGGATAGCATTACTTGAAACTAATCAAATTTCAACTTTTTCTAATTCAACCACTAGAGGTATTAATAAAAGTATTAAATCTTCAATTTGCCTTCTGTCTCCTAGTGAAATAAATAAAGATGCAATTATACCCTCAGCCGAAATATCGATTGATAAACCACTTTTATTCTCTTTAAATGAATTAAAAGAAATTTCAATTTTAAAAAATGGGCAAGAAGTTTGGAACTCAAATTTAAAAACTACTAACTTAATCTCAAAACCTTTAAATTGGCCAATTGCTCCTATTAGGCCAAATGATAACTATGTAGTTGCTTTAACTCCTGGTAAAGATACAAGTAAGGAACCTACATATTTAGAACTCAAACAAAAAATAAATCCTCTTTTTGAAATTGATTCTTTAGAAGAAAGATTAGGTAAAAACAAAAAATTATGGGAAAAAGAAATTAGTAAAAATTTAAAAGATAATCAGGATTTAGCATTATCCCTTATTTATTCAGAAAATATTCCTGATTCAAAGAGGATTAATGAAGCGAGAGAAAAGATTAGAGAATCAATTAAATGTCCCTAAGAAAATTAGTTTCCTGCGAGATAGGTAAACTGTATTTAATTTTGGAATCACTTAAAAACGATCAGAACTATATGAAAATGTCCGAAAGGAATCAATCTTTATTCTTAAAAAAAATGAAAACTTTTCTTATCTCAACATTAATCTTCCTTCCAGTGCTTGTTGGAATGGAAGGCGCTAAAGCAGGCTATGGATATAACCCATACAAGTCTCAATATGATAGCTGGAACAGACAATACGGCGGAAACAACTCAAGCTGGGGTTCTCAGCAAAGAAAACAATGGAATCCATATGGTAGTGCCTATAAAAGATATAATAATTCAGGTAGCTCTTGGGGTAGATGGTAATTGTTAATTAGGAAAATATCTAAAAATGCAATTTGATTTTGGGATCGATATCTAACTTTTGTTATCTGTCCCTTAACTGCTGGATAATTTGATTATGGATATTTTTCCTACATTTATCTCGAAACTAAAAAATTAGATTCCCAAAATCTAATAAATAGAGAATCTAATATTTGTTATGAGTTTGATTTATTAATTTGGAGGAAAAACAATTTATGAATATGCTAATCAGTATTGTGTTTTTAATAACAATTTGGATTAATGTTCCGGACTTTAGCAATACTTTTCCTACAACAGAGCAGGTTAATAAGAAGTAATCAATTAACTTTGAATAAGTACTATGTCTTGCCTGGGGATAAACTTAAACTCAATTTTGAATTTTAATCAATTTTAAATTTATTAGAAAAAAAGCTAATTCTTTTTAATCTAGATATACCTTCAACTAGTTAAAAAAAATAGATGAATTTAGGCCACATTATCAGGCCACGCTTGAAATATATTACCAGAATCATTGATATAACTTTAAAGAGAAATAGCTTTCAAGACTAGAGCCTTAAACCACTCGACCACCCCTCCAGGGTTAAATATTTTGTTATAAATTTTGAATTATAGCAGTATTGAGTTACACAAAGCTTTTCCAATTGACTAGATATTTAAAAAAAATAACTTTCATATATTATTAAATTAGACATTAATTAATGCACTATGAAAAATTAATGAAAAAATCTTCTCTTTTAATATTCATATTTATCTTAATTGTAACTCCTTTTGTATTTACAAGTAAAATTAATAGACTTCGCTTAATTTCTCTGCAAAATAGATCAAATTACGACAAAAAGTTTCCCAAAGAGTCTTATTTCTCAACTTCTTTAAAACAAATTATCCCTTGTCCCAAGGAAAGTATTAATGTTGCATATTTTGGACAAAGTAATCATGGAAATATTATTGAAAGAGAAAAAATTCTAGATTTATCATATGAGAATGTCTTTACTTATGATTGGAGGCTAGGAGTATGTTCGAAGTATAAAGAACCTTTAGCAGGAGCTGATGGACGTGCTGGTAGGTTTGGTCATGTTGCTTCAGATACTATTTATTTTCTGAAGAAAAACTATAATTTCTCTGAAAACATAGTTTTTCTTGGATTTTCAAAAGGAGGAACAAGATCTCAAGATTGGGTAAGTGGTACATTCGCAAGCAAATTTGACTTTTTTTTGAAAAAGTTAAAAAAAGACGATATTGTGATTGATTATGTTTTGTGGCACCAAGGAGAATCAGAAATTAAGGATGCAAATAGAATTTACTATCAAAACTATATTAATGATATGCAATTGATATTCCAGAAGTTTCTTACAATTTCAAAAAAAACTAAAATTGGAATGGCATTAGTTAGTATTTGTAAATCTGAGAAAAGTAAATCTTTAATAAATTCTCAGCGTTCAATAATTCAAAGTAATGATAGGGTCTTTTTCACATTAAATACTGATAACCTTGGAAGTAGTTATAGATATGATGGGTGTCATTTTAATTCTTTAGGAGCATCAGTAATTGGAGCAAAATATGCTGAATTTATAAATAAATTTTATAAATAGTAAGCTCTTTTAATTTATGACCTATTCCATAGAATCAGTTCATAATAAAAATGCAATTATCCGAAATTCACATTTTCTTGAAATAAACCAAATAAGTTATTCCCAACTATGGCAGCGATTATTAAAACGAAGGCAACTATGGCGAAAAGAGCACTAACATCTTTTATGTCATAAGGTGCTTTGAATAAAGGTTTTTGGTCTGCCATGGTTATCTAAATATACAAATGCAATTGAATCATATTATTTTAATGCTTGTGAGAAGTATTAAGTTATTGTTTAGTCTAAGAATGGATAATAAAAAAGCCACTGAAAGTGGCTTTTTTTTTCTAATGGTTAAATAAACTAGCTTGTGTAAGCTTTTCCTCTATAAGTTAGTTCATTGTGCTGCTTTTTAGCTGCTTCTTTGTTCTGGACGTACTTTTGTCCTCTGTAAATTAGAGTCATTTTTTTAGCTCCGGTTTCGCTTAAGTCCCCGTTCCATGGCTTAAGTCGATTTGCGGCTTGCTATAGGCAAGTTGAACGTTTTGGTAGCGGTTGCTACAAATTTATAATAACATCTATTAAAATTATTTGTCTAGGTTTTTAATAAATAAACTTAATATATTAATGATAGATTAGGTTTCTGATAAAAATATTTACCATAATCCCGGCTGGATTTCTCACAGGTTACATTTTGTTCGTTTTTGAGAAGTATTTTTTATTTAATGAACTTTTAAATGTAAAATTCTTAAGATTATAAAATTTGTTTTATGTTTTCTAGAAGCAAAAAACCTACAGTGAAAAAATCTGCAATAGTTGAAGAGACTCCATTATTTGCTCAATTATTACCATTCGCAAACAGAATGAATGATAAGGTCCAATTGGTAAATGCTTTGGCTTTTACTTTTATTATGGGATTCTCAATTTTTGGAATTGCTCTATGGAAACTATCAGGGCTGACCTAAATATTTTATTTTTGCAAAGCATCAATTTTTGATTCTTTGTTTTCAATTATGGTTATTAACCATCTAGAGGCTAGCCCTCTGGATATTGATCTATTTTTTAGAAATCTACATATATACACGTGTAGATTTTTTTCGTTTTTGGAGTTAAATTTTTCCTCAAAATCTAAGATATCCTCTTCTGATGTTCTTTTTCTTAGCTCATCCACCAATGCATGACTGGAGGAATCATTAAACAAGTTCCCAATATTTAAGCTTAATGTCATAAATAATTTATGTCCCTATTTAAGAGGTAGCCATAAATTAAATTTTTAAAAACTATTTTATATTTTTTATTTACAAATTATTCAAAATTTATTCTTTTGGTTTAGCAAGAGGAAGCAAGCACTTATCTGAATCACAACCTGCTGGTCCTGCTTCAGATAGTTCTCCAACATCATATTTATTAAGAGCGTCAAAGAAATCGTTATTGACTTTCCTTTCTATTACTTTATTCTGCAATGATATATATTCCTCTTTACTTATTGGTTCAAAGGGTAATCTCGGGAAAGTAGCGTTAGCACTAAATCTAGCCAGCAATGCTGCTGAAATATATCCCTCATTATTTTCTATTGCATTATGAATAGCCTTAGCTAAATCCTCGATTTCATTTTCTCTAAATTCTACGGTTGCAGAGGTATTATGCTCTGTGTAAAATTTCTGCACTTGCATGTAAAAATCAAATTGAGCTAATGCTGAGAAATTATTGATGTCTATTTGGTCTGCGCCGTCTATATTTGCCCAACTAACTTCTGTAGGGATTTCAACTAACCATTCTGTACATCTTGGATCAAATGGATTGTCGAGCAAGCAACCATTTTCATCTTTATCAGATTGAGACGGAACAACTGAGTAACCATAATCCATGCAAGCTAAAGCGATTGGATCATTTTTCCTGAAAGTTATTCTTCTTATGAATCTTTGAGCCTTTGGAGGATGCCAACCTGGAGCTGCTCCAGTAAGAAGACTTTTAGTTCCAGCTGGCTGAACTGTTGTGCATCTATTTGGTCTCCTTAGATTATGCTTATCACAATATTCCCATACAGTTTCTTTTACTATTTTTCTCCAAGAATCTAAGAATTTAGCTTCCTTTTCTTTGAAGGCCTTCCCTTCTTCGCTATTTGGCCTTCCTGCTTCCCACCATTTCAACCATGGCGTCCCAAAGGCATGGACACAAAAATCAAATAATCCAGTGAAACTTACTCCTACGATAGGATCATATTCCCTACTTTTTCTGTAACGTTCAACTTCAAATTCATGATTAAGTAAGCATGCTACAGAAAGAGCGGCTGCTTTAAAAGCTTTTTTTTGCTCTTCAAAATTTCCTGGATCAATCTGATTTAAATGAACTTCAGCCAAATTGCAATGGAAATCATTTCCCAAGATCTCCCCACAAGGGTTAAGTCCATATCGGCTCATCCTGTGGTCTAACTCTTCTTCTGAAAAAGGACCATAACTACTATTTATCCAATTTCTCGCTTCATCCTTGCCTTGTTCTGAGTAGATTTCAATAAATTCCTTTCTCAATTCATCATCTTTGAGAATATCTGCATTTGACCTTGCGATTGCTTCTGGTGCAAATTGAATGGCTCCCTCACCTGAATGGAATTGTTTTGTTACTGCATCCAAAACAGTTTGGTAAGTGGGTTTTGTATGGTAAACCCTAGTATGATTGGCCATTCTGAGGGCATCTTTTTCAGGATCTATTCTCCAATTACCATTCTCATCTTGACTCCATAAATTTTCTTTTGCTGATGCGGCTTCCTTATCATCTGAAGCAAATTGTCTCATTCCAGCACTTCTTCTTATATTCCCAGCAACTATGGTTACTGCAGCTTCATCAATTAATAAACAACACTCTACTGTACTTAATTTCCTACCAATTGCCTTTCCAAGAAGTGATGCGACTCTGGAGTAAAGATCTTTCAATTTGATAGGATTTGCCATACCACCAAAACCTTTTAATGATTCTCCCGCAGGCCTAATATCTTCCAAATCAATATAAACATCAATTTCTCTTTCAAGACTTACGTTACTTGATGCCTCAAGAAGATATTTATAGCTATCTACCCATCCTCTTCTGCTATCTCCAACTTTGATATGAAGATCTTTTCCTTTAATTTCTAATGATGACTTTTCTTCTCTTTGATCTTTAGGAGTTATTCCAACTTCACTGACTGATTTAATGTTTATTTTGTTAATTACCGTAGGTAGATTATTTATAAAATGAGGCTCAATTATTGCACCTGTTCCACATCCCATCATTGCTAAGTCCATCATTAATGCGAAGGCTTCCCAATCAATTAAGTTTGTTGAGGTACAGTTATATGCTCCTGAGAAATTTTGGTTCTTATTAATCCAAGGGGTTCCGCCTATCCATAACCATCTTCCTGAAGGTTGAGCTTTTTGGTTACTTTGCATCTCTCTCATTAGGATTAATTCTTCTTCAGAAAGTTTTCCTAATTCTTTTAATCCCGATAAATTCCTTTCGCCTACTTCGCTCCAGTTCTCCCTTTTGCCAGATGAAGTTTTTCTACTATAAGATCTGAAAAAAACAGGGTAAGCAGCTGGCGCAGTCTTTGGAAAATCATCTTTTTTAAGATTATTGGAATTGCTCTCTGAAGAAGCTTTATTTGGTGCAACAGTCACGATAAAAAAACGTATGTAAATAACCCGTACTGGAAGAATAACTCTACCTGTGGCGTCTGCAACCATTCTTACCACTATTTAACGGTTTGTGTAGAATTATGTTTAATATGAAATCTTTGTTTAAAGAAAGGATATGGAAAGAGTCCCCGAACCTGAATTAATGGAAGAAAAAGAGCAGGTCATTTCTTATGACGAAGCTGATTTCTCAGAAGGGGAAGTTAATCTAATTAATCAAATAAATCAATATCTTTTGAAAAAAAATATTTCTTTAGGTGAAAAAGATTTAATAGTTGATTTAGGATGTGGCCCAGGAAATATTTCTGAAAAGTTAGCAATAAAATGGCCTAATACTGAAGTCGTAGGAATAGATGGTTCTAAAGAGATGATTTTGAGAGCAGAATATAATAAGAGTATTTCTAATAATCAAAAAAAATTAAAAAATTTACGCTACATTTGTTCTGACATCAAAGACATTAAATCAAATAATTTTTTATTTAAAAAAAGAATTAGTTTACTTGTAAGCAACAGTTTGATTCATCACATTACCAATCTTGAAGATTTCTTTAACACAATAAGAATTTTATCTAGTAATATTACTGTGAATTTTCACAAGGACTTAAAAAGGCCATTAGATAAAAAGTCTGCTTTAGAACTCAAAGCACAATGTTCAACTAAATATAATGAGATTTTAACTAATGATTATTATGCCTCTTTAAGAGCTTCTTATACTTTTAAAGAGTTAAAAAATTTTATCTTAGAGAATGATCTATCCTCTTTAGATGTGTTTGAGGAAGGTGAAAATTATTTAATAGTCTATGGTAATGTTTAAGAACTAAGTGAAAGGCCCTTATATTATATAAATGAGCTTAGATACTAAAATTCTAAATAATAAAGAAATACTGGATGCGGTAAATAAAAGAAGAAATTTTGCTATTATTTCACATCCAGATGCTGGGAAAACGACTCTAACCGAGAAGCTTCTTTTGTATGGAGGTGCCATTCAACAGGCAGGAGCAGTAAAAGCAAGGGGTAATCAGAGAAAAGCCACCTCAGACTGGATGGAACTTGAGAAACAAAGAGGTATTTCTATTACATCAACTGTATTGCAATTTGAATATGAAAGATCTGTAATTAATCTATTAGATACACCAGGACACCAAGATTTCTCCGAAGATACTTATCGAACATTAGCTGCTGCTGATAATGCAGTTATGTTGGAAGATGCTGCTAAAGGACTAGAACCTCAAACTAGAAAATTGTTTGAAGTTTGCAAGATGCGAAAAATACCAATATTTACTTTCATAAATAAAATGGATAGACCAGGAAGAGAGCCATTTTCTTTACTTGATGAAATTGAATCAGAACTTGGATTAAATACCCTACCTATAAACTGGCCAATTGGGAGTGGCGAGGAATTTAGAGGGGTTATTGATAGATTTTCGAGAGAGGTGATTTTATTTGATAAAGCAGTGAGAGGGAAACAATCGAATGAGAAAAGATTAAGTCTTGAAGATAAAGAGCTATCAAAATATGTAGAGAGAGATTTACTTGAAAACTCACTTGAAGAATTGGAGGTTCTTGATGAGGCAGGATCTAAGTTTGAAAAAGAAAAAGTTTTTAATGGCTCTTTAACCCCAGTTTTCTTTGGATCTGCCATGACTAATTTTGGCGTAAGGCCATTTTTAGATAGTTTTTTAAAAATGGCACAAAAACCAACTTCAAGAAATAGTAATAAAGGGGATATTGAACCTGCAAGCGATGAATTTAGTGGGTTTGTTTTTAAGCTTCAGGCAAATATGGATCCAAAGCACAGAGATAGGGTTGCTTTTATAAGAGTTTGTAGTGGCAAATTTGAAAAGGATATGTCAGTTAAACATTCCAGAACTGGTAAAACAATTAGATTATCAAGACCACAAAAAATATTTGGGCAAGATAGAGAAGTAGTTGATGATGCCTATCCTGGAGATGTTATTGGTTTAAATAATCCAGGGATGTTTTCTATTGGAGATACTCTTTATACGGGTGCTCATCTGGAATATGAGGGCATACCATCCTTTAGTCCTGAAATATTCAGCTGGTTAAGAAATCCAAATCCCTCAGCATTTAAAAACTTTAGAAAGGGTGTTAATGAACTTCGAGAAGAAGGAGCTGTTCAGATTCTTTATGACTTTGATGAGAGTAAAAGAGACCCTATACTCGCAGCCGTTGGTCAATTGCAGCTGGAGGTAGTAACTCACAGATTAAAAAGTGAATATGGTGTAGATGCAAATCTTGAAGCAATGCCATATCAATTGGCAAGATGGATTTCTGATGGATGGCCAGCCATTGAAAAACTAGGCAGAATATTCAACTGTAAAATAGTTAAAGATTGTTGGAATAGGCCAGTTATTCTTTTCAAAAATGAGTGGAATCTAAATCAGTTTGTTGAAGACAATAATCAACTAAATTTAAACAAAGTTGCGCCCGTTGTTAGTGGAGTCGAACCAATTGTTTTATAAAGTCTTAATGGATTATAAAATTAGTTAATCTGTTAGTATTGGTAAAAAATTTTGGATTCAAACAGTAATAAAAATAATAACGAAAAATCACCTTATGAAATTTTAGGTGTAAAGGAAGGTGCTGCTTTTGAGGATATTCAGAAGGCTAGAGATATTAAAGTTAAAGAGGCTGGTGAAGACTTAATTTTAAAAGCGAAAATAGAATCTTCCTTTGATCAATTACTCATGGGTAGTTTGAAAGCCAGGCAATCAGGAAATGTAAGCTATGAAGCTGTGAGTGCCTCAAAAAAAGAAAAACAAATTAATCAATTTACCAATAATAACTTCCCACTTCTTTCTAAGATAAAAAATTTAAATAATAATTCTAACAATTCAAGTCAGTATAGTCTGCCAAAAATAACTACCCCATCATTTGATAATCTTTCAATAAAAATATCTGTTGGGATATTATTTTTAATTTTGTTATTTATCAGTCCAGACTCTAATAATAGACTTTTACTCTCTATCTCAACATTAATACTTACCTATTCTCAAATTAAATCAGGGAAAAGATTTATAGGTTCTCTGGGTTGGAGTGTTACCTTTCTCTCGATAGGATTAATATTCGGTGGATTGCTTGAAAATAATTCTTTCATTCAGGAAGTATCAAACAACTCTTTATCAATACAAAAAATTCAAAGTATTCCAGCCATGGTTATTTTATGGCTAGGTGTAATTTTTTTATGATTGATTTTCTATCATAGATTTAATTTCTTCATAATTTATAAGATATTTATTTTTACAAAATTCACAAACCAACTCAGCTTTGCCATCTTTCTTGAGGATGTCCTCTAACTCGCTCTTATCAAGCATTTTCATCGCATTTAAACTTCTTTGTTTGGAACACTTGCATTTAAAACTCACTTCTTGAGAACGAGCTTTTTCAGAGATTGATTTATCGTCAATATCGGGAAATATATTTCTAATTAACTCAAGAAGATTATCTTTTGACTTAAATAGATCTTCGCTGAAAGAATTAATTTCTTTGCATCTTTCTTCAAGTAGTGAGACTAGCAGAGGGTCAGTATCTTTTTTAGGTAAAACTTGAGCTAATAAGCCACCACTACAAATAACACTTTTATTTTGAATTTTTTCTCCAATAAATACAGCAGAGGGAGTTTGCTCTGAATGATATAAATATGAAGCTAAGTCTTCAGCAATATTCCCATTTACTAATTCAACAGTGCTTGTAAAGGGTTCTCCAAATCCACTATCTCTAATTACATTTAAATATCCTGTACCTAATGCTTTTGTGAAATCAAAAGAATATTTATTATTATCTCTTTTGACTAGGTCCAATTCTAAATTAGGATTACCTACATAACCCCTAACTTTCCCGTCTCTACCCGCATCAACTAGTAATCCCTTTAAAGGTCCGTCAGATCTAACTCTTAAAGTGACTCTCCCATGCATTATTTTCATCGAGCTTGCTAAAAGCAGTGAAGCACTAAATGCTCTGCCTAAGATACAGGTGGTTAAGTAAGAAAGGCCGTGTCTTTTTTTTGCTTCTAAAGAAGATTCTGTTGTTAAGACCGCAACTAATCTTATTCCTCCATTGGCTGCAGTAGCCCGAACTATCCTATCCTGCATGATTTTCTTTCATAAAATTTTTGATTTTCCCTTTTTCCAAGAATAATATCCTAGAAGGAATTCCCTCAAATAAGGCAGGTTCATGAGTAACAATAATAATTGTATTTTTATTTTTTAAATCAAGAATTAAATTCTTCACATCATTTCTCATTGAATAGTCTAATCCGGCAGTTGGTTCATCAAGTAAAAGAATTGAGGGGTTTCTAAGTAGTTGAACTGCTACAGCTAGCCGCCTTTGTTGTCCGCCACTTAGCTGTTCTGGTGGTTGAGTCAGATTAATTTTTTTCAAACCAACTTTATTTAAAACTATTTCTATATTTTTTTCTCTTAAAGATTTATGGCCTATTTTTAATTCTTTACCAATTGTTGTGCCTATAAAGTATCTTTCAGGAAATTGGAATACTACTCCACAAAACCATCTTCTTTGTCTAGAAGACAAAATTTTATTCTTCCAAGTAATTTTTCCCTTTTGCGGATTTGTTAATCCGCTTATTATTTCTAGTAGTGTTGTTTTCCCAGAACCACTATTGCCGCAAATTAAAATGATTTCATTTTCATGAACTTTTAAATTTAAATTGTCTATTATTTTTCTTTCACCAGTTTGGGGTTGATAAGATATTTCTTTTAAATCAAGCATTATTAATTAAGTTATAGGTATGAATTTGAATCTAGTAATAACTTACTTATAATAGCTTTAGATTTAAAAAGATATTAGTCAATATGAATATTATTTTTAGGGAAGTTGATCCTTTTAATTGTTGGATATGGATCAGGTTTTCAGAATCACCAACTCAAGACGAAAAAAATTATTTAGATGGTGTTTTTGATAGTTGGTACGTTTTAGGAAGGTTAGGTGGATTTAATTCTGAAAATTTGCAAACTCATGAAGAGGGTTCCGATCTAAGTTGGATGTCCTATGATAATGACCAAAAAAATGCATCTCTTCCAGCCTTAATGCATAATTTAGGAATTATGGAATATCAAAATCTTTGGGGGAGATGTTGGGTTGATTTTGGAACTTCAGACTCCATTTCAATAGATATATTAATTAATTCTTTGAATGAGATATCAAATAATTATGTAAAAATTGAAGAGTTAATTATTGGGGGTGAAAATAATGATTGGTCAGTTGAAGAACATGAAGATTTAGTTTTCAAAGATTAAGTGTTTTAGATGGAAGACTTAACAAGATTAATAATTTCCCATGAAAGAATTGAAAATATTAAGAACAATAATTTAGAACTTTCTAAAGAAGAGGCTCATTATTTAAATAAAGTAATGAGGATAAAAAATGGTAAAAAAATATTTATAGCTAACGGAGAGGGTTCATTATGGAAAGCGATAAAAGTTAAAAATGATTGCTTAGAAATAATCAAATCAAAAAAACCTTACTTATTTCAAGAACAAGAAATTAACTTATTAGGAATAGCTGTTGTTATACCAAAAAGTGGTTTTGAGGATATTTTAAAAATGTGTACTGAAATAGGAATTGATTATATACAGCCATTATTTTCAGAAAGACAGGTAAACAAAAATTTAAATTTTTCTAGAAAACTTTTGAGATGGAATTTAATTATCAATGAAGCTGTTGAGCAAAGTGAGAGATTATGGAAACCATCTATTTTAAATGGAATGGATATTATTGAATGGCTAAAAAGTAGAGATAATCAAGAAAGAGTTTCAATTTCTATAACTAGAGAAGAAACACTATATGACTTAAATCAATGGTTAAGAAAACAACAAGAATTTGGAAATAAAAAAGGAGGTATTTTTTGGAATGTTATTGGTCCTGAAGGAGGTTGGTCCGCTAAAGAAATTGATTTTTTTAAAAAAAATAATTTTACCTTTGTTAAGCTTTCCGACACTATCTTGAGAACTTCAACAGCTAGTATTAACGCATCATCAATTCTAAATCAGTGGAGAATTGATTTGAAATTAAAGAATTAGATAAATATGGATTTAATTAGAAATCAATTTTTTATAGGTTTTTGCATTAATTTTATTTTGATTTATATATTTTGCAGGATTCCTTTGATGACGAAAAGTGGTTGGGTAAGTGCAGGCATCTTAGGCACAATTTTGTGGGGATGTTTGTCTTGGGAGGGATGGATGTCAGTTGTAATTTATTTATTATTTGGATCCCTCGTTACCAAAATAGGTTTTAAATTTAAAAAAGCACAAGGAATTGCTGAAAAAAGAGGCGGGAGAAGAGGTCCTGAGAATGTATGGGGCTCAGCAGCTACAGGATTATTTCTTGCCATTATGACCAAATTTAATGCTGCCAATGTAGTGTTGTTTAAAGTAGGTTTTGCTGCAAGTTTTGCTGCAAAGTTGGCGGATACTTTTGGTAGCGAAATTGGAAAAAGATTTGGTAAAGACACATACTTAATTACTTCACTTAATAAGGTGGATAGGGGAACTGAGGGAGGAATAAGTATAGAAGGAACATTAGCTAGTGTTTTGGGATCAATATTTATGGCTTTTATAATGCTTCTTCTATCAATTATTTCTACAAAATATCATTTTATAGTTGTTGTAGTTTCTGGATTCTTGGCAACAATTTCTGAAAGTATTATTGGTGCTAAATTTCAAAACAAATATAAATTAAGTAATGAATTGGTAAATGCTATTCAGACAAGTATTGCTTCTGTTTTTGCTATCTTTGCTCTTATTTTATATTCATATTTTTAAAGTTAATAATATTTGGAAAGACCTAAGATTCCTTCCATTTTGTAAGAATCTCCCAGCTTTTAAGTCTTTGGAAAAGCCAGAAATGACCTTCGGAATTTAGATGAATTCCATCATGCGTAATCCAATTTTTACTCCTTTTATCAGAGTACATTTCTCTAAAAGTAGGAAGAAATGGGACATTCTGATTGAGGCATACTTCCTCCATTCTCCTTTCATAAGAATTACAAAAATCATTTGAGTACCATAGACATCCTGCGAAAGGCATTTTGCTTTCGTCAACTGGTGTCAAACCAATAACAAATACATTTGTTTGAGAGTTCATTTCATTTATTAGCCTCTCTAATCCATATTCAAATCCATCTATATCTAATTGATGTCTTCCATTTATCTGACCAATTGCTGCAGTATCGTTAAGACCTACATTTAGTAGGATTGCTTTAGGTTTATTTCTTCTCGTTTCTCCTCTAGATGACCATTCTTTTTCCCATCTAGATGAAACTTTTTCTATCCCATCTCCCCTAACGCCAAGTTGATAAATAACTGGCCCATTTTGGTTATTACCCCAATCTTTTCTAAGCCTCTCACACCATCCACCACCCTCATTATCTCCCCATCCATAAACTGAGCTATCTCCAATTACAACAAGCTGTTTTGGTAAACTAATCACTATAACTGGAAAAAAAAAATTACTTGATTTAACAAATTATTCTTACAAATCAAGTTAAACTATTTTTGATTTTACCATTTATTAATTCGCCAACTATTGCGATGGAGCTATAAGCTATCAAAACTATGGTGACTTCTTGCCATGCGAAGGAACTTAGTGATTCTTGCAATTGCCAACCTAGACCAATACTTCCAATAATCCCAACAATTGCAGTTTCTCTAATAATGATGTCAGATCTATAAGCGCAATATGCTAAGTAACTTTTTGCTTGTTGAGAAAATAAACCTAAAAGCCAACTAGTCTTTTTTGAGATTCCTAGAGATTTCATTGCATTATAATTTTTCTTGTCTTGGCTATCAAGATTTGTAAAAAGTAATTTGCTAGTAATACCAGCGTTGTGGAGACCTAATGTTAAAGCCGCTAAAGATAAAGAAGGATTATTAAAAGTTAATAGAGTTAGAAGTATTACAGGTGTAGGTATTAAACGTAATAAAAATGCAAAAATTTTTACAAAAATTTTAGAACTATTGTTGTTAAAAATTCCTATTACTAATGGAGGTAAACTAATTGCGATTCCTGTTGATAAAAGACTTAAAATTATTGTTTCTAATATAAGTTTTAATAAATCAAATAATCCTAAATCTGAGCTTGATTTAAAAAGAGAACTAACGGAATTAAAATTTTCAAAATTATTATTAAAAATAAAATAAAGAAAATATGAAAAAGAAAATAAAATTGTTATGAAAAATACTGCAATAAAAAAAATAGATAGGATTTTATTTGTAGTATTAAATTTTATTTTTTTGAATATTAATCCAGAAAGAATTATCAAAATTGCTAAGGACCATAAATAAGTCCATAACTCTCTAAAATTCAAAGTTTGGAAAGATAAAAAAATACTGGTACCTATTCCTCCAATCCCAAAAAGTCCTAAAATCACAGTACTTCTTATTGAACACTCTAATCGATATAAACCAAAGTTTTTAAATGTATTTATTATTGGATTCCATATTAAAGTTAGTAAAGAAGAAAATTTAGGTGCATTTATTTGATTTATAGATTCAAAACTTTTGTAGTCAATAGTTTCTATTTGTTCAGCAAAAACTTTTGAATTTACAGCAATATAAGGTATACATATAGCTATTATTCCTATCGAAAAATTTATTCCATATATTTGCATTAATAGTATTCCCCAAACCACTTCGTGTATAGATCTAATTATTGTTAGAAAAAGCCTTATTATGAGGTAGAAAAAATTTGGAATATTAAAGATTTTATAAAAAATATTTGAGGAAATTATTCCAAAAATTGCTCCAAAAATAATACTTACTAACCAACTAAAAAAACCAATTAAAATAGTTTCATTTAATCGCTTAATTACGGTAATAATAATTTCATTATCGGTCTTGGGATTAAATGCATAAATTAAGAATTCTTGGAATAATTTAAATCCTCCAAGATGAATATTGTTTATTAATTGATACCCTAGAGGTATGCATACCAAAATTGGAAGAAAAGATAATGAGGTATAGTTTAATTTTAATTTGTTCAACTAATTAATATATTTTCTCTAAATGAATCTTCTTTAAGTTATTTCTTTTGATATTGAAAAAAATTTTACCATCCCTTATTCCAATAACTTTATCGAAATCGTTCAGCAAATCTAATCTATGTAATGCAACTAATGCCGTCTTTGGGGATTTTTTTGTTTTATTTTTATCTACATTTTCTAGCAGAAGGTTTTTAATTGTTGTTATCAATTTAGGATCTAGATTATTAAAAGGCTCATCTGCAAGTAATATATTTGATTCTTGAATTAATGATCTAGCTATAGCCACCCTTTGTTTTTGGCCCCCAGATAGTTTTCTGATTTTTTTGTCGTAAATAGAGTTATGAAGTCTACATAATTTCATATATTTATGCGCCTTCTTAAAAGAACTTATATTTAGTAAATTTTTAAAAGCGAAATAAAAATTGTTTTCCGCTAGTAGTCCACAATTAACATTTTGTTCTGCAGAGAGATCTTCTATTAATCTTAAATCTTGCCATATAGTTGTTATTTTACTTTTCTGCTTTCTATCTAATTCCTCGAAACTTTCATTGAATAATTTAACCTCACCTTGAGTTGGCTTTATAGTGCCATTAAGTACTGATATAAGTGTAGTTTTTCCTGAACCGCTTTTACCTAAAAGTGCAATTTTTTCCCCATAATTTATTTTTAAATTTATTTTATTTAGGATCAGATCATTTTTGTATTTATAAGATATATTCTCTAATTCTAAGACAGTATTATTCATCTAATTTTATTTAATTTCCTCCCGATTTTCTCTATATTTTTATATTGTTTTAATTCTGCCTTTATAAATCTTTTTGCATTGAACATATCTAATATCTGTTTATGTGATTTTTGCTTTATATCTAAATTTAGAATTACTGATTTAAGTTCTTTTGTAAACCCTTCCCCGAATCTATTTTCAAGATCACCTTGAGCTACCCAATGATAGTCAACATATTCTGGTGTGATCCAGAATAACTCTAAATTACTTGTTCTTTCGGGATTATTTTTAAGATTGTTTTCCCAAACCTGTTTATTTAAAGCTCCAGCATCAAATGCCCCACTATTAACTAAAGCTATAGTGGCATCATGACTCCCACTAAAACCTGCTTTTTTCCCTTTAAAATGTTTAATTTCTACCCCTGCTTGATTTAAAAAATATTCTGGCATTAATCTTCCAGAAGTTGAGTTTTCAGAGCCAAAAGTAAATCTTAAATTCTTTAGTTTTTTAAGTCCTTTAATGTTTGAAATTGAGTTAAGTTCTAAATTTTTGTTTACTATAAAAACACTTTTAAATTCCTTATCGATATCTCTTTGAGCTATGACAATTGAATTAGGTGTTTGTAATCTTGCTTGAACTCCTGATAAACCTCCAAACCAAACTAAATCTAAATCTTTAGTTCTAAATCCAGTTACTGCTGCAACATAATTAATAACAGGAATGTATTTAACTTCTACATCAAGTTGTTTGGATAATTCTTTTGAAAATAAATTAAATCTTTTGTCCAAAACATCTTGGTTTTGATCAGGTATTGCTCCAACTTTTAAAACTTTGGGATTTGAAAATACAGGTGATGAAAAAACAGAAAATATAAGAGATGAACTAAGTAGGAAATTTTTTAAATTAAACATAACTTAGATCAATTAAAAGTATTCAGAGATTGCTTTTTCAAGCCTCTGTAGTCCATCTTTTATTTTAATTTCTGAAGCTGCACAAGATATTCTTATACATTGATCAGCTCCAAAAGCTTTTCCAGGTACAACAACTAATCCGTAATCTTGAAGAGCTTTATTGCAGAAATCAACAGAAGTAATTGAGGAGTTGGGTAATTTTGGAAATGCGTAAAATGCTCCATTAGGTTCTTCAATATAAATCCCATTTATATTATTAAGGCCCTCATAGAGAAGTCTTCTTCTTTGATCATAATGGCTATTTATCATTGAGAAAAACTCATTATTAATTTTTAAAGCTTCTAAAGCACCTTTTTGAACAAAAGAGCAAACATTACTTGTACTTTGACTTTGTAATGCTGAGGATGCTTTGATTACATCTTTGGGACCTACTAAATAACCTATCCTCCAGCCAGTCATAGCCCATCCTTTCGCAAACCCATTTATTATAAAAATTCTATCTTTTAAGTCATTTGCTAATGAAGATAAACTATAGTGTTTAAATTCTTTCTTAAGGATTAGTTCGTAAATCTCATCAGAAAGAATATTGATATTTGGATTTTCTCTAGCTAAATCGGCAATTTGTAATAATTCTTCCTTTGACATAACTCTTCCAGTAGGGTTATTAGGAGAATTGATAATTATAAATTTAGTTTTTGAAGAAATTTTAGACTTCAAATCTTCTATATTTATTTTGAATCCATCTTCTGCAGAAGAATTTGTAAAAATTGGCTTCCCACCCGCCAATCTAACCATCTGGGGATAACTTAACCAATATGGAGAAGGAATAATAACTTCGTCTCCAGTATTTAACAATACTTGGAAAAGATTATATATTGCTTGCTTAGCACCATTTGTGACCATTACATTTTCAAATTCATAATTTAAATCGTTTTGAATTTGAAGTTTATTTGCAATTGCTTTTCGGAGATCTAAATTCCCCGCTACGGGCCCGTACTTTGTAAATCCATCAAATATAGCTTTACTTGTAGCCTCTATAACTTCTTTTGGGGCATCAAAATCAGGTTCACCTGCACTTAAATTGCAAATATCTACTCCTTCTGCAGATAATTGATTTGCTTTTGCACTTATCTGCAATGTAAGAGAAGGCTCAATTGAAAGTGCCCGATCAGATAAATTAACTTGACTCATTGACTTATGACTTTTCAAATATGACTTTTAATAATGACAAATGCATAAATTAAGAATAAATAAAACTATCACACTATGGTTTAATTTAGTTCATTTTCTTAATCTATTTTATTTTCATGTTTTGAGTTCTTAAGATAAAAATATTTAAAGTCTTATTTTCGGTGAAAAGGTTAGTAATTGGGAGAGGAAGTGTATTTGCAGATTTGTTAGTAATTGGTGAGGCACCTGGAGCACAGGAAGATTTAGAAGGAAAACCTTATGTAGGAAAATCTGGTAAGTTATTAAACGAATTATTAATACAAGCTGGAATTGATTATAAGAAGGATGTTTATTTTTGTAATGTAATTAAATGTCGTCCACCAAATAATAGAAAACCCACTGCTAGAGAAATTAATATTCATAAACCTTGGTTATTACAGCAAATAAAGTTAGTCGATCCAAAATTTATATTACTTACTGGTTCTACTGCTATGAGAGCTATTTTAGAAGTTAAAGATCCTATAAGTAATTTAAGAGGTCAATGGATTAAAAAAGATGGGAGAGAAATTATGGTAATTTTTCATCCATCTTATTTGTTGAGATTTCCTTCAAAAGAAATCAATAAACCTTACCATCTAACTTTGAAAGACCTAGAGAATGTAAGTGGTAAACTATATGCCGTATAATTTAGTGAAATCCTTTTTGAATATCAAGAATTTTAATGTCATTAACTCAATCTAAAGAGGTTAATAGTCTCTCCAAAAGATATTCAACTCATATTGAGAGAAGGATAACTAGAACAGTAATGGTGGGTGATATAGCTATTGGAAGTGATTATCCAGTAAGAGTTCAATCGATGATAAATGAAGATACGATGGATGTTGAAAATGCTTACTTAGCTATCAAAAGACTTCATGATGTGGGTTGTGAAATAGTAAGGTTAACTGTCCCTTCTTTAGCACATGCCAAAGCAGTAGGCGATATAAAGGCAAAATTACTAGAAAATAATATTAATACCCCCTTGGTGGCTGATGTTCACCATAATGGTATGAAAATTGCAATGGAAGTTGCAAAACATGTTGATAAAGTAAGAATTAATCCTGGATTGTTTGTTTTTGAAAAATCAGACCCTACAAGAACTGAATATACAGATGAGGAATTTGAAACTATTAAGCAAACAATACTTAAAAGATTTACCCCTTTAGTTGAAGTTTTAAAAGCTGAAAACAAAGCTCTAAGGATTGGAGTTAATCATGGGTCTCTATCTGAGAGGATGCTTTTTACTTATGGAGATACTCCATTAGGAATGACAGAATCTGCGATGGAGTTCGTCAAAATTTGTGATGAGCTTGATTTTCATAACATAATTATTTCTATGAAAGCTTCTAGGGCTCCAGTTATGATGGCAGCTTACAGAATGATCGCAGATAGGCTTGACTCAGAAGGATATAACTATCCCTTACATTTAGGAGTCACTGAAGCTGGAGATGGTGATTACGGAAGGATTAAAAGTACTGCTGGAATTGGAACGCTTTTAGCGGAGGGATTAGGAGATACCATCAGGGTTTCCTTAACAGAAGCTCCTGAAAAAGAAATACCAGTGTGTTACTCAATTTTGCAATCTTTAGGACTCAGAAAAACGATGGTTGAATATATCAGTTGCCCTAGTTGCGGGAGAACACTTTTCAATTTAGAAGAAGTTGTAGATAAAGTTAGGAATGCTACTTCACATTTGACTGGTTTAGATATAGCAATAATGGGATGTATTGTTAATGGACCAGGAGAAATGGCAGATGCTGACTATGGTTATGTTGGTAAAGGGAAAGGAACTATTGCCTTATATAGAAGGAAAGAAGAGATAAAAAGAGTACCTGAAGATGAGGGGGTTAATGCTTTAATCCAACTTATTAAGGATGATGGGAAGTGGATCGATCCTTAAGGATTTGTCAAGATTTTGAATTATAAATAAATTCTTTTTATAATAAAAAATATCGAATTATTTGAAAATAAGAAAATTGCTTAAAAAAAAATATATATTTCTGTTCGCTATGTCCTTTTCTGGACTATTTATAAATAATTTTGCAGAGGCAACAGTTTTAAATAATAGTTATAAAGAAGTAATTGATCATGTTTGGCAAATTGTATATAGAGATTTTCTTGATTCAAGCGGCAAATTTCAAAAGTCCAAATGGATTAATCTAAGAAAAGAAGTTTTATCAAAAACATATTCAGACAGCAATGAAGCATATGATGCGATTAGGATTATGCTTACTAACTTAGATGATTCTTATACAAGATTTTTAGAACCTAAAGAATTTAATCAAATGAGAATCGATACCTCTGGTGAATTAACTGGAGTTGGTATCCAAATAGTTAAAGATAAAGAATCTGATGATTTAATAATTATTTCTCCCATAGAGGGCACCCCTGCATTTGATGCTGGGATTAAAGCTAGAGATAAAATATTATCTATAGATGATATCTCTACTGAAGGTATGAATATTGAGGATGCCGTGAAATTAATAAGAGGACAAAGAGGTACTAAAGTAAAGCTTGAAATTCTTAGAGGTTCTCAATCCTTTTTTAAGACTTTATCAAGAGAAAAAATTGAAATAAAATCTGTATCAAGTAAAGTCAATCAAACCAAAAATGGCTTATCAATTGGCTATATAAGAATAAAACAATTTAATGCAAATGCATCCAAAGAAACTAGAGATGCTATTAAGGATTTAGAAACAAAAAAAGTCGCAGGATATGTTCTTGACTTGAGAAGTAATCCTGGAGGTTTATTAGAATCAAGCATTGATATATCAAGGCACTTCATTAACAAAGGAGTAATAGTAAGTACAGTAAGTAAAGATGGTTTAAAAGAAACAAAAAAAGGAAACGGTCAAGCTCTTACAAAAAAGCCCTTAGTTGTCTTAGTTAATGAGGGTTCTGCTAGTGCTAGTGAAATAGTTTCTGGTGCAATAAAAGATAACAAAAGAGGAAAATTAGTTGGGAAGAAAACATTTGGTAAAGGTCTAGTTCAATCCATGAGAACTTTAGTTGATGGTTCAGGTCTAACTGTTACAGTCGCTAAGTATTTAACTCCGAACGGCACTGATATAAACAAATCTGGAATTATTCCAGACATAGAAGTAAGAATGAATATAAACCCTATACTTCAAAGAGAGATAGGAACTAGAAAAGATAAACAATATAGAGCTGGTGAAAAAGAGCTAATAAATATAATCAATAGAAAGAATCAGATAAGCGAATTTAATCCCGACACCACAAACCTTAATGCATTCCTAAAAATTAATAAGGAAGATAAAGTATTTTCATTAAATTAATTACTCATATCAAGCATTCTCTTAATTGGAACATAGGCTCTTCTTATTATTTCTGGGTCTAGTTCAATAGACGGGGAATTATTTTTCAAACAATCAAGAATTTTTTCTAAAGTATTTAATTTCATATATGGACACTCGTTACATTTACAACCTTCTACATCGGGAACTTCAATAAAAATTTTATTAGGTTCTTTCTTTTTCATTTGATGAATTATTCCAGGTTCAGTTAGTACCATGTAAGTTTTAGATGGATCTTTACTTACGAAATCAAGCAGCTTACTTGTTGATCCAATAAAGTCTGAGAGAATTAGTAAATTTTGACTACATTCAGGATGAGCAATTACTTTTGATCCTGGATTTTGATATTTTAATTTTAGAAGTGCTTCTTCACTAAATGATTCATGAACAATGCAGCTGCCAGGCCATAATTTAAGATCTCTTCCTGAATTTTTCTGCACCCATCTCCCAAGGTTCTGATCTGGCGCAAATATTATCTTTTTATCTTCAGGTATCTTTTTAATTAATGAGACTGCATTACTGCTTGTACATATCAGATCACTTTGAGCTTTTACTTCTGCAGTGCAATTTATATAACTTACGACATAGTGATCTGGATTTTCTTCCCTGAATTTTTGAAATTTATCTGCAGGACAATCGTCTGCTAATGAGCATCCTGCGTCAATATCTGGTAGTAGGACTGTTTTATTAGGGCTAAGTATTTTTGCGGTTTCGGCCATAAAGTGCACACCGCAAAAAATTATT
Organism: Prochlorococcus sp. scB243_498I20; assembly: GCA_000635015.1. Taxonomy (GTDB): domain Bacteria; phylum Cyanobacteriota; class Cyanobacteriia; order PCC-6307; family Cyanobiaceae; genus Prochlorococcus_A. The sequence goes on from JFMR01000045.1 coordinate 231,135, forward strand.
ATATCTGCGTCATTATTTGCAGCTTTCCTAGATAGATCTAATGAATCGCCAATAAAATCTGCAATTTCCTGAATCTCTGGAGCTTGATAATAGTGCGCAAGAATAATTGCATTAGCTTTTTCGCAACGCTCCTTTATTTCAGAAATCAAATCTTCTTCGTTTTGAACTGATTTCTGTTTTGCAGTAGAAGTTATACTGGTCAGGATTTAGAATATCTCTAAATAGATTATATGCCTTTAAACAGAAAAAATTCTGACAAATTTAAAAATTGCTATTGTTGGTGACTGTCATGGTCAATGGTCTGAATTAGACTTGAAAGTTTTATCGATTATCAAACCAGATATTGTTTTATTTGTTGGTGATATTTCTGATGGTAGTGTCAAAATAATTAAAAAAATTAATGATATCAAAATTCCTACTTTTGTGATTTTAGGAAATCATGATAGAGGGAAGGATTCTACAGGCGAAACTCTCTCAAAGCAGATACGTGTTCTTGGTGAAAAATATTGTGCATGGGATTTGAAAGTTTTTAATAATCAAATAAATTTATTGTCTGCAAGACCATGCAGTTCTGGCGGCGGCTATTATCTTTCTAAAGAAGTTAAAGGCGTTTATGGACCCATTACCGAACAAGATTCAATAAATAAAATCATCAAATGTTCAGAAGAGAGTATCAAAGATATACCTTTAATAATTATGTCTCATGCAGGCCCTTCGGGTTTAGGTTCAGAACCTAAAAGCATTTGTGGGAAAGACTGGAAATTACCCTCTTTAGATTGGGGAGATAGAGATTTGTCTGTTGCTATCTCTCAAATACAAAAGAGAAGAAAAGTTGATCTTGTAATTTTTGGTCATATGCATAATCGGCTTAAAAGAAATCTTGGTTTAAGAGAGATGTTTAAAATTGATAGCAAAGAGACAATTTATTTTAATACTGCTGTAGTGCCAAGATATAAAACTGATGAAGATGGGAAATTACTAATTAACTTTTCATGGATTGAGTTTGAAAAAAAGGAATTAAGACATGTCTCTCACCGATGGTATTCAGAGTCTGGTGAAATTCGTGAAGAAGATAAATTTTTTTAGGATTAGATATTTTTGATCATATTTTAAGTATTTTTGGGCTTTTCATATCTTGAAAATAATGTTTGAGATAAAATATATCCGGCAATTCCTGCTGCTGTAAAAGCTAAACCATTTTTAAATAATGGTAATAAATCATTTGTTCTGGATATTATCGGTGCCAAACCAAAAATTCCAAATAACATTCCCCATAAAGGAGAAAGAAGAGCTAAAAACCCAATTGATATCACTTGACCTTCTTTTCGTGGCGCAGATGCGAAACCTGCTACTAAACCTCCAAGAATTGATGTACATAAAGTCCATATATATTGCTCTTTGGGTAGGCCAGGGACAACTTGGCATCCTCCTCTTTCTAGGCAAATCTTTACTGAATCAATTGCGTCTAGTACTGCACCATCCTCACCGTGATCTTTTACATAATATTGGTTGCCAAATCTTGTTTGAAGTTCAACCCAAAATAACCTTGGCATAAAATTAAAATATGCCTCTCCGACGTTAAAGTTCAGTAAATTTCCCCCTCTAGGATCCGCAACTATCAACAAACTTGTCTCGTCTAAATCCCAATAGTCCTTTATTGCACTACCAGGTGAACTCTCAAACTGAGATAAATATTTAATTTTCCACCCACTTTCAATTTCTAGATTGTTGAGCTTTTCCTCTAAAGATTTTTTCTGATTAGGGCTTAATGTTTTAGCTAAATCAATTACTGGTGTTTTTTCTTCTGGTAAGAGATTTGGGTTATTTATAGCGAAAACGGGTTTATGTGAAATTAAAACTAAAATAGATAGAAATATTCCTAATAAATAGTTAATCTTTGAAGGCATAAATAAGTTTTGTCTCTTTATATTTTCGCCGATGAATAGCTTACCCGCGAATAATCCAGATTGGTTAGAAAAAAAAATAATAAAAATGGGTGGGACTATAAGTTTTTATGACTTTATGACTTTTGCATTAAATGATCCTATTAATGGTTATTACGGCAGCGGTAAAGCTGAGTTAGGCCTTCGAGGAGATTTTGTCACATCACCATCTTTATCTGATGATTTTGCTTTTTTGGTTGGCAAACAAATAGAAGATTGGTTGATTCAGTTCAAAAGTAGTTATTTATCTAATCAGAAATTAGCTGTAACTGAATTTGGAGCTGGAGATGGAAGCTTTATGAGTGGATTAATTAAATATTTTTTAGAAAACAGCAAGAATTTTTTAGAGGGAGTTTCTTTTGTAATTATTGAACCTAATAAAGGGATGGTAGAAAAACAAAAAAATAAATTGGAGGAATTTTTGAACTTAGGTATTGATATTTTATGGAAAGGTTTGGATGAAGTAGAGGAAAATAATATAAATGGAATAGTTCTAGCAAATGAGGTTTTGGATGCTTTGCCAGTAGAGAGAATAACCTTCTCAAAGGGAAAATTAATTCGACAAGCCGTTTCTATAGACAAAAAATCTCATAAATTATTTTTTGATAAAATGCCAATTACAAGTGAATTGGAAAAAAGTTTTGAACTTGCTAAAAGTGAGTTGGGAATAACTATTCCACCTGAAGATGCTCTTGAAGGATGGACGACAGAATGGCATGTAGATAACTCAAAATGGTTAGGAGCTATTTATGGGAAAATCAATAATGGTATTTTATTGATAATTGATTACGCCAAAGAAGCAAAAAAATACTATAACTCTCAGAATTCTGATGGGACGATAGTTTCTTATGAAAATCAAAAAATGAAGAATAATGTCCTAGATTCTCCTGGAAATTGCGATATAACATCTCATGTGTGCATAGAAACTTTAATTAATGATGCTGAGACTCTAGGATTTAATACTGATGGAATAACTAAACAAGGAGAGGCTTTGTTAGCACTTGGATTGGCAGAGAGACTTTATGGGATTCAGAAAGAATTTAAGGAGAATTTATCAAATGCTCTTTTAAGAAGAGAGGCATTACTTAGACTCGTAGATCCTGTATGCCTAGGTAATTTTAAGTGGTTCGTTTTTAATAAGTTTAATGAGAAGGAAATGAATATAAATTCAACCTGTTTGCGTTAAGAAAAAAACTTTAAAAATAATGAATCCTCTACGTCATCATATATATCTACTGTACCAATTTCTTTCGGTAATATAAATCTCATTTTGCCATTACGAACTTTTTTATCACCCATAATTATTTTAAGAACGTCTTCTTTCTTTAATTTGGGGATATCTGTAGGAAGATCATAACTCTCTAAGAGAATTTGCTGTCTCTCTAATTCTTCTCTGGACCATAACCCTTTTTCAATTGCTATTTTTCCAGCAATATTCATACCAATTGATATTGCTTCACCATGTAGAAATTTGCCGTATCCACATAAATTTTCAATAACGTGACCAAAAGAATGACCATAATTCAATATTGCTCTAACACCATTTTCATGTTCGTCTTGAGAAACAATATGAGACTTTGTTTTTATTGAACTATTAATTATTTTAATAAGATATTCATTCTTGAGATTTATAAGTTCATTCTTGTTTTTTTCAATTTCTAAGTATTCGAAAAGTTCTTTGTCTCTTATTGCTCCGTATTTTATTACCTCGGCCATGCCTGCATTAAATTCCCTTTTGGGCAAACTTTTTAAAGTTTCTGGATCAATAAAAACTGCTTTAGGTTGATTGAAAGCCCCAATTAAATTCTTACCTTTTGGATGATTCACTCCTGTTTTTCCTCCCACAGATGAATCAACCATTGATAATAATGTCGTTGGAATCTGAATATATTCGATACCTCTTAGCCAAGTAGCAGCTGCAAAACCGCTTACGTCTCCAACAATTCCTCCTCCAAGGGCAATAATTATTGAATTTCTATCTAAGCCAAATTCAAATGCAATATCATATATTTCACTCAAGGTTTTTAAGTTTTTATATGATTCTCCAGCCTTGATAAGGAACATTCTGGCCTGAAATTGATTATCTTTTAAATTATTTAAGAATTTTTCACCATACAAATTTGATATTTCTTCATTTGATATCACAAGTATTTTTCTATTCTTTGTTATTCCAATTTTTAAGAGTTCTTCGCTGATATTATTCAGTATCCCTGCTTCTAGAGTTACTTCGTATGACTTATCACCTAATGGGACTAATATTTTTCTCTTATTCACAATTGATTACCTAGTTAAAATTTATAAATATTTGGTATTAAATACACTACATATTAGCAAAATTTAAGCTCTAGATTCTTAAAAATTCAGTTGTTAAGAATTAGAAATGGTAATAAAATCATTCTATGAGTTTTAAAAAAAATATAAACGATATTAAGAAAAATTATTCCCTAGGAATAATTGGAGGTGGTCAACTGGCTTTGATGTTAACCGAGGCAGCAAAAAAAAGAGATCTCGAAGTATGTGTGCAAACAAAATCTTGTGATGATCCAGCTGGTTTAAAAGCAGATCATGTTATAGAAGCTGATCCTTTAAAGATAAGAGGGAATAAATCATTAATTAATGAGTGTGAAAAAATAATTTTTGAAAATGAATGGATAAAAATTGATAAATTAAATTTAATTGACAATAAAAATATTTTTGTTCCAAGCCTTAATTCAATCAAGCCATTAGTAGATAGGTTTTCTCAAAAAAAATTAATAGAAAGAATGAATATTCCCTGCCCAAAATGGATAAGTATTGGAGATTTTAAAAACCTCTCGGATGAGGAAATCAATAATTGGACTTTTCCTCTAATGGCAAAATCAAATAAAGGTGGATATGACGGCAAAGGGAACAGAAAAATAAAGACAAAAGAAGATTTAGATTCTTTTTTAACAGAAAATAGTTCTAATGAATGGTTAATAGAAGAATGGATAGAGTATGAAAAAGAACTGGCTCTTGTTGGTTCGAGAGATAGGAACGGTAAGATAAGATTCTTTCCAATAGTTGAGACGTTCCAATCAAATCATGTTTGTGATTGGGTTCTTGCACCTGGAATAAATGAATATGATTTGAACTTATTTGCAATAAATATTTTCTCTTCGATAGTCAATGAACTTAATTACGTTGGAGTTCTAGCTATTGAATTCTTTTATGGAGATAATGGTCTTTTAATTAATGAAATAGCTCCTAGAACACACAACTCAGCTCATTTCTCTATTGAAGCTTGCACTTCAAGTCAGTTTGATCAATATGTTTGCATTTCTTCTGGGATAATGCCTCCTGAAATTAAAATGAACTGTGAAGGGGCAATTATGATAAATCTACTGGGGTTAAAAAAGAATTTCCCAATCTCAATGGAAACCAGAATTAAAATGTTATCTGAAATTGAGGGTTCTAATATTCATTGTTATGGCAAATCTCGCGAAATTCTGGGAAGAAAAATGGCTCACATCACATTTTTATTAAATGGTAAAACGCATTCAGAAAGATATGATGAGGCTCAAATTTTATTAACTATGGTAAGAGACATTTGGCCATCTCCAAATGCATAAAAAAATAAGTTAGAGTTAGATTACTGGATCTTTGGTTAAGTTCTTCTTTATGTGCTCTGATCTGACTCTCTTTCGACATGAGGAGACTGTCGTGATGCGGTAGTAAACCGATCTTGTAATCGGAAACGAAAGCCCACTTTGAATCCTCTTCTGGCATTTCCAGGTCGATGCAGCAGAGAACTGACGGGGATCCGGTGTTACCTATCAGAATGCTTGCTATAACAAGCTTTTGGTGGGTATTTTATTTTTTGGAATAACTGAGCTGTTTTTATTCTCTATCAGTGTAAATAATTTATTTGCCAAAATACTTGACGATCCATTTCTAATGTATTTATATTGGTAGTACATATGTATTACTAAGTAATGACTTTAGGAGGAGCTAATGTTTGGACTAATTTTTCTTACGGTTATCGTAATGAGTCCCCAAGTGGTTGGTTGCTTAGTCCAGACCGCAGTAGATTAATTTTATTTATAAGGAATAAAAAATCTCCAAGAAATAGTATGAGAATTTTTGCCCATATTTATTATGCAAATGATCTTGGTGAGCCAATGGCAATTAAATCATCCACTCAAATGTATTTGGATAATGCTTGGGATAAATGGCATGACCTTCAATTAGAAGGTTGGACTTTTGAAGAACTTGAATTACCTGAATCTGTATGACTAACTTAAATCCAATCAAAAAGAAATTATCAAAAGTAGATAGAAAGATATCTATGCAAGACCCATCAAAATTATTAGCAGAATTTTTTAATGGTGTTGTCATTGAACTTGATGAAGAATATAAATATGACTCATAAAGAATTGATAGATCAAGTTTCTGCAAATTTATTTAAAGAAAGTGGAAAGTTAGAAAGCCGAAGATCTTGGTTGGCAATGAGAAATTATCTTGAACAATTAGATAGCGAACAACTTAAATCTATGCTTAAAGACCACGGATGATTTAAAACTTTATTTAGTTTTTATTTTTTTTTTAATTCTCAGAAAACCATAAGTTGCAAAGCCAACCAAAAACACATCCAAGTAAATATGCCAAATAGGAAAAATCTGGTGTATTAATTCCATTAGCTTTTTATTGCCACCTGCCAATAAGGATAATCTAAATTTGATTTTTCTCTAATCAATTGTAATTTTCTAGAATTTATTTTTACTACTATTCCATCTGTTGGATATTTACTAAAAAGCTTCCCTTCTAGCCATTGTTTTCTAAATACTTCAACTTGGCTCGTAAAGTTGCATGAAATATCCTGAGGGATAGTGAAGCCAAGCTTTGAAAGACTTTTTTTGGACTCATATTGGTTAAGTGTTGAATTAAGTATTTGAAATGCGCAGAAGCTAAGACTTTCAGAAAATCCTTCTTTAGCTCTTAGAAATCCAGAAGCGATTCTCTGGGAGATATTTGGACTTTGGTTGGGTGCATATAATTCACCTCTAACTTGAAGAACTCCTCGTAAAGGGAGATTATTGGGAATGTCTTGGACCTTAATAAGTTTACTAGTAACGTCTGTCCCTTTTCTTGAAATTGCTTTCTCTATAGTGCCATCCCTATATTGCAAAGCAACAGCACAACCATCAATTTTTGGTTCAATTAATAATCTGGTATCAACTAATAATCCTTTCAAAAATTCATCTATTGAATCCTTTTCTAATGAAGGTAAAACTAGTTTATTTTTCTTTTTAAAGTAATCACAATTTGGGTTTGTTCTTAATAAATTTTTTTCAAGTTGGTCGAACTGCTTATCAGAAATTAAAGCATTACCATTTCTATAATTATCGTCATACCATTCAATTCGTTCTTCTAAATAAGTCTTCATTTAATACGATGGCTTAAGTTTTTGGTCAGGTATCCAACTTGGTTTATCTATGATCCATTTTTCTCTATCTTCATATTTAACAGTCCATAAAAGAAATGAAGAAATCTCTTTTAGAGTTATGCCAACCAAATATCTTGTTCTTGGACTTATTAATATGAATCCAAGTAAGAATATTAATAAAATAAGTTTAAACATGCCTTTAATCATTTAAAACTTAGCGTAATTTTTGCGAACTTTTTAATTAATGCAATTCTTATAACCTTCAATCTTTGCTAGTTCATCAATGTTCAAACCTGTTTCCTCTAGTAAAGTTTCTCCTATATCGTCCTTATTAAATTTAGTTAAAGCTCCTTTAGTAGAGTACTTAATACATAGGTTTTTGTATTTAGCTTCTTTGACAACAGGAGATAAATAAAAACCAAACAAGATGATAAAAGCTCCATAGGTTACAACTTTTCTATGGTTTTTCCACCATTCATAAAATTTATTGGACACGAAAAATAAATAATTAATTTCTATTTTAAATTAATTGTCAAGAAATTACTTTAGTAATTGAAGGATTGCTTAGTTTATGGTTTTTCATTAATAGATTTAACCCAAGAATAATATCTTGATTTTCTAATCCTTTGCTCTTTCGAGACTAATCTATCCGCAGATTCTAGGGGTGATTCTCCTTTCTCAACTTTTGTTGTAATGGATATGCCATAACCTTTTGCTTCAATTTTTGCAATGCCACCCTCTAAAAAAAATAAAAAAGACCAACCTTTATTCCATCCTAAATAGAAGGGATTTCGATACATTGCATTCTTTTGGATATACCCCTTAATGTTATTTTCCTTTTCAAGGAGTTACTTGTATTCACTATTACCAAATAAGAAGTTTACAGCTGATTATTTCTGGAAAGTAATTTAAGTATTTAAATAATTACAAGAGGAATACTTGACGTCTACAAGTAGTACATTTATATTAATAGTACAACTGTATTATCTTCATGACTTCAGGAGTCGCTAATGTTCGGACTTATTTTCATCGTGGCAGCCTTATTGACCCCCCAACTGGCTGGTTGTTTAACAAAAAAAGTGGTTTATTAATTTTTTTTGAGAGTTATAAGAAATCTGTACCTAATAACTTACAAGTATATACTCATCTTTTCTATGCAAATGAATTAGGTGAACCAGCCCAAATTAAAAATTCAAGACTTCTTTCTATTGAGTGTGCTTGTGAAACATGGAATGAATTAATTTCAGGAGGTTGGCAAATTGTTACTAATAAATTCCAGTAATAATGATCAAAGTAAATCCGTCAAAATGGGAATATCTAAAAGAATCTACCCTAAAACGAAAACGAACAAAGATTTGTATTACTTGCAATCACTTTCGCTACAGCACTACAGAAACTTTTGCTACTATCTTGATCTGTCCAAAATACGAAAAACGCATACCACAGGGTGATCATTTACTTAAAGGCTGTGAGTATTGGCAAAAAATAGGACGATATTTTCTCCTGAAGCATATTAATTATTCTCTAATTAAACTTCTCTAGGTAGAGATATTTAATTATGTAAACAAAGCATTATTTTATACAACTTAAAAAATTCTTTTTAAGTAATTTTGAAGCATGATTCAATTCTACTTTTCCATATTTTTATTAGTTGTGCTTACATTTTTTGCACTTTTATTAGATGCACCAGAATTGGCTTCTTTAATTCAAACATTTTAGAAAGTAATAAATCAGCATTTTTACTGATTTACTTTCTTAATAAGTAAGGCCTAGGTTTAACTTGTTGAATAGGAGGGATCTAATGATTGACAGTCCACCAGAGGAGTTAAATTATAAAATTTAAATCTAGATAAAACTAATGCTAAATCTGGAATGAATCTTCTATATGAGATTCATTCCTTTTTAATTTCTTTCTAAAAAATGTAAATCATAAATATTTATTTTAAAAGTAAAAAATCTGTTCATATTAAAATGATTTGAGGTCTAAGTCTTTTCTTAGATATTGGCTAAATTTATCTAAATCCAAAACCAGTTTTTTGTTCTTCTTTTTCTTCCCATTCATTAATAATTAGTTTTAGTAAACTTTTAAGTTCTGAATTCGAAGCATCAGTATCTTTTTGAAGATTTATACAAATGTTTTTTATTTCCTCAAAAGCATTATCAATTAATATTGTTTTTTGATCTGGATTAGCCATAGAATTTTAAAATGCTCCATTACAGTTGAATCCACTGCAGTTAATAACCCTAAAAATATTCACTACAAAGTTGTGGAATCTTTCATCATAAAAAAATGCCCAGGTTGTAAATATAGCAAAACCAGAGAAAGCAAAAGCAGCATATTGAAGCCAATGTATTCCATAGATGTCCAATCCATTTTTATCAAAATCAGAATTACTCAATTGCTTTTTTTACTTATAATAAAAATTTTTTTTTTAAAAGGAGAGTTTGTTTTGAAGGAGAGATTTATTTTTTTCTTTAAGACTTTAATGTATTGATAGTTTAAATAAAACCAGGTATTATCCACCCAAAAAAACCGTAGTTTATTATCAAAGCTAAAAAACCAATCATAGCTAATCTCCCATTTGTTATTTCGGCATTTTTCCAAAATTTACCCATGTAGTTTTTATTTTTTTTCGAATTTTGATCTATTAAATAATTTGGTTCTAAAGGTTCCTGTAACCTTTTGATGGCATATAAAGAGAATTGAATTGTAATTGCGATGATAACAACTATAAAACTAGTAAGTGCATCCATTTTTAGATTTCATGTGTGATCAATTAGTAAGCCAAAGAGTAAATGACGTTTTTGTACATCAAACATTTCCTCATTTCTGCTTTATTGACAGAGGAAACCTCAACTTGAATTATTAAAGAATGTAACATATTTAAAAAAAAATCAGTATGAATTCTTACTTTTTCTTTGGATTTCACATTTTTAAGAACTTTACTGTTACATTTATGTGTCAGTTACATCCCAGGACTAGTCTTAATTGCATTACAGAATTAGCTTTTAAAGTTTTTACTTTAAATCAGATAAAATATTGAAAAATTTTTACAAGGAATATATTTTCTATGTTATTTATTTAAAAAATTTTTAATAACTAAAAATTATTATTTTTGTTTGATTTCAGGAAGGTAAAATTTATTGCCTAATGTATAACCAATCGACATAAGTACGAACCCAATAAGTTGAGGTAGGTGAGAATTTGCTAGAGAGATTTTTTCAATCATTTCTCAATCCATAAATTAATATCATAATAAAAATTTTTTAATACCGTAAGTCTATTTTCTTTTTGATTCTTTAATTTCCCCAGATTTTTTTAGTGAATTAACAAGCCTTTCATTTTCTGTTTTTAAATTTTCTAATGCAGATTTTGTGAATTGTTCTTTAGCCTCAAATTTTGCTGAACTTATAACTTTTTTATTAGGGAGTTTTTTCTTCGGTTCTGGCTTCATATTAAACAGCATTTTTAAAATTTTAGAAGTTATTTTTTTTGCATTAGGTATTATTTTTTACAGTTTTCTGGTTAATAATATTTGTTTACATAGACAAATTATTCTTTATCTTTTGGGAGCCTCAACCATCCAGAATTCCATTCTGATTTAAGTTTTGACCATAGGATCCTTTTAATATCTTTTTTATTTTTGGTAGGAAAAATATCAACCCATCTATCTTCATTTTTACCACCATAAGCTTTAACTTGAAAATGCCTATTACCATTAATAGTTTTTGGTGCTGTCCAACAAAGAGTAGGAGGCCATTTCATGAGAAATTTTAAAAGTTGAAAAACTAAAGATTGCTTTGCCCAGTTAAAACTAAACCATAATATGCAATCGTACCAAGGATAAGTACGATACCTAATATTCTAATAATCATGATTTAATTTTTAAATTCAAATTATATTAGAGAAATTTTATAAATTTTAGTTGAAGATTTAATATTTTCTAATTTTTCCTTTTTTTATTTCTAACTATGGAGTGACAAGACTCTGGATGCCATTCATTCTGAATTTTGCCAATAAAATCATAAATAAATGAATCGGGACATCCAGTTTCTTTTTGAAGTTCTGAAAGTTCTTCTTTAATGAATTCATATACTCTCGTTATTACCCCTAAATTTTCTTCTTGGGAGGGAGCCCATTTTTTATTCTCCATTAATATTTTTAAAATTATTTTCCACAATATCGTAATAGGTTATGTCTCCATAATCAGCATCTGAACAACATAAATCTCCATATAGTTCCTCTAGCAAATCGTACGCATCTGAATATTTATCAAAACTTTGAGCTGTTAATTCGTCATCTTTCCCATCAATTCTAATTATTTTGTAGGTCATATTTACCTAGATGCAAAAAGTATTTTTTGATTAATTAGATCATTTTATAAATAAAAATCTTATTTAGGAGTATTAGTTGGGTAAAGCTTCTGAATTTTATTTTTCTGAATTTCTATTTTTCTTCTTTCATATTTTTTTGCCATTATTTTTCTGATAAATAATTGCGGGATAAGCCAAACTAACGCAATAGCTATAGCCATGAAAGCAGGATTTCTCCACGTTAACCTAATAATCTCTTCTGTAAATTCTTGATTGAAAATTTCCATACATTAATTTTTGATGATAAAAATATCTTTGCTTTCTTTTATAAATTCTTTTAAAATTTTACTACCTATCATAACCTTAAAAAATCTAATAAGGAATTTTATAAATTTTTTCTTTTTCTAGTTCGTTTTCTTTTATATTTGGATTTAGATTAATTTTTTATTTTTAGTTTAGAGATGTCGACTTTTCTAATTACAGGATCAAATAGGGGTATTGGATTAGAACTATGTAGGCAAATTCATAAGAGGGGAGATAATGTAATTGCAACGTGTAGGAAAGCTTCAAAAGAACTTAGAGATTTAGGAGTGAGAATTGAAGAGAATATAGAAATTTCTTCTGATGAGTCGATAACAAATTTGTGTAAAAAACTATCTGGAGTTAATTTAGATTGCTTAATACATAATGCAGGGATTTATGAATTTAATTCTTTCGAAAACTTAGATAAAAAAAGTATTTTGCGGCAATTTGAAGTCAATGCATTGAGCCCAATATGTTTGACTCAATCACTTAAACATTTTTTAAAAAGATCTTCTAAAGTTGCTTTTATCACAAGTAGAATGGGATCTATTGAAGATAATACATCTGGAAGTTCTTATGGTTACAGGATGTCTAAAGTCGCTTTGTCCATGGCAGCAAAATCACTTTCTATAGATTTATCAAGAGAAGATATTTATGTAGCTATTTTGCATCCTGGGTTAGTGAGTACAAGAATGACTGGCTTTACAAGAAATGGCATTAGTCCTGAAGAATCAGCAAATGGCCTTCTAAAACGTATAGATTCTTTAAATAAAAATAACTCGGGTACGTTTTGGCATGCCAACGGAGAAGTTTTGCCTTGGTAAATTCTATATTTTTATTTTTAAGAGATTTATATCGTTAATTTGTTAAAAAATTTTTAAATTTTTAACGAATTTCTTTCCTTGTTTAATTCTTTTAGTTATCTTAAGAAAAATATTAGTAAAGGAGGTGATTCATTGTCGTATCTACCGAAAAATGCGGTTATTAAAGGGGCCGTGAATTCAGTATCTTCATCACATTCATCGGTCTCTTTTTCTTTGATTAAGAAAAAAGGTTTTATAATCAACAGATTTATATAAATCTGTTACTTAATAATTAAAAGCTCTGCATCTCGTGAAGTTGCAGAGCTTTTTTTTATGAATTTAAATAATCTTTCGAAATTTAATCTATCTTTTTTTGCCAAAGTAAATTAAGGCTAAAAAAGATAAAGTGCTTACCAAAGCGATTAAGTACCATCCAGTTGAGGAGTTGCTAGTTACTTCGGTCATTTATTTTGATTTATCGGAGGAATTGATTATTTGAGTGAAAATCACAATTGATATCATTAAAAAGACTAAAAGGATGTAAGTTACGTTCATTTATAGAAAAATGCTAATTATCAAAAAGATTATTCCTAGAACTACCGTGACAATTGCTCCATCTACTAATAAGTCTTTCCATGTATAACTTTTAAGCAGCCTTGTTTTATCTTCTTCACTCATAAGATTCTTTAACCACGTCCAGTCTAAAAGCTGTGTCAATGCAACACCAAAAATTAAGTGACCAAACAAAATACCAATTAGATCAATTCTAGAAATATCTTTAGTGAGACTTGTAATAATAAAAAAGTCCACTAGCTTTTTTCTTTATTAGATAAAGCACCACCTTCTTCTTTGTATTTTTCCCAAGCTTCGCTTATTTTTGCTTTAGAGAAATTTTGTTTTCCCTCAGAGAATTTATTTTTGAGCTTATTTAAACTATTAGTCAGTTCTTTTTTTGTTGGTTCATCAAGAAAGTTTGATGTTAATTTCCATAAATACCAGCTACTAGCTAGAAGAAGAATTAATCCGAGTAATTGCATATTAGTTTTTTCCCATCCTACAACTTTTCAAATGGTTTCGATAAATTGATTTATTTAATACCTGCAGAAATTTTTTGACTTAAATAAAAATTAAAACTTCAACCAGTGAAAAAATATTCTATCCAGCAGCCATATAGTTAGACCCCCTTCCAGGAAAGCTAACCAATACATCCCGTAATCAGAAAATCCCATTTGTTCTTTTACTGTTTTAATTAATTTTTTATGAGCTTGAATGAGATCTTTCATGAACAATCAAATTTTTTAAACTTGCTGAATTTCTTTAATCAAAAAACCCTTCCCATAGCAAGATAAACATGTCTTAGTCTCATCTAAAGAAATTCTTAGAAAACCTGCTCCATTACATCTAAAACAATTTACTTTAGTGTTTGAATAGATTTTTGATTTAATTTTAGCAGCACGATTTAAGTAAGAAACAGTTTCTTTACGACCGTTTGCCTTGACAGCTTTGTTTAAAAGCTTTTTATAACTGACTTTTTGTTCTTGGGTATTCATCTTTTGAAAAAACTATGATGCGAATAAAGGAAAACTGAATGTTTAAATAATTTAAATGATTTTTCCCGTTTATATTTCTGATCTGATCTCTTACTGACATTTAAATAATATAACTAGGATTAGCTTTATATGATTGGTATAAAGAGTATTAATTTGTATATTTAATAGAAATTTTATATTTGGTACATAAATATTTTGGATGATCATTCCAAAAATCATTATTTCGACCTAAAAAGGAATTTTGTAAATTTTGCAGTTTAAAAAAATTTTTTAGCTCTAATAAATCATCCGGCCTTTTTGAGGTTTTTTACTAAAAAATCATTTTCATTAGTAAGAACTTTGAGCTTAGATTTTTCCAACTCTTTTCTGATTTCGAGATTTACATCCTTTTTTGTCTCATTTAGATTCATGAGATTTGTTCTTAAAATTATTTAAAAGACAGTCGCTATCTTAGTTATCCCAAAAAAAATTTGTGGATAGTTTTTTCTTAAAAGAAGATAATATTTTATTTTGCTCATAGAAATTCAAATTTAATCAACATATTGTGGAAAACCCTGTTGAAAAACGCTTAAAAAGTGGATAACTCTTCGGGAGCATTATCAAAACAAGCTTTTCTGGAAAAATTTTTAAGTATTAATACTTCATCAAAAAAAAAAAATATAGTTTAAAAGTAACATAATCTCTTGTTATAACTGTGGGATCATTACTTTTTAAAAAAGATAAATTTTCTATACCTGAAGCTCATGTTGATAAAAAATTCAAGAAATTTTTTCTTCATGATGTATCAAATTAAAAATTAAAGTGAAGAAAAATCAATCAAAACTTGAAATTTTTAATTTTTGCAATAGCTGAGTATAAATTGTTTAATTCGGTTTTCTCTATGCAAATATTTCTCAAATCTAAAACTAATCAAATAGGGTTGTCTAAGTTAATAAATTTTAAATGACAGAAGAAAAAAAGGATTCAAAAAAATGTTCTGGAAAGAAAAACATTATGTTTGCTTATGGTTTTATACAACTTGGTTCTAGTTTCGTATCTGCAATAGCTTTAGCTGCAATCGCTTTTGGATTCTGTTCAGTAAAAAAAGAGTCTAAACTTTTCAATAAATGTGTTGCAGAAATTATTGAAGATGGTGGTACCAATTCTGAGGCAGTAAGGTATTGCAACGGAGGCAATTAAAATTTCTCTCAGAATAATTAAGTGGACTCAACCTGTGATTTTATTATTGACTCTTTAAAAGAGGAGCCAATTGGAGAAACTGATCATTTTATTTGGTTTATAACAGATATTGGTATCGTTGCTCTATTTAAAAGAGAGGAAAACTTTGAAACTTATAGTTCGAATGTCGAATTTGAGGCAAATAAAATTGCTTTAGATATAACTAAAGAAGAGAAAGAGTACCTCAAAATAAAAGAGAGACAAGCTTTCTTGTTTTATTCATAATCTAGGATTTAGTTTTTGATTTAATAAGATGGCTCAAGGTTAAAGGCTGGCTCCATAATATTGCTTTCGCTAATTAATTCGTAGGTTAGCTCTTTATTTAGAGCATTTATATAAGATGTATAAAGTTTTCCCCAAACAAATTCAAATTCATCTTTACTTAAATTCTTGAAAAGAATTTCTCCTTTGAAGTAAATGTGATAAGAATCATTCATCATGGTAAATTAATCTTATCCTTTTTAACGCAGTGAAATATGTATGTAGTATTAGGTGCTACTAAAAAGAAATTTATATTTAGAAGTTAGAAATACTTTTAGACTATCCGCGTATTCATTTTTTGTTTTTTGAATAATCCGACTGTCTCATCAAGATCCATACAAGGCTGAATACTTATATCCATTAACCTTCTCCAGGGATGCCATTGCTTCCAAATTGTCTCAAGAGAATCTGCACTAACTACAGAATGTCCAATCCCATTTTGAACCATAAAAATCCAAGAATGAACCTCATAGTTTTCAGGTCTATTTTGGGGACCACCTGATTCATACCAATTAATTAGCATTTCTGCCCCTTCTTCTTGATCCTCGCCATCAGTAAATTCGTAGGAAATCAAATACCTTTGCATATAGATTATTATTAAAATCTCTAAACTATTTTAACTCTAGATTTAGATATTGCCTCCGAATTTAATTAATGCTATGAAGTTTATAGAGGTGATTGTTTTAAATGACAGAAAGATTTGGGAAAATTAAAAAGAATATTTTGAATAATTTATCTTTTATAAATAAGACAATCTTGAAGTATTTTCAAAATCATGATCTGTTCGTATAGCTCCAGTTAACAGATAAAATTTGATACTTTTTAAAATACCCTTAATTAGATACTATATTTGTACGGTATAGATACCAATGATAAATAAACAGGACGGTAGTGATCCAATTGATAATTTAGAGTATGAAAAAATTCTAGAAGAAGAAATAATTAATTCATACGAAAGTAAATTTCAGAAAGATACTGTAGAAGATATTAAAAAGATTAAATTCTACAGACTCAAAAGAACTCCATTAGAAATATTAAATAGGACATTTTTCTTTTTCTTTATTGGAAGTTTTCTTTTCTCTTTGTTTTTAGCTTATTCAGAAAGTAAGTTATGGTTCATACTTTATGTAATAAGTGCATTGTCATGTGTTTTCTATACTCCTAATAGAAAGGCACTAAAAGAATTAATAGCAGCTTGGCCAAATATAGAGGATCTCATTAAAGGGAGGAGTTTGTGGAGAAAAGGCAAGTAAATAGATTATGAAACCGTTAAATTCATTTAAAAAGTGGTTATTAAATATTCTTGTGCCATACATTGAGGGCACCAATAAGAAAAAAGAGGACAAAAAATGAGTTTAATATCGGTTGGAATTATTGTTGAAATATTTTTGTTTGTAGTAGTTTTTTTATGGGTTAGGAAACTAACTAGTAAAAAATGTAGGCAACCGTCTCTATCAAAAAAAACAATTAAAAATCTCAAATTTTAGAATTTTGATCACGAAATAAGGAATCTTTATAAAGAGATCAAATTTATGGGATAATAATTTACTTTTTTTCCTCTCACTTTGTGTATGAAATCGGTTAGAACATTTATATTGTTTTTAAAAATATGGTTTCCTCCATTCAAGGTCTTGCTCCTATAATTAATCCATTGAATAGTGTCTTAATAGAAAAGAAACTAATAAATGTTGATCAAAAGTTTATTCAACTTGTTTCTCTGGCAGAAGGATTACCTCGTACAGAAGTCATCGAAAGTGGTAGAAATTATTGGAGAGGTGTTTGTAGAAGCTTGATTTTTAGATTTCCTGATGACCTTGAAATTTTAAAGCTTGATGTAAGAAGTTATGTAGATAGATCTAAAGGGATCATTCAGATAAGATCTGCAGCAAGATTAGGTCAATCAGATTTAGGCGTTAATCTAAGAAGAGTGGAATACTTATTTAATCAATTAGAGAAATTTTAATTAATCTGTTTTTTATAAATTTAAGGTTCTTTTTACTAAATAGTTGTGCTTTAATTCATAATAATATTTGAATTGCCATGGTAAAGATAATCTTAGTTGGAATTATTGTCGCACTAGTATATTCTCAACCTGACCTTCGTCTTACAGTGGCTGATTGGTTAAAAGCAGCTTCTGATTTTCTTATTGAATCAGTACAAGTAAAACCTTGAATTAATTTTTAATGAAGCTTTAAATAAGACCTGAGACAGAAATCATTTGTTTAATGCACACAGCTACGAAAATAAATATTAATATCCTGCTTAATATATATTTCACTTAAACAAATAAATAGTTTTAGGAACATAATAGAAAATTTTTTTGAAATTTTTGAATAGTTAACGATAATAAGGGATATGAAGCTTAGATTATTTGAGTTCTATTTTATTAAGGACTATTTAAGGCCTTGGTTTGGTCTTATTTATTCTTTATTCTTTCTGTTTTTTTTAGGTGCAATTGGCTATCGAATAACAGAGGGATGGGAATGGAGTGATTGCTTATGGATGGTCCTGATCACAATAACCACTATTGGTTTTGGAGAAGTTCAACCTTTAAGTCCTGAAGGCAGGATCGTAACTGTTTTAGTAATCGTTGGCGGATTGATATTTATTCAATTTACTTTTCAAAAAGCTGTTAGATTATTTGAATCCGGCTATTTTCAAAGAGTAAACGAATTACGTTTTAAAAGACTTCTTAGAAAAATGGAAAATCATGTAATTTTGTGCGGATATGGGAGGGTTGGTCAGGAAATATCTAACCAAATAAAAACACAAAACATTCCTATTATTGTTGTTGAGAGTGATGAAGATAGAAAAAAGATTGCGGAAGAAAATGGTTTAGAAGTGCTTTGTGCTGATGCGACTCTTGATGAAACATTAAAACTGGCAGGATTAGAAAAATGCAAAAGTTTGGTTGTTACCTTGCCTAATGATGCTGCTAATTTATATGTCGTTTTAAGTGCTAAAGGGATAAGAAGTTCTATAAGAGTAATTGCAAGAGCTGGAACTGAAGAAGCCGCAAGTAAGTTGAGATTAGCCGGGGCAAGTATAGTTGTAAGCCCTTATATAGCTGCAGGTAGAGCAATGGCATCAATGGCTTTAAGACCAATAGCCATTGATTTTCTAGATCTTCTAGCAGGAAGTGAGTGTGAGATTGAAGAATTTGAATTAAGTAATGATATTAGTCTTTTTGAAACAGCGGAGAAAAGATCACTTTCTGAACTTGGAATAGGGAAAAAGAGCGGTGCAAAAATTTTAGCTATTAAAGAAAATGAAAAGTTGTTTACCAACCCTGGAGGTAATTTCATACTTCAGCCAGGTCAGGTATTAATTGCTTTTGGTAGTAAAGAACAGCTAAATATTTTGAATGGTTTGTTGGGTAATCTTGTCGTAGCAGTAGAACTATTAAAATAGATAGATCAAAATTCAGAATTATTTGCTAAATTGATTTTGGTTGGAATAAATCAAATGAAAATATTTAAATTTTTATTCGTAATTCCTCTAATAACTTTAATAATTATTTTTCAAACCTCTTTGCAAAATAGATATCTAATGGCTTCTGATATTAGAGATGGAGAAACAATTTTTAGAAATGTTTGTGCAGGCTGCCATGTAAGAGGTGGATCAGTCGTTCTTAAAGGATCTAAATCACTAAAACTTTCCGACCTTGAAAAAAGAGGAATAGCAGATGTAAATTCAATAACAAAAATTGCTAATGATGGAATTGGTTTTATGAAGGGTTATAAAAATAAATTGAGGGATGGAGAGGATAAGATTCTCGCACAATGGATTATTCAAAATGCAGAAAAGGGTTGGGAGTAGATGAAAAGCTTACTTCTTGCATCGTTTTTATTTCTATTAGCTGAATTTTCTTTTGCTGAGGAATTAACTAATTACACAATTACATCTGATTCTCAAGTTAATACTTTAGAAGGAGATTTAGAGGCTAAGGGAAATGTAGTCATTAAGAGTAATAGTGGTAATTTTGAGGCTTATTCTGACAAGCTTTCTTTTGACAAGGATGATAAATCTCTAAAACTTATTGGTAATGTATATGTTAAAAATTTAGAGTCTGAAGGAATATCAATTGAAGAAACATCTGGAGATGAGTTGACCATATTTACTAATACAGGAATTTTTGAATTCAAATCCCAAAATAAAAACAGAGTAACAACAAAAATTAAATTTTAAATAAAGGCTTGCTTTTAAAAAAAATTTGTATTAAAAGGAAATTTTAAATGAGATTTAAAGCTCCTTTAAACTAAATAATCTATAAATAAAAATATGAGTAATTAATTATGCATCCAGGCAAAGTAATAACTGATCCAAGAATTAATGACACTTATTATGATCCAGATTTAGATAAGCTTTATCAATACGTCAAACTTGGGGATTATCCTCCAGAATGGATTGATACAACTCCATATGAAGAGGATAATTTTTTTGCTTAAATCGGATGCTAAAGCAATTTTATATCGATACTTTTTCAAACCTTACAAGATTATTCAAAATTGGGATATTTGCTGCCCTTTTATCCACTTTTGAAGTCTATGGTTATGACGGTCCGCTTTTTGATGCAATGGCTCAATTAGATGAAAAACCAGGATTTGAAAAAGCTATTTCTAGAGTGAGAGATGCTGGAATTTATAAGATTGCGCTTTTTGCCAGAAGTAGAGAATACTTAGGTGAAAATGAAAAAGCATTACTCAATTTGCATAGAGACAACAAAGAATTAATAGTGCTTGGTGCACCAAAGTATTTTTTGCATAAAAATGACATTGGTAAATCCTTCACAAAGCGAACTTTGAAAAATATTGATAAATATAAATATTCTTTTGTAGGAGAAATCTTATTTACTCATGCAGACAAGTGTAATACTACTTCGCGCCAGCATGAATCAGGAGAAATATATAGAGATCCATCAGGAAAAGGGTTTGCTGACTTTTTAGTGAAGTTTTCTTCAAAGAATATTCCTGTTATGACACATTGGGAGTTTTATGCTTGGGAAAGAGATTGGCCTAAATTTTCTAAACTTTTCCTTGATTTCCCAAATCAAAAATTCATAATACCTCATATGGGTTTTGGGAGTCCAAAACAGGCCAAATTAGTCCTTTCAACACATGACAATGTATATATGACGATATCGAAAAAAAATAAAAAAAAAAGAAACATCTGTGATCCTACTAAACAATCCAAATTAGGATCTGCATTTTTAAATGATGAAAAGCAATTAAAAAATGAATGGAAAGAAATCTTAATCGAGTATCAAGATAAATTGTTATTTGCCACTGATGCGCATAAAAAACACCGCTGGAAAAAATATTCAAAAATAGTGAGGATTTATCGTGATATTTTAAATCAATTACCTGAAGAAGTTGCTAAAAAGATTGCTTACTTGAATGCTGAAAAGATTTATAACATAAAAAATTAGAGAATTAAAAAAAGATTTGAATACTAGTAAGCGCTTTTGAGATGGCTAATAAGAAAAAGAAAAAGAAATGCAAAAAGAAAAAATGTTCAAACTGGAAAGGGGGTAAATGTATTTGTTATGGCCAATAGACTAGGTACGGTGATTGAAAGTCGATATAAAATTGGAGAGATAAAATCCTCTTTTTTTGTAAAAAAATTATTATACATTTTTCTAGTGTTGATGTGTTTTGCTACTGGTAATTCATACTCATGGGAAAAGGTACTTGTTCCAGACTATGTAGATAAAAAAACAAAATCTCCTTGGAATTTTTCTGAGGACTTTGAAAATCAAGAAGAAGGAAAATTAAAAGTTGCTAATCCTAACCCTTCATCCTCAAATCCTCCTTCTGGTGGGGGTATAGAAAAATCATTCAACCAAATATTTCGACTCTACGATAAGGGAGCAGGTTTAAAACCATATACAGTTAAAAAAGATCTTGATGGCAATAAGTATCTTGAAGTTACAGTGAAACATGGATGGAATATTGATCCTCTTAAAGAAGGTTCAGGAAAAGAAACAGAAAGAGCAATATTTGAGACAAAGCAAAGAAGCACTTTAAATAAAGAAATATGGATTGGTTTTAAAACAAGACTTCCTAAAGATTTTAAACATACAGATGGCAGAGTAACGTTTTTTGAATTTAAAAATCGACATGCATATATGAGAACGCATCCTCTTGTAAGAATAAGTTTTGATGACACTGGAAAAACATTAAAAATAGCAGGTAATACTGCCGGTACTGGTTTCAATAGAAGGAATAGAGAAGATAATATTAAGCATCGCATTGATATAAAATATAAAAAAAATGATTCAAATTGGTTTGTGCGTAATGAAAAAACTAGAGGTGAAAAAAAAATAAGAAATAATTTTAAACTCACACCGAACAAAACATTTAGTGTGACTCAATTAGGTGAATGGAGCACTTATAAAATTGGAATATATAATACAAAGGATGATGATGGTTTTGTAAAAGTCTTCAAAGATAAGAAATTAATATTTGATTACAAAGGTATAACATCTGACTGGAAAGGAAAATACACTGGTACTAATGTAAGAATAGGTGTTTATAGACACTCGGGAAAACAAATTGGAATTGAATACCCCGATCAATCTATCCATTTTGATGATTTTATTGTCGTCTCAGATCAAAAAACTTTAGACCAATTGATCAGAAAGAATGAAAAGCCCAATGATTGATTAAATTAAATTAAATAGAAAGAGCGGTAACTATATTCTTAACGATATTTTGTAGATAATTTAACCAGAATTTAAAGTGAGGGACTCGCATTTTGAAGAAAAGAAAGAGAATATAAAGAAAAAAGGTAATTCCAATGGAATCAACCAAAATCCCAAAAAGGATTATTAAAAAACAACTTAAAAAGGGAGTTATTAAGAAACAGCTTAAAAAGGTTGATAAAGCAATTGTTGAAATTGCAGAAATGAAATTTGAAAATTATGAAGAAAAAGAAGAAAAACTAGACGCTCTTGTTTTTTTAAAGAATCAAATATTGACAGAAGCTAGGGAATTACTATGAACGGAAGACTAGACAAGGTTGCTATGACTAATAAACTAATGCAACTAAAGAGAGAACTGCACTACAAATGTGCGATTGGTGAAAAGGGGAAATGGGAATGTATAGGAGCAAACGATTATCTCAACAGAGTGTTTGATGCATTAGATGAATTTTGGCAGTAAATACTAAACAAAAAAAAAGAATTGATATAGCGAATTGTTGGGCTACTAAAAGAATTTCTGTTATGGATAATCTAGAAAGATATGAAGACAGTTATGCAATAGCAGAAGAATTTAGAGAGTGGATACTGCATATAGGAGAAAAGAATGAAAATTTAAGAGATTCTTTTTTAAACTTACCAAAGGAATTAAAAGATTTATTAGACCAAAAAGTCAACGATTAAATGAAACGCTTAGCTTTATTTATTGTTTTCCCACTTATATTTGGTTTTGGAAACGATAA
Source organism: Prochlorococcus sp. scB243_498I20 (assembly GCA_000635015.1). GTDB lineage: Bacteria > Cyanobacteriota > Cyanobacteriia > PCC-6307 > Cyanobiaceae > Prochlorococcus_A. Next base: position 254,374 of record JFMR01000045.1, read on the forward strand.
AGCAAGATTATGCGAAGACCTTAAATTTGCAATAAATAAATCAAAAAATGATTATCAGCAAAAAATATCATTTGCAAAACAAAGCAAAGAATTTGCTAATGATAAAGTTACCAAAATTTATGCAATAGAGACAAAATGGGAGGATCTTTTTGATAGTCCTTATGAAATAGAAAGCTTATGTAATGAATATTTCTTAATAAAAGAATTTGATATTGATTTATCTAGTGAATGTTATTCGTTTGAAACTATCTTAAAAAGTGGAAATTATAGTGATGAAGATTTTGATTTTATGCCAGAAGAAAGAAGACAAAATGCTCAAGATCTTAAAGAAGAATTTAAAGCAAAATATGATCAAATTAATAAACAAGCAAAAGAAGATTATTTATCAGAACAAAAAGAAATGCAGAAAATATATCGAAAGAAAAAATGCGATTAAGTCACTTATGGTTTTTAAATGAAACGCTTACTACTTGCACCGCTAAATTAAATACTTTTGACAGTCGATCTAAAATAAGGGGCAATTATCTCCTTTTAATAAGCTATCTTTAAAAAGATATTCGAAATTTTAAAAGCAAATAAAAAAATATTTCTATAAAGATGGAATTACCAGAAGCAATTCTTTTTGATTTAGATGGGGTATTACTAGATACAGAACCATTACTAGCTAATGCCTGGTATGAAACCGCAAAAGAATATAATTACTATTTATCAAACGATAAATTACTAGAATTAAAAGGAAGAAGAAGAATAGATTGCGCAAAAAAAGTTTTCAAATGGATAAATGAAGAAATCACAATAGAAGAATTACTCATTACTCAAAAGTTAAAAGTAGATAAAGTACTTACTAAAGCAAAACCTTTTAAAGGAGCAATAGAATTAATCAAATTTTGTATAAATACAAAATTACCTATTGCACTAGTAACAAGTAGTAGTAGTGAAAGTTTTAAAATAAAAAGCTCTGCAAATCCCTGGTTAAATTTATTCAATACAAAGGTTCTTGGAGATGATAAATTCATTTCTGATGGTAAGCCTTCGCCTGATCCTTATTTGAGAGCATTAAAAATATTGGATGTAGATCCTAGGAAATCATGGGTTATAGAAGACTCATATGCAGGATCTATCTCAGGACTTAAAGCGGAATGTAATTTAATGTTTTTTTCAAAAGATATTGAAATACTAAATAAATTAATAAATGAATTTAACCAAGAAAAGATTCAAAAAATTAATGATTTATCAGAAATTATTTATTATTTAAAGTTATATAAAGGATTTTAAATCAATCTAATAAATTTGCTAATTCTTCTAATATTTTTTCCTTAGGTAATTCTTCCAACAAGACAAATAAATGAAACGCTTGATATTAACTCGACCCAAAGACTAAATTAATGGAATTTTTAAATGATCTTTAGCAAAATCATTATGACCCATACCATGCAATTCTTGGTATAGGTGGAGTAATAGTATTGTTGGTAAGTTATAATCGATTACTCAATAAATATCATTAATCACAAACCATCGTAGATTAAGCAGCATCAGATATATTGTTATTCGTATCTTCAATCTTTTCAATCTCTTTAATCATTTCCTCTAGCCATAAAGTATTATCTTCTGATCTCTTTTTAAAATAAGAAATCTTAGGTTGATTGATTTCTAATGTCTCATAATCTCCACTCATAAAATTTTCCTAAATTTATAACCATTTAAATTTTAGTTAGTTTATTTATTAGTTTTACTAAGGGAAAAATAAGAAAAAATTAATTTATGGTTAATATGAACTAAGACAAATTAAATATTATTTATAAAAATATCGGAAACACTTAATTTACCTAATGCTAACCACCAGTACAGAAACGAACCGCATCAGCTGTTTGCGAACCAGTCGCTTTCATTTCTTCAACACATTCATTAAAGAACTTTGATTCTTTTTTTAATGAGCAAAAGCTTAGTGCAATAGCTACTAAGGCAACAGCTGATACAACTGCTGATCCTAGTTGTATCACTCCGTAAGCAAGCATAGCTTTATTCTTTTTAAAATCTTTTTTTGTATCTTTCTTTTTATCAGACATTATTTTTAAATTCTTAGCTTATTATATTCAACTAAATAACTAGACTCCACATATAGAAAAGGTAAGTTATAAAGTTAAATGTTAAATGTATATTGTTATTACCATAACCAAATTCTGAAGAGTAAAAGCTCAAACTAAAAATAAGAAAAAGTGATGAGAAAATTAATTAAAAATTTATTTGAAATTAATTATTTTATGATTGGTTTTTGAAAATAATTTAATTTCTGAAAGATAACGTTTTCTTAAATTATTTTTAAATTTCATATGACATAAATATAGATAATAATTGAATAATCTTAATGCATATTGATGATGCAGTGTTTTTAGAGGATTTATGCCCTAAGCTCAAATTAAGATTTTGGCGAAAGTCTATTCATACATTTACGAGCAAAAGATGCATATATTGCGGAAAGCCTTCAGAATCTATTGATCATATATTGCCACGAAGTAAAGGAGGTTTAAACTTAACAGAAAATTGTGTTCCAGCTTGTCTTTCATGCAATGGAGACAAATCAGATGAGAATGTTTTTGATTGGTATAGAAAGAAAAAATTTTATGATCCTAGAAGAGCTATGGCTATTAGAGCATGGTTAGATGGAGACTTAATATTATCTATAAGATTATTACAATGGGCTAATCAAGAAATTAAGGAAAATAAAGCAAATTTTGAACAAGAAGAATTAAATCTAGATGCTGCTTAACTAGAAAATTTGAGGGAAATTTGAGGGGACGCTTATTAAAAACAATACTTTTGTTAGGTTCAATTTTTGTTTTTTTTATTTGTTTTAATCCAATTTCAAGAATTTATATTGCTGATTACCTGGAGAAGATATCGTTATTTTTATTCAGAACAATAAGTGAAAAAGATTTAAATGATTGGTATGAAAAAAGAGATAAATATGAATTACTTGATAAATTAAGCGGGCCTTCTTATTGATAGATAAACAAAAAATATAAACGGTTTTTTTAAACTAAAAAATATGCAATTAAATCTGAAAAAAGTTTTATTAATCAATCTATTTGTGCTTACTGCTTAAATGAAATTTAACAAGATTAGAAATTACTTAACCAAACCTTATATAGAATTTATATTTTTCTTTAAAACAAAAATCATACAATTTTGCATATTGAAATTAGTAATACAAACTAAATGAAAAAGTTATTTTCTTTTGTAATGGGGGCAGCTGTTATAGGAACAGCACTTGCACCTTCAGCAAATGCATGGTGGTGGGGTAAAAAAGGTTCTGAAAAGGCTTCAATTACTGTTTATACTGCTCTAGAAGATGACCAAATACCAAATTATCTAAAATCCTTTGAGAGAGATTACCCTAATATAGAAGTTAATATTGTTAGGGACTCAACAGGTATAGTTACTGCGAAATTATTGGCTGAGGCTGAAAACCCACAGGCAGATGTGGTTTGGGGTTTAGCTGCTTCAAGTTTATTAGTAGCTAATGATAGAGGTTTGATTCAAGGTTATGCTCCAAAAGGCCTTTCGAATGTTAAACCAAGCTTTAGGGATCCTGCAAAAAACCCTTCATGGGTTGGAATTGATTCTTGGATTTCTGCTTTTTGTGTTAATAAAATTGAGGCTCAAAAAAACGGGCTATCAATACCTAAATCTTGGGCAGATTTAACAAAACCAGAATACAAAGGTCACATAGTTATGTCTAACCCTGCTTCCTCTGGAACAGGTTATTTGTCAGTAGCTTCAAGATTACAAAATTTACCTTCTGAAGAGGATGGTTGGAATTACCTTGATGCACTTCATGAAAATATTGCTCAGTATATGCATTCTGGATCTAAGCCTTGTAAGGCTGCAGGTAAAGGAGAGTATCCAATAGGGGTTTCATTTGGTTACAGAGCTGTAAAACAGGTAAATATGGGGCAACCAATTGAGGCTGTTTTTCCTAAGGAAGGTTCTGGATGGGATGTAGAAGCTAATGCCCTTATCAAAAAAGATAAAATAAAACCTGCTGCTAAGACTTTTCTTGATTGGGCAATTTCTCCTGAAGTCTCAAGAGAATATGCAAAAAGTTTTGCAATAACAGCTGTTGAAACTGATGTTCCGCTTCCTAAAGGTTTCCCTTCTAATCCAGAGAAACAGCTCGCAAAAAATGACTTACAATGGGCTGCTGTAAATAGGGAGAGAATACTAGCAGAGTGGGCAAAACGCTATGATGGCAAATCTGCTCCTAAGTAAAAATTAAAAGCATATAAATAAATTCCATGAATTAGCAATTCATGGAATTTATCATCTAGATGAATAATTATTTTAAATTTAATGATTAAAAAAGAAGGAAGTTTTAAATATTTAGAAATCAAAAATATCAGTAAAAACTTTGGGGAAACATTCGTTTTGAAAAATATTCACTTGGATGTTTTTAAGGGAGAATTTTTATGTTTATTAGGACCAAGTGGTTGTGGAAAAACAACTCTGCTAAGAATAATTTCTGGCTTAGAGAGACAAACAAATGGCGATATTGTTCAAGATGGGCTTTTAATTTCTAATTCCCCCACTGAGAAAAGAGACTTTGGAATTGTTTTTCAGTCATATGCATTATTTCCAAACCTTAATGCAAAACAAAATATAGCTTATGGTCTTGAAAATAAAAAAATAAATAAAAAAGAAATTGAAAAAAGAACTAATAATTTACTTCGTTTGGTTGGATTAGAAAAATATTCTGACCAATTTCCATCTCAATTATCTGGAGGTCAACAACAAAGAGTGGCTTTGGCGAGAGCCATGGCATTATCTCCTGGTTTACTTTTATTAGATGAACCTCTTTCAGCCCTAGATGCTCAAGTTAGATCAAAATTAAGAAATGAAATTAAACTAATACAAAAGAAACTTAATTTAACTACTATCATGGTTACCCATGATCAAACTGAAGCTTTATCTATGGCAGATAGAGTTGTAGTCATGGAAAGAGGTCATATTGCTCAAATTGGAACACCTTTTGAATTGTATGAAAATCCAATTACACCGTTTGTTGCTGATTTCATAGGGAAGATGAATTTGTTAAAAGGTAAATATGATAAGAAAAATTGTGTTTTTTATTATCTTAATAATAGATTTTTAATTTCACAGAATACAGAATATTCATTTTTAGAAAACTGCTTGCTTGGTATTAGACCTGAAGATATTGAAATTATTAAGTTCAGAAAAAATATAGAAAAGGAAGAAAATATTCTTAGAGTAAAAATAAAAGAAATTACTTATTTAGGAACAATTTTTAGATTAACAGTAGTTTTAGAATCTAAGCTAGAAGAAAATATTTTTGTAGACGTTATTTCTAATCAAGTGATCTCTAATAATTTAAAAATTGGAGATTTTATAGATATTAAATTAAAAAAAGAAAAAATTAAATTATTTGAAAGTAATTTATAAGTCAATGTATTTTAAAAAAAATTTTAACAAAAGTTTTAACATCTTATTATTAAGAATTTTAATTATTTTTGTATTTATATTAGTTAGCTTTTTTATCATAATTCCTTTACTTCCATTATTCTTAAAAAGCTTTAGTGATAACAAAAATAATTTTATAGGATTAGAAAATTTTATAAACTATATTCAAAATCCATCCTTAACGCAATCCTTTATAAATAGCTTAAAGGTGGCAATTACTACGACTTTTTTTTCTGTATTAATTGGATTTATTTATGCTTATGCTCTCACGAGGACAAGATTACCATTAAAAAAATTTTTCAATACTTTTAGCTTATTTTCTTTATATATTCCACCCCTGGCTGTTGCCATAGGTTTAATTTATATTTTTGGAAAACAAGGTTTAATTACTCAAGGATTTTTTGGGACTATTCCTGGATTTGATATAAATCTATATGGTTTTAATGGAATAATTATAGGTGAAATTTTTTACTGCTTTCCTCAAGCTCTAATTATTCTTGTGTCAGCATTAAATCTTAGTGATCAAAGATTATATGAAGCAGCAGAATCTCTGAAAGCATCTCCACTTAGAAAATTCTTAACTATTACTTTACCCAATATCAAATATGGACTGATGAATTCATTTTTTATATGTTTTATTTTATCTTTTACGGATTTTGGAGTTCCTAAAGTTGTTGGGGGGAACTTTAATGTACTTGCTACAGATATTTATAAACAAGTTGTTGGTCAACAAAACTTTGCCATGGGAGCAACTATTAGCATCTATCTTTTAGTACCCTCAATTTTGGCTTTTCTAATTGATAAAAATTTCCAAAAGAATGAAGCATCTCTAATTTCGGGAAAATCTATACCGTTTAAACCAAGGAAGAATCTGATAGTTGATTCAATAATGTTTATTTTTTGCAGTTTAATTTTGATTTTAGTAATTGGGGTCTTTTCATCTATAGTATTAGCCTCGCTAATAAAAATATGGCCATACGATATTTCTCTATCATTACAAAACTTTAGATTTTCTAATGTAGCTGGAAATGGTTATGAACCTTATTTTAATACTGTTTTCATGTCAATTTATACTGCAATATTTGGGACTATATTTGTATTTTTTACAGCTTATTTAGTAGAAAAATTTAAACCATTAAAAAAAATAAGAATGCTAATATACTTTTTTTCAACATTACCAATTGCAATTCCTGGCTTAGTACTTGGCTTATCCTATATTCTTTTTTTTAATAAACCTTCTTTCTCTGTACCCTTTTTAGATTTTCAAATATTTAATCCTTTCTCATTACTTTATGGAACAATGGGAATCCTTGTATTAGCTAATATCATACATTTTTTCACAGTGTGTTTTATATCAGCAACAACAACTTTAAAACAAATTGATAAGGAATTTGAAGAGGTATCAGAGTCTTTAAAAGTTCCTTTTTATAAAACCTTTTTAAGAATAACGATACCATTATCACTCCCTACAATCTTAGAGATAGGAAGTTATTATTTTGTTAATTCAATGATAACTGTATCAGCTATTATTTTTCTCTACCCAGCAAAAATACCAGTTTCATCTGTTTCAATTGTAAACATGGATGATGCAGGAGATACAGCATCAGCGGCTGCAATGTCTACTCTTATCGTTTTAACAAGTCTATTCGTAAGGTTAATTTATGAATTTACTTCTAGGAATGTTTCGAAAAAATCTTCTGTTTGGATTAATCCATTAGAAACTTAAACACTACTTAAACTTAAATGAATAAAATCAATGTTATGAAGAAAAAAAATATGAAAATAAAACTTGTTATTTTTGATATGGCTGGCACTACTGTGAAGGATAAAAATGAAGTTACTGGATGTTTTTTAGAGGCCGCCTCAAGAACAGGTTTAAATACTAATAAAAATGAAGTTGATCGATTACATGGCATTCCAAAAAAGAAGGTCTTTCAATTATTATGGGAAGAGAGAATTGGTAAAGGTAGTAATAAATTTGAAACTTATGTGAATAAATCTTTTGAAACTTTTAAGGATATCTTAGAAAATCACTATTTATCTACTGATATTGAACCAACAGAAGGCTGTCTTGAGTTATTTAGATCCTTAAAAACAAAAAATATTTTTATTGGATTAAACACAGGTTTTTATAGAAAAGTAACAAACATAATACTTAAAAATCTTGGATGGGATTTAGGACTTAATGATAATTATGTGGGAGGCTCATCTTCAATTATTGATGTATCAGTAACCCCTTCAGAAATTTATAATAACGAAGGCCGTCCTTCTCCATATATGATTCAAAAGGCAATGTATGTTTTAGGAATTGATGATCCTAAATCAGTAGTTGTTATAGGTGATACCCCATCTGATTTGAAATCAGGAGTAAGTGCAGGCTGTTTAAAATCTTTTGCAGTCACAAATGGAACTCATTCAAAAGAACAGCTTGAGGCTTATAAAAATGATGGACTTTTTTCTTCCTTAAATGAATTTTCATCTTACTTAAATCAATTTATTGATGTCTAAAAATTGTAAAACTGATATAGCTATTATTGGAGCAGGTATTGTAGGTCTTGCTCATGCATTGTCAGCTGCAAAAAGAGGTTTTAGTGTAAAAGTTTTTGAGAGAGAAGAAAAAGCTATTGGAGCTTCAATAAGAAACTTTGGAATGATATGGCCAATTGGTCAACCTTTTGGAAAGCTATATAGTAGAGCTCTTAATTCTAGAAAAATATGGATTGAGACAGCCCAAAGCAGCGACTTTTTTTTAGATCAAGTTGGTTCAATTATTTTGGCATATAAAGAAGATGAATATCAGGTTATGAAAGAATATTGTGATTTGTCTAAGTTTAAAAATTCAAGTGCAGAATTACTTTCAATAAAGCAAATCTTTAATCTTAGCCCTTATGTTTTAAGTAAAGGATTAATTGGAGGATTGTGGAGTCCTACTGAAATGATTGTTGATCCTAGAGAGGCAATTAAAAAGATTACAATTTTATTAAAGAATAAATATGGAGTTGAATTTAATTTTGGTACAACAGTTTCAAGTGTTGAGCCAAATTTAGTAGTTACAAGTGATGGTAATAAGATTAATACAAAAAAAAGTATAATTTGTTCAGGAGCCGATTTTGAATCATTATTTCCTCAAGAATATAAGAAATTTCATACAACCAAAAGCAAGCTTCAAATGTTAAGAACAATTAGTCAACCTAAAAACTTTAAGTTAGGACCTGCACTTTGTTCAGGTTTTACATTAACGCATTATGATTCTTTTGCTGAATGTTCATCAATTAATTCTTTAAAAGATAGATATAAAAAAGAGTTCCCTTTTGCAATTGAAAACGGAATACATATTATGATTTCTCAAAATGGATTAGGTGAAATTATTTTGGGAGATTCTCATGAGTATGGATTAACTTTTGATCCTTTTAATAATGAAGAAATAAATAAATTTATTGTCGATCAAGTTAAGAGTTTTATAAGTCTTCCTTCAATTGAGATAGCCTCAAGATGGAACGGAATATATCCTAAGTTAATTGGAGGAACTGAGTTAATAAAAGAAGTTGATGATTCAATCCTAATAGTCAATTGTTTGGGTGGTGCTGGAATGACCCAATCATTTGGACTCGCAGAAGAAATAGCTGAAGAATATTTAAATTTTTAGCTTAAAAAAATACTTTCAATTTTTGTAATAAAAAATTCCAATTCTAGGTTTTTAAAATTAGTATCTTTTACCTTTTCATCTAATTCTCTAACCAATAAAATTTCATTAAAAAACTGATTTTTTTCAAAACTTTTTATTTCTTCCTTATTCATTTCACCTCCCTGAACCTTCAATGATGCTACTTAAGCTGATGAAAGTTTTGCAAAATAAGAAGAATCTTTTGTACATAGGTATCTTTTGGCATCAACATGCATTCTTACGCAATTAAAAATTTTATCTGAGAAAAAGTCCTTAATAAATTCTGCACCTATTTTTTCATGATCATTATATTTAGAATAGATATCTTGATCAAGAAGTAAATGACCTACATCGTGAAAAAGGGATGCGATAATGATTTCATCTGATAAACCGATATTTACCGCAGGAGTAGCGGATTGAAGCATATGATCTGAGACTGTTATTTCCTCACCTGCATATTGTTCTTTACCTTTCTGAGAAAATAAATAATTAATCATTCTAAAGAATTCCTTTTTATCCTTTAAATTTATATTTTTCATCAAATTAAGATGTGCCATTTCCTTAAAATATATCTTATTAAAATAAAGGTTAATAATTTATATAATATGAAATAATGAAATCAGACTCTGAATCCAGAAAAAATCATATTTTTTTTAAGAGAGAAATTTTTGAAACCACTAAAAACGTAAATTTAAAAATCGAACATTTAAAGCTAAATAATTCCTCCATAGGGAGATATGGTTCTATTGACCATAATGGATCAACAATGGTGATAGCTAAGAATGAACAAGAAAAGATAATTGTTTTAAATCAATATAGATTTCCAGTTGAAGAATATATTTTAGAATTCCCATCAGGTACTATTAAAAATAATGAAAAGCCAATATCGACTATCAGAAGAGAACTCATAGAAGAGACTGGCTATTCTTCAAAAAGTTTCAAATATTTTGGAGAAATCTTTGAGTCGCCATCTTATTCTAATGAAAGAATACATTTGTTTTTAGCTAACAATATTTTTAAAGAGGCTAATTTATTAGATAAGGATGATGATGAGGAAATCGAAGTTTTATTTTTTAGTAAAGAGAAAATCAGAGATTTAATTTACTCTGGAGTAATAAAAGATTCAGCTACGATAGCCTTTTTTTTTAAAGTTTATGATTTAATCTAAATACTAATTTATTTTAAAAAAATAAATTTTTAAAAATATTTTTTATATCATTTACTGAATTCAGTATGAAATCTGCTCCTGCAATCTTTAGTTTGGATTCATATATTTCTCTCGCTTTTAAACTGTTTTTTAAATGCAAATGTGGTGGAGCGACAGCAAGACTTATAAATTTCTGCTCTGGAATTATTTTTCTTGAATTAATAATTGTTTTAACATCTGCTACCGTATCTCCAATATATGCTATGGGAGGAGCTGATCTTCCAAGCTCTTGATTAAGTAATTTTTTAGATAAATAAATGAAACCTTTAGGATCAGGTTTATCTGGAGCTTCTCCCATCGCGACTAGCGGAGGATTCAGAAGTTTTAATTTATTCTTTAATATATATTCAGCTGATGCCCTTTCTGCTCCACTTACAAAACCCCACAAAATACTATTTTTAGTTAGTTCGCTAAAAATATTTTTCTCGATAAGAATTTTTTCGTTTTTTATAAATCCTGTCCAAATTTCTGATTCTAGAGGTGATTTCAAACCAAAATATAAATTTTCAAAATGGCAAACTAATTCTTTCCTTGTTGGAGGTGTAATAGTTAATCTATTGCTTACTATGTGTCTTTTTATTAGTTCTAAACTTAAATCCCAGTCATTGTTCCAAATCCCTTCATTTTTTATTTCATCAATTTCGAAAATACTTGGTTCCCAAAAACAATAATGCTTTACTGTTTTTATAATTGCCATTCTATAGCTATTCGAAACATCTCTAATAACTCCATCTATATCGAATAGAATTAGACCCTTAATTGACATTTTAAAAATATATAAGTTTTTTAAATTTACTTAAAATTACATCATATATTTTGATAATTAAACCATTTTTAAATTTAATTTTAAAAAATACGATAATAAAATTATAAACGTTTAATTAAATCATAAATATCTGCAAAAATTTAAAATACTAAATTTCATTTTCAATACGGTGCAAAAAACTTTTTAAAAATTCTCAATTTATTAAGAGAAAAATATCTATATCATCCTTTGGCAAAAAGTATCAACAAGCTCCAATGGAACATCTAACAAAGAAGCTGTCAATTCCTCTCTACTTTCTGCCTGCTCATCAGTTCCAGAAGAATAAAAAGTATAATATCTCGCGCAAATCTCTTTATATCTTAGTAACTTTACATTTTCATTTAAAATATTTCTATTTTCTTTAAGAGTACTTGAAATAGAATATGAATTGATAGCTATAATAGCCATAAAAATATTTAATGAATATTTTCTTAAAAAGTTTATTGTTTTTGTTTTATAAATATTTAATTTGTTCATATGAAATCAGCTAAATAAGGCGTCAATATTTAGTCGAAAATTTTAAAGTAAGTAACGAAAATTAAGAGGTAATTAATTTAAAAATAAATTTGTTTAAAGAAAGTCAAGACGCTTAAAAATTTAAAGAAGCTATTAATTTTCAGGTCAATATAAATTAATAGTTGAAAATATTAAGATTTCTCGATTCGAACGACTCATCAAAATGAGTAAATTTACTAACTGACAAATTATTTTTTTTACTTATTATTAAAAAGAACTTAAGAAAAATTTAAGTAAAGGTTAACATTATGGCAAAATCAAAAGCAAAGAGAAAAAAAGCTATTTTATCTCTAAAAACTCCAGCTATTCTGGCAGATGGAGTTATCCAGTTCAGTACAATAGTAACTTCTATCACACTTGTTTTTTTAACAGTTGGATTTTATTCGGCTTCTAATCAAGCTAATAATTTAAATAAAAACTTAGAAAGAATTACTTCACAAAATTCAGTAAATATGAGTGCTGGAAATTATTGCGATTTAGCTCTTTGATAATTAAGCTTTAGTGATTAATGCCTTAAAAATTTATATCAAAAAATTTACTTTTGCTATGCTAGAATCAGAGAGATAAAACAATAAAGAAATGCATTAACTCTGCAAGGAAATTAGAAAAAAGAAAAAATCATCATTTGTTTATATTTTGAGGAACCAATAACTAAATTTAAACTTGATATCTTATGGAATTTTTTATGCGTAAAATTACAAAATTCATTTTCATCTGAATAGTTAATTAAATCAACTGCATTAATATTTGAATCAAACCACAGCTCATATTCTATGTAATTTGGCTCTGCAAAATAAGTCATACCAAATTTATTTCAAAAAGAAAAAGCTTCTCTATTTAGTGTGAGGAGAATGTAGAAGCTACCAACAGCTTAAAAGATTTAATGAACTCTTCTTTAAGAATTAAATAAGATACTAATAAGAAAAAATAAAATATTATTTTAATTTTTAAAAATTATTAGTTTACTTGCTGCATACTATAAAAAACTGCATCCAAGACCACTGCTTTGATTTAGAAGAATTGAATGCATTATTAGGTTCACATTTTAAAGTTATAAGCAAGTTATGAATTGTTTAAAAGAAAAAAAAAGAAACAAAAAGAAAGGCATTTTTGCAAGTTATATTTTTAATAAAAAGTAATTATCCATTGGATTTCAGATGAGTAGGAAAAATAGATTCGGAGCTGTGCTTTCTTACAAAAATGAACAGGGAGATTCAAAAAATTCAGATTCCTATCAAATACAGATAAATTGGAATTTCTAAAGACTAAAAAGTGGATTAAAGAATAATTACAACACTCCCTAGAAATAATTTGACAGCAACAGATGGGCCATTTAAATTTATCTTGCACACTTCGTTTTGTATGGTCAGAGGTTTTTAAAAATGATGATGCATTTCTTGCTCATTTAGTTAACCCTCCTGTCGGTGCTTATCTTGAAGTTCACGCTGGACTGTGTGACGGAGATTCGTCTATTGAATTTTATGGAACTGTTGGAGATTAAGTAATTGAAGCAATTAACGAAAGTGGTCTTACTTTTAAAGTCTTCAAAACTAAACTGGGTAAAGCAAGATTTTAATTAAAGATTGAAAGTCGATCTAAAAATCTAAATTTAAAGATAAATTAAATACTTTTTAAATTATCGTTTTTAGATTGAAATTACACTATTGAATTCTAATTATGGCTTACTATCACGTTCATGGAGTTATCCCAGATACTCTTTCGCAATCTGAAGGGTACAAACTCTTTGAACAATATATTGCTTCCGGCGCACCTAAGGATAATTTTGACGGCTTTGAATTGATAAGTAGAGTCCATGCTCCTCAAACCGGAGAAGTTTTCGTAACATGCAAAGCTGACAGTCATCTTAAAATGGCTGAACATTTTGGTATTTGGAGAGCAAAATTTGGCGTTGAATGGAATGTACTTCCTGTTTTTAATGATGAAGAAGTTATTCTAAGAAATAAACAACTTGCTGAAGAAGTAGCAGCGATGGGATAATTTAATTGATTGACAGTCGATCTAAAATAAGGGGCAATTAGCTCCTTTTTTTTTTAATATGTTTATATAAATTCCTTAAGTTTATGCGTTCACTTTTATTATTGCCTTTGCTTTTAGGTTTTTCATTTCCAGCGAATGTAAAGTCAGAGTCTTATTATATTGATGTTTCAGCAGAAAGTATAGAAAACTATATTCTTAGTGGTAAAGATAAAAATGGATCTGTAACTGGGAATGATCCTACAGTAACTGTTAATAAAGGGGATACTATTGTTTTTAATGTAGATGCGTTTAGTCATCCGTTTTATATAAAGACTGAATTTTCTCGTGGAGGCGGTGATCAAGTAACGACAGGGACATTATCAGGTAACCCTGGAACTCAAAATGGAAAACTATCATGGAACACAACGGGTGTATTAGCTGGGAAATACTATTATGTTTGTTCTCCTCATGCACCTTTTGGGATGGGAGGCTCAATTATTATTGAATAAATAAATGAAACGCTTACTACTCCCATTACTAGCTGCCCTCGCTTTACCAACTGCTGTTAATGCTGAAATATCTGATGAATTACATAAAAAATGTTTAGAAGCACGAGATTATGCAGGATGTGTGAAAACTAATAAAAAACTATCTCATAAAAAAGATAAGGAAATATCAGGGATTGGAATAAGGCTTTTTCTCAATAGTGACACTGCTGAATTAACTATTCAATCTGTAATAAATGATTCACCTGCTGCTTCAGCTGACATTAAACCAAATGATGTAATCATAAAAATAGATGGCAAATCAACTAAAGGAATGGGTATAAATGAAGCTGTTTCTCTCATAAAAGGACCAAAAGATAAGCCAATTAAATTAGTTTTATCAAGAATTAATGAGGCAGGTAAAAAGGAAAAAATAAATGTTCGATTAGTAAGAGATACTTTTAAAGTCTCAACAAAAAACTATTTATATGAAGGTGATTTAAGGAGGCAATTAGAGTTTTTCTTTCCAGAAAATATAAAACAGATTTTTCCAGAAAATGATTCCTCGTCAAAGCTCAAAAAAGGAACTTCAATTTAAATTTCTGAATGAAACGCATACTGCTAGTTGAACTTTTATTAGTTTTAATTACCATAATTTATGTTTCTCTAAACCCAATTTCAAGAATTTATATTGCTGATTATTTAGAAAAGATATCCTTATTTTTATTTAAAACAGTAAGTGAAGAAGATTTAAATAAGTGGTATGAGAAAAGAGATAAGTATGAATTACTTGAGAAATTAGGAGGAACTGCTTATTGATTGACAGTCGATCTAAAATTGGAGGGTATAAAAACCCTCTTTTTTTATGACTGCTCAAAATTTTATGAATGTTGTTCGATTTAAATTAAAATCTGATTGTGTAGATAAGTATTTCGAAGTAATAGATAAAACAAGCTTTGAGGGGATGACTCAAAGATATATCGCTAAAACTGGAGATTATGATTACTGTTTTGTTGGGATCTGGAAAAGTGCAGAAGCTATTTCAGCTCAAAGACCAGCTATGATTGCTCACCTTGATGAGGTTAGAGGATTTATGGAAGAGTTGTCTCCAGAACTTGGAGTTACTGACCCTGTTTCAGGAAATATTGTTTCTAAAGTTGGATATCACGATTGACAGTCGATCTACCATAATTAGCATTTAGCTCCTTCTCAACCTCTTTGAGTTCCTCTCAATAATTCTCGTAATTTTAACCTAAGACTAAAAATGAAATCAGGTTCAGAAAACCAACTATCTTTATCTGTTATTTCTACAGTTTCGTTTAAAAATTTAGCGGAAGAAGTCAAAGAATTTGCAATAATTACTTTTGATTTTGGACTTGAGTAAATAAATCCAATAATTAACACAATTAAAAATATGGACCCTTTAACTTTAAGTGATTTAATAAATTCTTTTTTTAAGTAACCCAAAATAATTTAAAAATTAAATTTATTTTAGGAGTTGATATTTAAAGACAGATTAAATTGACAGTCAATCTAAAATAAAAAAAGTGATAAGTTTTAAAAAATGAGTAAATTTTCCTCTCAGGAAATAGAAAGTCAATATAACTTAATAAAAACGCTTTTATCTGATCCTGAAAAGTATAAAGATGCTTTAGATGCAATTAAAAAAGATATTGCTTATATGCCACTAGAACTAAAGAAAAAACTTGAAGAAGAGAATATTACTTTATAAATAATATTTTGGAAGACTTAGAAATATTTACTAAATAAAGCATCAAAGGAACTTCTACTAGTACCCCAACTATAGTGGCTAAAGCAGCTCCTGAATTAATCCCAAAAAGAGTTATCGATACAGCTACTGCAAGTTCAAAAAAGTTTGAAGCTGCTATCATCGATCCTGGACAGGAAATAGAATACTTTTGCCTAAAAAACTTCATTGAAAAAGCAGTTAAATAAAAAATAAAAAGAGTCTGTATTATTAATGGAATTGAAATTAAGATTATATGAATAGGATTTTGTAATATAGATTTTGATTGAACAAAAAATAATAAAAAGACTGTAAGAATTAAAAAAAACAACGAATAACTTTTACTTTTATTCAAAATACTTTTTATTCTTTTTTCGCTATAGATTTTATTTCTTAAAAATATCGCTAGAAAAAGTGGTACCAAAATAAAGATTATTACAGAACCGAAAACAGTATCTAACGGGATATCTATACTGTTAAATCCTAAAAGAATTTTTGACAATAATGGAAAGGCTAAAATTAATATTAGATCATTAATAGCTACTTGTATTAAAGTAAATAAAGGATCGCCTTTAGCAAGATTACTCCAGACAAAAACCATTGCTGTACATGGCGCTATCCCTAATAGAATCATTCCAGAAACATATTCTTTAGCAAGTACAGGATCTATCAAATTACCATATAAAAAATATAAAAAAGAGGCTGCAATGATTGCCATTGAAACTGGTTTTATTAACCAATTAATAAAAAGGACAATAGAAAATCCTTTAATCTTATATTTCAAATTTATTATTGACTTGAAATCTATTGATAACATCATTGGGAAAATCATTCCCCAGATAAGAATTGCTATTGGAAGATTTATTCTTGAGAGTTCTAATCCGCCTATAAATTGAGATAAATTAGGAAATAAATAACCGGATAAAGATCCAATACACATTGCTAAGAAAACCCAAATACTTAGATATCTATCAGAAAATTGCATTTAAAATTTTTTAATCAACTATTAAACTTAGCAAAATTTTTTGACCTTAATCTTAACTTAATTTACCCATAATAAGCTCTTAATAATAGCTATTTTTATATGTCAATAAAGGCGAAATATGTAGGTGAATTTCAGAGTGAAATTATCTTTGAAAATCAATTAAAAATTAAAACAAATTCGAACAGAAATTTTCATGATTCTTGCAAACAGACTAAACCCTCAAATCTATTGTCTGCATCTTTAGCTTGTTGTATTTCAACAACTCTTGGAATAATTCTAGAAAAGAATAATATTGAATCAAAAAGTTTTTATGTTGATATTATCTCTAAAAGTGATGTTCAAAATAATAAAATTTCAACCTTGCATTGTAAAATATGCCTTCCACTTATTAAGAAATTAAAAATAAAGAACTTTATAAAAGAAAAAATTGAATCATCATTCATAAGCAATTCTCTTAAAGAATCTATAAATATAAGCTATGAATATATTTTTAATAGGTAGCTAATCTTTCCGCAACAATCATTTCTTTATAAGTATCTAATTCTTCAACTTCTTTTAGAGAAACCTTTCCTCTATCATCCCATTTTCTTAATCGAACTGCATCTTTGAAGTATTTATTATTTTCTAGTTCATTAATCTCTTCTTTATTTAAAGCACCACCTTGTACCTGAAAACTATTTTTAGATGCTTTAGATAAACTTTCATAATAAGAATTATCGATTGAGCATAAATATCTTTTTGCTACAACGTGTAAGCGAATACTTTCTGTAATTTCTTCAGAGAAAAAATCTTTTAAAAAATTTGAAGCAATATTTTCATGATTAAGATCTTTTTTTAAGAAATCATTTTTTGAGTCATTTTCATCGATTAGAAGATGACCTATATCGTGTAATAAAGAAGCAATTACTATATGCCTTCTGCCATCTTCAGTGCGCGCAAGTGAAGCTGTTTGGAGACTATGTTGTAATTGAGTGACTGATTCATCATAATTAGTTTTTCCTTCCTCCTTAATAAAATCAAATAATAAATCTACAAATTCATTGTTATCAGAATTTTGTAATTTGTTTTTGAAGTTTTTAATAGTTTTGTATTTCATTTAATTGCTTCTCCTTCAAAGTGACCTATTAAACTTACATATCCATCTTTAAGAGAGTTCTTTTTAAAGTCATAATAATCTTTTCTCAAATCGCCTTCAGTTTTAGCATTATAAGTAACATAAAGCGCTCTTCTTGGACGACTAGATTTATTTGTTGAACTTCTGTGAGGAACAAAAGAATCGAAAAATACTGCGCCTCCCTTTTTAAGAGGTATCTTCTCCCAAACAAATTTTTCTGCGGTTAGTGAATCTATACATCCTTTGTCATCAATATTTATTATGCCCTCATTATTTCTACCTCTTGCAAATTCCAAACATCCATTACTTATATCAGAATCATCTATAGCTAATAGCATTGTTATGTGTTTTTTCCCAAAAGGATAAGCAGGAGCATCTTGATGAGGTGCATATCCAGCCCCCCCAGGGTATTTATAATTTATTTTTTCCTTGAATAATATTGGTTCATCATCAAATAGCATAGTTAAATAATCTTTTATTGATGAACTTAAAAGAAATTCCCTAAAAGATGTATGCGAGCTTACAAAGTTTTCTGTTCTTGAGAGCACTTTACCATTAACTGTTTTTTCATAATGATGGTTAACCTCTTTAGAGTCGTTAAGTTCATTAATCCATTTTTCAATGGCCTCTAAATCATTTTGATTTATTAGGTTTTCATTAACTATAAATCCGTCATTATCGAATTTTAATTTTATATTGTTCAAAACTGATTCCACCTTAATACAAGTCTTAACAAGATTTTAAACATTTATGATTAAGTTAAATTTAAGAAGAAAAGATAATTAAGAATGCCAATTTCAATTAGAGAAATATATTCTAATCAAACTATTGATATAAGGCATGAAGCTATTTGGCCAGATAAAAAAAAAGAATTTTGTATTCTTGAAGATGATAAAAATGGTACACATTTTGGTTTATATAAACAAGAGGAATTAATATCAATAATTTCACTTTTCATGAGAGAAAATAGAGCAAGAATCAGAAAAATGGCCACAAAACCTGCTTATCAAAACATAGGATTTGGGTCTAAATTAATTTGCCATTCAATTTCTTACTTAGAGTTAAGAAACATAAATTATATTTATTTATTTTCTAGAAAAAAAGCTCAAATGTTTTATGAAAAATTCGGTTTTTTATCTGAAGGTGATTATTTCAAAAAAGAAAATATCTCTTATATAAAAATGTATAAAACTATTAATGATATAAAAAGTTGATAATATTTTGAGCAGCTTCTAATTCAATAAAAAGTCTAACTTCATCAACTGCTGAGCCAAGATGAGGAGTAAAAAAAGTCTTATCTTTTAAATTTAATAATTCCTGATTAATTTTTTTTGGTCGATCTTTTATCGATAAATCTTCAAATTCAAAGACATCTGAAGCATATCCTCCTATGTGCCCAGAATTAATTGCTTGTGAAATTGCACTCTCATCTACTACAGAACCTCTTGAAGTATTAATAAGTAAACAATTTTTTTTTATTTTTAAAATATTTTCAAAGTTAATAAAATGGTAAGTATCGTTTTTCAAAGGTAAAAGAATAACCAAATAATCAGCCTTCTCAAAAAGATCATTTAATTCCAGATATTTGGTGTTTAGTTGTTGTTCATCTATTGAATCTAATTTTTGTAAATCATGATAAAAAAGTTTTACATTAAAACCTTTAATCTTCCTAGCTACTTCAACCCCTAATTTACCCATACCCAGAAGACAAACATTTTTCCCTTCAATCCCATTTGAGAAGAATTTTGGTTCCCAACCTTTAAACTTTTCAGATCTAACATATTCATCACCTATTAGTAGATTTCTTGATAAACCAATAAGAAGTCCCAACGTTAACTCTGCTGTTGGCGAAGCAAGTAAATCTGGGATCATTGTAAATTTTATATTTCTTTTTATGCACTCTTCCAAATCAATATTGTCAAATCCTCTTAGTGCTCCAGAGATGATCTCTAAATTTTTTGAATTATCTAAAAAGTTCTTATCAATTCTATCTGGCATGAATACCATCACACCATGAGCATCTTTACATAAGAACTTTAATTTTTCATAAGTTAGAGGTTTATCATTTTGGTTACTAATTACTTCAAAATTTTTTTCTAATAACTCAATAACTTCAGTATGAACTTTATTGGAAATAACAACCTTCTTCATTTAATGAGAATTATTCAGATACTGATTTCCTGAGATAGTTACTCATGCTATCTAATACAGTTACTACGACTAAAACTACTATTAATAAAGCTGATACTTGAGCATAATCCATTATCCTCAAAGCACTTATGATCTCTAAACCTATACCACCAGCCCCTACCGCACCCACAACCATTGAAGCTCTAAAGTTGTATTCCCATCTATAAAAAGTAACATCAGCCATAGCAGGAAAAACTTGAGGAAGAATGCTATGCACAATAACTTGTAGATCACTTGCGCCAGAAGCTCTAGCTGCTTCTATAGGTTCCTTGTCACAAAGCTCAATAGCTTCAGCATAAAATTTACCTAACATTCCAACAGAATGAAGACCTAATGCCAATGTCCCCGGTAGAGCACCAAAGCCAATCATTGCAACTAGAATAATACCCAAAATTAATTCAGGAACAGCTCTAGTAACGTTTAAAATTAGTGTTGCTAAGTTGTAAAATATTGGATTTATAGTTGTATTTCTTGCAGCAAAAAAACACAGAAGTAAAGATAAAAAAACAGAAATCGAAGTTCCTGCGATACTCATTGCCAAAGAGTCTATTAAAGGTTTAAACCAAGTTCCAGCTCTTGAGAAATCAGGAGGGAACATTTCCGGCAGTAATTTTAAAACTGCCGGAATGCCTGTACTTATCCTTTCAAAATCGAAAAGACCTACAACTGCTAAAGAAGAAAATACAAATATCAAAATTATGAGAACCCTGAAAAATTGTTTTTTCCAAGTCCTCCTTTCGACTTCTAAAATTCTTTTATATTTATCCATTTAATAATTTTTTTATTTGTATTTTTAATGTGATTTTTTACTTAACAAACTTAGAAAGATCAAGACCTAGAAGTTTGCCTGCTTTTCTAATACCGTCGTAATCACTATCAGTTATAGATGCAAAACCATCAGCGTTAAATGGTTTCAGGACTTTGTCACTTTCTAGTTCTAAGAAAGTAACTCTTATATTTTCTTTTAATTCAGGAGATAAAGTTGAACGCATTGTCCATGGATATTGAGGAATAGGAGAAGATTCAGCAATAGTAGTTACTTTAGAAGGGTCAATAACACCTTTCTTCTTTAGGGATTTAAGAATCGGACATGCCATTCCTCCTGCTTGAGCATTTCCATTTTGAACTGCCAAGGCAACAGCATCATGTGATCCTAGAAAAACTCCTTGAAAATCTTTGCCTTTAGTAAGTCCATTTTCAGCAAGAGTTAACTCAGGGAATAATCTACTAGAGGTTGAAGCTGGATCTCCAAGAGCAAAAGTAGTACCTTTGATATCATCAAAACTAGTAACACCTTTTTTAGTGTTTCCAATTATGCAGGAATTATAAGTCTTAGTTCCTCCTTTAATCCTTGCTGCAAAAGGTTCAATATCACTTACTGCTTTAGCTAAAACATAAGATAAAGGTCCAAAGTAAGCTAAATCCAACCTATCGTTTCTAGCTGCTTCAATCATTGAAGAATAATCAGTAGTAACAACTAACTCTATTTCCTTATCAAAGGCTTCAGTTAAGTAATCTTTTAGACCTTGATTATCTTGGATAACGGTTGCAGCATTTTCATCAGGAATTAATGCAACAATTAACTTATCAGGATCAGCACTTGGCCCAGCATTTTTCGTAGAGCATGCCGAAGTAAGCGCCACAATAGAAATAGTAAAAACGCTTAAAAGAGATTTAAGTTTCATTTTTTTGTTTAAGTTTTTTTAATGAAGTGGTTTTAAACCATTACCACTTCATTTGAGGTAAAATCTGCTTCTTCTGTTATTGGTGAAGATGAATAAATATTTTTTAAAATCTCGTCTGAAAGTTGATCTGATTTACCATTAAAAACTATTTTCCCATGACTTAAGCCAATAATTCTATCTCCATATTCTTTAGCAAAATCAACTTGGTGAAGACTAGTTAATGCGGATATATTATCTTTCTTGCAAATATCTTTCAGCATCGATAAAACTTGATGGGAAGTTTTTGGGTCAAGACTAGCTATTGGTTCATCTGCCAAAATCAACGAAGGATTTTGAGCTAAAGCTCTAGCAATTCCAACTCTTTGTTGTTGTCCTCCGCTTAATTCTTTTACTTTTACAAGCGCTTTTTCTAAGAGGTTAACTCTATCTATACAATCGAGTGCAAGTTCTTGATCAAATTTTGGAAGAGGTAAAATGCTTCTAAGTAGTGAATGAAATCCAAGTCGACCAGTTAAAACATTTTGGAAAACAGTATTTCTCTCAATCAACTGATGTTGTTGAAATATCATCCCAGTTTTTTTTCTTAAATTCTGAAGATCTTTTTTATTTCTTATTTTTCCTAAATCAAAAAAATCTAACTCTCCTGAAGTTAATGGATTCAATTGATTTATTGTTCTTAGCAAAGTTGATTTACCTGCCCCAGAAGACCCAAGAAGAACTACAAATTCACCTTTATAAATATCTAAGTTTATGGATTTTAAAGCTAAGCTCTCTCCATATTTGACATTAATATTTTTTAAGGAGAGCTTATTATTCACTAAGATTTCATCAATTAAGCCTATTTAATACTGATTTGATTATCTTTTTTTTAACAAAAAATTAATAAAAGGTTAAGCAAAATGAAGGTTGATTTAAATTGTAAAAACTATCATTTTTTCTTTTTTTTGAAATGAGTCAGATATAAATTTGTAAAATTTGCTATGACTAATAAGATAAGTAAGAAAGTATTTAGCTCCATTAAACAAAATAGTATTGAATCTATTCTATAGAATAAATCTCCTTATTTTTGCTGTAATCCATTCACTAAAAACTACCGTCACTACTATTGCTAATAAAATAACTGATACCTTAGCCCAAGCTAAGTCTCCTATTTGAGCATCTAATTCTATCCCTATACCTCCTGCTCCAACTAAGCCAACAACAGTTGCTTCTCTAATATTTATATCCCACCTATAAATAGAAATACTCGTAAATGCTGGGAGAATTTGAGGCACTATGCCAAAGGTCATAATTTGTGCTTTATTTGCCCCTGTTGCCTCAATAGCTTCAATTTGGTTTTCATCAATTTCCTCTATAGCTTCATAAAGTAATTTTCCACAAAATCCTATCGATCTTAATCCGATAGCAATTATGCCAGCCAAGACTCCCGGGCCGACAACTGCAACCAGAAGTAATGCCCAGATTACTGAATTAATTGATCTGCTTGAAACTATGCAAAATAAGGCTAAAGGTCTTAAAAACTTTTTACTTGGGGTAGTATTGTTTGCGGATAAAAAAGCTAATGGTATTGCAATTAAAGTTCCAATCGTTGTACCAATAGTCGCGATATTTAAAGTATCCCAAATAGGTTTTATTAAAGTTAAGAAATAATTAGTTTCTGGAGGAAACATCCTACCTAAAAGATCTAAAGCCTCATTATGTGAATCAAATACATAAAACCAGATTGTTTTACTACTAATCAGACCGAAACAAAAGCTAAAAATTAAAGTACCTAAGAACCAACAAAGCCAGTTTTGTAAATCTCTTTTTCGATCAAATTTTTTCCAGGTTTTGTAATCCTTTTGTTTTATTATTGGCATTACTTTATTAATTTCCTGAGATGACTAGATGTATATTCAACAATCATCACGATAGAAATAATTACGATAAGAACAGCCGCTGCAGTCTCAAATTCATATCTATCAAAAGCTGTATTTAAGGTAGAACCAATACCTCCTCCCCCAACAATTCCAATTACCGCAGACTCTCTAAAATTAATATCCAATCTGTATAAAGATAATCCAATAAATCTTGGCATAACTTGAGGCTGGACACCATAATTAACCCATTGAAACCAACTGCTGCCAGTAGATTTGATTGCTTCAGCTTGGGATTTATTTATTTCTTCAATATCTTCAGATAATAATTTAGCGAAAAACCCTATTGTCGATAAACTCAGAGTTACCATCCCAGCAAAAGGTCCAAAACCCATTAACTTAACAAAAAATATTGCTAGGATAACTTCCTGAAAACTCCTCGATAATGTGATAACTCCTCTTGATAAGAAATAAACGAATTTAGGGGCTATGTTTTTAGCCGCCCCTAAGGATACAGGTATAGAAATAAGTATCCCCACAATAGTTGCAACAATAGTCATCCATAGACTTTCAAAAATACCTGCCAAAATCTCATCAGATCTAGTTATGAAATCTGGAGGGAAAAAAGCAAATATAAAAATTTTACCCCTTGGGATCCCTTCAAGAATTCTTTGCCAATCAATTTCGGTAGTTAGGAAAACAGATAATAAGTAAGTACTAATTAGCAAAATTAATCCAATTCTTAATAACCTATTTTTTATTAACGGTTTTCTTTTCCAAATTACTTTCTTATCATTCATTTAATATACCTAATTTGCTACAGTTTTAGACCAGTCTTCTTCTCCATATATTTTTGTAAGTATTGTCTCTGATAAGCCACTTGGCTTGCCATCATAAACAATTTCTCCAGCTTTTAAACCTATTATTCTTTCTGCAAAATTCTGAGCAAGAAAAACATCATGAATATTTATAATCGCAGCAAGATTTCTTTCCTTACATAACTCGCATATTAATCGCATAATTTGCTTGGAATTTTTGGGATCTAAACTAGCTGTAGGTTCATCTACTAAAAGTAACATTGGATTTTGTATCAAAGCTCTAGCAATTCCTACTCTTTGCCTCTGCCCTCCTGACAATTCATCGGCTCTTTTATCAAGCATATGCTCTAGTCCAATTCTTTGAAGCAGACGGAATGCTTCTTCAATATCTTTTTGAGGAAATTTCCTGAAAAAACTATTCCAAAATCCTACGTAACCTAATCTACCGGAAAGGACATTTTCCATTACACTTAATCTTTCTACCAAAGCAAATTCCTGGAAAATCATTCCAATTTGTCTTCTTATTTTTCTTAATTTAGATTTATTTAAAGAAGTAATGTCATTTTTTTCATTAGCGAAATAAACTTTCCCTGAAGTGGGCTCAACTAATCTATTTATTGTTCTAATAAAAGTACTTTTACCAGCACCTGAAGGACCGATAAGAGCAACTACTTGCCCATTAGGAATTTCTAGGTTTATTCCTTTAAGCGCCTCTTCTCCATTTGGATAAACCTTTTTGAGGTTTATTGTTTTAAGCATTAAGTCTGATTTTATTTATGATTAAAAATTTTTATTTGCAATCATAAACAACACCATTAGCCTTATCTATTTTTCTAATAACATCCCAATCGTGCTTGTGACTTATTGAAATGAATCTATCAGCCTTTTTAAATTCTTTATCTAATGTTGAATTATCCCAGTTATAGGTGTAAAAAGCTTGCTTTACTTTTGCAACTACAGCTGGATGTAGATTATGAGCATGAGCATAACCTGTCGTTGGGAAGGTTTGGGATTTATAAATAGTTCTTATTTTAGAAGAATCAACAACACCTCTTGCATCCATTCTTGTAAGAACTGAGTTAGCAATTGGTGCTACTTCATAATCTTTGTTTGCAACACCCATTATTGAATTTTGATGCTTGCCAGAAAAGACTGGGGTGAAATCTTTATTTGCCTCAAGACCAAATTCTCCTTTAAGAATGGCCGATGGTGCTTTAAATCCTGAATTAGATGTCTTAGATGTAAATGTAACTTTTTTACCTTTTAAATCTGCAGGAGAATTAATTGGACTATCAGAAGGAACAATAATTTCCATTTCATAACCGTAAGATAAATCTTTTTTAGCCATCATTCCAAATGGAACTGCTCCTGCACATGCTGCTGCCACTGTATTGCTTCCAGTATTAATTCCTGCTACATGAAGACGTCCAGATCTCATTGCCTCAACTTGAGCAGCATAAGATTGAACTGGTAAGAAAGTTACTTTTTTACCAGTCACCTTAGACATATGTATTACAAAATCTTCCCAAACTTTTGCATAAACGGAGGGGTCTTCAACAGGTGTATATGAGAACACAATGGTTTCAGGATCTATCCATTCATCTTCGGAAAGGGGTAGGTCTGCGAGAAAATCTCCATCTCGATCACAATATTTGCTGTCAACAGTATTATTTGGATTGCAATCAGATAAATCTAAATCTCCAATTAAATCATTTGATTTGTTTCCACAACTTGAAATACTTGCACTGATTATTGATAGCCCTAAGACTACCTTTAAAAAATTTCTCATTAGTGTTGAATTTATTCTCCATATTTAACTTGCTCTAAAGAGATTAACTTTTTCCCAAAAAGAGTTTAAATTCTGATTAATTGTTTTATTTTGAGTTAGTCAATTTTTAATCAGATTTATTAGGGAATTAAATAATTTTTAATTTATTTTTAACTTTATAAATTTAGGGTGAAAGCATTTTAAGAAATAAATATGATAATTCCTGAAAAGCAAAATATAGAATTTAAAGAAAATACAATTCTAGAAGTCAAATCAGGAATATTAATAATGGAATCAAAAATCAAGAAAAAGAAAAGTATTGTTGGGATAATAAATGAAAATGTTGTAATAAATTTGGAATTATGTAACTACGAAAATATTAAATTAATTGCGTTGACAAATTGCGAAATTAAAACAATTAAAAGAGGGCTATTTTTTTCATCTACAGACTTATTAGCAAAAAGTCTAAAAAGAATTGATCAATTGGAAAAACTTTTATTAATAAGTAATATAAAAGAATCAGAAGAAAAACTAAAAGAATTTCTTTTATACTTATCCTCAATAATTGGCTTAAAAAAAGATAAACATATTTATCTAAATTTAAAAGAATTTAATTTAACCCATAAAATTATCGGTAATTCAATTTCTTCAACAAGAGTAACCGTAACTAGAAATTTAAAAATACTAGAAAAAAAAGGTTGGCTCAAATTTGAAAAAAAAGGTATTTTAATTCCGTTTAAAGATAATTAACCAAACCTTAATTAAACAGACTTATTTTATGGCTACAAATAATATTTTATTATGTCTTGTTCTATAACATCTGTTTTTACTTTTAAAATCGAAAGCACTTTCGATGAATGGGTAGCAATATTTGATAGTGCGGAAGCTGATAAAAGACATTCTGCATTTCTTATTAAGCCACTTTTTAGAGGAGTAAGTAAGGAAGATCCTCAAAAAGTTATTGTTATTCATCAAGCTCCAGAAGGTAATGTTCAAAAGTTTGTGGAAGCTAATGGTGACTGGATGGCAACGCATAGAGTTGACCTTTCAACAATGGAAGAATCATCTTGGACTTCTTCAGCAACATCGGAAAGTTGTTGTGATTAACAAATGAAAAGACTACTATTCCCACTACTAGCTCTCTCAACTATTTTCCTTGCGAGTTGTACTAGTAACTCAAACAAAATAGGTACTCAAAAGGTTTCTGAAACCCAAAGGCAGAGAGAAGTTTGTCTAGATTGGTATGGCTACAGAATTGATACCAAGAAAGCAATTAATGATTTAAATCTAAAAATTGAAACAGAATCAGAATTAATGGCTTACTGTGATTTCTTCAAGAATGTAGCTGATATAAACTAGATTTTTACAAAAGAATTTATTTTTTGGTGTCTTGCGATCTCATTTCTTTTTGTGCTTCCCTAATTCTTTCTTCAAAGACTGATCTTCTATATGGAGTAACTTCTCCATTTTTAGTTGCCAAGATTTGGGCTTCATAAAGCCTCTTGGCTTTTGTAATTTTTTCTCTTATTTGAGAGAGCTCATTCATGATCTTATGCAGTTAATGAGAATCCCGTTCCCTATTCTCATATCATGCGTCCAAATAAATTGGATGAACGTAGAAGTAAACTAACATTAAAAAAAGAAGTTCGGATTTAAGATATATTTAAAAAATCTTTAAAAGTAGTTTTTAATAAAATTTTAAATAGAAATTTTATCTAGAGGTAAAATATTCTGGGCCTCAATTGAGTCCAAATGAATTTCATTCTCTGCATCTTTATACAATCTTCTTGATTGTGGTGATTTAAGGGCGTTATTGTAATTTTCAATAAATTCCGAATCATCCAAAATGAATTTATTATCTCTTTTAAAACCTTCTTGATAAAAATGGTTGATTTGCTCTTTATGGTTTGTTTGTTTTGAGCTTTCTAGAGAGGGTGAATTTTTTTTTATCATTTATTACTTTTTTATATTATTGTCTTCAATATTAAAGGCGTAAAAATATAAAATATTTTTATAACCTAAGATTATTGGATTAAGAAGTTATTAAGTAAAAAATAAATTTGTTTAAAAAAATTTTTAAATTTCTAAATTAGATATTTTTCCTAATAGTCAAAAGTTTTATTTAATAAGAATTTAATTAGAAGTTAACAATAGAGACCTAAAAAAGAAACATGAACAAAAATCAACTTATTAACTTCATTACATTTTCAATTCTTGAAAGTAAAAGAGTTGAAGACAGATTATTTAGAAATGAAATTCATAGCTATCTTACCCAACTAAATAAAAAACAATTAAAAGCAATTACAAGTGAATTTATCATTTAAAAAAAATATGAATAAGCTACTGGTTTTTTTTATTCTTATCCTTACTTCTTGCAGTTCAAAAGATGAATTATCCTTTACCCAAGATGAATTATCCATTACAAAAGATGAAATTTCGATTACGAAAGGTAAATCATCCATTAATGATGAAAAAAAATTATTTTATGTAACTGAAGAAACTGCTGTTCGTCTTTGTGGAGGTAAATCCAGAATAATTGATAGTAAAAATGAAGAAATCATCAAAATAGAAGTCAAAGATTTTTCAAGTGCTGATAAAGTAAAATTTGTTCAATTTACTCTTGTTGAGACAGATAGAAAAGGCGGAAAATATAGAATTGTTAATTGTTATCCAAATAAAGATCCGAAAAAATCGGTAATTAAAACAATCAAGACTAATTACAAGTTAAATTAGTCCTATGTTAACTAGATCAAATGAAAATATTTAAATGAGATTTAAAGCTGCTTTAAACTAAATAATCTATAAAAAAAGAGTAGAAATAATTTTTTTATGCATCCGAGCAAAGTAGTCAAAGATCCAAAAATCAACGATACTTATTACGATCCAGATGTTGATAAGCTTTATCAATATGTAAAAATTGGTGACTTTCCGCCAGAATGGGTAGTGAGAAATATAGATGAAGATGACGATTATTATTACGCTTCGATGGGATATTAGTTTTAATATCTATTATGAAATTCAATAAATTTGTCTCTTTAATATTTTGTGTGAGGAAGATTAAAGAGACAATCTAAATATAGATAAAAGGGTTTAAGGGAAAATTAACAAGGAAATAAGATTAAATAAAAAAGATAATAATTCAATGTAAATTAATTATGAAATAATTAGATCAAATTATTTTGATTATATAAAATAAAATTGTTGGAACTTTAAATGGCTATTAAAGATCATAAAAGTTTGCAAGACTCAAGAATTCTTCTTGTAGAGGATGATAAGAGTATTAGGCTTACTGTCAGTGAAACCTTGATCAGCGAAGGTTTTAAAGTATCAAGTTTCAAAGACGGTTTAAGTGCCTTAGATTTTATTAATAATGATATTAAAAAAGATGTTGACCTAATAATTCTAGATTTAATGTTGCCAGGACTAAATGGATTAGAGTTATGTAGAAAAATAAGAAATGATGAAGACTATACACCCATACTAATTTTGAGTGCTAAGGATAATGAATCAGACAGGGTTCTTGGATTAGAGGTTGGTGCAGATGATTATTTAACAAAACCTTTTGGTTTAAATGAATTAATTGCTAGATCTAGAGCATTAATAAGAAGATCTAAACGTAATAAAAAATATATAGAAAACTCAAAAACTGTTCTCGAGTTTAATCATATAAAAATGTTCTTGGAAGAATGTAGGGTAACTTCTTTTGATAGAGAAATAACATTATCTCCAAAAGAATTTAAATTATTAGAGTTATTTATGAAAAATCCAAAAAGAGTATGGTCAAGGGATTTAATACTTGAAAAAATATGGGAAATTGACTTTATTGGTGATACTAAAACTGTAGATGTTCATGTTAGGTGGCTCAGAGAGAAATTAGAAGAAGATCCCTCAGCTCCAAAGTTTCTTAAAACTGTAAGAGGTTTTGGATATAAGTTTGGATGAAAATGAAAACACTACAAGAAGTATTATTTTTTTTACATCAGAAGTGGAAAATAAAAGTCAAGCATTTTTCTCAATCAAAAGAAAAAAAATTTGAAGTTGATAAAAATAAGTATAAAAAAACTATTGATTTCCCA
This sequence comes from Prochlorococcus sp. scB243_498I20, assembly GCA_000635015.1. Classification (GTDB taxonomy): domain Bacteria; phylum Cyanobacteriota; class Cyanobacteriia; order PCC-6307; family Cyanobiaceae; genus Prochlorococcus_A. The sequence continues at coordinate 284,742 of JFMR01000045.1, forward strand.
TTTGATAAAATTAAACCTCAAGAAGTGTTGTCTTGGTTAGATTATTCATCGCAAGGGTGGATAATCTTATCATCTGATCTAACAATAAAATTTATCAATCAGAAAGCTTTATCTCTTATTAGGGTTATCAAATATAAAGATGTTATTGGAAAAGCAATTAATGATATTAATGAGCTTGAAGTACTTAGTAATAAAATTCTATATTTAAGAAAAAAAGATTTCCCATTCAACCTTGATTTCATAATTGCGGGAGTACCCATTTCGGTAAATATTGTTAGAGGAAGGAAAAAGAATTATTTAATATTATTGGAAAGTAAATTATCAATTGAATCGATAAAAAAACGACAAAATCAATTAATTAATGATGTGTCTCATGAACTGAAAACTCCTCTTACATCACTTATCTTAATTGGGGAAAGACTTGAATCAGTAGTATCAAAAAAGGATAGGTATCTTGTTAAAAGACTTAAGAAAGAGTCAAAAAGATTAAGAAAAATGGCCGAAGAGACTTTAGAGCTTTCTAAGCTAGAAAGTAGCGAAGATTTTAATAAAAACAAAAAAATATCTATTTCAGATTTGATTATGGAATCTTGGCAAACACTAAAACCGCTTGCAGAAAAAAAGGATATAAAAATAAATTTATTTTCTCCAACAAAATATTATATATCTGGGAATATTGAAAATTTAAAAAGAGCATTTATAAATATTTTAGATAACGCTATTCGTTATTCCCCAACAAAAGAGGGCATACAAATTGAAATTTTTAAGAGAGATAGCTCTGTTGTTATAAGAGTTAGAGACAAAGGTATTGGATTAGAAGAAAATGAATCAAATGACATTTTTTCTCGTTTTTATCGTGGAGATCCATCAAGGACTAAATATAAGAAAAGTGGAAGTGGTTTAGGTCTTTCAATTACAAAACAAATAATTAATAACAATAAAGGTTTTATAAAGGCATTTAATCATAAAGATGGTGGAGCGATTATTGAAACTATCTTTCCGTTTCTTAATACAGATTTATAGGGAAAATTTAAAAAATATTAGGACATGATTTTTCTGCAATAAATTTTTTTAAATTCAAAACCCCTTCTCTTGTAAAAAGAATGCTTCCTTCTTTGGAGTCATCTGCCCAATAAGAATCTCTTTTGCCAATAGCTAACCAAAGCCTATCAGGTAATGTTGGCATGTACATACTTTCGAAAGCAGATGTTCCAATGTCGTTTTCTTCTTTCATATCTTTGCATGCTTCTATCATTAGTTTGGGGCGATTTAAATAATGCCTGACACCTTGCCAATAATATTTTGTTTCAGCTTTAACTGGGGCGATGAATAAAATAATAAATATTAGGTATTTCATTTTTTAACTTTTTTTAATTATAAGACCTGCAAAAAAAGCCACCTTAGAAAAGGTGACTTTTATTTAGTAGTTTTAACTAGATTTTCCCGATATTTAGGAAAAGAGTTTCACCAGTTGATTTCTTTCCAGTCCCGTCGTTGTCAGTTGAAATCCATGCTTGCCCGCCGTTTGTTATTGCTAAACCTTCAACCTTTTCAAGGATAAACCCACCCGTAGATTTCATTACTGGTTTTAGATCAGTAACTAACTCTTTTTCAACTAAGGGATAAAGTCTTGGAGGAACACTAGTCTGAAGACCTTCGAAAATGACATCATCTAAATCTATTTTATATATAGCTTTTAATTTTGCTTTCTTTCCATAGAAACTATCTCTTTCGATTACATAAAGTGCCCCGTCATGGTAAGTCAATTCTGAAATACCAACTCCACCTTTTTTGATCCTATCTAATTGATAATTTACGGCACCCCACTGTTTAGTTTTTAAGTTATAGGAAAGGATCTTAGTAGTATTCAAAGTATCATCACCCCAAGGTTTTTGTTGAGCAATATAAAGAATATCCCCATTTCTTGTTATGCCTTCAAAACCAGGGTTTTTAGCATAATTAAGATATGAAGGTGGTGGAGTTATCTTCTCTAAAATTTCACCATCTGAGCTTACATGGTATATAGCAGGAGGATGTTCATCTAGCTTTTTCTTGATTCCTTCAGTAGAAATGTAGAATCCACCATTACCATCAGTAGTAATACCTTCTTGATCCATAAATAATGCTGTTTTACCATCTAGCTTTATATCTATAGCTCTTTCTAATAGTGCTGGCGAAGATGAAGGATCAATAACATAAATTCTTGGCTGAGTTTTGAAAGTTCCATCATTTACAGCATAAATTTTACCGTCATCACCAGCTACCATTCCGCTTATCGCACCCCAAGATACAAATTCAAGACCATTTTCATTTGTTATGTGGGGGTAAGAAGCTGGTGCGTCTTGGAGTTGATAAATAGTTACATGAGAAGATAAACCTGGTTCTTTTTTGTTGTAGTCTTTTTCATTCGCTGATGCGATTAGACCTCTATCAGGAATAGCAACAAATCCTTCTGGTCCAATGCCTGATGGAAGTAATTGAGTAAGCAAAGGTTGATTTAGCTCTGTTATGTCGTAAACAGCTACTATTCCTGCTCTTTCTGCTCCAACGAATAAATATGGTGTTCCATCAATTTTAGAGAATGTAACTGACTCAGGTTCTACACCTTTTTTACCAGCTCTCCCATCTTGGAAATGACCTATTTGTGCAATTGCTCTTTCTAGTCTATTTGCATCTTCATAAACTACTGTTCCATCTTTTTTAAAAATAGTCCAGGATCTTGAACCACCTCTTTTTGCCTGATTTGGATCAATATGCTTGTAATCGCCTTCATTTGCTGTTGCAAAATGGTCATTATCAATCCAAGTAAGACCATCGGGCTCTCTTCTTACATTCTTTAGTTTGCTTTTAAATTTATGTGCTCCATCTTTCTTTGTATCCATTCCTGCCATTTGTTTTACAACTCCTGCCGAGAAATGTGAAATTACATTTCCATCTTTATCAATTACTGCAAGATGATTGTTTTCTTGAAGAGAGACAACTGTTTCACCAAGATCATTGATAGCAACAAATTCTGGTTCGGGATCGCTAGGAGCTATTTCAGATAATCCTGTTAAATCAACTTTTTTTATTGAATTGCATCGTATTTTTCCTCTTTTGTTTAACCTCACAAGAGAAACATAACCAGGAGGATTAATTTGTTTACCTTCCTCATCTAATTGTGGGATAAATCCATTTTTATATTCTTCATCTCTCTCATTCTCTATAGCGACAGCTAGAAATGTTCCGTCTGGTGAAACAAAAACGCTATCAGGCTGCCCACCTAAATCACATTCTTTTACCGCTTTTCTTGTATCTAAATTATATTGAACTAATGCTCCAGAAGGATTTGTATAACTTTCGGATGTATTCGAACCTATATAAGCATTGTTTCCAAGTGCTGCAATTCCAGTTGGTTCTGCTTCCATTTCAACAACACCCAATGCTTTAGGTTTCGCAGGGTCTGAGATATCAACTAAACCTACTACTCCTAGATCGCTATCTGTATACATCAATGTCTTTCCATCTTCTGATGCTGTAACTACTTCTGAAGACGTTTTGGTTGTAGATTTTGATCCCTCTGGTAAATTATCACTTACATTGAATGAAGAAATTCTGTTGAAGTTTTTTTCATTGGCCCAGTATTTTGTATTCCAATTTGCAAAACCGCTACTTGTAGAGGAGGCGACGATTGCAAGTAATGTAGAAAAACTTGCAGCAGCTAATTTTTTTTTCATTTAGTGCTTAACAAAAATACTCTTACATAGTTACTTTTATAAGTTAAGAAAAGAAAATTAATTTATTAAGAACTATTTAAAGTTAAAAACTTATAAAAAAAAAGACCTGCAGTTTGCAGGTCTTTTTAGTGTGTGTAAGATTTCTAAATTATGATTTAATTTAGAATTTAAATGATGTTAAAACCATAATTCCAGTTTGATCTGGAGTTGTAGTTGCTGCTTTCTCCTTGATGAAAACAAGTGGTGTTATTGTCATACCGTCATTTAATGGGTATGAGTAATAAACTTCATACATTAGCTCTTCTGTTTGGTTCTCGATTTGACCACCAGATGTACCTAAAGCTGCACCAAGTTCTCCTGGACCTACTTCTCCGTTTAATCCAAGGAAGTAGTTGATTGACTCATCAGCAGATGCAGCAGCACCACCGATATCACCAAATTCATAACCAGCACTTACATTTAAACCGTTATCAAATGAATAGTAACCATTTAATGCTGTGTAAGTATTTTCGTTTACACCGTATGTACCAGTTTCAATTAAACCGTAAGTTACAGAAACTCCGTAGTTGTCACCTGTGTAAGCAGCATTAGCACCGTAAGCATCAATACCTTCTTTAGCCATGAGGTCTGTTTCATTTCCTGCATAACCGATAGCAGCAGTAAAGCCATTACCGAAGTCATACTCAGCTCCAGCCATAGCTCCGCCGTTATCAATAACAGCGTTTACGTTACCACAATCATCAAGAGTGTCAGATGGTCCGCCATAAGCACAAGCTACTGTAAACATTGAGGATCCGTCCTTGTTGTCAGCAACCATAGCTGTAAGGCTATCCCCGATAGGGAATTTGTATGCAACACCATCAACTTTTAGTGCGTCGGCTGTGTTGTTAAGGCCAAATTCATCAACTGGGCCTGCAGTAGTGGAACCAGAATCGATGGCTACTTCTAATGAATCATCACCAGTAAAACTAGTTTTTATTTTAGTATCAAAAGCGTATTGAGCTTGAACAGTCTGGTTGCCATCAGGTAGAGCTGTTGTAGCACCCAAACCATCTACAGCACCGACTGCCATTTTGACACTGAATGATACAGTGGATGTTTCAGAAAAACCTCCAGCTTCTATTCCATTAACACGAGCTTCAAGGCCATCCACTCTTCCTTTCATAATTGCTAACTCTGCACCAAGTTCATCACTTAACCTGTCTATTGCAGCTCCATTCATCAAGCCTTCACCACCTGCAATTAGATTGTTTAATTCAGCAGCAGCTTCTAAACGAGAGACTGAGTTGCCATTGAACCTTGGACTATTTGTAAGACCCTTCAAAGAATCGTAAGCCCAATCTCCTGGAAATAAAGTATCTGATTTGAAATCACTTAAAGATACAAGATTGTTAGAGTTTGAATAGTCACTAAGATCTGTTGAATTGATCTCAGTGGCGTTCACTGCCAAACCTGATGCCATAGAAATAATGGCAGGAGCAGCGATTAATTTTTGAAAAAGTTTCATAAACCTCAACACGTAAAAATGGATAAATATCCAAATTTATGAGAACGAATTTAGGTTAAGAAACGGGTAAGAAATAAAGTCAAAAAGTAAAATTTAAAGAGATCTTAAACTTCCCTTAAATTAAATCCAAAAATGTTTATTTATTTCGAGATTTTTTTTAATAAAAGTTAAAAACTATACTATGTTTATTCCAAAATATTTTTGAAACAAAACGAAAAAAAGTCAATTTTATATTTAGTTTAAGAAGGGGTTAAAAACTAATTAACCACAGGATAAAATTTCAATTAATAAGTATTTGTGTATAATTTCGGTGCTATATATATGTAGTCTTTCATTTAATCATGACATCCATGAACATAGCTAAGAAAGCTTTGGTTCTCACTTCTGCAGTAGCCATTGCTGCTGGTACAAGTGTTCCTGGCACAAGTGTTTCTGCTAGAACTAGATTAAGTGGTGCTGGAGCATCATTTCCTGCCAAAATTTACACTCGTTGGTTCAAAGATTTAGCCTCTTCAGGCGGACCAAGAGTAAATTACCAGGCTGTTGGTTCAGGCTCTGGAAGAAAAGCTTTTATTGATCAAACTGTAAACTTCGGTGCTTCTGATGATCCTATGAAGGCTAAAGATATAGCGAAGGTAACAAGAGGATTAGTTCAGATTCCTATGGTTGGAGGAACTATTGCTTTTGGTTATAACTATGATTGTGATTTGAAACTTACTCAAGAGCAAGCAGTACAAGTTGCTATGGGTATGATCAAGAACTGGAAGGAAGTTGGCTGTAAGGCTGGTAAATTAACTTGGGCACATCGTTCTGATGGATCAGGTACAACTAAAGCCTTTACAAACTCCATGGAAGCTTTTTCACCAACTTGGACTTTAGGAACTGGTAAATCTGTTAAATGGCCAGCAGGCGTTGGTGCTAAAGGTAATTCAGGTGTTGCTGGTGTAATTCAAAATACTCCTGGTGCAATTGGTTATGTTAACCAGTCTTATATTAAAGGTAATGTTAAAGCTGCTGCACTTCAAAATCTTTCAGGTGAATTTCTAAAACCATCTGTAGAAGCAGGAGCTAAGGCTCTTAATGGTATTACTCTAGATGAAAATCTTGCAGGTAAAAATCCTAATCCAACTGCAAAAGGAGCATATCCTATAGCTTCATTAACATGGATACTTGCCTATGAAGAAGGTAATGGTAGAAACACTAAAGCTATCAAACAAGCCTTTAATACATTGTTAAGTGATGAGTATCAAGATAAAGCTCCATCACTAGGCTTTGTTCCTTTAAAAGGCGATATTCTTGAGAAATCAAGAGCTGCTGTAAAAAGAATCGGTAAATAAACCGTAAGAAAAACATTTAAAAGGGGGAATTTATTTCCTCCTTTTTTTATGCAAATAAATATTTTGATAAACCTAATATTAAAGAAAAAAGGATAAGTATGTATGTTGGAACTATTTTAAAAAAAGATAATAGTGTAGAGATTAAAATTATAAAAATAGAGCTAATTAAAAAGAATTTTGATGAAAAACTATCTTCAATTAAATTAAATCCAGAGAAAATAACTGCTCCAGGAATTGTATTGATCACTCCTTCGATAAAGTAATTAATCGATTTAATTCTGTTTTTTATTAAGCCTTTTCCAAAAACAAAAATCAAAATAAAACTTGGTAAAAAAATTGCAAAAGTTGATATAAATGAATATTTTAAAGCCTCATTAATACCTCCAATTGAAAAACCTGCTTTATATCCAATAAAACTTGTAGTTAATAAGACAGGACCAGGTGTTATCTGGCCAATCATTATTCCATCTATAAATTCATTATTTGTTAACCATCCTTGCGAGACAACATAATCACTCATAAGAGGAATGATTACTAATCCACCTCCAAAAATAAAAAGTCCCGATTTAAAGAAGAAAAAAAACAGATTAAGGTAATCTACTAAAAACTTTGAGTTTATAGACTCTCTTAAAAAATTATAAAACTTTGATACATCTAAAAAGACCGAGCTAATCAAAAATGAGGTTGTTGAAAATATAGATAAAGGGACCAAGCTATAAAAAATATTTTTGAATTTCTTTAAAAATATATTTATCAATCCTGCAATGCTAAGAATTGTTATGAGTGGAAATTGAATACTATTGTATTTAGCGAATATAAGTAGAAATAATATTGAGCTGGAGAATAATATTCGATCAAACTTTAATCTTTTTTTTAATAGAACTAATGAGAATGAAAAAATTATCCCTGCAATAATAGGCGGATTAAAATAAATTAAATCTGTTAAGAATTTTGATCCAGAACCAATTTGCCAAAAAAAACTAAGAGCTAATACTGAAATGAATCCTGGGATAATGAAACTTATACCTGATATCAATCCACCAAGATAACCATTTATTTTAAGACCTATATATATTGCCAATTGAGTAGATATTGGTCCTGGAAGTATTTGACATAATCCAATACCTTTTTCAAAAGATTGATTTGATATCAATTTTTTATTATTTATAAGTTCATCTTCGAATAAGGAAATATGAGCATAGGGTCCTCCAAAACTTAAAATACCAATTTTTAGGAAAGTTTTTGCAAGTTCAATTAAGGATATTTTTGCCATTAAAATATTCTAATTCCTAAAAATTAGTCTTTATGGAGCTGATAAGCTTTGTTTGATTGATGGTAATTTAAGACTCGAAATCCAAGATAAGAATATTAAAAGTGATGAAAAATAAAGACAATATTGAAGACCAATACTCGGATTTCTCCCAATCATAAATAGTAAGCCAGATAGTAATGTTCCAACTAGTCTTCCAGCAGCATTTGCCATGTAATAGAAGCCAACATTTAAACTGACTTTTTCATTATCAGAGTAGGCCAAAATCATATAAGAATGTGTAGAGGAATTCATTGCAAAAACAAATCCAAAAATAGTAAGTCCTAAAATTATTGCTATTGATGGAGAACTTTCTCTCCATAATGCGACTCCTATCAAAGATGGTATTACCATTAATACGGCACTCCAAAATTGGATAGCTTTACGTTCTGGACTTTCTTTCTGGCCCCATATCTTTCTAATTGCTGGAGCAGAAGCCTGAACAATTCCATAACCTATTACCCAGGCCCCAAGAAATAATCCTATTTCCATGTAGTCCCAACCAAATGCCATATCTAGGAATACTGGAAGAGCTACAACAAACCAAACATCTCTTGCTCCAAAAAGAAAGAATCTTGCTGCAGAAAGAATATTTATTGCATTTGATTTTGAAAAAAGATCATTAAAAGCTGGTTTGGTTTTCATCTTGCCAATTTCTCCAGGTAAAATTAATGTCAATAAAAAGGCTAAGCAGAGTCCAAAACCCATAATTCCTACAGCATTATTGAATCCAAATAACTTATATAAAAGTCCACCCAAGAAAAAACCAACTCCCTTAAGAGCATTTTTAGATCCAGTTAAAATAGCAACCCATTTAAAAAGTTGTTTTTGGCCAGTATCATTGCCATCATTTGTCTCTGGGACTACTGTCTTAACAGCACTTTTAGCACTCATTTTGTTTAAATCTTTTGCTATTCCACTAACTGCTTGAGCAACCATAACGTATGCGACACTAAAAATTACCGGCCAATCTTCCTTAACTGGAATAAGCATAAAAAGAGCGATGATTTGCAGGATAGTCCCAATCCATAAAGTAAGCCTTAATCCATATCTTGCTCCTATCCAGCCACCATAAAGATTAGTAATTATTCCAAAAAACTCATAAAAAAGGAAAAGTAAAGCAATTTGTAGAGTTGTGTAACCTAGCTCATGAAAGTGACCAACAACTAATAATCTTAATGCGCCGTCAGTAAGCGTGAACGCCCAATAGTTTGCTGTTACAACACTATATTGTTGAATATTAGATAACTTCATAAAGACATAAATTAAATCTCTTTTTTGATTACATATTCAGTAAGATCTGCAAGTCTGCAGCTGTAACCCCACTCATTGTCATACCAAGCGTATATCTTTAATAAATTTGAATTAACAACCATCGTTGATAAACTATCAACTATTGAACTTCTGGAGTCATTTACATAATCTGCAGAAACTAAAGGTCTTTCTTCGTAGCCAAGAATTCCTTTTAAATAAGTTTCTGAAGCTTCCTTTAGTGCCAAATTTACTTGTTCAGTTGTCACTTCTTTATTTAATTCAAAAACTGCATCAGTTAAAGAGCCATTAAGTAGAGGAACTCTTACTGCATGCCCATTTAATTTTCCTTTTAATTCTGGAAAGATCTCAGCAATAGCTTTAGCAGATCCAGTGGTAGTAGGGATTAAACTTTGCATACATCCTCTTGCTCTCCTCAAATCACTTTTATAAAAATCTACAGGAACTTGAGTGTTGGTAACATCGTGAATAGTTGTTATAGCGCCGTGCTTAATAGAAAAATTTTCATTGATTACCTTTACTATTGGAGCTAAACAATTTGTAGTGCAAGATGCAGCAGTTACTAATTTATGTTTGGAAGGGTCGTAAAGACTTTGATTTATACCGTAAACAATATTAAGTGATTCGGCTTCTGCAACAACTCCTTTAACTGGACAAGCTACTATTACTCTTTTCATCCCTAGAGAATCAAAATAGGGATTTAGTTTGTCTGGCTTTTTATTCTTTCCTGTACATTCCAAAATAATATCTACAGAAGATTTTTCCCAAGGAACATCAAGATAATTTTTAAAAGATGTGTAGTCTAATTTCTTTCCCTCAATTATTATTTCTTCTTCTTTAACCTTTATATCTTTCCCCCATCTGCCATGGACTGAATCGAATTCGAGTAAATGCGCAGCGGCATTCGAATCTCCTGCTACCTCATTTATATGAGTTATTTCTATATCAGCTCTATCCCATAATGCTCTGAAAACTAATCTGCCAATTCTTCCAAAACCATTAATTCCAATTTTCATCACTTTAAAATTCTCTATTGAAATTATATATCAAAATATTTTGATGTATCAAGATGTTTTGATTAATGAAATCTTTTTATTTAAGCTATATTTAAGAAAATTTAATTACCTTAAAATTGTTAAAAGATATTAGCAAAGTAAAAAAAGAAAATATTTCTAAGTTGATGGTTTCATTTTCTGATCCTTTTAGGCTAGAAATAATTGACCTAATGATGGATGGAGAAGTTTGTGTTTGCGATATTATGAAGTTAACTAATTTATCTCAATCAAGAATTTCATATCACATAAAAATATTGAAGGAAGCTGGTATTATCTCAGACAGACAAGAAGGTAGATGGGTCTATTACAGTTTAAATAAAGAAGCTCTCTTTTTGATCAAGGAATGGATAACTTCTTTGACAGATTATTCCTCAAATAGAAAACGTTGCTGCGAATAAATTATATTTTAAATTTTTTAGTTCACTTCTGATTCCCTGTCATAAGTCATTCCTGATTGTTCCATCCACTCAGCTTTAGTTTTGCAATTTTGTTTGTGATTAAAGATATGAAAACCTTCAATAATAATCATTATGGATAAAAGCAAAACAGGAATAAAATATACAGGGGAAGATATTACCTCTTTATATTTGATTTGAGAGATGAATTCCCTGTATTTAAACATCCCCTCAGTTTCTACTCAATAAATAATATTCACCTATGGTTAAGTAAAGTTAAAGAAAAAATTTTTGAAGATGTTAATTTTAAGGATGTTAACTTTTCATGACTTTCATATACCTTTAACCCCTCTTAAAGTCTTTTCCAATATTTAGTAGTAGATTTAAAGAGATATTCTTTTTTTAATGGAAGAGAAATTAACTCTTTTCAAGAATCGTAAAAGATTCGGAATTGAAAAAAATATAGATTTAATCTTTAAAAATACAACCCTAGCCTTGTCTAGTCTTGTTGCAATAGTACTTTTTGGAATTATTTTAGTAGTCTTTTTTCAGTCATTTGAATCATTTTCAAGGTATGGCTTAAATTTTCTAGTAACTTCTGAATGGAATCCAGTAAAAGATGAATATGGAGCTTTTACAGCAATATATGGGACATTAGTTACTTCTCTTCTTTCATTATTGATTACTATCCCTTTAGGTGTTGGAACTGCTATATTTATTACAGAGGATTTTGTTCCGAAATTTTTCAGAGAAATAGTAGGTTCATTTGTTGAATTACTAGCAGCTATACCATCTGTCGTATTGGGATTATGGGCGATATTTGTTATGGAACCTTTCTTTAGAGAGTTTTTTGTTTTTTTACATAAATTCTTTGGTTGGCTTCCTTTATTTAGTTCGGAGCCTGCAGGTCGGAATTCACTTTTAGCGATAATAATTTTAGTGGTAATGCTTTTACCAATAGTGACCTCGATAGCTAGAGATAGTCTGAATCAAGTTCCCAAAAAGCTTAGGAATGCTTCCTATGGAATTGGTGCAAGTAGATGGAAAACTATATTTTCGGTAATTTTGCCTGCGGCATTATCAGGAATTATGGCAGGAGTTCTATTGGCGTTAGGCAGGGCAATGGGTGAAACCATGGCTGTAACGATGATTATTGGAAATTCTAATGCATTTAGTTGGTCACTATTATCTCCTGGATATACCATCTCTTCTATGCTTGCAAACCAGTTTGGTGAAGCCGATGGAAGTCAGGTCTCATCACTTTTTTATGCGGCTTTTGTACTAATGATCCTATCTTTAGTGGTTAATATCTTTGCTCAATGGCTAGTTAAGAAATTTAGTCTCAAATATTAGATGATTATGAATTCTCTTTATTACCAGAAAAAACTATCACGAAATGTAGGAGATAAATTCTTTACTTCTTTATCAGTTTTTTGTGCACTCATTGCAATTCTTCCTTTGATTTTTGTGGTTACATATATTCTTATTAAAGGGGGAGCTCAAATCACACCAGAATTATTTACTTTAGAACCAAATCCTCCTGGAGATGATTTAGATGCGGGAGGAATTAATCCTGCATTAATTGGGACACTAGTAATTACAACTATTGCTTCAATTATTTCCATACCAGTAGGTGTTGGCGGTGGTATATATCTAGCTGAATATTCAAACGGAGGATCTTTTTCAAAATTTATTAGATTCGGAGTTAATGTTTTAGCTGGTGTTCCTTCAATAATTGCAGGTGTATTTATTTATGCCTTAATCGTTTCAACAAAAATTTTATTTGGCAGTATGTACAGTGGTTTAGCAGGAGGTATGGCTCTTTCAATATTGATGTTGCCTACAGTTATAAAAACTACTGATGAAGGTTTAAAGTTAGTACCAAATGAATTAAGGTATGCTTCTCTAGGCATAGGAGCAAGTATGTATACAACAATATTAAAAATAACTTTACCCACAGCATTTAGATCTATTGCTACTGGGGTTGTGCTTGGAATCGCAAGGGCTGCAGGCGAAACAGCACCTTTGATATTTACTGCTTTATTTTCTTACTACTACATAGTAGGTTTTGAAGATTTGTTTTACGAGATGGGCTCATTAGCTGTCTTGATATATAATTTTGCCCTTGAACCTTATGATGCACAGAATAAACTAGCCTGGGCGGCTTCCTTTATTCTTGTGATATCAATACTAACAGTTAATATTTTTTCAAGGATATTGGCCGCTTTTACTGAGAAAACTAAGAGGGTATGAAATGATTAAAAACACTAAAAAGTCGCAAAAGAAAAACATTTTATCTCTTGAGGATGTTTCTATTAGTTATGGCACTTTTGAAGCGGTAAAAAATGTTTTTTTAAATTTTAAAGCAGGAGATATAACTTCACTCATTGGCCCTTCTGGTTGTGGTAAATCAACCGTTCTTAGAGCTTTGAATAGAATGAACGATTTAATCCCTAATTGTTCGTTAAAAGGGACAGTCCTCTTTGATGGAACTAATATCTATGACAAAAGAGTAGATCCAGTTGAAGTTAGAAGAAGAATCGGAATGGTTTTTCAACAACCTAATCCTTTTCCAAAATCTATCTACGAAAATATTGCATTCGGAGCAAGAATCAATGGCTTTACTGGTGATATGGATCAATTAGTGGAAAGTTCCTTGAGAAAAGCTGCTGTATGGAGTGAATGTAAGGATAAATTAAATGATAGTGGTTACTCTTTATCTGGTGGACAACAACAGAGATTATGTATTGCTCGAACCATCGCAATTGAGCCTGAAATAATTCTCATGGATGAGCCATGCTCAGCTTTAGATCCAATCTCTACTTTGAAAATAGAAGAGACGATGCACGAACTTAAGAAGAATTACACAATAATAATCGTTACCCATAATATGCAGCAGGCATTAAGAGTTAGTGATATGACTGCTTTCTTTAATGCAGTTGAATACGAAGATGGTGATGGAGGGAAAGTCGGCTATCTTGCCGAATTTGATTCTACTAAGAAAATTTTTAACTCTCCAAAAGAAAAAACTACTCAGGAATATATATCAGGTAAATTTGGTTAATTTATAATTTTTACCTTTAAAAGAATAATTTTTACTTTTTAAGAAAGCTTAGGGGTAGACAAACAGTATAAATACCTATATAGTTATCTCGAATTAGTAAGTTTATCTTTGAAAAACTACCCTTTTCTACCTTTCTTGATTTTTGCAGGGGCTCTCATAACAACTGCAACAATAGGATTGCCTGTATTTACTTCATAATTTGAGAATATTTCTATTTCAGGTAATCTTATGGTTTCAATAATAAACAACGAATTAATTGGAAGTCCTCATAAAACTTTAATAAAGGGAATTTTATTTGACTTTATAAAAAAAAGAGAGAATATGAATCTGTGTGGGAGTGAAAAATCTGTATTAAAACCATTTTTAAAAGTGGTTAATTTCTAATTTATTTATCATGGATAAAACTAAAGAACAGTTAGAAAAATTAAGAGAAGTAGCAGAAGCATCTCTTACAAAAACGGATGAACTTCAAAAAGTTCTTGCTCAAATTGAAGCTTTAATGTCTAGAGAAGAATCACAAACATTATCAAAGAAGAAATAATTATTTAAAAAAAAATAATTTTAGGTTTTGTACTTTTAATTACACCTATACAATTCCATTGTAGTTATTAATTGGGTATACAGAACCCGTTCCAAAGTTTTCTGTTAGGTCTCGAGGTCTTACCTTCTTTACGTAAAAGACCTCTTTAAATTTTATGTTTTTATTATATTTTTATAACCTGCTTATTTAGTTGATTACTTTATAGATTTCTTTCAAGCAGACATTTACATCGAAAGATTCAGTATTTACAACCTCTAAGCCTGTTTTTTCTGTAACTTCAACAGTTGCATTACATTCGTCTTGTTTAAGAGCCATGTAACTTGGCTTTTTGTCTTCGATATCTAATTCAACACTTGATTCAGTATCTTCCTTATATTGCTCCATTACTAGTGTAAGTGCCTCTATCTCAACGGAAAAATTATCATTTGCTTTTGCCCCAAATGGAATTAAAAGAAATGGAAATAAAATCAAGGATATTAATTTTTTCATTTCTATAAAATGTGTTTATTTTTTTTATAACGTGGATTGTATGCTAAGGAAAGGGTCATTAGCTGTAAAAAATTATTTTTTCTATTTCTAGTAGAAATTGATTTATAGCAATAAATTAATTGAAAAAAAAATAATCGAGACTTTTAAGTATAAATTGGTATATCGAAATGAAAAATTTAAGTACCTACACTAGGATTTTTCTTAAGATTTAATTTCGATAATTTCTTCTTCAGAAACAATCGCCCATTTTTTAAATGACTTTTTGCAAGGATATCCACCTGTTAAGTCTCCAAATGCAGGTAAAAATAAAGTATTTTTATTCTTATCCATTGCAAAGCACCTGAAAGATAATTTATATCCTTTGTTTTTTAAATAGATTTTTGGATGATAATGTCCACAAATATTCAATGTTTTATTATTTTCTAAATTAACTGGTTCATGGCTAAAAGTAATATTTTTAGTTTTTCTAATATCAACAATTTTTATGTTTTTAATATCACAACCTACATCGTGATTTCCTAGGACTAGTTCAACGTTAGTTTTTAGTAGTTCAGGAAGATCTTCAACTTTTTGTTGAAGAGTTTTATCTATTGAATATTTGCTGTGGAATAAATCTCCTAATATTATTAACTTTTCAGGAGTATATTTTTTTACTATTTTTTTTATTCTTGCAAAATTGTTTTTATCTGAATTATTAGTAAGAGGTATACCATTTTGCTGAAAATACTCAGCTTTCCCAAGATGAATATCGCATATTAACAACTCTTTTGTTTCTGGTAGAAATAACGCTCTTGAAGGAAGCATCTCTAACAATGTATCTTCCCAACAAAATGTAAAAGAACTTTTTTTCATTTAATCACTATATTTTTTTATAAGTTTTTCTACTCTTTTTTCTATTGGCTCATTGCTTAAAGTATTTTTAAGTCTTTCAACTAGTAAAGGGAAAGCAAAAGGAGTTGGAGTTTTTATCTCGTTTAGCAGCATTTTTAAATTTTTTAATCTTTCTAATGATCTAGATATTCTTTTATTTTCTAATTGATATTCTTTAACTTCTTGATGCGATTGTTTTATCAAAAGATGGCCTTCTTCATATTTAGTGAAGACATCGTAGAAAAGACTTGAACTTATTTGAAGTTGTGAAGAAGTTTTTGTTTTGGTTGGATTATTTTGATTTATTAGTCCACTTATTTGAGCAATATTTTTAAATCTACGTTTTGTTAATTCTGAAAAATTAATTGCATTTTCTAGATCATCTTCTAATTTTTTGTTATTCAAAAAGTAATCAGCTTCTTTTTTTATTATGGAAAAATCATAATCTTCTGCAGTAGTTAAGCTGAATCCAAAATCATTAGCAGTAATACTAAATGTAGTTTGTTTTAATTTTGCCAATCTCAACGCCCATAAAAATGCAATTCCTTCATTTACAAATTTGCCATCAAGTGTAAAAACAAAAAGATTTGATAAATCCTTGTTTTTATATATTTCTATAAGGAATTCATCTTTTTTGGGAATATTTGAAAGAACTTTTTGTTTCTTCAATATTGGTCGTAATGAATTGAGTTCAGGATTTAAGCAATCATAATTTTCTAGTTCGTTGCATATATCTATTTCTTTTCTCAAACTCTCACAAAGTAGATCAGAAATTGCCATTTGACCTCCAACCCATGCAGGAATTAGAGAACTTTTTTTTGTTGATTTTTTAACGTATAGAATCATATCTCTTATTCTTACAAATTGAAGCATTTTGCCAGCAAAATAAAATGTATCCCCGGGATTTAATTTTGAAGCAAAATTCTCCTCTAAATTACCTAGAGATTTACCTTTCATATATTTGACATTCACAAATTTGTCACTTGTAATTGTCCCAATATTGAACTTATGCATTCTTATTAAAGATTTGTCTTTTACGAAATATTTAAAGTTTTCATTATTATTTTGTGATTCCTCTTTAACTATCTTTTTATATTTTGGGTATGCTTTAAGACATTTTCCTCCATATTCTAAAAAGTCAAGACACCAATTCCAATCTTGATCTTTTAAGTTTCTATAACTCCAGCAATTTTTAATTCTTTCTTTCTCAATTTTCGGATCAAAGCCATTTCCGCATGCCAAACTTATTAGATGTTGAAGAAGAACATCATAAGATAATTCAGGAAGTCTAATTTCCTCAGATATGCCACTTTTTATTATTCTTCTCATTGCACTAATCTCTAATAACTCCAAAGAATTAGTAGGCATAAAAATTATTTTTGATTTCCCGCCCGGTCTATGAGCGCTTCTTCCCGCTCTTTGGATAAGTCTAGCTAAATTCTTTGCACTACCAATTTGAACTATTTGATCTACAGGTTGGAAGTCAACTCCCAAATCTAACGAGCTGGTGCAGACTACCCATTTTATTAATCCGTCTTTAACCCCTTCCTCAACTCTTTTTCTATCTTCTTTGTCGAGGGAGCCGTGATGAAGTGCGATTTTGTCTTCCATCTCTGGCAGAAAAAATTTAAGACATTGATACCATCTTTCAGATTGGTTTCTTGTATTGGTAAATATTAAGGTGCTTTTATTTTTATCAAGGATTTTTAAAAGTGAAGAATAACTTCTAATCCCAAGATGCCCACTCCATGGGAAGGTCGTTTCCTCCTCAGGTAAAACACTTATAATTTCGATCTCTTTTTGAATATTTGTACTTATAATCTTGGGTTTCATAGCGCTTATCCCAACTATTGCTCTTGCGGCTTCTTCAATATTTCCAATAGTTGCAGACATTGCCCAAATTTGTAAATTTTTTATATTACCTCTTAGCCAACTTAAAGATAACTCGCACTGGTTTCCTCTTTTACTACCCATCAATTCATGCCATTCATCAATAATTATTGATGACAACTCCTTGAACAGATTATTAGATTCTTTGTTAGAAAGTAAAAGAGATAAAGACTCTGGAGTGGTAATAAGAATATTAGGTGGTTTAGCTAGTTGCTTTTTCTTTTCATATGGGGTTGTATCTCCGTTCCTAATTTCAACAGTGATTTCTTTATTAAAATGCAAAGCTGCTAATTGTATGGAATTTTTTAGATCTCTACTTAGTGCTTTTAATGGAGTTATTAATAATATATTCACACTTTTATTATTTTTGGGATCTTCTATCTGTGATAAAGGTCCCCTTAATGCAGCATAAGTTTTGCCGCATCCAGTAGGAACTTGTATTATTCCACTCTCTCCATTTAAAAATTCTTCCCAAGTTTCTATCTGATAGGGTAGTGGCTCCCATCCATTTGCGGAGAAAAACTGTTTAATTTTAGAAATTAAATTATTATGCTTAATATTTTTCATGATATTTTTTTCATCAGTTCATAAGCATTCTCTAGGCTATCTGCATCATTGATTTTTTTATCTTTTCTCCATTTTGTAATTCTTGGAAATCTTACTGCTATGCCAGACTTATGACGTTTTGAAATTTGTATTTTCTCAAAAGATATTTCGAATACCATTTCTGGTTTTAACGATCGAACAGGACCAAATTTTTCTATTGTATTTTTCCTTATCCATTTATCTAGCTCTTTAATTTCAATATTCGTTAAACCAGAATATGCACTTGCAAATTTAATTAATTCTTGGTCTTTCCATAATGCAAAACTGTAATCTGTATAAAGACCAGCTCTTCTACCGCTCCCGCCCTTAGCGTAAATTAGAACAGCATCCAGTTGCATAGGATCAACTTTATATTTCCACCAAATGCCTTTTTTTCTTCCAGAGGAGTATATAGAAGTCTTTTTCTTAATTATTAATCCTTCCGTATTATTTTCTCGAGATTTTTCTTTATAAGTTAAAGCATCATGCCAATCTTTAGGAAAGATTAAATCACATATTTTGAAAATATCAGAGATATTGTTCTCAGTTTTATTTTGCCATTTCGAAAAATATTTTTCTAGCTCAACTCTTCTATTTTCTAATATAATTTCTCTTATATCTCTTCCATTAATCTCTAAAAGATCATAAGCAATAAAAATAATTGGATATTTTAATTGGATTGATCTAGTGGGAGATTTTCTATTTATTCTTTTCTGAAGTAAAGAAAAATCAAAGGCAATTTGTTCTTTAAAATTCCAAACTAATAATTCCCCATCAAGAACAAAATCATCTTTTATATGAGACATTTTCTCTACTAATTCTGGGAAAGATTCATTAACTAATTCTTGCCCTCTTGTCCATAACGAAACATTGCCTGATCTTTTAATTAATTGCATCCTTATACCGTCGTATTTCCATTCAAATTGAAAATCATTTGTTGAATGTTTGAAGATTTTATCTTCAATTGTATTCGCTAGAAGAAATGGAAATGGTTTGGAATTTAGCTCTTGAAGATTGATATTCTTATTTATTAAAAATTCATATGAATCAATTGAAGGCTTGAAATTACCCATCAACCTATGAGAAATAATTTCTTCATCAATGTTAATTAGTTTTGATATTGATTTTGTAATTAATCCGATAGATACTCCTACTCTAAAAGTGCCTGTAAGAATTTTATTAAAAATTAAATGATAATCTTCAGGTAATCTTTCCCAAAGATTTTTAATTTCTAAATTTTTCTCATCCTCATTAAGTTTTGATAATGCAGGTATTGTTTCGCTTAGTAATTCATTGAGACTTATATTTGATAATTTCTTTTTTCTAGAATTAGTTTTATTTTTAAGTAATAAAGTTATTACCTCAGCAGAATCACCAACTTTTAAATAACATGTATCAATTAACCATTGAGGATATTCATATATTTGAGAAAAAAGATTTTTTAAATATCTTCCACTAATAAATCTCTTATTACTTTTTCCAGTTAGTAAATATATTGCCCATGAATTATCTATTGGATCATTAGATAAAAAATAATTCTTTAAAACTTCAATTTTATTATTTGTACTATTAATAGAATCTAGATCGCAAAATAATTCTGAAAACTTTTTTAAGCTCATATTTATTTACCGAATAAAAGGATATTTGTTGATTCCTTTTCAACTAAATATTTACTTAAGGCTTCACTATCTCCATGATGAAAAAATACATTTTTTGCTTCAGACTTTTTTACGACTTCCAGAATTCCATCCCAATCCGCATGATCAGAGATTGCGAATCCTTTATCATATCCTGATCTTTTTCTTAGAGCTCTAATTGACATCCATCCACTCGCGAAAGCTGTTTGAATGTTTTTGAAATTTTTTAAATAAGAACCCTTACTTAAAGATGGTGGTAATAATATTAGACTTCCTTTAAGTTCATCTATCTTTTTTTTATTTTCAATTTTTATAGTATCTTTAATATCAATTCCAAGTTCCCTATAACAATTGTTCATTTTGTGAATACTGCCATGGGAATAAATATTGCCTTTAAAATTTGTTTGACTAATTTCGTTTAACAATCTCTGAGCTTTTCCAAGTGAATAGCAGAAAAGTAAAGAAGTTTTTTCTGGTGAATTAGTTATCCATTTTGAAATATCATTTGCTACTTTATTGGATTCATCCCACTTAAATATTGGCAACCCAAAAGTACATTCGCTTATTAAATAATCAGTTTTTACTATTTCATATTGTTTGCAAGTCTGATCTTTTTGAAGCTTAAAGTCACCTGAAATTAGCCATTTTTCTTCAGCAAAAATAAACCTTATTTGACTAGATCCGAGGATATGACCGGATGGATGAAAAGAAATATTAATGCCATTTATCTTAAATTCTTCTCCATATTCAAAAGTCTTAATTTTGATATTATCTCCAACTCTTTCTTTAAGAAGTATCGCAGTTTCCTTAGTAGAAATGTATTCTTCACAGCCAAATGTAAAGTGATCAAAATGAGCATGAGTTATTAATGCCTTTTTTACTGGCTTGCTTGGATCAATCCAAATATCAGCAAGTTCACAATAAAGATTTCCATCTTTATATCTAATTAAATATTCTTGTTTAGTTCTCAAAACTACATCTCTTACAATGTAGTTAATTTAGCTAATTATGCCCACGCTTGTTTTGATAAAGCTATGGCTGAAATTGTTAGTAAAACAATAACTACAAATTTGTTACTCCAATTAATCATGAATGAACTAATTTTGTTGAAAGAAACTCTATTAGATGGCACAATCTTTTTTTTATTCATAATGTGATGATTTGCATTATTTTCTAAGTAATTTAAATTTTTAATCTCATTTATTAATTTAGATTCGCAAGTTGAGAGTTTTTCTACTTGATTTAATAATTCAATATCTTCTGGCCTTAATAAAGAATTTAATTCTTTAATTTGTCTTTCGTTTTTTATAAGAAATTCATTAACTATCTCATCTGCCTCTAACCCCTTCTTTATATTTAAAAGAATATCATCTCTTTCCCAGGATTTTTCGAGAGAATTTAAAATTTCGCTTATGCTCATATTAAGTATTTTTACTTATAATAAATTATTATTTTTTTCTTCTGTGGCTTATTCCTTTAAGTAATTAAAAAAATTATTTTTATTTAAGATTTACGAATAAGTCTGTTAGTAAAATATTTTATCTTTACCTTTTCTACAATTTTTTTCGAACTACTTTTAGTTTTAACTTTATTTAAATTGATCACTTCATCTGACACATTTTTGCCCGTTTCAAAATAACTTTTAATTTTTTCTAATTCTTCTTTATTTAATCTTTTTGTTGCACCTTTTGCATTGATTCCAAGTTTCTTGCAGGCTAATAATATTCTATTACTTTCGACATTAAGATCTTTGGCAATACTGAAAATAGGAATGTTGATAGACATTATTATCTTTACTATGAACTTTATTATTTATAGTATATTTATAAGTTAGAAATTAAATATATTTTTAATTATTATTAATTTTAAAAACTTTTTTAGTTAGGCTACTTCATCTTCAAAATTATTTAAATCATTAAACTTCTTCTTCATGGTTGGATTATTTCTAGTTAATTTCTTTACTGTCAAATCTTGAGATTTACTGTCAGCAGATAAAAGATGTTTTTTTGATAGAACTAAAGCCTCTTTAGTTTTTTGTAAATGGGTTATTGATTTATCAATTTCTGAAATTGCATCATTAAATCTATCCTGGGCAAGTGAAACATTTTTACCAACTGCATTTTTGAATTGCTCAAGAGTACTTTCAAAATTAGTTATATCAAAATTCTCACGTTTCATTAAATCAATTTGTGATTTGTATTTTAAGGTTTCCATAGATGCATTTCTGAGCAGAGAAATAATCGGCAAGAAAAATTGAGGTCTTATGACATACATTTTTGGAAATCTATGAGAAACATCCACTATGCCTGCATTATATAGTTCACTATCTGGTTCTAATAGAGAAACGAGTACTGCATATTCACAAGATTTTTGCCTTCTATCTTTATCTAATTCTTTTAAAAAATCTTCGTTTTTTCTTTTGTTAGATCCATTTAAACTTTCGTTCTTCATCTCAAACATTATAGATACGACTTCAGTTTTATTTTCATCAAATTCTCTAAATATATAGTCCCCTTTGCTTCCAGATGTGGCGTCATTATCCTTTTCGAAATATGAGTTTTTAAAAGCAGATGCACGATTCAAATTGAATTGTGTTTCGCAATGGATTTCTAAGGTTTCCCCTACCATCTTTGTGGATAATTTAGATTTCATTTCTCTTAGTTCCTGAATAGTCAGGTCCCTTTCACTAATTTTGCTTTTAAACTTTTCTTCAATTAATTTTTCATTAATTGAATGTTCAAGCCTCATCTTTTCAATTGAATTTGTTAGTGAAGAGTTTTCTTTTTCTAAATCAGTAACAGCTTCACTTACTTTGTTTTTTAAAGATAATTCTGAAATTAAAGACTGGTTTTTAATTTCATCCTTTAACTTGATTAATTCATTATTCAATGAATTAATTTTATTTGTTGCTTGATTTTTTAAATCATTAAGGGCATTTGTTTTCTTTTCTTCAGCTATTTTTAATTTAGATTCAAGAGTTTGGATCTCAGACTCTTTAATCCGATTCTGCTCTATTAACTGTATTTTTAACTCACGTTTTAAAATTTCCAAAGATTTTTTATTATCTTCTTCAACCAAGATAAGTCTTTCTTTTATTTGTTTATTAAATTCTTCGTCTTTTATCTGAAGAAGTATTTCTTCAAAGCTGCTGGGATCAATTCGGAAAGTTTTGCCGCATGAAGGACATTTAATATCTTTCATTTTTTAATTACAAAATTAATATTAGAAAGGATTTAATATTCGAATTATGTAAAAAGAATATTATTCTTGACTAAGAATAAACAATGAACCAATATTATGCATTAAAAAATAAAGTAATTACTCAATAAAAGTTATATTAATCCTGACTCCTTAAGAATGTTTATTTTATTTGCTAATTCTATATCTGCAGAAGATATTGAGCGGTCTAAAGTTTTGTGAGATGAAACTGTGTAACCACTGTCATCAACAAATTCGTCTTCCCCATCTTTTAAGTGGACATTTTCATTTTGGAGATCTTTAAAATTATCCGACTTGTATATGCTTGACTTACTGATATTACTATACCCAAAATTCGCAATTCCTCTGGCATCTAATGCTTCCTCAACTAATATTCCAACTACCTTAGATCTACTTATAGATTCGCTCTTGGATATTTCATCAATAATTTCAAGTACTCTTTTTCTAGGGAGATACCCTATTCTTTTAACTTTATTTTCCATAAGTCTTGATATATGTCAATATTGTAACACTTCTGTCAAATGATGCCAGATTTTGATTTATAGACTTATTTATAAATTTAAATAATGAGCTTCAAGTATAATATTAGAGAACACTCATACAAAGTTATTTCTCCAATAGTCCTGAGGATAGTTTTATATGCATCTTCTAATTACCCTTTCAGATTGGATCGTATTTCTGAAATTTTCTTAATTTAAATCCTTAATATCATGAAAAATAAACTTTATGACAATGCTGATAGCTTTGCAATGTCATTTGATGAGGAATGGGAAAATATCGATTGTGATGATATTAGATTAAAGATAGATAAGGTCTTTGAACTTTTATCAGACCACCCTTTTTTAATCTCTAATCCAGAAAATGCTAGAAAAATGGCTGAATTTAGGATCTTTTCATTAAAAAAATTTCAATAATTATTTTTAAATTTTATTGAAATTAATTATTTAAAATTAATCCTAATTACTTAAAATTTAAATGGTTGGGGAATTAAAAAATCCTTTACTGTATAAAAATATTATTATCCCAATAATTGGACCTATCCCAAAAACAAACAGTACTAATTTTGCAGAATTTTTTGTTTGACCTAATTTCTCATCTTTTAAATTTAAATTAGTTTGTTTTTTTTTTGATTTTCTCTTTTTCATGAAAGTTATATTACTATAAAGCGACTATAAAAGATTTTTATACGTTATTGATTTTGAAATAATATTTCAATTTAACAGAATTATTTAGATGAGTAAAAAAAGACCGTGTTGTATAATGTAGTGATAATAAAGCTAATATGAGTGCAACCAAGAGAGAGGAGGTATGTTCTCACCTTAGATATATAAGGTTAGAGCTCAGAGAAATGCATCAAATGCTTATTAAGGAAGATTTGATGCCAGATCTCAATGAAGCAAAGGAAGTTCATGCACAGCTTGATGCTTTGTTGGATTTATTATCAGAAAAAAGAGTAAAGAAGATAAAAAACCAATTTTGAAACTTTTGTTAATTTGGCTATTAAATATAATTTGTGGCTGATTCGATTTCTTTTCGAGTATCGTGCATCTGTTCTAATTTATTATAAATTTCCTTAATTTGAATTTGTATTAGATCGGTTGAATTTATATTGCTTAACGCATCTAATGTTGATAAAAGGCTCTCCTTGGCTTCAATTAAATGTCTACATTCTTTACTGCCTGCTTCGTATGACATAGGATTTAATAAAAAATCCATTATCACAAACATATTAAAAATTCTTCCGTATTGATTGATACTCTTATCAAATCCACGCTTATTATTGTAATTTTCATTACAGAATAAGTAATTATTTTTACTAATATAAAAAAAAAACTAATGAAAGAAAACTCTAATGACTATAAATTCAGTATTGAATTAGCTTTAGATAATGCAAAAAAAAGAATTAATATACTAGATAATTCTAATAAAAAGTGCCTCCTAGAAGAATATAAGGAATGGATTAATGATGGTTTAAATAAGCATACAGTTTTACTACTAAGAGATGATCCGATCATCTGAAATAATATAAAAAATTCTCTAATTCCTTGTGTTCGAAGTCACCTTAAATAAAAAATAAAGACTTCCTATAAAAATAATTGCCAAGATAACAGTTAACGAAGAAAAATTATCCATATACAAATACTTTTAAAATATTAATTTAACTATAGCAGCTAAATTAAATACGTTTTGCATTCAGTTATCTTTAAAAAGGGAAAGAATAAATTCATTCAAAATTTCTTTTTCTAAAAATATTTTTTTGTTCTTATAGGTTATTAATTTCTTAAAAATTAAATCAACCAAGTGTTCTGATTTTTGAGTCATATTTTAAATTTATTTTTCTAATAAATAAATTTTCTCTTCACCTATTTTATCTGGTTTTGTTATTTTACATCCTTTATCTTTTTCCATATTACAATCTTTTGTGGCAGGAACAGATTTCCAAGTGCAAATTTTTTCTTGGGAATCTTCTTTTAAAATATTCCATCCATCATTTAAGTATTCTGAAATACCATCCTCTCCACAGGAAAACTTTATTTCCATTCTTTTCTTTTCTGCATTTGTAGTCTCATTAATATTTTTTTCTAAATTTTTTATGTTTTTCTCTTTATTTATTGATGTCCTACAAGAACTTAATAAAATTGCAATTAGAATTATCTGTGAAAATTTTTTAATTATGTTCATTTTTTAACTTCTAATGATTCAAAATTATTTGAATTATAGTTTATTTTGACTCTATTAAGCTTAATAATTTATCCATTTTATTCATCAATTTTTTTACATCATCTGGCTTCGGTAATATTAATTCTTCCGTAACTTCTAAATGCATTTTCTTTAAGTTTTGCCTCAAATCCTTTAAATGCATTTTTACGTTTTCTTTCTTTTGTTTTACATCAGTCATAGGATTGAAATTTAAACTTTATTCAACTTCAAGTTACTATCATAATATTGGGATGGTTATTAATAGAAAATTTTTAAAAATTTAATTTTTAAAATTTTCAAGTTCATAGATTTCCTCGCCACCATAACAAAAATTCGTCGATAACATTTTAATTTCCCTTTTGTTAATTCCGAATGTATTTTTACTTTTAATAATATAATTTTTGGCAATCGCTTCACAATCTAATTTGTTTTTTGCATGTTTAATAACTGGATAAAAATATGCCAATGAAGAAATTACAAACAAAAATGTGATTAATGATTTTTTTTCGTTCTTAATTAATTCTTTAGACAGTTTTTGGGCTTTTAATATTTTTATTAGTAACTTGTCTGGTAGTCCTATTTGAACAAATAATAACTCTACCCACCATGGAAGATCCTTATCTTTCTTTTTCTTTGAGTTTTCGTAAGTATTCATTTTCTTTGCTGCATAATTTTGGTTTCTAACCTCTTTAGGATTAGTTGTTTCTTTTTTACTCATATCATCGAATGATTTATTTGGAATTTAGAGGTTTTATTTTGATTTGGAAACTATATTTTTATTTTATAAGTTTTAATTTAATTTATCTATCAATTTGAGTATTGTTAATTTGTATTTAAAATTTTTAAATGGCAAAAAAAAGAAGGAAGTTAAATAAAGATTTTGAGAGGAAAATATATTCATCAAAAAAAAATGTAGAATTAGTATTGGCAAAAATCTATGATATCGATGATGAAGACATTCAGAAAGAATATATGAGTGCCTTTACCTCAGTGGTTTCCTTATATGATGAATTAAAAGAAGATTATGACCGACAAGGTTTTTCCGATAATTCAGAGGAACTTCTAACAAACTATAAAAATGGTTTTAATCTTTTCGAATCAGAATTTGAAATTTAAATTTAATTTCTAATCAACGTTTGTAAGGCACTACAGGTATCTCAATTAGATTGCCTTTTTGTAGGTTAGATCTTTTCTCTTGTAAATTTTTTATACATGAGCGAACTCTTTTCTCTTCTTTGCAATATTTTTTTATTTGGTAGTCATTTAGTGAGAATGATTTACTACTAACTGAAAAAAAAACGAATAAAAAAAATGATAAATTTAATACCAATTTCATTGTTTTTCTCCTTACTATTTTGTAATTCTCCTTTAATTATTTTTATTATAAACATCTATAATTTGTTTTAATTCTTCTTTACTTAAGTCTGTTGAAATAAAAACTTCTTGGGCTGTTTTACCCTTTCTTGCTATTGCTTTATAACCGTTTATGGTTTTCACTGATAATCTAAGTATCAATTTAGAAGATCTCCCCCTAACTCTTGATATGGCAGCTGGAGTTATTGTCTTGATGTTTAAATTAAGAGCTAACTTTTGGAGTATAGGAATTAAACCTTCTATGTTTGAACTATGATTTAAAACTAACCTTCCCAATTTCGATTTATATTTATTCTATTAAGATTATTTTGTTTCTGAGAAATTAACTTTAGCTTTGAGATGATAAAAAATTTTTGAAGTTCTGTTATATTTGTATTAGTGATTCAAATCTAATGATCTTTCAAATAGGTTGGGCAGCATTAGCTGCAATTTTTACTTTTTCAATTGCCATGGTTGTTTGGGGGAGAAATGGTGACGGATCCATTGATATATGATTTCATTCTTAACTTATGAAGTCTTTTTAAGTAAATTTCTTATCCTAACATCGTTCGTCTTGCTGATATTTATAACATTCGCTGTAATTTACATATCATATGTCTCATGGAAAGATAAAAAAAGATTAAATAAATAGATATTATTGTTTTTGGTCTTTTTTCTTATCTTTAGACTTGAGTTCCTCAATTAATTCTTTTGCTTGTTTCATTTTTGATATGCTACTTTTGTAAATCCCAATATCTTTTTCTGCTTTACTAGCAGATAAATTTAACTTCTCAAAAATTTCAGAGGTCAACTTATTTGGAACTGATTCATTTTTCTCTATAAGATCTTGAGAGTTTGAAATTAATATATATATTCCTAAGTTCAAAATCCTTGAAGGATAAAGTTTAGTATTGCTTTTTTCTATTAACTTTTTCAAAATATCTATAGATGTTTTATCCTTGAATTCCTTTTGAGAATTTTGAGCTATTTCATTAATTTCCTTCGCTTCAAAATTTGTAGAACTGCATAAAGAATCAAAAAGAAGATTCAAATGTTTCTCAGGTTTGTATCCTTTCATTAATTCTTTGAATGTTTCGGTTAGACCAACACAAAAGAGATAATCTTGCGTAAATTCATTTTGATGATTTAAAAGATTTAGTTCGACAAGCATTTCATCAACTATTCTTTTATATAAACCTGGAATAACGTAAGGGAATTTTTCATGAAATAACTTTTTGCTATCTGAAACAGTCAATTTTTCTTTCAATTTTTTATATGTAAACCTTAATAAGGTTAGCGTATGTTGACTCAATATCGTTAATATCTAATAAACAGATAAATATTATTATGATCCCTTTAGTATTAGAAGAATCTGGTGGAAGTGAAAGAGTCTTTGATATTTATTCGAGACTTTTAAGAGAGAGAATAATCTTTTTGGGAGAACAGGTTACTAGCGAAACTGCTAATAGAATTGTCGCTCAATTGTTATTTCTTGAAGCAGAGGACCCAGATAAGGACATTTATATGTATATAAATTCACCAGGTGGATCAGTCTATGATGGATTGGGTATCTTTGATACTATGCAACATGTTAAGCCTGACATTCATACAGTATGTGTAGGTTTGGCAGCTAGTATGGGAGCGTTTTTGCTTGCAGCAGGAACTAAAGGTAAAAGAAGCAGTCTTAGACATTCAAGAATAATGATTCATCAACCCCTTGGAGGTGCTAGAGGACAAGCCAGTGACATAAGGATTCAGGCAGATGAAATTTTGTTCTTAAAAGAGCGACTTAATACTGAATTATCAGAAAGAACTGGGAAAGATTATGAAACTGTTAGAGAAGACACTGATAGAGACTTTTATATGTCACCTAACGAAGCAGTTGAGTACGGATTAATTGATCTTGTATTAGATAAAAAACCAATTAAAGTTTAACTTAACAATTGAGGCGTTCTTTCTTTATCAGGAATTTTAGTGAATTTGGAAAGAATATTTAAAAATTCTTCACCATCTAATGTTTCTTTTTCGATTAGTAGATCGACTATCTTATCCATAGCTTCTCTATTTTTGCTCACTATATCGTAGGTTTCTTTATAACATTCCTTAACCATTACTCTTACGCTTTCATCAATTTGCTTAGAGATTGAATCAGAAACTTCACTTCTAGTCATTAAATCTCTACCAACAAATACTTCTTGATTACCACTTTCTAAAGCTATTGGACCTAAATTACTCATCCCAAATCTAGTAACCATTTGGCGGGCCATAGAAGCAACCTGTTGGAAATCACCTCCAGCACCTGTTGTAATCTCACCTTTTCCAAAAACAACATCTTCAGCAGCTCTTCCTCCTAAAGCGCCCATTATTCTTGCTTTAAGTTGAGCCCTGCTTACAAGAGTTTGTTCATCATCTGGAGTAAACCAAGTTAAACCTTTAGCTTGACCTCTTGGGATGACAGTCACTTTTTGAACAGGATCATGAGCTTTAACTAAAGAACCAATGAGGGCATGGCCAACTTCATGATAGGCAATTAATCTTTTGCTTCTTCCATCTGTTAATGGAGAACCTTCCATCCCTGCAACAATTCTATCTACAGAGTCATCAATTTCTGAAATGCTTATAGAATCTTTTCTTCTTCTGGCAGTTAAAATAGCTGCTTCATTTAATAAATTTGCTAAATCGGCTCCTGTAAAACCTGGTGTTCTTCTAGCAATACTTTCAAGTGTTAAATCCTCTTGAAGTTTTTTATTCCTAGAATGAACTTCTAATATTGATAATCTACCTTTTATATCGGGTGCATCCACAGTTACCTGCCTATCAAATCTGCCTGGCCTCATTAATGCTGAGTCTAGAACATCAGGCCTGTTGGTGGCGGCAATTATTATTATGCCACTATTACCTTCAAATCCATCCATTTCAGTAAGTAATTGGTTAAGAGTTTGTTCTCTCTCATCGTTACCTCCACCAATACCTGCACCTCTTTGCCTTCCTACCGCATCAATTTCATCAATAAAGATTAAACAAGGACTATTTTCTTTAGCTCTTTTAAAAAGGTCTCTTACCCTACTAGCACCAACACCAACAAACATTTCAACGAATTCAGAACCTGATAATGAGAAAAATGGTACATCTGCTTCACCTGCAATTGCCTTTGCTAAAAGGGTTTTGCCAGTACCAGGAGGTCCTACCAATAGAACACCTTTTGGAATTCTTGCTCCTACTGAAGTAAATTTTTCTGGTTTCTTCAGAAAAGTGACAACTTCTTGTAGATCTTGTTTTGCTTCATTAACACCTGCAACATCGTCGAAAACAACACCTGTTTCAGCTTCCATAGCAAACCTTGCTTTTGTCTTACCAAATTGCATTGCTTGGCCTGGACCTCCGGGCATGCCATTAGACCTCCTAGCTAATAAAATTAAACCTCCAATTAAAATTGCTGGGAATAGTAAATTGCCCGCAATTCCTAATGCAGGAGGAGTTGTTTTAACCGGATGCACATCAAAACTGATCCCTTCATTTTTTAAAATGTTTATAAGTTCTGGTGTTAAGCCAGGAAGATCTACACGTAACCTTTGAACTTTATTATCTAAATCTGAATCTATCGTCTCTATAACTGCATTTCTGCCTCCTTCAAAAATATCAACTGATGTAACCCTGCCTGAATTAATGTAATCTAAGAATCTACCGTAACTAACTCTAGCTACAGCAGTATTTCTTGGTGCAACTGTAGTACCATTAGATTTAAGTGAATCAACATTGCTGGAAGATAAAAATTGGTATGAAAGCGCTATTACTAAAAGTATAGGTAAAGCCCATAAAATTAATGTTTTAAATTTCTGATTCATTAATTTGTAAAAGTTAATTATAAGATTCTAGAATGAATCAGTGCATTTCGTTGATATTTTCTCTAACTTAATGCATATACTACTTACTAACGTAATCGATTTTTAAATGAAATTTCAGATCAACGACAAGGTTAAGTTGATAGCTCCAGTCTCTTACTTAAAGACTTCAGATAATATGCCGATGTTAAGACCCCCTGATTTAGTTGCAATTGACGAAATTGGAGAAATTCTATCAATCAAATCCCCAGATACTGTTGAAGTAAAGTTTAGAAGAGGTTCGTTTTTGATCGATATTGAGAAGATTGAGAAAAACTAACTTAAAAGTTTTGCCTCCACTTTTTTAAAATTTCTAAACATATTTTTTTATTGCCAGAAATACTCATAAAAGGTTTTGAAAAATACTTATTAGTTAATTTAAGAATGTCTAATGAAGATGTTTCGTCTATTTTAGAATTTAAATCAAGCTCAGAAATGGATGTAATACCATAACTTATTAATTGTATTTTTCTCTGTAAAATTTCATCTAGAGATTGATTCCCCAACAGAAAAGAACCTTTTAGTTTTTCTTTAGCCAAAAATATTTCAGAATCAATCAAGGGTTTTAAAAGTAAATCTTTCCATAAAGTTGATAAAAGTTCAAAAGCAAAGAGGGCTTTTTTATTTGATACTGATAAATAAACTAAAAATGGAGCATTTCCACTCCTGACAGGATAATAAACACCTAAATCATAGGTGATTCCATTTTTTTCCCTAAAAAGTTTAAATAAAGAAGCGCTCATTCCATAAGACAAATATGACTCCAAAACCTTAAGAGGCAAATATTCACTACTTCTACGAGAGCAAGTTTGGTTACCCACCATTATTATTGTTTGATTTGAATCATTATTATTGAATTCAAATCTTTCATCAGGACTTAAATCGTTATTGATAGGTCTTGATTTTTCTTCTGAGGGTTTTTTTTCTAATGTTTCTATACTTACTCCATTTACTTCTAAACTATTTGAAATTAAATACTTATCTCGACTTTTGAAATTTTTAAACTCAAGCAAAACATCTTTATATGTAATCTTTGAAACATCATTTGCATCGCCATTTGCATTAAAAGCATAGGGATGATTCGAGTAAACAATTCTTCTCCATTTTTCAAAACAGATAGTAAATGGATTCTCTTTATCTTTTTTTATTAGATCAATAGAGGATTTTTTTACTTTTTGAAATTCAATCTCCAAGAGAGTTGGTTTATAAACTATTAAATCTAGTAAAGGGATTAATTTGTTGAAATATTCATTTAGGGATTTAATGCTTATTGAAATACCATCTTCAAATACTTCTTGATTTAATTCTGCTCCATAAGACTCAATATACTCGGAAAGACTTAAATTATTAAAACCCTCACATCCTCTGGTAAGTAATGAACTGAGGATCTTGTTTATACCTTTTTTGCCAGCACTATCCATATCACTACCTCCTTTAATCCAAATTGAAGCAGTAGAAAAATTCCGTTTTTGGTTATTTAAAAAAAATCTTTTTAACATTTAGCAGGGGATGCAACTAAAGTGAATTTCTCTCCATGGATATATTCTGTTATCTCTTTGAAATTATCCAAATCATTCCAATAATTCAAATGATCTTCTAAATTATTTATTGAAGATTTTCTCCCCCAAAGAAGTTCATTTCCAAAGAATGAAGAAAGTTGTGTAGATGTCTCTAAATTAAATACATAATTACTTTTGACAATATTTATTGCTTTTTTTATTTCATCAACAGTCAAGGTTTTCAAATGTGAAATCTCATCTATTGTTTTATTAATTTTCTTTTCTACTAAATCGATATCTTTGGACTCACAACTTGCTTCAATTATAAATAATCCGCCTAATTCTCCAGCATTTACATCTACATACACCGATTCAACTAGATTACTATCTTCTTTTAAAATTTTAACTAGTCTGCTGTTTCTCCCGACTGAAAGTATTGATGCTAATATCTCTAGCCCAATAATATTTTTTTGATCATTGAGGTTTGGGATAAACCAGGCCATAAATATTCTGGAAAACTCTAAATGATCAAACATAACTGACTCTCTACCATTCCTAATTTTTAAATCAGGTATATCTTTTAGATTTATTAAATTTGGACTTTCTTTTATGTTAGGTAGATCACTTGTTTCAAAAGTTTTATAAATTGCTTCCGAGAGATTCCCCGCAATTGCAATACAAATTTTTTCGGTAGTGTAATGTTTGCTATGAAATTCCACAAGGTCATTTATCTCTAAGTTTTTAATACTATGTTCAGTTCCCAGAATCGAATTGGCATAATTCGGACTAAACCAAACCCTTTTCAAGAAATAATTAAATAGTCTTTCTTCAGGCTGATCATTTTGTTGTTTTATTTCATCAATAACTACCCCTTTTTCTTTTATAAATTCATCAGGATTAAAATCTGGAGCAAAGACAATATTTGTCAAAAGAGCAAGTGATTCTCTAAAGTTACTGGGTGGAACTAAGACATGGTAATGTACATCATCATAACCAGTTGAAGCGTTACTTAATCCGCCTAGTGATTCAATTTTATGGTCAAATTCACCTGGCATTATTTTGTTAGATCCTTTAAAAATCATATGTTCTAGAAAATGAGCAGTGCCGTTTTTATCAACATCCTCAAAAGAAGAACCTGCTTTGCACCAAATATCAATGCTTATAAGCGGCAATTCTTTATTATCCACAAACACACATCTAGTTTTGCTTGAATGGGTGAAGTAGTTAACATCTCCTACGTTCATTTCGGTTTTCTATTTAAATTCCATTTTGGTACTTTTTAGCCTTGTTGTCTGAATCTTTAACTAAAACAAAATTAACTGACCCTCTTATTTTGGATTTATTACAAAATATTAGAGAGCGTAGATCCATGCTTGAGGACCTCAAGAGTTTAAAAATTGATCCAAAATTAACTAACATAGTATCTACAGAAATAGGTAAAGAACTTTGTATTGAAAATGAATTTCATAAAGCAAAAGGTTTTAGAAAGTTACATATTGAAGTGGCAGAATTTTCTAAGAATCTAAAAATATTACACTGCGTTTTTTTCCCTGATCCAAAGTTTGATATACCAATTTTTGGGATGGATTTGGTAAAAATAAATGATATTGTTTCTGCTGCCATTGTTGATTTATCCCCGGCATCACAAAACCAAGGTTTGAAATACGAAAAATTACTTTCTGAAGTTGATAAAAGTTCTTTTACCTCTTTGAGAGAGATTCCTAAATGGGGGGGGATTTTTTCTAAGAATGTATTTTTTGCTTCCTTAAAAAGTAAATCTGAAAAAAATGATTTTTGTAGAGTTGTGGATCAATACCTTACTATTTTGATCACATTAAGTAAGAAAGCCAAATCTGAAGTTAATCCGGAAATTATCCAAGAGAGAATAGATTTCCAAAAAAATTATTGTCTTCAACAAATGAAAAATGAGAAGACTAGCATGGTTCTCTTAAAATATTTTGATGAAAAATGGGTCAATAACTATATAAAAACAGTACTCTTCGATTTTTAATGAAATTAAAAATATTAAAAAATTTATTTATTTATTTTTTGTTATTTACACCTTTATCTCTTGGTATTATTTCCTGTTCTGGAAATAATAAATCTAGTTCAAAATTTAAAGAGGAAATAACTTCAGATTTCATTCCTTCTATTACAGCTGTTGCAGCACTTGGTCAACTTTCTCCTTCGGGAGAGATTAGACAATTGGCAGCTCCAATAAGTCAGTTTGGTTCTTCCCCCCGAATTGTCGAAATTTTAGTAAATGAAGGAGATTTCGTAAAAAAAGGTGATATTCTCGCAATCTTTGAAAATGGAGAGAAATTAATTGCTGATCTTGAAAGAAACGAAAATCTAATTAATACCATTAACGAAGAAATTACCTTAAAGAAAGATCAAATTCAAAGATATGAGTTAGCTTTGAGCAAAGATGCATATTCTTTTGTAGAGTTTTCACAGAGAAAAGATGAATTATTAAAATTGCAAAAACAGAAAATAACCCTTATCGGAGATCAAAAAAATATCAAGATAGATTTATTTAATTCAAAACTAAGAAGTCCAATCGACGGTTTTATCCTTGGAATAAACTCGAGAGTTGGTGAAAGACCTCAAAATGAAGGGATTTTGGATATTGGTTCTAGTCAAAAAATGGAAGCTTTGATAGAGGTTTATGAATCTGACATCGATAGAGTATTTATCTCTCAGAATGTTGAATTGAGCAGTGAGAATGGAGGTTTCCAAAATAATCTTAAGGGAAAGGTGATTAGGATTAGTCCTAAGGTAAAACAAAGAAAAGTTCTATCGACTGATCCAACAGGGGATGCTGATTCACGAATTATCGAGGTACTAGTAAAACTAGATCAAGATTCTATAGATATCGTTCAAAACTATGCAGGAATGAAAGTGATTGCAAAATTTATCCCCTAATGCGTTTTCCTTTTTTAAAATTTAGAAAAATCCCATTAGCTTGGTTGTTATTAACTAGGCAACCATTAAGGCTTGCGGTTGCCATAGCTGGAATCAGTTTTGCAGGGATTTTGATGTTTATGCAATTAGGTTTTAGAGATGGTTTATTTGACACAAGTGTAACCATTCATAAACTTCTAGATGCCGATCTTGTTTTGATAAGTCCCAGATCAAAAAGTTCTATTAGCATGAGTGGATTCCCAAAAAGAAGGTTAATTCAAACTCTCGCAATAGAAGATGTTGAAAAAACTGCTCCCGTTAATCTAAATTATTTACTTTGGAGAAATCCCGAAAATCTTAAAACTAGATCAATACTTGCATTAGGTTTTAATCCCTCCGATTCACTTCTTTTAGATGAGGGGTTCTCAAAGAAAGCTTATAAATTGAGAAATCCATCAAGAGTTCTATTTGACAAACTATCTAGACCTGAATTTGGACCGATTGAAGAATGGTTCTTATCTGAAAAAAAAGTTGAGACTGAGGTTGCTGGGAAAAGAGTAATTGTTGAGGGCCTTGTGGAGTTGGGACCATCTTTTGGTGCAGATGGTAATTTGATAACTAGCCGAGAAACCTTCTTAAGACTTTTTCCTGCTAATCCTCCTGGTAGTATAGAAATTGGTTTGGTCAAGCTAAAAAAAGGATCTGATCCTGAATTGATTTCAAGGATATTAAATAACTCACTTCCAAATGATGTTAGGGTACTTACAAAAAATCAATTTATAGAATTTGAGAAGAATTATTGGAAAAATAGTACGGCAATAGGTTTTATATTTAGTTTGGGAGCATTGATGGGTTTCGTTGTAGGGTGTGTGGTTGTTTATCAAATTCTTTATAGTGACGTTACAGATCATCTGCCAGAGTACGCCACCTTATTGGCAATGGGGTATAGACTTAAGTCCCTTTTCCTTGTGGTAGCTAGAGAGGGGTTTTTGTTGGCAATGTTTGGTTATTTACCTGCTTATTTCTCCGGTCAAATACTTTACTCAGTTATAAGAAGTTCTACTAAACTCCCAATAATAATGGATGCAGATAAAACTATTTTAATTTTCGTATTAGTTTTAGTTATGTGTATGGGGTCCGCCGCTGTTGCGATGCGTAGATTAGTTGACGCTGATCCTGCCGAAATTTTTTAACATTTGAAGATAAATGATTAAAGCTAATAAATCAAAAAATAATGTTAAAAACCTTAAAACAGTCTCAATAAATAATTTGAGTCACTTTTATGGAAAAAATGAGAATAAAAAACAAGTTCTTAATGAAGTTAATTTAAATATTGATAAAGGAGAGTTGGTTCTTTTGAAAGGTCCTTCTGGATGTGGTAAAACGACTCTTTTAACATTAATTGGGGCCTTGAGAACCTGTCAAAGTGGAGATTTAACTGTATTAAATAATCAGTTAAATGGAGCATCAAGGAAAACTCGTCAGATTCTTAGAAGAAGTATTGGAATGATTTTTCAAGGTCATAATCTTCTGAGATGTTTAACAGCCGAACAAAATGTCCAGATGGGAGCCGATTTAATAAAAGGCTTAACATATTTGCAAAGACGTGAAATAGCACGGAATTGGTTGTCAGCAGTAGGATTAGAAGAACATCATAAAAAGTTGCCAAATGACTTATCTGGTGGGCAAAAACAGAGAGTAGCAATTGCTCGAGCTTTATCTGCCAACCCAAAACTTTTATTAGCTGATGAGCCAACTTCTGCTTTAGATAGCGTAACAGGAAGAGAAATAGTAACCCTTTTAAGGAAACTAGCAAAAGAACAAAATTGTTCTGTACTTATGGTCACGCATGATCCAAGAAT
Source organism: Prochlorococcus sp. scB243_498I20 (assembly GCA_000635015.1). Taxonomy (GTDB): domain Bacteria; phylum Cyanobacteriota; class Cyanobacteriia; order PCC-6307; family Cyanobiaceae; genus Prochlorococcus_A. The sequence continues at coordinate 321,827 of JFMR01000045.1, forward strand.
TTCTGATATGGCTGATAGGATATTAAATATGGAAGATGGTAAAATATATAGTGCTCATAGTGAGCTAATATAATTAAAAGTTAAAAATTTTATGTCTAAGAGAAGGAATCTAAAAAAAGAAAAGCAGGAACGTAATAGAGCCTATGCAAGGAAATTCAAAAAAAGGAAATTAAGAACTGATGGAAGACCTGATGGTGGAAACGTTACAGGCACAGTAAATAATGGCGGTGCAGCTGATTAGGGAATATCTTTTATTGTTATCTTTTGGAGTTCAATATATCATGCATATTTAAGACATTATCATGAATGTAAGTATTGTTATACCGACTTACAATAGATTACCTATATTAGAGAAATGTCTATTTGCGCTTGAGAATCAAAAATTAAATACAAGTAGTATCAGTAATTATGAAGTAATAGTAGTTGATGATGGATCAACTGATGGGACAACCTCATGGATAAATAAAAACAAAGCTAATCTCCCACACGTTATTCTATTTCAGCAAGAACATGGAGGGCCTGCACTTGGAAGAAATCTGGGAGTAATTAAATCAAAATATGAAATTATTATATTCATTGATAGTGATCTTATTGTTTTAGACAATTTTATAAATTGCCACGTAGAAAAATTACTTGCCTCTTGGAGAAAAAATGATAAAAAATGTTTTACCTATGGCTCGGTAGTCAATACATCTAATTTTCTAAATCCTCAAAGTGAAAAACATAAAATAATGGACACTTCTTTTGCATACTTTGCGACTGGGAATGTTGCGATATCAAAAGAATTGATTTTAAGTGTGGGATTATTTGATACTTCTTTTAGTCTTTACGGGTGGGAGGATTTAGAACTTGGTGAAAGATTAAAAAAAATTGGGACAAAATTAATTAAATGCCCAAATGCGGTAGGTTTTCATTGGCATCCGCCATTTAATTGCGAACAAATAGATTCATTAATAGCTCAAGAAAAAGAGAGAGCAAAAATGGCTTTAGTGTTTTACAAAAAGCATCCAAATTTAAGGGTTAGATTTATGATTCAATTAACTCCTCTCCATAATTTACTTTGGCAAATTCTTTGTTTGGGAGGACTAATCAGTGTTGATAGAATCCTTCCTTTATTAAGATTCCTAGTAAATATAAGAAGAAATAGACTTGCACTTGAGATACTTAGGATCCCTCTAAATATGATTTACATTAAACAGTTAACCAAATCAAGATAAAAAACTTTTAGAAATACACATCACTTGCTAGAATGCTTAAGATAAATTTCACACATCTGACAGTTTCGGGTGAATTATTAATATTAATTCCCCGTCAGATGGAGGCTAACCCGAAACCCTTTTAAATTATGGCTGTTGTATCACTGTCGGAAATGATGGAAGCTGGTGCTCATTTTGGGCATCAAACTAGACGTTGGAATCCCAAGATGTCTAAGTATATATATTGCGCGAGAAATGGTGTTCATATTATTGATCTTGTAAAAACAGCATTGTGTATGAACAATGCATATAAATGGACGCGAAACGCTGCAAAAAGCGGTAAACGTTTCCTATTTGTCGGTACAAAAAAACAAGCATCGGATGTAGTAGCTCAGGAAGCTACACGCTGTGGAGCTGCATATGTAAATCAAAGATGGCTTGGAGGAATGTTGACTAATTGGACAACAATGAAAGCTAGGATTGAAAGATTAAAGGACTTAGAAAGAATGGAGAGTAGTGGTTCAATAGCAATGAGGCCTAAAAAAGAAGCTGCAGTATTAAGGAGAGAACTTGAAAGATTACAAAAATACTTAGGTGGACTTAAGGGTATGAGAAGATTGCCAGATGTAGTTGTATTGGTTGATCAGAGAAGGGAATCTAATGCAGTATTAGAAGCTAGAAAATTAGATATCTCACTAGTATCAATGTTGGATACAAATTGCGATCCAGATTTGTGTGAAGTTCCAATTCCTTGTAACGATGATGCCGTTAGATCTGTGCAACTTATTTTAGGAAGACTTGCAGATGCCATTAATGAGGGTAGAAAGGGCTCTAATGCCGAAAGAAAAAATTAAATTCCAATTTATAACTTACTATTCACAATTATTTATTACTCCAAATGGCAAACATTACAGCAAAACTCGTAAAAGATCTTAGAGACAAAACTGGCGCAGGAATGATGGACTGCAAAAAAGCACTTAACGAAACTGAAGGAAATCTAGATAAAGCTTTGGAATGGTTAAGAAAGAAAGGCATAGCTAGTGCTGAAAAGAAATCGGGAAGAGTAGCGGCCGAAGGGGCAATTGGTAGTTATATACATACTGGATCAAGAGTCGGAGTTTTACTAGAGTTAAATTGTGAAACTGATTTCGTTGCTAGAGGTGATATATTTCAATCTTTGTTGAAGGATGTCTCAATGCAAGTAGCAGCATGCCCAAATGTTGAGTATGTATCAATTGATGAAATACCAGAAGATGTTGTGGAAAAAGAAAAGCAGATTGAAATGGGAAGGGATGATTTATCAGGAAAACCAGAACAAATTAAAGAAAAAATAGTTGAAGGGAGAATATCAAAAAGACTTAATGAGCTTGTTTTGCTTTCACAACCCTACATTAAAGATAGTTCTCTAACAGTAGAGGATCTTGTTAAACAAGCAGCTGCAAAAATTGGGGAAAATATCAAAGTAAGACGCTTTACAAGATATACATTGGGTGAAGGTATCGAAAAAAATCAGATGGACTTTGCTGAAGAGGTCGCATCAATGCAAACAAACTAGTTACTTGAATGATTTGAATAATTTCAATAATTACATAGATATAGATAAAATTAATTATCAACTAGAGAGAGCAGATATACAAAAAAGAATATTAACTAGAAATATCTATAGAGAATATGAACTTTATCTTAATCTATTAAGAGATTTACTTTTCATCTCTGTAGAAAAAGGCCTCAATCAGATATATTATTATCCAACAATTAATGATAATTTCTTAAATGAAAATGAATTCCATAGTCTCTTTGAAAAAAAAATAAGTAAATTAATATTTACAATTTTGCCCTTTATAACAGTAGAACAATTAAAGATAAATGAAATTGAAAAAAATATAAATAAGGAAATTAATGTTACTATTTTTGATAGTTCCATAAATACAAATGATGATCAAAAAGAAAAATTTCAATATGAAGATGGTTTTCAATTAAAAGAAGCCACTCAGTTCGAGATTAGTAAAGACTATTCAAATACTTTTGAATATTATCAGGTTAATAATCATGAGAAATTCGTATCACTTGATTTAGATAACAACGACCATAATAATTATTTATCTAAAAACAATATTTTTGAAAATTTAGGAGTTGATAAACAATTTATTTCTTCTCTACTTGAATTAATAGGAGAAGAAAAGGTGGAAAAAATAAGACATCCAGAAAAAGAAAATATCAATCAAATGGATAATTTACCAAAAAATCATATTCTTAATAATTTAAATTTAATAGACAAGTCATTAGAAAATTTACTATTGAATCTTTCATATAATATTAACCAAGAATTATTCAAGGCAAATCTAATAAAAAAGATTATATCTAAAGATTCCTTTGATTACTTAGTAGGCAGAAATTTCATGATAAAACATCCATATCCTTTTGTTATTAATTTCGAATTAAACTTAAATCGGTCATCATTAAACGGCGATAAGTTTCCAAGCATTATTTTCTTCAATATATCTACTGTTGAGTTAGAGTTTAAAAATTTAAGTCTTTCTGTTCAAAGGAACAAAATAAATGAGCTAAAAAATCAATTTGAGCGTTTGATTAAAAAAGAGACATATTGGAGGCAAAAAGAAATATCTTTGAATAAGATACGTTGAAAAAATAACTCTTTTTTCAAATGTGACTATTAGCGGAAATAATAATAAATTAATTAAAGATTGGATAAGACCTCTTCAAAAATCTCTTACTATTGAAACTGAAAACAAATTTATTAATACTTTAGGAAGAGAAAAATATTTTAATGATTATTTGCATGAATCATTAAAAAAACTAGATAATTTAAATCTCTCAGACGAATATTTAAGGATATTTTATGAATTTTCTAAAAAATATAATGAATATAATAAATTAGATGAAAATCAAAGAAAAAGGTTAATTATAGATACAAGAAAAAATCTTTATAAACTAGGGAAAACACTAGAAATAGGAAGTTCTAATAATATTTCTAATAATGTTTTTCTAAATAAAGCTGATTCAAGCTTGTCTTTTGATTCAGATATTTCATTAATAAAAAATGTGGGAAAAGTCTATAAAAATAAGCTTAATGAATTAGGGATATTTCATATAAAAGATTTAATTAATTATTTCCCACGAACATATCTAGACTATACGAATAGAGTCAAGATAATAAATTTAAAACCAGATAATTTATACACGTGCATTGCAAACGTTAAAAGATTTTATATTCATAAGAGTAAAAAAAATAGTAATTTATCAATAATGAATATTGTAGTTTCTGATGAAACGTCTTCAATAAAGGTTACAAAATTTTTTTTAGGGAGAAGATTTAGATCTTACTCCTTCTTCACATCTCAAAAATCTTTGTATACTCCTGGAATCAAATTAGCAATTTCCGGTAAGGTTAAATTGACAGAGTATGGCAAAACTTTTGTAGATCCGCAGATTGAAATTCTTAAGGATAACAATGATAATTTTAATTTCTCAGGCAAAATATTACCCTTGTATTCATTAGGTGAAGCATTATCAAATATGAGTTTTATAAAACTTATGAAGAAGGTGCTAATTTATGCGAAGCAATATCCAGAAATTTTAAATAAAAAGCAACTTGATTCATTATCTTTATTATCAAAAGGAGAGTCGTTGATTAATATTCATTTTCCACCAACTCAACAGGCACTTATTGAGTCAAAAAGACGTTTGGTTTTTGATGAGTTGTTCCTACTTCAAATAAAGTTTCTACTTAGAAAAAGAAAGACGAATAATAATGTAACTTCCCAACAATTACCTCAAAAGAAATCTTTATTAAAAGAATTTTTAAATACGCTTGCTTTTGAATTAACAAAATCTCAAGAAAATGTTTTAAATGAAATTAAGAAAGATTTATCCAATCCCGTACCAATGTCTAGATTGCTTCAGGGAGATGTGGGAAGCGGTAAAACCATAATTGCAATAGCGTCTCTTTTACTTGTTATTGAAAAAAACCTGCAAGGTGCATTTATGGTTCCAACTGAGGTATTGGCAGAACAACATTATAAAAATTTATTAAAATATCTAAACCCCCTTTTAGTTTCTGTTGAACTACTTACTGGGAATACTCCTCAAAAAAAGAGAAAAGAAATTTTATCTGATTTGAACAATGGATTAGTTGATATCCTCGTAGGTACTCATGCATTATTTGAGGACAAAGTCATCTTTAATGCATTAGGCATGGTCGTAATTGATGAACAACATAGATTTGGAGTTACTCAAAGAAATAGATTACTTAATAAAGGAGATAATACAAACTTGTTATCAATGACAGCAACACCAATTCCAAGAACTCTTGCGCTTTCTATTTATGGTGATTTAGATGTGAGTCAAATTACAGAACTACCTCCTGGGAGAGTTCCCATAACAACAAAAATAATTTCAGAAGACGATTTAGCTAACTTGTTCAAGATTGTTGAAGATGAGATTAATAAAGGAAAGCAAGCTTATGTGATCTTGCCACTTATAGAAGATTCAGAAAAAATGAATTTAAGCTCTGCAAAGAAAACATTCAAACATTTATCAGAAGAGGTCTTTTTTAATAAAAAAGTTGGATTATTACATGGCAAATTAAGTTCACAAAAAAAGAATGAAGTGATTAATTCTTTTTTAAAGAATGAAATTAATATATTGGTTTCAACCACAGTAATTGAGGTTGGCATTGATGTGCCTAACGCCACAATTATGATTATTTATAATTCGGACAGATTTGGATTGTCCCAGCTACATCAATTAAGGGGGAGAGTTGGTAGAGGATCAACAAAATCTTTTTGTTATCTGGTAACCCCCGATAAAAATGGATTAGAAAATAAACGACTATGTGTTTTGCAAAAATCTAATGATGGTTTTTATATTGCTGAAAAAGACTTGGAGCTTAGAGGGCCAGGCCAGATTTTAGGATATAGACAATCCGGATTGCCTGATTTTGTCCTGGACAATTTACCCAACAATAAATTTCTTATTGATAAGGCTCGTGAAGAGGCTACTAAGATAGTTAGTGATGATCCTGATTTAAAAGAAAATATTGTTTTAAGGAATATACTTATAGATAATTCTGATAATAAATTTATTCATGATTTCTTAAATTGAAAATTATCATTGTAATTTTTGATATATATGCCACTATAAATCAATTGCAAATTTCAATTGAAAATTTGGAATAAAATACCAATTAAAGATAATGGAGATAAATTAATAGCTATACCTAGCTGCCTAAAGTTTTTAGATCCCCATCCTTACTTTCATTTAGGAGCACCTTATAAAGATAAAACTTCTATTTGGAAATTAAGAGAGGAGGTCGCAAATAGATTAGTAAAAGTAAATGATTATTTGATTTCAAAGAGTAGTTTTAACCTTTTAATTTATGACAGTTGGCGACCTTTAGAAGTCCAGGAATTCATGTTTAAAAGAGCATTTTTCTTAGAGTGCGAAAAATCTAATATTGATATTTCTTTTGAAAATATTAAATCTTATCCATTCATTTTAAAAAAAGTTGAAAAATTTTGGGCATATCCTTCTTATGACATTAGGTGTCCGCCCCCTCATTCAACTGGGGGTGCATTGGATGTTTGTTTATCAGATAAAGAAGGAAATCTTGTTGAAATGGGAAGCATGGTTGATCAAATGGATGAGACCTCAAATCCTAATTTTTTTGCAAATATAAAAAATGAAGAAGCAATTATTTGGAATAGTAGAAGAAATTTACTAAGGGAAATTATGACTAAATTTGGATTTGTTCAACACCCTAATGAATGGTGGCATTTTAGTTATGGTGATCAATTATGGGCTTGGAAAAATAAAAAAGCAAATGCTCTTTATGGAAAAATTTAAATTTTATTGATTTTTATTTAGTAAATTCAATATATAATTTTCGTCTTGAGAATTTATAAAATCTCCGAAATCTAAATCCAAATTACTCTTCCAATTATCAAATAATGGTTGAAGAGTTTTTTCTAAATCGTTAAGTTCCATTCTTTGTAAGAATGGTTTAGCAAGCCTTTGTAGATTTTTACTTCCCCCTAACCATAATTGGTATTTGTTTTGCCCACTTCCAACAAGTGCTAATTCGGCCATATAAGGCCTTGTACAACCATTCGGACATCCTGTCATTCTGAATAATATTGTCTTTTGTATTTTTAGATCTAATAGTAAATTTTCAATCCTTTTTAATACATCAGGTAATATTCTCTCAGCTTCAGTCATTGCAAGACCACAAAGTGGTAAAGCAGGGCAAGCTAAAGCGTGTCTTTGTATTTCATTAATGTTTTCTAGATTTTCGTATCCAATTTTTGATAGAGATTTTTGAATTTCACCTTTGTTTTTATTGGCGATATTACAAAGTAAAATATCTTGATTAGGTGTGAGTCTTAAATCTAAATTATATTTTTTAACAATACTAGTGATGGTATTCTTTTTCTCTCCAAATAATCTCCCAGATAATAGTGGTAAACCTACGAAATAGGAGGTTTTATTTTGTTTATGCCAACCTAGGTAATCAATAAGAACCTTATCAGGTTCTTTTCTGATTTTTTTAATTTCTTTTTTGAAATACTTATCAGACAGTATCTTTTTGAACCATTTAATACCTTTTCTATGAAGAAGATATTTCATTCTCGAATTTTTTCTTGATTTTCTATCACCATAATCTCTTTGGACAGCCACAATGCTTTGTATTAATTCATAAACATAAGGTTCTTCCACATATCCAAGTGAATCTGCAATTCTGGCAAACGTCTCTTCATTATTATGTGTGCGACCCATACCACCTCCAATATAGAAGTTGCACCCTTCTAAGTTTCCATCTTTAGAGGTAAAGGCAACTATTCCTATGTCATTGGTAAGAAGATCAACAGAATTGTCCCCAGGAACTGTAACGGCACATTTGAATTTTCTCGGTAAATAAGTTGAACCATAGAGAGGCTCGTCTTTTGTTCCACTAAAAACATTATCTTTGAATTGGAGCTTCCTAACTGCTTCAACATCTTTGTCAGGCTTTATGGTGTACTCTAAATCTCCATCAGCCCAAAGCTCTAAAAAAGTACCTTGGCCAGCCATTGGGGTGAGAAGATCTGCAACTTTTTTTGCCAATGCTCTTGCAATATTATATTCCGGCGTATCAAATGGAGCTGCAGGGGCCATAACGTTTCTATTTATGTCGCCACATGCAGCTAATGTGGAGCCCATTGAATTTACTATTGTTTGAATTACTTCCTTTAGGTTCTCCTTTCTAATTCCATGCATTTGAAAGGCTTGTCTTGTTGTGGCCCTAAGTGTTCCATTACCAAGTTTTTCAGATAATTCATCTAATGCTAAAAATAATTTCCCAGGGACTTCACCGCCAGGATTTCTTAACCTAAGCATCATCTGCCAATCTTTACTTTTGCCAGGCCTTCTATTTTCCCTGTTATCTTGTTGATAACTACCATGAAATTTTAATAACTGAACTGCATCGTTGGTAAAATGATCGCTCTCATTGACTAATTCCGTAGCAAGTGGTTCCTTAAGAAATTGGCTACTTTTTTTAAAATTTTCAAATTTAGAAACTTCTAGTCCATTTGCCAAACAAACAGTTTCTTCCTTGGCAGAATCTTTTTTCTTTTTTACTTTCTCAACCTTGATCAAAGGACCAAAAAATATCTCTTTTTATACATTAGCGAAAAGCTTATTTAACTGGTAGTAAATTATAGTAAGTGAAGTTATATTTTTTTCTTGTCTAAATATTTACTTGAGATAGGAACAGAAGAGTTGCCCGCAAAATTTTCTCATTCTGTTCTAGAGCAATTTAAATCTCTTATTGAATTTGAATTGGATAAAAAGTTAATCAAATTCGAACATATAGTTGTTACCTCCACACCAAGGAGGATAGTTCTAATTCTCGAGGGTTTAGTTGATCATTCAGAAGATAAGATAATAGAAAGAAAAGGGCCTAAAGCAAATTCAGCTTATTTAAATGGATGTCCTACTAATGCTGCTTTAGGATTTGCTAATAGCTTAGATATAGATGTATGTGAGCTAGAAATAAAAAATACAGAAAAGGGTGATTTTGTATTTGGAAAGAAAATTGAGAAAGGACTATCAACAAAAATTTCTTTGTCTTCGATTATCCCAAAATTAGTAAAGAGTCTTCAAGGCCCTCGATTTATGAAATGGGGGGCAGGGGACATAAAATTTTCAAGACCTATTAGGTGGATTGCCTCTCTTTATAATGATGAAATTCTTGATTTTGATTTTGATGAATGTGATCCAAAGATCAAAATAAGTAATAAAACAAAAAGTCATAGGCTAATCAATGAAATTTTAGAAGTTCAGAAACCTGATGAATTTTTTGAATTATTGAAACAAAATAGAGTAATAGCTATTCGAAAAGAAAGAAAAGAAAAAATTGAAAGTTTAATAAATCAGGCATCTAAATCTTTAAATCTGAAACCTGACCTTTCTGAGGGATTACTAAATGAACTAACTGATTTAGTTGAATGGCCAGACCTAATTATTGGCAAATTTAGTGATCAATTTCTTGATCTTCCGGTTGAAGTTCTTTCAACAGTAATGAAAAGTCATCAGAGATACGTTCCTCTTTTATTGAAAAACAAAAGTTTTTCAAAACTAGATTTAAGCTCTGAAAAAAATATCAGTACAACTTTCTTCGTTATTTCAAATGGTCTTGAAGAATCAAATAATAATATTGCCAAAGGTAATGAGAAAGTATTGAGAGCAAGGTTTTCAGATGCAAAGTTTTTCGTAGAAAGTGACAAAAATGTTTCTGCAATCGAAAGAAATGAAAAACTTAAATCTGTTTCCTATTTGAAAGGCCTTGGAAATGTATCTCAGAGGGTAGAAAGAATAGAGGAGATTACAAAAAAAATTCTTAAATTTTTAAATGATAAGTCTTTAGAAGAAAAAAAAATAATAGAAGCTGCTAAATACTGTAAAAACGACTTATGTAGCGAAATTGTTTTCGAATTCCCTGAGCTGCAAGGAATAATGGGTGGTAAATATCTTAAATATGAGGGATTTAGTGAGGATGTTTGCTTGGCTGTCGCTGAGCATTATTTACCTTCTTTCTATAAAGATGCTTTACCCTCCACAAAATATGGTGCAATAGTTTCCATAGCAGATAAGGTCGAAACTTTAATAAGTATATTTATTTCTGGTAAACGTCCCAGTGGATCATCTGATCCATATGCCTTAAGAAGAAATTTGAATGGAGTGATTAAAATAATTTGGGATTATGAACTTGATTTACCTTTAGATAAATTATTTAACGAACTTATTGATTTTTGGGAAATCGCATTTCCGAATTTAAACTTCTCAAGAGAAACAGTATTTAATGATTTAAATGAATTTTTAGTTCAAAGAATTGTTAGTCATCTAGAAGAAATATCACTAAGTAAAGAATTAATAAAGGCCGTTTGCTCTTCTGGCGAAGTATCTCAAAAAAGAGTATTAAATATTGTTGATCTTAAAAATAGGATTAAATCTATTATGAATTTTATCGAAAAGGAAAATTTTGTTGAAATACAGAAGGTAATTACAAGGGTAAGCAAATTAGCCAAAAATAGTGATCTTTCAAAAGACGTTCTCTCAACAAGTGATTATGTAAACCCAAAACTTTTTGAAAAAAATTGTGAATTGAAAGTTTTTGAATTTATTGGACAATTAGAAAAACTTTTTTCGGAAGGTTATTGCAATTATTTGGAATTACTAAATTTGTTTAAGATTAATATAAACACTATCGAAGACTTATTTGATAATGAAAAGGGAGTCCTAATAATGTCAGAGGATTTAAAAATAAGAAATAATAGACTTAATTTGTTGAGCTTAATTAGAAATTATTCTCTAAAAATAGCCGACTTTACACTTTTGAACTCTTAACTTTAATGCCTCCCTTTATTGAATAATTTTCTAGCATTTTTTCTACTTCTTTATTTTCCCTAACAGCACTATCAACGGGTTTATATTTTAGAGGTGCTAGGGCTTTTCCTCTTAAAATTGAACCAAGTGTAAGCATTGTAATTTTAAGTTGCTGTAATGGTTTCATGGCGACAACTCTTTTGTATAAGTAACTATCAAAAGTAAGTCTTTGTACATCCATGTCGTCACACATCTCAACAAAGGCTTCTCTTGCAGAATCATTTCTGTAGAAAATATTTTGAAGGATTTCTAGCACTTTATAAGTTGTGCCATATTTTTTATCCCATTTTTTAAGATAGTTTTTTAAATCTTTTTCTGATGGAATTACTTGACCGTTTTTTGATGCTTCGACAATTTCTTCAGCACACATTCTTCCGCTTTTTGCAGCAAAATAAATGCCCTCTCCAGAACTTTTTGTAACATAACCAGCTGCATCACCAACTAATGCCATTCTCCCAACTACTCTTCTTGGCCTTGGATGCTCAGGAATAGGGTGAGCTTCTACCTTTATTACTTCACCATTAACAAGTCTTTTCTTTGCCCTATTCCTTACACCCTCTTGAAGTCCTTTAATTAATGACTGATTCTTTTGCATGGTTCCAGTGCCTACAGCAACATGATCATATTTAGGAAATACCCACCCATAAAAATCAGGAGAAACATCAGTTCCGACATACATTTCAGCAAGATCCTCGTAGTAACTCATTTCTTCTTTAGGCAATTTAATTCTTTCCTGAAATGCTATTGCAACTTTGTAATCTCCTGCATCCATTGCTTTTGCGACTCTGCTATTAGCTCCATCAGCTCCGATCAAAAGGTCAACAGTAAGCTCTTTGAGTTCCCCTTTTTTATCTCCATTCGTAAAATCTGAATAGGAAAGCTTATATGGTCCTTGATTATTGTCGCCAGTATCAATAGAAGTAACTAGTCCATTTATTAATGTGGCACCAAGATCTGATGCTCTGTTACGCATAAAGGCATCCATAACTTCCCTTCTACACATCCCAATAAACTCATTATCACTTTTCCCATAAACTCTATCTAAACTTATATCTACCTCTCTATTTGATGGAGAGATCATTCTCATATGCCTTACTTTTCTATCAATAATTGACTCAGGTAAATCAAATTCTTCGACCATGCAAAGTGGAATTGCTCCTCCACATGGTTTTGCATTATCTAATTTTCTCTCGAAGAGCCAAGTTTTTATCCCAGCTTTAGCAAGTATTTCTGCAGCACATGAACCACTTGGACCTCCACCAATAACAGCTACCCTCAACATATGAAAAAAAAATAATACTGTATATAAAAGCTACATCTTTTTTGCTTATAAAAGTGCATTTCTTAAAATAATAGTTAATATCGAAATATCTCTTCCAAATTCTTTTCTCAATATTGGAATTAAACAAAGATATCGATCAATTTGATATACCACTTGCCAAAAGAACTTACCTAAATAACCAAAATTCAACATTATTAAGAAAATTATTAATATTTTCTCCAATTCTTCTTCTCATATTTTCTGTCGCTGCATTGCGATTTATTAGAAATGTAGAATTAATACCTCTTAATAATCTCAAATTTCAGGTTGAAAGAAATCATAATGCCAGAATTTTAGGCCATCTTCCCTATAATGAAACTCCTAAAGAGAAACTGGTTTTAATTGAGCCTAATATTGAAGTTCATATGGATATGCGCAATTCTCTACTAAAGATGAGAGAAGAAGCCAAAAAGGATGGGATATATTTGGTTTTCTTGAGCGGTTTTAGATCAATTAATTTACAAAACGATATTTTTTATTCTCTAAAGTCTATTAGAAATCAAGAAGCGGCAGAAAGAGCTAGAGTTTCAGCCCCTCCAGGGTATTCTGAACATAGTACAGGTTTCGCAATCGATATTGGTGATGCTACACGAAGAGAGACAGACTTCGAAACCGACTTCGAAAATACTGAAGCCTTTAAATGGCTAATAAAAAATGCAGCTAAGTTTCACTTTAAGTTATCGTTCAACAAAGATAATAAATATATAGATTACGAACCCTGGCATTGGAGATATGAGGGTTCAATTGAAGCATTAAAAGTTTTTGAAAGCTCAAATAGAAAATTATAAATGTAATTAATTTAATTTTTCAATTAGATTATATTTTTCAAAGTCTTAAAAAGAAAATTCTCATAATAAGCATACTTTGAGTTAGCCTTAATAAAGTCAATCTACTATTTATATAAATTCTATAAATGTCATCTTCGATAAAAGAAATTAGAAATGTTGCAATTATTGCTCACGTAGATCATGGTAAAACAACTCTTGTAGATGCATTGTTATCTCAATCTGGAATATTTAGAGACAATGAAGTTATCCCTACATGTGTAATGGATTCAAATGATCTTGAAAGAGAAAGGGGGATAACAATACTCTCAAAAAATACTGCAGTTAATTACAAAGATACCAGAATTAATATTATAGATACACCTGGACATGCTGATTTTGGAGGAGAAGTTGAAAGGGTTTTGGGAATGGTTGATGGTTGTCTGCTTATTGTTGATGCAAATGAGGGACCTATGCCTCAAACAAGATTTGTTTTAAAAAAAGCATTAGAAAAAGGACTTAGGCCTATAGTCTTTGTAAATAAAATTGATAGACCACGAGTAGTACCAGAAATAGCAATTGATAAGGTCCTTGATTTGTTTTTGGAATTAGGAGCTGATGATGATCAATGTGATTTCCCTTATCTTTTTGGGAGTGGCTTATCTGGTTTCGCAAAAGAAGAGATGGAATCTAATAGTGACAATATGATGCCTCTTTTTGAAGCTATTATCAGACACGTTCCTCCTCCTGTAGGTGACGCTAATAAGCCTCTTCAGCTACAAATAACTACTTTGGACTATTCTGATTTTTTAGGCAGAATAGTAATTGGAAAGATCCACAATGGAACTATAAAAAATGGCCAACAGGCTAGTTTGATTAAGGAAAACGGAAAAACTATTAAAGGTAAGGTTAGTAAGCTTTTAGGATTTGAAGGATTACAAAGAATTGATATAAATCAAGCATTTGCAGGTGATATTGTTGCTGTTTCTGGTTTCGATGACGTCAATATTGGTGAAACCATAGCATGTCCCGATTCTCCTCATCCTCTTCCATTAATCAAAGTTGATGAACCCACCTTAAATATGACTTTTGTTGTCAATGATTCACCATTCGCGGGTAAGGAAGGGAAATTTGTTACTAGTAGACAATTAAAAAATAGATTGGAGAGGGAACTTTTAACAAATGTTGCCCTGAGAGTAGAAGAAACTGATTCTCCTGACAGGTTCTCAGTTTCAGGAAGAGGAGAATTACATCTAGGGATATTAATTGAAACTATGAGAAGGGAGGGTTTTGAGTTTCAAATCTCTCAACCTCAAGTAATTTTCAGAGAAATTGATAATGTTGAATGTGAGCCTATAGAGACTTTGGTTTTAGATGTACCTGAAGTCTCTGTTGGTTCTTGCATCGAAAAACTTGGATCTAGAAAGGCGGAGATGAAAAACATGCAGACAAGTTCAGATGGTAGAACTCAATTAGAATTTCTTGTTCCATCAAGAGGATTAATTGGATTTCGTGGAGAATTTGTAAGGATAACCAGAGGTGAAGGCATCATGAGTCATTCGTTTTATGAATATAAACCTAAATCAGGAGACTTTGAAACCAGAAGGAATGGCGTTCTTATAGCTTTTGAGGAAGGTGTAGCCACATTTTATGCTTTAAAGAACGCTGAAGATAGGGGAGTCTATTTCATTAAACCTGGAGTTAAAGTTTATAAAGGAATGATAATTGGAGAGAATAATCGACCTCAAGATCTTGAGTTGAATATATGTAAAACTAAGCAGTTGACTAATATGAGGTCTGCAGGAGCAGAAGAACTTGATACTTTGCAGTCACCTGTCGATATTACCCTTGAAAGAGCTCTCGAATATATTGGTCCAGATGAAATGCTAGAGGTAACACCGGATTCAATAAGAATGAGAAAAATAAATAAAAAGAGAAAAAATTAGTTATTGTTTTGATGAACGAAGAAAGTACAAAAAGTTTTCAAGAATCCCTTTTTACAGCTTTAAATCTTTTTAATAATCATGAATGGTATGAGGCTCATGATGCTTTTGAAGAAATATGGAATACCGTAGATGGTGACGAAAGACAAGTTATCCAAGGAATTTTACAAGTATCTGTTTCTCAGTTTCACTTAAGTAAAGGCAATCTAAATGGAGCTACTATTTTGCTTGGAGAGGGTTTAGGCAGAATAAAAACTAGAACCAAGATTGACTTAGGGATTGATCTTGAGTCCTTCTGCCATTGTTTGGAAGATTTATTGAGGAAATTACAATATAAAGAACTATTAAACGAGAACGATAAGCCCTTTTTGAAACCTCTTTGATGAATATATCTTTATCTTCAATTAAATTGTTATTGTCTATTTCATTTTTTTTTCAAGAAAATAAGAAAACTAATCAATCTCAAGGAAAATGAACCTAAAGATTCATAATGTATCCTTTTCAATTAAAGGAAGATTAATCGTAAATGATGTTTCCATAACTGTTAATCCAGGGGAAGTTGTAGGTTTGATGGGACCTAATGGTGCTGGGAAAACTACAACTTTTAATCTTGCAGTTGGGAATATAAAACCGGACAAAGGTGAAATCTTAATGAATGGGAAAAATATAACCAATCTTCCTCTACCAATTAGATCAAGACTTGGGTTAGGGTACTTAACTCAGGAAGCGAGTATATTTAGAGATCTCACTGTTAAAGATAATATAGATTTGGCTTTGCAGAATTCTTCTTATAGTAGAGCAGCAATTAGAAATAGAAGAGAGCAGCTAATTAATGAATTTAATTTGAATAATTTTGTAGATAATTATGGTTATCAACTCTCAGGAGGAGAGAGAAGGAGGTGTGAGATAGCTAGGGCTCTTACAGTAGGCAGAAAAGGACCTAGTTATTTGTTATTAGATGAGCCGTTTGCTGGGATCGATCCTCTAGCTGTTAATGATTTAAAAAAACTAATTCTTAAATTAAGTAGTGACGGAGTAGGGATTCTTATTACAGACCATAATGTAAGGGAAACCCTTTTAATTACAAATAAATCATATGTATTAAGTGAGGGAAAAATTTTAGCTAACGGATCATCAAGTGAATTAGCTCATAATCCAATAGTCAAGAAGTATTACCTAGGAGATAATTTCAAGCTTTGAAATGCTTTTTTAAAAATAAATTAAAACTTTATTATTAAAGATTTACTCATATAAGAATGATTTAAATTATTATTTGATTGTCATTGAACATTAAAACTTGAGAAATTTCTAGAAATGATACTAGATAATTTTTTTAAAAATTTAATATATGAACCGGTTTCAGTTTTAGGTCTTTTAGTTTTTTATTTTTTATTAATTAACTTACCAATATCTTTGGGTGCAGTTTTTAAAAAAAAGTCTTCTTCTGCTGTGAGACTTATTACGATTTTAGTGAACTTATTAATAACATTACAATTACTTTTTAGGTGGTCAATTTCTGGGCACTTTCCTATTAGCAATTTGTATGAATCTCTTTATTTTCTTACTTGGGGTATCACGTTAGGTCAACTATTGGTTGAAAGAGAATACCAAGCTCCAATAATTCCCTCCATTGCTATACCAATTGAGTTGCTAACTGTGGCTTTTGCTTGTTTTGTTTTACCTGAGGATTTGAAATTATCATCCAACTTAGTTCCAGCTTTAAGATCTAGTTGGTTAGTAATGCATGTTAGCGTCGTAATGCTTAGCTATGCAGCATTAATAATAGGTTCTTTACTTTCAATGTCCGTTTTGTTTATTAATAAAAATAAACCGCTTCAAATCAGAAGTAGTTCTACAGGTATAGGAGGGTTTAAACTTTCAAATAGCTATCCTGTAAATGATTTAATTGAACCTATTGAATTTTCTCATTCTGAAGAATTAGATACATTAAGTTATCGTTCTATTTTAATCGGCTTTGTTCTTTTGACTCTCGGTTTAATTTCAGGTGCAGTTTGGGCTAATGAGGCCTGGGGTACATGGTGGAGTTGGGATCCAAAAGAAACATGGGCATTTATTTCATGGTTGTTTTATGCCGCTTATCTGCATATGAGAATAAGCAAGGGTTGGCAAGGACGTAAACCAGCAATACTAGCATCTACAGGCTTTTTAGTTGTTTTAGTATGTTATTTAGGAGTTAATTTTTTAGGAATAGGGTTGCATAGTTATGGCTGGATCTTTTCATAATTTGTTAATCATACAGAATTTTTATTAAGGTTCTGAAAGAACATTCCCCTTTTGCGCTTCTTGCGCCACTTTTCTCAAGTCATCACATCCTTCTTTTAATGTTGGGTAAGCAAACATTCCACTACCTGCAATAAAACAATTAGCGCCAGCATCGGCACATTGTGAAATAGTCCAATTTGCTTTTATCCCCCCATCAACCTCAATGTCGACATTTAAGTTTTTTTCGATAATAAAGTTTCTTATTTCTCTAATTTTATTAAGCATTGTTGGTATATAAGCTTGTCCTCCAAAGCCTGGATTAACTGTCATAACCAAAACATGATCAACCATATCCATTATGTTTTTAATCATTTCAAAAGGAGTATGGGGGTTTAATGCAACAGAAGGAGATCCTCCTAAATCTCTTATCCTTCCAAGAACTCTATGCAAATGAATATTTGCTTCGGCATGAGCTATTACTACTCCTGGTTCACCATTCGTCCCTTTTGTAGCTTTTACATAAGATTCAAGCATGGTTTCACAGTTATATTGGCTAACCATTAATTGTGTTTCAAAAGGGACATCGCAATATTTTCGACATGCAGAAATCATTTCAGGACCAAATGTAAGATTTGGTACGAAATTCCCATCCATTACATCAAATTGAATTCTATCTACTCCAGCCTCCTCGAGCTCTTTCACACATGCTCCCATATTTGCCCAATCTGCTGGTAAAACTGAAGGAATTATTTGAATTGGTCTATGAGCACCAGTTAAATTTGCTTGATTTGACTCAGTCATTTAATTTTTAAAATATTTAATAAAGATACTATATTTAGTTGTTTATTCCTAATTTCAAGTCACGGCCTGATAAAGTAACAGCTGTAAAGAGTTAAAAAAAGCTTATTAGCATAATAATTCTTATAAAAAATGCCATTTTTTATGAGATCATACTCAAAACATTATAGAAAATCCTCAAAATTTAATTGTGAATCAAACTTTAATTCAAGAAATTCTCGAAGTTGTCGAGCAAGCTGCTATTGCCTCAGCAAAACTAACAGGACTTGGTCAAAAAGATGAAGCTGATGCTGCAGCAGTCGAGGCAATGAGATTGCGAATGGGCAAAATTGAAATGAAAGGGAAAATTGTTATTGGAGAAGGTGAAAGAGATGAAGCACCTATGCTTTATATAGGTGAAGAGGTTGGTAGTGGAAGTGGTCCAGGGGTCGACTTTGCAGTAGATCCTTGTGAAGGGACTAATCTTTGTGCAAATAATCAAAGAGGATCTATGGCTGTTTTAGCTGCCTCTGATACGGGTGGTCTTTTCAATGCTCCTGATTTTTACATGAACAAATTAGCAGCGCCTCCTGCGGCCAAAGGTAAAGTAGATATTAGAAATTCAGCTACTGAAAACTTGAAGATACTAAGTGATTGCTTGGGTCTTTCTATTAATGAGCTTACTGTTGTGGTAATGGATAGAACTAGACATAAAGATTTAATTAAAGAGATTCGAGGATGTGGTGCAAAAGTTCAACCGATTTCTGATGGTGATGTTCAAGCTGCGATTGCATGTGGTTTTGCAGGAACTGGAACACATTGCTTGATGGGTATAGGTGCAGCTCCAGAAGGTGTTATTTCAGCTGCCGCAATGAGAGCTCTAGGCGGACATTTTCAAGGACAACTAGTTTATGATCCAGCAATCGCTCAAACTTCTGAATGGGCTGATTACACAAAAGAAGGAAATATAAAACGTCTTAATGAAATGGGCATAACCGATATAGATAAAATCTATGAAGCTAATGAATTGGCATCGGGAGAAAATGTTGTTTTTGCTGGAAGTGGAATAACTGATGGATTACTATTTGACGGAGTTAAATTTGAACGAGATTGTGTTAGAACAAGTAGTCTAGTTATTAGTACATTAGATAGTTCTGCAAGGTTTACAAATACTGTCCATATCAAAGATGGTGCTAAGAGTATCAGCCTTTAAAAATTCATTCTTGATATTATGCATATTGTTGTCGTCGGACTGAGTCATCGCACGGCACCTGTTGAAGTGCGTGAGAAGTTAAGTATTCCTGATCAATCCATAACAGAATCATTGAAAGCATTAAAAGCTTTCTCTGATGTATTAGAGGTGTCAATCTTAAGTACTTGTAATAGGCTTGAAATATATGCACTAGTAAACGATAAAAATTCTGGTATTTCATCTATAAAAGAATTTATATCTGAATATTCTGGAATAATTTTTGAAGATTTAAATCCACATCTTTTTTGCTTTAGACAGGAAGAAGCAGTTTTGCATTTGATGAAAGTCTCCGCAGGACTTGATAGCCTCGTTTTAGGTGAAGGACAAATCCTTTCGCAGGTAAAAAAAATGATGAGATTAGGTCAAGAGAATCAATCTACAGGACCAATTCTTAATAGATTATTAACTCAATCAGTTAGTACAGGTAAAAAAGTAAGGTCTGAAACAAATTTAGGTACTGGAGCCGTATCAATTAGTTCAGCAGCGGTAGAGCTTGCCCAATTAAAAATTGGACAAGAAAAGGGTTTAGATACTCTTGTAAGTTTGGAATCAGAGAACGTTCTTGTTGTAGGCGCTGGGCGAATGAGTAGACTTTTAATTACTCATCTAAAATCAAAAGGATGTCATAAACTCATCCTTTTAAATAGAAATATTGATAGAGCATTAAATCTTGCTCAAGACTTCCCTGATTTGGAGATTGTTTGTAAAGGGTTAAACGAATTAGAAGAAAAGATATCACTATCTTCCATTGTTTTCACTAGTACTGCTTCTGAAGAGCCAATTATTGATCTAGCAAAAATTGAAAAATTAAATTTGAGTAATAGACTTAAATTTATTGATATTGGTGTACCGAGAAATATATCTAATGATGTCAAACAACATGAATTCGTGAAATCATTTGATGTTGATGACTTACAAGAAGTCGTTTCAAGAAATCAAGAATTTAGACAGAAAATAGCAAAGGAAGCGGAATCTTTAGTAGAAGAAGAAAGGATCATTTTTCTAGAGTGGTGGGCAAGTTTAGAGGCCGTTCCAGTAATTAATAAACTTAGATCAGATTTGGAGTTAATTAGAAAAGAGGAATTGCAAAAAGCACTTAGCAGAATGGGACCAGATTTTTCTGCTAGAGAAAGAAAAGTTGTGGAAGCTCTGACTAAAGGAATAATTAATAAAATACTTCATACGCCAGTCACCAAGTTGAGAAGTCCTCAATCAAGAGAAGAAAGACAAGTTTCTTTGAAAATCGTTGAAAAATTGTTTTCTTTGGTAGAAGAGGATAAAAATAACTAACTTTTTTCGATTTATATTAAGTTTTTCCAGTGATTTATCGAAATACCTTCGTAAACTGACCATCGGTATTTCTAAATATGCCCATAATCAGTTACTTTAAATAGTTGTATATCTACCTCAATTAGATTGAATGAAGCGTGTGTTGGCCATAATCCTCGGAGGAGGAAAAGGTTCTAGACTTTACCCTCTAACAAAAATGAGGGCTAAACCTGCTGTGCCATTAGCAGGTAAGTATCGTTTAATAGATATTCCGATTAGTAATTGTATAAATTCAGGCATTGAAAAAATGTACGTATTGACCCAGTTCAATAGTGCATCTCTAAATAGACATATAGGAAGAACCTATAATTTAAATGGCCCTTTTGGCCAAGGATTTGTGGAGGTTTTAGCTGCACAACAGACTCCTGATAGTCCGAAGTGGTTTGAAGGTACTGCTGATGCTGTAAGAAAATACCAATGGTTATTTCAAGAATGGGATGTTGATGAATATTTAATATTGTCAGGTGATCAACTGTACAGAATGGACTACAGTTTATTTGTTCAACATCATAGAGATAATGGTGCTGATTTAACTGTTGCAGCTTTGCCTGTTGATGAAGCTCAAGCAGAAGGTTTTGGCCTAATGAGAACCGATGATGTAGGAAATATAAAAGAATTTAGTGAAAAGCCTAGTGGAGATAAGTTGAAGGCTATGGCAGTTGATACTTCAAAATTTGGATTAAGTAATGAGTCAGCTGCCGAAAAACCATATCTAGCCTCTATGGGGATTTACGTATTTAGCAGAAATACTCTTTTCGATCTTCTAAATAAATTTCCTAATTATACGGATTTTGGTAAGGACATAATTCCAGAAGCCCTTAATAGAGGCGATACTCTTAAAAGTTATGTATTCGATGATTATTGGGAAGATATCGGCACAATTGGGGCATTCTTTGAGTCAAACCTTGCTTTGACTGAGCAACCAAAACCTCCATTTAGTTTTTATGATGAGAAATTTCCAATTTATACTAGACCAAGATTTTTACCCCCTTCTAAACTTGTAGATGCTCAAATTACTGATTCAATCGTTTGTGAAGGGACAATCTTGAAGTCATGCAGTATTTTACATTGTGTTTTAGGTGTGAGAAGCAGGATTGAAAGTGACTCTGTTCTTGAGGATACTCTTGTTATGGGAGCCGATTTCTTTGAATCCCCTGAAGAGAGGATTGAATTAAGAAAAGGGGGTGGAACACCTCTTGGAGTAGGGGAAGGGACTACTGTAAAAAGAGCAATTCTTGATAAGAATACAAGAATTGGCGATAATGTCGTGATCATTAATAAAGACCGAGTAGAAGAAGCAGATAAGCCAGAATTAGGCTTTTATATCAGAAATGGAATTGTTGTAGTAGTTAAAAATGCAACTATTGCAAAGGGAACTGTTATTTAAATCTTTTCCATCATTTTTCGCTGACATAAGTATTTTTTTTGAGCAATTTTGTTGAGTTGTAGGCACACTGTATTTATTGAGTTTTTTAATTTTTTATGTCCAAGGCACATTTTGGTTTAATAGGTCTTGGTGTTATGGGCGAAAATTTAGTTCTTAACGCAGAGAGAAATGGATTTTCTAGTGTAGTTTTTAATAGAACTTACTCAAAAACTGAAGAGTTTCTACAAGGTCGTGGCCTTGGGAAGAATATAGAAGGAGCTCAAACTCTTCAAGAATTTGTTAATAAGCTAGAGAGACCTAGAAGAATTCTAATGATGGTAAAAGCTGGGCCCGCAACAGATGCTGTCATTGATAATATTTCTGGATATCTCGAGGAAGGAGATTTATTAATAGATGGCGGCAACTCTCAATTTAAAGATACAGAAAGAAGGGTGAATACTCTTGAAAGTAAAAGTTTTGGATACATTGGGATGGGAGTCTCTGGAGGGGCCAAAGGAGCTTTAGAGGGTCCAAGTATGATGCCGGGTGGTACTAAGGCTTCATATGATGCAATAGAAAGCTTATTAACAAAAATGGCTGCCAAAGTTGAAGACGGACCATGTGTTGCATATGTTGGACCAGGAGGCTCAGGTCATTTTGTGAAAACTGTTCATAACGGAATTGAATATGGAATTGAACAAATACTCGCAGAAGCTTATGACCTTATGAAGAGAGTCAAAGGTATGAACGGCCAGCAAATGTCAGAGGTATTTGGTCATTGGAATAATACTGATGAATTAGCCTCTTATCTTGTTGAGATAACAGAGATTTGTCTAAATACAAAAGATGAGATAACTGGAGATGACGTCGTGGAAAAAATATTAGATAAAGCTGGCCAGAAAGGTACAGGGTTATGGACTGTTGTAAGTGCTCTAGAACTGGGGGTATCAGTCCCAACTATTTATGCATCTTTAAATGCAAGAGTAATGAGCTCTTTAAAAGAGCAACGTAGTGAGATTGAAAAAACTATTCCATCTAAAGAGATAGAGGATTTTGATTTAGGAAATATATCAAATGGAATGAAACCTTTATTTGATGCTGTAGTCCTTGCCACAATAGCTAGCTATGCCCAGGGTATGGACATTTTAAGAGAAGCATCTGCAGTATATAAGTATGGTTTGAATATGCCGTCAATTGCTCAAATATGGAAAGGTGGTTGCATAATTAGATCAAAATTATTAAGTAAAATTCAAGATGCTTATAACAAAGATCCTAATCTAAAAAATTTAATTTTTGATGATTGGTTCAATAATGAAATTGCAACAAGATTAGATAACTTAGCTAAAGTAGTTTCTTTATCAACAAAAGCTGGTATACCAGTCCCATGTCTATCCAGTACCTTAGATTATTTGAATAGTTATAGAACCAATAGACTTCCTCAGAACCTTGTTCAGGCAATGAGAGACTGTTTTGGCTCTCATACATATGAAAGAATTGATAAGGAAGGTAGTTTTCATACTGAATGGATGAAATGATTGAAAAGGTTAAAAATGGTTATACACTTAACATTTACAAAGACAAGTTAGAGCTATCTACAGCTGTTTTTAAGTTTATTGAAAGTCACATTATTCATGCTCTAAAAAAGAAAGACAGGTTCAAATTTTGTGTAAGTGGAGGTTCAACTCCTAAATCTGTCTATAAGCTTTTATCGAAAAGTGATCTTAGATGGGATATGGTTGATGTCTTTTTAGGGGATGAAAGATGCGTTGATCCAAATTCAGAATTGAGTAACTCGTTAATGTTGAAGAATTCATTGTTAACTAATTTTGGATCTAAAGCTTTTTTTTATGAAATTTTCAATGATTTAAATGCTGATGATGAAGCTACAAAAAATCAATTTATTTCTAAATTATTTGAAAAATGCGGATCAAACCCTCCAACTTTTGATTTAACATTATTAGGTCTTGGAGACGATGGTCATACAGCCTCACTATTCCCTTATCAAAAAAATAATAATGTAGATGATTTTGTTATTTTTAATGAAGGCAAAGGTTTAAAAAGAATTTCATTAACTCCAAAGGTTCTTTCAGCTTCTTCAAAGATAGTATTTTTAGTTAGTGGAGCTTCTAAAAGAATTGCTCTTGAGAGGTTATTAGATGAAAAAGAGCCAACAGATAGAACACCATCAAAATTAATAAGATCTATTAATCAAATTCCAATATTTTGTGATCAGGAATCAGCAAAAGAATTAGAAATTTAGTTAAAGTCTATTAATAATTTAAATTAATTAATGACTAAGAAAAAATTTTTATACCAGAAAAAGGAGTTCGATGGTTGGAAAACATTAAATGATACTGTTATGGGCGGATCAAGTTCAGCTTTTTGTGAAATTTCAAATTCGGGTTTGATATTAAAGGGTAATATTGTCGAGAAAGCAGGAGGATTTGTTAGTTGTAGATCGTCTATATATAAACCTTCTTTAAATGTATCTGAGTATTCATCCTTTGAATTAAATATTGATGGACAAGGAAGAACTTTTAAATTTGCTGTCGCTTGTGAAGATGATCTACTAGGACTAACCGAATTTATTCCGGGTGGACTTAGATGGATTAAATCATTCCCAACAAAAAAATTCGGGACAACAAATGTTCAAATTCCTTTTAGTGAGTTGAAACCTTCAGTAAGAGCTAATAAAGTACGTTTTCCATTTAAATTCAAGCCATCTAAAATTAAAAGATTGCAACTACTACACTCTAAGTTCGGTGATGATGGATTACTTAATAATGAGTTTAAACAGGGTTCAATAAAAGTTTTAATTAAATCAATAAGTGTTATTTGAAAATCCACCTAAAAATATAGAGAGCTTAATCGCTAAGTCAGCAGATTTAACAAATAAACCTTTTGTTCATTCTGTAGTAAAAATAAATGGTGAATACGATTTCGAAGATGAAGATATTGATTTAACAGTTAATATCTTATGTCGAGATAAAGAAGGTAAAAGATTAGAAATTTATGATCTTGAATTAGAACTTTTTAAATCAAATAAAGAGTTGGTTTTAGTAATCTCTAAGCTTAACTTCCCTGATGAACCAATATTATGGTGTGGAGTTAAAACATTATGGATGGATAGCAATAATGGAAAAAAATGCAACTCACCAAAATACAGCGCTAGATTGGAAAATTTAGCAAATAGGATAAAATGTTTTATTGATTAAGAAAATAAAATTTGAGTTGATTTATAAATCAGTAACAGCCCCTAAACTTGATGTGCTTACGATTCTCGAATATTTTGAAAGAATTCCTCTTTTGTATTTTTGAATAGGTTTTACCCAATCTTTTTTTCTTTTTTCTAATTCTTCGTCAGATAAATCAACTTCAATTAGTTGTCTTACAGCATCTACGGTAATTAAATCACCTTGTTTTATTAGAGCAATATTTCCCCCTACAGCAGCCTCTGGAGCTATGTGACCCACAACAAGACCATAGGTACCCCCGCTAAATCTGCCATCGGTAATTAAAGCCACCTTCTCACCTAGCCCTTGGCCCACAATCGCAGATGTTGGAGCTAACATTTCTCTCATGCCTGGACCTCCTACAGGACCTTCGTTTCTAATAACAACAACATCACCAGCTTTGATATCGTTATTTAATATCGATTTTAAACAATCCTCTTCACTTTCAAAAATCTTTGCGGGACCTGTTAATACAGGGTTTTTTACTCCACTAATTTTGGCTACAGAACCTTCGCTCGCTAAGTTACCTTTTAATATCGCTAGATGTCCTTTTTTATAAAGAGGGTCATCTATGTCTCTTATGACATTTTGATTTGTTGGAGGCTTATCTGGAATATTCTGTAAGTATTCTGAGATGGTTTTGCCTTCAATATTTTTGCAATCGCCATGAATTAATCCTGCATTCAAAAGTATTTTCATTACTTGTGGAATCCCACCTGCCTTATGAAGATCCACCGTCACATATTTACCACTCGGTTTAAGGTCACAAATAACGGGTACTTTTTGTCTGATTCTCTCAAAATCATTAATGTTGATATCTATTCCTGCAGTATTCGCAATAGCTAAGATGTGCAATACCGCATTTGTTGATCCGCCAATTGCCATAATTACTGATATTGCATTTTCAAATGCTTTCTTTGTCATTAGGTCTAGAGGTCTTATATCTTTTTCTATTGCAGAAACTAATATCTCAGCACTTTTATCTGCACTTAGTTCTTTTTCAAGATCTTCAGCAGCCATAGTGGAACTATGAGGAAGACTTAACCCTAATACTTCAATAACCGCAGACATTGTATTAGCTGTAAACATTCCTCCACAGCTACCAGCACCAGGAATACAATTTTTCTCAACTTGGATTAGCCTTTCTTCATTAATTTTGCCTGATGTTAATTGTCCAACAGCTTCAAATGCACTAACAACAGTAAGGTCTTCTCCATGCAATTTCCCAGGCTTTATTGTCCCTCCATAAATGAAAATTGAGGGAATATTCATTCTTGCAATCGCAATCATGGCACCCGGCATATTTTTATCACATCCACCTATAGCAAGTACTCCATCCATACTCTGAGCATTGCATGCTGTTTCAATTGAATCAGCAATAACTTCTCTTGAGACTAGGGAATATTTCATGCCCTCTGTTCCCATAGAAATCCCATCACTTACTGTTATAGTCCCAAACATCTGAGGCATCCCACCTGATCTTTTTATTGACTCTTCAGCTTTTAGAGCTAACTTATTTAAACCCATATTGCATGGTGTTATGGTGCTGTATCCATTTGCAACTCCAATAATAGGTTTATTAAAATCTTCATCATTAAATCCAACAGCTCTTAACATCGATCTGTTAGGGGATCTTTGCACACCTTGGGTTATTGCAGATGATCTGAGTTTATTCATATTATTTGAGAACCTTTTTTATTCTAT
Source organism: Prochlorococcus sp. scB243_498I20 (assembly GCA_000635015.1). Taxonomy (GTDB): domain Bacteria; phylum Cyanobacteriota; class Cyanobacteriia; order PCC-6307; family Cyanobiaceae; genus Prochlorococcus_A. Next base: position 348,880 of record JFMR01000045.1, read on the forward strand.
TGCCCCAACTCTTCAAGTTGCTTCCTAACATCAGCAATTGCAGAATTAAGTTGCTCAACTTTCTTCTCGAGATTCTCTCCTTCAACTTCATTTATATTTTTATTTGAATCAATCGCTTCTGAGCCGTCTTGAATTCTTGAGGAATACATCATTGCTTTTTGTTTTTTTTCCTCCTTTCTTTTGTCAGCTTCGGATATTAACCACCAAGCTAGACCTGCTGCTCCTATAAAAGCACCACTTATTAATGATAAAAAATTATTTGAAGACGAATCTCTGTATTCAGACATTGGTAAAATATTGACTCCTACATTCTATATTAGTTCTTATCTTGAAATATAGTACTTAAACGCGATAGAGGATTCCCAATTCCCGGTACTAATAATTGTGTTTTTTCGTCTTCCTCATCTATGCAAGAAGTATAAATTACCTGATTAGGTAGTAATTTCGCAATTTCATTTAACCCTTTATTTGAGCAAATAGCAGTTATTAAAAGAATCCTATTTGAATCAACACCTAAATCCTTTAATTTAATTAGAGTTTCTAATGTTGCTGATTTTGTTGTTATTTGTTCTGAATAAAATATAACTCCTTCATTTGATTCAATAGTTTGAGGAAGTTCTCCTAATGAGAGAGTTGAATTAGGAATTGCTTCTTTAGATCCAAACCAAAGAGATAACCCTTCGGGTAACATTGCGAGCACTTTTATTGGATAATCATTATTAATAAAGAATCCATCTGCGTCCCCATTATCAGTATTTATTATTTCTTTTTTATATGGCAGCCAATTACGTAATGCTTCATATGTAAGCCATTTCCCTAATTGCTCATATCCTGTAGAGTATAAAGTATTTGGAGTGTTTTTTTCTCGCAATATTGAAAGCCAATGTTTTATTAATGGATGAGGAGGAACAATAACCTTTAGTGACATTGCCATATATTTTCCTTTAAGATACTCTTACAAACTTTAAATACTTAAGTTCTAAAATACAGTCTTATTATGATTAAATCAATTGTTTTCCCCTCACTAAAGAATGCATTAATTACTTTGTTATTTGTTGGGATTTTATTTTTTAATTCTGTAGATTCTGCATGGGCTAAAAGACCTCCTGAAATTAGAAACCAGCAAGACCTTAATTTAGAGCCAGATATGCATGGTCAAGATTTAAGCGGTAACGAATACGTTAAGTTTGATTTGAATGGATTTAATTTCAGTGAAAGTAATTTAGAAGGGGCGGTGTTCAATAATAGTAAATTGCAAAACTCAAAGTTTACTGGAGCAAATTTAAGAGATGCACTAGCTTATGCAACAGACTTTACAGATGCTGATCTTTCGGATGTTAATTTTACTAATGCCTTATTAATGGAGAGTAATTTTGAAGGTGCAAAAATAGATGGTGCAGATTTTACTGATGCTGTTCTTAGTCGTACACAACAAAAACAATTGTGTGCGATTGCTAATGGCACAAATAGTTCTACAGGAGAGAGTACAGAATATAGCTTAGGTTGTTAATCCTCAAAGATGAAAAAAAAAAATTCCAGTTATTGTTGTTTCAGGATTTCTTGGTTCAGGTAAAACAACTTTTCTAAGACATCTTTTGAAAAATGGTAATAAAAAATTTGGTTTAATAATTAATGAATTTGGTGATGTTGGAATTGACGGTGATTTGATTAAAAGTTGCGATAAATGTGATGAATCTGAAGGCGAGTGCGTTATCGAATTAAACAATGGATGTTTATGTTGTACTGTTCAAGATGATTTTGTTCCATCAATAAAAGCTCTCCTGGAATTTAATCCTCCTATCGAATCAATAATTATCGAAACAAGTGGCTTAGCACTACCAATTCCCTTAATTCAAGCACTTAACTGGCCTGAGATTAGGTCTTCCATCTATCTTGATGTAGTTGTTGGTATCGTTAATGGAGAATCAATGCTTAATGGTTCACCAATTAATGATTTAAATAAAATAACAAAACAATATAATGATACAGATAGAATTGATCACAACGCCTCTATTGAAGAACTTTTTGAGGAACAACTTGAAGTCTCTGATATTGTTTTAGTCTCTAGATCAGATATCTTAAATGATCATCAGTTTGATGTTGTAAAAAATAAAATCCAAGGAAATCTAAACTCATATACACCAGTCCTTAAATCCAAGAATGGCAAAATTGATTTAAATTACATATTTGATTTTAATTTTAAAAAAGGTACTTATAAAGAATTTTTAAGTGAAGAACATGACCATAATCATGTAGAGCTTGTATCAGATTCAATTAAATCAAATTATTACCTTGAAAAAAATGACTTCGAAAAAGAGATGTCAAAAATCTTGGATGAATTAAATATTCTTCGAATAAAAGGACGTATTTGGATACCGAATAAATCATTGCCTTTACAAATACAAATTGTTGGAAAGAAAATTAATACTTGGTTTGAAGAAGCTCCAGACAATTGTTGGAGACCAAATGATAATGCTGGGCTTGAATTAGTAATAATTTCCTTTGATGAAAAATCTATAAAAACTTTCAATAGAAAAATTAAAGAGAAATTTAACATTTTAAGTGAACCAAAAATAGCAATTTGACATTATAGTTAGCTGCCGGGAAACTAAAGCATTAGACAGCCCAAGATGGAAAATCCAAAAATTGTACTAAAACAAATAATCTCTGACGAAGTTACATCAATTAATAAAATAAAATGTTCAAAATGTGGTGGGGCAGGAAACTTTAAAACTCATGAAAATTCAAGAAGAACTTGCTTAGATTGTTTTGGTAGAGGCTACATAAACATCTAATAGCTCAGAGAACCTTAAGTTAAAAATATTTGTTTATTAATCAACAGTACTTTTTATTAAAATTTAAACTAATCTTCTAGTAGAAATTAATTTTTAATTGGACCAATTTGCTGTAAAAGTTTTTGTAAGACTAAGACCCTCAGTTTTAGATCCAGCAGGGGAAGCTACCAAATCTGCCTCTATAAAACTTGGAGCCGAGGGAATAAAATCATTGCGTATAGGAAAAATGATTGAGGTAAAAATAGAAGGTAATGGTGAAAACGAGGTAAGAGAAAAAATTAATTTATTGTGTGATAGGTTATTCGCAAATACTGTTATTGAAGATTATGAGTATTCACTAGAAAAATTATAAGATGGATAATTTTACTGTAGGAGTTGTTGTCTTTCCTGGTTCTAATTGTGATCGTGATGTTTCATGGGCATTGGAAGGTTGTTTAGACATAAGAACAAAATACTTGTGGCATGAGTCTTCAGATTTAAGCGATGTAGATGCAATAGTTTTACCTGGAGGATTTAGCTATGGTGATTATTTAAGATGCGGCGCAATTGCAAGATTCTCTCCTTTAATAAATGCCTTGGATGAGTTTGTTAAAAGCGGAAAAAGAGTTTTAGGAATTTGTAATGGGTTTCAAATTTTGACAGAATCAGGCTTTTTGCCTGGCGCCCTTACTGCAAATAAAAATCTTAATTTCATCTGTGATGATGTTGAACTTGATATAATTTCTTCAAAAGGAGGTTGGTTTAATAATGGAGGTGAAAAACAAACTATTAAGTTGCCAATAGCGCATGGGGAAGGAAGATATCATTGTGATTCTGATACTTTAAAAAAACTTGTAGATAATGAATTGATCGCTTTGAGATATAAGAATAATCCTAATGGATCCTCATTCGATATTGCAGGCATAACTAATGAAAATGGAAATGTTCTAGGTTTAATGCCTCATCCAGAGCGTGCATGTGACGAGACAATTGGTGGGACTGATGGTCTATTTACATTAAAATCATTAATATTGAAATAAAAAAAGACCCCCAATTTTGGAGGTCTTTTTTTCTTTAATTTGGGAAGAAATTAAACAGTAGCTTTTACTTTTGGATCTAAATCACCTTTAGCGTAAAGATCAGCAAAGTAATTGGTGCTGTTTTGCTTGATCTTACTTGCTTGACCTTCGCACCAGAACTGCTTGTATCTATCAAGACAAACTTGCTTCATGTATTTTCTGGCAGGTTTGTTGAAATGTCTTGGGTCAAAGTTTGCCTTATCAGCAAATGCTGCCTCTCTAACCGCGGCAGTGAAAGCAAGTCTGTTATCGGTATCAATGTTGACCTTCCTAACTCCATTTCTTATTCCCTCTTGAATCTCTTCAACAGGAACACCATATGTTTGAGGGATTTCACCACCATATTTGTTAATGATATCCAACCATTCCTGAGGCACTGAACTAGATCCGTGCATTACAAGATGTGTATTTGGAAGTGCTTTATGGATCTCAGCAATTCTGCTTATTGCAAGAACTTCTCCTGTTGGCTTCCTTGTGAATTTATATGCACCATGACTTGTACCTATAGCAATTGCTAATGCATCAACTTTTGTTTTGGCAACAAAATCTGCCGCTTCTTCAGGATCAGTCAAAAGCATATCTGTAGAAAGTTCACCTTCAAATCCATGACCATCTTCTGCCTCACCTTTCCCTGTTTCTAATGAACCTAAGCAACCTAATTCTCCTTCAACACTAACTCCAACTGAATGAGCAAAATCTACTACTTTTTTAGTAACTGCAACATTATATTCGTAACTAGCGGGTGTCTTTGCATCTGCCTCAAGAGAGCCATCCATCATTACTGATGTGAAACCATTTATTGCTGCTGAATAACATGTTGATGGCTCATTACCATGGTCTTGGTGCATTACCACTGGAATATTAGGATATGTTTCTGTAGCAGCAAGGATTAGATGACGTAGGAAAATTTCTCCTGCATAATTTCTTGCCCCTCTTGAAGCTTGGAGGATTACAGGACTATCAGTTTCATATGCTGCTTCCATAATTGCTTGAACTTGCTCAAGGTTATTAACATTGAAAGCTGGAATACCGTAACCATTCTCAGCAGCGTGATCTAAAAGTAGTCTTAGTGGAACGAGGGCCATAATTAAAATAAGTTAAATGCTATATAAAGCATATGTTTCCGAGAGTTTAGTATAAAGAGGTATCAAATGTCACGTCATTAGATATACAAAATACTAAATTAAAGAAACTAATTTTATGACCCAGAGTATATTTTTAGGATTTTTTCGTTAGTAAGTGTAGCCTGCCACAAACAATTGCTCATCAGATGAAGGTTGAGATCCTGCTACATAGGCACCTTTTGAAGCTTCAGAGTTTGCCTGGGCTCTTGCTATTAATGCTTTTTGCCCCCCTTCAACGTCGCTTCCTTTCCAGGCCTTTAAGCATGAGTGCTGTAATGCTCTTCCATAGGAGAATGAAACATTCCATAAAGCTTTCCTGTAAAGAGTGTTCATATTATTTAAATAGACAGAAGCAGCTTCTTCGCTTAACCCTCCTGATAAGAAAACTATTCCAGGAACTGATGCAGGAACGCACCTTTCCATAGTTCTTATTGTCATTTCAGCAACTTTCATAGGATCAGCCTTTGTTGGACAATCTGCTCCGTTAACAGTCATAGAAGGTTTTAATAGAGTCCCTTCTAGAAAAACTCCATTTGCTTGACAGGCAATATAAACCTGCTTTATTACCTCTTCTTGAACTTCAGCGGTTTTTTCAATAGTATGGTCGCCATCCATTAAGATTTCAGGTTCAATAATTGGTACCAAACCAGATTCTTGAACGGACCTTGCATATCTTGCTAATCCCCATGCATTCTCTTGAATTGATAGTTTTGAAGGACAACCATCATTTGTAATTTGCAGGACTGCTCTCCACTTTGCAAATCTTGCACCTTGTTCGTAATATTTTGCTGCTCTTTCAACTAACCCATCTAGGCCAGAGCAAAAAGTTTCTACATCTCCTCCTCCAGGAAGTGGATTTAGACCTTTGTCTACCTTTATACCTGGAATAATACCTAAATCATTTAGTTTCTCAACCATTGACTCACCATCTTGGTGATTCTGATAAAGAGTTTCTTCGAAGAGTATTGCACCACTTATATACTTCCCAAGGCCTTCTGTAGTAAAAAGCATTCCTCTATATGCCTTCCTATTGTCTTCAGTATTCTCAACTCCAATTCCAGCGAGTCTTTTACCTACTGTTTTAGTGGATTCATCTACCGCTAATATCCCTTTCCCTTTAGAAGCTAGTAATTGAGCATTCTCTTTAAGCTCATTTTTGTAATAATTTAAAGCCATTCTTTAATAATTCAGTTCAATTGATTTTTCCAGAATATGAAAAAAAAATAAAATCAATCCAATACTTTATCGGGTGATAATTGCTACTTATAAATGTATAGCTTTAAATTTTGATTCTTAATCCGCTTTTCGAAGATTCTCTTATAGCTTCGCAAACTTTATGACTCGCAAGTCCCTCACATAAGCCTGGAATTATAGGTGTTTGATTAAAAATACTCTCAGCCCATAAATTTTGAATTCTTAAAACGGGAGCTATTCTTCCATCAGTCCATGTTTTTTCAAAATTAAATCTTGAGTCTGCAGTTAGATTTTGTATTTTATTTTCGTTGTTTGAATATTTCAAATTAAAACCATGTACATAATCTTTTTGGTTTTCGCTTTTAAGAATAAGTGAACCTTCGCTTCCATATATTTCTAAACTAAATCCTCTACCATTTTTAGAAATCGATGATAAAGATACCTGACATGGAATAAGATTCGAGCTGTAGTTTGATATTTCTATATTGGCTAAACATACATCTTCACTCGTAACATCATTTAAATCAGATGAATTAGGTAAAGGTCTTTTTTTTATTGATGTTGCTAACTTGCCAGACACGTTTATTGCTTCTCCAAAAAACCAATTCAACATATCAAATGCATGAGTCCCTAAAGCGCCAATAACTCCTCCACCTTTTTCTTCCAATGAATACCAATTCCAGGATCTTTTGGGGTCGGATCTACTGCCCATTAACCAATCTAATTTGACTAAATATATATCTCCTAAGATATTTTCATCAATAAGTTTTTTTGTCTGAAGGAAAAGAGGTACTGCTCTATATTCAAAATCAACACATACGCTTAAATTATTAATCAAAGATATTCTCTGAAGCTCTTCAATTTCTGAGGATGATATTGAAACGGGTTTTTCTAGGAGCAAATTTTTATTATTCTCAAGAGCTTGTTTTGCTAACTTAAATCTTGATTCAGGAGGAGTGGCAATAATAATTCCATCAATTTTTGGAGATTTAACTAAGTCTTCCCAATTGTGAAAGAAATCTAAGCCCGTTTGTTTTTCTAATATCGATTTTTGCTTTTTCTCGTAATGATAAATTGCTACAGGAGTTAAGTGATCAGACTCTTTTAATGCCTCTAAATGAACTTTTTTACCAAACCCTAGTCCCGCGATTGCTATTTTTAATTTTTTATTTTTAGTATTCATTCTTATTCATTAAAAAACTCTGAACAACTATTTTTAATAACAACATCTATAAGTTCATCATTATTGGAAGTTTGCCATTTTGAATTGAATTGAGGAATTCCATTTATTGATGTATCTTTGAACTTTTTTTCATTACAATTAATTCTCATTACATAAAGTGATAACTCTCCATCATCATCAGAATTAGTTGGATTCTTAAAGAACTTTGTTAATACACTTATTTCACCATTTGGTAGCGGCCTAATACTCCCTTTATCAAGCCATTCTTTACCATCATCATTCTCTTTAAGGAGAACCCAATTAACATTTCCTATCGCATACGAATAGGAGGCAAAGTTTAAAATAAAGAGTAAAAGGCTTAAAGAAAAATACAATAAATTAGAAATTATTCTCATTTTATATATTTGCTTCTGCAAGTTCTTTTACACCATGAATTTTTAAAATTTTAGTCAGAGTATCCTTGAGATCTTTCCTTTTCACTATTACATCAACAAAACCATGCTCAAGCAGATACTCAGCTGTTTGAAAATTATCGGGTAATTTTTCTCTTAATGTTTGTTCTATAACCCTTCTTCCAGCAAATCCAATAAGTGCTTTAGGTTCCGCCAAAATTAAATCACCTAACATCGCAAAGCTGGCTGTTACCCCTCCAGTAGTTGGATGAGTTAGCAAGGGCATGTATAGGAGATTTTTCTCTTTATGCTTTTTTAGTGCTCCAGATATTTTTGCCATTTGCATGAGACTTAACATACCTTCTTGCATCCTGGCTCCTCCTGATGCGCAAACAATAAGAAGTGGAAAATTTTCCAAAGTTGCTCTCTCAATTATCCTTGTGATTTTTTCACCAACTACTGAACCCATGGATCCTCCCATAAATCTAAAATCCATAACAGCTAATGCTAAAGGCATTGAATTCACAGAACAAATACCTGTTACGACTCCATCTCTTAAACCTGTACCTGCTTGACTTTCTTTAATTCGATCAGCATACGCTCTTCTATCTTTAAAACCCAAAGGATCTGTAGGACTCAGTGAACTATCAAATTCTTTGAATGAATTTTTATCAGCAATTATATTTATCCTTTCATCGCTATTAATCCTATTGTGGTGTCCACAATTACTACAAACATTGAAATTTGAAATTAGATCTTTTCTATAGGCTACTTGCGAACACTCTGAACATTTAACCCATAAACCATCTCCTTCGTCAGTATCTTGGGAAACTTTCCCAACAAATTGATCTTTACGCCTTGCGGCAAACCAGTCGATTAATGACACAACGTTACCTGTTTTTTCTATTTAAATCTAAGTATGGTACTTTTATCAAGAAAGATATATAAAAATTTGAGATCCTCTGGATTAAAAACTTCTCAAATTTAAAAAATAATGATTTAAGTTGATAATCGAAAATTAATTATTATTTATTTTTCTCCTCAATCATTTTATGAATTATTGGAGTGAGAATTAATTCCATTGCGAATCCCATTTTTCCTCCATTTACAACGATACTTGTTGGACTTGACATAAATGAATCGTTAATCATTCCAAGCAAATATTGAAAATCAATCCCCCATTTCTCTCTTGCCCCTTTTCTGAAATGTATGATCACAAAGCTCTCATCAGGAGTTGGGATATTCCTGCATATGAAAGGATTAGAAGTGTCAATTGTGGGAATTCTTTGGAAATTAATATCGGTTTTGCTGAATTGTGGACATATATGATTTATATAATCAGGCATTCTTCTCAATATAGTATCCACAATGGTTTCCGCTGAGTAACCTCTTTCTGCGTTATCTCTATGGATTTTTTGAATCCATTCTAAATTTGTTATCGGAACAACTCCAACAAGTAAATCAGCATAAGAGGCAACATTGTATCCATCACCTTCTACCCCGCCATGCAAACCTTCATAAAAAAGTACATCTGTTCCCTCAGGAATATCTTCCCATGGAGTAAATTGACCAGGTTCTAGGGATGTGCCAAGTCTTGTATTATGTTCTTCTGCTTCTTCAAGACTATGTAGATAATATCTTTTCTTTCCTCCTCCAGTTTCACCATAGATTTTAAAAAGTTCTTCTAGCTTGTCAAAAAGATTAGCCTCTGGACCAAAATGTGAGAAATTTTCACCTTTTGAAAGAGCGTCTGCCATAGCTTTTTTCATAGGCATTCTCTCAAATCTGTGGTAACTATCACCTTCTACAACTGCGGGTACAATATCTTCTCTGGCAAAAATATGCTCAAAGGCTCTTTTTACTGTACTTGTTCCTGCTCCTGAAGATCCTGTTACAGCGACTACTGGATGACGTTTTGACATTTTTTAAAAACAATATCTAATGATTCTGACAGGTCATATGCCAACTTTATGTTTTACTTAAAAATATTTTTTTATTTATTAATTTTTTTTTAAATTTCATTCATTATTTTATCTCCGATTTCACTGCAAGATAAAACTTCAGAAGACACATCAGCTAAATCTGCTGTTCTAAATCCTTTTGATAAAACTTTATCAATGGCAGTTTCTAAATTTTCTGCAGCTTCTTCTTCATTTAATCCAATTTTTAACATCATGGAAGCAGATAAAAGCATTGCTATAGGATTCGCTATATTTTTACCAGCTATATCAGGAGCCGAACCATGAACAGGCTCAAAAACTCCTGGGCCATTATTGTTTAGAGAAGCAGATGGAAGCATACCAATAGAACCAGTTAACATTGCGGCTAAGTCGCTTAAAATATCTCCAAATAAATTACTAGTTAAAATCACATCAAATTGTCCAGGATCTCTAACTAATTGCATTGCTGCATTATCAACGTACATATTGCTTAGAGATATATTTTTATCTTTTGAGGTGATATTTAAAACTGTATCTCTCCACAATTGGCTAACCTCAAGAACGTTTGATTTATCAACAGAACATATTTTTTTATTTCTTTGGTTAGCAATTTTTATTGCTATTTCAGTTATTCTTTCTATTTCGGTCGAATCATAAACCATCGTATTGAAAGCTTTTGGGATTTTTGTATTTGTTATATGTCCTCTTGGTTTTCCAAAATATATTCCTCCTATTAATTCTCTTACAACAATAAGATCTACATTCTCAACGATTTCTTTTTTTAATGTACTTGCTTCTAAGAGAGATTTTCTTATTTTGACAGGCCTAATATTTGCGAAAAGGTTTAGGGCAGATCTTAACTTTAGTAACCCACTTTCTGGCCTTAATTCTCTTGCAAGAGAATCATATTTAATATCTCCAACACATGCTAAAAGTACTGCATCACTTTTTTTGCATTGGTCTAGTGTCTCATCTGGAGCAGGAGTACCATATTTTTCATATGCTATCCCTCCAAATAATTTTTCAATAATCTCAATATCGAAATTATGATTTTTTGAAAGCTTTTTTAAAACTATTTTTGAAACTTCTGAAATCTCTGGTCCAATTCCGTCTCCTGACAATAAAACAATCTTATATTTCTTCATTTAAATTTTTGTTTAATAGAACAATAAATTATTGCTTGTCTAATTGTCTAAGTTTTTTTGCTAATTCTGGTAATTTTTTAAAAATACTTGAACTCCTTAGCCATGATTTATTTTCCATTGCGGGGAAACCACTAATTACCTTGCCATCTTCTATGTCACAATGGATTCCGCATTTTGAACTCGCAATGACATTATTACCAACTTTTACTCTATTATTGACTCCTACTTGCCCTGCCAAAATAACACCATCTCCAATATTTGCTCCTCCAGCGATACCAACTTGAGCTGCAAATACACAATTTTTTCCAATTTTAACGCCATGACCTATTTGTATTAAATTATCCAACTTTGTTCCCTCATCAATAAAAGTAAATCCAACTGCGGGTCTATCAATACAACAATTAGTTCCAATTTCTACAAAACTCATTATTTTTACACCACCTTTTTGCGGCATCTTTACCCATTTGCCATTTTCAGGAATAAAACCAAATCCCTCTGAGCCAATAACAGAATTTGAATTAATTACACAATGATTTTTTAGAGTGGTATTTTCGTAAATAACACAATTTGGATGAATTATATTATTATTTCCTATTCGAACATTGCCTAAAATTGATGATCCAGGAAGAATATGATTATTGTCTCCAATTACAGTATTTTCTCCAATATAGACATTAGGTCCAATATGGCAATCTGCTCCAATTGTTGCTGTTTTATCTATAACTGCTGAAGCATGAATTCCTGGTTTGAAATCGATAGTTTTATATAAACAATCCAATACTTCTGCAAATGCAATTCTTGGATTTTTAACGATTATGTTTGATATATTGAGTTTCTTTAGGGCACTAACGATTTCATCGTTGTTATTAGTTATTATTGCTGATGCTTTAGTTTGATCTAATTTTTCTTTCAGAATATTATTTTCTTCTAAAAAAGATATTTGATGTTTAACTGCGGCGTCTAATGAGGCAGCATCATCTATATTTAAATCTTCGAAAATATTGACACTAATAAAATTTGAATTTCCTTTTTTTATTAGATCAACTAAATCACTTAAAAGCATTTTTCAGTTTTAATTTTTTCTAAGAGAGAGCAAGAACATCTCTATGTACGACAATTATCGAGGAGCTGTTATTTTCTTTATTATTTAAGATACTTCTTAATTTGTCACTACTTATTGATACTAAACCTTTTGCAACTTCTTTATCATTTGTATTTACGATTTTAACTGCCTGATTAATCGTAAAGTTTCCTTCTACATTCTTAACACCAACCGCTAAAAGTGAGGCACCTTTTTTTTTAATTGCAAAAGAAGCGCCATCATCTAAAGTAATTTTCCCTACTGTTTGAATTGCATGTGAAAGCCAACTTTTTTTGTTTCCAATAGGTTTTTCTATTGGATAAAATAAAGTTCCAATTTTATTATCATTAAATATTTCAATTAAGTTTTTTTTATTAGTTCCATCAACTAGTTGGACTTCGACTCCTCCTTTTGTTGCTATTTCTGCAGAAATTAATTTTGTAGAAATTCCTCCTGTCCCCCATTCATTATTTAGGTTCTGAATATTTTTATCTTTAATTTCCTTTAATTCACTATTATGAACTTCTTTAATAGGTTGCGCATCTTTATTATTACGTGGATCTTTTGAGTATAGATTTTCAATATCGGTTAATAAAATAAGCTTGTTAGCATTTATAGCCAAGGCAACTAAAGCAGAGAGGGTATCATTATCTCCATATTTAAGCTCTTCATTTGCTACAGTATCATTCTCATTTACTATTGGAATAACATTCAAATCGATTAATCTTTTTAAAGTTTTAGAAGCGTTATTAAAGGATTCTCGTGAATTGAAATCAGCTTTAGTTATTAAAATTTGAGCAATATTAAGACCTAATTTATTAAATACTTTATCGTATAAGGACATTAAATTAACTTGGCCTACTGCAGCGGTAGCTTGAAGGGTACTTAAATCACTTGGCCTTGTTTTAATATTTAACTTTTGGCAACCTAAACCAACTGCTCCACTAGTTACTAAAATTAGCTTGTTTCCTTTTGAAAGAAAACTTGTAAAGGATCTAGAAAGGTTTTCAATAACTTCTTCTGTAGATGTTTCCTCTGTTCCTCTTAAAATACTAGTCCCAATTTTTATAACCCAAGTTTTCATTTTATAAAATGAGAAATTAATTTTTCTATTGTCAAAGTTAAATTAAATTTTATTGGCAAGCCATCTCTATTTAATCTCTTAACTAATATTGTTTTTATATCACATCTATTCCCAACAATAATATCTGTAAAAATTCTGTCGCCAATAATGGCTATATTTTTTGGCTCTCTGCCAATTTCTTTGATGGCAGACAAAGTTACTTTTTTTCTAGGTTTTGAAGCATTGTATTTATAACTTAAATTTAATTCTTTCGCTATTTTTGCGATTCTTTTTTTTGATGGATTATTACTTATTAAATATAAGGAGAAAAGTTTTTTAGATTCTATGATCCAATTTTTTACAGCTTTTGGGATCATATTTGATTTTCTATTTACTAGTGTCCCATCCACGTCTAGCAATAAAGAATTAATTCCTTTTTTTTGCAACTCAGATTGAGAAATATTATATATTGGCAAGTTTGAATCCCAACTGACTTTTAGGATAGATCTCATTTTTTTTTAAGAACTACTTTTTTCAAGCTCAGTTTCAATCAAAGGTTGAATTTTATCGAACTCATCATCTTCAACTAATAAGGCACCTTTGTCTTTTAATTTACCCACAATAAAAAAAGGATCTAGTGGTATATATAAGCCATATTCTTGGTCAAAAAGATTAAAGTTAACGAGTAATTCATAACTCTCACTATCGTCATCGACGTAATCTTCTTCTAATTCATCGTAAATTGGTTCTTCAAGTTCTCCTGATACTGTTAATGTAACCGCTGATCTGATAAGTCTTAAATCATGTTCTTGAAGGACTGCTTCAGCATTTTTTAGTATTTGTTCATTTTTATCTATTTTCTCAATTAGTTCAGGTTCATCTTTTTCATTTATCTTAAAAAGACTTACTGGTGTATCAACAGGCGTTAATAAAGCATATTCTTGGCCTTCAACACTTACTAATTGTTCAAGATAACAAAATAGCTCGTTTCCATTTGAGTCACTTAATAAAAGAGTCTGTGCATCATAATTATCATTTGAATTGGCTTCTTTCATTTAAAAATTATCTATCCTTTTTAATACTAATATTTTATCTGACGTTTACCAGCTATTTCTTCTAATTCAGGACCTTCTTCAATCCATTGTTCAAGTATTATTTTTGCTGAAAAACTATCAATCAATCCGGATTTATCTTTTTTTATTCCAAATCTTTCTGAAGATTCCCAAGTTGAACTATGTTCATTGACATAAGAAAATGGAAGCTTTAATTCATTTGAAAGTAATTGACCGTAATTTTTACAGTCAATAGCTTGAGTGGTCATTTGACCTTCCTCATCTAGCGGAATACCAACAATAAAACCAGTCAAATTAAATTCATTTATATAATTTCTAATGATTTTAATCTCTTGATTATTTTCAAATCGTTTTACCGCTGGAAGTATATTTGATGTTATGCAGAGGGGATCACAATAAGCTAATCCTATTCTTTTGGTACCTATATCCAAACTCAAAATTGACTTGGGTTTGGGTTTGCAAAATTTCACTTTGTTTTTAATGGAAAAGGAGATGGATATGGATTACCTTGTGGACTTAATTTTTCAAAGATTGATTCCAAAGATTGATTTATTACATTTACTTGTTTGGCTTCATTCTTAACTATTGTGTTCCTGATAAGAATTATTTCTTGATTTTTTTCTTTGAGATTACATTCTTCGAGAAAAAGATTTAATTGAGTATTTTCTTTATAGGTTTTTAAATATGAAAGAGGTGATTTTTCAAAAAATCTTTTTATAAATTCTTTTAAAATAGAATTAAATCTTTTATCCCAATATCTACTGATAGTTAATGTATAAATTTCTTCGTTTTGATAATTTATATCTTTTAAAATTGCACATAAGATTGAATTTTCATATATTAAGGCTCCACTTTTAGAGTTATTTCTTTTAAGAATGTCGTCTTGATCAAAATCTAAAATATTTCTTATTAATGGAGATTGATTCGATCTTATGAAATTCACTATCTTTAATATATTTTGTTTATTAATGTTTTGGAATTCATTAATTAATGCATAGTCATTGGTATTTTGCTTCATAGATTTATTTAGATCAGTACCATCCCAAAGGATTATCTCTCCTAAAGGTTGAAAGCCTAATTCTCTTGAAGTTGATATGAGGTCAACATTATTTATATCAGCGTTAATTATCCAACTTGAAGTTTTGATGTCTTTTATTGAGATAGATTTTTTTATCAATCCTAAAGTTAATTGTTTATCTGTTAAAGAAGACTTGTTGTTAATCAACTTGGGCTTAGATATTTTTAAGCAAGTCTCCTTTTTATTTAAAGGAAAAATATTCAAATAACCTATAATTTCGTTTCCATATATGGCAATTATGCATTTATTTTTATTTTTCTTAAGATTATTCAAGAAGATTTTTAAGTCATCAAAGGTATTGATAATTGCCATCTTTAAAAACCAATTATTCAATTCCTTATTTTTAATATCTATTAAAAGATTAATGTGCCTTATATGGAGTTCTTCAAAAGTTACTTCTATTCCTTTTTTAGATTGAAAAGAATAAGAGGTATCTTTTTTCATTTACTTTTTTTCTCTTATTAATACTATAGGGGTTTTTTCATCTCCATTGCCAGCTGGGTTAGATATTAAGTTTCTTTTGAGTATTTTATTTACTTTTTTATTTGAACTAGCTAAGACTTTCACACCTCCAAGATCATTAACATCGACGACAGCAACATCTATATTTAGATAGTTCGAGACCTCCTTACAAAATAAATCTGCATTCAGAGGACCCATGACTATACTCTTGTCGTAAGGTGTAATTGTACCGCTTATATCATCTATGAGGGATGATTCTGAACCAGTTAACCTATAAAACATACCTTTAATCCCAACTAATTTAAAGAGACATCCAACAAATAGTGCAAAGGTTATTCTTGTGACTCCGATTTTATTTATTAATAATTGCATGCCGCAAGCTGTTGCGAGACTGCTTGTAGGGTTAAAAAAATAACATAAAGCTTTCGAAAATAAACTATATTCTAAATTTTGAGGGGAAATATATCTATTTTGCATAATCGCTAGCGGACTCTCACCGATAGTTAAAATATCATTTTTCTCTACAATTCCTTTGCAGTATTCAATCACTGTATTTACTGGGTTATCAAAGCAACCAAGTAAATCAGTTTTAATAGCAAAAGCTTGATATTTATTATTTATTGGAATTTCAAAAACTTCTTTCGGCCTTTGTTTTTGACCATCTAAATTAATTAAGAAACAATCCTTATTATTTGAAATACCAAAATGTCCATAGTTCTCCCAATATATTTTTAACCATAGATATTTTATTTTTTTTCTAAAATTATTATCGCTAAATTTATATATGATTCTTACAAATAATTCTGAATTTGACTTGATAATTGTTGTTGGCCAGTAATTCTTTAAATTCTTAATTTTATTATTTTCATATATATAAATATCTTCTTGATAATTGAAATTTTGGCAATATTCGTTACCTTTACTTTTAAAAAAATCTAATTCAAAATTTATATTAGAAACCATCGTCTCTTTGGCCTTACTTTTATTAGTTATTTTTAAATTAATAATTAATTCGTTTAAACCATCCTTTTTTTTGATTTTGTAATTTATAGGTACTAGATTTAACTTTGATTTGGGTGAACTTTTAATATATAAATCTGAAAGAATTAAAAAAATTAAAAGAACTAAGAGGATATTTATTAATATCATTTTTTTGAATTAATTTTTGTTTTTATCTTTTTTTTCAGAAATGATACTGTTGTATTCATTAAAACTTTCTAGAGAAAATGTCGTATCTTCTATATCAATTCCCTTTAGTTCTCCTATAACTTTGTTTAATTCATCTATATTAATCATTCCATTTTTATCATATTGCACTTCTCCATCACTATTTAAAATAATGGTTTGTGGAATTAATCCGTTCCAATAATAATTAGTTTCATTTCTAAGATCAGACTTTTCTTTATCCTGTAATTCATCAGTGGTTAGAGCAATGATATCTATATTATTTCTCCATATCAAATCTAAACCGGATATTATCGGAGCCATAGCTTTACTATCTGAACTGTCGTCAAGATAAAAAAATAAAACTGCGACTCTTTTATTTTTTAATGATTCCTGAAGAGTTGTCTGGGGAGGAACTATAGCCCCATTACCTGCATATATAGGAAAGATGTTGCCATCGTAACTATCAGAATCTCTGGAGGCATTTGCTTTATATGGACTTAAGAAAATTAATGCTATTAGGATCCATTGAACTATTTTCATTAAAGTTTTAAAACTTACTTTGAACTTGATCTTCCTAATCCTTGAAGGATTCCTTTCCCAACTAAACCGATAGCCTTGCCAACGACCTTTGTAAGGAAAGTTACGAAAAGATTACCGATATATTTTACAGCAACTTCTAACTGAGGTGCTACGGCATCTCTTATCTCAACTAACAATGTAACTTGTTTTTGTAGCCATTCAAGATTCTCTAATTCTTTCTCCCTATTTTCATTTTTGAAGTATCGGGTAAATTTTTTATCGATAATATCAATATATTCTCGTTTACTCTCATACAAGTAGATAGGCATATAAATATAGTCATGCCAACGATTGTAGTTATTAATATTATTTCTAAATCTTTCAAAATTTCTTGTTGATTGTAATTCGGGATTTATAAGTACAGTTCTTAATTCAGGCCAAGAAGAACAAATATTAAAGATTTCAGAAGCTAATAAATTACAGTTCCTTATTGTCCAATTCGAAATGATATTTTCAAGGATCAAAAACGATTCTGTTTCAAATAGAGGGAGTAATTTCCCATCATAGTCAAGAGCTTCATTTTTAATAATTGGCTCAATAAACATTATGGATTCATGTGATTCTCTATCTGTCTCTTCACAACTTACCTCACTATAAATAAAATCATTTATTGAAATAGATTCGCTTCCTTTTTTTAATCGAAAATAACTGTCTGTGATATTTGAAATTGTATTAACTTTAAGTTCTTTTATAAGAGAATTTAAATCATCTCTAAAATCTTTCTCCTTATAGTTTTCCTTGATATTTTTTACTAAATTATCTAACTCATCTAACATTTTGCAAATTAGTCGTGAAATGAATTCTTTTTTTATCCCAGAGAGAATTATTGATGAATTATTGAATTCAACCTGTAAGTTAGTTGAGCTATACCTTTCTTTTAGTCTATCTAAAATTAAATTCCATATTTCAGTAGTGTTTTTATCTTTAATGAATACAGTGTTATTATTTTCAAGATTAATTTTATTCTCAGTGTAGACTGCCTCTGTATAAAGTTCTAGTGAATTACCCCATAAAAAAATAAGAAAAGATTTTGCAGTAATAAGTTCTCTTAATCTTCCTTTTAAAATGAATTTATAAAATTCTGGTGTTGAATCAGAGTTGACATATTTGAATATATAATTAATTTCAGAATCTATTTGTTTAAGACCTGAAGTTAGAATTTTTTGACTAAAGGTGAGAGGCTTATTTTTGTTTAATTGAACTCGGGAATTATTTTCAATATCAAATACCCTTCCTCCATTTAAAATGGTATCAATAGATTCAAGAACTTTTTCTGCACTGGGATTTAAAAGAAAACCTTCAGCATTTAACGATGGAGTGGTATTTGCTTCATAAACAAGTTCGCCAGAGAGAATTATAAGAAACTTTGACTCATCATATCTTTCTCTTAATTTTAATAATTCTAACCTTATAAGATCTTCTGATTGAAAATTAAGAACATTCCATATAACTAAATCCGGAGTTTTATCACCTGTTCCATTATTAAAATTAATGTCTAAATTTTGGTCTAGTGATGTTAACTTAAGTGATAAAGATTCTGCTATTAAGCTTGGAGCAATAATCAATATCGATTTTTTTGAAATTAATTCCAAGACTAGATTTCTTATCTCTTATACAAAATTAACTAACAATTACTGCAAACACCAGCCTTAAATCAATTTTTATACTCTTTTAAGCGTAGTAATTTATGTTTAAATCAAAGTCATTTAATCTCTCTGATGAAAATACATTATTCGCTTCGTTTATCGTGAATTTATTTTCATATAGAGCTTTACCTACAATTACTCCAAAGAGTCCAGAGTTTTCAAATTTTACTAACGATAATAAATCAGAAATTGAACCAACACCTCCTGAGGCTATTACTGGAATATCTGTAATTTCAAGTATGCTTTTTATGAATTCTTCATTTGTCCCTTCTAATGTCCCATCTGTATTTATATCTGTAACAATAAAACTAGCAATTTTAAATGAAGAAAACTCCTTTACTAGATCTGTGGCCAAAATATTAGATTGCTCAAGCCACCCCCTTGTACTAACTTTTCCATCTTTTGCATCTATCCCAACAATTATCCTTCCAGGAAATTTATTTGATAAGTCTTTAACTAGTTCTTTATTTTCTATCGCAGATGTTCCCATGATAACTTTATCAATACCATAAGAAAATAGTTGTTCTATCCTTTCTTGAGACCTTATCCCTCCACCTATTTGAATAGGTATGTTAACTGTTTTTGCAATCTTTTTTATTGATTTATCGTTTGTTGGGGATCCAGTTTTTGCAGCATCCAAATCAACTATGTGTATATATTTTGCCCCTTCGCTTTCCCAAAATTTAGCTTGCTCATGAGGCTCTTTGGTGAAGTCTTTTCTTTTATTAAAGTCGCCTTTAAAAAGCCTTACACACTTACCATTCATTAAATCAATTGCTGGTATTAGGTCCATAGAATCATCCTTTTCATTAATAACTTATTAGTAGTACTATTCATTATGTAATTCTATTTAAGATTACTACTTCAGTTAAATATTTTTTGAATATGAAAATTCTTGTAATGGGCGGCACTAGATTTGTTGGCAAGTCTTTGGTTGGAAAATTATTAAGTAAAAATTATGATATTGATATTTTCACGAGAGGCAATAAAAGTAATCCTGAAAAAACAAATTTAATTAAGGGTGATAGAAATAATTCAGAAGATATCTTCAGACTAAGAAATAAAAAGTATGATGTTGTTTATGATATTTCTGGTCGAGAGTTAAAGCAAACCAAACTTCTTATAGAAAATTTAGATAACTCTTTCAAGAGATATATATATGTCAGCTCTGCAGGTGTTTATAAAGATAATTGTGAACTACCCTTATCCGAAGTTGATCCAATCGATCCAGAAAGTAGGCATAAAGGAAAGTTTGAGACAGAAAATTGGTTAAAAAACCAAAAAATTCCTTTTACAAGTTTTAGACCTACTTATATTTATGGACCAGGAAATTATAATAAAATTGAAAATTGGTTTTTTGAAAGGTTATTTACTAAAAAATCTATACCAATCCCTGGGGACGGTTCTTTAATTACTCAGCTAGGCCATGTTTCGGATCTAACTGATGTAATGATTAGGTGCATAAATTTTGAAAATTCCAAAAATAATATTTACAATTGTTCAGGTGAAAAAGGAGTTACAATCAAGGGTTTAATTTATTTCTGTGCGAATGTTCTTGGATTAAACCAAAATGAGATTTCCTTAAGAACATTTGATTTTCAAAAATTAGATCCTAAGTCTCGAAAGGGATTCCCAATTAGATTAAATCATTATCAGACTGATATCTCTAAGATAAAACGTGATTTAGAGTGGGAGCCAACTTTTGATTTACTTAATGGTCTAAAGGATAGTTTTGTGAATGATTTTAATAATAAAAAGAGTGAGGAGTTTGATGAAAATTCAGATAATATTCTTTTTAATTCTTAAATAACCTAATAAAGTCACAAAAGTCAGGATGAACCCTAACCAATAAAAAATTAAGGCTAAATTATTCAAAAAGCTAATTTTTAATGGTGTTAAGAAGGTAATTACTGAAATAAAAAAGAAAAATGTTTTATATTTTCCCAACATTGATGCTGGTAAACCGTCTTTTGTAGAGTTCCTTAGACTAGATATAATCAATTCTCTAAATAAAATTAATGATAATGACCAGAAGGGTATAAAATTATTTTTACAAAGGAAGGTCAAAGGAATTAAATAAAATACTTTATCGCTTAAGGGATCAAGGATAGCTCCTAATCTGGTTTTAAGATTAAATTTCCTTGCTATTAACCCATCAAAATAATCAGTTAACCCTCCAATAATAATTAATATAAAGACATAAAAAGGTCTGTTACTTTCTAAAAAAAGTATTAATGGAAATACAAGGAAAAGACGAGATATCGATAATAAATTGGGAATATTCAATGCCAATTTTTTAAGATTTTTTCTTAATAACAAATTAGTTTTTGTATATAAAAAATATATTACACTCTCAACAAGCTTAAATTTTTAGTAAAAATATTGAAAGGTTTTTGATGCTAGATTCTAAAATTTAATTTAAATCTGAATCCTAAAGATTATAAACTCAACTTCTCTTTATGAATGATGATGTTTTATATTACAAAATCATTCCTTATATCTAATGCAGCCTCATAGCCTAAAGCTATCTCCAGAATCTGATTTGATAAATTCAATTAAAGAATATTCTTTATCGAATAATTTATACGGGTATGTTTCTGGAGTGGTTGGTAATCTTAGAACAGTTTGTATTCAATGCCCAGGTAATCAAGAGATAAATAAATTTGAAGGAAATCTAGAGATAGTTTCATTAAACGGACATTTTAATAAAGGAAATGTTCATTTACATTTGAGTTTTGCAGATGAGGGATGTAATGTGTTTGGCGGGCATCTTGAGGAGGGATGTATTGTAAAAAAAGGTACTGATATATTATTACTTTCTTTTGAACAGAAAATTATTAATATCTCAAATCATGATTTGATCACTAATGAATCGCGTGTAAAAGCATATATTTTAAAGGATTGTCCTTGGTCTAAAAGAGCAATTAGGTTGCTTAATTCTTTATCTATCCCTCATGAAGTTACTCTAATAGACAATGATGAGAGCTTTCAAAAAATAATGGCTCAAAGTAGCCATAATACTTTCCCTCAAATATTTTTGGATAATAAATTTTTTGGAGGATATGATGAACTTTCAGAACAAGCAAAATTGGATAACTTAATTTCATTTAAGTAATCTAAATTTTTTAGCTATCACGATTAGTAAGCTTTTCAGCAACTAATTCTTCCTCTAACTGCTTTATTAATCTTGATACAAGACTTTGAAATTCTGGTTGACAGCCTTTAAATGCAGCTTTATGTCTTATTGGCTCATTTCTAGTTCTTAAATCAGTAAGCATTAATTGTAATGCGTCAATTTTGGAATTTATTTTCATAGTTTTAATTTATATATTTACATCTTTTAAATCATTTGCATAGCTTTTTTAAAAGATATCTTTTTATTATCATTCGAACTTGTAACTTCTATTAATTTATTTATGGATTCTTTGTTTTTTAAAGAATCTATACAACATTGCGCAACTAATCTTCTTGGGATTGATCCATTAATTTGAGTATCCTCTTTTGAATAATTTATATTTTCTGATTTAATATCTTCATTTTCCTTTAATCCTCCAGGTCTAATAATAGTCCATTCGAAATTTGAATTGCGTAGAAAGTTTTCACCTAATTTCTTCCAAATAAGAATTAAACCAAATAAGTTTAATGGATGAAATAATTTACCAGTACAAAGGGAACTAACTAAAATAACTCTTTTAATACCAACTCTTTTGCAACTCTCTAATTGCCTGTATACACCTAATGCATCAACCTTTGCAGGACCAGTTAAATCTAATGATGCTCTCGCTCCAGTAGCAATTATCAAGGCATCAATATCTTTTAAAGCTTCATCAAGTTCTCCTTTTTTGTCTAATGAAACCCTAATTGTTTCTAAACGCTCTAATCCTGCTGAGACTTTTGAATTCTTTCTGATGATTTGCCTTACTTTATATCCTTTTTTAACTGCTTCTTCGGAAATTCTATAACCTGTTTTCCCCGATGCACCAGTAATTGCTATTTTCATGATAAAAAAACTAATTTAAGTATTATATAAATTTCTTAAGGCTTTTTACATATAAATTTCTTTTTTCTTTTGGGATAAAGAGTGCGACATAAATAACATTTTGTTCCATCACAGCCTCTTGCTGTGCAGAATTCTCTGCCATAAAAGATTATTTGCAAATGTAAGCTATTCCAATCATTAATAGGAAATATTTTTTTAAGGTCTTTTTCTGTTTGAACTACGCTATCGCCATTTGATAGCCCCCATCTTTGTGCCAACCTGTGTATATGAGTATCTACTGGGAATGCAGGTATTTTAAACACTTGAGACATTACAACTGATGCTGTTTTATGACCTACCCCTGGAAGAGATTCAAGCTTCTCAAAAGAATCTGGGACCGTACCATTATGCTTCTCAATCAATAATTTAGATAAGTTATAAATATTCTTTGATTTTTGATTAGATAGACCTAAATACTTTATGTATTTGTAAATGCCATTAATACCTAGCTGCATCATCTTTTCTGGATTATCTGCAACCTTAAATAAGCTTTTTGTTAATTCATTAACCTTCTTATCTGTTGATTGAGCACTTAAAACTACGGCGACTAGAAGTGTATATGCATTTGTATGATCAAGGGGTATTGGAGGAGATGGATATAGCTTTTTGAGTTCCTTGCGTATTATTTCTGCTCTTTCAGACTTTCTCATTAAACTTGAAAATTAAATGATGTATAAAATTATACAAGAGATATTTTAGGTGAATATTTTCTGCTAACTTAATATATTTGAATAAGAATAACTTAGTGAAAAATGATGCGTTAATAATTGATGATTTGCATCATAAATATAATAAGCAAGAATGTTCAAATTGGATATTAAACGCAATTAACTTGAAAATTAAACATGGCGAATTGTTAGGGTTGCTTGGTCCTTCTGGTTGCGGAAAAACTACTCTTCTAAGATTAATCGCTGGGTTCGAATATCCCTCTAGAGGGAGGATTTCTCTAAATGATAAGGAAATTTCAAGTGGAAAAAAAATTCTTAGTCCAGAGAAAAGAAATATTGGTATGGTTTTTCAAGACTATGCACTGTTCCCTCACTTAAACGTTTTAGAGAATGTGATGTTTGGTTTGAAAAACAAAAAAGATAGATCGAGAGTTGACTATCTATTAAATGTTGTTGGTCTTGATAGTTTTATTAGAAGATACCCACATGAATTATCTGGAGGTCAAAAACAAAGATTAGCAATTGCGAGAGCTCTTGCTCCTGGTACTGATTTTATTTTATTAGATGAACCATTTTGTAGTCTTGATATGCATGTCAAACTAAAATTGCGAAGTGAACTTCCAAATATCCTAAAAGGTTGTAATGCAAGTGGATTGATGGTTACGCATGATCCGGAAGAGGCCATGTCAATTTGCGATAAAGTTGCCGTCATGAATGAAGGGAAAATACATCAAATTGATACACCAATTAACCTTCTTAATAATCCCAAGACTTTATTTGTTAGTAGTTTTATTTTGGGTAACAATATTATTAATCTTCAAAAAAATGGTAATTCATATAGTTCTTGTTTTGGTGAAATAAATAGTTCAACTGTTTTACAAAATGGAAATATTAAAAGTATGTCTATTTCGCCTAAATTTATTTCAATTAAAAGATCAGAATCTGGTAATGCGAATGTAATATCTAAAGAATTTCTTGGAGAATTTCTTATATATAAAGTAACTATTAATGGAAACATATTAAGGGTTAGAACTGATATTAATAATCTTCTAAATAATGGTGATAAATGTTTTCTTTCATTAAACAAAAATAGTTATTATTTTTTATATCCTGGAGCACATAAGGTATATATATAGAGTTTATTTATAGGCAATTACACTTGCCTCCCTTCCAATTGGAGCATTTTTTCTTTTTACATTTCTTTTTTTTATTTTTATATATTTTTTTTGTTAATAGCAGTTCAGAAAAACTGTACTCTAAATTCATATATAGTATTGCGAGTGATTTTCATTATCATATTATTTAATTTAATTTAAAGGATTTATTGATTACTAATTTATACAAAATGTTGTATTATTTACTTAGTTACTAATATGAAAATGAATGAAAATAATTTAAAAACAAAGAAATTAATTAATTTTGGTCCATCTGGAAGAGCTGTTGCTCAACCGATAGATAATAGTTTATTGGATAACATTTTTGAACATCTAACAATGGAAAGATATGCTAATGTTCAATATTTTTCTATGTATCTATGGTTTCAAGAACGTGATTTAAATGGATTTGCCTCTCATTTTCTAAGTGAATCACAAGGCGAAATGGAACATGCTCAGAAATTTGCAGATTACTTAATCGCAAGAGGGCAAAGCGTAAAATTAGAAGAAATTCCTGCACCCGTTCAAACATGGGATTCTATAGAGGAGCTTATTTCTTATTCTTTTAACATGGAGGCTGATTTAACTTCATCTCTACAACAGCTTTATTCCATATCAGAAAGAATTTCAGATACAAGAACTAACGTATTTTTAGATCCTATTATAGAGGCTCAAACACAATCAGAAGATGAATTTGCGAACATATTGGGCAAGGTAAAGTTTGCTTCTAATCAACCTTCAGCAATATTACTAATAGATAGTGATTTAAAGAAAAAATAAATTACTTTCAAATTTATTTTCATTTAATGTCCTTTTGGTTATTTCAAAAAGTAAATTCGAAAAGTTAATTCTCTCATTATTTTTATTTAAGAGTTTAGCTATTTTATGAATCTCATAAACTCTTTTAAAAATATTTTTGTTTTCAGCAAATAATCTTCCCTTTAATGCTTTATTTTCTGTAGTTTTATAGGATTGCTTGATATTTCTGAGTCTATTCGATAAAACATCAATTTCTATTAACAAGTTGTTTGTAAGTGATTGTGATTCCTTCATGACTTTATAGCGGTGATGTTTCAATAAAAGAAGGGGCAACACTGACTGTATGGGTACCGATAGGAGCTATTAATAACTCAGATGATCTTAATTTAGAAATTAATCTTGTTGATGTTACTCGTGTAGAACCGATTAATTCGCCAATCCTTTCGTGAGTTAACCTAAAAGGTAACTCACACCATTGACCACATCTTCTACCTAGACGATTTACTAGTATCGAAAACAAGGCTTGTAATCGCTGTTCTGCATTTCCTAAGTGTCTAATCCTAAGGAGTTGCAAAGTCCATTCATTTACTGCATCGAACCCCATATTCTCATCAATATTTACATTGCTGTGAAACGACAAATCTGTTAGTGCTTCAACGCAGACACCTTCGCTGCATAAAAGGTCTGTCCTTAATTGATCTCCTGATTGTAAGAATGCCAGTGTCATTCCTTCAGTTTCTTCACAAGGACAATAAACTCTTGCAATTCCACTATCGACTTTTAGGCAAGTCCCTTTTGGTCTTGATGAAGGATCTATTAATACGGATTGTCCAGTTATTATCCTTACTAATTTTGACGGAGATTCTCCATAACTATGGAAATTCATTAATTAAATATGATAATGAGAATTATTATCAATTATGCACTATAAATTTGTTTATTGCAATAGATTCTCATTATCATATAGATTTTGAAGTTTTTCTTTACATAGTATTTAGCAATATAATTTATATAGAGTTGCTAAAAAATTTTAATTTAGATGAGCGTAAATAGGGTTTGTTTTAATTGTGGAAGTTCTTCGTTTGTCTCAGATCGTTCTTTAGGAGGTAAGATTGTCTGCTCTAAATGTGGATCATCTTCATTTAAAAATAAATCCTCTTCATTTTTTAAAAGCAAAAAGTTTGTATTTCTTGCTATTGCCATAGCTATTTTTATAATTCTTATTTAGATAATCTGTTTATATTCCAAATTCCATTATTTTTAGCCACCTCTGCATCAATGTCGTATAACTTATTAAGGTTCACACTATTTATAACCTTATTTTGATGACCATCAGCGATTATCTTGCCATCTTTTAGCATTAAGACGCGATCATATATTCTTGTAATCATAGAGATATCATGAGTAACGCAAAAAATTCTGGTATTTAATTTTGATAATTCATTAATCTTATCAACTACAAAAAACTTTGATTTATAATCTAAATTTGCAATTGGTTCATCTAAGATCAAGATATCTGGTTTTTTTATTAACGCCCTGGCAATGAGAGAAATTTTTTTTTCTCCATCTGATAAATAGGAAAAATATTTTTTAGATAAATTAGATATGTTCATTTTCTTCATTATTTTTTCAACCTTATAAGAATCTCTTTCAGATTTATTTTGTACGTAACAATACTTTCCATGAAGTCCACTTAAAATTAAATCAAAAACTTGCAGATTTGGATTTATTCTATTTTTTATATCATTATTTACGGTACTTATTCTTTTTCTTAGTTCCCATAAATTTATAAGTTCTTTGCCAAATATTTTTAATTTCGATTCATTAGCTATTACAGGATATATATTTCTATTAATTACTTCTATTAAAGATGATTTACCTGAGCCATTTGGTCCAATTAATATTACATTCTCTGAATACGCTATCTTTAAATTTAAATCTTTAATTACTCTAAAGCCATTTTTAAAACAATTTATATTTTTTGCCTCAAACCAAAAGTTATTAACCACTAGAACTTATTGCTCCAAAATATAATTAATTGAATTGAGCTTAAAATAAATATCAAAAGATAAAGCCAATTCAACCATGAAGGTCTATTTACTTTCTTCATAAATTATATTATTAACATAAAAAATAAAAGCGGAGCAGCAAATCGTATAAATGTTTTTCTTATAATATTCATATTATTAATGATTTCTAATTTCTTTACCTCAGGTGGATATTTCATTATAACTTTGTCGTATACATTGAGATTTTGAGTTTTATTAATATTTCTCCAAGGTTCATCTTTATCTTCAGACTTCTTATACCATTTCCAAAAGTAATTAATTATTCTATCCTCTCCCAATAATTTTATTTCATCTTTACTTACATATCCCATATTGTGATTATATGTTTGCGTTTTTAAAATCATGTAATCCTCATCAAATATCTTATAAAAAATCCTTCTTTGATTCTCTTTAAATAATAAAAGGTTGTTAAGGAGTTTATTTTGTAGAAATTTCCTATAGTGCCTAACTATTACTCTTGCTTTGTTATCTCCTAGTGGAATATGATCTAAAACTTGTAAATATCTAGCTGCAGAAGGATCGCCTTTATAAATTAATATCCTTCCAGGTGGGATGTATTTTATTCGGATAAATTCATTTTTAGGGTTGTTCTTGTAGTAATAAATACTTTCAATATATTTAGGTGTAAGATTAATTTTCTGGTTGAAGCTAACTAGTACATTTTTATTAACATCTTTATCAGGAATTGTATCGCCATGAACCCAAAATAGATGGAGGATATCTAAGTGATTTTCAATTATCCTTGACCAATCACATTTAAAGTCGACTAATGCTTCTTCAAATACATAATCCTTTTCTGAAAAACCATTATCAGTTAAATCGTAGTTACATATTGGTGAATTTTCACTAAGATTGCTTAAATCGGTGTCGGATTTTTTAGAGTAATGTACAAAAATATATCCATTCTTTTCTAGAGCTTTGTATTGAGATAAGTGAATTCTTTTGGCGTAGTTATCGTAGTTATTATCAACGATGTGACTACACGTTATTCTATCTAGATTTTGGCAACTTCCACCCGATGAAAACTTAGCTCCA
Source organism: Prochlorococcus sp. scB243_498I20 (assembly GCA_000635015.1). Taxonomy (GTDB): domain Bacteria; phylum Cyanobacteriota; class Cyanobacteriia; order PCC-6307; family Cyanobiaceae; genus Prochlorococcus_A. The sequence continues at coordinate 377,584 of JFMR01000045.1, forward strand.
TGATATGGACAGGTTATAACTCCATCTGATAGTGTTCCTCCAAAAAAAGAGGCTCCCCTATGTGGACAAATATTTTTAATGCACCTAACGTTTTCATTCTCATCTCTATAAAGAACAAGAGGCTCATTATAGAGTGAAAAATAATTCAGCTTATTTTTTTTTAATTCTTTTGAAGGACAAATTGCATACCAACCAAATAAACCTATTCTTAATTCATTTTGATTTTCTCTGATATCTAATGAGTCAATTTTTACTACCGTTCCTTTTTTAAATGGCTTAAGAACGGTATTAAAGTCTTTTGATTTAAAAAAATTAATTTGTCTGTTTTCCATAAATTAATTTCTTTTTTAATTGACTGTTTATCTTTCGGAACTATAACCCAAGTAAATAATCAATTTCTTATAAAAAGAAAATTCTCTATTATTTGTAGCAATAATTATGTAGTTATTGAAAAATATTGATTCCCTTTCGTATTTATGTATCTTTATTTCATGTTTTTTGTATCTTTTGTGATTCTTTCAAATTTTTTATGTAAGCAATAGCATCATCAATATTTTTGTGGAAATTACACTGGCCTAAATAACAACCTATAAATCTTAAGAATTTTCTCTTGCCACCACTAATCTCATATCTATGAATGGTTCCCCCATCTACAGGAGCATATATAAGTTCTGGTAATGCCATATTTAATTTGTATTTAACATTCAATTAAACGATAATTCATGTTTAAATACATTTCCATAGCTCAATTCATATATTTAATAATTAATTTACTTATTTATTTTTGGATAATTATTTATTGAATATCCAAGTACTATTTGTTATCTATTAATTATTGATATGAATTTTACTATGCCAAAAGCATTAAGGCGTTTTTTAAAAAAACTACCAAAAAAAATTCAAACTTTAAAGTACTCATTTAGGGAGTTTTTATCTTCAAAAATATGAAATAGCTCCTATTTTCAACAATTTTTTAATTTCTATATTTTTAATAAAACTTAGTCCGCAAAGTTAAATTCTAAACTATATTAATTTTGAAATTTATGAAATTTTATGATCAAAAGAGTTTTTACGATATTCATTTTAACTTTGCTACTTGTATTTAATAGTCCAGTTTACTCATTAGATACTTCCTCTCAAGCTCTTGAAAAGTATACTAAAAAGATTTCTAATAAATTCACTAGAACTTATTGCAACACTACCAAATTCGGGATTTCTTATGATGGAGCTTTGGCATTTGCTATTGGAGAGACTAATAAGGAATTTAAAAATAATAAACTCAATAAGTTTATAGATTTTTCTCTATTAAAAAATTCAATAGTTAATGATTTAGAAAATAATTGCCAAGTTTATGATTTTGCTATTAGTAAATTAGAAAATTTAAAATTCAACTAGAAAAATGTAAATCGTTAAAGTCTTATTTTTTACCTATCCAATCATTGGGTTTCTCCATCATCCATTCAAAAACCCCCTTAGCATCAAGGTTTTTAGATGCATAAACAAATAAAACTGGAAATATTAAAATTACCGCGCCAATAACGGCTAACTCTATCTTGCCAATCCCCATCTCAGTTACTGTTAAAGCAAAATAATTAATCATTATCTTTATTGAATTAAGATTTATTATCTACATAATTTACAAAAAATATTAATTCTTTCACTTTTCTATGAGAAATCTTAATTTCTTATAGTGAAAGGTATTTGTATAAAGTACCTATTTTATTGGCGCAGACTTTTTAATAATTTTAATAATATGCTTCTGTTTGATGGTTATGAATCATGAAATTATTATTTTCTCGCCTATTTTTGCAGCATTGATTGGATTTATAGTTTTTAGAATTTTAAAAAAAAGAAAGAGATCAGCTAAAAGTATTTATAAATTAATAGATGATTTAGAAAAAAAATACATTTATTAATTTCTTTTGTAGGAAAAAAATCAATCAAATTCTATACCAACTTCTTCTTTTAAATCTCTCTCCAAATCTGGAAGATGGGGTTCAACCCAATGGTCTTTATTATCAATACCAGCTGCATTAACATAATTCATAATGTGCTGATCTACTTGCTTATAAAGATCATGCAAATTTAAATCCATACGAATATCATGCGCAATTTCAGAGACTTGTTTTTCAGTAAGACAATGGTCTGGATGAAGTAAATCACAACATGGAATTCTCTTCTCAATCAATTCATTTAAATTGATTTTTATTTCGTAATTTTGATGAACAGTCATTTATTTTAGATCTTTATTTAAATTCTAATTATGTCTAAGGTTTTGTATATGTTTAGTCAAGAAACAAAGTTTTTTATTATGAAGTGAATAATTTTAAATAAATAGATCTTCTAAATCTTTATACAAATCATCATTTTCTTTTTCTTTAGGGTCAAGGTGATCTAGTGAAAGTTCTTTTTTTGAGGTGTAGAAAAGATATCCAAGGGTTCCTAAAAGTAAAGTTGTTGGTAAAATCATCAGCATTTAATTGACTTATAATGAATATAGTGCAACACTTATTACAGTCAAGTGCTGAACTTTAATTAATTTATAAATGCCTACCAAGAAAAAAAGAGTTGGTTTTATCCCGAGAGAAGATGTTATGAGAATAATTGATAAGTTGAGCATCGAGAACAATTTAAGTAATTCAAAAATAATAAGTATTTTGGTAGAGGAAGCACTTTCTATAAGGGGCATATTTAATAAAAATACTGGTAAAGTAACTCCATTATTTCAAGTGCCACAAATTCAATCACAAAGCTTCTCTGATAATTCTGCTGACTTTATAGATAAATCAGAACACTCAATAGATACTAAATTAGTAAATCATATTAATCTAAGTAATTCTCCTCATTTAAATGAAGTAAATAACGAGGCTTTTGACTTGAAAACTTATAAAAAGTTTTTATCATTCCTTAAATTTCAGGAAATGACAGAAAAATATGATACATAAGAAGTGTTGCTTAGTGCTGTACTGTGCGCTAAATTTGATTTGCATTTATAGGGAGTTTTCGTATTAGAAATTATTTATTACTATTTCAAAAACCTTAATTAAATTTATCAATAAATATTTATTCCTATGAATTCATCTCTCCCAGTTTTATCTGTAAATCTACTACCTCCAGAAAAGTTATATTGTAATTTTAGTTATTGGAGTTCTTTGTTTTCTCAGGATATGCAAATTTTATGGGATAGAGCGCATGGAGTACCTTTAGAAAAACTACCAAAAGGGGTTTCTGATATGATTTTTCCGTATTTATTGCTTGCACTTTCAGACTATAAGACTTCTCAAATAAATAAAATGAATGGAATAGGGTTAGACAATCTATTAAGCCTTTGGTTTGATAAATACTTATTAAATAAAAATGGTTACTTCGAGCTAATTAAAAAATAATTTTATATCCGATTTATAATATCAAATTTGATTGCCATCAAAAATATATTGACACAAAAAATTTTTTAAGTGATTCTTTTCGAATTGGCACATCATTAGTCTTGCTATAAATAAATTAATTGGTTTGATGATGAATTATTTAAACTTCTGTTTAGCAAATATGTGTTTGGTCGATTTAATAATGCTAATCAGGAGACATATAAAAATAAGAAAAGCAAGATAAATGAAATTTAATTCAAAGACCCTAAGCTTGATATTAAATCTATTATTTTGCTTATTTATATTTATTATTTAAATTTTTACTCTTTATTCGTTAATTTTTAAAATATTAAAAATTAATATTCAAGTTTGGTTGACTTTTATTTTTAATGAGACGATAATGACAAAAATAAAATTTAATTGTGAATCATCTTTCAGATACTTTTGATGATTTTGTTGATGATCTACTTTCATCCGATATTAATTTGTTAAAAGGGGAACTTGATTTTCTTCTTATGCAACATTTGCTTAATTCTATAGATTTGAAGACTATAAATAAAAATGAAACTGAAGATGACCAATCATTAGCTGCTTAATTTTTATGAAATATTTTTATGAAAAGTTTTGGGTTCCAGTTTTTGGTTTTATTTTGTCTAAATTTGTTTTTTTAATAGAAGGTAAAAAGCAAGACTCTAAAAACAAAAAAAAGTAGATTAATTACTTTTTCCTTCATAAAGTATTTTTAAATACATAAATTAAGTGGATATATTTTGATAACAACAAAAGTAGTGCTTTAAATTTATGGACATATGCATGGTTGATATATAGTTATTGCTTTTTATCAAATTAAAATGAACAAAAATAATATGTTGAAGCCATATACGGTGCATTACCGTGATTTTCAAAATATAAGATTAGAAAATTGTTTTTATGCTTTTGACGCTTACGAGGCTAGAACATTAGCAATGGAATTTAATAAGTATATAAATGAACATCCAAACAGTATTGACCTAATAAGATGCGAAAAATGAATAAAATTTTAGTAATTTAAAAAAATAATCTATTTATACACTTAAAAATTTATCAATCACTGCTTGACTCAACTCACTAGTATTTCCGCTAGCAACGATACCTCCGCGTTGCATCGCATAATATCTATTGGCTTGTCTTACAAAATGCAAGTGTTGTTCAACCAATAAAACACCAATTCCTTTATCTCTAATTATCTGATTGATTGCATTTTCAATGTCTAAAACAATATTTGGCTGAATACCTTCCGTTGGTTCGTCAAGTAATAGAAGTTGAGGTTTGCCTAGCAATGCTCTAGCAATGGCTAATTGCTGTTGTTGTCCTCCACTAAGATCTCCTCCTTTTCTTTGAAGAAAATCTTTTAGGATTGGGAAGAGATCATAAATAAATGGATCTATTTTCTTGTTCTTAGATAATCCACCTGGTAGAGACTCCATTCCTAACATAAGATTCTCTTCAACTGATAGGTATGGAATAATTTCTCTCCCTTGAGGAACGTAAGCCATTCCTTTTCTAGCCCTCTGATGAGGCGCTTTTCTGTTGATATTTTCACCAATCAAATATATATCGCCTTTTTTTTGTTTTAACAAACCAATTAGTGATTTCAATAAAGTTGTTTTGCCAACTCCGTTTCTTCCAATCAAACAAACCATTTCTCCTGATTTAACATTTAAATCTACATCTCTAAGAATATGACTCTCGCCATAATAAGTATTTAAGGATTTTATTTCGAGTAAATTTTCCATAACTAGTCCTCAGGTCTTCCTAAATAAACATCAATAACTTTTTTGTCTTTTTGTATGGTTTCCATCGTTCCCTCACATAATACTGTGCCCTGATTTAATACTGAAACATTGCTATCAAGTCTTCTTATAAATTCCATATCGTGATCAATTACCACTACTGTATTTTCTCCTGATAAAGATTTTAATAAATCAGCTGTAAGATCTGTTTCTTCATCAGTTAAACCGGCAACAGGTTCATCTACTAACATTAAATCAGGCTTCTGACCTACTAACATGGCTATCTCGAGCCATTGTTTTTGTCCATGTGATAAAGAACCAGCTTTAGAATCAACTTTTTGAGCTAAATTAACAATCTTCATAAGTCGATCAATCTCATTAAGCTGCTCATCCTTAATACTTTTATTTATAAGGTTTAAGGGACTTTTAGGAGTTGTCACCGATATTTCAAGATTTTCTTTAACTGTTAGATTTTCAAAGATTCTTGGACTTTGGAACTTTCTTCCAACACCAAGTCTGGCTATTTTATGCTCCTTTCTACCTACTAATGATTTCCCTTTAAAAATCACCTCACCATTCGTTGGCTTAACCTTTCCAGTAATTACATCAAGAAATGTTGTTTTACCTGCGCCATTTGGTCCTATTACAGCTCTTAATTCTCCTTTCTTCAAATTTAAATTAAGTTTGTTGAGAGCTAAAAAACCCTCGAAACTTACAGTAATATCTATTAAATTCAGAAGATCTTTATTATTCATTATTCCCCTCCTTATTGTTAATTTCTAAGCTTGGATAGGTTTCAATCTTCCTTTTCAAACCAAATCTTTGAAGAAGATTCCTAGGACCATCTCCTTGAATCCATCCTAAAACTCCTTCTGGCAGAGCTGTTACAACCAATATAAATAACCCTCCTTGAATAAACATCCAACTAGCAGGTAAAGCTTCACTCACAAGACTTTTTGCATAGTTGATGAAAACTGCACCTAGTATCGCTCCCAATAAAGTTCCTCTTCCTCCAACAGCAACCCATATAACCATTTCGATAGAAAAGGGAACCGTCATAAATTGAGGGGATACTATCCCAGACTGAACGGTATATAAAGCTCCAGAAATTCCAGCAAGACCTCCAGCAATAGAAAATATTATCGTCTTAAATATCACTGGATTGTATCCAGTAAACCTAACTCTTGGTTCATCATCTCTAATTCCTATAAGAATATTGCCGAATCTACCTTTAACTACCCACTTTGCAAAAAACCATGCTGCTATTACTAAGAAAGCAGTTATCCAAAAGAACATTCTTTGCATGGATTCAGAACCTACCATCTGACCAAAAAGTTGTGTTACATCTGTTTTTAATCCATTTGTTCCATTTATAAGTTTTTGTTGTCCATTAAAGAAGTTAAAGAATACAAGAAGAGAAGCTTGAGTAAGTATAGAAAAATATACCCCTTTGATTCTATTTCTGAAAACAAGGAATCCAATTAAACCAGCAACCAATGCTGGAATTATCCAGATAGCGAAGAAGGTAAAAATAGGCGATCTAAACGGTTCCCAGAAAAAGGGTAATTTTTCAACACCATATAAAGCAAAAAATTCAGGAATATTATTTGGAAATTCAGAGGAGCTGGTTATTTGCAAATACATTGCTGCACAATATCCACCCAGTGCAAAAAATATACCTTGTCCAAGACTTAGTAAACCTGTATATCCCCAGATAAGATCAACGCCAAGCGCAACTATGGATAGGGATAAGTATCTACCAAGAAGATTTAGTCTAAATACAGGGAGTAAAGTTGGTGCCGCAATAACTAAGGCTATTAATATTATCCAAAATGATAATACTATTTTTTTGTCAAATTTAATTTTACTTAAGGACATTAGTTTTCAACCATCCTTCCTTTTTGAGGAAATAAACCTGTAGGTTTAAATTGTAAGAATATAACGATTAGTGCAAATATCATTACTCTTGCCATACTTGTGGTCGCAAAAAAGTTAATTGTGTTTGATAAAGGTAAAGGCATATCTGGCCATATTGATAAGAGCCTTCCAGCTCCAATTAAATCAGTCATTATTCCTATTCCAAATGAAGCAAGTACTGTTCCTAGTAAATTGCCTACTCCTCCCAGTACTACAACCATAAAACAACCAACTATATAGTTTCCGCCCACATTTGGTCCTACAGAACCTAAAAGAGATACTGCTACCCCGGCAACTCCTGCTAAGCCAGACCCAATTCCAAAAGTAATTATATCCACTTTCTCAGTAGATATACCAAGGCAATCACTCATTTGTCGGTTCTGAGTAACTGCTCTTATACGCATTCCCCAAGCACTTTGATTCAGAAATAATGTTATTGCTATTACAGAGATTATAGTAATGACAATTATCATTAATCTTGTTTTAGGAAATGCAGTGCCAATAATTTCTACTTGACCTCTCATCCATGATGGCGCGGTTACATCCACATTTCGAGCGCTTGCTCTACTAAGTTTGCTGACAGAGGATGAGATTACGCTTCCTGTCAGGACCCCAGTTAAAGCAGCAAATATCCAAGAACTAAATTTAAAATATTTGAAGTTAATTGATTCTTTTATTTTTGAAGGGAATGTTGTTGGTAAGAATAAACCAATTAAAAGACTTATAACCAGACCGGTCCCATAAGCTAAAGGTACACTTCTGACAAATTGTTGAAGAATTAAGCTTACGCCCCAAGTTGCGAGAAGTGTTTCTAGTGGACTTCCATAAAGCTTTCTTATTACAGTTTTTTCCAGAAGAATACCTACTACTCCACTAACAATAAAAGCAAGGAAAATAGAAACGATTATGTACGAATTGTAGAAAGGTTTTAATATAGGTAATTTGAAAATTAGTTGTGTTACATATGTTGTGTAAGCCCCAAGCATCATAAGTTCTCCATGGGCAAGATTTATAACACCCATTAGACCAAAAACAATTGCTAGACCTAAGGCCGCAACAAGTAGTACAGATCCGATTGCAACACCATTAAAAAGACTATCGAGAAGTAACTCCAATTTAGAAAAAGAAAATTTTGATTATGTAAAATAAAAGGAGGCGTTAACCTCCTTTTATTTTGAAGTATAGGTTTTAATTAAATTAAAGCTTATACTTTTCTCCCTTTGAAGGATCTGTCCAATCGCATGCAAATCCTTTTGAACTTGGATGCTTTTGGTTCCATGCTTGAGGAAGAACAACCCCTGTCTCTTCAAGGATTGTAAATCCACCCTCTGCATTAATCTCACCAATTCTTACTGTTTGAGATAAGTGGTGATTAGGCATAACTTCCACAGGACCTTGTGGAGCATCAAACTTTTGTCCAACAAGAGCTTCTCTAACTGCGTTGTCGTCGAATGTTCCAGCATCTTCAACTGCCTGTTTCCATAAATAAACCATGTTATAGGCAGATTCTTGAGGATCAGCTACAACACGATCAGATCCCCATCTTTTCTTGAAACTTGCAGCAAACTTCTTAGATGCAGGAGTATCAATTGACATCATGTAGTTCCAAGCACCATAGTGACCTTCAAGGAACTCAGGACCAATTGTACTAATCTCTTCTTCAGCAATTGAATAGTTCATTACGTAGTAGCCACTTGAAGGTGTGATACCCGCGTCTTGAATCTGCTTGAAGAATGCAACGTTTTGGTCACCATTAAGTGTATTGATGATTATTCCACCTTCAGGAAGTGCCTTCTTGATTTTTGAGATAATCGGAGCAACTTCAGTATTTCCTAATGGAAGGTAATCTTCTCCAACAACTTTACCTCCTAACTGTTTTACCTGAGCTTTTGTGATTGTGTTGGAAGTTCTTGGGAAAACATAATCAGAACCTACAAGGAAGAAATCTCCACCAGCTGCGGGAGAACGCTTATACATGAAATCTGTAGCTGGTTCTGACTGTTGGTTTGGTGTGGCTCCAGTATAGAAAATGTTGTTAGAACATTCTTGAGCTTCATATTGAATTGGGTAGTAAAGGAAAGCATCCTTTGATTCGTAAACTGGTAACATTGCCTTTCTACTAGCAGATGTCCAGCCACCAAATACGACAGGAACTCCGTCTTGATCTATAAGTTTTTTAGATTTTTCAGCAAAAGTTGGCCAATCAGATGCACCATCTTCAACTATGTATTCTATTTTGTAGCTTTTACCGCCAACTTTTACACCACCAGCAGCATTTATCTCTTCAATAGCCATTTTTTCAGTATCAACAAGGGTTGATTCAGAAATTGCCATTGTTCCAGATAACGAATGCAAAATACCAACGGTTACCGTGTCATCGAAACTTCCGGAGGTTCCACCTCCACCGCATGAAGTTGCTGTGACAGCAAGTGAGGCAGTAGCTAATCCTGCCAAAATACGCCTTGAAATTCTCATGAATTAGGATAAATTAGGTAATTGACCCTCATTAGGGGGATAAAGTAAAAGTTATTAACGAGTGAGGATTCGTTTTGTATCAGTCGTAACTTTTTGTTGAATCCAATATATAACAAATAACTATTTTGCTAGTTTCGATTTTTAGGTATATGTGATTCTAAAAATTTAGTTATTTCTTCAACACCCTTGCCTTTACTAAGGTTGGTGAAAAACCAAGGTTTCCCATTTCTCATAAATTCCGTATCACTTTTCATAATATTTAAATTTGCACCAACCATATCTGCTAAGTCAATTTTGTTTATTAATAATAAATCTGACCTTGTGATCCCTGGCCCACCTTTTCTAGGAATTTTGTCTCCTGCAGATACATCAATCACATATATTGATAAATCTACAAGTTCTGGGCTAAAACTTGATGCTAAATTATCACCTCCACTCTCTACAAAAACAAAATCTAAAGGATTATATTTGTTTTCTAAATCTAAAACAGCATTTTTATTTAAAGAACAATCCTCTCTTATCGCTGTATGAGGACAACCTCCTGTCTCTACACCAATAATCCTTCCTTCCTCTAAAACTTTTTTATTTATTAGAAAGTTAGCATCTTCTTTTGTGTATATATCATTGGTGACAACTGCTATTTCATAATTTATTTTTAGGCTTAAGCATAGATTCTCTACTAATGCAGTTTTTCCTGAGCCTACAGGCCCAGCAACTCCCACTCTCAATTTGCTGCTCATAAATTAATTTCTAAAAAGTTTTGTATAAAGGTCATTATGATTTTGTTGTGCCATAGCTAAACCTACATTGCCAAAATAGATGTCATTAATTTCTTTGTCCATAATTTCTTTAGAAACTTTTGAAATTATTGTTAATAAATCTCGCTGAATTAATTGTGCTTTTGTTGAACCAATAGGAATAATCCTCAATGCTGCACTAAGTTGGTTTGCACTCCACGAGTAGAAAAAATTCTCAACCATTTCTAACTTCGTAATTTCAAAACAATAACAAGCCCAACTCCACGCTAAAGGCCAGGAGTTTTTTTTATTTTTTTTATATAAATATTCAAATCCAAATTCTTTAATTAGATCAAAGAGAGATTTTGACATTTGAGTTTGTTGTTCTCTCATTTCGATAGAGTCTTTTGATGAGAGGATCCATTTATCCAAACTCAATAGATTTTGCAAATTAATTTTTAAATTTTTGCCTTCGTTTAACTCGTTAAAAATATCAAAAAAATCTAATAATAGTCTCGCATCTAGTCTAATCTGGCCAATTTCTAGTTCATTTATGATTAATTCTTTTACCGAATTTGAGTCTTTTAAATCTTTAGTATTTAAGTAACTCTCTAATCCCTCCGAATAACAAAATCCTCCAACTGGTAAGTTAGGGCTTATTAATAAATATTTTAATAAGTGACTTTTACTCATGACTATGGGCACCTCTTTCTGGAAAAAATTTTTTCTGGGTATTTACTATGTCAACATTAAAATTTTTAAGCATATTTTCAATTACGTAATCATTTTTTGTTAGAAGAATGTCTTCTTCAATTTCTACTTCTACATGCCTATTCCCTAGATGATAAGCAGTTTTAATAAGTTCAATTTTTGAATTTGAACTTATTTCAAGTAAATTTTCAGTTTTGGCAATTATCTCTATATAAAAATTGAATTCATTAGTTAAAAGAATATCACCATCATTTAATTTGCCCTCTCTTGGTAATTGTAAGATTATTTCTTGATCACAATCGGTTAATCTTTTACCACGTAAGATTCTTCTTTCATCTGAACTTAGGGTAAGTTTTAAAAATGAACCTAATCTTGGTTTTTTCTTGATCCAATCAGTTACAACTATTTGTTTATTCATTCTCATAATCAAAATTTTTGGTTACTTTAATTTAGTAATTAAAGAAAACAATTTATGATTAAAAATCCTTGGGAAGGTAATTGTTTCTTAAATTTTTTCAATAATAAAACAAGTTTAGGAAATGTTGATAAAACAATCTTTAAATCTAAATCAACTTCGCCTTACAAGTTATTGAAGTCTACTCATGATAAGGAGGGCAGATGCATTTTACCTGTTCTTCATACAGCAGGGGGATTGGTTGGAGGAGATTTACTTGAGTTTGAAGTGAATCTCGAAAAAAACTCTAAGGTTTTGTTGACTACTTCTTCAGCTCAGAAAGTATATGGATCTGTTGGAAGATCTAAAATTAATCCAAAAGGAAGTTTTTCAAAGCAAAAAAATCTCATAAATATTCTTGATAACTCTCATTTGGAATATCTGCCTCAAGAAACCATTATCTTTGCAAATGGTTTATATGATCAAAAGTTTAAAGTGTCAATTTCAGAAACTTCAAGTTTTTTATTTACGGATTTAATAAGACTTGGAAGATCTTCTTCCGGAGAATCTATTGAGAGTGGAGTTTTTAGGTCTAAATTAGAAATTATAAGAAATAATGATTTATATGATGATTGGGAATATGTTGATCAAATTCAATTATCTAAAGCATGTTTTGATGCAAAGTCAGGCATGGATTACATGCCTGTTTTTGGATCATTAATTTGGATTTGCGAAAAAGATTTTTCCAAGTCAAAAATAAATAATCTTGTGAGAAATATAAAAAAGATTTTCAATGAAACTGATAATCATTTATCAATTGGAATCCTTGAAAATGGAATCTCTGTACGATTCCTAGGGAGTTCTTCTCAAGATGCTAGGAAATGTTTTTTTTGTATTTGGAAACAAATTAGGTCTGTTTGTGGATTTTCTGAGCCAAAATATCAAGGTGTATGGCCTTTACAAGATTCTATGAATTATTAATTATGTTCAGAAAGAACCTTTTTTAAGAATTTATAGATTAATTTTTTATTATGCATCTTTCACCTCAAGAAAAGGATAAATTATTGATTTTTTCTGCTGCGCTTTTAGCTGAAAGAAGGCTTAATCGAGGTCTAAAGCTTAATTATCCTGAAACAATTGCTTTTTTGAGTTTTCAGGTTCTTGAAGGAGCTCGAGATGGAAAAAGTGTAAGTCAATTAATGTCAGAGGGAACTACCTGGCTTTCAAAATCACAAGTTATGGAGGGCATTCCTGAAATGGTTGATGAAGTTCAAATAGAAGCTGTTTTTCCTGATGGAACTAAATTAGTTACTATTCACAATCCTATTAATTAGTTATGAGTAATTTAATCCCTGGCCAAATAATTCCTGAACAAGGAGAAATCGAATTAAATCTTGGTAAGAAAGTTAAAACAGTAACAGTTTCTAATTCTGGAGATAGACCTGTGCAAGTGGGATCTCATTATCATTTTTTTGAAGCTAATAAGGCTTTGATTTTTGATCGAGAATTAACACTTGGTATGCGCCTTGATATTCCTGCTGGAACAGCAATTAGATTTGAACCTGGAGATACAACAGATGTCAAATTAGTTCCATATACAGGTTTAAGAACTGTATATGGTTTTAATTCATTAGTTAACGGTTCTTTAGATAATTAAAATTATGTCCTATAAAATTGATAGAAATACTTATGCTCAAACTTACGGCCCCACTACCGGGGATAGAGTAAGGCTTGCAGATACCGAACTATTTATTGAAGTAGAAAAGGATTTAACTACTTACGGAGACGAAGTTAAATTCGGAGGAGGTAAAGTTATTCGAGATGGTATGGGACAATCTCAAGTGACAAGAGGAGATGGAGCTGTAGATACTGTAATAACTAATGCTTTGATCGTAGATTGGTGGGGAATAATTAAGGCTGATGTCGGAATAAAAGATGGAAAGATTTTTGAAATCGGTAAGGCTGGTAATCCCGATGTACAGGATAAAGTCGATATTGTTATTGGTGCATCAACAGAAGTAATAGCTGGAGAAGGTCATATCCTTACTGCAGGTTCAATAGATACTCACATTCACTTTATCTGTCCCCAACAAATTGAGACATCACTAGCTTCAGGAATTACAACTATGTTAGGGGGAGGAACTGGACCTGCAACTGGCACAAATGCCACAACCTGTACTCCTGGATCTTTTCATATTTCTCGAATGCTTCAATCTGCAGAAGCATTTCCTATGAATTTAGGCTTTTTTGGTAAAGGCAATTCAACAAACGAAAGAAATCTTATTGATCAAGTTGAAGCTGGTGCATGTGGATTGAAGCTTCACGAGGATTGGGGAACGACTCCTTCCACCATAAATTCATGTCTTAATGTTGCAGATAAATTTGATGTTCAAGTTTGTATTCACACTGATACTTTAAATGAGGCAGGTTTTGTTGAAGATACCATCAATGCTATTGCTGGAAGAACAATTCATACTTTTCATACCGAAGGAGCGGGTGGAGGTCATGCCCCAGATATTATTAAGATCTGTGGAGAAAATAATGTTCTTCCAAGCAGTACTAATCCAACAAGACCCTATACGAGGAATACCTTAGAAGAGCATCTTGACATGTTAATGGTTTGTCATCATTTAGATTCTAAAATTCCAGAAGATATTGCATTTGCTGAATCACGGATAAGAAGAGAAACTATTGCTGCGGAAGATATCCTGCATGATATGGGCGCCTTCTCAATTATTGCTAGTGACTCTCAAGCTATGGGAAGAGTGGGTGAAGTAATTCTAAGAACTTTTCAAACTGCTCATAAAATGAAAGTACAAAGGGGACCTCTATCACAGGATTCTGATAGGAATGATAATTACAGAGTTAAGAGATACATTTCCAAAGTCACAATTAACCCTGCTATAGCTCATGGTATTAATAAATATGTTGGGTCTATAGAAAAGGGAAAAATTGCAGATTTAGTATTGTGGAAACCTTCGTTTTTTGCAGTTAAGCCTGAATTAGTTGTCAAAGGAGGATCTATAGTTTGGTCTCAAATGGGAGATGCAAATGCTTCAATTCCAACTCCAGGTCCTGTACATGGCCGACCTATGTTTGCAAGTTTCGGCCAATCTCTAATTAAGAGTTCTTTTACTTTTTTAAGTAAAAGTTCAATTGATCAAAATATTCCAAAAAAATTAGGATTACAAAAAAACTGTATTGCTGTAGAAAATACCAGAAATATTAATAAATCACATTTAAAACTTAATAGTAAACTTCCTAATATTTCAGTTGATCCTCAAACTTATGAAGTTTTTTCTGATGGTGAACTTCTTACTTGTGAACCTCTTGATGAAGTTCCAATGGCTCAAAGGTACTTTTTACTTTAGAAGTTTTTAATTAATTCTTTTTCACTTATCTTTATATCTTTTGATCCCGCAATAGCTAAATCTTCTTGCAGTTTGTTTTCACAAGATAGAACTCTTGACCAACTTGGTAATTGAAGTGTAGTAGGACAAGCCAGATAATCTTCTGTAGCAGGTCTTAATAGTTTCGCAAACTTTTGTACTGATAATTCTTCTTCATGCCTATCGTATGGAAGTTGATTTACTGCTGAATCTAATCCAAATTGTTTTACCCGATCTTCTCCAACTCTTTTATAGAGAACTTCTAAAGTTGCTAGTTGAGTGCTAGTTAAGGTCTCGGCTTGATGTTCCATGAGACCTCTTAAAACACTTGAAAGTATTTCTGTACACATTTTTTGCAATCCTTCTTTAGAAGAATCTCCTATATTCTTATGTTTATGATCAAATAATCCTAAGTCAACCTGGGCTATTTTGGATGTCCTTACGTTTCTATAAACCTCTGATAGTAAACCTATCTCTAAACCCCAGTCACAAGGTATTCTTAAATTCATAGCAAGGTCTTTAGTAAAAGCAAACTCACCTGCTAATGGATATCTAAATGATTGAAGATATTGTAAAAACGGACCCTTACCAACTAACTGCTCAAGACTTGCTAATAATGGACCAACGAATAATCTTGTTGCTCTGCCTTGCAATTGATTTGTTTCTAGAGATAACCTACTATAAAAAGCTTTTACATATGATATTCCATATGATTCATCCAGAAGTGGAAGTATCATTCTTGAGGGATATAAAGGACTAAAAGTTCTTATATCAGCATCAAAAAGAGCAACAACTTCTGATTTTCTAGTCGCAACTCCTATGCCTTGCCATACAGCCCATCCTTTACCTGGAGTTCCTAAAAGTTCTAATCCATTTTTTTCTTGGCTTTTTAATAGCTCAATTACAGAGGGCGAATTAGTCCATTGAACGTGAACTGGGAATGGCATTGAGTCAAAAAATGATTTTGCTGCCTTAACTTGGTCAACAGTTTTTGCTGAGAGAGCAATTACTAATTCATTTAAGCCTGTAAGGTTTTTTAAAACTTCTCTTATATCTTTTAATGCTGGACGCTCAAACTCTTCATATAAGCAAGGTATTAAAATGCTAGTTGATCTTCTTTTAAGACTTTTGTTTAATTCTTTAAGTAAATTTCCAGTAACTCCGTATTCATGTATTGTTGTGATTAAACCTTGTTGAAAGTCCATTTTCTAATTGATGTGCAGAATGGTATTAATACTTCGATGATTTTTTCAAAGTGAAGCAAATTGATTCAGAGAAAAAATTAGATAGATTAAAAATTGATAAATTGTTAAAAACAATTTATTCAAATCATACTACAGAAGAAATTAATTTTATTTCAAACCAATTATTACAGATTTTAGATGATTTCTCAGAGAAATCTGCTTATGAAGAAATAAGAGATAAGGAAAGATGGAATGAATCTCATTCGGTTTTGATAACTTATGCAGATAGTATTTATAAAAATGGCGAGGCAACACTAATAACTCTTAGTGAGTTATTAAGTAAAAATTTTGGCAGTCTTTCTAAAGTTGTACATATTCTTCCTTTTTTAAAATCCACAAGTGATGGAGGTTTTGCAGTCTCAAGTTATGATTCTTTAGAAGAAAAATTTGGTGGTTGGGATGATCTCAAAAGTATTTCTAAAAATCATGATTTGATGGCTGATTTAGTACTAAACCATGTCTCATCATCTCACCCATGGGTTCAACAATTTATTAAATCACAAGAACCAGGCATATCAAATGTTTTTTCACCGAAGCAAAATCTTGACTGGTCAAATGTAGTTAGGCCTAGAAGTTCTTCTTTGTTTTCTCAAATAAATACTGAGGATGGCCCTAAACAAGTTTGGACAACTTTTGGTCCAGATCAAATTGATTTGAATTGGCAAAATCCAAAAATGACTCTTGAGTTCTTACATTTAATTATTACTTATTTATCTAATGGAATTAAATGGTTCAGGCTTGATGCTGTAGGTTTCATTTGGAAGGAATCAGGGACAACTTGCTTGCATTTACCTAAAGCTCATTCAATTGTGAAACTCTTAAGATTTCTTTTAAATAATCTTCTTGAAGATGGAGTTTTAATAACAGAAACTAATGTTCCTCAGAAGGAAAATCTATCTTATCTGATTCCTGATGATGAAGCTCATATGGCATATAATTTTCCATTGCCTCCTCTTCTCCTAGAGGCAATTATTACTTCAAGAGCTGATATTCTAAATTCATGGATATTTGATTGGCCAATATTACCTGAAGAGACTACATTATTTAATTTCACTGCATCACATGATGGGGTTGGTTTAAGAGCTCTAGAGGGATTAATGAATGAGCAGAGAATTAAAGATTTATTAATTAATTGTGAAAAGAGGGGAGGCCTGGTAAGTCATAGACGTTTATCAAATGGTGATGATAAACCCTATGAATTGAATATTAGTTGGTGGAGCGCAATGGAAGACTCCAGTAGAGATTCTAAAAGATATCAATATGAAAGATTTATTTTGAGTCAATTAATTGTAATGTCTTTGAAAGGAGTCCCTGCATTTTATTTACCAGCATTACTAGCTTCGGAAAATGATATCAAAAGTTTTTCTATGACAGGTCAAAGAAGAGACCTTAATAGGGAAAAGTTTAAATCAGAGAATCTTATAGCCGTTTTAAATAATCCTGAATCTAATGCTAATAAAAACTTAAAATATCTTCGTAATGCTATGGATGTCAGATCAAAATTAAAGCAATTTCATCCTTGTTCAAAAATGAAATGTTTGTCTAAAGGTAGAAGTGATATTGTTGTAATCAAAAGAGGTAAAGGTCCTGAGTCTGTTTTTGCAATACATAATATGACTGAAAATAAAATTAATTATCAATTAAATGATGATGATCTACCAAAAATAATTGATCATGATTTCAATACCCATGATTTTTTAACATCCACCAAATACAATTACAAAAATATTAGTCTTGATCCTTTTCAAGTAATTTGGCTTAGTGCTTTATAGATTATAGATATGTTAGAAAATTCTTCTATTTGGGTAGTAAGTGATGTAGATGGTACCTTAATGGATCACTCATATGATTTATCGCCTGCTAAGGAAACAATAAAAAAACTACAAAAATTATCAATACCCGTAATTCTTTGTACAAGCAAAACCGCTTCTGAAGTAAAAGTTATTAGAGAGGAACTTAACTTGACGGATCCATATATTGTTGAGAATGGTGCAGCAATATATGGTGAATCCCTTAAAAGAGTAAATGGAGAAATTATTCTTGGAATAAATTACAAATCTCTTGAAGAAATCTTAAATTTTATTTCTAATGAAATCGACTATAAACTTACTCCTCTTAATAATCTCACTGATCAAGAAGCTACTCAGCTCACAGGTTTAGAGGGCAACTCATTGAACTTAATGCGTGATAGGCATTGGAGCATGCCTTTTTTAAATCCGCCAAGTTATTTAGAAGAGAAAATTAGTAGTTGTTGTAAAAAGTTCAATGTTGATATTTTTAAGGGAAATAGAATGAGTCACTTATTATCTACAAAATCGAATAAAGGTAAAGCAATAAATGCTCTTAAAGAATATTCGAATGTTCAAGATATTAAAATTATAGGTTTAGGCGATTCTCCAAATGATTTGCCTCTACTTTTAAACTCAGATATTAAGATTGTAATCCCTAGTATAGATGGACCTAACTTAAATTTAATAGATAAATTAAAAGATTTGGAATTTACTTTGGCTTCCGAACCAAATGGATATGGCTGGAAAAATGAAATCAATAAACTGATAAATAGGCGAGAACTAATTTAGGAAAATGAATGGTTTAAATATTAATTTTCCTCTTGATAAATTTGAAAAATTAATTATTGATATTGGTTGGGAATCCTTAGATGATTGGTTCAATTTTTGGAATAATCAAAGAAATATTCTTTCAATTGATCAATACTGGAGCAATAAAGTAAATGATGATTGGATTTGGGGTTTGGCTTTACCTCTTTTATCTCATGCTTATAAATTTCAAAATAATTTTTCTGATAGAAAAATACTTGGAATTTCAGCTCTACCTGGTACAGGAAAAACAACGCTAGGTAAATGGCTGGAAGCTATATCTTTAAAATTAAACTTCAAAATTGCAGTTATTTCAATTGACGATTTTTATCTCCCATCAAATGAAATGAAATTAGCAATTAAAAATAACCCTTGGAATGTTTCAAGAGGGTTTCCTGGTAGTCACTCAGTAAAATTAATGCATGAAAAACTATTAAATTGGAAGATAAATGGAGAATTAAATGTACCAGTTTTCGATAAATCTTTAAGAAATGGATTAGGAGATAGATCTCATTGGAGATTAGATAACCCTGATATATTAATTATTGAGGGATGGTTTTTGGGAATTAAACCTTATTCTATTGACATAACTGATCGACCCATATATACATCAAATTTGAGTCTTCATGAATCATCTTATGTATTAAAAATTCAAAATAACCTAAACGAATATTTAGATATTTGGACTTTAATAGACAATATTTGGCACTTAAAGCCCTTGAAGATTGAATATATGAATATATGGAAAACAAATCAGGAAAAAGAAATGTTTTTACAGAAAGGTAACGCCCTTAAAGATGAAAAATTATCTAATTTCTTGAGAATGCTTAATGTCTCAATTCCTCATAAAAGTTTTGATGCTATAAATTCCTATGCGCTTTTATTAATTGATCAAGAAAGAAAGTTAGTTGAGGCTGGATTGAATTTATAGCATTATCAAATTTCTTTTTTTTTCAGTAATTTTTTATACATTATTTTTAGCTCTGAATAGTGTTTAATAAAAGATATTTTTTCTAAAGGATGGTTGAGTTTTCTTACAAAAATGAAGGCTGTAGGATGGTTGTTTTGAGATGTATTGGTCCATCAAATTTTTTCTTAGAGAGAGTTTTATTTCCAACTGACATTCTTACTTTTATGGCCCCAAATGATTCAAGAGTTGAAATCTGGGGAAATGAATTATATGGCCCTAAGTTGGAAGAGAGAATAAGAATTTCTGCTGATAATGAAGATTCGACTTTAGTTGCATAGAATAGATATCATCTAATTGTCTTCGAGTCAAAATTTTTTGCAAATACCTATTTTTTATTGATATTATCAAACTAGTTTTAGTCTTACAGATGTCTTATTTTTCTTCTTTTGCTATAGGCGGTTTTGTTCCTTCTGCAGCTATAGCTGGAGTTTTACTTTTAGTTGGGTTAGGAGCCTTCTTTTATCTTGGTATTAAAGGGCCCACCGATTATTAAAAATGAGTCAATGAACAATTTTTAATTTTTGATAACCAGCTTGATTGAGTTAACACTATGGATTTAACAACTATTTTATTTATATTAAGTTTACCTTTCGTTTTATTAACAGCTTATTTTGGGACTAAAAATGATTTTTACGAGAGTGAAAACTATAAAGGTGATGGTTGTGCTCACGATGTTAAAAGATAACTTTATTACTAATCACCTCTAAATACACAGGTCCATCTACTATCAAATTGCCAAACAGGTTTGTATATTTCATTAGAAATTTTTTCGCCTGCTTTATTACAAGTTTCTAAATCTTTCATTGGAATAGAATGTAAGGATGGACTTGTTATTCCACTAACCTCTGGTCTTCCTCCGGGCCCTTGTCTATAAGTTCCAATAATTAACCAATACTTAGCCTTAGCAGAACCAGAAAAGATTAAGGAAAAAAGAAAAAATAATATTAAGATAGATTTTTTTTTCATTTTTCCATACTAGCTTTTAATTTTCAAATGTAAATTGCTATTAATTAAGAAGGTAATTTAATAATTTTTGGAATATTTAAAATTTGTTTTATATGGATTAATTCAAGGGTTGACGGAATTTATCCCTGTAAGTAGTACAGCTCATTTAAAAATTATATCTCTTTTTTTAGGTATTGATGATCCTGGAGCATCTTTGTCGGCCACTATTCAACTTGGCAGTGTTCTTGCCATAGCTTGGTATTTTAGGAATGATATTTTTAATTTCAGAAGTCAATCATCCAAAAATTTTCTTGAATATCTCTTACATGAAAGATTATTAAGGTCTATTTTGATTGGTACCATACCAATTGTTTTGCTTGGGGGGAGTATAAAAATATTTATCCCTTCCTTCTTTGAAAACGTTCTCCGTTCAAATTTATCAATAGCATTGGTTTCATTCCTAATGGCTTTTTTTATGTACTTGGCAGATAGTTCGAAAAGAGGTTCTATTAATATTAAAAACCATAATTATTCAGATAGTATTTTGATAGGTTTCTTTCAGGCATTTGCAATTTTTCCAGGTGTTTCAAGATCGGGGGTTACTATTTCTAGCGCTTTAATATCAGGATGGGAAAGAGGCGATGCTGCGAAATTTTCTTTTCTTTTAGGAATACCAGCCATCTCTCTCGCTGCGATTGTTGAGTTTATTTCTTCTTTTAATGATTTTTTTTTATTGGGTTTCCTCCCTCTTTTAGTTGGTCTTATTACTACATTCTTGTCATCTTTATTAGCTATAGATTTCTTATTAAAGTATTTACCTTCCAATGGGTTGAGAATATTTATTGTTTATCGAGTTATTTTTGGTGTTGTAATTCTTTTGAATTTATAATTGGATCCAAAAAAAATTTTTTCAATTGTGTTAAGGTTTTAAAAAATTCTTTCTAATGAACATTTTTATATCTTTCCAACTAGGTGAAGTGGAAGTCTCAAATCTTACTATATTGGTTCTAGCTTTTTTTTCTTCTTTTACATTCATAGCGGTAGGTATAAGTTCATATAAACTATATAAATCTCTTATTAATGAAGAAGATAAGTAATCGGAACGGCGGGATTTGAACCCACGACCCCCACTACCCCAAAGTGGTGCGCTACCAAACTGCGCTACGCCCCGTTTCTTTACTATAAAGATTAGATTGATTTAAATGTTTTTCTTTATTGGATTGTTATCAGATCTCAATACACACTTGTTAACTTCCCAATTAAAATTTTCCCATATATGGTCTTCTAATTTATAGTTGCTTCCAGTAAAAACTCCTAACTTAACTTTTGTAGGTGAGGCGGAACAATACTGCCTGCTTCCAGCTGATGCAAGATATTGTTGATGATATTGTTCCGCATAAAAATATGAATCAATCATTTTTATTTCCGTTTCAATTAAACCAAGATTTTTTTTACTTAATTCCGATTGATATTGTTCCTTACTGGCTAGTATGATTTTAATATTATTTTCATTTTTGTAATATATTGCTGATCTATATTGAGTTCCAATATCATTACCTTGTCTATTTTTTTGAGTAGGGTCATGACATTCCCAAAACATTTTTAATAAATCACTTACATCTATTTCTCTTTTATTCCATATAACTCTTACAACTTCTGAATGACCAGTTAAGCCGGAACATACTTCATAGTATGTTGGATTGTTTTTTTCACCTCCGGCATAACCTACAGAAGTTGTGACAACTCCAGGAAGTTTCCAAAAACATTTTTCAGCTCCCCAGAAACAACCACATCCAAAAATAATTTCATCTTCTTCTACATTAGGATCTTTTTTGATTTCTGTTTTTAATATTCTATGTAATGAATAAGCATCATTAGTTAAATTAACCTTGTCATTATTCATAATGTTTTTAAGGAATTTAAACATAATTTAAATCTTTTTAGTATAAGTAAAAAAAATTACTTTTAGCTCTTCACAACTCTGGAAGCTAGTTCTCTTTCCCAAAGTTGTTTATATAGCCCATTTTCTTTTACTAAATCTTTATGAGCACCTTCTTGTACTATTTCTCCTTTATCCATTACTAAAACCCTATCACAGGTAGCCGCAACAGAAAGTTGGTGACTAATCATAATGATTGTTTTATTACTTCTATCACTCATTTCATCTATTATTCTTGCTGCTGTTTTATTATCTACACTTGCTAAAGCATCATCAAGAACAACAATAGGAGAATTTACAAGTAATGCTCTTCCTAGTGCGGTTCTTTGCCTTTGTCCACCACTTAATGTAATACCTCTTTCGCCAACAATAGTTTCAAACCTTTGTGGAAAATTATTGATATCGTCAATTAATCCAGCTTTTATAGCGCTTTTTTTTACTAAATTTTTAGAAGCTTTGGGTTCTCCAAAACTTAGGTTTTCTGAGATTGTAGAAGTAAATAAGAATGCTTCTTGAGGAACGATTGAAATATTTTCTCTAAGATTGCTTAATTTTAAAGTTTTTACATCAATTTCATCTAAAAATAATTGATTGTCTGGAATTTCAATAGTCCGTCCTAGAGACTTTGCTAGTGTTGTCTTGCCACAACCTACTGGTCCAACTATTGCAATAAGTTCTCCAGGATAAATTTTGAAGTTGAGATTATTTAATGAATTAAATTTTGATCCTGGATACTTTATTGTTAAATTTTTTGCTTCTAAGAATCCTTTAGCCTTTCTTTTTAAAGACTTACTTTCTTCTCTATCTACGATGTTTGGATTGTTTTTAAAGATTTCTTCCACACGATCTAAACTTACTTGACCAAGTTGAAAAGTATTTAAAGTAAAACCTAATAGAGCTGTTGGGAAGACAAGTCTTTCTACGTAAAGGATTAAAGCAACTAAACCACCTATTGAAATAAATCCACTCTCTAATTGAAAAGTTCCTAATGATAACAAGATCAATAATGAAATCGAGGAAATCCCTTGCAACAAAGGGAATAAGGTACTTGTGGTTCTTGCAAGTTTTATGGCTGAATTTCGATAATCATTATTATGTATGTCAAATTCTTTTTTCTCAGCATACTCTTGGGCATAAATTTTAATAGCGCTTATACCAGATAGATCTTCTTGTATTAGATCACTAAGTTTTGATAATGATTCTTGTTGAGCTTTTCTTTGTTTAACCATTCTGCCGCCAAATAGACTTACAATTCCTAGGATTAGTGGAAATATCATTAAAGCTGATATTGTTAATGTTTTATTAATCGAAAACATTGAAGGAATAGTGAATGAATATGCTAAGACAATGTTGCACAAGCTTAAAACTGTAAAACCTAGAAGTCTTCTTATGTTTTCAACATCACTAGTAGCTCTACTAATTATGTCTCCACTACCTTTTTTTTGAATCCATTCTGGATCTTGAATAAGTAAATGGTCAAATAGTTTTTGACGAAGATTTACTTCTACTTTTCTACCTATGCCGAAGACAATCTGTCTTGAAAATAATCTTATTAAACCCATACAAGTTGCTAAAAATATTAACCACAAAGATTTAGAAATAACAAAATTTGAAGAAAACCCATTCTGTAATTGGTCAATTATATTTTTTACTTCTAAAGGTATTACAACACTTAGTATATTTACTAACAAGAGAGCTAGTGCTCCATAAAAGAATTCTTTTTTGTAAGGTCTTAAGTATTTAGATATAACTTCTATCTTTAAATTTTTCATTTTATTTTGCCGATATGATTAAGATAATGTTTCATTTTTGAATATGTGAGCTAATTTTATAAATGATTCAGTATTTATTTATGAGTAACGATCAAACTCATCCATTACATGAAACAGACAAGAACATTATAGATTCCCTTATTACTAAAAAAACACCAGAAGATCTTGACTATATAAATTTAGCAAGATTAATAAATCGTTATAATAATTTCCCAGGAGAAATAGAAATTAAAAACGATATTGAAAAAATTTTAAATTTTTGGACGATCACTAAAAATGAACTTTTTTCAAAAACAAAAACTATTTGGTCAAAAAGCTTCAGGCCCTCTAATACAAATAAAGATTTAGTTGGCTCAGGCTTTGATACCTCAAATTGATCACAATAATGTTTCTTAAATAAATGTCTTTCAATCTATCAAACGCTGAAATTCTAAATAATTTGTTGGAGGGACGGGACCTTGATGCATTAACTTCCAGATCATTAATGCAAAGATGGCTTCATGGTGAAATTTCAGATGTTGAGACAGGAGCTTTTTTAAGTGCTTTGAGAGCAAAGAGTTGTACAGGTATCGAACTAAGTTCTATGGCTGAGGAACTCTTAAATGTTTGCGAATTGCCAGTAGCAAGACCAAATTTGTATTTGGTAGATACTTGTGGAACAGGGGGTGATGGAGCTAATACCTTCAATATTTCAACTGCAGTAGCATTTGTAGCTGCATCTTGTGGGGTAAAAATTGCAAAACACGGAAATAAAAGTGCTAGTGGAAAAGTTGGCTCTGCCGATGTTTTGTTGAATCTTGGTCTGAATTTAGATTGTTCATTAGAAAAAGTAATCAAAGCTGTAAGTGTAATTGGAATAACTTTTTTGTTCGCACCTGTTTGGCATAAATCCTTAATAAAACTTGCTCCATTGAGAAAGACCCTTGGAGTAAGGACAGTATTTAACCAACTTGGACCACTGGTAAATCCTTTAAGACCTAATGCACAAGTTTTGGGTGTAGCTTCTGAGGATCTTTTAAAACCTATGGGAAGCGCACTTTTAAAAATGGGTATGAAAAGAGCAATAGTCGTTCATGGTACTGGTGGTCTTGATGAAGCTTCGCTTCAAGGAGAAAATAAATTAGTATTTCTTGATAATGGTGAATTGCGGTTTTCAGAAATAAATATTTCAGACTTTAACCATGAAAATATATCTAACGAAAAACTCGTGGTTTCTGATCATGAGTCTAACGAGGAAATATTAAAGTCTGTCTTAGATGGTTCTGGACAAAAATCTCATATTGATGTAGTCGCCTTGAACTCTGCTTTAGTGCTTTGGGCCGCAGGCATTGAGGATGATTTAAATGAAGGATTTAATAAAGCTTTATTTTCGATAAATCAAGGTGATCCTTGGAAAAAGTTTTTACTTTTAAAAAATTATTTAGATACAAATTAATTAATTTCAAATTGATGATTAATCCATATAAGAAAAACGCGAAATTGGTTTTAAGTAATGGAATTGTATTCCCAGGATTCTTTTTTGGTGCTTCTGGTACAGCCATTGGTGAAATAGTTTTTAATACGGGAATGACCGGATATCAAGAAGTTATTACTGACCCAAGTTATTACGGCCAAATACTAACATTTACTTATCCAGAAATTGGAAATACTGGTATTAATTTTGAAGATTTTGAATCAAATATTAATGTTAAAGGAATAATTGTTAGAAATTTTTCATCTAATAGCAGCAATTGGAGATCTAAAAAGAATTTTAATCAATGGTTAGTAGAAAAAAATATTATAGGTCTATATGGAATTGATACAAGGGCTCTTGTTAAAATTTTAAGATCTAGTGGCGCGATGAATGGAGTTATTACCTCTTTAGATAAAACGGATGAAAGTTGTTCAAAGATAATTCGGGATACGCCAACGATGGAGGGTTTAAATTTATCAAAGTTAGTTTCAACAAAGCAAAAATATTTATGGAACAGTCATACTCAAACAATTTTTGATTTAAGAAAAAGATATGATGAATCTTCCAAAAAGTTAAAAATAGTAGCAATTGATTTTGGAATTAAAAATTCAATTCTAAATAGACTTGTATCCCATGGTTGTGAAGTTTTGGTTTTACCTTCTCGAGCTTCACTAAATGATGTACTGTCTAACAAACCTGATGGTATATTTTTTTCAAATGGTCCAGGCGATCCTTCTTCTGTTTCTGAAGGTATAGAGTTAGCAAAATCACTCATTGAATATGGTGATATACCTATGTTTGGTATTTGCCTTGGCCACCAAATATTTGGATTAGCATTAGGAGGTTCAACTTATAAATTACCTTTTGGACATCGTGGTTTAAATCATCCTTGTGGTGAAAATAATAAAATTGAGATAACTAGTCAGAATCATGGTTTTGCTATTGACCCCAATTCTCTCTCAAAGGAAATAGTTAAAATTACCCACTATAACCTTAACGATAATACTGTGGCTGGACTCGAGGTTTATAATAAGCCCATATTTAGTGTGCAATATCATCCAGAAGCGGGACCTGGCCCACATGATTCAGATTATTTATTTAAAAAATTTGTTTCTCTAATGTTAGAAAGATGTTGACATATTGTTTTCTTTTGATTTGATAATTACATTTGATATTTTAATTTTTTGGAGGTATTAGATCATAGAAGATTTCCAGAAGTTAACCGTTTCTTTAAGAGGAAACCTTGAGGTTACAACAAACATTATGGTTTTTACTTTTAAAGGCCAACTTGATGCTTTCTCAGAAAAACAATTTAAGAATTTTGTTACTAATAATTTAAGAAATGACCTCCCTTTCGTTATTGATCTCACAAAAATAGATTTTTTAGATTCTTCGGGTCTTGGAGCACTTGTTCAAACTGCAAAAGAATGCAAAAAATCGAAACTTGGGTTCTCTGTCGTTGGCAATTCGAGAGTGGCCCAAACAATTAAACTTGTTCGCTTAGGAGATTTTCTTAACTTGAAGTCAAACCTTGAAGATGCATTAAATTATTTAAAGAATTGAATTATTGGATTCAAAACTTGGTTCCATATGGATCTCCAGAGGATATTGGTGTTATTCAACTTGCTTGGCTTGGAGATTCAGTATGGGAGCTACACCAAAGACTAAGGCATGTTCATATTCCTTTAAAATCCAAAGATCTACATTTATCTGTAGTAAACGAAGTTAAAGCAAAATCTCAGTCAAAATCATTAAGTCAAATTGAACATTTATTAAATTCAAATGAAATGGATCTAATTAGGCGTGCTAGAAATAAAACAAAGAGATATCCAAAATCTTCAGATCCCGCTATATACTCTAGAGCAACTGGTTTTGAAACTCTTATTGGCTGGCTATTTTTAAAGGATCCTCAAAGATTAGCAACACTTTTTGAATATTTAGAATTAAAAACGAATTGAATCTATGAAAAACTTCTCAAATAAATTTCGCGGAAACAATAATAAAGAGCACAAAAAAAATTCAGATTTTGGATATGACTCAAAAAATACAAATCGTTCCAAAAAAAATGATAGATTTTTGAAAAATTCCGTTAAAAATAAGAAAGATGAAAATTTAAAAAAAATTGATGAAAATATTAATTTTTCGTCTTTAAAAAGAAGAAATCCAAGATTTAAATCCAGTACAGAATTTTTTAATAAAAATTCTAATTTACAGCAAGAGTTTACTAATAAGAGAAATTTTGATGATTGGATATGGGGTAAACATTCGGTTTTTGAGGCTCTTACCAGTGATAGAGCTATTAATAGGATTTGGTGTACTTCGGAAATTTTTTCTTCAGACAAATTTTATATTTTGCTTAAGGATCTTAAATTAAAAGGAGTTCTTATTGAGGAAGTTTCTTGGAACAGGCTTTCGCAATTGACATATGGTGCTTCACATCAAGGTGTCGCATTGCAATTAGCATGCTCTAAAACATTATCACTAGAAGAATTAATTGATTTTTCTAAACACAATTGTCCAAACCCCATAATAGTCGCACTAGATGGTATAACAGATCCTCATAATGTTGGTGCGATCATAAGATCAGCTGAAGCATTTGATTGCAAGGGCGTAATCATTCCTCAGAGAAGGTCTGCAGGGTTGACTGGAACAGTCGCTAAGGTAGCTGCAGGAGCCTTAGAACATATTCATGTAAGTAGAGTTGTTAATTTAAATAGAGCACTTGAGGAACTTAAGAGAAATGGTTATCTTGTTGTTGGTTTATCTGGAGATGCTCAGTTATCTATCTCAAATTTTCAAGAAAAAGCACCTTTGGTAGTTGTAGTTGGCTCTGAAGATAAAGGTATTTCTCTGCTTACTCAAAAAAAATGCGATTTTATATTAAGTATTTCTCTTAAAGGTAAGACTTCAAGTTTAAATGCCTCTGTGGCGGCCGCTATATCCCTATTTCACTTTACAGCTAAATAATTTTATTGTTAATAAACACTGTCTTTAAAGACAACTAAAATGTTGTTGTTTCAATATATTTAAATGATTAATAAAAATTTATTGAATTATCACTACAAAATTGTATAGAATTTAACAAGAATTGATGGTCTAAAAGGCCAAAAAAATTGATTAGAAACTTTGGAAACAAACTCGGTTTAGCCTGGTGGGCCAAAATTGAGACAGATCAGCCTAGTAACACCTATTGGTTTGGTCCATTTATAACTAAACGTAGTTTAAAAGAAAATGTTCCTTCTTTTATCAAAGATCTTTCAGATGAAGGTTCTAAAAACATTAAACACAGCATTGTACGTTGCAAAAAAGAAGAACCATTAACTTTTTAATAACTTTGATTTTAAAAATAAATTAAGAAATGAATTTTAATTCTTTAAGAAAAGAAATTACCAGTAATAACGCTTCTGTTAAGGAATTAATTAATGATATCTTCGCCAAAATTGATCATAAAGATCATGAAATTAACTCATATATTTGCATTACAAAAGATAAAGCTATCGCGCAAGCAGAGCACATTGATAAATTAATTCAAAAAAAAGAAAAACTTCCTCCTCTCGCGGGGATGCCAATAGCTATAAAGGATAATATTTGCACCAAGGGGGTTGCAACAACTTGTGCAAGTAAAATGCTAAAAAGTTTTGTTGCGCCTTATGAATCCACTGCTTCGACTAAATTATGGTCTTCAGGGGGAATTTGTTTAGGGAAAACAAATTTAGACGAATTTGCAATGGGAAGTTCAACCGAAACTTCTGTATTTGGCGTCACTTCAAATCCTTGGGATATTAATAGAGTGCCAGGGGGCAGCTCAGGCGGTAGTGCTGCTTCAGTTGCCGCTGGTTTTTGTGCAGCTGCTATAGGTTCCGATACAGGAGGATCAATAAGGCAACCAGCTTCTTTTTGTGGAGTTGTAGGTCTTAAACCTACTTATGGCAGAGTTAGCAGATGGGGACTTGTAGCATTTGCTAGCTCTCTTGATCAAATTGGCCCAATCACAAACACTGTCTCAGATGCGGCTGAAATTCTTTATTCAATATCTGGTAAAGACCCCTTTGACTCAACATGCCTTGATAAGCCTGTTCCAAATTATTTGTCTGACATAAATAAATCTATAAAAGGTTTAACAATTGGAATCATTAAAGAATGTTTTGAACACCCAGGGCTTAATCCAGAAGTTAAGGAATCTGTTCTTTCTGGAGTTGATAGATTCCAAGCTTTAGGGGCAGAAATTATTGAAATTGAATGCCCTAGATTTAACGATGGAATTGCGACATATTATGTCATTGCACCATCTGAAGCATCCGCAAATTTAGCTAGATACGATGGAGTTAAGTATGGTTACAGATCGATTGAAGGTTCAAATCTTATAGATATGACTTCAAAAAGTAGAGCCGAAGGTTTTGGAGATGAGGTACAAAGAAGAATTCTTATAGGTACTTATGCCTTGTCAGCTGGATACAGTGATGCCTATTACAAGAAGGCACAAAAAGTTAGGACACTTATAAGAAAAGATTTTGATAATGCTTTTAAGAAAGTAGATGTTTTATTAACGCCAACTTGCCCAACCACTGCTTTTTTGAAGGGAGATTTTGTCAATGATCCACTTTCAATGTATTTGTCTGATCTATTAACTGTCCCTGCTAATTTGGCAGGCCTCCCAGCAATCAGTATTCCTTGTGGTTTTGATACGAAAGGATTACCTATTGGAATGCAATTAATAGGCAATGTATTAGAAGAAGATAGAATATTAAATGCCGCAAATATTTTTGAAATTGATGCTCAAGTAATTAAAAACAGACCTTTATTTTAAATTTGTATTAATAATTAATTTGTAATCACAAAGTATAGATCTTTTAGAAATTTTCTCTATCTTATATATATAAATTATTTGAATATGGCTTTCGTTCCGCTTCACAATCATAGTGACTACAGCTTACTTGATGGTGCCAGTCAAATTTCAAAAATTGTAGAAAGAGCTTGTGATCTTGGAATGGAATCGATAGCTCTTACTGATCATGGTGTTATGTATGGAGTTCTTGATTTGGTCAAGAAGTGTAAAGAGAAAGGTATAAAACCAATTATTGGTAATGAAATGTACGTGATTAATGGATCTATTGATGATCCTCAACCAAAAAAAGAAAAAAGATATCATTTGGTGGTGTTAGCAAAAAATTATACTGGTTATAAGAATCTAGTTAAGTTGACAACAATTAGTCACTTAAATGGGATGAGAGGTCGAGGCATTTTTTCTAGACCATGTATTGATAAATCTCTTTTAAGCAAATATAGTGATGGTCTGATAGTCTCGACAGCTTGTCTTGGAGGAGAGATACCTCAGGCCATCTTAAAAGGTAGATTAGATGTAGCAGAGGATATAGCTCTTTGGTATAAAAAATTATTTGCAGATGACTTTTATCTAGAAATACAAGATCACGGCTCTATTGAGGATAGAATTGTTAACGTTGAATTAATAAAAATTGGGAAGAAGCACCAAATAAAAGTTATCGCCACCAACGACGCCCACTATTTATCAAGTATGGATGTTGAAGCACATGACGCTTTGCTTTGTGTATTAACAGGAAAACTAATAAGTGATGAAAAAAGATTGAGATATACCGGTACAGAATATATTAAAAGTGAAAATGAGATGCTTGAACTTTTTAAAGATCATATTGATGATGAATCAATTATTGAGGCAGTCAACAATACAGTTGAAATCTCTCAAAAAGTAGAAATATTTGATTTGTTTGGTAATTATAGAATGCCAAAATTCCCTCTTAACGAAGATACAGATTCATTTTCCTTTCTTACACAGTTATCTAATAAAGGCCTTTTAAAAAGACTTAAAAAAAATGATCTTTCAGAAGTTGATGAGAACTATAAAAAAAGACTATCTTCCGAATTAAAAATCATTAAAGATATGGGCTTCCCAGACTATTTTTTGGTTGTTTGGGACTACATCAAATTTGCTAGAGATAACTCTATCCCTGTTGGACCAGGTAGAGGTTCTGCTGCAGGCTCATTAGTAGCTTATGCTCTCCAAATTACTAATATAGATCCTGTTGAGCATGGATTGTTGTTTGAGAGATTTTTAAATCCAGCAAGAAAGTCAATGCCAGATATTGACACCGACTTTTGTATTGATAGGAGAAATGAAGTTATTGATTATGTTACTAATCGTTATGGTGAGGATAAAGTTGCGCAAATAATAACCTTCAATAAGATGACCTCTAAGGCGGTTTTAAAAGATGTTGCAAGAGTTCTAGATATACCATATGGAGAGGCGGATAAATTGGCTAAGTTAATACCTGTGGTAAGAGGGAAACCTTTTAAATTAAATGAAATGATTGATAAGAATTCTCCTAGTCAAGAGTTTAGAGAGAAATATATTAATGATAAAACGGTGAAAAAATGGGTTGATTTGGCTTTGAGAATTGAAGGAACTAATAAAACATATGGAGTTCATGCTGCTGGGGTTGTTATCGCCTCAGATCCTCTTGACGAACTTGTACCTCTTCAAAGAAATAATGAAGGACAAATAATAACCCAATATTCTATGGACGATATCGAATCACTTGGATTATTGAAAATGGATTTCTTGGGTCTTAAGAATCTCACTATGATTGAAAAAACAGTTTCTCTTATTAATCAATCTACTGGAAAGAAAATAAACATTGATGAGTTACCACAAAATGATAGTAAAACCTTTGAGCTTATCGGGAGAGGAGATCTTGAAGGTATTTTTCAACTTGAATCATCTGGAATGAAACAGGTCGTTAAGGATTTCAAACCTAATTCTCTAGAGGATATTTCGTCCATACTAGCTCTTTATAGACCTGGTCCTCTTGATGCAGGCCTTATACCTAAATTCATAAATCGAAAAAACGGCAAAGAAAAGATTGATTTCCCTCATCCTTTTATTAAGTCAATTCTCACTGAAACCTATGGAATAATGGTTTACCAAGAACAAATCATGAAAATTGCTCAAGACCTAGCCGGTTACTCTCTTGGAGATGCTGATTTACTTCGAAGAGCGATGGGGAAAAAGAAAGTCTCTGAAATGGTAAAGCATAGGTATATTTTTGTAGATGGTTCTATGCAGAAAGGTGTAAATGAAAAATTAGCAAATGATCTTTTTGATCAGATGGTTTTATTCGCAGAATATTGTTTTAACAAAAGTCACTCTACTGCTTATGGTGCTGTAACTTATCAAACTGCTTTTTTAAAAGCTCATTTTCCTGTTGCATATATGGCAGCCCTTTTAAGCGTAAATTCCGGCTCTAGCGATAAGATGCAAAGATATATTTCTAATTGTTATTCCATGGGAATAGAAGTTATTTCGCCGAGCATTAATTTTTCTGGGGTTGATTTCACTATTAAGAATAATCAGATTTTATTCGGGTTATCTGCAATTAAGAATTTAGGAGATTCTGCAATAAGAAATATAATTGAAAATCGAAATAGCTCGGGAATCTTTAAGTCATTATCGGATTTGTGCGACCGTTTGCCTTCTAATATTCTTAACAAAAGAAGTCTCGAATCTCTAATTCTTTGTGGAGCACTAGACGAGTTTTCTAATGATAATAATAGAGCGCAATTATTGTCAGATCTTGAACATATTATTGAGTGGGCCTCTTCAAGAAATCGGGATAGATTATCAGGCCAAGGAAATCTATTTGACTCTAAAGAAGCATTTTCTAATGTTGCCTTTTCAGATTCACAATTAGCTAAGGTTGATGATTATTCACTTATTGAGAAGTTAAAGTTAGAAAAGCAGCTATTAGGTTTTTATTTATCTGATCATCCTCTAAAGCATTTAACTAAGCCAGCAAAACTTGTATCACCTATAAGCATTTCTCAGTTAGAAGAAACAAAAGATAGAACCAAAGTATCTTTAGTTGGAATGATCCCTGATTTGAAGCAAATTACAACGAGAAAAGGAGATAGGATGGCTATAGTTCAGTTGGAAGATCTTTCTGGAAGCTGTGAAGCAATAGTTTTCCCAAAAACCTATGTCAGATTATCAGAATTTCTTCTTACTGATACTAGGTTATTGGTATGGGGAACAATTGATAAAAAAAGTGATAAGACTCAATTAATAATTGATGATTGCAGAGAAATCGATAATCTCAAATTGCTAATTATTAATCTTGAAAGTTATCAAGCATCAGATGTAAGAGTACAAAACACTTTGAGAGATTGTTTAGTTAAATTTAAACCAGATAAAGGTAGATGTGGAATCAAGATTCCAGTTTTAGCTGCAGTAAGAAATAAAAATAGTGTTACATACGTTAAATTTGGCGAACAATTCTGTATTGGAGATATTCAAGGCGCATGCAAATTATTAGAAGATAAAGCATTCCAAGTTAATTTGAAATCTTTAGTTTCTTAGATTAACCTTTATCTTCAAAATTTTGAGTAGCAGGCTTGAAAGCATCTTTTGCGCGTTGAATGTTCATTGGAATATTTTCAATACCAAAAAAAGATCCAGGCTCTCTATCCCAGCTAGCTGATAATATTCCAAAACTCAATCCTGCTAGACCTAACAAGAAAAACAATGCTGAAATTGCAATTGTTGAGGAAGGAGGAATCTCAGCAATATTTTTGGTAACGATAATGTAGCTAACAACAAAAACAGACATTCCTAATATTGTCGGTATTCCAGCTGTAAAAAATATTCTTCTTGCCATTCTATCAGCTACATATTTAGGTATGCCACTTGAAGATCTCTTTGGGGTAGTTAAGGTTTTAGATGTTTTTTCTAGATTAGTGAAAGCAGTTGCCTCAGAATATTTTTTTTTCTTTTTGTTTTGTGTATTTTTTTTAGATTGCTTTTTTTTCATTAATTGAGATCATCCTCTGATTCCAATTTTATTTACTAGTTCTTGATATCTCTGAATGTTTTTGTCCTTTATGTAAGATAGTAATCTTTTCCTTTTCCCAATCATTTTTAATAATCCTTGCCTTGAAGCGAAATCATGAATATTTCCCTGGAGGTGGTGGCTTAATTTCGATATTCTTTTAGAAAGCATTGCTACCTGAATCTCCACCGAACCTGTATCAGTGGGATGTACTTGATGAGTTTCAATTAGCTCCTGTTTTTCAGCTGTATCTAAAGACATGAACATTATTTTCTTTCATTCTATAATACTACGTCATCTAGCTAAATTACTAATATCCTTATCTAGATAATTCATAGCTAATTTCAATAGATTTTCGAATGATAAATTATTTTCATTCTTAGCAAGTAGATCTACTTCTTTAGTAATAAGCGGTAAAATATATTTTATTTCTTTATTTTTGTAATTTAATGATTGAAGGGTTAACTGAAGATCCTCCATCATTCGATTAATTTCAGGATCCTTAATCTCTAATTCATCTTTACTTTTTTCTTCTTCAAAAAGAATATCATTCTTAAATTTACTTTTTAATTCTAAAATTAATCGATCACTCATTTTTTGCCCAATACCTGGTACGGAAGAAATTAATTTTTTGTTTTGTGTTTTTATTGCATTGATTAATTCATTAATAGAAAATTTATTTAAAATCCCCATACTAATTTGAGATCCAACACCTCGAATACTTAAAATTTCAATAAAGAAATTCTTTTGTTCCTTCGATGTAAAGCCAAAAAGTAAATCTGAATCTTCTTTCTTAATGTGTTTTATCCAAAGATTTATGTTTTTATTTGATATCTGATTAGTTTTTAATTTGAGAAAAAAGGATTCTAGTATTTGTATTTCATATCCTAATCCTTGACAATTTATTAAAATAAAAAATTTTTGATTAGTTTGCCAAAATTCAACTAAATCTCCATTTATCCAACTAATCAATTAACCACCATCCACTTGACATCCAATTAGCGCTCCTGCTGTTCCACCAGCAGGTACAGCCCAAAATCGGTCTTTCCCTCTAGAGGAGGATAGTGCTATTCCAGCACCAAGAATACCTCCAATAACAGATCCCTCACTACAGTCATTATCATCAATTTTTTCAGCATTACTTTGACCTCCGCACGGTATTTCAACGTCTACTTCATAACTTTTTACAAAGCCAGGACTTGATTTCGTTCCAGGAATGTATTCTTCTCTGTATTCAGTTCTTGTGCAAGTTACTGACTTTGGGGTGGTGGCTTTAACCTGAACAATAGGAGAAAAACAAAATAATAAAGCTAAATAGAAAAATTTCATTATTTTTTTATTTTATTAACTATATTCTATGTCCTTTTGATTATTTTGGTAGTAGATATAATAGTTCCTAATAATACTAGTGAAGCTCCTAATAAAAAATTTATGTTTAATATTTCACTAAAAAACATAATCCCCCAAATTGACCCGAATAAAACTTGCAAATAGTTAATTGTTGAAGCTTCAGAAGCAGGTAAATTTTTTAATCCTACAGTTAAGAAAGTCTGACCTAATTGAGTAAATAAGCCAATGCCAATTATCCAAACTAATTCATTCCAAGTTGGGGTAACCCAGTTCATTAATACAATTGGCAATAAAGCTATAAAAGAAACAAGTGGAAAATATTCAATAATTACATAAACATCTTCAGTAAATGAAAGTTTCTTAACAGTAACGTAAGCCAATGCAGTGCAGATTGCCCCAAGAAATGCGATCGAAATCGAAAGATTTTCAATTTCAACATTAATATTTGATAATTGACTTGGATTTAATATTACTAATATTCCAATCCAGCCAATAATTAAAGCAAAGAATATATTCCGAGTTATTTTTTCGTCTATAAAAATGCCAGCGAATATAGATATAAAAATAGGGTATGTGTACTGAATGACAGTAGATATACTAAGTGGCATATTTCTTATCGCATAAAAAATGCAAACTAAAGCTAAAGTTCCTAAAACACCTCTTAATATAAGTAATGGTCTATTGTTGCCCCAAGGATTTATATTTTTTAGATTAATTATGAATAATGTAATGATTAAACTTAACAATGATCTGAATAAAACTAATTCATAAATAGGTATCCTTTTATCAATATTTTTTACGCATAAAGTCATCAAACTAAAGAAGAATGAAGCAAATACCAAATTAAACTTATTCAATGAATTAAATTTTTTTTCTAATTCTGTGATATTTATCATCTATAAAAATAGTTTTATTGTGAAATTAAGTAGATTCTTATTTGATTTTGACCTATAAAGAATAAATCATTATTTGTTTTTGATAAAAATCTAAATGGTTCATTCTATACACCCAAGAACTATTCAAGAGGTTAAGGAAAAAGCAGATATCGTTGACGTTATATCTGAACATATTGTTCTTAAGAAGAAAGGCAAGGAATTTGTTGGTATTTGTCCTTTTCATGATGATACTAAGCCATCTATGACAGTATCACCAACTAAACAATTCTATTACTGTTTTTCTTGTGGTGCAGGTGGAAACTCTATTAAATTTTTAATGGAATTTACTCGTGCAAATTTTTCAGATGTTGTACTTTCACTCGCTAAAAAAAATAATATTAATGTTGAAAATCTTGAGGGTCCCCAAGTAGAGGCTTATAAAAAACAACTATCTAGAAAGGAAGAGCTTTATAAAATATTAAGAGTCACTAAAAATTGGTTTAAGTCTCAATTAAATAATTCTCTTGGTTTTGAAGCCATGAAATATTTAACATCCAAGAGAAACTTTGGTAACAAGATTATTGATAACTTTGAATTAGGTTTTGCCCCAAATTCATGGAATGATTTATTTAATTATCTTTCGAAGGTAGAAAAATTCCCCATTAATTTAATATTAGCTTCAGGCCTTGCAATTTCTAAAGATAATTCTGACAAGATTTATGATCGTTTTAGAAATAGATTAATTGTTCCAATACATGATATGCAGGGAAGAGTAGTTGCTTTTGGAGGAAGATCTCTTGATGGACAGGAACCTAAATATCTTAATTCTCCTGAATCAGAGATATTTGAAAAGGGAAAAATGTTGTTTGCCTTAGAAAAAGCTTCTAGTGATATTAGAAAAAGAGATAAAGCTATTATTGTTGAAGGCTACTTTGATGTTATTTCTCTTCATTCAAAGGGTATAACTAATTCTGTGGCTTCTCTCGGTACCGCATTAAATAAGTACCAAATTTCTCAACTATGTAGATGTACAGATAATAAAAATATAATATTAAATTTTGATTCTGATAATGCAGGAATTTTAGCAACAAAAAGAGTAATTAAAGAAGTTGAGACCCTATCCCTTCATGATCAAATTAACCTCAAGATACTTCAACTAAGTCATTTTAAAGATCCTGACGAATATTTGAATAGTCATACACCTGAAGATTATTTTAATTTAATTGATAATTCATCCTTTTGGATTGATTGGGAGATTGATCAGATTTTTAAAGATCAAGATTTAACTAAGTCTGAAATTTTCCAAAGTGTTATTTCTTCATTGGTAAAATTGTTGAGTAAATTACCTCAATCATCAACCAGAACTCATTATTTACAAAAAGTTTCCGAACAATTAAGTAAGGGACAAGCTAGGTTAGCAATACAGTTTGAACAAGATTTAAGAAATCAAGTAAAGGGATTTCGTTGGCATGGTAGATCAAAAAAATTTGAACAACCAAATGAAGTTTCCCGACGGGAGAAAAATGAATCTGAAATAATTTTTTATTATTTACATTGTCCACATCTTAGGCTATTTATTCGTGATGAATTTCTCAAAAGAGAAATTAATGTTTTTAATACTAGTTATATTCAAATTCTATGGGAAGCTATTTCAAAAATTGAACAAAATAATTTAGGTTTATATTACTTAAATGATTTAAAACAATCAAATAGTCAAAATCTTCAAAAAGATTTTTCTTCTATTAACTTAATTTCACTTCTGCCTGACTACTTAGCTCTCAATAATCCTGAATCATCAAATAAAATTAATATTTTTATTAATCCAAATGAGTTATTTTTAACATTGCTTAGTAACCCTAAGGACAATTTACTAGGAACATTATCACTTCTTGAGAAATATAATTCTCTAAAAAGATGTAGACACTTAATAGAATCTTGGGGATCTCAAAGATTAAAAACTTTAGAAAATTGTATTTCTATTTTAATCGATAATCCTTCTTCAGGTTCTTCAAATACAAATAAAGAGATAGATGATCTTTTTAAGGATTTAAACTCAGATGCCATTAAATTTCAGGAATTATATTACCTAGAAAGACAACATATAAATTTCTTAGACA
Organism: Prochlorococcus sp. scB243_498I20; assembly: GCA_000635015.1. Lineage (GTDB taxonomy): Bacteria > Cyanobacteriota > Cyanobacteriia > PCC-6307 > Cyanobiaceae > Prochlorococcus_A. Next base: position 416,464 of record JFMR01000045.1, read on the forward strand.
AACAACGTTGTGGCAATTTCCTCGCTAGTTAATATAAATATTTTTAATTTATAGGCAGTATTTTTTAATCAAGTTTTTAACTTTTTTGGGTTTATCTTCTAGAACATAAGCTTCTACTTCTCTCGCATAAGTCCCAGAAAAATTTGAGCTAGAGAACTCTAATGCTTTTCTTTTACTTTGATGCAATTTGCTTTCTAATTTTTTTATATCCCCTATTGTTTTATTGTTATTACATTTTTGTATCGCATGAGTTGCTTCGTGTCTTAATGCTTTTCTTATCGCCCTTTCTGTTTTGAAGTTATCTTTATTTGGTTGTTGATTCTTATTTCTAAAATTTGTTTTCCTTTTTGCATTTTCAGTACATATTATTATTTTATTTTCTTTAAAATTATGTAGCCCTTTTATTTCCTTGTTTAATAGACATTCAATTTTATTTTCTTCAACTATGTAGTTTGCTTTCATTAATAGGTTAAGAATCTCTTTATCTAATTTGCTCAAAAATAATATAAATTCCATTCTATTTTTTTACTTCACTATAGTTGGGATTTGTCCTATATCAGTTGTAGATGAGCGACTTAAGAAATTCTTATTCATCTTCCAACTTTGTGGATTTTTTGTAATGGCCCATGTAATTGCATTGTTATTAAATCTTTTATTTAATAAATCAATCGTTTTCATAAGATTTGTTGATTTTTCTAAGACTTTCTGAGATTTGTAATTGATAACTGATTGCTGTAAATATTCGCTATTTGTTAAATCCTGCATTAAAACACCAGCTTTTGAGAATTTATATTCGGGATTATAAATTTCTTTAGATAATTCAACTACTATTTTTAAAATATTGTTTGTGTCATCTGTTGCATTTGTAAGTTTTCTATGAGCACTTCTTTGATAATTTTGACTTGAATATTTACTGGTTCTAGCAAATACTCTAATATTAGATGATTGTAAATTCTGACTTCTCATTTTTTCAGAGGCTTTTATTGCGTGAGTTGCCAGTGCTTGAGTTAAGTCTTCTAATTTTGTGATAGGCGTGCCGAAACTCCTGCTCACCTGAATTTCTTTTTTTGATTTCTTGTTTTTTTCTATGGGCAGGCATCTATGACCTTTCAGTTCTAATTGCAGTCTTTTCCCTACGATGCCTAATTTCTTAATGATTTCATTTTCTTCCATATCTCTTAGTTCTCTCGCATTTTTAATACCTTTACTTTGTAACCAATTAGAGGTTTGTTTCCCGACTCCCCATATCTTATCTATACTAATTCTTTTCAAATAATTATTCTCATTTTCGGTTCTGGCTAAATCAAATATTCCAGCTGAATAATCAATATTTTTAGCTAGTTTATTAGCAATTTTTGCTCTTACTTTATTTTCTCCTATTCCTACTGTTATGGTAATCCCTAGATTCTGATATATTAATGATCTTATGCTTCTTGCCCAAGGATATAGATTTTCATCATTAGGTCTAGAAATCGAGACGAATGCTTCGTCAATGGAATAAATTTCTATCTGTTCACAGTAGTTTTTCAGTAAATTCATTAGTCTTCTGCTCATATCCCCATAAAGCGAGTAGTTTGAGCTTAAGACTGCTACATCTAATTTATTTAGTCTTTCTTTGACCTTAAAATACGGAGTTCCCATTTTAATTTTTAAAGCTCGCGCTTCAGGGCTTCTTGCAATGATACATCCGTCATTATTAGATAAAATTACTACTGGTTTATTTCTCAAATGAGGATTAATATTTTGTTCACATGACGCGTAAAAATTATTAGCATCTATAAGAGCTATTGCATCAATATTTGAAATTCTCATAAATAGCTATGTATTGAATAAATAACAACTCCCCATATCTGTACATCAATATGGTTTTTAAATCTAAAATCAGGATAATTATGATTTTCTGATTTTAAATATAATTCATTGTTTTTTATAGATAATCTTTTTATTGTAAATTCTCCATCTATCATTGCAATGATGATATTCCCTGGCCTGGCGGTTAAGCTCTTGTCTACTATTATTAAATCTTTATCTTTAATTCCTGCATTTATCATTGAGTCACCTTTTACTCTAAGAAAAAAAGTGCTAAACGGATTAGATATTAAATGTTCGTTTAAATCAATATTTTCTTCCGTATAGTCATCTGCAGGAGAAGGAAACCCTGCTGATACCGAATCAGTTAATAAGGGGATTTTAAATGTTTTAGTAGTTGAATCAAAAGAATCCAAGGTTAAATTAATAGTATATATGTACTATACAGCGAAAAGTCAAAAAATAGTTAGTTATTAAACTTTTATAGATTAATTTTAGATTGAATCTAATCTTTTTAAGAACGATGATAAGGGGAGTTGTTAGATATAGAAATAGCTCTATAGATTTGTTCGATTAGGATTAATCTAGCTAATTCATGAGGAAAAGTTAAAGGAGATAGGCTTAGTACAAGATCTGATTTTTCTTTTATATCTGAACTAACTCCATCAGTATCGCCGATTAAGAAATTAATTTTTTTATTTTTAAAATTCAAGAGTAAGGAACATAGTTCAACTGAATTAAACTGTTTCCCTTCTTCACTTAGGCAGATAATAATATTGTTATTGGATCTAAGATTATTTAAATTAAAAGTCTTTAACTCATTAATTACAAGTTCAGGCATTCTTTTTTTGTATTGATTAATTCCATCTTTAATCCAAAGTTTCTTTATTTTGCCGATAGCATAAATTGCTAATCTATTACTCTGAAGCATAAGTAAATATTAAAAATAATTATTCATCAAGAAGATAATTAAATTCATCATATAGTTCCTCTTCAGTTGTTAATTTCTTGGATAAATTATGTTTTTTAGAATTCATATTAATTTGATTAATCTCACTTTCTCTTAGTGAGTTATTAATGTTAGAAGTCTCTTCTAAAGATTCTGAATTATCAATTAACGAATAAAAAATTTTATTGGGATCTTCTGAATTAAGTGGATTGGTGATTAAATTATCATTATTAGTAATATTTGTGTAATTATTTATAATAATATTTTTACTTTCGTTATTTAAATTTTTCTTTTTTTTAAATTTATTGAGTTTATCTAAATTTTTTTTTGATAAGCTCATGATATAAAGTATTAAATAAATTCATATTTAATTTAAACATATTATTTATCTTTTAGATGAATTCTAAAAACTATCATCAAAAAAAAAGATTTGGACAACACTGGTTGGTAAATAAAAAAATATTAGAAAAAATTAAAGAAATTGCTGTTCTTAATGAAAATGACTTTATTTTAGAGATTGGTCCTGGTAAAGGAGCTTTAACATCTAAGTTGTTAAATTCAGAAATTAAAAAATTACATGCAATTGAATTAGATAAAGATTTAATAAATTTATTAAATGATAAATTCAATAATAATGATAAGTTTTCACTGCAGCAGGGAGATATTCTTTCTGTAAATTTAGATTCTATTAATAAGAAGATTACAAAAGTGATTGCAAATATTCCTTACAATATAACTGGCCCAATATTGGATATTTTTATAGGTCGATTGGGCATTATAAGAAACTATAATTACGAAAAAATAATATTTTTGATGCAGAAAGACGTTGTAGATAGGATTTTGTCAAAAGAAGGTAGTCCAAATGCTGGTGCGCTTAGTATAAGAATGCAACTACTATCAAAAATAAAAAGAATATGTGATGTGCCGCCTTCATCATTTAGTCCGCCTCCAAAAGTTTTTTCTTCTTTAGTAGTTTTCGAACCAATTAAAAATGATTTAAGATTAGATATTAGTCTGGAAAAATATATAGATAAACTTCTTCGAATTTCATTTAATTCAAGAAGAAAAATGCTTAGAAATACTCTTAATTCAATACTTTCAAATGAAGAGATAAATGAATTATCTGAATCTTCAAAAGTTTGTTTTAATTTAAGACCACAAGATATTTCAATTGACCAATGGATTAAGCTTGCAGAAAATTGTATTAAAATTAAAAAATAAAATTTAAGTATATGCAAGATTTAGCTAGAAAGAAAATTAATATAAAATCTCCTGCCAAAATAAATTTGCACCTTGAAGTTATTGGTAAAAGAGAGGATGGATTTCATGAGTTAGCAATGATTATGCAAAATATCGATCTTGCTGATTATTTAGAATTTGAAATTAATAATGAAGGTTTAATTAAACTTGAGTCTGATTGTAATGATTTAAGCCTATCTGATGATAACTTAATTGTTAAATCGGCAAACCTATTAAGGAAAAAATTAAATATAGATTACGGTGCGAATATATTTTTAAGAAAAAATATCCCAATTGGCGCAGGATTAGCTGGTGGATCCAGCAATGCAGCGGCAACGTTAATTGGTCTTAATAATTTATGGGATTTGAAATTAGATCAAGAAACTTTAAGTTCATTAGCATCAACATTAGGATCTGATATCCCCTTTTTTATAAATGGTGGTGTTCAATTATGTTTTGGAAGAGGCGAAATTTTGGAGAAATTAGATTCAACCCTTGAATATGGAGTAATTCTTTTAAAAAATCCGAATGTATCAGTATCAACTGCTGAAACTTATAAAAAATATAGTAATAGATTTTGTGATCAATATCTTACTGATAGAGAAATGATTGAGAACATAAGAAAAAATTTAAGAGATAATGGTTTAAATAACTTAAATTTTAATAATCAACATTTATCTATTAAAAATGATTTGCAGTTAGTTGTTGAAAATGAAAATGATTCTGTAAAGAAGGCATTATATTTACTTTCTAAATTAGAAAATTGTCTCACATTTTCAATGAGTGGATCAGGCCCTACATGCTTTGGACTCTTTAAAGATATAGAGACTGCTAAAAAAGAATTAACTGTAAATTCTAAATTATTTAAAGAAAAAGGCTATGATTCATGGGTTTGCACTTTCCTTGAAAAGGGAATAACATTCATTTAAATTTTTTTTATATAAAAATCTATTGTGGCTGATAATAATACTGAGAATATTGAAAAAAATATTCCCGAAAAAGGACCGTTAAATTTTATTGTTGGATCATTAACAAGTTTTTTATTATTTATATTTTTTTATTTTTTAAGTAATAAAATCGCAATTTATTTTTCAGTACATAAACCATCTAATTCTTCTGAAATAGTCCAAAATATTTCTTCTAGTATTAATACCTTGATAATTGGATTATCATTTTTGCTAACTTTTTCTTTTGCTTTTATAGGTATAGGTCTTTTTATTGTATTTATTCGAAGTTTTTTTCAGAAGAAAAGTTGAATTGCCAATATTATTAAGAAAACACTTTCTTTGAATGTCTTTACATGACCTAGGCCTTTTAGTCCTTTTGCTGTCACCTGGAATGATTTTATCAATATTACTACTCATAACCTTCGCTGAAGGAGGTTGAATTATTCAAAGTGGTAGGATTATATATGTGATTAATTAGGTAATTAATTGTGGCTGGAACATTATTATTTAATGCTTTGAAAGAGGCAATTGATGAAGAAATGGCAAATGATGTTAATGTTTGCGTAATGGGGGAAGATGTTGGTCAATATGGAGGATCTTATAAGGTTACTAAGGATTTATATGAAAAATATGGAGAGTTAAGAGTCTTAGATACTCCTATTGCAGAGAATAGTTTTACGGGTATGGCTGTGGGTGCAGCAATGACAGGGTTAAGACCAATAGTAGAAGGAATGAATATGGGTTTTTTGCTTTTAGCTTTTAATCAGATATCAAATAATATGGGTATGCTTAGATATACAAGTGGCGGAAATTATAAAATACCTGCAGTAGTTCGAGGACCTGGAGGAGTTGGTCGTCAACTTGGTGCTGAGCACAGTCAAAGACTTGAAGCATATTTTCATGCAGTTCCTGGCATAAAGATTGTTGCATGTAGTACACCCACAAATGCTAAAGGTTTAATGAAAGCAGCTATAAGAGATGATAATCCGGTTCTATTTTTCGAACATGTTCTTCTATACAATTTGTCTGAAGAATTACCTGAGGGTGATTATACTTGCGCTTTGGATCAGGCTGATGTTGTAAAAGAAGGGAAAGATATTACTGTATTGACTTATTCAAGAATGAGACATCACTGCCTTAAAGCTGTTGAAGAATTAGAAAAAAAAGGAATAGATGTTGAGTTAATAGATTTAATAAGTTTAAAACCATTTGATATGGAAACCATCTCAAAATCAATAAGAAAAACAAATAAAGTAGTTATTGTTGAAGAATGTATGAAGACTGGAGGTATTGGTGCAGAATTAATTGCCTTAATAACAGAAAAGTGTTTTGACGATCTTGATGCCCGACCAATTAGATTATCTAGTCAGGATATTCCAACTCCTTATAATGGAAATCTTGAGAATTTGACAATAATCCAACCACATCAAATAGTTGAAAAAGTTGAAAATTTAATTAGTGGGAGTATATAGAAAATGAAAAGAAGGCAAGGTTGGCTTTTTTTTATTATTTTTCTACTTACTTTATCTGTTTATTTATTGATAAATTATCCCTTACAGTTGGGATTGGATTTACAAGGGGGTTCTCAACTTACACTACAAATTATTAAAGAGGAAGGTAAGGTAACAAGGGATGAACTTGAAGCAGTTAATTCGGTTATTGATAAGCGCGTTAACAATTTAGGAGTTTCTGAGTCTAATTTGCAAACCCTCGGTGGAGATCAATTGATTTTAGAATTACCAGGTGAACAAAATCCATTAGTTGCTTCAAGGGTATTAGGGAAGACTGCTTTATTAGAATTTAGAACCCAAAAAAAAGGAACATCTACAGATTTAAAAACCTTGCAACTACAGAGATTGACTATTAAAGAATTAATTGAACAATATTCCTTTGCAGAAAAAAGTCAAAATGATAATAACTTAAAAGTTATTCAAGATGATCTTAAAGATATAGAGCAAGAATTGAATTACTCATCTACTAGTAATGATTTATATGGGAAGTTAATTGAAATCAAAAAATATGTTGAAAAAGAAATTACAAATTTATTTATTAAAACAGATTTATCTGGTAAGGATCTTATTAACGCAGGAAGGAGACAAGAACAAACAAATAGTAATTGGGAAGTTTTATTAACTTTTAGTAATTCAGGAGGTGAAAAGTTTGCAGAAATTACAAAGTCAATTGCTGGCACTAATCAACTATTGGCTATCATTTTAGATGGTGAATCAATAAGTGAAGCCAGTGTTGGTAATCAGTTTGCTAGTACTGGGATTACAGGTGGATCAGCAACGATAAGTGGTAATTTTAGTGCTGAAAATGCTAGAGAATTAGAAGTTCAACTTAAAGGAGGCTCATTGCCATTGCCAATTGAAATAGTAGAAACTAACACAATAGGGGCTCTATTGGGATCCAAAAATATTTTAAAAAGTCTTTATGCAGCTATTAGTGGGTTAATTTTTGTTGGTATTTTTATGATTTTTAATTATAGAATTCTAGGTTTTGTTTCAGTTCTTTCTCTAGTACTTTATGGTTTCTTTAACTTAGCCATATATTCTCTAATTCCTGTAACTTTGACTTTACCTGGAATTTCTGGTCTTATTCTTAGTATTGGTATGGCTGTTGATGCAAATATTCTAATATTTGAGAGAATTAGAGAAGAATTATATGATGGAAATACTCTTACAAGATCTATTGATAGCGGTTTTCAGAGAGCTAATTCATCCATAGTTGATGGCCATATTACAACTCTTCTTAGTTGTTTTGTATTGTTTTTATTAGGAACAAACTTTGTTAAGGGTTTTGCGGCAACATTAGGTATTGGAGTCTTAGTAAGCTTGTTTACCTCATTAAATTGTTCTAAAAATATTTTGCGTTTTTTTACAATATATCAATCTTTGAGACAGAAAAATCTTTATCTGCCAAGGAATAATTTTTCAAATTAAATTTTTTATTTCTAATTTCTCATGAAATACAATCTTGAACTAATAAAAAATAAAAGAAAGATAATTGGGTTTTCAACTGTTCTCATTTTGTTGAGTCTTTTAGGAATTTTATATTCTACTTTTAATACTTCTTATAAGAAACCTATAAATTTAGGGATGGATTTTGTTGGGGGAAATGAACTAAGAATAGAAAGAGTTTGTGAAGCGGAATGTTCTAATCTTTCCCCTGATTCAGTTTTAGAAAATTTAAGAGAGATCTCTAAAAATAAAAATGTTTTAAATAATATTAAATTACAATTCCAAAATAATACTAAATTAATATCAATAAGAACACCTTATTTAAGTATTGAAGAATCAAATAATCTTATTACTAATCTTGATAATATTATTGGACCTCTGAATTATGAGAGTAAGGATTCAAGATTAATAGGTCCAAAGCTTGGGAAAAGATTACTTACCAATTGTGTTACTTCATTGTTGGTTTCTTTATTTGCAATTTCTTTATATATAACTATTAGATTTGATAAAAAATATGCATTATTTGCATTATTAGCTTTATTCCATGATTTATTAATTGTTTTCGGTATATTCTCTTGGTTGGGAATTATATTATCCGTCGAGGTAAACAGTTTATTTGCTGTGTCATTGTTAACTATTGCTGGCTATTCTGTAAATGATACAGTTGTTATATTTGATAGAATTCGTGAGAATTTAAATTCAAAGAAAGAAGGCTATAACGAAACTATTCAATTATCAGTTAACGAATCATTTAGAAGAACAACTTTTACAAGTATTACAACCCTTATCCCTTTATTAAGCATTATTTTGTTTGGATCTTACTCACTATTTTGGTTTTCTTTGGCCTTATCATTAGGAATAATAGTTGGAAGTTATTCAAGTATTTTATTGGCTCCATCTTTGTTGCTGAAAGACTGAGTTTAACGTTCTAAAATTATGAAATTGAATTACTATTTGATAATTTTATTTTCTTTGGTTTTAATAGATCTTTCTACCGAGTTAAGAATATTATTTGATCATTTTACATTTAGTTCACTATATTTTGCTTTTGGTAAACATCCCTTAGCTTTCTTTATACTTTTTTCCTACCCATATTTGTATAAAAAATTAATTAAGTAGTTTTTAAATATCTTTAAATGATTCTTTGATTAAAACCTGAATTACTACAGCTAATGGAAGAGAAAGTATTAAGCCTAAAGGACCAAAAATGAAAGTAAATCCAAATTGCGATATTAATGTCAAACCAGGTAGTAAGTTTGCTTTTTTCTTCATTATAGAAGGCATTATTATATAGCTTTCAATATTTTGAATTATTACATATGCTCCTAAAACAGCCAGTGGCTTCCAAAAATTATCAAGTAGTGCAATTGAGATTGGAAATATACCACTAATAACTGGGCCTATATTAGGAATTATATTAAGAACCATTGCTATTAAAGCATTCGAGACAACATATTTGACGTCTAATATAGACAAAACTATTAATGATAATAGACCTACTGATAATGAGCTTATAACCATAGAAAAGGTCCAATTTGCTAATGCAATATTGCATTTTTCCAGAATATTTCTAAATTTGTTGCGATAATTTTTTGGAATTAAAAAAAGTATATTCTCTTTATACTGTTTTGGTTCAATAGAAATCATCAAACTCACTGCTAATACGAATATTAATTTCAAAAGACCTGAACCCAGATTCCCCGCTATATTTATTAAATTCTTAAAGCTTTCTTGTATAGCTTTTGCAATAGTTGAAGCATCTGGAATGGTAACTACATTATTTAAAAGACTGAATATGTCTATAACATTTTCTGATTGTTCGCCATATAATAAGCTATTAAATTTGTTCAAATTTGTATTAATCAAAATATTTATTTTTGATAAACCATTTGGAATATCAACTAGTATTTCATTGAATTCTTTTATAAACGGAGGCAATACAAGAATGAAAATAGTAAATACTATTACTGATATAACTGTTAAGACAAGAAACAAAGAAAGCGATCGGGGGATTTTCAAGCCCTTTTGTATTTGATCACATAAATTACATACAATATTTGAAATAACTAAAGAACAAATTATTAAGAGGAGAAAATCTCTTAAAGTCCATAGTATTAACGAAGTGATTAAAATTACTACTAACTTGAAGTATGATGAACTATTCAATTTTCAGAACATTCTACTTCTTTTCAGAATATCCTAATCCATTTGATTTGGCATAACTATTTGCAAATCTCATAAATCTCTCAAAGTCAGATGTGTTCTTCCAAATATAAGCTGCTTCTAAAAATATGGGTTCTCCATCAACAAACTTTACTTTAACTTCCCTAGTTAGTATTTCACCTTCGGAATCAAGCATACGCATACCCGTGATTTCACCGTCTGTAATTGAAGATAATGCCTGAGGTTTTTCGAACAAAAATAGTGCTTGGCCGGTTGTACCATCCTTACTCCTAGTCAGTCTTATTTCAGGCACTACAGGTTCATCTGTTCCTTCATAAAATTGTATTTTTGCAGTTTTATTTGCTGTCATAATATTCAATCAATAATTTTTTATCTTAGGAAATATTTTTCACATTCGTTTGTAATTTTTTTATAAAACATTAATTATTAACTCTAGAATCCTTTCATCATATTTTTTGTCGGTTAAATCTAATAACTTTATATTTGTCTTGCCAACCTTTTCAAATTCATAACACTTATCGTAATAATCTAGAACTGATCTGCAAACTAAGTCCCATTTCTCATTGTCAATTGATTCTAGAGCTATTTTTGTTCTTTGCGGTCCTAATCTTTTTTTTATCCTTAATACAGATTCTTGGAGTTCCTCTTTCTTAAAAACACTATAAGTATCTATCAACTCATCTAACCTGTTAGATTCGCTTCTTATAATTTCAATTCTCCTGGAATTTTTCATCTGATTGAAGAATTCATGAGGAATTTTGCATTTACCTATATTTGCACTTTCAGCTTCTACAAAAATATTATTAGAACATTTAAAAGAATTTAATTTTTCTGCAATTATATTTTCAAATTGTTCATTCGAAGGTTGTTCTTTCATTCCTAGACCTCCAAATGTACTCCCTCTATGACAGGCAAATCCTTCAAGATCAATAGTTTGATATTTATATTTCTCTAGTAATGATAATAATCTTGTCTTCCCTGTTCCTGTTTTACCGCCAATAACTACTATATTCATTTTTTTTGAGAAACTATCTAATACCCATCTTCTATATATTTTGTATCCTCCCTTAAGTGTTATTGGATTTAATTTGTATTTTTCTAGTAGCCAAGCAATGCTTTGTGAACGCATTCCTCCTCTAGAGCAATATATTCTGATAAAAAATTCATTATCTTTATTAGGAATAGTTTTATAAGACTCAATATTCATGAATAAATTATCAAGAAGTATTTCCATTTTTTTTTCAAAAAAATTTAATCCCTCTATGACTGCTCTTTTTCTGCCTTCTTTTTTATAAATCGTACCGACTATAGATCTCTCGTCATTATCAAATAATGGAATGTTAATAGAATTAGGCAGGTGTCCTTTATAATATTCACTCGGGCTTCTAACATCTATAAGTGGTCCCTTAAAACTTCTAAATTTCTCTAGTTCTTTTCTTTGGAAATACATGGATAGTTTTTATTTTTTTAGATTGATTTTTTAAAATGAATAACAAAGAACAAGATATCTATGATAATGCTACATTAGATCTGATAAAAAAATTTGTAGATTCCAATCAAAGAAAAAGAATAAATTCATTAACTCAAATAGAATCTGAAGTCGAAAATATTTTTGATCTTGGCCCTTCACTGTTTGATATCTTTGATAGTGATGGAGATGATTGGTCTGCTGGTTGGATATTGCAAGTTTTAAAAAAATTTAAACCTGAATTCTTTGAAGACTCTAAATTCAATAATTGGTTTAATACATATTCAGATATTGATATTAATTATGATGATTTGCAATTGATGCTGGTTGAGCAAAAATTTGAAGAGGCAGATAGATTAACAAGTTCTTATTTAAGAAAATTAGCTGGAAAATTAGCTGAAAAACGTGGATATGTTTTCTATAGTGAAGTTAAGAATATGTCAGGTAAAGATCTAGAAACAATAGATAGATTATGGACTATTTATTCTACTGGTAGATTTGGATTCTCAATTCAGGCAAAGATATTAAAATCAGTGGGGAAAAAATATGAATTAATGTGGCCGAAGATAGGTTGGAAAAAAGAGGGATTATGGACAAGATATCCTGGTTCTTTTTGCTGGTCATTGGATGCTCCTGATGGACATATGCCTTTAATAAATCAACTAAGAGGAGTTAGACTTATGGACTCTATACTACGACATCCTGCTATTGCAGAAAGACATAATAATATTCTTTAAATTGAGGTATCTAATAAGTTAAAATTAAAACAGTATCAAAATATTATTATGTCCTTATTTCGGGGCAAAAATATTTTAAAAAAATTTTTTAAAAGGCCAAAGAATAACTGGTCAAACTATGAATTCGAAACATCATTACAGTTAAATGAATTTGTCGATCAATTATTAGAACCTATTGAAAATTCTCAATCAAGCTATCTTATAAAACTTGGTTTACATGAAGCTCTGGTTAACGCAGTAAAACATGGTAATAAATTAGATCCTAAAAAAAATATTAGAGTAAGAAGAATAATTACTCCTAATTGGTGTGTTTGGCAAATTCAAGATCAAGGTAATGGTTTAGAAATAAAAAAAAGAGACTATAAATTACCAAAAAAAATAAGTAGTATTAATGGCCGTGGCCTTTACATTATTAATGAATGTTTTGATGATATTAGATGGAGTAGTAAAGGTAATAGGCTTCAGTTGGCTTTAAAAAGGTGATTTTTACTAGGACAAGGTTGATCCACGTTGATTTCTTTTAACCATTTTATACTTTCTTCTATATACTCAATAGATTGATTCTCATTACAAGAAATAATTAAATGGCATAATCCCGCCGAAATTAGTTCTGCAGATCGTTTATATTTATTCCCTTTATCTTTATGCCATTTAGAATGATCAATTTTTAATTTGTCATTAAGACTTTGAACAAGCTGAATAGTATCTTTATCCCAATAGGTCATAGAAGTTTTTTTTTTACTTTACAGCAGACCATACTTTGGTCATAAAAAAGGAATTAGATTTTACATCATTAAACCCTACTTCCTGTATTTTAGAATCAATATCCTCTTTTATGTAATCACAATAAAAAGGCTCATGAAAAGATTTATAGAAGTTTTCCATTATGGATATAAAGTCAGGTGAATCACTTATTTGAATTGAATCAGCTAATACTAATATCCCCCCAGGCTCAAGAACTCTAAAAAATTCATTTAATACTTTCGCTCTAATTTTTCGAGGTAATTCATGAAATAAGTAGACACAAGATAAACATTGAAAACTATCATTTTCAAAAGGTAATTCTTCAGCGTTACCTTTTATTAACTGAATTAAATCACCATCTAAATCTGAAATATATCTACTTGCCTCTTTTAAGTATGAATCAGATAAATCAAGTCCTGTAATTTTTTCTTTAGGAAATGCAGCTCTTAATTGTTTTAATGTTCTTCCTGATCCTGTAGCCACATCAAGTATGTTTATGGAACTTTTTTTTCTGTCGCTAAAAGTTTCAAGTCCTTCTTTTATTGGCTTAATTATTCTTCTCCTCATTGAGTCAGCACTTCCATTAAAAAGTATCTCTACTTGTAGGTCATAAATGCTAGCTGAAAAATCTGATAAATAACCATCTGTTTGATGATGAAAATTTCTCAAGTAATATTGAGGATAATTATCTTTGTCAATAGATTTTGGAAGATCATCAAAGTTTTGTTTTCTGCGTCTATCCCATGTATTAGGCATATCGAGCCAAATTTTAGGATATTGAGTTAAATATCTAAGCCATGGTTCGTCAAATAATAATTTTTTTGGATATATATTTTTTTCTGCATCATTCCAATCTTCTTCTCTTAAAATATCCATTGAATTTTGGATTTGCATTAAAAGATCCTTATCTAGATCAAAATTTTCAAGCTTTGAATCTGGAAGAATAAAATTCATTAGTCTTGAACTGATCTGCTTGTGAGCAAAACCTGCAATGCTTTTACTTTGTTGTAGCGTTTTATATGCAATTTTTGAAATAGATTCTCTAGCCATTTTTCAATTTATATATCTATATTCCAACAAAAAAAAAATCAATTTGAGAATATTTTGTGATATTTCTCAAATTGATTAATTTAAACTAATGAGTTCTTTTAATTATGCATCGTAGTACATAAAGAATTCATGTGGATGAGGCCTTTGTCTTAGCTGTTGTACCTCTTCGTATTTTATATCAATAAAGTTATCAATAAAATCTTCAGTAAATACTCCACCAGCTAATAGATAATCTTTATCTGCTTTTAGTGCATTAAGTGAGTCATTTAGAGAGGATGGTACAGTATCAATTTTTGCAAGTTCATCAGCTGGAAGTTCAAATAAATCTACGTCTACTCCATCACCAGGATCAATTTGATTTTTAATTCCATCAATACCAGCAAGCATCATTACAGAAAATGCTAAGTAAGGATTTGCAAGTGCGTCACCTGATCTGAATTCTAATCTTTTAGCTTTAGGACTTGGACCTGTTAGAGGTATTCTTACTGCAGCTGATCTATTACCTTCAGAATAAACTAGATTTACAGGTGCTTCGAATCCTGGAACCAATCGTTTATAACTATTTGTGGTTGGGTTAGTAAATGCTAAGAATGATGGAGCATGCTTAAGTATGCCTCCGATATACCATCTTGCAGTTTGAGATAAATTTGCATATGCTCCTTCACCAAAAAATAATGGCTGACCACTCTTCCATAAACTTTGGTGAACATGCATTCCAGTTCCATTATCGTTAAATACAGGCTTGGGCATAAACGTTGCAGTTTTCCCATATTTTTTAGCAACATTCCTGACAACGTATTTATAAGTCATTACGTTATCAGCAGAATTTATTAATGAATCGAATTTCATACCAAGCTCGTGTTGACCGGCACCAGCAACTTCATGGTGATGCTTTTCGGTGGGTATGCCTAATTCACCCATTAAAAGTAGCATTTCAGATCTGATGTCTTGCGCAGTATCGTTTGGAGAAACTGGGAAATAACCTTCTTTATATTGGATCTTGTATCCTAAATTCCCACCTTCTTCAATTCTTCCTGTGTTCCACGGAGCTTCAATTGTATCTACACTGTAAAAGCAAGAACCTTCTTTTGAGTCGTATCTCACGTCATCAAATAAGAAGAATTCTGGTTCCGGTCCAAAAAATGCTGTATCAGCAATCCCTGTAGATTCTAAGTACTTTAAAGCTTTTTGAGCTAAAGATCTTGGGCATCTATCATAAGGCTCTCCACTTCTAGGCTCTTGGATAGAGCAAATCATACTTAGAGTTTTATGTTTGTAAAAAGGATCTATCCATGCTGTGCTTGCATCGGGGACCATTGACATATCGGAGGCATTAATTGCTTTCCAACCTCTTATTGATGAACCATCAAATGCTAGACCTTCTGTAAATGAATCCTCTTCTATCATGTCTGATGTAAGAGTTAAATGTTGCCATTTACCATGGATGTCTGTGAATTTTAAATCGATGAGTTCGATTCCTTCATCTTTAATTTGACTTAAAACATCTTGTGGAGACTTAGACATAACTTTTGAGATACCTTCTATGAAATTAATAACTTGGTGATTCTTATTATGTATCAAACGTAACTTTTTTCAACACTAGATGTCTTCTTTGAGTGTTTCAACTCATAACTTTAATAATTATTTACTTAATTATTTAAATTGAATTAATTTCTATAAAAAAATATCGCTTAAGCGATGATATTAGTTTAATTTAAAAGTAATTGAATGTAATTCTTTGACAGAAGCAAAACTTATTCAGACTGTAAATAAAGAGAATTTATCTCATTTTTCAAAGACTTATGTTCCCTCTAGACTTTTATTAGGACCTGGACCTTCAAACGCACATCCAGAGGTCTTAAGCGCTCTTTCTTTAAATCCTATTGGTCATTTAGATGAGGCATATATCTCATTGATGTCTGACGTTCAGCAACTTTTAAGGTATACCTGGCAGTGCAATAATCGTCTTACACTCCCAATGAGCGGCACTGGTAGTGCAGCGATGGAAGCTTCAATAGCTAATTTTATTGAAGAAGGCGAAAAAATTCTTATTGCTAAAAAGGGATATTTTGGAGATAGATTAGTTGATATGGCAACTAGATATAAAGCTCAAGTTTCCTTTATTGAAAAACCATGGGGTGAAGCTTTTACTTATGAAGAAATTAAATATGAAATAGAGACTAAAAAACCTGCTATTTTTGCTATTGTCCATGCTGAAACATCAAGTGGTGTTTTACAACCTCTTGATGGTATTGGGGATATTTGTAGAAAAAATAATTGCTTGTTTTTAGTTGATGCTGTTACTTCACTTGGTGCTTTAGAATTATTGATAGACGAATGGAAAATTGATCTAGCATACAGTTGTAGTCAAAAAGGATTAAGTTGTCCCCCAGGATTAAGCCCTTTTACAATGAATAAAAGAGCTGAAGAAAAACTTGGCTCAAGAAAAACAAAAGTACCTAACTGGTATTTAGATTTATCTCTATTAAATAAGTATTGGGGTTCTGATCGTGTTTACCATCATACTGCTCCAGTAAACATGAATTTTGCGATTCGTGAAGGTTTACGATTAATTGCGAATGAGGGTTTAGAAAATGTTTGGAATAGACATAACACTAATGCAAAGAAATTGTGGAATGGTTTAGAAAGTCTTGGAATGGAATTACATGTATCAAAGGATTATAGATTGCCAACTTTAACCACAGTTAAAATACCTCCAGCAGTGGATGGGGATGGTTTTAGAAATCATCTCTTAAGAAACTTTGGAATTGAGATAGGAAATGGACTTGGAGAATTATCCGGAAAGGTGTGGCGCGTAGGGCTAATGGGTTTTAATTCATGTGAGGAGAATGTTGATAGATTATTAAACTTATTTGATACCGAGCTAAAGAAATTTTCTATTTTTGAGTCCTCAACTTTTTGAACCAAATCTGTAAAATTTGACTGCATTCATCTTCTAGGATACCTCCAATTATTTCCATTTTATGATGAGCACTTTCATGTTTTGATAGGTCAATTGAACCACCCAATCCACCTCTTTTCTTATCGTAAGCCCCGAAAATAACTTTACCCATCCGTGCTTGAATAAGTGCAGAGGAACACATAGTACAAGGTTCTAAATTTGTGATAATAGTACATTCATTAAATCTCCAATCATTTTTAATTAGAGAGGCCTGCCTAAGTGCCATTATCTCAGCATGACCTAATGGGTCTTTATTTATATTCCTTCTGTTAACCCCTCTCCCGATACATCTTCCTCTCTCATCTAAAATTATTGAACAGATTGGTAGCTCAACTTTCCCAATTTCATGGGATCTTCTTAATATTGATTTCATCCACAAAGTGTATTTTGAATTATTTGTTTTTTTTTGTTGTTCTTCAGTACTATTTCCATTTTCAAAAATATATCTCATTTACCAAGATTGAGAATAGAATTATTAATAGATATCTTATCTGATGGCTGAAGATTTAATTAATAATAAAGATATATATTTCCCCTCAAATTTAGGGACTAATGACAAATTGATTACTCTTCTGAATAGAGCAAGTCAAACTCTTTGTGACTGGTTCTCAAAAGCTGATAAAAATGGTCCTTTACCTTTTGATGAGAGTTTCAATTGTATTATGCCTGAGGAAGAAGGTAATTCTGAGGAAGATTTGTTTTCTGAGATTGAATCTCTTTTGAATAATTCATTTAATCCGGTTCATCCTGGCTCACTAGCTCACCTTGATCCTCCACCTTTAATTTTCTCTATATTGGGAGATTTAATTGCTGCTGGTTTAAATAATAATCTTCTCGCTTACGAGTTATCACCAAGTGTAACTTTGCTTGAGGAATCTTTATGCAAATGGTTTGCAAAGAAAATAGGGTTTAATGATTTCTCAGGAGGTATAGCTGCTAGCGGAGGTACATTAAGTAATCTGAATGCACTTATTGCAGCCAGAAATAATGCTGGACTAGCTACTAATCCTAATTCTGTATTACTTGTTAGTGAAGATGCTCATTCTTCTTTCGTTAAATGTATGAGAGTAATGGGTCTTGATACTAGGAATCTTGTCAGGATTAAAACTGATAATCAAGGTCGAATGGATATAAACGATCTTAGAAACTCTTTAGATTTATGTTCAACAGAAAATAAAAAAATATTTGCTATTGTTGCCACCCTTGGGACAACTGTAAGAGGAGCCATTGATCCTATTAAGGAAATAAGTGAAATCTGTAAACAAAGAAACATATGGTTACATATTGATGGTTCAATTGGAGGAATTTTTGCTATAACTTCTATTCCAATAGAAGGTCTAAATAATATTAATCAGGCTAATTCGATAACGATAAATCCACAAAAAATTATTGGCATTACAAAGACTTCATCTTTGTTATTGGTTTCAAATATGAGTACTTTAGAAAATACTTTTGATACTGGACTACCATATATAACATCTAAAGAAAATATTATAAATAGAGGAGAAATAGGCATACAAGGTTCTAGACCTGCAGAGGTTATCAAACTATGGCTTGGGTTACGTTTTTTAGGTCTTAAAGGAATAGAAAATATATTAAAATCGTCAATTAAAAGAAAAGATTTTTTTGTAAAAAATATTAGTAAAAATAAATTCGATATATATTCAGGCCCTCTTCATATTGTTTCATTCTTACCAAATAAACTTGAGCCAAAAGACTCTGATGCATGGACTCAAACTAAAGTAAATGAGCTAATAAACAATAATTTTATGCTTTCTAGACCAAAATTTAAAGGTAAATATTTTTTACGGGTTGTCATGGGAAATTACAATACAAAGGATTCTCATATTGAAGAACTTTTGAGACTTCTAGATGCTTAACTAATGAATATGGGAAGACCAAAAATTATTGCAATAGTAACAGGGTTTATCTCTATAGCTATTTGCATTGCTTATTTACTATTAATAACTATCTTTGATTTCAGAACTTATCTAAATGATCAATTATCCAATATTAATTAATAAATGGAGGCAAACTTTTATTTGATTTAAAATATTTTTTCATTTCTATTTTTGAAATAGCTTCTTTTACGAAATTATCTAAAATATCCTCTCTTTTACTTATTCTATAGATCTTATCTACTACTTCTTGAATTCCTCCATCTCCCCAATCTTGACCATTTTTAAAATATTCAATCAAACTTAGTCCTACTATTCTTATTAACCAGCCTGCTGTAACTGATTGTATAGATTTAGATAATATTATTTTAGTCAAGCTTGTAGCTAAAGCAGGAGAAAGAATGGCGAGACCACCTTTTAGTATTCCTTGCTTAGCCAATACGCTTAGCAATGAAGTCGCCAAATCTTTTGCATCTTTTTTTGTAAGCTTTATTTCATATATTTTTGATAACTCCATTATCATTTGAAGGTTTACGGAGGTAGTAGTAAGAAAATCAACAGCTGGTAGTGGATTAACTAGAATTACTCCTCCTGTTATCCACATATATTTATTAATCACTTTATTTGACATTAAATATCTTTGTTCTAGTACGAAATTTTTACTTTTAATACCTAGCTTATTTGATCGAAAAAGAATATTATCCGCCAATAACTCTTCACCATTATTATCAAGGGTTTCAATTATTTCTCTAAATAAACTTCCTACATCTGGAACTAAATTTAAAGCATCTGATTTTGTATAAAGAGATTTTTGAGGGATTGCAATTGTTTGAACGACTGAAATTTTATTTTTTCTAGCGGATGTTATAGAAATTATATTTTCTTTGATAAGGTTATTTTCATCTCTAGACCTCAAATCACATTTATTTAGAACTATTATTATTTTTTTCCTTAATTTTAATAATTCTTTAATTAAATATTTTTCGTATTTATTTATGTCCTGATCTAACACAAAAAGAACTAAGTCAGAATTTGATGCTTGTAGAATTGTTGATTTTTCTCTTTCTTCTCCTAATTTAGATGGTTCGAATAAACCCGGAGTATCAACTATATTAATGTTTCTTTTTAAAATTGGTATACGAATTTTATAGCTATTAATTTGCTTAGTTGTACCTATTTTTGCTGAGGTTTGTCCGACAATATTTTTCAATAAGGATCTTGCTATAGATGTTTTTCCTGAGGAACCTGCTCCAAAAAGAGTAACTTTATAATCTCCTGTCTTTAATTGGGACTCTAGTTTATTTTTTTGGTAATTTAACAATTCAGCTTTTACTTTATCGCTAATTTTTTGATTAATTTTCTCGACTCCTTCCAAACTTATCTTGGCAGCACCATATGTATTTTTGAATGAAAGTGTATTTTTCTTATTTTTATATATAACCTTATAAACTATTTTTTTGAATAATTTTTTATCAATTTTATAAAAAATATAAATAATTATAATTAAAAATAAAAGAGTATAAATATTTACTATTCTTACAACTATGGATAATAAAATATAAAGAAATAATATAAATACTACATACTTTATATACTTTAATTTCAAGTTATTCATTTTATCGATTATTTTTAAAAATTTTATACAGTAAAATAATGAAACCAATATTAATAGACATATCAGCAATATTAAATACTGGAAAATTTATAATATTCAAATTTATAAAATCAACTACAAAACCTTTATAAATCCTATCTATACCATTACCAACAGTTCCACCAAGAATAAAGCTATAAGAAAATAGATCAAGGGAATTTAAGGTATATTTCCTAAATATTAAATATATAAGTAATATTGAAAAAATAATACTTATTAAAGATAAAAATATTCTACTACCACTTAATATATTAAATGCTGCCCCGTAATTTTTTACAAAGTCTAATTTGAATAAAAGAAAATCTTTATTGATAAATAATTTCTTATTATAAGATATTAAATATTTCGTAAATTGATCTACTAGAACAATAAAAATACTTAATGATAAAAAATATAATTTTGTTTGTAGTTTATTAATCATTAATTGTTATTTTTGAAACGTTCTATAGGTTTAATAAGTAATAAAAGTGGAAAAAGCATTAAAAAATGATATCCAATCTTACCTAATGAGTATCTCCCTAAATTATATAAAAATAAATTAAATTGACTGTAGAATATTATCTGTATGAAGTTGTAAAATATTCCAGTTAAATGCATAGCAACTATTGCTATAAATCCATTTTTTAAAAAGTTACCAACGTTTATTTTATTCCTATTATTTAAATTATCAATTATTTTGATTAATGGATAATAACCTAATAAATAACCAAAATTTGGAGTGAGCAAATAACCTATTGAACCTCCTTTATGAAAGACAGGAAAAATAAATAACCCCAAAATTATATATATTGAAAACGCTCTGAATATAACTTTTTTATGAAATATAAGTGTTAATAAAATTATGGTTGGAATTTGCCATGTGATGGGCAACTCAAAGTTATTACTAGATTTATAGATAAAAGGTAGTGGAATATAAAAAGGTAACATTGATGTTATTACAAGTGATTGAAGACTCACCAGTATCTCAATTAATTTATAAAAATTGAGCATTATTATAAATTCTATTTATAAACTTCTTAATGCAACAATTGGATCTAATTTAGAAGCTCTTTTTGCAGGTAAAACTCCAAAGATTAAACCTATTGATCCTGAAATGATCATGGTGGAAAAAGTAGTTGTAATTCCTACCGATGCCGGAAGTGGTGTTATAAGAGATAAAAGAAAAACACCTGATAATCCCGTTGTTGTTCCAATTAATCCTCCAATTGTAGATAAAATCAATGCCTCAATTAAAAATTGAATTAATATATCTGACTGTTTAGCTCCTATTGCTTTTCTAAGTCCAATTTCTTCAGTCCTTTCGCTTACAGAAACGAGCATAATATTCATGATTCCTATGCCTCCAACCACTAAAGATACTGCCCCAATACCTGCCAATAAGAACGTTAGTCCACTTGTTATGTTGGTTACTATATTAAGCGCATCTTCCTGTGATCTAACCGCAAAATCATCATCTCTTATTATTTTATGTCTTTGCCTTAATAAGTTAGTAATCTGAAATTTTGCGGCACTAGTTGCATTTTTATTTATCGCTTCAACACTAATGAAGCTTAAACTTACTCCATAAGTCGGGTCCTTCCCTGTAATCCTGTTGACCATAGTGGTTAATGGAATATAAGCATTTTTGTCTTGATTACTCCCAAATACAGCCCCTTTGGGTTTTAATATTCCAATAATTTCATAAGTATGGTCTTTAATTCTGATTTTTTTCCCAAGTGATGAAGATTTATCTTTGAAAAATTCGTCTTTAAGATCAGGACCTATCACAACATAACTTCTTGCACTATTAACATCACTTTTTGATAAAAATCTACCCTTATCTACTTCAAAGCTTCTTACTTCAAGAAATTCAGGAGTAACTCCAGCAATTGATATATTTAAACTTTTAGAATTTGATTGCACTATTTCGTTAGCAGAGATTTGAGGCGCTACTTTTTTAACTGTTGGTACTTGGTTGCTTATTGCTATTGCATCTTCTAAAACAAGGTTTTTAGGAAATGAAATACCTCTTCTTCTTGTGTCATTATTTCCGGGGACAATGAATAAAACATTGGCACCTAAATTACTTAGTTGGTTCTTGGCTAATGTTTGAGCACCTCTACCAAGTCCAACAAGTGTAATAACTGAGGCATTTCCTATAATTATTCCAAGCATTGTTAACGAACTTCTCAATTTGTTCGAAACTAAAGTTTTTGTTGCCATGCTTAAGGCTTCTTTTATTGAAATATTCCTAGACATATTTGTATTTATCTACTGCATCATCATCTTCAATTTGTCCCATGTATATTACTCCTTCATTAAGTTGGAGTGTAATAAGGTCGCCATTGCTGATTTGATGATTATCAATATTTTCTAAATTACAAATTGTAGAAATCTTTTTATTATTTTTATTAAAAAAAGCATAAACATCATTTACATTTTGGTTGGTAACAATGCCGGCAATATTATTACTTAGTGGAATATTCTTCATTAATTCCTTCGGAACAAATAATATTTCTCCTGGGCAAATTAGGGATATATCAAGATTATTTTTAATTATTCTTGCTTTACCTGTAACACCAATTTCCCCTATTGAAATTCCTCTTGATACTATCTTTCTAACTAAACCTACTTTTATTAAATCTGTAGAGCCGCTAATTCCAGTTAATGTACCCGCAGTTTGAACTACTAAATCTCCTTGATTTAGGATCCCCATCTCTTGAGCAATTTGCATAGCTAAACTAAAAGTTTTTGCTGTTCTTTCATCATTTTTAACTACTATTGGGGTAACTCCCCAAACAAGTTGTAATCTTCTCGCTACACTTCTTTCTGTAGTAGTTGCCAAGATAGGTGTTGGTGGTCTGAACTTACTTACATTTCGAGCGGTAGAACCTGATTTAGTTAAAGGGATTATAGCTCCTGCATCAAGTTGTCTAGCTATATTACTTACTGCTGCGCTAATAGCATTTGGGATCGTACTAGGTAAGTGACTTTCAATAGCCTTAAGTGGATAATCCCTTTCAATTCTTCTTGCTATGGTTGCCATCGTTTCAACTGCTTCTACAGGATAATCGCCAACTGCTGTTTCGTTTGAAAGCATTACAGCATCTGTACCATCCAGAATTGCATTCGCAACATCACTAACTTCGGCCCTAGTTGGTCTTGGGTTAGAAGCCATAGAATCAAGCATTTGAGTCGCTGTAATTATTGGGATACCTAATGAATTAGCTTTTCTTATTAACTCCTTTTGTAAAAGAGGAACTTCTTCAGCAGGCATTTCTACTCCCAAATCACCTCTTGCAACCATAACCCCATCACATAAGGGTAATACTGTATCAATCTGATCAATTGCTTCAAATTTTTCTATTTTTGCGACTACAGGAGTTGAATGCCCATTTTTGTTTATTAAATTTTTTATTTCATTTATATCAGATGGATTTCTTACGAAACTAAGTGCTATCCAATCAACTCCTTCAGATAAACCGAATTTTAAATCCTCTTTATCTTTTTCTGTTAATGCTTTTACTGATAGTTGAACATCTGGAAAATTAACACCTTTATTATTTGAAAGAACCCCTCCTACAGTTACCATACAATCCAAATTATTAGCTTTTGTATCAACTTTTTCTACAATCATTTCTATTTTTCCATCATCTAAAAGTATTCTTTTCCCTTCGCTAACTTCTTGAGAAAGTTTGTCGTAGGTTACATTTGCAATAGTATTTGTACATTCGACTTCATTTGATGTCAGTGTGAATTTATCGCCTTTTTTAACTTTTACTGGCCCATCTTTAAAGCGCCCTAATCGTATTTTAGGTCCTTGAAGATCTTGCAATATTCCAATATCTATATCTAACTTTTTTGATACTTCCCTTATTGTTTTTATTCTTTCAGCATGATCTTTATGATCTCCATGTGAGAAATTTAATCTGAATGTTGTTACTCCTGCCTTAATTAAATTTGTAATTATCTCTTCAGATTGAGTTGCAGGTCCAATAGTTGCTACTATTTTTGTTCTTCTTTTTAAATCAATATTCGACATATATAGATAATATTGCTAGATATAAATAAATTTACCATACCCAAAGTTAGTTATTTAAGTCATGGATTTTAAAACTTATCAGAAAAAAGCAAGAGAAACAGCACAATATCCAGATTTAGGTTCAAATAATATTTATCCAACTCTCGGTTTAGTGGGAGAGGCTGGTGAGGTGGCAGAAAAAGTGAAAAAGGTTATAAGAGATAAAAATGGAGTATTTGATAACGAATCAAAATTAGGTATTAAAAAAGAGTTAGGAGATGTTTTGTGGTACGTATCAAATCTTTGTACAGAATTAAATTTCAATTTAGAGGATGTAGCATTACAAAACCTAGAAAAATTAAAATTAAGAGCTTCTAAAGGCAAGATAAGTGGTTCTGGAGATAATAGATAAATTCAGCTATAACCAAGGCTTGCATACTGAAGATTTGTAATTAAATTTTGAATTACATTTAAAAGTAAAAAAGCTAACAAAGATGAAATATCAAATCCACCTATTGGAGGGATAATACCTCTAAAAATGTTTAAATAAGGATCTGTGATAGAAGTTAATGCAGATAAAACACCGTTACTCCAATCAATACCTGGAAACCATGTAAGTAAAATTCTTATTATCAATATGAAAGAATAAATTGATAAAGTTTGACCCAGAACTGCAAAAATCTCAGATAACATTATATTGTCATATTTGCTTCATTCTAACATTTACTTATTATTGCTGCTTATTGTTATCGCTCCCTATATTTGAGAGATATTCATTACTTACAGCAAAAGTTTGAAAAAACTTTTCTGATAATGATAGCCAATATGATCTACCATCTTTTTGCTTCCGTTTGACGATGAATTTCTTTTCTAATAATTCTTTAATATGATCATAAGCACCTGAACCTCGAAGAAGTATAAGATCCGATTGGAGGATCTTTTTTTTGATCGCAATAGTTGCCAATGTCCTTAATTCGGATGTTTTCAAATCAGAAGGAAGTAAATCATCGACGAATTCATTAAGACTAGATTTTAGTTCGAGAGAAAAACTGTTATTAACTGCATTTAATTCAATAGCGGAGTTCGGATTAGAGTATTTATTTTTTAGATCTTTAATTGCATCATTTATTGAGTTCATATCAGAATTAGTAATTTCTGAAAGATCCTTTTTTGTTATTGGTCTGCCCTTCAAATATAGAACAGCTTCAACTTTAGTAACTAGATCTATATCAGATATTGGCGTGGTATTTTGATCAGATTGATTGATTTTAATTACCGAAATCTTTCCTAATTTACCTTAAATTTAATCTGATGCACCAAGGAATAATCTATATGTATCGTTTTGAGTTTCATCCCAGAATTTATAGCCCAGAATTCTTACAAATTTTTTCCACTCTAAAATCTCATTTTTATCGATCAAAACTCCAATAACAATTTTTCCTACATCAGCTCCATAATTCCTATAGTGAAATACGCTTATAGACCAATTTGATTTCATATTATTTAAGAAGTTAATTAATGCGCCAGGCCTTTCAGGAAACTCAAATCTGTATAAAAGTTCAATAAAGTTTCTATATTCCATTTCTTTAAAATTCTTTGGTAATCTTCCACCTACCATATGCCTGAGATGATTTTTAGATAATTCATCATCACTTATGTCAATAAATGAGTACTCAGAATTTCTAAATACATTTAAAAGATTTTTTTTATCATTTAAACCATAGACTTGTACCCCTACAAAGATCTGTGCATTCTTAGAATTCGACATCCTATAGCTAAATTCAGTTAAATTTCTATTATCAAGTAACTTGCAAAAATCAATCAGACTACCGGCGTGTTCAGGAATTTCAACAGCCATCATAACTTCCTTACACTCTCCAAGTTCTGCTCTTTCTGCTACAAATCTAAGCCTCTCAAAATTCATATTTGCACCACATGCAATCGCAACCATTTTTCTATTTGAATGATTCGAATTTAAAATATCTTTTTTCATTCCTGCTATTGATAAGGCACCTGCGGGCTCTAGTATTGATCTAGTATCCTCAAAAACATCTTTTATAGCAGCACAGATTTCGTCGGTGTTAACCCTAATCATCTTATCTATATATTTTCTACCAATATCAAAAGTATTTTTACCAATTTTTTTGACCGCTACTCCATCTGCAAATTGACCTACAGAAGATAGTTCCACAATTTTTTCTTCTTCCAAAGATTTCGTCATAGCATCAGCATCTTCTGGTTCTACGCCAATTATTTTTACTTCAGGCCATATTTTTTTAACGTATAAGGATATCCCTGATATCAATCCCCCTCCACCTACAGCAATATAAATTGCATATGGTTTTTCCTTAAGCTGCTGTTCAAGTTCTATAGCTATTGTTCCTTGTCCTGCTATTACTTCTGGATCATCAAAGGGATGAATAAAGCATAAATTTCTTTCTTGGCTAATCCTTATTGCCTCTTTGTAAGTTTCATCATAGTTATCGCCATATAATATAACTTTTGCTTTTAAATTTTTTACTGCATTAACTTTTACTAGAGGTGTGGTTATGGGCATTAATATAGTTGCTTGGCAATTTAACTTAAGGGCACTAAGTGCAACCCCTTGAGCATGATTACCAGCACTAGAAGTAATTACTCCCTGAGCAAGCTGCGAATTAGTGAGCTTACTCATTTTGTTATATGCACCCCTTATTTTAAATGAAAATACATCTTGAAGATCTTCTCTTTTTAGAAAAACTTCATTGTTAAGTGTATTACTTAAATTATGAGCCTTCTCCAGTGGTGTTTTTTTTGCAACTTCATAGACTTCAGCTTGAAGTATTTTTTCAAAATAATCATTCATATATATATTTTTAGCATTAATTATTAATCTAATAAAACATTACATGATCTATTTCAAAAAAAAATACTCATTTTGCACCTCGGCGTTTTAGATTATATAGATACCAATTTTTGTTAAATGCTATTAAGTGAGTTAAGTCATCCAAATCAACTTCATGGCTTAACAGTTTCACAATTAGAGGAAATTGCTTGTCAAATTAGAGAAAGACATCTTCAGGTAGTATCCACTAGTGGTGGACATCTTGGTCCTGGATTAGGTGTAGTTGAGTTGACATTGGCTTTATATCAAACTCTTGATCTTGATTTTGACAAAGTTGTTTGGGATGTAGGCCATCAAGGTTACCCTCATAAATTAATTACAGGACGTTTCAGTCAATTTGATTCCCTAAGGCAACAAAATGGAGTCGCTGGATATCTAAAAAGAAGTGAAAGTAAATTTGATCATTTTGGTGCTGGACATGCAAGTACTTCTATTTCTGCTGCTTTAGGAATGGCAATAGCAAGAGATAGAAAAGGTGAGAATTATAAATGTGTCGCTGTTATTGGAGATGGAGCACTAACTGGAGGAATGGCATTAGAAGCTATAAATCATGCAGGTCACTTACCAAATACCCCTTTAGTTGTAGTATTGAACGATAATGACATGTCTATTTCACCTCCGGTTGGAGCTCTATCATCTTACTTAAATAAGGTAAGAGTGAGTCCACCATTGCAATTTTTGTCAGATAGTGTTCAAGAAAGTGTAAAAAAAATTCCCTTAATTGGTAAGGATATCCCAGAAGAACTCAAAAATATTAAAGGGAGCGTTAGACGATTATCTGTACCTAAGGTTGGAGCTGTTTTTGAAGAACTTGGATTTACATATATGGGTCCAATTGATGGTCATGATATTGGTAACCTAGTTAAGACCTTTAACGCTGCCCATAAACTTAAAAGACCTGTACTTGTTCATGTTGTCACAACAAAAGGTAAGGGTTACCCATATGCAGAAGCCGACCAGGTTGGGTATCATGCACAGTCTGCATTTGATCTTACAACTGGGAAATCTATTCCATCAAAGAAACCTAAACCTGTTAGTTATAGTAAAATATTTGGTCAAACCTTATTAAAAATATGTGAGCAAGATAGCAAAGTCGTTGGTATAACAGCTGCAATGGCTACAGGTACTGGTTTAGATATATTGCAAAAAAATATTCCTGATCAATATATCGATGTAGGAATAGCAGAACAACATGCAGTTACTCTTGCGGCAGGAATGTCTTGCGATGGTCTTAAACCTGTTGTAGCTATTTATAGTACTTTTCTTCAACGTGCTTTCGACCAATTAATTCATGATGTAGGGATACAAAATTTACCTGTATCATTCGTACTTGATAGAGCTGGGATAGTTGGAGCTGACGGTCCTACTCACCAAGGTCAGTACGATATAAGTTATATGAGATCGATACCTAATTTTGTATTGATGGCTCCCAAGGATGAGTCTGAATTACAGAGAATGTTAATAACTTCAATAAACCATAATGGTCCTACAGCTCTAAGAATACCCAGAGGCTCTGGATTAGGAGTGGCTGTAATGGATGAGGGTTGGGAACCTTTGAATATAGGCGAAGCTGAAATACTTGAAGAAGGTGAAGATATTTTAATTATTGCTTATGGTTCAATGGTCGCATCAGCAATCGAAACAGCAAAGATCTTAAAAAATATGAACATTAATGTATGCATTGTTAATGCAAGGTTTGTTAAACCTCTCGATAAAAATCTTATTATGCCATTAGCAAAGAAAATTCAAAAAGTTGTAACCATGGAAGAAGGAACCTTAATAGGAGGATTTGGTTCCGCAATAGTTGAATTATTTAACGATAATGAAATAAAAATTCCTGTATACAGAATAGGTATACCTGATGTATTAGTTGATCATGCTTCACCTGATCAGAGTAAAGAAAAACTAGGACTTTTGCCTGATCAGATGGCAGATAAAATTGTTGAGAAATTTAAGTTAGTTAATTAAAAATTTAATAAATAAAATTTTTATAAAACACCTCGTGAGGCTAATCCTAATATTGCTCCAATTCCGAAAATATGACCTAGGCAATTAGCACCTACAACTGATGCGTGACTTAAACCACCATAGAATTTTGAATTAGGTATTTCAAAACCTTCATTAGGTTTTCTTATTGTAGCTCTAGCAATTGCATAAGCAAAAACATTACATGCAATCATTACGACGGCACACTTTGGAGACCAAGAAAAAGTTGCTGGATCTGCAGCTGCAAATAATGTAGTAAACATAAAAAATCGTTATTTTTATATATTCTCTAATACTTTTACCTAAAAAACACAAAATTGTAAAAGGTCTTAAGAGTTGTTTACTTCTAAGCTATTTAACAACTTTATAAATCCAAACAAAATAACAAAATCACTTAGAGTTAAGAATGATTCTGCAAAACCATGCAAAAAGTCAACCTCAACAAGGGTTTTATCATAGTAATTAAGTGTGAAAATAGATACCAATATAGTTATAAATACGAATAAAACAGTTAAGGAAAATCCTGTTTTTACAAAATTATTAACAGATTTGATTTTATATAAGTAAAACAAAAATATTGCATATGGAATTATTGATACTGCAAACAAAAATGTGTTATCGATAGAACCTAATTTTTCTATAAATTTAAAAAATAAATCATTCATAAGTCTCTATTCCTCTAAAAATCTTTATTGCAGCTAAGGCTAATGTTGAATTTCCTATAAATGTAAATATTCCTTGAAGTGATACTAGACCGTATAGATTTTCTTGATTGTCATAGATATGCCAGGTAATAGCGCACATAGCTCCTATTAAGTTAGGAACCATAGCTAAGCTTAACCAAAAAAATAAATTGTATTTTTTATATTTAGAAATTTTGTTTATAACAAAGATGGTAAATATCCATTCAATGACTGAAGAGATGTGAATTAACCAAGTTCCAAATGAAAGTTCGTGCAAAATTTATATTTTTTTCTTTAATACATTAAGTACTTCTTTGGCATGATTTATAGGTAAAACACTTATCCATCTATAAGAAATTTCACCTTTTGGAGAAATCAAAAAAGTATTTCTATCAGAAAATGGAGGAATCCACGAACCATATTTTTCGCTAATAATTCCATCAGGATCGGATAATAAGGTGTAGTTTATAGATTTTTCGCTGCAGAAACTTTCATGAGAATCTTGATTATCAGCGCTAATACCAACAATTTCGGCATTATATTTTGAAAAATCTTTTTTTAAATCCGAAAAACCCTTAGCTTCAAGAGTGCAACCTGCTGTAAAGTCCTTTGGATAAAAATACATAACAAGCCACTTACCTTGAAAATCATTTAATTCCCAATTATTTTTTGATTTTATGTTTTTATTAAAACCTTTTAATTGAAAGTTTGGAGCAATATCTCCAACTTCAGGAGCAAAGTCAAAAGCGATTGCTAAATTACAATTAAATAAAAAAATAAAAGATATTAATATACTTAAAACTAAATTTCTCATCAAATTTAGAATTTTTTTAAATCAACCCCATTTGATTTTGCAAATTTATCTAAACCTACTTTTTGTATAGACTTTAGGGCTTTGGTGCTAATTTTAATATTCACCCATTTTTTTCCTTCTTCCCACCAAAGTCTCCTTTTTTGGAGATTAACTTGTTGCAATTTTTTTGTACGAATATGTGAGTGACTCACTGCCATCCCGTTATTAGCTTTTGCACCTGTAAGTTCGCAAACTCTTGACATATTTATTGAGTTATATCTTTAAAAATTCTAACACATGACTCAATTTGTTGAATTAAGCAGTTCTGAAATTAATTCGGCATTATTATTTTGTAAATTAATTATCTGTTCTTGATCTAATCCACCAACGGAAAGCTTAGCCATATCGTAGACATGATTAGCAATTTTAGAAGCTAATGGATTCTCAATAGGATCTTTTTCATCAATAATTATTTTGTTGCCTGTAATTTTATTAAGACCAACAATAAGTGGATGTTCTTTGTTAATTAAGAGCACATGATATTCAGGTAAACCAGGCATCTTTTGTTCCATGTAAGCACCCATATCGTTAATTCTTCTCATTTGTTCTGGAAGCAAGATCATCGCTGGTGGAGCATCTTTACTTGAAAGTGACTGCACTTTAACTGTTACTTTCTCATTGTTAAGGGCCTTAACTATCGTATCTCTAAGATTATCTGTATTTGATTTGCCATCCTTATCTACAATTTCTTTAGATTCCTTATCTTCTAGTTCATTTATTTCTGAATCTACTCTTTGGAATTGATAATCTTCATTTTTACTTTCCAACCATGGAAGAAATTGTGCATCAATTAAGGGATCTGATTTAATAACTTCTTTATTATCAGATAAACAGATATTTAATGCACTAGACTGTGCGATCAAATCTGAACAATAAATTATTTTTTTAGAATCAGTTAATTTATTTCGTTCTTTGTAATTTGCGAGAGTTGTGAAATATTTATCATTGGACTTGATGAGGGATTTATTTTCAATATCTTTACTTACGTCTTTCTCTGAATTTAAAATTGTTTCGAAAATTATACTGTTATTAACTAAATCAGCAAATTTTTCATCTTCGATAGCACCAATTTTAATAAAAGCAGAGATTGAATCCCAAATTTCTGCATAAAATTCTGGAGAATTTTTTATCAAATCCTTCAGTTTATTAGCGATTTTTTTTGAGATAAATGATGATATAGACCTTACTTTTCTATCTGTTTGTAATGCACTTCTACTAACATTTAGAGGTATATCTGTAGAGTCAATAACTCCTCTTAGAGGTAAAAGGTATTTTGGAACTATCTCTTTAATTGAATCACTTACAAATACTTGATTGCAAAATAGTTTTATTTCTCCCTTTTCCCAATCAGCTCTACCTGACAACTTTGGAAAATACAAAATTCCTTGTATGTCATATGGGTAATCTGTATTTAGATGAATCCATAACAGTGGGTCCCCCTGGAAAGGATAAAGGTATTTATATAACTCAATATAATCTTCATCTTTTAATTCACTAGGTTGTTTTCTCCAAGGAGGATTTTTCTTATTGATTGTCTCTCCTTCTAATAAGACATCTATTGGCATAAAATCACAATATTTTTTTATTAGTGATTTAATCCTTTCAGGCTCGATAAACTCTTTTTCTTCTTCAAGTAGGTGGAGAATAATATCTGTACCAATTGTTTCTCTTTCAGATTCCTCTAACGTGAAATTTGGTGATCCATCACAAGACCATTTGAAAGCTTTTGTTTCTCCAATTGCGGACTTAGTTAATATATCAACTCTATCTGCCACCATGAAACTTGAATAAAAACCTAGTCCAAAATGACCTATGAATTCATCATTATCTTTTTTGTATTTTGTTAGGAATTCTTCAGCACTAGAAAAAGCAACTTGATTTATGTACTTCTTAATTTCTTCATCATTCATTCCAATACCATTATCGGAAATTGTTAACGTATTTTTTTCACGGTTAATTGTTATTTTTACTTGAGCCTCCTCAGTATTCTCGCAATCACCTGCCATAGAGGCCATTCTTCTTTTACTAATTGCGTCAACACCATTACTAACAAGTTCTCTTAAAAAGATTTCATGGTCAGAATATACTGCCTTCTTGATAATTGGGAAAATATTTTCGGTATTAATACGAATTTCGCCTTTTTCCATTTAAAAAAAATCAAACATATTAAATACTATTTCTTAAAAACTTGTTAATCAAGTTTAATTAGGAGTATTGTCCGAACAATATTCGAATTTTAAAACTAAATAAACTTTGAAAAGGTTTTATTTAACCCACAAAATCTCACTACAATTGTTTTCTTTCATAATTTTATTGGCTTTAGCCAAGTCATCACATGGATTTAAATGTAAGACGGCGATGTTTCCTCTTTTTTGTTGTTCTTTTTGTTCATTCATACCTTTTTCTAACATATAAGAATCTTTAAACATCAATAAAATCCTTTTTTTATCTGTCTTTTCTTCCTTAATTAAATTTCTTAAAATATCTACTGAAATTGTAAATCCAATCCCATTAAATATTTTCTCATTAGGACTAAATGATCTTACTAACTCATCATATCTTCCGCCTTTTGCAATG
Source organism: Prochlorococcus sp. scB243_498I20 (assembly GCA_000635015.1). Lineage (GTDB taxonomy): Bacteria > Cyanobacteriota > Cyanobacteriia > PCC-6307 > Cyanobiaceae > Prochlorococcus_A. The sequence goes on from JFMR01000045.1 coordinate 450,048, forward strand.
ACGCTTTTATTTTTACCATTATCCCCTATTAGTTGAAAAACTATTCCTTCATATAAATTCAAGTGAGGTTGAAAAGTGGGATCAAGTTGTAATTTAACACCATATTTATTAGATATTTTTGATAATGTTTCAAATAAAAAATTTAAGTCATCTAAAGTTTTACTAGTACCATATATAGTTTTTAATTTTTTTAATATTGCAATTGGCTCTCCTCGTGTGAATAAAAGATCTTTAAGAATATATTTATCATCTTCATCTATTCCTAATTTAGATAAATTATCTTGATCAAAATTAACCAGACTTTTCTTAATTTCTTCAAAATTATTATTCTTATATTTGTTCAGTATCAAGTCCATTATTTTTGTGGTGCTTACTAATAGAAATAAATTACAACCATCCTTCAAATTAATATTATCGATTGAATCAAACAAAATATTAATTACTTCAATTTCGGGGTATTTTGTATCATATCCAATTAATTCAATTCCACTCTGCAATTTTTCTTGAAACTTAAATGAATTTTTATTATTTTGTTTTTTATCAAAAACCATTCCATTGGTGAATAATCTTATAGGTCTTTTCTTATTTATTAATCTAGTAGATGACAATTTAACAATAGATGTTGTCATTTCTGGCCTAAGACATAATGAATTATTACTTACTATTCCTACAACCTGATTTTCGTCAATAACGCCACGCCCTTTTATGGTCTGTAAAGTATTTATAAATGAGGGTGAAACCTCTTCATATCCCCAAAGTTTATAAATACTATTTAAATTATTTATTATATTTGAATTATTTTTTACATCGACTAATTTAATTTCCTTTATATCTGACATTTTAATAACTAATTTTAGGTATAGAGATTTTTTTTAAATGGAGAAACTTTATCTAGTTCATTTTTTAATTCATTCTCAAGGCTGGGAGAACAAGCTAAAATTCTTCCTGAACTTAAATTAAATTCGCCTGATGGATAATCAGAAATAATACCACCAGCCTCTTTAACAATAATAACACCGGCCGCCAGGTCCCATACCTCCAATCCTCTTTCCCAATATCCATCTACCTTACCTGCCGCAACAAATGCTAGATCAACTGCTGCTGCACCTCCTCTTCTAACGCCTCTAGTTTTATGTGTTAAATAACAAAATTCAGCATAATTATTATCCTCTGTCTCAAATCTGTCATAAGAGAAACCAGTTACAAGTAGACTATCAGAAAGATTAGAAGGATTCGATACTTTAAGTTTACTATCATTGCAGAATGAGCCTAAACCTATACAGGCTGAATATAGTTCGTTTAAATAAGGTACTGATATAGCTCCTATTATTGGCTTATTTTTATACACAAGACCAATAGAAGTCCCAAAAAAAGGATATCCATGGGAATAATTTGTTGTACCGTCTAATGGGTCTATACACCACGTTAAATCCGAAGATTTGGTTAATTTACCCGATTCCTCTGCATTTATAGAAATGTTTGGTGTCTCTTCTAATAAATATTCTTTTATTTTATTTTCAACTTCCAAATCTACATTGGTAACTAGATCACCCTTTCTACCCTTTGATGATATTTTCTGAATTTTATTGTAATTAACTTTTAAAATTTCATTACCAATTTGAGCAGAATTCTTGGCTATTTCATACAAAATGGATAAGTTTACTTGGTTTGCAAGTTCCTCTATTTCGCTTAATTCAAACATAGTAGTTAATCTTCCTCAAATTCCCAAGGTGGCGCAACTCTTGTATTTCCCCTGCCAAAATATTGTCCAAATTGTAAATCGTAAACTTCATCTTCATATGTAGTTTCTACCTCAAGATCTGAAGTTGCTTTAGCTACACAAAGAAGTGCATAACCTTTGTCTTTTAATGCCTGAGATACACCCATGGCTTCAGGTTGATGCAAAGTACCAGATTTAATTTTTACCGCACAACTTGTACAGCAACCATTTCTACATGAAAATGCAAGTTTGAAACCTTTCTTTTCAAATTCCTTAAGTATGTAGTCGTCACTATTAACCTGCTCTTGGTAGACCTTTCCGGTTTCTTTATTTTTAATCGTGACTGTGAAAGTCTTTTTCAAATAACTTTCCTCTAAAATGGGATGATCAAGGGTTAAAATAGTTATCATGGGAGAGGTGGCCGAGTGGTTGAAGGCGCAGCACTGGAAATGCTGTATAGGGGCAACTTTATCGAGGGTTCGAATCCCTCTCTCTCCGTTTTATATTAGTTTATTTTGGTTAACTACATCAACACCTTTGTCATTAATGAATCTTTTAAAATAAATAGTAAAATAAATAGTAATCTTTTTGATAAGTTATAAATAATCTTATTTATTTAAATTAAGTTGAAAATATTTGATTTTTACTATTATATGTAAATATCTAAGGTAAAAATTAATTAAATTATTAGTAAATTTTGCTTTTATTTAGCAATCTAAAATCATGGGGCAAATAGTTGGAATTGATTTAGGTACTACTAACTCTGTAGTCGGAGTTATAGAAGCTGGTCGTCCAATTGTTATTGCAAATTCTGAGGGATCTAGAACTACACCTTCAATTGTTGGATTTACAAAAGAAAAGGAAATAGTAATAGGAGACCAAGCGAGAAGACAACTTGTTCTAAATCCTAAGAATACCTTTTATAACCTAAAAAGATTTATTGGTAGTGACTGGGATGAATTAGATGAGAATAGTATTTCTGTTCCTTATAACGTAAAGGCTAATAACAATGGAAGAGTTAGGGTTCTTAGTCCAAATACAGAAAGAGAGTATGCACCAGAAGAATTAGTGAGCTCATTGATTAGAAAATTAATTAATGATGCTGAAACTTATCTTGGAGATACTGTTGATTCTGCGGTTATTACAGTCCCTGCTTACTTTAATGAATCTCAAAGGCAAGCTACAAAGGATTCTGCAATATTAGCTGGTATTAAAGTAGATAGAATTCTAAATGAACCTACTGCTGCTGCTTTAGCTTATGGTTTTGAAAAAAGTTCTTCTAATAATGTTTTGGTTTTTGATTTAGGAGGAGGAACATTTGATGTTTCATTATTAAAAATTTCTAATGGTGTATTTGATGTGAAAGCCACTTGTGGTGATACACAGCTAGGAGGAAATAATTTTGATTCAAAAATAGTAGATTGGCTAGCAGAAAAATTTCTTGCTAAACATGATATTGACCTAAGAAGGGATAGACAAGCTTTACAGAGATTAACTGAGGCTGCTGAAAAAGCTAAATGTGAATTGTCAGGATTACAAAAAACAAAAATATCTTTGCCATTTATCACAACAAGTAAAGAAGGGCCGTTACATATTGAAGAAACCTTAGATAGAAAAATATTTGAATCATTATCACAAGATTTATTAGATAGATTGTTAGAGCCTGTGCAAATAGCCTTAGATGATTCTGGGTGGAGCGCTGAAGATATTGATGAAGTTGTTCTTGTTGGAGGCAGCACAAGAATTCCAATGGTTCAACAATTAGTGAAGACCCTTGTTCCAAATGATCCTTGTCAATCAGTTAATCCTGATGAAGTTGTAGCAGTTGGAGCCGCCATACAATCTGGAATTATTAGTGGTGATTTACAAGATTTACTACTAAATGACGTTACTCCCTTATCTTTAGGCTTAGAAACTATTGGTGGTCTTATGAAAGTACTCATCCCTCGAAATACGCCAATACCAGTAAGACAATCTGATGTTTTTAGCACGTCTGAAGCTAATCAATCATCAGTCGTAGTTCAAGTACGTCAAGGAGAAAGGCCTTTAGCCTCTGAAAATAAATCACTTGGTAAATTTAGACTATCAGGAATACCTCCAGCTCCAAGGGGAATACCTCAAGTCCAAGTGGCATTTGATATAGATGCTAATGGTCTTTTAGAAGTAAGTGCAACTGATAGAACAACTGGAAGAAAGCAAACAGTTACAATTTCTGGAGGTTCAAACTTAAATGAGCAAGAAATAAATTCGATAATTGAAGAAGCTAAAGCAAAAGCTAATGAAGATAGGAAGAGAAGATCTGTAATTGATAGAAAAAACAGTGCTTTAACTCTTATTGCCCAAGCTGAGAGAAGACTTAGGGATGCTTCATTAGAATTTGGACCTTATGGGGCTGAGAGGCAACAACGAGCTGTTGAATTAGCCATTCAAGATGTTGAAGATTATATAGATGATGATGATCCTCAAGAATTAGAAATTTCAGTAAGTTCTCTACAAGAAGCATTATTCGGCTTAAACAGAAAATTTGCCTCAGAAAAGAAAACTGATAGAAATCCCTTACAAAGCATTAAAAATACATTTGGATCATTAAAGGATGAACTCTTCTCAGATGATTATTGGGATGATGATCCTTGGGATAATCAAATGAATAGAAATTATAGAAATTCGAGGTATGGTAATTCTAGGGACGATGATCCATGGGACAATGACTACTTCCTCTAAAAAAGACTATTTGTCGATTTTGGGTTTATCCTCTGATTTCGATGATAAAGAACTTAAAAAGGCCTTTCGAAGAGAAGCACGAAAATGGCATCCAGATTTAAATAAAAATGATATTAATGCGGAAGAAAGATTTAAATTAATTAACGAAGCATACGAATATCTACGTGATCCTAATGTAAAAAAAAATAGTGGGGATGAAAATGTCCATTGTGATAACGAAAATAATAATTTCAAGACTGGTTTTCCTGATTTTGAAGATTATCTTGATTCATTATTTGGATATGAATACTCATCTAATAATTTCAATGAGTATGAGAACGAACCATATGAGGATGAATCGACAAATACAAATAATGATGAATTTAATCATTATGAATACCCTACAACCTCTCCAGAAGAGCCGCCACCAGTTAAACTCAACCAAGATATTGAAACAATTATAGAATTAACTCCTGATGAGGCCTTAAATGGAGCTTCAATTTTAATTGAGCTTGAAGATGAAACTGTAGTAGAAGTTGATACACCTCCTTTCGCTGGAGATGGATGGCGATTAAGACTTGAAAATATTGCAAGAGGAGGTAAAGATCATTATCTACAGTTAAAAGTTCAAACTGAAAGTGGTCTAAGAATTGATGGTTTAAGAGTTCTATATAAATTAGAGTTATTTCCTCATGATGCTCTTCTTGGTTGTGCAGTTGAGGTTCCTACCCTTGATGGAAATGTCACACTCCAAGTACCACCAAAATCATCTACAGGAAGAATGTTACGTTTGAAAGGAAGGGGTTTAACTTTTGAAGATAATATAGGTGATCAGTATGTTGAAATCCTGGTAGTGATACCTGCTGATATTAACGATGAAGAAATTGCTTTATATACAAGATTACAAGAATTATCACTTTCTGATTCTTAATCAAATATTATATAAACAGAAAAATCGATACTCATGAACGTATTTGTTCTTTTATATAATTCAGGAACAGATAAGGAAGGAATTCATTCAATCGAACTTAAAGGAAGGACAATCGTTCTTATGTTTGAAGATAAGGATGATGCAACAAGATATTGTGGTCTTCTAGAAGCACAAGATTTTCCTTTGCCAACGGTTGAGATGATCAATATAGAGGAAATAAAAGATTTCTGTATTAAATTAGATTATGAATGCAAATTAGTAGAAAAAAATTTTGTACCTAAAACTGCTGAAGATCGTTTATTAATTTCACCACCCCAGAAAAACCTAGAAGTTGAAAATTGGGAGGAGGAGAAAAATAGTAATAAAGATAGCATTGATATAAACACTATTAAGGAAAACCTTGAAAAGTTGCTTTAGCTACTAAAATATTTATTAATTACTAAACAAATAAAACATGACAACTGCATTATTTGAAACAGAAGTTGGGAACATTAATATTGTATTTTTCTCTGACGATGCACCTAATACAGTTAAAAACTTCACGAGCCTAATAAGTGATGGTTTTTATGATGGTCTAGCATTTCACAGAGTGATTCCTGGATTTATGGCTCAGGGTGGATGTCCAAATACTCGTGATGGAGCATCAGGTATGCCTGGAACTGGTGGGCCTGGATATAATATAAAATGTGAAATTAATTCCAATAAACATCTAAGAGGTTCACTTTCTATGGCTCATGCAGGAAAGGATACAGGTGGAAGTCAGTTTTTCATAGTTTATGAACCACAGCCACATCTCGATGGGGTTCATACTGTTTTTGGTAAGACTGATGATATGGATGTAGTGCTAAAGCTTACTAATGGATCAAAAATTTTAAAGGCAACTTTAAAATAGTAATTTAGCCTTCAAAAACAATACTAAATGTCTCTTTATCTAGATTAAATTTTCTTGTAGATGAATATAATAATTCATTATTAATAGTAAATTTAGTATGGATTAATTTGATGCTATTTTTTGGGTGTAATGCTTGTTCAATATTTCTAGAAATGATAATTCCAATCTTTGTACTATTTTGATAATTGGATAAATACTGAATAAATAATTCTATATTTTTTATTTCTTCATCAGTAATGTTGGAATTGGTTCTATTCTGATCGTGCAAAATTCGCCATACTAATTTTGGTCGATTCCAAAAAGCCAATAATCTTGGTGTACTCTCTAGTTTAATATTGATGTTATTCTCATTACAGAATTTAATAACGTTATTTTTTATCGGAACTAGATCAATAGATTTATATTCTCCGTCAAGAAAAATTGAAATAAATGGATCGATATTATTGGAATTTGGATTATCTTCATCAATCATGTGGCCTAATTTCGTTTTTTTTACACTCAAATATTCTGCATTATTATCGTTTGGACAAATTACTAATGGAACTCTCTCAATGACCTCTATTCCATAACCACCTAATCCAGCAATCTTTCTAGGATTGTTTGTAAGTAATTTTAATTTTTTTATCCCTAGATCGGTTAATATCTGTGCTCCAACTCCATAATTTCTAAGATCAGCTGGAAAACCTAATTTTTCATTAGCTTCTACAGTGTCTAATCCACCATCTTGTAAACTATAAGCTTTTAATTTATTTATTAGACCAATACCTCTACCTTCTTGTCTCAAGTAAACAACAACCCCCTCTTCCTCCTTTTCTATCCTTGATAAAGCCGCCTCTAACTGGGGTCTACAATCACATCGTAATGATCCAAAAGCATCGCCAGTTAAGCACTCTGAATGCATTCTTACAAGTACAGGCTCGCTTAAATTTGATGATTTTTGTTTAACTAATGCAACGTGCTCTGAACCATCAAGTTCATTAACATATCCATAAGCTTTGAAATTACCAAAAATACTTGGAAGTACCGCATCAGATTTTCTAAATACAAATCTCTCAGTTTGAAAACGATAACTAATTAAATCAGCTATGGATATTAATTTCATTCCCCACTGTTTTGCATACTCTTTAAGTTGTGGAAGTCTTGACATGGAACCATCAGGATTTTGTATTTCGCAAATAACTCCAGCGGGATAAAGACCTGACATTGCCGCAATATCTACTGCCGCTTCAGTATGACCTGCTCTTTTTAATACTCCGCCTTTCTTAGCTCTTAATGGAAAAATATGTCCTGGCCTTCTCAAATCATCGGGTTTTGTATTAGGGTTTATAGCAACTTGGATTGTTTTTGCCCTATCTTCAGCAGAAATTCCAGTAGTAACATTATTTTCAGGCCCAGCATCAATTGATATCGTAAATGCCGTTTGATTTTCATCTGTATTTCTATCTACCATTAATGGTAAATCTAAAGAGTCAAGTTTTTCACCTTGCATGGCTAGACATATAAGACCACGTCCCTCAGTAGCCATAAAATTAATTTGTTGTGGAGTTGCAAACTGAGCCGCACATATTAAATCTCCTTCATTTTCTCTTCTCTCATCATCTACAACAATTATGCATTCACCATTTCTTATAGCTGCCAATGCATCGCTGATAGGATCAAATTCAATTTTAAAAGATTCATTTATATCCAAAATTGTTCCATTATTTGATTTGGGACTTGTTTCTTTCATTATTCCTATCAATATAGAAAAATAGTGTTTTAGTTACCTTAAATTCAACACTTTATAATCCTATCTCAAAGTCTGCCAATTCAAAGAAATGAATGTTGCAATAGTTGGTGCTACAGGTTACGGCGGTATTCAAGCGGTAAATCTTTTAAAGAAAAATAAAAAATACAAAATTTCATTTTTAGGAGGTAATAAAACATCTGGATCAAAGTGGAATGATAATTTCCCTTTTATTTATCTTGATAATGATCCTTATATAGAAGAAATTTCAGTTGATAATATTTCAATAAATTCTGATGTTGCTTTGCTTTGCTTACCAAATGGCTTATCTTCAACATTGACAAGGAAATTATTAGATAGAGGACTTAAAGTTATTGATTTATCTGCTGACTATAGATATAAGTCTTTAGATGAATGGAAAAAAGTTTATTCCAATGAAGCTGCTATTTATAAAAGGAATGATGATGATTTATGTAAAGAGGCAGTTTACGGTCTTCCTGAAATAAATAAAGAAGCCATTTCAAAAGGAAGATTAATTGCCTGTCCAGGATGTTATCCAACATCTGCTCTTATTCCATTAGCTCCTTATCTCTCTCAAGGGATTATCGAAAATGAAGGTATAGTTATTGACTCTAAAAGCGGAACATCTGGAGGTGGTCGAGAACCAAACCAAAAGCTACTCTTATCAGAATGTGGAGAAGGTTTATCAGCATATGGATTGATAAACCATAGACATACTTCAGAGATCGAGCAAGTGGCATCATTAATTTCTGGAAATCAAATTGAACTGCTTTTTACACCTCATTTAGTCCCAATCTCAAGGGGTATGCATTCAACTATATATGGGAGATTAAGAGATCCAGGATTAACATCTGATGACTGCAGAATTCTTCTGGATAATTATTATAGAAATTTTAATAATATTAAAGTCTTACCTGTAGATACATTTCCATCAACAAAATGGGTTAAAAATACAAACCAAATTTTACTTTCTGTTAAAGTTGATAATCGAAATGGAAGAATAATTATATTATCTGTAATTGATAATTTGTTAAAAGGTCAGACTGGGCAAGCAATTCAAAATTTAAATATTATGAGTGGATTTTCAATTGATGAAGGTCTCAATTTAACTAATAATTTTCCATAAATTTACTTCTTATCAAAAAACCAGCAAGAGAGATTGAGTGAGGTAAAATTTTATGCTCAAGTATTTGTATCCTTTTGGAAAGTGATTCAATATCATCATCTTTTCTAATTGACAATGCAGCTTGCATTATCAATGATCCACTATCTACCTCCTCTTCAACAAAATGTACGGAACAACCAGTTATTTTTGAGCCATTTAATATACAGTCTTTTATCGCAGAACCACCTTTATATGCTGGAAGTAATGAAGGGTGAATATTTATTATCTTATTCTTAAATTTATTAATAAAAAATGGAGTAACAATTTTCATCCAGCCTGCCATAACAACAAGTTCAACATCGTAATGAATTAAAGTATTTACAATTTCCAATTCAAATTCCTCTTTTTGCACGAAGTCTTTGCCTCTTATAATTTTGTGAGGTATTTGTTTACTTTCAGCTCTTTTAATACAACCTGCATCATCTTTGTTTGTTATTAGAACTTTTATGTCTATATCTAATTCTCCTTTTTCTGAGAGATTAATTAATTCCTGAAAGTTTGTTCCTTTCCCAGAAGCAAGTACACCTATTTTTAATTTAGGGGAAAATCTTTCAAATTCAGATATCTCTGGTGAAATTATGTAATTGAATGATCTATCCAAATTTTTTTTATTTTATTTAATGATAAATTCATATGAAATAAAAAAAACCCTCAATTTTAATTGTTTATATTCAAAAACATATTTATTTGAAGATAATATTTTAAACAAATTTAAATGATTCAAATCTATGTAGTATTCGTATAGATATAATTGAATAATAAATAAAAGAAACAAATATATAAAATGAATGGAGATTTAAACTCTTGGGATAAATTTTGTAATTATCTTTGGTTTGATAAAAAATTAAATATATGGTTAGACATAAGCAAAATTAATTTCACAAGTAAAGAGATAGAAAATTTAGAAGATAAATTTAAAGATGTTTTTTCATCAATAAAAGAATTAGAAAATGGTGCAATCTCAAATATTGATGAAAATAGACAAGTTGGACATTATTGGCTTAGAAATCCATCAATTTCACCCTCTTCAAAAATAGGCGAAGAAATTAGAGCAGATATTAATTCAATCTCTGAATTTGGAAAACAAATTTTAAATGGGGATATTAAGAATAAGAATAATAAGCAGTATACTGATGTTCTATGGATAGGAATTGGTGGAAGTGGATTAGGACCATTACTTATTACAGAGTCACTGCAGAAGTGTTCTAAAGGCTTAAATTTTTCTTATATCGATAATGTTGATCCTTTTTTAATTAGCGAAAAGTTAGAAGAGTTATCTGCAAAATTATCAACAACATTATTTGTAGTAGTAAGCAAATCAGGTGGTACGCCTGAACCTAGAATTGCTATGGAAATTATTAAAAGTCACTGCGAAAACAATTTTCTTGAATGGAATTCTAATGCTATAGCTATAACTATGAAAGGTAGTAAGTTATTTAAAAAAGCTACTTCTGAAAATTGGTTAAAAATATTTAATTTGCAAGATTGGGTTGGTGGAAGAACTAGTATTACAAGCTCTGTGGGATTACTTCCATTAGCTCTTATTAATGAAAATATCTCTGAATTTATCAGAGGTGCATCATTAATGGATGAAGCCACACGTATAAGTGATTTTAAAAATAATCCAGCAGCACTATTATCATCCTCATGGTATTTAACTGGGGATGGTGTTGGAAAGAGAGATATGGTCGTATTACCTTATAGAGATAGGTTACAGGTTTTTAGTAAATATCTTCAGCAATTAGTAATGGAATCATTAGGAAAGAAGTATAATAGGAATGGTCAAGTAGTTAATCAAGGTATATCCGTTTTTGGTAATAAAGGATCTACAGATCAGCATGCTTATGTTCAGCAACTGAGAGATGGTATTGATAATTTCTTTTGTATTTTTATTGAATTATTAGATTCTCCATCTACTAATATATTTGATGAAAAAGAGAATCCTAAAGAATATCTTTCTGGTTTTTTGCAAGGAACCAGATCAGCACTCTCTAGTGAAAACAGACAAAGTATCACAATTACGTTAGAAAAGTTAAATTGTTTTTCACTAGGTGCCTTAATTGCTTTATTTGAGAGGGCTGTATCCTTCTACGCTGAATTAGTAAATATAAATGCATATGATCAACCTGGAGTAGAAGCTGGAAAGAAAGCAGCTGCAAATATTATTGAGTATCAACAAAAAGTAAGTAATTTATTAGATGAAGGTGGAGAATATTCTATAAATGACATAACATCATTATTTGATAATTCAGTTAGTGAACCTATATTTTTTATACTCCGTGAAATATGTTTCGGTAATGATAATTATTTAGTTAAGGGGGATTGGTCAGATCCAAATTCATTAGTTATTCAAAAAATAAATTCTTAAACAACAATATTCATTATTTTTCCTTTAACAATAATTATTTTTCTTATTTCCTTATCTTGAGTCCATTTTAATATGTTAGGCCTTTTAAGAGTCAATTCTTTAATTTGATCTTCAGTCATATCATTATTAATATTTACTTTGTCTCTAACTTTTCCATTCACTTGTATTACTAGTTCATATGAATCTTCCTTTAGTGCCTCGGCATTAAAGGAAGGCCAGTGTTCTAAATGTACAGATTTTTTAAATCCTATAAGATGCCATATTTCTTCTGCAATATGAGGTGCAAATGGAGCCAACAAAATACAAAATGTTTTTAAAGCATCAATTTTTAAATTATTGTTTATATCATTAATGGAATTTGATAATGAATTATAAAACTTCATTAGTTCTGAAATCGCAGTGTTAAATTGGTTATTTAATATGTCATTTGAAATTTCTTTTATAGCAATATTCATTGACTTTATTAAACTTTTTTCTTTATCTGGATAGGAATTAGATTTACTATTTATATCTTTTGCACAATTTATATAAAGCTTCCAAATCCTACTTAAAAATCTAAATTGTCCTTCAACATCTGTATCTCCCCATTCCAAATCTTTTTCTGGTGGTGCTTTAAATAATATAAACATTCTTGCTGTATCTGCTCCATATTTTTTAATTACTGATTCAGGGTCTATTCCATTATATTTAGACTTAGACATCTTCTCGAAAAGAACTTCGAGTTTAGAATTGTCAATTGGATCTGTAGGATTTGATAAGTCAGTAATATCGGAAGGAGAAACATATTTACCGGTTTTATTGTTTTTATAGGCTGCGGACTGAACCATTCCTTGCGTTAATAGTTTTTTGAAAGGTTCATCAATATCAAATAGTTCATTATCTCGCAAAGCTTTAGTGAAAAATCTTGCATATAACAAATGCAATATTGCATGCTCTACTCCACCAACATATTGATCTACAGGTAACCACTTATTAATTTCATTCTTTTCAAATGGCTTAATTGAACATTTTGAAGATGGGTATCTTAAAAAATACCATGATGAACACATGAAAGTGTCCATAGTATCAGTTTCTTTTCTTGCCCCTATTCCACAATTTGGACATGTTGTATTTATCCAATTATTATTATTACCTAAAGCATTAATCTTGTTAGCGGAGATTTCTATATCTTTTGGTAATGAAACAGGCAAATCCGATTGGTTTAACGGAACAGCTCCACATTTTTTGCAATTAACAATTGGTATCGGACATCCCCAATATCTTTGTCTAGATATTAACCAATCTCTTAAACGATATTGAATTTTATTTTCGGCCCATCCATTATTTACTCCCTCCTCTGCAATTTTTAATTTAGCAATAGTATTTGCTATACCATTGTATTGATTTGAATTAATAAGATATCCATTTTCTACATAAGCATCATCAAGCTCATTACTTTGTTCACTTTTATCCTTTACTATTACCTGTTTAATATCTATATTGTTTTTCTTAGCAAACTCAAAATCCCTTAAATCATGAGCAGGTACACCCATAACAGCGCCTGTTCCGTATTCATCAAGAACATAACTTGCCACCCAAATAGGTATAGGTTCAGAATTAACTGGATTTATTGCGATTAAGCTAGTTTTTATTCCAATTTTTTCAAGTTCATTATTTTTATTATCTTTCAAATATTTTTTAAGATTCTCTATATCTTGTATGGTTTTTTGATCAGTAATTTTTTTAATTAATGAATGATTTACAGAAATTGCTAAATAAGTAACTCCAAATAAAGTATCTGGCCTTGTTGTAAATACAGTTATTTTCTTTTCTGGATTGTTATTGATATTAAAATTAATATTTGCACCAATTGACTTTCCAATCCAATTATCTTGCATTATTTTTACTCTTTCTGGCCAGTTATCTAATTTGTCTAAATCCTTCAATAACTCATCCGCATAATTAGTAATTCTTAAAAACCATTGCTTTAATAATTTTTTTTCAACTACTGCCCCAGATCTCCAAGATTTACCCTCTGAGTCAACTTGTTCATTCGCTAGGACTGTATTATCTATAGGATCCCAATTAACTTCTGATTCCTTTTGATATACAAGACCTGACTTGTATAACTCTAAAAATAGATATTGAGTCCAAATATAATAATTTTCATCACATGTTGCAAATTCCCTATCCCAATCAACTGATAGTCCCAAAAGCTTTAATTGTGACTTCATATGAGAAATATTTTTTTTAGTCCAGATACTTGGACTAATTCCTCTTTCAATCGCAGCATTTTCAGCAGGCAAACCAAAAGCGTCCCAACCCATTGGATGTAAGACAGATTTACCCTTAAACCTTTGAAATCGAGCTATTAAGTCTGTAATAACATAATTCCTAACATGTCCCATATGAAGATTACCTGAAGGGTAGGGAAACATTGATAAGGCATAAAACTTATCGCTATTCTCAGTTAATTCATCGGTTTTGTATAAATTGTTTTCTGTCCATATTGACTGCCATTTTTTTTCTATTTCAGATGGATTATATAAATTGGTATCAGCCTCATATTGTTTATCGGAAGAAATCACTTAATTTTTATTTGTTAAATTATTATTTTAATATCCATTGTATAAAATAGAAATAGATTGTTAAAAGGAATAATTTATAATTAAAATTAAAGATATATGAATTACAAATGAAAAATATAAGTTTTGAAAAATATCAAGGTAACGGAAATGATTTCGTAATAATAGATTCTAGAAGAAATGAATTATATAAAAATTACAAGGCAAATAAAATATTTGATATAAAAAAAATTTGCAACAGGCAATTTGGTGTTGGAGCAGATGGTGTGATTTTTATAGAAGAACCTAATGAAGATAATTATGCAAAAATGATAATTTTTAATTCTGATGGTTCTGAAGCACAAATGTGCGGAAACGGAATTAGGTGTTTAGTTGAGTATCTCCACGTAAATGATTCAATGAATAATAAAAATATAGAATATAAAATTGAGACTAAAGCAGGTTTAAAAATTGCAAAATATATAAATGATGAAATTACAGTAAAAATGGGAGTTCCAATTTTAGAATGTCAAAATATTCCAACAACAATTGAAAAAAAAATAAATTCAATTCCTTCACACGAATTTATTGAGAAAGATTTTAATAATATGGGTTATGCCGTAGGAATGGGAAATCCTCATTTAATATTCTTTGTAAAAGACATAGAGTCAATTGTTCTTTCCAGACTTGGTCCTATATTTGAAAAAAATGAATTATTTCCTGAAAAAACAAATGTTCATTTTTGTCAAATTTTAAATAGAGATAATATCAAAGTAAAAGTATGGGAAAGGGGTGCAGGAGCCACCTTAGCTTGTGGAACAGGTGCCTGTGCTATCCATGTGGCAGCCTATAAATTAGGCCTTTGTAATTCACAAACCATAGTAACCTTACCAGGAGGTAATCTTAAAATTGATTGGTCAAAAGACGATTGTGAAGTGATGATGACCGGTAATGCAAAAAAGGTTTTCTCAGGATCAATGTTAGTAAATTAATGGAAAATAATTTTATCTATTTAGATAATGCATCCACAACTCCATTATCTGAGAATGTTTTAAATATAATTAATTCAACTTATAGGAATTATTGGCATAACCCTTCATCTACCTATGAGCTAGGGATAAAATGCTCTACATATCTTGAAAAAATTAGATCTAAAATTGCCTATATATTTGAAGCAGATCCAGAGGATATAATTTTTACATCTGGTTCTTCGGAATCGACAAATATTGTATTCAATAATATTTATGAGAAATTTAAAAATGGTAGGGTTGTTATTACAAATGTCGAACATCAAGCAACAACTATTTGTGCTAATAAACTAAGAAAACAAAATTGGAATATTTACGAATGGACTGTAAATAACGATGGAATTTTAAATATTTCTAATATCGAAAAATTTTTAAACAAAGAAACTAAGCTTGTATCAATTATTTGGGGACAAAGTGAAATTGGGACAATACAACCTGTTCAATTTATTGGTTCCAAATGTGAAGAATTAAATATAATGTTTCATTTAGATGGAACTCAAATATTAAGTAATGGAATATTCAGTTGGAAAGATCTTAAATGTGATTTTTTAAGTTTATCCGCTCATAAATTTGGAGGTCCAAAAGGGATCGGTATTCTTTTAACAAAAGAAAAGTCCAGACAAATTTTAAAAAATAATGACATATCACTTACTCAGGAATTTTCAATTAGACAAGGTACACAAGCTTTGCCATTAATCGCTGGAATGTATGAATCACTAAAGAATATTGAAGGAAAAATAAAATTATATGATTACAAAACTGAATTTCCTTCTAATAATATTAATAAACTTAAAAATTATTTTTTTCAAAAAATTAAAGATAATAATCATATAAAGATTACGGGTAGTCTTAACCATAGACTTCCCAGTCATATTTCTTTTCTACTATTAAATAAACTATTTGAGCCTATAAGAGCCTATAAGATTGTTAATTTCATGTCAGAAAATAAAATAGCCATCAGTAGTGGAAGTGCTTGTTCAAGCTCATCTGGGAAACCTAGCTCAACACTTAAAAATATTGGTTTAAAAGATGATGAACTATATTCAAATATTCGTGTTACTTTAGGTTCAATAAACAATAAGTCAGAAATAGATAAATTTTTAGAACTTATTAAAATATGTATTGACAAATTTTAATGGAAACCAATTACAGACTACCTAAAGATTTAAATGAATCTCTTAAGAATATGGAGGATGCAATTATTCCAAGTTTATTAGATTCAAATAAAAGATTTACTATAGAATTTAATTTTGAAGGATTGAAGTTTAACAGAATTGGAATAACCATCTACAAGATATTGTCTAAAAATAATAATGTTTTCATAACATTTGCTGATCAAGGTGCTGTGGCTTTGGCTCAAAGAGACTATCCAGATATCAAAGATAAAATCTTTACTTTTAAATCATTTAATGAATCAAATAATATAAATAATATTGATAGTGCAATGATATCGATACTACCCCAGCCATATGATTTCGATTCATTTGAACCAATGTCAGATAATTATCAAGGTACGCATTATTCATTAAATCCAAAATTTGAAGATGCCAATATTGGTATAGGAAGTGTTATTAGAGAGCGACGTAAAAACTTTGTCAAAACATGGAAAAATATTTATTTTCTGCAGCCTTTAAATAAAGCTGCTCTTATGCATATTTATCCAAATAACTGGTTGCTTTTCAAAGAAGAAAATAAAAGATATTTTTTTAAAAAAGAATTTGAAATTAAACCCGACAATGAATCTATTTTTATAAATTTATAGGTTGAATGTGATAAAAAAAATATATTCATTTTTCTTTATTTTTCTTGTATTAGTAACATCTCCTTTCTTAATAAGATATTTACTAGCAAATCAGAAAATAACTATTTTAAATAGTATTTATTTTAATTTCCCGGGAATAATTACTAAAAACAAAATATGTCCTACTTACGATGCTTTATTGAATCAAACGCTTGATGATTCTTTTAGTGTATCAATTATTAATAATAAAGGAGAAATAATAAGTTCCTACAATGAGGATGTTCCAAGGTTGCCAGCATCTAACCAAAAATTATTCTCATCAGCTTATGTTTTAAGTAAATATAAATTAAATAATAATTTAAAAACTTCCTTATTTAAAAATAAAAACGATTATTATTTACACGGTCAAGGTGATCCAGATCTTAATTACGAGGATATAATTGAACTAATTTCAAATGTTAAAGAAAATAAAATTATTAACTTTAATATTGTAGAAATTGATTCAAAATTATATTGGCCTAATGGTTGGACAAATATTGATAAACTGTACGAATATGGATCTCCAATTACATCTCTTGCAATAGAAAGTAATCATAATAAATATGATGATATTTATGCATTAAAAAATTTTATTAAAAATTATTTAAAAAATAAATTTCCAAATTCAAAAATATTTATAAATTTTTTTGATTCAGAAAAAACTTATTATTTAAAAAATTTTAAAGAGATAAATAAAGTATATTCAACTCCAATTCTTTCATTATTAACTCTAACAAATTCTGAAAGCCATAATTTTACGGCTGAATCTCTTTTTAAAAATGCCTCAAATACATGGAACGATAATAACTATATAAAATTGAAAAGATGGCTTGAAAATAAAGGCCTACCAGAAACTAATGCATACTTTGCAGATGCTAGTGGATTGTCTCGAAAAAATAGAATTACAACAAAGTTAGTTGTATTGTTTTTAGATAAAATGAGATATTTTAATGATTTTAAAGCTTACCAATCTACACTTTCAATTACGGGAGTGAGAGGAACATTAGCTAAAAGATTTGTAAATAGTGAATTGTCTGGAAAGTTTTTTGGCAAAACTGGGACACTTTCAAATGTCTTTGCATTATCTGGCTTTTTATATAAAAATGAAAAGCCTATAATTATAAGCATTATCCAAAATTCAAATAAAATTGATAAAGAAAAAGCTTTTAAATTATTACGTGATCTTTATTACTTGAAATCTTGTTAACAAAAATATTATTTAAAATATTCTTTTAAATCCTTCTCAACAGAGGGGGGTACCATGTGATTAATTTCACCACCAAATTTTGCAACTTCTTTTACTAAAGAACTACTAAGAAAACTATAATTTGTATTTGTCGATAAAAATATAGTTTCAATATCATTATTAAGAGATTTATTTGTATGAGCAATCTGAAGTTCATACTCAAAATCACTCATTGCTCTTAAGCCTCTAAGAATAAGATTAGCTTTTAGATCATTTGCACAATCAACAGTTAGACCAGAATAAGAAATAACTTCAATATTAGGTAAATGAGAAAGAGTATTTTTTATTTGTATTATTCTTCTTTCAAGATTAAATGTTGGTGTTTTAGAGGTATTTTCTAAAACAGCGACTACTAGATTGCCAAATATTTTTTCAGCCCTTTCTATTAAATCAAGATGCCCATTTGTTAATGGATCAAAGGTACCTGGATAAAGAATTTTCATGAATTTATTATGATCGAATAAGAAATTTAGTTAAAATAAAATTATTAGTTAAATCAATTATGACATTAAATCTAGAAGCAAAAAAAATCTTATTAAGAAAAATACCTCACGGATTATTTATTTGTGGCGTAAGAGACGAGGATAAAAATGAAGTAAATGGATTTACTGCAAGTTGGGTGACTCAAGGTTCTTTCACCCCACCATTAGTTGTAATGGCTGTTAGAGCAGAGGGTTCTAGTCATGAAATAATAAAGTCAACCAATAAGTTCTCATTAAATGTGCTCAAAAGTGATCAAAAGGATCTGGCAGCTGTTTTCTTTAAACCTCAAAAAGCATTAGGAGGTAGATTTGAATCTGTTGAATTTAATTTAGGTGAGCTTGGATTACCTATTTTAGTTGATAGTGTTGGTGGTGTTGAATGTAATGTTGTTGGAAGTGTTATGCATGGAGACCATACCGTTTTTGTAGGAGAGGTTCAATCTGCTTATCTGAATAATGATGTTGACTCACTAAATTTATCTGCAACTGGCTGGAATTATGGAGGTTAATCATTATAAATGAGTAATTCCTCTATCGAAAAAATAAATAACAAGTATAATTTTAAAATTGAATATAAATTAATTAATAATAAGGAGTTATTAAAATCAAGATTATCCGAAATTCCAAAGTCATCTGGGTGTTATCTTTTTAAAGATATTGATAATAACTTACTTTATATCGGTAAATCTAAAAAACTACGCAGTAGAGTAAGTAGCTATTTCAATAATTATTCAGATTTAACTCCCCGATTAAGTTTGATGGTTCGTCAAATAACTGAAATAGAAATAATAGTCACAGATAGCGAATATGAAGCATTAAATTTAGAGTCAAATTTAATTAAAACAAACAAACCATATTTTAATATTCTTTTAAAGGATGATAAGAAATATCCATATCTTTGTATAACTTGGAGTGAAAAATATCCTCGAATATTTATTACAAGAAGAAGAAGAAATAGAAATAATTTAGATAGATATTATGGACCATATGTAGATGTCGGATTATTAAGGAGAACATTATTTACGATAAAAAAAATATTTCCACTTAGACAAAGACCAAGGCCAGTCTATAAAGATAGAACCTGTTTGAATTATTCAATAGGAAGATGTCCAGGTGTTTGCCAAGAAGTTATATCATCTGACGATTATAAAAAAATAATGAAACAAGTATCTATGATATTTCAGGGAAGAAATGATGACTTAGAAATATTTTTACAAAAAAAAATGCTGCAATTTTCAAATGATTTAGATTATGAGAATGCAGCAAAAATAAGGGACCAAATTTCAGGTTTGAAATTATTAACTGAATCACAAAAAATATCAATACCAGATTCTTCAATTAATAGAGATATCTTTGGAATAGTTTCAGAAAAAAATGTAGCTAGTATACAAATTTTCCAAATGAGATCTGGTAAGCTCATTGGGAGAATTGGCTATAGTCAAAAATTAAATAATGAAGATGAAAATTTTATTTTACAAAAGATATTAGAAGAGCATTATATGAATGTTGAACCTTTAGAAATACCATCAGAAATTCTAATTCAATATAACCTTCCAAAACAAGCAACCATAGAGGATTGGTTAACGGAGCTAGGAAAAAAGAAAGTAAAAATCTTAATCCCAAAAAGAAATAAAAAACATGAAACTGTAGAAATGGTTTTAAAAAATGCGAAATTGGAATTAGATAGAATATTAAATGGTATACAAGATAATGAATCATCAATTGAGGATCTTGCCCAAATACTTGAATTAAGCGAACAACCTAAAAGAATTGAAGGTTATGATATAAGCCATATACAAGGTAGTGACCCTGTAGCATCACAAGTCGTTTTTATTGATGGGATTCCTTCTAAACAGGATTATAGAAAATATAAAATTAAAGATCCAAACGTTTTTGTAGGGCATAGTGATGATTTTGCTTCGATATATGAAGTAATACATAGAAGGTTTAAAAAATGGTCAACATTTAAAAAAAGCGGAGGGGATTTTTCAATATTAAATGATAAATCGAATAGTAAATTAGACAATGAACTCCTATCAGATTGGCCTGATTTAATAATGATTGATGGAGGAAAAGGACAGTTAAATGCAGCTATTAAAGCTTTAAAAGAATTAAATCTTGAGGAAGAAGTAACTATATGTTCATTGGCAAAAAAAAATGAAGAAATATTTATTCCAGGATTTACTAAGTCTCTTGATACTGATGAAAATCAAAAAGGAGTTCTTCTATTAAGAAGGGTGAGAGATGAAGCACATAGATTTGCATTATCTTTTCATAGAGACAAAAGATCTAAAAGAATGAATAGATCTCAATTGTCCCAAATCAGTGGATTAGGACCATCAAGAATAAGAGAATTGCTTGAGCATTTTAAATCAATAGAAGCGATAAGAATAGCTAGTAAAGAGGATTTATCAAAAGTTAAAGGACTTGGAAAAAATTCAGTAAATGATATATATAAATATTTTAACGAGTTATAAATATTAATTAATTTTTGAAAAATAGATTTCTTGAAATTGTTAAATATAACTATATTAAAAGTATATGTTTTTAAATTAATCTAGTAATTTGGCAGCTGAAGCATATCTCTGGTTTAAATCACTGCACATTATTGGTGTAATCGTTTGGTTTGCGGGACTTTTTTATTTAGTAAGACTTTTTATATATCATGAAGAATCTAAAAATATGGATAATGAATTAAAAATTGCCTTTAATAAACAATACACCTTGATGGAAAAAAGGCTGGCAAATATAATAACAACACCTGGGATGATATTAGCTTTAAGTATGGCTATTTGCATGGTTATTATGCAACCAAGTTGGTTAAGTGAGAAGTGGTTGCAAATTAAAATTTCTTTTGTTTTGGGATTAGTAATTTATCATTCTTATTGTTATAAAATAATGTATTCATTACATAATGGTACTTCAACTATTTCAGCAAAAAACCTTAGATTATTAAATGAATTGCCAACTTTATTATTATTTATAATTGTACTTTTAGTTATTTTTAAAAATAATTTTCCAACTAGTGTTGCTACATGGAGCGTAGTTGGACTAATTATTTTCATGTTGGCTTCAATACAATTATATGCAAAGATTAGAAAGAAAAATGAGAATTCATTAAGTAATGAATAGGGAAAACTTAGTAAAATTAACTTCGAATATTAATAAAAATAGTTGTCCTAAAAATATTAATTTTCACTGTCATACAAAATTTAGTGATGGAAGTTTAGAACCATATGAACTTTTAGAACAAGCTTATAAAAATAACTTGAAATATTTATCAATAACCGATCATCATACAATTAAAGCTCATGAATATATAAAAAAAAATAATATACTCAAAAATTATCCTAAAGATTCTTTTACATTAATTTCGGGAATAGAAATTAATTGTTTGATTTTAGGATGTTTAGTACATGTAATTGGATTGGGAATAGATATAAAAAGTAAATACCTAAATCCCTACATCCTTGGAGAGTCTCCAATAGGTAATGATTTAAATA
The DNA here is from genome assembly GCA_000635015.1 of Prochlorococcus sp. scB243_498I20. Classification (GTDB taxonomy): domain Bacteria; phylum Cyanobacteriota; class Cyanobacteriia; order PCC-6307; family Cyanobiaceae; genus Prochlorococcus_A. Next base: position 472,153 of record JFMR01000045.1, read on the forward strand.
TTAAATCAGTTATAAAAGCAATAAATTTAGCTGGTGGTTTATCATTTCTTGCACATCCAGCGAGATACAGGATTCCCTTTTATAAATTAATTCCAGAGGCCAAAATACAAGGTATTGATGGAATAGAGGTTTGGTACGATTATGAACTTAATGAAGTATGGAATCCTAGTTTATTTGTATGTTCAGAAATAGATAAATTAACAGATAAATATTCAATGCTAAAAACATGCGGAACAGATAGTCATGGACTTTCGCTATTAGGTAGATAATTCAGAATTCGTTTTTTTCAATTATTGAATCAGTATTAATAATTATGTTCTTTAAATTTTCAATGACTTCTGATGAACAATTATTCCACATTTTTCTATTGACAATTTCAAGAAATCTTTGTGCAATATCTCTTAAAGCCCATGGATTATTCTCTAGAAAGAAATTCCTAAGATCCAGATCACATAACCATGATTTATAAACTTCCTCATAACACCAATCTGAGACTACTTCAGTAGAAGCATCAAAAGCATATAAGTAATCTAGTGTAGCTGAAAATTCAAACGCCCCTTTATAACCATTATCCTTCATTCCATTTATCCATTTAGGGTTAAGTGTTCTTGATATAACAACTTTATTAATTTCATCTTGTAATTTTGAAATTTTGGATAATCCAAATTTTGATAAATCACCATGATACATTTCAGGAAATTTACCGCTCAATTTTTTTACTGCTGAAGATAATCCACCCTGAAACTGATAATAATCATCAGAATCTAAAATATCATGTTCCTTATTATCTTGGTTATGAACAACTAACTGCACATTTTTAAGAGCATTTTCTAATGATTTTTTATCCTCTATAGGTTCAAGATTATCACTGTAAATCCATTTACTCCAATTAAGAAAAGATTCTCCAAAATCATCAATATTTTCCCAATTAGAATTTGAAATTAGTTCTTGCAGACCAGCTCCATATGAACCTGGCGCTGACCCAAATATACGATTAATTGAATCACCATCCCTTGAAGCCCCTGCGAGAGGATTAAATTTATCATCCTCCTTAAGATTAGAAACAAGATTTATTGCTTTAGAAGTTAATTTAACTAGCTGTGGAAATGCATCTCTAAACATTCCCGAAATCCTTAAAGTAACATCAACCCTTGGTCTTTCGAGAACAGATAAAGGAATGATTTCTAGATCAACTACTCTTCTTGAAGGCCCATCCCAAATAGGCTGTACTCCTAATAAATATAGTATTTGACAAATGTCTTCACCACCATTTCTCATTGTGGATGTTGCCCATACAGATATTGCTATATTTTTTAAATCTTCTCCATTATCTTGTTTGTATAAATCAAGTATTTGTGAAGCAGACTGACAACCAACACACCATGCTGATTCAGTTGGCAGTCCTCTCGAATCAACTGAAAAGAAATTTTTACCAGTGGGTAAAGTTTCAGTTTTACCTCTCGTAGGAGCTCCAGATGGACCACTTTTTACATATTGTCCATTTAATGAATTAATAAAAGATAATTTCTCATTATATGAAGAATTAATGATTGGAATTAGAATCTCTTTTTTTAATAATAAAAAATACTTATTATGTTTTTTTTCATTAAAGAAATAGTCTATTATTTTTTGATTTTTATATTTTTCTAGATTTTTTATATTGATATTCTTTTTGTAAAAAAACAAATATATTAAATACTTTGCTTGTTGTTCCAAAAAATCAATAGCCATTCTAAAGTTTAAAATGTTTTTTTTGGAAAAAGTCAATAATATTTTTTTATCCTTTTCACTTAACATTTGATCATATTGATTTGTCCAAGGATTCAAATCTAGTTTTAAATGTTTTGCTATATATTGAGTAAAACCAATTCGGTTCGCATTTGGTACTCTAGCAATACACAAGAATAAATTTATTTCATTAATGTCATTCTGCCTATTACCAAAAATATGTAAACCTGTCCTAATTTGAGATTCTTTAATTTTGCAAAGAAAGGAATCAATTTCTTCTATTTGATTATTTTTATTCTTTAAAGTAATTTCGCTAAAATCTTTTTTTATTAATTCAAAAATGGAATTTTCTATTATTTCAATCCGATTAGAATTTAATAATTTGGCTTCAAAATATTCGTCTAAATAATTTTCTAATATTGAATATTTTCCATATAATTCTGACCTATCCAAAGGAGGAGTTAAATGATCAATAATTGTTGCAGCAGTTCTTCTTTTAGCTTGGGATCCTTCTCCAGGATCATTTACTATAAAGGGATATATGTTTGGTATTGCTGGACAAATAATATTTGGAAAACATTTATTGCTGAGACCTATAGATTTACCAGGTAACCATTCAACAGTCCCATGTTTACCAATATGGCAGATAGCATTTGCATTAAAAACTTTTTCAATCCAAAAATATTGTGCTAAATATCTATGGGGAGGGGGAAGATCGGGAGAATGAATATCCCTATCAGTGAAAGCGTCATAACCTCGTTGAGGTTGAATCAATAATGTTATTTTTCCAAATCTAATACCATTTATTGAGAAGCCTTTATTATCTAGATCGATCGCATCAGATGGTTTACCCCAACGACTAACAATAATATTTTTGGGATCAATTTCTAAATAATTCCAATATTTTAAATATTCACTAAGTGGTAAGTAATCTAATGGTTTATTATTTTGAGATTCAATATCATTAGTTCTAGTTTTTATAAGCATTGACATTAATTCCGAAGAATCTTGAGGATAATTACAAGATCCAAGATCATAACCCTCTTCTTTTAACCAATTAAGAATATTTATTATTGAAGATGGTGTATTTAGACCAACGCCATTACCGATTCTTCCGTTCTTTACTGGATAATTACTTATTACTAAACAAATTCTTTTTTCAAAATTATTAAGTTTCTGAAGTTTCACATAATTTGTTGCAAATTTTGAAATCCATTGAATACCTACTTGATCAGCTTTGTAACTAGTTATTTCACTATATAGTGTATTTTTCTTAGAAATTATTTCTTTAAATGCTGAAGGACAGGTAGTAATTCTTCCATCAAATTCAGGAATAATTATTTGCATCAATAAATCAGATGAATTCATTCCAATAGATGAATTTAACCACTTTTTTCTTGATCTATTAGAAGAAAGAAGCTGTAAAATTGGAATTTTAAGAGAAGTAAAAATATTTGTTGAATTTTCAATTAATTCATTATTTTTGATTTGAGATGAAGAAAATGAAGTTGTGGTAATTATTAGTTTAATATCTTCTTTTTTAAAAATTTCTATTAATTTCTTCTGAATAATATGATCTTTTAGTGTTGAAATAAAAAATGTTTTAGGAGACAATCCGCATTTTCTTAATTGCAAGTTAAGTTTTTCGTTTACTTCAATTTCATTAGCCAAAAAAAGTGATTTATAGGATATTATTCCTATCTTTTCGCCACTTTCATTTTTCCAATCATGTAAATAGGGATCTGCATAAAAAGTAATATTCAAAAATTCATCAGGAATTAATTTTTCATCTACAACTAAATAATTTAAACAATTAAGAAACTTTCTATAATTATCCAGTCCTCCAGATCTTAGTAATCTAGAAATATTTACTGCAATATTTTTATCTATACTACTTATTTCACATAAGGAGATTTCCTGGTCAATGGTGCCTGATAGGATTACTAACTTCCTTTTTTTATTAACTGCTTGCCAATTTAAAAGTTGTTCTATTCCATAGTTCCATGTACCTTTATCTCCAAATATTCTAAGTACGACTACTTTTGCAAAATTTATTGTTTTTAATAAATAATTATCTATTTGAGCAGAGGAATTTAAATTAGAAATTTCTAAAGCTCTTATATTATTTTTTAATGAAGCAAATTCTTTTTCTAACAATAAGTTTGATATAAGATTTAAATCAGCCTTGACACTTGTTATAAAAATAAAATCTGCAGCTGGTTGCTCAATTAAATCATCCTTATTCTTTTCATTTCCTGCTATATTTAATATCCTGTGCATTTTTATATATAAATAAGGTTTAGAATACGTAAGTAGGATAAAACAAGTTTACCTTAATTAAATAAATTAAATATGCATGAATTTCTTCCATACGCCTGGTTCGAAGGTAAATGTATTCCATTTAAAGAAGCAAAAATATCAATAGCTACTCATGCACTTCATTACGGTACTGCTGCATTTGGAGGAATGCGAGCGATACCTAATCCAACAAAAAAAGAAGAATTCCTTTTGTTTAGAACTGATAAACATATAAAAAGATTATCTCAAAGTGCAAAATTACTCTTAACTGAAATTTCTGAAGAATATATTTTTAAAGCCTTAGAAGAAGTTATAAAAAGAAACAAGCCAGAAAAACCTATTTATATAAGACCATTTGTATATACAAGCGATTTAGGTATAGCGCCAAGGTTACACAATATTGAAACAAATTTCTTTATTTATTGTATTGAACTAGGAGATTATCTATCCCCAGATGGTGTTTCTTGTAGAATGAGTAGTTGGACAAGGCAAGAAGATAGATCTCTCCCCTTAAGAGGAAAAATAAGTGGAGCATATATTACTAGTTCATTAGCCAAAACAGAAGCTAGTTTATCGGGTTTTGATGAAGCCCTGCTATTAAATTCAAGTGGTAAGGTAAGCGAAGCTAGTGGTATGAATTTATTTATTGTAAGGAATGGAGACTTAATCACTCCTGGTGTTGATCAAGATATCCTTGAGGGTATTACTAGAGCTAGTGTAATTGAATTAGCAAAATCATTTGGAATAAATGTAATTGAGAGGCCTGTTGATAAAACAGAATTATTAATAGCCGATGAAGTATTTCTAACTGGTACAGCAGCAAAAATTACACCAGTTAAAAAAATTGAATCAACTGAATTAAATGTTGAAAGACCAATAATGAATAAATTAAAAAATAAGCTTATAGAAATAACAGAAGGTCGTTCTCAAGACTATGATAATTGGGTAACAAGAATTTCACTAAAATAAATTATTTTTAACCTAAAATGGAATCTTTCAGAACCTATTTAAATAGAGATGAAAAACCATTAATCATTTTTGACGGAGGTACTGGAACATCTTTTCAGAACTTAAATCTTACTGCAGATGACTTTGGAGGAAAAGAATTAGAGGGATGTAATGAAAACCTTGTTTTATCATCGCCAGAGGTAGTTGAGAAGGTTCATAATTCATTTTTAGAAGCAGGTTGTCATGTTATAGAAACTAATACATTTGGTGCCTCATCAATAGTTCTTGATGAATATGATATTGCAGATAAGGCTTATGAGATAAATAAAAATGCAGCATTTATAGCAAAAAAAGCTGCTGCCAAATACGCATCAGTTGATAAACCAAGGTTTGTAGCAGGTTCAATTGGGCCAACAACTAAATTACCCACCTTAGGACATATAGATTTTGATGAATTAAAGCAATCATATAAAGAACAAATTTATGGTCTTATAGATGGAGGAGTTGATCTTCTTTTGATTGAAACTTGTCAGGATGTTTTACAAATTAAATCTGCCTTATTAGCATCAAAAGAAATTCTAGAAAGTAAAAATATTGATATACCTTTAATGGTATCTATAACAATGGAAACAACAGGTACTATGCTTGTTGGATCTGATATTGCTTCTGCATTAACAATATTAGAGCCATTTAATATAGATATCCTTGGACTTAATTGTGCAACTGGTCCTGAGCAAATGAAAGATCATATTAAATATTTGTCTGAAAATTCTCCCTTCGCTATAAGCTGCATTCCCAATGCAGGTCTTCCTGAAAATATTGGTGGTGTAGCTCACTATAGATTGAAGCCAATAGAATTAAAGATGCAGTTAATGAATTTTATATATGACTTTAATGTTCAATTAATAGGTGGATGTTGTGGGACAACACCTGAACATATAAAGTACCTGTCTTCAATAATCGATGAAATTATTGATATTGAAAGGACTTACAACAATGGTAAGAAAAATTCAAGTGGTTTTATTCCATCTGCCTCATCAATATATAACTCTGTGCCATATAAACAAGACAATTCAATTTTGATAGTAGGAGAAAGATTAAATGCAAGTGGATCAAAAAAGGTAAGGGAGTTATTAAATAATGACGATTGGGATGGCTTAGTTGCAATTGCAAAGCAACAACAAAAAGAAAATGCTCACGTTCTTGATGTAAATGTTGATTATGTAGGCAGAGACGGAGTGAAAGATATGAAGGAAATAACTTCAAGACTAGTTACCAATATAAATTTACCATTAATGATTGACTCTACAGATGCAGACAAAATGGAAAGTGGATTAATGTCAGCTGGTGGTAAATGTATTATAAATTCAACCAATTACGAAGATGGCAATGAAAGGTTTGATCAAGTTCTAAATTTAGCCTTAGGGTATGGTGCAGGTCTTGTTGTCGGAACAATTGATGAAGATGGAATGGCAAGGAATTCAGAAAATAAATATAAGATTGTCAAACGAGCGATTAATAGAACAAGAGAATGTGGTTTGTCAGATTATGAGCTATTTTTTGATCCATTAGCTCTGCCAATATCTACAGGGATAGAAGAAGATAGATTAAACGCTAAAGAAACTATTAGTGCTATATTAAAAATTCGTGAAAATTTCCCAGATATTCATATCATACTTGGGATATCAAACATTAGTTTTGGTCTTTCACCTTTATCAAGAATTAATCTAAATTCAATATTTTTAGATGAATGCATTAAAGCAGGATTAGATTCTGCTATCATCGCACCAAATAAAATTTTGCCATTATCAAAAATTTCTGAAGAAACTAAAAAGCTTTGCTTAGATTTGATTTATGATAAAAGAAAATTTGAAGATGATATTTGTATTTATGATCCATTAGTAGAATTAACAAAGGCTTTTCAAGATTTATCAATTCAAGATTTCAAAAAAGCATCTTCAGAAAATAAAAACCTAACTCTTGAAGAAAGTCTGAAAAATCATATTATAGATGGAGAAAAAATAGGTTTAGAGGATCAATTAAATAAAGCGTTAAAAAAATATAAACCTCTTGAAATAATTAATACCTTTTTACTAGATGGGATGAAAGTTGTAGGAGATTTATTTGGCTCAGGTCAAATGCAATTACCATTTGTACTCCAATCCGCTGAAACAATGAAATTTGCTGTTTCAATTTTAGAACCATACATGGAAACTGTAGATGAGAACATATCAAATGGAAAACTTTTAATAGCAACTGTCAAAGGCGATGTACATGATATTGGAAAAAATTTGGTAGATATAATACTTACAAATAATGGTTATGACGTAATAAATCTAGGAATAAAGCAAGATGTTTCAGCAATAATAGATGCACAAAAAAAATACAATGCAGATTGCATCGCTATGAGCGGATTACTTGTTAAATCAACTGCTTTTATGAAAGATAATTTAGAGGCTTTTAACAATGAAAATATTAGTGTTCCAGTAATATTAGGAGGCGCAGCCTTAACCCCAAAATTTGTAAATGAGGACTGCAGCAAAATATATAAAGGGAAAATATTGTACGGAAAAGATGCGTTCACTGATCTTAAATTTATGAATGAATATATGGATAATAAGAAAAAGGGTAATTGGTCAAATACAGAGGGTTTCATTAACAATGAAGGTATAAATATTAATTTAGCCTCATCAAAATCAAACTCTCAAGCTGTTAAAAAATCTATATCCATAAATACCGAGACTTCCATATTAAATTTAAAAGAAAATTTTATAAGATCTAAATTTATAAATGAAGAAGATCCAATTCAAGCGCCTTTCTTGGGAACGAAAGTCTTGAACGATATTGATATAGATTTAAATAAGTTAATATTTTATTTAGATACAAAAGCTTTATTTAGCGGGCAATGGCAAATAAAAAAAGGAAAAAACCAAAGCGTTGATGAATACAATAATTATTTGGATTCATATGCTAAACCATTGTTAGATAAATGGTTAGAGATAATTATAGAGAAAAAACTTATATCACCCAAAGCAGTTTATGGATATTTCAGATGCGGGAGAAAAGATAATAGTATTTTCTTATTTGATGAAAAATCATTAAATAAAATTTCCCAATTTAATTTTCCACGACAAAAATCTGGGAATAATTTATGCATAGCTGATTTTTATTGTGATTTGAAAAATGACAAACCGATAGATATATTTCCTATGCAGGCAGTAACCATGGGCGATATTGCTAGTGAATATTCTCAAAAATTATTTAAAGAAGATAAATATAGCGATTATTTGTTATTCCATGGACTTACAGTGCAATTAGCGGAAGCTCTAGCTGAGTATGTCCATGCATTAATTCGTATTGAATGTGGTTTTAGGTCTAAAGAACCAGACAAAAATAGAGAAATACTAGCTCAAAAATATAGAGGAGCTAGATATTCTTTTGGTTATCCTGCATGTCCAAAAGTATCTGATTCAAACATACAATTATCATTGTTGGATGCTAAAAGAATAAACTTGACCATGGATGAATCCGAACAACTACATCCAGAACAAAGTACTACAGCAATCATTTCACTACACTCAAAAGCTAAATATTTCAGCGCTTAAGCTAAATTTTTAGTTATTTTCTAAATATTCAATAATTTCTTCCTGTAGTTCTTCCATCGTTTCATTATCACCCAGATCAAGTCCCTCACCCGCGGCATCCTGTGTTAACTCAAGATAATATGAAGCACCATCACTAGATAAAAATTCTAATGCGGAAGTTTCATCACTATCTTTAAAAGCTTCATAAAGAGCTTTAAATGCAATATTTTCAGTAAAGTCCCAATCCATAATGAAAAAAACCTTATTAGAATTATTACCTCCTTACCCCCCATACTCGTCAACCTTTTTTAAAGAAATGTTGGTGTTTTATTATTATTAAAAAAACTATGACCATAAATAATCAAAATCAGTTAAATGTCCTTGGAGAAGAAATTGAGATTTGTAGTTGTGCACCTATGACAGGGTGGTTCAGGGATGGATATTGCAACTATGACACAAATGATGGAGGGAATCATTCCATATGTTGTGTAATGGATGATAATTTCCTGAAATATAGTAAATCACAAGGTAATGATTTAATAACTCCCATGCCTATTTATTCCTTCCCAGGACTAAAGGATGGTGATCATTGGTGTATTTGTCTTGATAGGTGGAAGCAAGCATTATTAGACGGTCTTGCACCAAAAGTAATATTAGAATCAACGAATATTGTAGTCTTAGAATCAGTACCTCTGGAAAAATTGAAAGAATATCAATTTAATAAAAAGTAATTATAAGTTTATTTTTTTTTTTAGAATGATAATAATAAATTTTTTTAAATGAGTTTAGAAATATATTGGAAAAAAGCACTAGAACAAACTCAATTATCAATTGATGGTAAATCATTATATCCTCTCAAAACTGATATTATTACAAGAGATTTATATGAAAAAGACGACTTCATAATTAGGAAACTCGATACTTCAAAATTTAATAAAAAAAAAATTTATGGTCCTAAGCAAAATCCATTTTGTCCTTGGGAAAAGATACTAGAAATTGATAAAATTGGTGATAATCATCAATTAATATTAAATAAGTACCCTGTACAAAAAGGTCATATTTTACTTATTACAAATGAATGGAAACCTCAAAATGGATGGTTAGATATTAAAGATTGGAGAGCAATCCAACAAGTTAATAAAGATACTAGTGGATTATGGTTTTTCAATAGTTCTCCAATTGCGGGAGCGAGTCAACCTCATAGGCATTTTCAACTTCTGCGTAGATCTAAAGGTGAGATATCATGCCCTAGAGAAAAGTGGTTTTTAGGGATGAACTCATATCAAGATATAGATAGTAAGCTAAAAAAAAATATTGTTGTATCCAAATTTAATTTTTCAGAAAATCCATCATGTCTTTTTGAATTTTACTTGGAATTATGCAAGAAATTAGGACTTGGGAACCCTATTAGTGATAAGAAACCGATATATCCTTACAATATTTTAATAACTAATAAATGGATCGCTATTATAAAAAGAAAAAACGATCATATACATGGTTTCAGTATTAACGGTTTAGGATTTGCAGGATACTTATTAGTAACTGAAAATTCAAATATTAATTATTTAAAGAAATTAGGTCCTGAAAAACTTCTAGAAAATTTTGTTTGAATACTAGTTAGTTACTTCAACTTCCTTATCTCTGCTTATTTGGCTTTCTAGAACTTCTATAGATGCTGTTACTGAGGCAATTTTACGTTCAAGTGAATCCTTAATATAATTGAGCATTTCTAATTTCTTATGTTGATAAAAACTCTTTTTTTCTCTAGATGAATTGAAATAACAATTAAACATTTTTGTTTTTATTATAAAAAGACACTTAATTGACTTGTGACATAAAAATAAATTGGTTTTAATTTAAAAACAATATTTCGTATGGACTTTCAATTTTTTTTGAATAAAATTAAATAAATTCCATACTATTCAAGAAAATATTATTGAATATTCCTGAAAATTCAAATACAAAAAGAATTTCAATTGATTTACCTGAGGAACTAATTTCCAGGTTTGATCAATTACGAAAAGAGTGGGGATTTAGAGCAAGAGGACCTGTAATAGAAAAGATACTCAAAGAACTTCTTCAAGAAGATGATCTACTACCTAAGAACCAACAGCAAGAAATAGACTTTAACGAGAATAATAATAAAGAAAATTTAAATATTGATGAAGATACTGCATTGGTATTAATTAAATCAGACGTAAAAAAAGAAGTTAATGAGATATCTTTGAATAAAAGATTTACAAATAACAATCAATCTAAAGAAAAAGCTAACTTAAACATAAGCCTTCCCAATTTTGTTGAAAAAAAAGTAAGGAATCTAAGAAGAAGTATTAATAGTGAAAAATTAAAGGAGAATATTAATGATATTCAAATTAATACAATTAAAGAAACTGAATTAATAAAATGTCGAATTGAATTAATTAGTCATTGGAAAACCTTATATGGATCAGTTCCTAATGATCATGTAGTAGAAGCTTCGATGGATTGGTTTGAAAGGGATATATGGCCAAATCTTGATGGAACTGAAAATCTACCCTTTACGTGGAGTGCAGCCAATAAATTAATGTCAGAATTATGCCCATTTTGGATAAAGAAAAATCCATCCCTTGAAATTGTTTTATTAATGATTGGCGTTTTAGAAGACCCTTTTGCTACATCAGACCTGATAAATAGAATACCAACACTTATGAGAAGGTTTATAAGTAGATTTAAGCGAAATAATAGCTCAAATTCATTTGAAACTTTAGACTCAACAATGACAGTACATGGAGCACTTAAATTATTGAATTTATCAACATCCGCAGGTTCCGCTCATACGTTTCGTAAAATTAGGGAGGCCTATAAATCAATAGCCTTAGAGACGCATCCAGATGCTGGAGGATCAACAGATCAAATGAGAAAATTAAATGAAGCGTATCAATTGTTAAAAAATCTATATAGAAAATAGTATACTAATTCTCAAATTAGACTAATTTTAAGTCTATTAAATAGTCTCATATAAGAAAGTTGCTAATTAGAAAATTTCTAATTTCTGTCAATTATTATTCAAATATATGGAAGCAATAATTATGTATAAATGAAGTGAAAATAGAATATACTTTTAAATAACAATTAGTGTATAGGACTTCTTATATGAGACTTATTATAAGTCTATTATATAGTCTCAAAAAAGATATATAAGATAAATTAATTTATCAATTTGGATGATTCATACCAAAACAGTTTATTACCTGGAAAAATTAAAAATTGAATAATAATCAACGAATTATGTCCTTTCAATGTCCAGGAAATTAATAACGTTTAAAAAGTCTTGATAACAAAGGTTTTTACGCTTTCCTGTACTGTCTTAAAGACAGTACTACCTGGTTTGGAGCTTTTCAATGGCAGTTTGTTTATCAATACTAGGGACATCACTTAATCCGTTAGCATCAAACCAAGGAGCGCTAGCCCAATCAAAGCCTTCCCCAAAAGTATTATCTGGTGCAGTTATATACCAATGACATGAAGCATCTGGTATGTCAACAGCACATTTTGACCAATCGTCTGACCACTGAGGGACTTGCACCCACAACACTGAAGATATAAGTAGAGATAGCAAATTGATCATAAACCTTATAATACAACATTAAATAGTTTTATAGGATTATTAGTTATCTTATATAAGAATCATATAGAGACTAATTTATAGTCTTACATGAGATTAACAATACAGTTAATTCCTCAACTTAGTATTAAAACATTTTTCAACATGAGAAATGATATTTGCATGTATTGATGAAATGTCTGTATCTAGTAATGTTTTATCTTTATCTCTATAAGATAATCTAAATGTGTAACTTATTTGATCATCTCCAAATTTAGTATCTTCAAAAACATCAAGTAAATTTACATCCTCTAAGAGATTTTTTCCTGTTTTTCTTATCTGTGATGTTATTTCGCTAATTAAGAATTTCTTACTGAAAACAAAATTTATATCCCTTTCCATTTTTGGAACAATTGGGTATTGCTTATATATTGGAATCCATTTATTTTTTCTTGTACTAGCTCCCAAGAGATTAAAAATATATATGTTAAATAAATAAACTTTTTTTAATGACTTCTTTTCTAATATTAGTCTGGGATGTATTTCACCAAAATAACCTGCATCTTTCCCTTCAATAACTAATTTGGCTGTTCTTCCTGGATGAAGAAAATCAATTGAGTCAGTAGGTTTATCCTCAATTTTTATGTTCAAAGATGATAAGGCCTCCTTCAACTTTCCTCTAGCTTGGTAATAATTAAGATCGTTATCTTTACCAGAATTTATCCATTTTCCAAATTTTTTATTTCCATAAATCACACCATTCAGAACTTCTTCTTGAATGAACTCAGTTTTCTTTTGAAAAACATTTCCAATTTCAAAAATATAACAACTTGCTTGACCAGCATTTATATTTCGGTTAACTATCTCCAAATGTTCTTTCCACATATTATCTCTAAGACAACTTGTTTCTATTAATAAAGGATTAGAAATCTTTATAAGTTTTTCATTATCTTCAGGAACAAGAGAGTAGCTTAATACCTCGTTAAAACCATTTTCTATAAAACCATTTTTTACTTTTCTCAATGCCAACTGTTCTGATGATAATTTTCCAGGCTTAATTGGATTAGGAAGTTCTAAATCGAATCTGTCATACCCTATTAATCTTGCTACTTCTTCAATTAAATCTATTTCTCTTATCAAATCATGCGATCTATTAGGAATTACTGTTACATCCCAGCCATATTCTTTATTTTTTAAAGTACAACCTATTAGTGTTAATTTATCAACTATTTCATTATCTGATAAATTTCTTTTTTCAAACTGATCGTTAATTATTAATGGGCCAAGAATTTTATGTATTCGATTTCTTCGTAATTTAATAAATATATCTTCATTAGTTATTAAATTGGAAGTATTAATAATTGGTGGATTAATAGAAAAATATTCTTCTAAAAGATTAATTGCCCTTGTTACTGCACTTATTGTATTTTTTGATGAAATCCCTTTTTCATACCTGCTGCTAGATTCTGTTCTTATGCCAACCGCCTTTGAAGATTTTCTTATAGTAACTGGATTAAAAACAGCGCCTTCAAGGTAAATAGATGAGGTTGTATTAGTTACAGAAGTTTCTAAACCGCCTATCACCCCTGCAATAGCTACCGGTTTATCACAACAAGTAATAACTGTGATATTGTCATTTAAATCATATTCTTTACCATCTAAGCAAATAAGGCTTTCGTTATCCTTGCCCTTTCTAACAGAGAAATCTTCTGGAGAAACTTCCTTACCAATTAAATTAGACAGTTTATTTTTATCAAACGCATGCAATGGTTGGCCTTGTTCTAAAAGAATATAATTTGTCAAATCAACTAGAAGATTAATAGATTTTATACCTGATTTTTCTATACGGTCTTTAAGCCAATTAGGCGATAATTTCTCTCCATTTACTCCATCAATGCAGCTTATTGTATAAATGCAATTAGATTCTATAGCCTCTGGACAAAGTTTAATTCCCTTAAGTAAATGAGTATTATATTTAAGTTTTATTTCTGGAAAATTTAAGGTGGATTCTAAAAGGGCAGAAATTTCACGGGCTATACCTATAACAGACATTCCGTCAGGTCTGTTAGCTGTAATGGCTAAATCATATATAAAATCATTTAATTGAAGCAAGTCAGACGCTGGAGTGCCCAATTCATGTTTTAAGGCTAAATCATCATTAATGACCTCTATACCTTCGCTAGAGTCCTCTAAACCAAGTTCATGCAGAGAACATATCATTCCTTCACTCACGACACCTCTAATTTCACTTCTTTTAATAGTTAAATCAACTGCATTCAATTGCGCACCTACAGTAGCAACATAAACATAAATATTTGGTTTAATATTGCTCGCACCACAGATAATTTGTAAATTCTCGGAATTACCAATATCGACCTTGCAAATTGAAAGTTTGTCAGATCCTTCGTGTTTTAAAACAGATAATACCTTACCTAAAACAACCCCATTTACATTTTCAGAACAATCTTCTAACGATTCAACCTCAAATCCACCAATAGACAATTTCTCAGAGAGATCTTCAGGAGTAGAAGTAATTTCTACTAAATTTTTCAACCAATTTTGAGAAACTTTCATATATATTTTTTAATCAATGATGATAAAAGAAATGAGTATATCTTCAAAAAAGTTTGTTGAAGATGTACAATAGAAAATTATACAATAAAGTATTAATCAAAATGGCAAAAAAAGGGACAAGAGTTGTAGTGACCCTGGAATGTACTGAAGCTAGGACAAGCACAGATCCTAAGAGATCAAATGGTGTCTCAAGATATACTACTGAAAAGAATCGTAGAAATACAACTGAAAGATTAGAACTAAAAAAGTTTAATCCTCATTTAAACAGAATGACAATTCACAAAGAAATAAAGTAATCAAATCAAATTAAATCATGCCTAATTCAATTTTTAAAAAACAATTATCACCTATCAAACCTGGAGATCCTATTGACTATAAGGATGTAGAACTACTAAAAAAATTCATAACTGAGAGGGGTAAAATCCTACCAAGAAGGATGACAGGTTTAACCTCTAAACAACAAAAAGATCTTACGTTAGCTGTAAAAAGAGCGAGAATTGTAGCCCTTCTACCTTTCGTAAATCCTGAAGGATAATTTCATATTCAATATAGTTTGCACTGTAATTAATATCTCAAATATTTGAAAGATTTAACTAATTTAAAAACATATATTATTGACTCTGATGATCCACATGAAGTCGATGATGCTATTTCATTAGAAATAAAAGAAGGAAATAAAAAAAAATATTTATGGATACATATTAGTAATCCATGCAAACTCTTTTTGCATGAGTCAAATGTTGATTTAGATGCAAGAAAGAGAAATAGCAGTTTGTATTTAATTGATCAATATGTCCCAATGTTACCTATAGATATTCTTGAAAAGGCAAATCTAGCTCAAAATAAAATTTCCGAAACTATTAGTGCAGCAATAGAATTCAACGAAGACGGATCAATAAATAATTATGAAATAACTGAAGCAATAATAAAGCCAAAATATCAATTAACATATGAAGATGCAAATGAATTATTAGAATTAGAGCCTAAAGAAGAAATAGAATTAATTACGATTAAAAATTTATTAGAAAAAAGTATTACTTTTAGAAAGAAACAAGGAGCAATTATTTTCGAAAGTCCTAATAGTAAAATTAAATTATATAAGGATAAGATTATAATCAATAAATTAGAGAAAACAATATCACAAGTAATAGTTGCAGAAGCAATGATATTAATGAATTATGTAACAAGTTTATTTTTAGATAAATATAATTTAGCGGCAGCATTTAGGATTCAGAAATTAAATTGCAATCCATCTGAAATACTTGATAGATACAAAGATAGTGATATTAAATATATAATATTAAAACAATATATGGGAAGAAGTTACATAACAATTAAGCCAGGTATTCATGAATCTTTAGGGCTTAATATGTATGTACAATGCAGTTCACCATTAAGAAGATATCTTGATTTAATTATACAAAGGCAAGTATATAATAAAATTAATAATTACGACTTTCTTAGTAAAGATTCAGTCTCAAAAATTATTGATTATTCAAAGAATAGACAAGCAGAGAATAATAATATTTTTAAAAATGATAAATTTAAGTATTTAACAATATTTTTTAAGAATGAAAAAAAACCTTTTTATAAAATAATATTCGTTAAGTGGATTAATCATAAAAAAAATATTGCTTTGGTTTATTTTCCAGATTATTCACTAGAAATACTTATTACTCTTTTTGTATCAATAGAAATATATAGTAATAAAATATATAAAGTTAAATATATTATAAATGATAGTAATCTTTTAGAGTTTATTTATTAATAAGATAATAATTATAATAGGTTGTTATTAGTTTAAAAAAATATCTGTTAGTATTAATAAAAAAAGCTTTATGACTTTTGTCATTACTACCCCTTTATACTATGTTAATGATAAACCTCATTTAGGAAGTGTATATACAACAATAATTTGTGATTCAATAGCTAGGTATAAAAGGCTTGCAGGTGAAGATGTTATGTTCATCACGGGTGTTGATGAACATGGTTTAAAAATACAAAGAACAGCTAATGAAAAGGGTATTGAACCAAAATCACATTGTGATGAAATCTCAGAAGTCTTTAATAATAATTGGAAAAAGTGGAATATATCCTTTGATAAATTTATAAGAACAAGCTCAAAAAATCATGAATTTGTTGTTAATGAATTTTACGAAAGAGTAAAAGCATCGGATGATATCTATATGGGAGTTCAAAAAGGTTGGTATTGTGTTGGTTGTGAAGAATTTAAAGATAATCCAGAAAACTCATCAACGTACAAGTGTCCTATACATCAAAAAAATCTAGAATGGAAAAATGAAGAGAATCTCTTTTTTAGACTTTCAAAATATCAAAAAGAAATTGAGAACATAATCAACGAACCTTCTTTTATAGAGCCAAAAGAAAGGAAGAATGAAATTATAAGTTTTGTGTCTAGAGGCTTGAAGGATTTTTCAATTTCAAGAACAAATGTCACATGGGGAATTCCTGTTCCTGATTATGATAACCATACCTTTTATGTATGGTTTGATGCTTTACTTGGATATGTAAGTGCCATTAGTTCTGATGAGACAGAACATTCATTGGAAAAATCAATTAATGGCGGATGGCCAGCTGATGTTCATTTTATTGGTAAAGATATTTTGAGATTCCATGCTGTATATTGGCCTGCAATGCTCATTTCTGCCAATATGAATGTTCCTAAAAAGGTTTTTGGGCACGGGTTTCTTACAAGAGAGGGGCAAAAAATGGGTAAAAGCTTGGGAAATGTACTCGACCCTAATTTGTTGCTTACAAAATATGGAAATGATCCTGTAAGGTGGTACCTAATTAAAGATATATCACTAGGAAATGATGGAGATTTTCAAGATAAAAGATTTGTTGACATTATCAATAATGACTTAGCTAATACAATTGGCAATTTATTAAATAGAACATCATCTATGTCTAGAAAATGGTTTGATAATAAAGTTCCAAAAAATGAAAAAAATTCAAGTGAAAATATATTAGAGAATTATGCCAAAATTGCAGTCGAAAACTATATTTATAACTTTGATAACTACAAATTAGATCTAGCAGCCAATGAAGTACTTAGCCTAGCAATTAATACAAATTTATATTTGAATGATAATCAGCCATGGCTGTTAATAAAAGAGAAAGATAATCTACCCCTAGTTAAAGAAATTATTTATAACGTTTTAGAAAGTACCAGAATAATAGGATTGTTATTACTACCTTTATTGCCCGAATTATCTACAAAAATTAATGAACAACTTGGTTCTATTTACAGAGAAGAAATTTCTTGGAAACAACAATTAAGTTGGGGATTATTAGAAAATAACTCAAGTCTTCCTAAACCCACTCCAATCATAAATAAACTGCAGTATGAGCAACATTTATAGATTAATAATTTTCCTTCCATTTTTTATGCTGGGTTGCGCGCCAAATGCAATTGATGAAAATAAAGTTAAACAAAACATGGACGGTTTAGATATGACTATTTTCTCAAAAAGTGGGGATAAAATATATTCAATTACCAGTCCAAATTCAAGTTATGACAATATTGAATTAAAGTTTGAATTAAAAAAACCTATCATTAATATTCTCGATGGGGAAGAAACTAAATATATTATTAGTTCAGAAGAATCTTCATTATCAGACAACAATAAACTCCTGAAATTGAACGGAAATGTTAAATTAAAAACTCTTAAAAAAAATGGGGATATTTTATATGCTGATAATTTTATATGGAATATAGAAAATACTAACTATCTATTAGAAGGTAATATAAGATTTGAGAATCAAAATATCCTGTTAAATTCGGGAAAAGCCATTTTGGGTTCAGATAACATAATTGAATTTTTCAACCCCGTAAAATATATAATAAAAGATGAAAATAATGAAAATAAATATGAAATAAATTCGGAAAATGCTTACTATAATTTAGATACTGAATCAGTAAGTTTTAAAGCAAAAGATAAAAGAGTTAAATCAATAATTTATTTTTAAATTTTATTTTTTGCAAATATATTATTAATTTTTTTCGACCAGTTATTAATCCATTTTTCATCAGACTTCGTAAAACACTTAGCACTCCAGCCTCCTATCAATATAAAAGCCTTATTATTTATGGGTACAACTAAGATAGATGGAATTTCGGCACAAAAATTAAAAAATTCATCTCTTCCAGGATAAAATTTAGTGTTTGCTAATGATATTAATTTCATATCTTTTATAGATCTCAGACAAGTTTCCCCAGGCTTAAAATCATTACTTGAAGTGATTCCCCTCCTCAATATATTAACGCCATCATTGTGGATTAATATTGCTGCTGCTGCAGTAGAAGTTAATATCGCTTCAGAACCCCATGCAAGTTCATCAATAACTTCATCTGGCATGTTTCTATCGAAGAGAAACTTATTTTCGCCTTTTAAAGCAGCTTTCTCACCAGCTAATGGCTCAAATTGTTTAAATAAAAAACCTATCAAAATAATAATTAACGAAGCTATTGCAGCTAAAACTTGTGCTCTTTCAAGCTCGGGAGTTATTGTCTCTATTGAAATAAAATTTGCTATCTGAAAAATAAAGAGTAATGCACCGACTAATATTAATGATTTCCCATTGAATCCCATATTTTAAATATGTTATTTCTATTTAAATTATGCAAATATTATATTGTTTAGTACATTCAAAATTACTCAAACATATGGTTTTTAATATATAATTAACCAAAACCTTTTAAAATGAACTTAAACATCAATAAATATATACTTTCTCTTATCTTTACAGGCTTAATTTTAATTCTTATCCCCTCGACTACATACGCAAATGAAATTTCTAGTATAAATCAATATTTTGGTATTACTCAACAAAAGGCTGTTATAAATTATGAAAAAAGTCAGCCTTCATCTATTGACAACCCTGTAGTGGATCCAAATTTCAACACTATGAGATCAAAAGATACTGAGAGTTCAACTGCTATTTATATAGTTATAGGTTTGCTAGTTGTTGCCACAATTATTCCTTTAGCAACATGGTGGTATTTCTCTAAATAATAGAGAATTTATGAATACCAAAGATTTAAGTATTAGTGAATATTCATCTCATATAGTTTTTATTACAGGAGGTACAAAGAGTGGCAAAAGTGAATTCGCAGAACATCTTGGAAAGGAGGTAAAAAAATTATCATATGTTGCCCTATCTGATAACAATTTGGATGATAAAGCATGGCAAGAAAAAATTAATTTACATCGAAAAAGAAGGCCCAAAGATTGGAAATTAATAGAAACGACAGATCTATTAAATACATTAAGGAAAGAAGAAGGTCCATTATTAATAGATTCGATTGGTGGATTCGTTATGAAAAGTATTGGCAAGGACCAAAATAAATGGATAACAAAAATGAATTCACTTATAAGTCTCTTAATGAAAAGAAATAACATAACAATTATTGTTGGAGAACAAGTAGGATGGAGTCTTGTATCTGAATATAAAATTGGTAATACTTATATTGAAAGAATCGGCGAACTTCAAAAAAGAATAACCAAAATATCAAAAGATAATTGGCTGGCAATAAACGGCAGAGCAATCAAAATAGATGAAATAAGTATTGAAATACCTTATTAACATTGGAAGTCGCTCTTTTTGAACCTAGAATCCCTCAAAATACTGGTAATATTGCCAGAACATGTGCTGCGTTTAATATACCTTTAAATCTTATAGAACCCTTAGGTTTTAAACTAGAAGATAAATATTTAAAAAGAGCTGGATTAGACTATTGGCCTCTAGTTACTGTTAATAAGTATGAAAATTTTGAAAAATTTTTGACCTCAAAAGTATCAAAAAGAATAATTTCTTTTAGTAAAAAAAATGGATTGTATTTGAAGGATTTTAAATTTAAGCAAGATGATATTATGCTATTTGGGAGAGAAGATTCAGGATTGCCAGATTCCATTATTAATAAAAGTGACTTTTTAATATCAATATTTATGCCTAATGTACAGACTGGAAACAATGATCAAAAAGGTGTTAGAAGTCTAAACCTTTCTGTAGCATGTGGAATTGCTATATATGAGGCCCACAAACAAATAAATTTTAAAAATGGTAACTAAGTACAACCAATGCCTTAGAATATTCCCATGTCTCGGTAGCTCAGCTGGTTAGAGCGGCGGATTCATAGCCCGCAGGTCGCGTGTTCAAGTCACGCTCGAGACATCTTCAATACTTTTCAATTGAAGAACATACGTGAAATTTTAATTTAATTAAACTATTAAAGATAATAATGTTTAATTCACTCGACACAGTCTTAGATCCAAAGAAATCTAAAGCAAAATATCCAGAAGCAAGAGTTATAGTTCTTGATGACAATTTTAATACTTTTCAGCATGTCGCAAATTGTCTATTAACAATAATCCCATGCATGAGTGAACAAAGGGCATGGGATCTAACTATCAAAGTTGACAAGACAGGGTCGGCGGAGGTGTGGAGAGGTAATCTTGAGCAGGCAGAGCTATATCATGAGCAACTATTCAGCAAAGGATTAACAATGGCTCCAATTGAGAAAACATAAAATAAGAAAGATTGACAGAAAACTTTTGGCTTATAAATTCGAACCGAACAAAGGTTAAAAGGTTTTCAAAGAATAATCAAAATAAAGATAAATTTTTTGAATATATGTTTATTGACTCTGGAAGAATTCTTGGTGTTTTAGGAAAAGAACCACCTCTTATGACAACCAGAGAAGAACTTAAAGTTGATAAAGCTAGAGATGAATGGAGAAAGTTAATTGCTCAGGGTTGGAGGAGAACTAAACCAGTTTGGGAAGACTATTAGTATCCAATATTGTTACTAGGATTAGTTATGCAAATAATTAGATTTAGGACGTAGTTAGCAGGTAAATTTAATGGCTTCAAAAGTAACAAAGCCATTCCTTGAGTCACATTAAATTCTTTATTCTTCATAAAAAATAAAAGTCTCATTTTAATTTTAAGAAGACTATCAAATGCAAGCTAAAAATACCGAAAAAAGATATATAAGCATTTATTGATTAAGGATTTTCAAGATATCTAATATCTAAACCTTATTTAAAAAAATTATAGATTTAGGGTTACTTGTTATTTTTTTTAAACAAAAAATCCACGTTATAATTTAATAATCCCTAGTATCTAATTCTTATAAATACCCAATGAAATATTTCATCTCAAGCAAAAGATCAAGAGCTTTATTTGGTATTGGAATAGTTGCTATAAGCATTGGATTAATATCAAAAAAAGTAATTAACTATCCAGCTGGAGGATGTATGAAAAGTACTCAAGAAATAACCTTTAATATCTAGCCATTAATCATCTTACATTTTCCTTAATTCTTAAATCCGGTCAACTTTGATAACTCTTTTAGTGAAAGTACACCTAAAATTAGTTTTCCATTGATTTCCTATGTGGGAAAACCTTTAATTTTTTTATCAATGCATAATTGAGTTTGACTGTTTATGCCATCTCGTGCACATTCAACTACATTAAGTTCTTTATATGCTTGCTCACCAAATAATTCACTTTGATTTAGGCAATTAGAACACCAATATGCTGAATATTTAACTACACCATTATCTTTAGGTATTTTGCCAATTCGATTGATTCCCTAGTGCTTTCTGATGTGACTATAAGTTCTCTCTGATTATTTAAGTGGGAGCTATGTATAACACTTGGTAAAGTAAGCGAAGCTAGTAGTGGCATTAATAGGCGTTTCATTTATTTAATACTTTTCCTCAATATTTTCTAACTATCTTATCAAGCAAAATTCGTATATCTTTATTTTTAAGTTTCTCTATTTGCTGAAGATTTTCAAGAAGATCACATATTTGATCCTGTGTTTCTTCATTTAATTCACTTACTGCCATTTATATTTAGAGTTGTTATATTCCAAATTTTAAATCAAAAGTAAATTTACATACTTATTGTATTTATATTTTTTTATTGCTATTTTTTTAAAGCGGGCTAAGGTTCATATCTCCACGAGGATTTAGTCCGCTGAATTTTTAAAGATTTAATTTATTTTGGATCCCTCTTTCAGAAGTTGATTAGAAATATTCAAAAATATTTATCTTTTCTTAATTTCTAAATTCCATTGAAAAGCATTCTCGTATAAACATTAATAGTGTGACACTATTTATTCAATAATGTTGTTATTTCGCTTCATAACTTTCTTAAAATACTTAAACTCAATAAATTCATGCATCATTTTGATATCATCAGATAATACTTTTTTATTAACTGCATATTCGTCCACATTAAGTGGAGATTTATTATTATCAGAAAATGTTTGATGTTCAATAGAAAAGTTTATAAATTCCTCTTTATGATTTTGATTTTGACCATAAGATTCATCTAACACGCCTCGAGACCTCAACGCTTCCTCAACCAATAAACCTGTGACTTTTGACTGACTAAACTCATTAGCTGTGCACAATTTTTCAATAATTTCATGCACTTCTTCACTTGGCAAAAAGCCAATTCTTTTCCTCGGAGAGGGCATAATTAAAAAAATTAGTGTCACACTTGCACATTATAAGTGTTGCACTATATTTGATTTAAGTCAACTAATTTTGCTATGCATATTTTATTATTTCCTGTCGGATTTTTTCTTTGGTATCTAGCTTATGACGCAAAACCTATCATTAATGATGAAGTAACACTTAATTGGGAAGAAAAAAATACAATTAAAAGAAATAAACTTTTAAATATAATCGACGAAAGCTTTTAAAATTTACTTTTAATCGATTTTGACCATTCCTTGTGCTTATTATCTAGATCTGAGATTAACTGTTTTTGATAAGTAAATTTGAGTTGATTTTCGTTAAGTGATTTTTTTGTGATAATCATCTCTTTAGAGAAAAAATCAGGAGTGTTGGAACTACTAACTATTTTTTTGACTTGCATATAATGAATTCATCTATTTTTTTTATATGACTTAAAAGGATATAGTCTCAATATTTTTATATTTATTTTATATTTCCTTCATGTGTATTTTTAGCGAGTTTGTTAAAAATATTAGTTTATTAAATAAGAAAGGGTATATTTAAACTAAATATATGTTTTATCATGAATCTAAAGGAGAGAGGGATTACTGTTGGAGATTTACTAATAATATTAATAATAATAATCACTTCTACAATATTAATTAAATCATTTAGCAAGGATAAGAAAACAACACTTAATTTTAGTAATCAAGAGCAAGTTTCTTATAAGAAAAATTACTATCAAAAATTTATTTGAATAGCTTATATAAATCATTTATAAAACTCTAAGTTAATTCAATTAACTATTAAGTATCTATTTTATAAATTTCAAGAATTAATAATTATCAAACAATGAGTATATGTATTTTAAATATTTTGATGAAATGATTTAGAACATTCCCATTTCAAGTTATCCTTTAAATCATTTATATCATTTGATATTGAAACTAAATTGACCATTTGAAGAATTTGACTTTTATCTAGCCTATTAATAACAATAAGTTTATTAAGCATTTCTAAAACAGATTTATCATTAATATTCATTGTTTGTATAAAAACAATTATCCTTCAATTCAAATACTTTATCTTATAATTTAATAATTTTCTCTTAAGATTTCATTATATATTTTATGATAAATATAAAAATTATTTATAAATTCATCAAAAATAAAATTCTTCTTATAAGAAAATATCATAGGCTCACTTTCTTATAAATTCGTTTATTGTAAAAAGAAAAAAAAATGAAAAAAAACTCAGAGAAAGAATATCTTAATAGAGATGAAGTTAATGAAATGATTGAATCAGCTTTAAGGAGACATAATAGAAGATCTACAATAATATCAAGCGTACTTGGCTGGATTCTAATAGGAGGTTATTCGTTTGGACTTTTTCAAGCAGTTCAAAATGTCTAATTAATCTTTTCTTTAAAGTAGAACTTGCTAGATGATAAATTAATATAAGACTAAGTATTTAATATGAGGGAATATATTGAGGCAAATCTTATAGTGATAAGAAAGTACTTAAAAAAACGTAAACAGTATTCATCAAAATTAAATAATGCTTCGATAATGGAAGAATTCAAAGAATGGAGCAAAGATCCACTACCTGAGACAGAATCAATTTGGACTTTACCTGACTTAACGAGAAATGAAAGACTAAAAAATTTTTGTCGCTCAATTAAGAAGGAAATAAGATAAGTTTTTAACTACCTAGTTGTATATTATTTACTTTTAAGTAAAAATAACCTGCAAAACCAACTATATTCAAAATTACAACGAAAATCCAAGCTCCAATTGGCTGATTAGAATCAATTTTTTTTATTTTAACTTTTTCCTTTAGTCTTTCAATATATTTAGCCATAATTGAAAATATTAAAAAGAATATTCCTAATTATAGGGATATAAATTTTAAGGAATCTTAAATAAAATAAAATTTCTTTTAATTCGAATTTCTATTGTCAAGCCTGTTAATAGGATATTTAATTAACTCCTTTTTGAGATTTTTTAAAAGTTTATTGTGATTCAAAATTGTAAATTTCCTAGTAAAGGAATAGTGCCATTTCATTGAATTAAAAAAAAACTTGCTAATTCATTATTAATAAAATTATAATACTTAATACGGTCATTCAGACCATACATAATTTAAATAAGGACAAATTTTTTCATGAGCTTAAGAGTTGGCCAAGAAGCACCAGACTTTAGTGCTACAGCAGTATATGATCAAGAGTTTAAGGAGATTACACTTTCAGGTCTAAGAGGTAAATGGGTTGTTCTATTCTTTTACCCACTAGATTTTACATTTGTATGTCCAACTGAAATCACTGCATTTAGTGATAGATACCAAGATTTCTCGGCACTTAATACGGAAATACTTGGGGTATCAGTTGATAGCAAACACTGTCATTTGGCTTGGATACAAACCCCAAGAAATGAAGGCGGTATAGGAGATATTAACTATCCGTTAGTTTCTGACTTAAAAAGAGAAATATGCCAGGCATACAATGTTCTAAATGATGATGGTGAGGCTGATAGAGGTCTATTTCTTATCAATCCCGAAGGAGTAGTTATGCATACGACTGTTAACAAGGCTCCGGTAGGTAGAAATGTTGATGAAACGCTAAGGATTCTTCAAGGTTATCAATACGTTGCGGCAAACCCCGATGAAGTATGTCCAGCAAACTGGACCCCCGGGGAGAAAACAATGTTAGAGGACCCCAAAGGTAGTAAAGAATATTTTTCTGCGCTATAGAAGTAGAAGAACTAGAAACATTTAAGTAAGTATTGAGTAGTAAATAATTATAAAAAAATAAAAAATAAATATATTCAAAAAGGGGATATAATCCTCTTTTTGAGGTTTGGGCACGATCCAATCGCTCAAATTAGTTTTATATGATAAGAAGGACCACGTAAAATAAGAAATTTCTATGGCGACTAGGATAAAAAGATTAATTAAATTTAAGTCATTAAAACCAAAATATCTATAAATATGAAACTGATCATCAACACTAATATTATTAATTTGAAAATGCCAAAGGTAGAGAGAAATCAAAATAAAATTTACCAATATTATTTTTTTTAACAGAAATCTAGATTTCTTAAAAATTAATAGGATAGAAATTAAAAAAATGAAAAAACTTAACTGTGGAATATCCGGTTTTGGGACATTATTCTCTTCAAGAAATAAATTAAATATAAGATCAAAATTTATATATATATAATCAGCTATTAAGTAAGAGAGAAATATTAAATTTATTGCTACTAAGAATAATAATCTCTTCCCTTTAATTATTTTTATACTATGGATTTTATCCTTAGTAAATTTATAGTATGTATAGTTTTTTAAAGAGTTTAAATAGACCAAAGATGGACATATTGCACCACTCAAATAGTAAAGGATTGAATAAAAGGAAATATCATTAATATTGAGTGAATACAAATTAAACCATTGTTTTTGTACAAATGGAAGAATAAGTAAAAATGAAAGTGTAACTAATAACTTCGTTGTATTGTTTTTAATTATCAAGAAAATATTTTTTTTAATTTAAAGCAATTAAATCAAACTTTCAACAATTTAGAAGTTGTTAATTTAAAAATTTTTTTATCTATAGTTTCTTGATTTAAAAGTATATCAACTAATTTATCTAGTAAGACTCTATTTTTTTTCAATATTTTTATTGAATTATTTAATGAAATTTTAGAAATATTTATGATTTCATTATCTATTTTAGAACTGGTATTTTCTGCTATGAGAGGCTTTCTTCTAAATAATCCTTCTCCTAAATACATTTCATTATTATCAGAATCCATTGAAATTGGACCAATAATTGAAAATCCATATTTTGTAACCATTTCTCTTACGATATTTGTCGCATAAGAGATATCATTTACTGAGCATTGTGTAATTTCACCTTCACCAAAAACTATCGTTTCTGCTGCTCTTCCAGCTAGAGCAATTTCAATTTTTGAAAATAATAATTTTTTTGAAATCAATCCACTAGAAATTACATCTTCGTCTGGGCATATTTTTGTATATCCTCCTATAGATCCAGATCTAGGTAAAATCGTAATTTTATCAACTGAATCAATTCCATTTCTCACAGCAGATACAATTGCTCTACCTACTTCGTTATAAGCAATAATTTTTTTCATATTAGGAGAAGTTATTAATGAGCTTCTCAGGCCAATGGTAATTTTATCAAGAGCATTTTCAATATGAAGATCACTGATTAATTTAGATTCGTCTCTTGCACAGTGAATAGCACTCTCGTTCATCAAGTTTGCAAGATCTGCTCCAGAAAATCCAACTGTTCTAGAAGCCCAATATCCTAAGTCTACTTCTCTTGAAAGTGGTTTGGAAAGTGAGTGAACTGAAAGAATTTTTTTTCTTCCATCTAAATCTGGAAGCATTACTTCAATTTTCCTATCAAATCTACCTGGTCTTAATAATGCTGCATCCAAAATATCTGGTCTATTTGTTGCTGCTAAAACAATAATCCCAGAATTATCAGCAAAACCATCTAATTCAGTTAGAAGCTGATTAAGGGTTTGTTCTCTTTCATCATTTCCACCTCCGATACCAGACCCTCTTTGTCTACCAATGGAATCAATTTCATCAATGAAAATTATACAAGGAGATTTTTCCTTAGCCTTAGTGAACAGATCACGAACTCGGCTTGCTCCAACACCAACAAAAAGTTCTACAAACTCTGATGCCGATATTGATAGAAAAGGCACTCCTGATTCACCAGCAATTGCTTTAGCTAATAATGTTTTACCTGTTCCTGGTGGGCCTATTAGAAGAACTCCCTTAGGGACTTTTGCTCCAAGATTTTCAAATTTCTTTGGTTCTTTCAAAAATGTTATTACCTCTTTTAATTCCTCAGCGGCTTCTGGGACGCCAGCCACATCATCGAATCTTGTTTCTACATCATCAATAGTTACAAATTTAGCTTGATTTTTGGTAAAACCAAAAGCCCTTGAAGCCAATTTTGATGTACTCCTCAAGATTAAAACTATAGCTAATATGAAAATCAGGAAAAGACTTATTGAAGCAAATGAATTAGCAGCTGAGGCCTCTTTTCTACTATTGTTAATAGTAAGATCTACCCTATTTTCAGTAGCCTTCTCAAGGATTAATTGATCGTTGTAAAGGATAGGTATTTTAAATTTATCGCCATTTTTATACAGAACATCAATTTCCCTCTGCCTTGGATAGAAAAATATTGATTCTATTTTCCCCGTCTCTATATCTTCTAGAAGATCCGAATAACTTGATTTAGAATCTGAATATGAGAATTTTGATCTAAACACTAATCTTTATAATTGATTAATAAAGCATATATGCTTATTTAAAAAATTGACGTATATAAACAAAATATACTCAAAAGTTTTGGAGATAACCAGTTAAAGGTTATATTATTATAAGGAAATAAAGAAACAGAATGGCTGTACCAAAGAAGAAAAAATCAAAGAGCAAAAGGAACCAAAGGCACGCTGTTTGGAAAGGAAAAGCAGCACTAGCAGCTCAAAAAGCTATATCTTTAGGTAAATCAGTTTTAACTGGAAAAGCTCAAGGATTTGTTTATCCTATTGAAGAAGAAGAAGAAGAGTAGCTTTTAAGATCCTAATTTAAATGCTTCAAGTATAACGGCATATATTGCACCAATTCTTATTTTATCAATTACTGTCCATAGATAATAAAATTTTGAACTTGCGGCAGGTCTAATTCTTATAATTATTTCAATAAAAATAATAATTATTGGGACCATTATCAACTCATTTTTACCTTCAGATATAAATTTTGTAATAAAATTTGCGAACAAAAAATAACCAGTCAAAACAGAAATTAGACCAATAGATTTTGTTCTCCAAGTATCACTTAGAAAACCAAAAAATAAATTATTTAACTGGTAGGTGATTCTTGAAAAATTAGTTTTTTGCATTACTCAAAGACACTAGGTAATCACTTAGAAAGTTATAGTCAACATATGATTTTTTTAGTTTAGGGCCTTTAATTACATTTGCCACATTATTCTGATCACCAAGACTGTCTAAAATACAATCTAATTTAATATTTTCTTCAAGAACAGTTGGGATATTAGAAGGAACAAAAATTGTTGGCAAGTTAGCTGCCAAGGAAGATTTCAATCCTGGATTAGAATCTTCAAAAACAATTGAGTTGTTTTTGTTTATACCACTTAATTGGATTGCCTTTAAGTATGGTAATGGATTTGGTTTCTTTAATTCAACGTCTTCGCTTGAAATAATGAACTCAAAAGGGTTGAAACCATTAAAAAGATAATGAACAAGGAGATTGACTTGAATTCTTGAACTTGAAGTAACAATAAATTGTCTTACTTTTTTTCTATGTAATTCATTTATTAGTCTAAAAACACCAGTTTTTAAACTAACGCAATTTTTTTTTATTATTTCTAAATAATGAAACTGCTTTGTTTCATGAATTTTGAGAATTAAATCTTCTGAGAAATTATCATTATTAGATCCAGCGTAATAAGAAATCCTATTTTTGCCCCCATTTATCTTCAGAAGTTTTATATATGTATTAGTACCCCAATTCCAATCAATACCAAGGTCATTAAAAGCATTGTTAAAAGCAGGTAAATGTGCCTCTAATTCAGTATTTGCGATGGTACCATCTAAATCCCAATAAACGCCCTCCAGATAAGTCACCAAAAAAATTTCTTTTATTTACGGTAAAATACAAGAGCAATTATTGCTGGTCCTGCTAACGCAACTACAGCCAAAGGAATAAGTGTTGCCATGATTAATGAATATGTTTTGTGATACTATTTTTACAAATAAATGACGAAACTGTACTGATACGTTACAAGATTGAATTAAATTATGAAATCATGGACATGTATAGAAAATTGTGGAGCTTGTTGTAAATTCGACTTGAACGAAAGAAGCGATTTGGCTAACAAACTTAACAAAGAAGATATAGCTTTGATAAATTCGATGACGGCTAAAGACGGTTGGTGTAAAAATCTGGACAGAGAAAATAAAAAATGCTTAATTTATGAAACCAGACCACATTTTTGCCGGGTAAGTGAATTTTCAACTTCATTTAAAGAATATTTGAAATTTGGTGATAAATTTTTAATAGATTGCTGCAAACAGCATATTTCATCAAATTATGGATACCAAAGTAAAGAGATGAAAACTTTTAGAATTGCTGTTTCAGGAAAATGAATAGTAAAGTAGAAAAAAAAGAAAACAATCTAGAAAAAAGTTTTTTTTCAATATTTATAACCACTTTTACAACAATTTTTATTGCTGAACTTGGCGATAAAACTCAGATAGCCACATTAATGCTTTCTGCTGAATCGGGCAGGCCAATAGTTGTATTTCTTGGAAGTTCTCTAGCATTAATAAGCTCAAGCATAGTAGGAGTTCTTATTGGTAAATGGGTATCAAAAAAAATATCACCTAGCAAATTTGCTTTATCTACTGGTACTTTAATGATATTGATAAGTATATTTTTAGCTTATGAAACATTCAAAAATTATTTATAAATGGTTTTAAGTTTATTACTATCAACATTTTTAACCGTTTTCATAGCTGAATTAGGTGACAAAACTCAACTAGCTACTTTAACTATAAGTGGCACTTCAAATAAACCATTAGCAGTTTTTCTAGGATCTTCTTCAGCACTTGTTTTTGCAAGTTTACTAGGAGCTTTAACAGGTGGTTCAATTTCAAGTTTTTTACCCGAAGTAGTTCTTAAGTCAATAGCGTCCATTACATTTTTCATCATTGGTATAAGGCTTTTTATCAACTCATTTACGATCGAAAAGGAAGAAAAAGAAGATAAAGAAAATAATTAGTTTTAAGCTTGGATAATAAGGTGTAATAATGAAGTATATACCCTAAATTAATTTATAATTTCATTTAGATCATGTTCACATCATCTTCAATAATTGATAATCTTAATCAGTCAGAAGGGTTAGAATATAAAAAATTATGCAGATTATTAAAAATAACAAAGAAGTCTGATAAGGATAAATTAGATATTGCTTTAACAGCTCTAGAAAAACTTGAAATAATTAATAAAAATGAAAATGATGAATATACTTATATAAAGGATAATGATCATCTTGTCGCCAAAATAAGGTGTAGTAGCAAAGGCTATTGCTTCGCAGTAAGAGGAAAAGACAAAGAAGATATCTACATTAAAGAAAATCTACTTAACTATGCATGGAATGGAGATAAAGTTTTAGTAAGGATAATAAAAGAGGGATATAGGAGAAGATCACCTGAAGGAATAGTTGATTGTATTCTTGAAAGATCAAATCAAATACTTCTTTCTAAAGTAGAAATAATAAACAATGATGTATATGCAATCCCAATAGACGATAGGATCCTTTCTAAAATTAAACTTCCAAAAGAGAATGAAAAATACACTTTCATTCCAGACAATAAGAATATAGTAAAAGTTGAGATTGATAGATTTCCAATAGGTCAAGAAGAAGGACTAGGTCATGTGATACAAGAACTAAAACTAAACAATAATGAAGACTATGATACAGACTTTGTTTTATCTAAAAGCAATATCGTTAAATCATACGATTTGAATCATATTGAATCAAAAAAATTAGAACCAAGGGAGAGGATAGACCTTACAGATAAAAACTCTTATTTATTCAAAAGTTGGAATTCTAATAGTTCTCCAATGCTCCCAATGATTCAGATAGAGCAGGGAAAAAATAAAAATACTAAATTATGGATACATACAAATAATATTGCAGAAAGAGTAGATCTAAATAGTAAAAAATCTCTAGAAATATTATTCAAATTCTTTGAATCATTACCCTTATTAAATGATTGGCAAAACTACCTTGGTGAAGCCGTAAGAAATGATTCTGAATTTAAATTTGGTGAAAAGAATGAAGCAATTAGCCTTTGTATCAATTTAAATAGTGATAATGAAATCATTGATTGGTCATTTCATCTTACTTTAGTAAAATGTACTCTTATTCTTGGAAGTGATCAAACTGACGCGCTTCTATCAAGAAAAAGCAAATCAAGAATAACCTCACGTGTATTAAAACCTATAAAGGAATATGTCGACGATTTAGATAAAATACTAGAAATTTCACGTTCATTCAGAGAAAACCATCTTTTGGAGGGTAAGGTGGAAATTCCTGCGCCACTGAATAAGATTGAAGCACTAGAAGAATTTTTTATTCACAATCCAGTTGAATATTCAAAAGGATATTTTGAATCATTAAATAAAGAAGATTGCCAAACTTACCTTTCACCAATACTATATGAAGCTAATTTAATATGGTTCAAACATTCAAATCAATGTGGCTTAAAAAGTGCAGGATACATTTCAAATGGAATAGATTACGTTAATGCTAATGAAATTATTAAATATTCAGAATTTATTGATAATGATGTAGAGCTTAATGAAGATGGTAATTTGACATTTAGTCAAGTAATTAAATTATGTGAAGACGATAATAAAAAAAGAATCTTACATAAACTTCTAATTAATGAATTTAAGGACAATGAAATAAGGTTGATATCTAAAGATCCTGATAATGATGAATCTGAAAAACTATTTATTTCTCCATGGACTATTCCTGGATTTGACTTCACAAATCTTATAAATCAGTACTGTATTTTTAATATGATAATAAATGCTAAGAAATCAAAGAAAAATAATATTGATGCAATCAATATTTCGGAAAGTAATTCATTAGACCTAGTAAATTGGGATATATTTAATTCATCAATTTCAAAAAATCTAGAAATATTATTTAACAAGTTTGTGATAGATAAACTTAATGAATTCAAGTACAAAGTTAACCAATATAAATCTAATATGATAAATATAAAAAAAGTAAGAAAAGCAGAAAAATTAATAGGTAATATTTATAGTGGGTTTATTTTATCAGTGCAAACATATGGTTTCTTTGTTGAGATATCAGAACTAAATGTGGAGGGATTAGTACACGTAAGCACTCTTAATAATGATTGGTATGAATACAGGTCAAGGCAAAATCTATTGATTGGAAGAAAATCTAAAAAATCATATAAAGTTGGGGATGCAATAGAAGTAAAAATAATAAAAGTCGATATTCTTAAATATCAAATTGATTTAGAATTAACATAAATAAATTTTCACAAAATATATTATGGAAATATCAACCAAAATAAATTTAAGATAACTTTTTATAATTATGTTTAAGAAAAAATATTTGCTGTTAACTCTTTTTTTAATAATAATTTTTCAAATTTTATTATATACAAATAATAATCAGAAGACTTCATTTAGATACTTTAAATGGACCCTCCAAGAAGTAAGTATAGGTAAGTTGATCAGTATTTCATTTTTTTCTGGTTTATTTGTAAGCACTTTATTAAATACAACAATTACTAGTACTAGTTTCAGAAAAAAAAATTTCAAAAATGTGGAAGATGATTTTGTAACTAATAATAATGAGGAAGAAATGGAACCAAACATTGAGATGCCGCCACAAAGGGATATTAGAGAAACTCAACCAACTATTTCTGTTAATTACAGAGTACTCAAAAATACTAATGACAATAACTTAAAAAAAGAACAAAGTTATTCTAATCAAGACTCTATAGATGACTGGGATAATGCTGATAATGATTGGTAGAAAAATAAATTAATTAAAAAATGTTTTTTTAATTTATAATGAAATGAAATAGTTTTTTTTATGGAAGAAAATTTAGACAAAAATAATGAAGTAAATAAAGAAATATCCGACAACACTACTAAATCAAACTCTGAGGAAACAAAAGGACCTAAATCAGAAAAAGTTATCAATATGGATATAAATAATGGTGATTCTGCTACTAAAGTTGTTATAAAAAATGAAGCTAATGCTCCTGAAAAACCTACAGCAAAGCCAAAAAAAGAACTCCCTGTAGAGAAAAAGCCTTTCCAAGAATTTATTAACATGCACCTAATTCCCTCACTTACTGAGGAAATTAATCAAAGAGGATTAGAAATAAACAATATTAACCTCACTAACACAAATAGACCTATTGCTGGAGATAAATGTTGGGTAATAAATTGTGAAATTAAAGATACTTGTAATTTTTGGTTATCCTTTGAGAAGGATGATATTAGTTCATTAAAAAGTATTTCTTTATCAAAACCTAATCAACAACCCAGTATTATTGAATCCTTTCTTATTGACGAAAAAAGAATTACCCTTAAATTAATAATTTCAAGAGTACTTCAAAGATTGAATGGGCAAAAGTTAATAGGAGTTAATTAGAAAAACAATAACACCAAGTTAACTTTTCCCTCGAAAATACAAATCATAGTAAATAATAGTATTAATAAACAGAATAAAAAATGGCTCAATCAACTGTTGAATCAAAAAATAAAAAAGAAATTAATAATGGAAAGATACCAGCAAAAGAAACAATTTTGTCCCCAAGATTCTATACAACAGACTTTGAGGCTATGGAAAATATGGATTTATCAATAAACGAGGAGGAATTGGAAGCTATTTGTGAGGAATTTAGGAAAGATTACAATAGACATCATTTTGTAAGAAACAGTGAATTTGAAGGCGCTGCAGAAAAATTAGATCCTGAGACAAGAGAGCTTTTTATTGATTTTCTCGAGGGAAGTTGTACATCAGAATTTTCAGGTTTTTTACTATATAAGGAACTTAGTAAGAGAATTAAAGTCAAAAACCCTCTACTTGCTGAATGTTTTGCTCATATGGCCAGAGATGAAGCAAGACATGCAGGTTTTTTAAATAAATCAATGAGTGACTTTGGACTTCAGTTAGATTTAGGTTTTTTAACAGCCAATAAAGATTACACTTATTTCCCTCCAAGAAGTATTTTTTACGCTACTTATTTATCCGAAAAAATAGGTTATTGGAGATACATAGCAATTTATAGGCATCTCGAAAAGAACCCTGATAGCAAAATTTTTCCACTATTTAATTATTTTGAAAATTGGTGTCAAGATGAAAATAGACATGGGGATTTCTTTGACGCATTAATGAAAGCACAGCCACGTACTGTTAAATCTTTAAGCCAAAAAATCACCATTGGCGGCTCTACATTTACACACCCATTATTTGACTACTTACATAGGTTTAGATATTTTTTGAATAATCTTCCATTAACATCCAAGTTATGGTCTAGGTTCTTTTTATTAGCTGTATTTGCAACTATGTATGCAAGGGATTTGGGAATTAAAAAAGATTTCTACAGCTCTTTAGGTTTAGATGCCAGAGATTACGACCAGTTTGTTATTAATAAAACAAATGAAACTGCAGCTAGAGTTTTCCCTGTAGTAATGGACGTTTATGATAAATCTTTTTATGGAAGATTAGATAAAATAGTAGAGAATAATGAGGTTCTTTCCGATATTGCAAACAGTGATGGAAATAAAGTATCTAAAACTTTTAAAAAATTACCTAAATATTTATCAAACGGATACCAGTTATTAAGACTATACTTATTAAAACCTCTTGATAGCAAAGATTTCCAACCTTCGATTAGATAATCTTTAATACAGAGAAGATTTATAGACTCATATGCTTTCGTCACAAATCAAATCAAATGAAATCGTTTTTGGTAGTTGCAATAAAGATTTATTAGAAGAAATCATTTTCTACGGCATTGGACTTGGTGCTGATTTTGTAGAAATATTTATTGAGAATACTGACAACTCAAGCGTGTTAGCAGAAGAAGATTTTATTACAAGTGTAAGTCCATCATTTGGAAGGGGTGCTGGCATTAGAATATTCAAGGGAAAAAAGGATGGATTTGTAAGTACAAATGATTTAACAAAACATGGCTTAATGAGATCGGTATCACAGGCTATTGAGATGTTAGACATAACAAACAACAAAAGAGAATTATTTGACGGTTTAAATAAACATAGGGACTATAGTTTATCCAAGAAAAAATGGATTAATGAAGTACCATCTATTCATGAGATAAGTGAAAAACTACTAGTTAGCACAAAGTCTTTAAAAAAAAATAATAAAATAATAACTAGAAAAGGAAGTTACTCAAGAAATCTCCAAGAAGTAATTATAGCCTCCAGTGACGGAACCTATGTCTCAGATATTAGATTGCATCAAACAGTTGGTCTCAACGTAATTGCAAGTGATGCCCAATATAGATCTAGTGGAAGTAGAAGATTTGGATCGTCAGGAATGCCTAATGAATTCAGATTATGGGATCACGAAAAAGCAGCTAATGATGTGTTTGAAAGTTCAATGAACATGTTGTATGCAGATTATGTTGATGCAGGACAAATGCCTGTTGTATTAGCTAATAAATTTGGTGGCGTTATATTCCATGAAGCCTGTGGTCATTTACTTGAAACTACACAAATAGAGAGAGGAACAACACCATTTGAGAATAAATTGAATGAAAAAATTGCACATGAATCTGTAACAGCAATAGATGAAGGAATATCAGAAGGATCCTTCGGTTCATTATCAGTAGATGATGAAGGTATGGAACCCGAAAAATCAGTTCTTATAAAAGATGGAATTTTAAAAAAATTCATATCCGACAGGGCAGGTGAATTAAGAACTGGCCATAAAAGAACAGGAAGTGGAAGAAGACAAAACTATTCTTTTGCTGCAGCTTCAAGAATGAGAAATACTTATATAGCTAAAGGTGAGCACTCGAAAGAGGATTTAATCAATAGTATTAGTGAAGGTCTTTACTGCAAATCAATGGGTGGTGGCAGTGTAGGTGCTACAGGACAATTTAATTTTGCTGTAGAAGAAGGATATCTTATTAAAAATGGAAAATTAACTATTCCAGTAAAGGGAGCAACATTGATCGGTGAGGCTAAAGAAGTTATGCCAAAAATATCAATGTGCGGAAATGATCTCGAGTTGGCTCCTGGATTCTGTGGATCCATTAGTGGAAGTGTCAACGTAACTGTTGGCCAACCTCATATTAAGGTTGATTCAATCACTGTTGGCGGAAGATAAGAAATGAATTCAAGAGAAATCACAACTCAAATCTCCAAAGCTGCAGATTTCCTAAATCTTAAAAAATGGGATTATGGAGCAAGCTTTTCTAATGATTATTCTGTGCAAGTAGATAAAGGAGAGGCTAAACAACTTAAGGCATCACAAAAGCAAATTTTAACTATAAGAGTTTGGAATCAATCTAATTTAGTTGGTATTACTACAACAAGTGATATTAGTGAATCTGGTATTAAAAAGGCTCTTAAGGAAGCAAATATAGCATCTGATTTTGGCAATAAGAATGAATCTACAGAATTTTCACCACTAGCGAATGATCCCATTAAAGTTAATGAAATTGAAAAAAGAAATCCTGTTGGAATAAAAAAATTACTTACACTTTTAAGAGAAGCGGAAGTAAAACTAATAGAAAGTCATGAATCCATAAAATCCGTTCCATATAATGGTTTATCTGAAAGTTTCTTTGAGAGAGTTTATGCAAATAGTGAGGGTGCCTTTCGAAGTTATTCCAAAAGTCAAGCAGCACTATATTTATATGCAAGAGCAGAAGAGAAAAATAAGAAGCCTCGTAGTTCAGGTTCCGTAAAACTTGGATATGGAGCTGATGATTTAGATATAGAGTCGTGTATTAAAGAGGCTTCAAATAAAACAATTTCTCATTTAAATTATTCATCTATTAAAACTGATAAATATTTAATATGTTTTTCCCCAGAGTCTTTTTTAACTATCATTAACGCCTTTAGCTCAATGTTTAATGCTAGAAGCATTATAGATGGAGTGAGCTTATCTAATAAAAATTCAATCGGAGAGAAACTATCTACAGAAGCACTTAATATTTATGATGATGGCCTCCACGAAAAGAATATTTCTTCAACACCATTTGATGGAGAGGGAAC
The DNA here is from genome assembly GCA_000635015.1 of Prochlorococcus sp. scB243_498I20. Lineage (GTDB taxonomy): Bacteria > Cyanobacteriota > Cyanobacteriia > PCC-6307 > Cyanobiaceae > Prochlorococcus_A. The sequence goes on from JFMR01000045.1 coordinate 510,239, forward strand.
CCCAACCAAAAGACTATGTCTAATTAACAGAGGGAGAATTGAAAATTTTATACATTCTGAATCAACTGCAAGAATATTTAAAACAACTCCCACTGGCCACGCTGGACTAGGATCAAAAGTCTCAGTATCTCCTGATTGGATCGTAGTTGAAAAATCAGAAGAAAACTTTGATCTAAAAACATCACTAGATCACTCTACTTATGAGGGAGAATTTGTTTATATAGAAGAGTTAAATGCAATCCATGCAGGTGTCAGAGCAAGTCAAGGTTCATTTTCTCTTCCATTTGATGGATGGCTATACAAAAACGGTAAAAAAATCTCAATAGATTCTGCCACCGTAGCAGGGGATATCAAATATCTTTTGAAAAATATAGTGAACATTGAATCAAGCCAGGAGGTAACAACAAGTGGAATTTCTCCACATATATGGGTAGATGAATTATCAATAACTGGTGACGCGTGAGAATTATATTCTGGGGAACACCTGAATATTCAATTCCTAGTCTTAATATTTTTATTAAATCTAAGCACGAGGTAATTGCAGTAGTTAGCCAACCGGATAAGAAGAGATCTAGGGGAAATAAATTAATAGCCTCACCTGTAAAAAGCATTGCTGAGAAAGAATCTATAAAAATTTATACTCCAGAAAAAATAAGGGGCAATATAGATTTTATAAATGAACTTAAATCACTTTCTTGTGATTTATTTATTGTTATAGCTTACGGGAAAATTTTACCCAAAGAGATACTGGAAATCCCAAAATTTGGTTGTTGGAATGCACATGCTTCATTACTTCCAAGATGGCGTGGTGCCGCCCCAATTCAATGGTCCCTAATAAAAGGCGATGAATTTACTGGTGTAGGAATTATGAAAATGAATGAGGGACTAGATACTGGCGACATATTGTTGGAAGAAAAAATTAAAGTCAATAATAACGATAATTTAAATACACTATCGGAAAAACTTAGTATTTTATCGGCAAAATTATTTTTAAATGCTACATCTTTAATCGAAGAAAATATTAATAAAAATACTAATCCTAAATTAACAAAACAAAATACCCTTGGAAGAGAAATTACTTACGCAAGAATGATTGAAAAAGCAGACTTTAAAGTTGATTGGGGTAATGAGGCAATTAAAATTTCTCAAAAAATAAAAGCATTATACCCACGAGCAAATACAACTTTTAGAGGTAAGAATCTTAAAATACTTAAAATCAAAGTTTTGACTAGTGATGTAATTAAAAATGAAAAATACCTTTTCATGAGCAATTATTCAAGACCAGGTATTATTCTTGCTTTAATAGAAAATGAAGGAATTATAATTTCAACTAAAACTGATCCGATTATTTTGTTAGAAGCAAAACTTGAAGGCAAAAACATTTCTAGCAAAAAGCAATTGATTCAACAGTTAAAGCCATCAGCAGGTGAATATCTCTCAGGTTAAGTTTTAGATTCTTTTTTAGAGAATCCCCAAATGAAAGCAAAAAGAATCAAAAAATAAAAATAATAGTCTGGAAGTATAGATTCTTTAATTAACGTATTCAGTAAAAGTTTAATCCCAACTATTAAAATTGCTACGTAACCGGCTGTTTCTAATCTAGAAAATATATCCAGAAGTTTTAGAAAAATACCCGATGTAAATCTTAAAGCTAATACTCCAATAACTGCTCCAAATATAATTAATATGTATTGATCACTTATAGCTACTGCAGTAGTGATACTGTCTATGGAAAAAGCAAAATCAGTAATTGAAAGAAGCGCTACAACCCTTAAAAACCTAAAATTATTTTTATTATTATCATCTGCCCCATTTTTATCGTTTTCTATATCTGAATTTAAAAAAACATTAGAGAAGAATAAATAAATTAAATAAAAACCAGCAAAAACTCTAATAAGAATAAACTTTAGAAGAACATTAGATAATATGATTAGAATAATTCTAAATACTAAAGATATTGTTATACCAATATTTAAGGCTCTTGACCTTAATTCTGAACTGTCGAGGGATTTAGTAAGAGAAGCTAGTGCTACAGCATTATCTGCCGATAATAATAATTCCAGAGCAATTAATATTGGTAAAAGTGTAAAGATTTCGTACCAACTGTCTACCTGATCTAGTGTGGGTATAAAAGAATTTATTGCGGCTGAATCCATCAAATATTATTCACAATCAGTATAAAATCTAATATAATGTATCGGATATTTGTAATCAAGATTGATAGTTATAAATGAGTTTAAATACTTTAGTTGATTATATTTCGAACTCACAAATTACTTCTGAATTAATAAAAAGAATTTCAAAAAATAATGAATTAAATATTGTTGGTTCAAGTAGATATGCTAAATCAATAATAATAGATAGCATCGCAAAAAAAGAGGAAAAAAATATATTATTAATTTGTCCTAATGTAGAAATTGCCTACAAATGGATTGGTTATTTTGAAAGTATAAATGATAAAGCAGTTTTATATTATCCTCCAACAGAACATCTACCATACTCATCAATTAATAAATCCAAAGAGATTGAATTTAGTCAGCTTACTGTTTTATCCAAATTAATAAAAAAAGATAAAAATGAACTTAATATTGTTATATCAACTGAGAGATCACTACAACCTCATCTGATAAATAAAAACCTATTAACTGAAAACAAGTTAGATTTGCAAAAAGGGGTTCAAATCGAGATTCAAGAATTAGCAAATAAACTTACTTTGCTGGGATATACGAAGGATAATGTAACTTCAACTGAAGGATTCTGGAGTAGGAGAGGGGAAATAATAGATATTTATCCTGTCAATAATGAGTTTCCTATAAGACTAGAATTTTTTGATAATGTAATTGAGAAAATAAGAGAATATGATCCCCATACACAGAAAACATTAGAAAGTATAAATAATATTGAAATAATACAGGCTGGGTTTGATTTGCTAATAAAAGATAAGTTAAATAATTTATCTAAGAACAATCATTTTAATTCAGAAGACATAAATAAAAATAATCTTGATCGTTATTTAGGAATAATTGAAGAAGAACCCTCAAACATAATAGATTTTATAAATATGGAAACAATTCTTGTAATTGATGAATTAGAAGATTGTAAAAAATTTGCAAATAATTGGTATCTAGATTCAGAAAGTAATTTTGATAATTGTACGTATGAATTAAATGAGAACCTTAAAAATAATGGCATTAATTTAGAAGCTAAACCTAATTTGCATTTAAAGTTTGACGAAATATTAAATTCACTAGGAAATTTTAATTTAATAAAATTTTATGAATTTGAATCTAAAATCAATATTGATAATAGATTTTTGTTAAACGATAAAAGATTAAATTCATACTCTAAAAATGTAGGGAAATTATCCAATGATATAAATAAAAATATAAAAAATAATGAAAAAGTTTGGATATTATCAGCACAACCATTGAGAACAAGGACTTTACTTTTTGAGCACGAATGTAATGCAAACTTCTTAAAAAATCCTAATGATATTGATGAAGCATATAAGTCAATTAATAATTCAACTCCTCTAATTTTAAAAAATAAGAACAATTACGAAATCGAGGGGTTTTATCTACCGATATGGAAAGTTGTCCTGATAACAGATAAAGAATTATTTTCACAACAATCTCTTTTTAATAATGTATTCATAAGAAGAAAAAAAAGAAGTGTCAATTCAAATATAAATGTAAATAAGATTAGTCCCGGTGATTTTATAGTTCATAAAAATCATGGAATAGGAAAATTTTTAAAAATAGAAAAAATAAATATAACTGGAGATTCAAGAGATTATTTAGTCATTCAGTATCAAGATGGAAAGATAAGTGTTGCCGCTGATCAACTTGGTAGTGTTAACAGATATAGATCAAGCGGAAAAATAAAGCCGAAAATAAATAAATTAGGAGGAACAGAATGGGAAAAAATAAAAGAAAAAAATAAGAAACAAATCAAAAAAGTTGCTGCCGATATTTTAAAACTTTATGCAAAGAGAGAAAAATTAAAGGGTTACATTTACCCAGAAGATGGTCCTTGGCAAGATGAATTAGAGGAATCATTCCCTTATCAACCAACACCTGACCAAATTACTGCGGTAGAAGAAATAAAATCTGATATGGAAAGCGATAAGCCAATGGACAGGCTAATTTGTGGAGATGTAGGATTTGGCAAAACAGAGGTAGCTGTTCGGGCTATTTTTAAGGCTATTACATCAGGCAAACAGGTAATATTACTAGCACCTACAACAATCTTAGCTCAGCAACATTGGAGAACGATAAGTAATAGATTTTCACCTTACCCAATAAAAGTATCATTACTCAATAGATTCAAAACCGTTAATGAAAGAAAGGAAATCTATGCAGGTTTGAAAAATAACAAAATTGATTTAGTTGTAGCAACGCACCAAATTTTAGGAAAAGAAATAGAAATTAAAAACTTAGGACTACTAGTTATTGATGAAGAACAAAGATTTGGAGTAAGGCAAAAGGAGAAAATAAAAAAAATCAAAACCAACATAGACGTTTTAACTCTCTCGGCAACTCCAATTCCAAGAACTCTTTATATGAGCTTATCTGGACTAAGACAAATGAGCTTACTAAACACTCCTCCACCATCAAGAAGATCAATAAAAACATATTTATCTGAAATAGATATGGATGTTATAAGAACTGCAATTAATCAAGAACTTGATAGGGGAGGTCAAATTTTTTATGTTCTTCCAAGAATTTCTGATATAGATCAAGCTGTAAACAAATTAAAAAATATGTTTCCCAGCTTAAAATTTATTGTTGCTCATGGGCAAATGAACGAAACAGAGCTTGAAAATGCAATGATTGCTTTTAATAATGGAGAAGTAGATCTAATGATATGCACAACAATAATTGAAAGTGGATTAGACATCCCTAAAGTAAATACAATCATTATTGAAGATTCACACAAATTTGGCCTTTCACAACTTTATCAACTTAGAGGAAGAGTTGGTAGAAGCGGTATACAAGCACATGCTTGGTTATTTTATCCAAATATAAATAAAATTAATGACGCTGCAAAACAAAGATTGAAAGCGATAAAAGACTTTTCAGAACTAGGTAGTGGATACCAACTTGCAATGAAAGATATGGAAATAAGAGGTGTTGGTAGTTTACTAGGAGAAGAACAAAGTGGAAAGGTTAATGCTATTGGATATGATTTATATATAGAAATGCTCCATGAGGCTATTTCAGAAATCAGCGGGCAAGAAATACCTGAAGTTAACGACACTCAAATTGAACTGCCAATAAATGCATTTATACCTGCAACATGGATATTAAACAGAGAAGAGAAGCTTGAAGCTTACAAATCTGTTACTGAATGTTCAAATAATGATGAATTAACTGAATTAGCTAGAGACTGGGTTAATAGATATGGAAACTTACCCAAACCTGTTGAGTCCTTAATTATTATAATGAGACTAAAATTACTAGCTAAAAAATGTGGTTTTACTAAGATCAAGCTCAAAAAGCCGAACATCTTGATAGAGACAAAATTAAAAAATTCTACTTTTAAAATTCTTAAAAATTCTTTAGCAAGTAGTGTTCAAAATAAATTTAATTTTAATGAAGGCGAACAATTTTCAATCATCACTATAAGGGGCATAGGTGCAACTGAAATTCAAAATCAAATTGATCAACTAATGTTGTGGTTCGAGTCTTTTGAAAGAGAAATAATGAATTTCGATAAAGAACTTATTAAAAGAGATTAAATTATTAAATAATTATTTAAAATCCGCGAATCTGTTTGATTTCGGTTAGGTTTAAAAAAATTTATTTATTTCATGGGTGAATATATAGACGTCGGAATCCAAACTTCGATTTTACCCTTATCAATTATTCTTTCATCAATTGTATTAGGCATATTTGCATTATTTGGAGAAGAAACAGAAAATGATGATGATGATTCTGATTCAGGAAGTGGTGGCCTAATGCAACCTATTTGAAATTATTTATAAACAATCTGTTTTGACTTTCTCTTAGAAACTTTAAATAACCTATTAAATGAACCTATCATTAAAATAAGAGCGGTAAGAGAAGATACAAAAATAAAAATCACCAAAAATATTTGATAGAGATGTGAAAAGAGATCAATCAATAATAAAAAAGATTTATTAAATGTCGAAGGTAGATTTTGTAACAACAAATTTTTATTAGGTATTAAATAATTTATATAAACTAATAAAATACTCAAAATTAACAAAAAGAAAGATTCAGTAAATAGTCTTCTTTTAGATTTTCTTCTTAAATTTAATTTTTTTTTAAAAATGTATTTATCAGGTTTAATATTCAAATTTGGGATGTTTAAATCTGCCATATATCAAAGCTCAAAGAAAAAATTTGATTAACTCTGAAAAGAAATTAACCTATAGTATCGTGTTTGTATTTAAGATGCTAATTGGTCTTTATTCAGGATTTGTTAGTTCTTTTTTTTCTATATTTTCAAAAGGACTATAAAAATAAATAAAAGCAGAAGAGAATAGAATTAAAGAGCAAATAGCAAAAAACGGTGGAATAAACAAATTGACAAATTTAACTTTTTTATTTAACCCAAAATTTAATTTTTTTGGAATTTTAGTAGGTGTATCTATTTTTTTTATTCTTACTTTTGGCGATTCATTTAACTGATCAAAACAATTTATAGTATCTGAAAGCAATGAATTACCAATCTTTAGAACTAAAGGCTTTACATTTGCTTTAGAGCTCTTGAGAACAATATTGTGTATGTGGAGATTATCGGCTTTTATATCGATTAATTTAGACTCATATATTGGAATTTCGTTTTTGATTAAAAGATTTGAATAAATATAAAAAGCATCCATAATAGGCCCTAAATGTTCAATTTTGCCTTCAATAAGTGGTTTATCAACTATGGTTAATTTCCATTGAGAAATTATAGATATTTGATCTTTATTTTCATTATTGGAATAATCTGGCAATCCGATTATTTCTAGATTTACTGAAGATTGATGAAATGACAATTTATTTTGCATCATATTAAAAATCGTATAAAAAATTTTTCAACTTTTGATAACCCTGATTTGAAATACAAAAAGATAAAATAAGCAAATATTTTATTATAATCTCACCATTTTCAGCTTGATTTAAAATCTTCTTCACTCTCATACTCTCTACATTAAATCTCTCTTTAATCAAATCAATAAATCTCTTATTAAAATCATTCCAAATAATTGAATTCTCTTTAATATCTTCTTTAGATCTTAGTATCTCTCTGATATAAGGATATAAATATTTGGACATTTCAACAGTGATTTTAATTAAGGCATCGAATTCGTTTACTTTGATAGTGTTGTTAACATAAGATTTTCTCAATGGATTATTATTCCTTAATTTCCAAATAGTAATTTTATTTGGCAGAACATCATTTAAATCAAGTCTATTTGATAAAGCGTAAAGTGATTGAATACCATTTAAATCAATAGTTTCTAGGATTAATAATAATAAATCAAGCTTCTCTATAGATTGTCTTGATACCTGATTTCCGTTAGTTAAATATGTAATTGTTCTCGATTAAAATATAAGTTAATGATAACAGAATTCCTAATCCATTTTTTGAAATAAAAATGAATATAACTTGTCTAGTTCTTCAATTGTTAGCATTCCATAACTCCATAATAATATTGGTAATGGAGTGTTATTTTTTATAGATAATTTTATACCAAGTTCAATAGTAGATTCGTCTAAAGCTAATACATTAAATAAATAAATTATCATTTCTCTAGATAAATAATTATTCATGAATTCTATTTAATACTTGAGTAAATGAGAGATTTAGTCATTTGATTAAGGACTAATTTTCTTGTAAAAAGAAATTTATTTAAAAGTAAAAAAGAAAGTTTCCTTATTGGAAATAAAAAAATGTTTCGATTAGCAAAAATTGATATCAACGAGTCAGTTATAAAAATAGTGACAATAATATCTAAAATTCTGCTTGAAAAATATTTAAATTTAAATAATATCAATTGTAATTTAGTAATAGCAGTATTTTTATTAAAAAGATCATAAATAGTATTAACATCTCTCCAGCAAGTATTTAGACCCTGACCACCAACAGGATGAAATGTATGAAATGCATCTCCTACAAAAACTAACTTTTTAAAATTTAAAACTGGTAAATTTAAGGATAATGAAACAGGAAAAATATTAAATTCGCCAATTATTTGGTCCAACTTAAATTCATTAGGCAAGATTGTTGATAAATTATCCATTAAAAAATTCTTGTCAAAATTCAACCTTTCAATTGCCTTTAATGTACTGGAAGTCCAGATTACTTGATATAAGTTTTTTTCTAAAGGTAATAGTGCAAGTGGACCTTCCTTTCTAAAAATTTCATAAGCTCGTTTTTCACAATGACCTCTAAGAGAAACCTTAAAAGTTAAACAAGACTGACTATACGATTTCTTTAAAACAACAAAATCTATAAATTTTTTATCAAGTGAGTTTGCTCCTGTTGAAAAGAATTGATAGTCAAATAATATTTTTCTACTTAACAATCTCTGTGGTGTTATAAAAATAATATTTTCATAACTTTCAATCTCTTGAAAAAATACGTTCATGAGATCCGAATGTTTAACTACCCAGCCAATATTTTCGGCAGAACTTATATCATCATCTAAGTCAGAAGTTGATAAATTAGTGAAAGCAGAAGTTACGCTATCTGAAATAGAAAGGGTATCAAAGCCAAATAAAAATGGTTTTATTTTTTCCCAAAGTCTAAATTTAGATAAGATTTTTCTTGTTGAGTGAGTAATTGCATAAGTTTTATCTTTATCAATTAATCTATCTTTTGTTAATAAATCAGTTAAAAAAATATTGCAATCAAATTTTGAAAGTGCAATTGAAAGTAATAAACCTGTGGGACCTGATCCAACAATTTTAAAATTCAATTTATTTTTCATCATATTATATAAGCATCAACTATCTATTCAAATAAATATAGCAAATTTCCTCAAATGCTGGTCTTAATAAATAGGGGTACTCACCAACCCATAAGTTAATTTCAGGAAGCCAAGCATCGGTCAAATAAAAATCTCTGTCAAAATTAGGGTTATCTGATGTTATTAAACATCTAATACTCGAACCAACCCTAATTTGACTGTGCTTATTTTCCATAGGAAAACTTAATTTTTCCAAATAACCATCTTCATCTTCTAATTCAAGTACTAACCAAGTCCTTTTGTTTTCGATAACTTCTAATCGACCTTGCCTATTAGATTGTTCTCTTGAACTTTCAATTTTTTCTGTTCTATAAATATCTGATACATATCCATCAAATATAGAAAAAAATTTATATTTTCTTAATTGCAAGTTTTTTCTACTCGATTCAAGAATAGGGCCCCAGATAATATACAAAAAGAAACCTACACATAGGAATAACCAGAAATTATTAGTTTGATCTCCAGTCGAACTAATAATTAATGAGATAAATCCACCAATTGAAGAAACTATTACTCTTTGAAGAATTTTTCTAGGATTCCCCAACGCATACTTAAATTGACTTCCTGTACCAACTGCAGGAATAAGTTTTGAAATTTGACTTAAATTAATTGGAATTATCATTTTAAAAAATCAATTTTTCGAGTCCGTAAACTAAAGTTTCATAATTGCCAATTTTTTTAATAGCCTGTAAAACTCCTGGCATATATGCCTTTCTATCAATAGTGTCATGTTTAATTGTGTAAGTTTCTCCTGGAGATCCCATAATTACTAACTGATGAGCGAGTAATCCTGGTAATCGTACAGAATGTATATTGATTCCAGAATCTCTGAGCCCACCGCGTACACCTTTCAATGACTCAGACTCTTTTACTAAATTCTGATTAAATTTCTTTGGATATTCTTCAATCATTTCTGCAGTTTTTATACATGTCCCACTAGGAGAATCAGCTTTTTGATTATGATGCATCTCAATTAATTCGATATTATCGTAAAACCTTGCAGCTACAGATGCCGCTTGCTGAAGAAGAACCATACCTACTGAAAAATTAGGAATTATTGCACAACCAACCGATGCTTTCTCAGCAAAAAGAGACAAATCTTTTATTTGCGAAGGGCTTAGACCTGTAGTTCCTACTACTGGTGATACCCCATATGCAATAGCTGATCTAGTATTTTCATATACAGAATCAGGATGAGTAAAATCAACCAAAACAGGTTTGATTTTTTCATTTCTATAATTTTGACTAACAGAACATAAAGTCCCTTCAAAATCATTTGAAACAAAAACATCACAATTTTTTACCTTCAATAATTCAGAAATATTTGAGCCATTGTTCTTTTCGTTTATGTCGATTGCTGCGACAAGTTCACAATCTGTAGAATTTAATACAGTATTAACAACTTCGCTACCCATTCTGCCTAAAGCTCCGGAAACTAGTACTGGCAAGGGTTTTTTAGAATTTTCAATCATTTTTTTAAAAAATTTTTTTTTAAAGGTTGTTACACGCTATTTATATTGCACACAATAACGTCTTTTCATTCGTAGGCTGGTAGAAATACTTAAAAAAAATCAATGTTTACGCAGGTCCGCTCAGCAAACCGCAGAGTATCTCCTGTTGAGGATAACAAACACAAAGTTGTAATAAAAGCAGTTTATGTTGTCCTTGAGCCACAATACCAAAATTCCTTAACGGAAGCTGCAAAGTCAATAAATAAAATGAATGGGCCTATTGGTATAGACCTAAGCGGCTATCTTATCGAAGAACTTAGGAATGATAGTAATTTTGAAGATTTTAAAGAAGATATAGCTAATGCAGATATATTCGTAGCTTCTCTAATTTTCATTGAAGACCTTGCTCAAAAAGTGGTTGATGCAGTATCTCCATTTAAAGACAAACTAAAAGCATCAATAGTTTTCCCCTCCATGCCAGAGGTAATGAGATTAAATAAGTTAGGTTCATTTAGCATGGCCCAACTTGGTCAATCCAAAAGTATTATTGGAGATTTAATAAAAAAGAAAAAAGAATCTGATGGAGCAAGTTTCCAAGATTCAATGTTGAAGTTATTAAATACACTACCTTCAATACTTAAATATCTACCAGTAGAAAAAGCTCAAGATGCTAGAACATTTATTTTGAGTTTTCAGTACTGGTTAGGTGGTACCACTGAGAACTTAAAAAACTTCTTGTTAATGATTTCTGAAAAGTATGCTGTTTCAGAGATCATAAAAGATCAAATAGAAGAATTCAAAATTCAAGACCCAGAAACATTTCCAGATTTAGGAATTTGGCATCCTCTTGCTCCTTGCATGTTTCAAAGTCTTAAAGAATATCAAAATTGGGAAAATAATAGAAAAGATATAAATCCTAAAGATGATAAAACTCCAACAATAGGTTTAGTGCTTCAAAGGAGTCATATTGTTACGGGAGATGATGCTCATTATGTTGCTGTTATTCAAGAACTGGAATACAGAGGTGCGAGAGTACTACCTATTTTTTGTGGCGGTCTAGATTTCTCTAAACCAGTTAATGAATTTTATTATGATTCCATAAATAAGGATCAGCCTATAGTAGATGGAGTTGTATCTCTAACAGGATTTGCACTAGTTGGTGGGCCAGCAAGACAAGATCATCCTAAAGCTATTGAAGCCCTTAAAAGGTTAAACAGACCCTATATGGTTGCACTTCCATTAGTCTTCCAAACCACCCAAGAATGGGAAGATAGTGATCTAGGTTTACACCCAGTTCAGGTAGCACTTCAAATTGCAATTCCAGAGCTTGATGGTGCTATTGAACCTATTATTCTCTCAGGTCGTGATGATGCTACAGGTAAAGCGCATACCCTCCAAGATCGAGTTGATGTAATAGCTGAAAGAGCTATAAAATGGTCAACTTTAAGAGTTAAGCAAAGAAAGGATAAAAAACTAGCCATCACAGTATTTAGCTTTCCACCAGACAAAGGAAATGTTGGTACGGCAGCATACTTGAATGTTTTTGGTTCAATTTATAGAGTACTTCTTGAAATGAAATCGAAAGGATATCAAATAGATGAACTTCCAAGTAATTCAAAAGAATTAATGGAAAAAGTAATTAACAACCCTGAAGCGATGGATGGCTCTCCAGAGTTAAATATTGCTCATAAGATGTCAATAAAAGAATACGAAGAGTTCACTCCATATTCACAAAGACTTGAAGAAAATTGGGGTAAACCTCCTGGGAACCTTAATAGTGACGGACAAAACCTTCTCATCTATGGAAAACATTTTGGAAATGTATTTATAGGAGTTCAACCTACATTCGGTTATGAAGGTGATCCCATGAGATTGCTCTATTCAAGAAGTGCTAGTCCTCATCATGGTTTTGCTGCTTATTACACATATGTAGAAAAAATCTGGGGGGCTGATGCTGTTCTTCATTTTGGAACTCACGGCTCACTTGAATTTATGCCTGGGAAGCAGATGGGCATGAGTGAAACATGCTATCCGGATTCTCTTATTGGATCATTGCCTAATTTGTATTACTATGCCGCCAATAATCCATCTGAAGCAACAATTGCGAAGAGAAGAGGATATGCTTCAACTATTAGTTATCTGACTCCTCCAGCAGAAAATGCAGGACTCTATAAAGGACTTAAAGAACTAAGTGAACTTGTTGGTTCTTATCAACAATTAAGAGAAAATAGCAGGGGTATTCAAATTGTAAATTCAATAGTTGAGACTTCTAAACAATGTAACCTTGACAAAGATGTAGAGCTTCCTTCAAAAGACGCAGAAGAACTTTCAATAGATGAAAGAGATTTATTTGTTGGTAATGTCTATAAACAGTTGATGGAAATTGAGAGTAGATTGTTACCTTGCGGTCTTCATACTATTGGAGAAGCTCCAACAGCAGAAGAGGCAGTTGCAACACTTGTAAATATTGCATCTTTAGAGAGAGAACAAGAAGGATTAAGATCTCTTCCTGGATTACTTGCAGAATCCATAGGTCTAACTATTGAACAAATTTATGATGGTAATAATAAAGGTGAACTTAAATTTGTAGAGTTAAATGAAAAAATCATAAAAACAGCAAGAGAATCGATTTTTGCGATGGTCAACTCTTTAAAAATTATTGATGGCAGAGTTTATTTAGAAAAATCACTTCTAACCAAACTTTTCGATTTACTTAAAGTTTTTGGTCTAAATTTACCTACCCCTTGGCTAAGAGTCAGCAGACTAAATGGATTTAATGAAGTTAATCAGAAAGAATTAAATAAATTATTTGATTACTTACTTTTCTGTCTTGAACAGGTCTGCGCAGACAAAGAAATGGATAGCCTCATTAAAGCGCTAGATGGAAATTATGTTTTACCTGGACCAGGTGGAGATCCCATAAGAAATCCAGGCGTTTTGCCCAGTGGTAAAAATATCCATGCACTCGATCCTCAATCAATCCCAACTACAGCAGCAGTAGCTGCAGCGAAGTCTGTTGTTGACAAATTAATTGAAAGACAAAAAGAAGAGCAAGGAACTTGGCCTGAAACAATAGCTTGTGTCTTATGGGGTACTGATAACATCAAAACTTACGGAGAATCACTGGCACAAATCTTATGGTTTGTTGGGGTAAAACCAAAACCAGATTCTGTTGGAAGAATTAACAAACTAGAATTAATCCCTTTAGAAGAATTAGGTAGGCCAAGAATAGATGTAGTAGTTAACTGTTCAGGAGTATTTAGAGATCTATTTATTAATCAAATGGCATTAATAGATCAGGCAGTCAAATTAGCAGCTGAAGCTGATGAACCATTAGAATCTAATTTTGTAAGGAAGCATTCACTAGAACAAGCAGAAAAAGAAGGCACTTCTATCAGAGAAGCTTCTGCAAGAGTATTCTCTAATGCAAGTGGAAGTTACAGTTCAAATGTTAATTTAGCCGTAGAAAATTCAACATGGGAGGAAGAAAATGAATTACAAGAAATGTATTTATCTCGCAAAACATATGCTTTTAATGCCGATAATCCAGGCGAGATGAATCAAAAAAGAGAGGTATTTGAGTCAGTAATGAAAACAGCAGATGTTACATTTCAAAACCTTGATTCTTCAGAGATTTCATTAACAGATGTAAGTCATTATTTTGATTCGGATCCAACAAAATTGATAAAAACATTAAGAGATGACGGAAAAGAACCAAGTAGCTACATAGCGGATACAACCACTTCTAATGCTCAAGTTAGAACACTTGGAGAAACTATCAGATTAGACTCAAGAACAAAACTTTTAAATCCTAAGTGGTATGAAGGTATGCTCAAATCTGGCTACGAAGGAGTTAGAGAACTTTCCAACAGACTTAATTACACTCTTGGTTGGAGTGCAACAAGTGGTCAAGTAGATAATTTTGTATATGAAGAAACTAATGAAACATTTATAAATGACGAAGAGATGAGGAAAAGATTAATGGATCTTAATCCTAATAGTTTCAGAAGAATTGTTGGAACATTGCTAGAAGTCAATGGTAGAGGATATTGGGAAACTTCAGATGAGAATATAGAACAGTTGAAAGAACTATACCAAGAGGTAGAGGATAAAATAGAAGGAGTTAAAGAATAAAAAATTTATTATTTTCTGTAAATCCTATCAGCTACTTTCAGTATTTGATAATTTAGTCTGACGTTATGAACTCTCACAATGTCAATGTTAAATTGAGAACAAAGACAACTTATTGCTAGTGTTCCTATATCCCTTTCTTTTGGATTTTTCTCATCCAAAATTTCTCCTATAAATCTCTTCCTAGATGCACCTATCAAAATTGGCAAATTCCATTTTTTAAATACATCTAAGTTTCTCAAGATTTCCAAATTCTGAATAATATCCTTTGAAAAACCAATTCCAGGATCCACTATTATATTTCTTTCAGATATATTTTTTTCTAAAGCATTCTTTATTAAATTATCAAGCGAGCACTTAACATCACTCAATACATTCCGGTAATTAGAGAGTTGATTCATATTTTGACTATTACCACGACTATGAGTTATGACGAATGGACAGTTGAATTTTGATACAATATCCAAAATTTTCATATCTCTTCTTCCTCCCGTGACATCATTTATCCAATTAGCACCATTTAAAAGAGCTTCGTAAGCCACTTCAGAATTAAAAGTATCAATAGAAATTAAAACATCTGGAAATTTAGATTTTATTAATTTTAGATATGGGATCAATCTTTTTATTTCTATACAAGGTCCAACTTCTTCAGCCCCAGGCCTCGTACTTTGAGCGCCAAGATCAATAACATCAACACCATTGTTCAAAAAATGACTTACTTGATCTAAAACTTTTTTTGAAGAGTTTAATTCCCCACCATCACTAAATGAATCAGGAGTTAAATTAATAACTCCCATAATTGAAGTTTTTTGGCCCCAGCCTTTTGGCCATGGATCTTTCTTATTGATAATTTGCAATTCTCGCGAAACTATTCGGATCTAATGAAGCTCCTCCAACTAACACCCCATCTATATCACTCATTGACATTATTTCATCAATATTATTAGGTTTAACAGATCCTCCATATTGAATAATTACATCATCAAAACCTATTAATTTCCGAATTAAAGAACATATCTTATTAGCGTCTTCTGCCTCACATGTTTTACCAGTGCCAATAGCCCATATTGGTTCATAGGCAACAATTAAATTAGATGGATCTGTATTTTCTAATCCTTGTTCAACCTGTCTAGTAATAACTCTATCAGCTTCTCCTCTCTCTCTTTGTTCTAATGTTTCTCCCACACAAACTATTGGAGTAAGTCCACTAGATTGAGCAAAAACTGCTCTTTTATTAATTTGTTCATCACTTTCACTAAAATATTTTCTTGGTTCACTATGTCCAACGATTGCATATGAGACACCATGTTCAAGAAGCATTTTTGGAGATATTTCTGCAGTAAATGCTCCTTGATCTTTCCAATGAATATTTTGACTAGAAATATCTAAATATTCGAAATCAGAATGATCAGAAAAGGTTGAAATAGCTGTAAAAGGTGGAGCAATAACAACTTTACGATCATCTTTAATGTTTTTTATTAAAGGAATAAATTCTTCTAAATAGGATTTAGCTTCAGCACAAGTCATGTGCATTTTCCAATTACCAGCAATTACAGATTTTCTCAAAATACTTTCTCCAAGAAAAACATACTAATACAAAGTGAGTTTAATAGGCCAATTATTCAAAAATTAATTCATTTTTTAGAAATATTACTTTATCTCCCTTGTTTAACTTCCTTCCTCTCTTAGTCTCAATTACACCATTAACAATAACAGAACCGGATTTAATAAAATTTTTTGCTTCGCCACCAGAAGATACCAAATTTTTCCATTTTAAGAATTGATCCAATTTCATTGCTTTTACACCCAAAGATATTGATAAAATAGTATAAACAATTAAATATATAATATCTTGAGACTAATACCACCAGTCAGGCCATATTTAAATAAGTTTATCAAGGGTTTTATATGCATGCTTATTTACGTAGCTTGTTGGCCTTTATTAGCTTATTTAGCTGGAAACTTAATCCCAGCAATTGGGTCAGGTGATCTCTCAAAAGTTTCTAGCATAATAATTAAGTCTTTATTTGTATTTTTAGTTCAGAAAACTGCTCAATTTGGACAGGATGTATTCATAGCAAAACCATCTTTAGAAATTAGTGAAGTGATGAGAGGAAATTTATTTAGCAGAATTCAAAAAATAAAGATGAGTTCTGTTGAAAATATTTCAGCCGGGGACATCACATATAGACTTACAGAAGATGCCGACAGATTAAGCGAAGTTATTTATAAAACAGCTCAAGATACTATTCCATGCACTTTACAGTTGTTAGCGGTAATAATCTACATGTTTTATTTAGACTGGTCACTAACAGTATCAACATTCGTTTTAGCACCATTAATTATTTTTTCAGTTAACAGTTTTGGAAGAAGAGTTTTAATAGCATCAGAAAAAAGTCAAGAATCAACAAGTAATTTAGCAGGTTTAATAGGTGAATCTATAAATGGAATGTCCACGATAAGAGCTTTTGCTGCAGAAAATTGGATTGAGAAAAGATTTTATAAAAGATTAAGTACAAATAAAAAAGCAAAATATAAAACATTAAAACTACTTGCATTTCAACATCCAGTTGTTGGATTTGTAGAAGCATTTGGAATATTAGCAATATTAGGTTTAGGAGCCGCAAGAATTAATCTAGGACTACTAACAAGCGAAGAATTTAGTAGTTTCTTTGCTGCAATATTGATGCTTATTGATCCAATAAGCCATGTAAGTACAAATTTTAATGATTATAAACAGGCAGAAGCATCAATAAAAAGATTGAAAAACATAACTATAAAACCTATCGAAGACGATAAAGAAGTTTTAACAAGAACAACAAATATTGAAGGCAAAATAAGCTTCAAGAGAGTTGATTTCACATACAAAAAAGATAATCAAGTTCTGAAAAATATCAATTTAGAAATTAAAAAAGGAGAAGTCACAGCTTTCGTTGGAGCTTCTGGAGCTGGTAAAAGTACAATGTTGGCTTTGATATTAAAATTCATTACTCCAAATCATGGAGACATTTTTTTAGATGATACAAATCTCAAATTATTAAATACAAAAGATATTAGAAAAAATATTGCATTAGTACAACAACAGCCTTTTTTATTTTCAGGAAAAATTATTGACGTAATAAGAATGGGGAGGAACTTTACTAAAGAAGAAGTAATAGAATCAGCAAGAAAAGCAAATGCTCACAACTTCATTCAAAAGCTTCCTGAGAAATATGAAACTAAAATAACTGAAAGAGGATCAAATTTCTCAGGGGGTCAGATCCAGAGGATAGCAATTGCAAGAGCAATACTTGGGAACCCAGCAATTCTTCTTTTAGATGAGGCCACAAGTGCGTTAGATGCAGAATCAGAATCTGAAGTCCAAGAAGGTCTTAATAGAGCTATGAAAGATAGAACAGTTATAGTTATAGCTCATAGATTAGCCACTACTCAAGAAGCAAATAAAATAGTTGTTTTCGATAAAGGCGAAATTATTGAAGTTGGTAAACACATTGATTTAATCAAAAAACCTGGAATTTATAAAGAATTATGTGAAAAACAATTGATTAAAAAATTATAAGCTTATCTTATTTATAAAAAAGCTAAGCTAATGAGCGAAAAAACAAATGATTCTTTAAATCCAGTTTTAACCTTTGAAGGGAAAAAATATTTAATAAATGAACTTTCAAATGAAATTAAAGAATCTATAAAAGTATTACAAATAGCTGAGACACAACTTAAGATCCATCAAGATACTCTCAAATTACTTTCAATTAGCCGTAATACTTTAGCTAATCAATTAAGAGAAAAACTCAAAAACTTAGAGTGAAATTCTAATAATTATGTATTTCTTGTAGAGAGTAAGAATTAATTTTATTAGATTGCAAAGCTTTTATTGCTTTTATTGCTGCCTTTGCTCCAGGAATAGTTGTAAAAGTTGGAATATTATATTCTAGAGCAGCACGTCTTAAATAGGCGTCATCATGAAGAGCCTGTGAGCCGATTGGAGTATTAATAATTAATTGAACAAGTCCTGAACGGATAAGGTCTTCTATATTTGGTCTGCCTTCGTGAACTTTTAGTACTTCTTCAACTTCAATCCCTAAATTCACCAAATATGCAGCTGTACCTTTTGTTGCGATTAATTTAAATCCTAAATTCAAAAGTTCTCTAGCAACTTCCTCAAGATTTTTTTTATCTAAATCATTTGTAGACAAAAAAGCTACTCCTTCGGAAGGAACACCATTTCCTGCTGCTAATTCCGACTTAGCATAAGCAATTCCAAAATCTTTAGCTAAACCCATTACTTCACCTGTAGATCTCATTTCAGGACCAAGTAATGTATCAGATCCAGGAAATCTTTTGAAAGGTAAAACAGCCTCTTTAACTGCCTGATATTTTGGAGAAAATTCTTGTGTAAAATTAACATCTTTTAATGTAGAACCTTGCATTAACTGGGTAGCTAATTTTGCAACTGGTTTACCTATGGCTTTTGAAACAAATGGAACTGTCCGGGATGCTCTTGGATTTGCTTCAAGAATAAATAATTTATTTTCTTCATTATTTGTATTTGTCACTGCAAATTGCAAATTAATTAAACCAACTACATTTAATCTTTGTGCAATCAATTTAGTCCAGTTCCTTACATTTTCTATTGTGGATGTTGAAAGAGAAATGGGTGGCAAACAACAAGCTGAGTCTCCTGAATGTATTCCTGCAGGTTCCACATGTTCCATTAGACCAGCAATAACAACCGAACCTTCTGAATCGCATAAGGCATCAACATCTATCTCAATAGCATTATTCAAATATTGATCAAGAAGAATTGGATGGTCAGGCGATACTTTAACTGCCTCAGAGATGTATCTCGATAATTCATTCTCATCTTTAACAATTTCCATTGCCCTGCCTCCTAAAACATAAGAAGGTCTTACAACCAAGGGGTACCCAATATTTTTTGCTACTATCTCTGCTTCATTTTGATTACGTGCAATACCGTTTAAAGGTTGTCTAATACTTAATTCCTCAAGTATTTTTGTAAATTCCTCTCTATCTTCTGCTAAATCGATAGATATTGGAGAAGTTCCTAGAATTTTTGATCCAGTACTTACACCATCATTGGATTTAAGCCATTCAAATAAAGGTAATGATAATTTAAGTGGGGTTTGACCTCCAAATTGAACAATCAAACCATATGGGTTTTCAGCTTCTATTATATTGAGCACATCTTCCAAAGTTACAGGCTCAAAATATAAAATATCGCTAGTATCATAATCTGTTGATACGGTTTCAGGATTACTATTGACCATTATCGTTTTATAACCATTTGCAGAGGCTTGATATGAAGCATGACAACAACAGTAATCAAATTCTATTCCCTGACCAATTCTGTTTGGTCCTCCTCCTATAATCATGATTTTTTTTGATTTACTATTTTCTGAAATCTCGCTATCAAAAATTTGAGAATTAAAATTAATGAAAGATTCTTCGTAAGTCGAATAATGATAGGGAGTTGAGGATGAGAATTCTGCTGAACAAGTATCAACAGTTTTAAAGATTGGAATTATATTGAGTTTCTTTCTATATCTTCTCACTTCAAAAAACTCTGAATTAGTTAACTTTGCTATTTGTTGATCTGAAAAGCCTAGTTGTTTTGCGTGTAACATCAAATCCCTATCTAGAGAATAAAGTTCCTTATCTTTCAAAAAATCATTTTCAAAATTTAAAATATTACGCAATTTTTCGATAAACCATAAATCTATATTTGTAACTTTTTGTATATAGGAATTAGTTTTCCCAAGCTGCATAGCTTTTTTAACTAGGAGAATTCTTTCAGATGTAGGGTTTCTTAAATTATTTTTAATGTGACTTTCATCTTTAAATTCATCTAGTGAATCACATTCCCATCCAAAAATTCCTACTTCTAATGACCTTAATGCTTTTTGAAATGATTCTTCAAAAGAACGACCTATTGCCATTGACTCGCCAACGGATTTCATGGCAGTACTTAAAGTATTAGAAGAGCCTTTAAACTTTTCAAAGGCAAATCTTGGAATCTTAGTAACTACGTAATCAATTGATGGCTCAAAACATGCAGGTGTTTTTTTTGTAATATCATTAATAATCTCATCAAGTGTATAGCCAACAGATAATAAGGCTGCAATCTTAGCTATTGGAAATCCTGTTGCTTTACTTGCTAATGCAGAGGATCTACTCACACGTGGATTCATTTCTATGACAATTACTTCTCCATTAGATGGATTTATTGCAAATTGAATATTACTCCCTCCTGTTTCAACTCCTACCTCTCTAATGATCTTCAATGACAAATCCCTCAATCTCTGATACTCCTTATCTGTTAAAGTCTGCGCAGGAGCTACCGTAATCGAATCTCCAGTGTGGACTCCCATAGGGTCTAAATTTTCAATACTGCAAACTATTACTACATTGTCGGCAGTATCTCTCATTACCTCTAGTTCAAATTCTTTCCATCCAATAAGTGATTTTTCAATCAATATTTGATTACTTGGACTTTCCTCCAAACCTGATTTACACAACTCCTCAAATTCTTCAAGGTTATAAGCAATCCCACCTCCTACACCACCTAATGTAAATGCAGGCCTAATTATAAGAGGATAAGAACTAATATTTTTTGATACCTCCATAGCTTCATCTAGGTTAGAGGCGATACCAGATGGACAAACATTTACACTTATTTTCTCCATCGATTCTTTAAACAACTTCCTATCTTCAGCTTTATTAATAGCTCTTAAATCAGCACCAATTAATTCGATATTATTTTCTTTTAAAAAATCTGAATCTGATAATTTAACTGCAAGATTCAAAGCTGTTTGACCTCCCATAGTGGGAAGAATCGCATCAGGTTTTTCTCTTAAAATGATCTGAGAAACAATTTCAGGAGTCAATGGCTCAATATATGTTTTGCTTGCAATATCCGGATCAGTCATTATTGATGCAGGATTTGAGTTTATCAAGACAGTTTCATAACCAGCATTTCTCAAAGCTTTGCAAGCTTGAGTGCCAGAGTAATCAAATTCGCATGCTTGTCCTATAACAATGGGGCCAGAACCTAGAATTAGAATTTTTTTAAGATCACCTCTTTGAGGCATAATTTAATCCTTCATTTATTTCATGCTACTTATAAATCATCAGATGTTAATCAAGTTACTTGAAAAGCAACATTTGTTTCTATAGTATTGAAAGAAAATAATTTTTTATGAGCGAACTTCAGCGACTTAAAAGTTTGTTGCCTCCAGAGAATGAAAGTTGGGTATTTGTTGAAGCGGCTGCGGCAATAGATCCACCATTAATAACACTTGAGGAAATCGGTCGTGACGAAGTAGAAATTCAAATAGATTTAGATGAATGGGATAACTTAGCGATTGACCATAGAAATCTATTATTTTGGCACGAGGTTGGAAAAATTCAAAATGATGCAATTCCCAGAGATGGATGGGAAATGGCAGCTCTTGCCATAGGACTTGGGGGGGCGATAGGAGAATTGTGGGTGCAAGATGGGCTACTTTTAATACTTGCTCTTGGTTTATCAAGTTTTGCAGGGTATAGATTATATTTAAAAAATAATTCTGAAAAAAAGCTTCAAGATGCTATATACGCAGATGAAAGAGCTATAGATCTTGCCTGTAGATTTGGATACAGCATTCCAAATGCTTATAAAAGTCTTGGGGGAGCATTAAAGGAGTTAATAGATAAGACACGAAAAAAGAAAAAAAGAAGTTTTTTTGAAGATAGATTAGATGCCTTAAGAAAAAGTGCCGAAAAAGCAAGATCAGAATTATCTCAGCAAGAAGGTTCAGGGAAATCAGTTTCAAGCGAAAATGTTTATGGACAATAAAAGTTTGGTTTTATTGGCAGCTAAAGCATGTGATGAGAAAAAGGCAAGAGATATAAAACTTATAAAAATTGACAAAGTATCATTTATCAGTGAATGGATTTTGATTGCAGAAGGATTATCTGATGTACAAGTTAGATCAATAACTAACTCTGTAGAGGGAGAACTGAGAGAGAAGGCTAAAATTGAGCCAATACGAAAAGAAGGAGTTAACGAAGCGAAATGGGCTTTACTCGATTATGGTGATTTGATAGTAAATATTTTTCAACCAGAAATAAGAAAATATTATGACCTTGAATCATTCTGGAGTAATGGAGATAATCTTATATTTCCATAATTACATTTTATGAACGAATCTAAATGTCCTGTCCCTAAAGAGCAACAACCCACTAATGAATTTATTGAGTTATCGAAATCTAAAATTTTTTCTTGGCCAAAAACAAAAAAGTCACTAATTCTTATATTAATAAAATTCTGGATAGGAGCCTTTATACTGTTTCTTGTCATTTCTTCAGGAAGTGCTTATTTCAAAACATCCCTTTTAAGATATATTCTATTAAGTTTATTTAGTAGCCTATCAATACCTCTTTTAATTTCAATAAGGTTGTATTTAGGTTGGAATCATATATTTAATAGATTAATATCTGAAAAAGTTGAATATGAAGAATCCGGTTGGTATGACGGTCAAGTATGGAATAAGCCATTAGTTTTGAAAGAAAAAGAATCACTTATTGCCTCAATTGAGGTTAAGCCTATTTTAAAAAATCTAATACAAATTCTTTCTATTATTTCAGTCTTAGCATTATCTGGCATTCTGATTTTTCAATATACCAATTTCTAAATGACCTCTAATTTTAAAAACCTCTACACTTCTAACAATCCTCCTTTACAAGCAACCTTAATGAGAGGATCCAATATTGAATCTATTCATAAAGTTCATGCTGTTATTACTGACAAAAAAGGGAGGGTTTTAATGTGCGCAGGAAATCCAGAATATAAAAGTTTCATAAGGTCAGCACTAAAACCTTTTCAAGCAATACCTTTCGTTAGTAGTGGGGCTGCATCAAAAATCAATAATGAATCAAAATCAATTGCTTTAGCATGCGGATCACATAGTGGATCAAAAGTTCATTCAAGGGAAGCCTTCAAAATTTTATGGGAATATGACATTGACATTAATAGTTTGAAATGTCCAAATTCTAAAACAAGTCCATTAGAACACAATTGTTCGGGAAAACATGCTGCTTTTTTAGCTACATGCAAAAAAATGAATTGGCCCTTAGATAGTTACTTAGAAGGGGATCATCCACTTCAAATCGAAATATCCAGAATCGTTTCTGAATTACTTGAAATCCCTTCATCTGAAATAAACGCAGAGCGAGATGATTGTGGGGCACCCACTCTCTATTTAAAACTGTTAGAGATGTCAAGGTTATATTCACTTTTAAGCAGTTCCGAAAATGCTGAATTAGAACAAATTAGTAGAGCTATCACATTAAACCCGACAATGGTAAGTGACAATAATAAATTTGATACAGAAATAATTAAAGCTTCTCATGGGAAAGTTATAGGCAAAGGTGGTGCTGAGGGAATACAGTGTTTATGTAAGGTAAATGAAGGTATTGGCTTAGCCTTAAAAGTAGAAGATGGTTCAAAAAGAGCAAAGCATGCCGTAAGTCTTCACTTACTAAAACAATTAGAGTGGATATCTGACTTAAGAATTCAAGACATAGAAGAAAAGGTGTTTAGTTTTTCTGAAGGAGTGAGACTTGAAGTGAAAGGTAAATTAAAATTCCAAGAATCCTAAAAAAAAGAAAAAATAACCCTTTCAGATGTATGCTATGTATATGTCGCGGGGTAGAGCAGTCTGGTAGCTCGTCGGGCTCATAACCCGAAGGTCGGAAGTTCAAATCTCCCCCCCGCCACCATTTAGAAGCAGCTTCACAGCTGCTTTTTTAGTGTTTTCAAGACTCAAAGTATTTATAGAAAATATGAAAAAGCCTATCTACGCAAAACAATTTTTTGCAGCAAATCACAAAGCGACCCCTATTGCATTGCTGAATAATAGGGTTTAAAAATTTTCAAAAAACAAAGGAGGTTAATGATGTCTTGCGGAAATCCTTATAAACATAAGATTCAAAATACAATACATTTTTTTCTAGATAAATTCTCAGGTCGGAATTCAAACTCGAGAGCTTTGACTAATGATCAAATGGAATGTATGCAATTTGGCATCTGTTCTTTTATTCCAAAAAAATTAGAAGAAATTCCTTATTTTCATTACTAATTAGGAGGAAAAAATGAAGATTAAAAAACCCCTCACTCTACCCCAGAAGTACTTTAATGAATTTCAAAACTACTTTCATAATGCTGATGAGAAATTAGTTTCATATAGTTATATCCCAGAATATCTTAAGAAAACTACTTCAAAAAAACCAAAAACTCTTTTTAAAAATCATTTAAATATTGAATGATAATACTAAATTCGTGAAATCAGGATATCAATCAGAAAAAATGATTAAGGGATTCGGATAATTTTTTCATTTATTCCCAAGTTTTCATATCAGTAGTTCCTTGTGATCTTTGCATCCAAGAATATTTCCAAGTACCATTTACATTTTTAAAAATACACGTGTAAGTTGAAAGATCTTTATTTTGATTCCCTTTATAACTAAAGATTTCATTTAAGGTAAAAACTGCGTAAGCCATCTCACCGTAAATTTCAATCTTGTGGGTTTTGATTAGTTCTGATGATTCTGCAACTAAGTCTTTACTATCAAACATTCCTACTAATCCCTTTGCAGAGATTGGATTTCCACTCGGTCTTACAGCCAAAAAATCCTCAGTTACGTTAGGTATTAGAAAAGAAGAATCTTCACTGGTTGCATAACCATTAATTAAATCTTCTATGGCTTTAGTATTTGACATTAAAAAAGGAGCTAATTTCTCCTTAGTTTAGATCGACTTTCAATTGAAGTCTTATAAAACTACTTGACCTAAACCTTTAAAAAATTTTGCGCAGATACACAAAAATACAATTATGTGACAGTAACGTATAGATTTAATATAAATACAAGCATATGTGACTAATTTCTTTACATTAATTAATATTAATGTTACATTAGTTTACATAAATCACCCTTTATAAAAATGACTCCTGAAGCAGAAAGATTTAACGGTTGGGCAGCAATGCTCGGTTTCGTTGCAGCTGTTGGCGCATACGTAACAACTGGTCAAATTATTCCTGGTTGGTTCTAATGACAAACACAAAAACAGTTGAGAAGGAAAAGGTTATAGCTGAGAAGCTTAACGGCAGATTTGCAATGATGGGCTTTATTGCTCTTATTGGCGCTTATCTAACAACAGGACAAATTATTCCAGGCTTTGTGTAATGCTCGAGGCAGGAATTAACACTTGGATTAACACTATACTTTTTCCTTTTATGCCAGTCATAACAGTATTTCTTATTAGTGGATTAATGTTGAGTGATTTGCCATGGAATGATGATGATGACGATGATGATGGCGGCGGATTAATCTCCCCGGTGTATAACTATGTTCCCCAAGGGGCTTAGAGGACATGTATCAAAATGATTTTCATCTCATCTTTATTTAACTCAGTTCCTTCAAGTGCTAAAGACCTTTTAGAGTTTGGTTTCTTTCTTACTGTGGGTATTACAGCAGGAAAAGTAGGACTCTTATGAAAACATATCTAATTGCCATATCACTATTTGGCATTGCAGTAATTACTACTGCGATAGCACCAAGTATTGCTTACGCACTATAAAAATTTAATCACTCTTATTAACGAACAATTAAAAAATGGAAAACTCAAAACCAACTTATTGGCAAAATGCCGAGAGAACCAATGGAAGAATGGCAATGATGGGTTTATTCGCATTGGTTGTAAACTACGGTCTTTTTGGCTGGATCATCCCAGGTATTTTTTAAAATGAATATAGATATTTTCTTAATCTCTTTCTTTACATATCTATTAGTGCCAGTGGTAATGGTTGCTAAGGGTAGAAAAAAAAAGGGGGCATTTTAAAATGTCTTATTTCGCAAAAAATTATATAAAATATGACGAATGGTTTGATGAGAATATTTCTCCACTTGATTTAAAATTTTATTACGAAGAAAAACGATTCTCAAATACTCTTCATGAAAAATTTTATTTATTGTCAACCTCAAAAATATTCATTGGGGGTTCTGAAAAAAAATGATTAATATAAAATATTTTTTTAATTACTGCTCCTAATAATAATTAAAGAAAAATAAGGTAAGTGATTATTTTATCAACAAAAAAAGGACGTAAGATACGTCCGATTAAAAGCTTGATAATCCCCATCACCCAGCCTTTTTAAAATAATAGCACTACATATGGTGTTTGTATGTAATAAACTTTACCTATTGATGGGGTTGTAAGTTTCCATTTATTTTGTCATGATAGAAATCCCCATCACCTAGGCTCGCAAGAGTCTTTTTTTTTGCTTGTAATAACAAATAAGTGAAGGATTGAAAAAACAACAAAAGAAACATATAACAGTCTCTCTAGATACACAATAATTCCATCACAAAGTATTAGTATTCCTTTACTGAAGTTAAGGTATTTAATATGTCACTAAAAAATCAAACTAATGGTATTTATCCATGGGATTATCAAATAGGAGATGATAATTTCCAATTTGAGCCTTGGATTCTAAGGAAAGGAAAGGAATATGTAACTATTGAGAAAAACATAGATAACAAAGGATTTTTTTATTTACAAAAGAATGAAGAAAAACGTCTTTCTCTTAACGCTTTACAAACAAAATCTACATTTAACCAATTAATGAATTTTGGATATAAGCTACGAAAAAGTAAGTTCTAATTTTCTAAAACTACATTTTATTGAGATATAACTTGGATTTTAGATTATTAATAAGAATCGGAGTCCTAACGGTAACCACAGACATAGAAGCATCAATAGTAAAAGTTTAATAGCATGCACATTTGGAATGTAATGCTCTTTAAAAACTTTAGCCTTCATGATCTATCTAGCTTTCTTTAATTTTATCTCTCTTCTAATTAGTAAAGCTATAACAACTACACACATATTCATTAGAAATACGTCTAATGGCATTAATAAAAAAGTATCTACTTAATTGATAGCAAGAATGCTAGTCTGAAAATATTAAGATTTACTGATAGTAAGAGAGAGAAAACATCAAAAATGGGTGATAAAAGATGCAAAAAGTTAATTATTTGTTGAAAGAAATTAAATTTTAGAAAGGGTAACTACTTAAAGGTTCTTGATGATTTTGTCTCATAACTGTGACAGATTGTTTTAGTTTACATAAAATTTAAGATAAATAGTAATATTACTTTACAATAAGTAATATAAATGTTATATTTTGTTTACGTAGGATTCCATTCTTCTTATGAACTCAAAAAAAGTTAAAGTTCTCGAAACAAAAACAGTTGAGAAGGAAAAAGTTGTTGCTGAAAAGCTCAATGGCAGATTTGCCATGATTGGCTTCATAGCTGCTATTGGTGCTTACTTAACAACAGGTCAAATTATTCCTGGGTTCGTCTAAATGGACTTTATTTCTAAACGCCAAGGATATATTCCTTTTAAGGTAGTTCCTTACATTTTCTTTATTTCTGTAGTGTTAAGTATCACTACAGCAACAGAAGTGTTCGTCTAGATTTTCAACAAACTTAGTCATGAGAGCTTGCTTCTAGGGATATAAGCGAGCTTTTTTTTTCAATCTGTGATGAGTGTGTTCATAAAAAAGTTTAGATTGACTATCAATCAAAAAAAGTTAGATCGAGAATTAATAGCTATTAATTAATAAAAGATATTAATGAACCTAAAAATTAATATAAATTTCTTAGAAAAATATTTAGCTTATTTAATAAATGATTTTGAATATAAGCGGATTACAAAAAATTTAAAAGAATATCATTTAATGGCGGACGTTGACGATCAAAGATTTCATCATTTTAGATCGACTGTTAATTAATTATTTCCCTTAATAACAACTTAATATAAGTAATTATCAAATTAAATTTATGCTTAAATATTTCAGTTCTCATTAACTTACAAATGTATTATTCAGAAACTAAAGTCGTAATGGGTGGTCTAGCTCATGTTCCAATATTAATTTTCATAGTAAATTTTATTAAAGGAAAGTTTGAATCTATAGCATCAAAAGTAGTTGAAGTTAAAACGGAAGAGCCAAAGGTAAAAGTAGTTGAACTAAAAGAAGAGGAAGTAAAAGAAGAGGAAGTAAAATCGGAAGAGTTAAACGCAAGTGTATTTAAAGAGGAAGCAGAATAACTGGAAGATAAAGTTAAAAAAAAGAGGTTTTATCCCTCCATATTAGATCGACTGTCAATCAATTAATAATTAATTAATTTTCTATTTCCATCTCTAGTTTCTACTTTATTTATTCTTAACCCAATAAACAGCACCCATATAAGTGCAAAGACTACTGGTAAGAAAACAATAGCAAGTTTAATCATTTTTAAAATAGTGTTATTTGCAAAAATAATAACCTTTAAATAAATAACAAAATATAGGTACTTTATCTAATAAAGTAGGGTCGAGGTTAGATCGACAATCAATTAAAAGTAGCTCGAAATAACAGTTGAATCATAAATATGACCTGCACTCTCAATTAATGGTTTAACTTCTGGATCTTTAAACATAGCTATTGCTTTACCTTCTTCACCCTGCTCAATGACAATTACACTGGTTGGATCGTCTTTATTTACACCTTTGTATAAACAAGTCATTCCAGTTTCTTTCATCATTTGTATATTTTCTTCACTGTCATAAACAGCAGCCCATTCTTCATAAGGGACACTAATTTTGAATGTGAAAACAGTAGTTTCAAGAGACATGAAAAAAGAGGAACTTGCTTCTCATTGTAGATTGACTGTCAATCAATAAGCAGCTCCTCCTAATTCCTCGAGTAATTCATTATTATCTCTTTTTTCATACCACTTATTTAAATCTTCATCACTTACTGTTCTAAATAAAAATAAGGATATCTTTTCCAAATAATCAGCAATATAAATTCTAGAAATTGGGTTTAGAGAAACGAAAATTAAAGTAATTAAAACTAACAAAAGCCCAGCTGAGAGTCTACGTTTCATCCTTTTGAATATTAAGTTTTATAAGCCTCTTTCAACATCGAAATAATATATTCATAATCTAAATCTTTAAAAAATAATTAACCTGAGAATCCCATTTTCTGTTCTGCTGCCATTAATGAACCAACAAGCTTATGCTCAGCAACTTTTTCATCGTCAGTCATAACTGGCTTTATATCAAAATCTATATCAAACTTAACTTTCCAAGGAGCAAAGTGTTCTGTCATTTTTATGCCTGCTGAAGCTTGGACAATAATATAAACATTATTTGAGTAAGAGGCATGATACCTTCCCAAAACTTTGAATCCTTCAAACTCATCATTCAAAGTTCCGTCTTTAATAACCTTTAAAAAAAGATCGTAAGCTGCACCCATGAGAGCAACATTTTTAAAAGTTGCAGTTACTAAATAAGTATTCATTTGATTAATAAATCTAAAACTATTTCTAAGATATAGTATTTAAAATTGAGTTAAGGATCTTGAAATAAATACTTCTGCTTAAGGAATTATTATAGATCGACTGTCAATCTATAACAGACTAAGTCATCTCGTAGCTATCGAATTTAGTTCTTAACTTTGCTGCTTTATGGATTAAATCCACCGCTTCTTTTCTTCCAGTAGCATTATTAGCTTGGAGTATAAGGTCTTCATATTTTTTTACGATTTTCTTTTTCATAGTTTAGATTAAATGAAGACCGTTTTTAAATCTATTAGGAGTAGGAGATCTACTGCTTGATATAAGGAATCAACGGTAAAACCTCAGAGTAAACAAATTGGAACGGGTTCACTCGTAGGAGTTAGTTATAAACGATAAAATTGATTTTTGTAGGTATTTATTACTACATTATTCTCAAATAAAGACGGAATATTTATCAACCCGAATTTTTTTCGGGTTAAAGAAAACTGCCTGATTTTGTTACACGTGTAATATTGGTATCCTTAAAATCACTTGATATATCTGTTAATTTTAAACTGTAGATGTTACACGTGTAACATCGAAAAACTGTTAAAGGTGGTGTAACAAGCCGTGAAACATCAGAAGTTAAACCCATTACCATCAATGGTTTACAAGGAAAATAAGTAGGGCTCATAACCCGAAGGTC
>JFMR01000046.1 GCA_000635015.1 Prochlorococcus sp. scB243_498I20
AGTTCAAATCTCCCCCCCCCCGTCAACAACTATAAGCAGCTTTACCGCTGCTTTTTTTAGTTTTAACAACGAGTTACAGAATTATCAGAATATAATAAGACTGAAGTTATATCTTACTAAAAAGAGCTTTTAAAAAATTATTTGAGATCCTTTTGAATAGAGAATTTCAAATCAACTCTAACTAATAATCCAGTAATGATAAAAAGTATTCCAATGTATGAATTCAAAGATAAGTCCAAAATATTATATTAATTTAACTAAATATTAACTCACAAATCATATCTATTAAATACGTCAATAAAAAAGAATTTAAAAAAACCTCCATTTTGAATATTTACATCTTTTATAAGTTATTTAATAAAGTAGAGTAATGTTTATCTAATTAAGAAAATTATATGCAGAATTTACTACAGCGTGATTTAGGTTCAAGCATGTTATCAATAGCTGTCATATTAGGTTGGTTAGGTCTGTTTTTTGTATTTTTGAGAGTATTAACAATTTCAATAAAGAGAATCCTTGAAGCTGTTTTCAAAAAATCTTAATTATTGAAATAAATAAATAATTCTGAATTAATCTCATAAATCCTTTATCACTAAGTATAATAACCTAAAAATGTCAATTTTAGATAAGGTTAAGGTGGGAAATTCTGTTCAAGTTAACCTAGAACTATCTAAGGATAGACTTAACAAAGAAACTATTGATGCAATTAATGTTTCTTCATTGGGTAAGGTAAGTGATTTCAGAATAACTGATGGCAAAGGTATTGGAGTTGTCTTGCAATTATCTAATGGACAAGAGCAATGGTTTTTTGAAGATGAAATTGATCTTCTCGACGAAAAGGGTAATGTAATAAAGAAAAATTATGATAAACAAGAGAATAATAATCTTATATTTAATTTTTTAAGAGGATTAAATTATGAAAATAAAAATAACGTAGGTGAGTTACTTAATCCAATTAACTTTTTTATCTGGCTGGTTGTATCTTTTAAAGATATTTTTTGATTGGTAAAAAAATTTTCTAAAATAAAATTTAACAATTTATTTATTTCAGTAATTAAAAATTTAAATGGTAAAAAATATTATCGATGTAAAAAATTTATCTAAGTCATTTGATATCTCTTCCAAAGAACCAGGCTTAAAAGGAACAATTAAACATTTTTTTAGAAGACAAACAAAAAGTTTAAAAGTTATAAAAGATATAAGTTTTGAAATTAAAGAAGGAGAAATAGTAGGTTTTCTAGGAGCTAATGGAGCTGGGAAAACAACAATATTAAAAATGCTTTGTGGCTTAATTTATCCAAGTGAAGGTTCGATTTTGGTCTCAGGCTATTTACCTTTCAGGAGAAAAGAAAATTTCTTAAAGAATATCACCTT
The DNA here is from genome assembly GCA_000635015.1 of Prochlorococcus sp. scB243_498I20. Classification (GTDB taxonomy): domain Bacteria; phylum Cyanobacteriota; class Cyanobacteriia; order PCC-6307; family Cyanobiaceae; genus Prochlorococcus_A. The sequence continues at coordinate 1,375 of JFMR01000046.1, forward strand.
AATAATGGGACAAAAGCAACAGCTTATATGGGATCTTCCACCAATTGAATCGTTCTATTTGAATGCATCAATATATGACTTAGATAAGTTCGAAGCTAAAAAGAGAATAAAAAAACTATCGGAAATGCTTGAAATTGATGAAGAGCTTTTCATCCCTGTTAGAAAACTTTCACTAGGACAGCGTATGAAATCAGAATTACTAGCAGCTTTGATACATCAACCAAATATTCTATTTTTAGACGAGCCGACACTTGGATTAGATATTAATGCACAGAGAAATTTAAGAAAATTCCTTCAAAAATATAATAAGGAAACTAATGCAACGATATGCCTAACAAGTCATTACATGAAAGATATTACATCGCTATGCAAGAGAGTTATATGTGTGCACGAAGGGGAGATATCATATGATGGAAAACTTGACCTGTTATTAAAAAAACTTTCTCCTGTTAAAGAAATATTAATAGTTTGTCGATCAGAAGAGGATGCAATTAAATTAGAAAATTCCGGTTTTACTGTTAAAAATAAAATAAAGAATGAAATCACTATAAAAATTGAAAACAACTCTATTACCTCTTCACTAAAAACTATCCTAAATAATTTTGATATTGAAGACCTTTTTATAAATGAACCACCCATTGATGAAGTTATTGGGAAGGTATTAATCAAAAAAGATTATGATGTCTAATTTAATTAACCGTAAAATATTCACTTTATTAAAAGTCCAATATTCAAACATGTTGGAATATAGGGTAGAAATTGCATTGTGGGCAATTTCAGGGATTATTCCTTTTTTCATGTTAAACATTTGGACAAATAATAATCTAAATGAATCCATAAACATTAGTAATGCAATGCTTTCTAGGTATTTCTTATGTGCTTTTTTTGTAAGACAGTTTTCGGTAGTTTGGGTTGTATTTAGTTTTGAAGAAGATTCTCTTATGGGGAAGTTATCTCCGTATTTAATTCAACCTTTAAATCCATTTTTCAGATATTTTGCACAACATTTAGCAGAACAAATAACAAGATTTCCTTTCGCACTAATCATCGCATTTTTCTTTTTTATTTTTAATCCAGAGAGTATATGGATGCCAAATTTAGGTATTTTACTTTTATCGATAGTATCTACTTTCTTATCCTTCTTGATTCAATTTTTAATTCAGTCAATAGTTGCATGTATATGTTTCTGGACAGAGAAAGCATCATCGATAGAAAGATTGTTATTTATTCCAACTTTATTTCTCTCAGGTCTTTTAGCACCAGTGGTTTCATTTCCCGCATATGTTAAATCTTGGATTTATTTGACTCCTTTTCCATATCTAATTGATTTCCCTGCAAACTTACTTTCAGGTAATGAAACAAATATTAGTGGAGGGTTAATTATGCAAATTCTATGGATTTTTATACTTTTCCCATTATTTAAGAAAATCTGGTCTGAAGGAACAAAAAAATATACGGCAATGGGGTCATGAATTTAAGAAAATATCTAAAAGTTTATAAAAAATTCTTACATACTTCTTTAGCTTCTGAATTGGAGTATAAGACAAATATATTAGTTGATTTAATTACTGCAATTTTAAGTTTAGTAGGGAGTATTTTTCTTTTATCTATTTTCTTTCAAAATAGTGGATATATTGGAGGTTGGAAATTTGAACAGGCACTAATAATCCAAGCTATTTATACAATTTTGAATGGGATAACAAATACATGGTTTAATCCTAATCTTACAGAAATAGTAAAACATATAAGAGAAGGAACATTAGACTTCGTACTTTTAAAACCAATCGATAGTCAATTTTTTATTTCATTAAAAAAAATAAATCCATCTGGATTTTTAGAAATAATGCTTGGATTTTTATTGTTGTTCTTCTGCATAAGAATAAATCAAATAAATTTAAATTTAAGTTTTCTGACCCTATCCTTGATCACTATAAGTTGCTCGATTTGTATTTTATATAGCTTATGGTTTTTTATCTCTACTACTACTATTTGGTTTGTTAAGACTTGGAATGCAATAGAAGTATTAAGATCATTCCTTTATATTGGAAGATTTCCTCTAAGTTCATTTTCATTTTCTTTAAGAATCTTTTTTAGTGTTTTTATTCCTATTGCTTTTATAACTACAATTCCTTCTGAAGTTTTTCTAGGACTTTCAGTATTTTGGAAAATATTGCTTGAAATTATTGTAGCGACAATATTTCTTATTAATTCAAGAAAGTTCTGGTTATTTGCATTAAAATTCTATTCATCAGCATCTAGTTAATTATTATTTATTAAACTCGCTACAAAATTTCCAAATCTGTTGTTTACTTTTCAAATTAGAAAGCCTAGATAATTTTTTAAAATGAGGTTTAGATTTTTCAATAGATAAAAGCCTGCAGTTGTATTCAATTTTATGATTTCTAGATATAATTCCTAATTTGAGTGCTACATCACTAAGGATAATTATTAAAGTAAGAAAAAAAAATATACCGAAAAATTGTAAGATTGATTTTGAATAATTTTCTTTTTCAGTTTTTAATTCAACCTTCATTACTTAACTATATGCTGAGGGCACTTAATTGCAGCAATAGCAACGGCCGTAACTTTAAAATTTTCAGACTTCTCAATAACCTTTTTAACTTCTAATGGACCAAATTTATTACTTGCATCACTGTAGGAAAGAAGTAAAGATTTATAGTTATCATGACCTAGATTTCTATACTCACAGAAATTATCCCCAACATAATTCAAAAGAGTTAGTAAAGTTAATTCAATCATTAAAACTTTTTACTAGCGAAGTTCTTACGAATGATACTGTGCACGACATTTTTAACAAGTAAAATTACCAAAAATATTTGAAATTATGAAATTAGATTTTCATAGATAAACTTTAAAGTTCCAAAATTATTTCAGAATTTATTAATTCTGATATAAGAAAATCATCAAAGCACTATCTGTAGTGTATCTTGTTGACAATAATGCGCTATAGATAGGGGGTTGCATTTTTCAAGAAATTGGTTTAAAAATAAAGTTCCCCATCACCCGGCCCCACATATGTGAGGCCTTTTTTTTTGGTTTTTAAAATAAGGCCTCTTTAAAAGTTTTATTTAATAAAACGAGTAATTAATCCCTTTAATAATAAATAAAGATAATAATTTATTTATTTTTTAATTTATAATCCAGCTTTAGAATTTTTACCAAAATGTATTGCTATCCTCCAATAATTTTATAAAAAGCTTTTTATAGATTTAATCAACAAGCTAATACCGACCAAAATACAAACCGTTATAAAAGTTTTCTTAATAAGTATATTCCCATTTAATTTTGACAGGTGAGCTCCGAAAAATCCTCCTGTAAAGGAACCAATTATTAAAACTATCAATAAATTAAATGGAACCGATCCTATTCTTGCCAAAAATACTGCTCCCACAGAATTCCAAAAAATCCCAACAGTAAAAAATGTCATACTTATGGCTCGAAGAAAATCCATTCCAAAAGTTTTTATTAATAGAATTGTTACAAGCAATCCAGTTCCTGAAGAAATAGAACCATTTAATATACCTATAAGAAAAATAAAAATTAAAAATCTAATTTTATGTACAAAATTAAGCTTTTTATTACCAGATAACATTCCTAAATCTGGTTTAAGGAATGAGTAAAAAGCTAATAATATGGATATTATTCCTAAAATTAAGTATAAGTACTTTTCTGATATATATTCAACTACAGAAGCCCCAAAAATTACTCCTGGTAATCCAAAAATTAAAATTTGCCAAGCAACACTTATATCATTACCTAAAGATTTGTAATTTCTTAAGGAACCCCCTATTCCTAGTGCTACTGTTGCTAATTTATGACTAGCCAGAGCCTGATAATAAGGAAATCCAGATAAAATCAATGCTGGCAATTGTAGTAATCCTGCTCCTCCTCCAGAAATCGCTGAGAACGTATTAGAGAAAAACGATATCAAAAAGATATAAATACTTTTAAATAAAGAATGATCAAAATTTCCTAATAATATTGTTAATAAATAAAGCATTTACTATAAATTGCCATTTGTATTAATAAGTGAAAATTATTCTTTTCATAAGAAGCATTTGCTTTAAAAAGTCTTATCTTATCTTTTTCAATCATACTTTAAAAAAAACTGTTATTATCAGAAAAAATTATCAAGAATTTTATGCATAGACAAGATGCAATTTACCTTGATCAGTTTTGTCCCAAGATAAGTAATAAAAATTGGAGAGAGTCACTTAATAAAGTTACTAATTATAAATGTATTTATTGCGGTAAATCCTCAGAATCACTCGACCACCTTCACCCAATATCAAAAGGGGGGATTAGCAGTACAAGCAATTGCGTACCGTGTTGTTTGTCATGTAATGGTAAGAAATCAGATTCAGAAGTTCTTAGTTGGTACAGAAAACAAAACTTTTATGATCCTCGAAGAGCTATGGCGATACGAGCATGGTTTAATGATGATTTAAAACTAGCGTCAGTTCTTTTGAAATACTTAAATTAAACAATGAATGATAAATTGATTGAGATTTGAAAAAATATATTTGTAAATCCTTGAATAGGAAACTTTATTTTTTTAAGCAATATTTTTGTTAAATTATTCTTATTCTTTCTGAATTTATATTATTGCCTTTAAAAATCGAGATATTAGAATAATCTTCTTTCCACATTATTGGTGAATCTATAACCTTTCTCTCTGGAGACTTTACAGAAAAAATCAACCCAAATACAAAAAGAATAGTAATCAATATAATTGTCATTACTAATTTGTCAGAAATATTATTCATTTACCTAATCTATCTTGAAAAATTTTTCTCTGGAGTAGTTTTTTCATAAATTTCTAGAAAATATGATTTAAAGTAATTAATTCCCTCCTTTCCAATCAATCCAATTGACGGTCCGCAATCATTTACTACCTGTAATGAAATTTGATTAGCCAAGTCACTTTTCTCAATCCATTTTTTCTGTGGATTATAAGAAAAAGATATAATGTTTTCAGTTTTTACAATAGCTGATTTCATTGCTTCATCTTTAGAAAAACCATTTTGGATAGCATTGCAATATTTTTTAGAGAAATTATTAGAGATCCTATTTTGTAGCAGACTAACACTAGGATCGGACGTATCAAAAGTTAAACCTATTGCAGGTTTTAATTGAAAAATTATAAATAAAAGTAAGACAAAAAATAATTTTAACAACAGCTACTATTAAATAGTTTATAAGTAATATACTAGTATTTTAAAATTCTCTTTTCAATTAAAACTAATAATTATTAAAAGCAAATTAAATTTCAATTTATTAATAATTCAAAGTATTGCGATAAGTTCAGTAATAATAGTCAGAGGTTTATTTGACTACAAATATGTACGAATCATTGATGACATTGCTATTTTTTCCAGACTGGACAAATGGATTACCTTCAGATTTCTTAATTCTTCATTTTTTTGTAGGAGCTGTAATTTTCCCATTCAACATGATTCATGCTAAAGCAAGAAAAATTGACAGTAACAATCCACAGGAAGCCGCTAATGGGTATAAAAATGCAGATAATACAACATTTTTTGGATACGAGGAAATCAATTAGATTTCCATAAAATTTATTTAAGGAATTAGTTTATTGATGATAATTTCCCTAAATACAGCTTTAGATCTTAAAATATTCAGTCCAAGTGAACCTCTAGGAATATTCATAATTTTTGTAGGATTGATATTTACTGGCATGATTTTCTATATTATTTATGCTGTAAGTACTAATAAAGAATCCCTAGAAGACAAAAAATTAAGAAATAAAAAGGAGTACTTGCAAAAGGAGCGAATAGGAAAATTATTTCCTAAGAAAAAATAAATTTAATTGCTTTATTACTATAAAGATATTTATTAATATTATTAATTATTAAATCAGTAGGATCTAAAAACATTAGTTTTAGTTCTCTTAAATCAAACATTTTTCTTAAAATTCAACTATAACAACAAAATTTTTTTTGCGAGGACTTCATATTGTTAATTGCTTAGCTAAATTATTTTCATATCAAGCAAAAAATGTTAAAAAAGGAAAAATAATTTGATATCTTGGAGAATTTACCTCAATATCTATTTCTTGCTAGTGGAGTGAATAATGGAGAAGGGTTTTGGATTGTCGGAATAAAAAATTGCGATGATAATATCCTTGAGGATGAAAATCTTTTAGATTGCTATAGAAAAGAATTAATAGGTACAGAATCAGCAAAAGATATTCTTTTAGCTATTAATTTAAACGTAAATAATATATTAAATGAACTAAGAAACAAAAAATATTTAACGGCAAGACCTTCAATGGGAATTCCATTTGATATCCCTTTAGAAATCTTGGAAAATATTTTTGATTTTTGGTTAGATATTTATAAAAATCATGAAGCCTGGGAAGCTTGTTTAGGACTTCTTAAAGTTAGAAAAAGGATTCCTCTAACAAACCTAATTGAAAGCGAAATTTTAAAAGGAAACTCTAAAAAATGGGCTATAAAAATTGAAGCTTTACATACTTATGTTCCTTCTTCACTTAAAAATGAAAAATTAAATAACCCCATGTGGGAATAATTTTATCTTTAAATACTATAAATATTTACTTCGTTGGAAATTTAAGTAAAAATAAAATAACTATTAATTTAAAAATGAATAAACCATATTCTTTTAGTATCGATCAAATGAATGGGATAGTTGAGGATACATATGCCAAGATAATTAATGAATGTGAAAATTTAAAAAAAAATACTAATTGTCCAAATGAGCAAGTGGTAGCACTTTTAAGTGTAATTGCTTCAAATTACGCTACTACAAAAGAAAAATACAAAAATTAAGATGATAAGTTATTTTACTTGGTGGGAATTTGATAAGAGCGTAGAACAAATAGCTAATAAATGTAGGTTTAGGGAATTTTCTGGAATATATGGAATTCCTCGTGGCGGATTATGTCTTGCTGTAGCACTAAGCCATAAATTAAAAATTGAATTAATTTCGGAACCAATAAAGAATTCACTAATAGTAGATGATGTTTATGAAACAGGCATTACATTGACGACCTTCAAGAATATTGAAGGAGCAATGTTTTTTGTATTATTTAGTAAAATCAAACCTACATGGTGGAATACAGTGCATGTAACAAAAAAAAGTCAATGGATTGTTTTCCCTTGGGAAAATACTTTAAATTCAAGAAATGACCGCGAAGATTACATCAAAAAAAGAGGTTTAAGTTGAGAAAGAAATTATATTTAGCTAATCCATATGGATTCTCAAAACAATCTAAAACCCTCTTACATGAATTTATAGAAATCTTCAATGATTTAAATGTAGAAGTATATGAACCTTTTGAGAGAGCAACACCATTAACACAACAAAAAAGTCAATGGGCATATGAAGTTGCAAATAGTAATTTCCATGATTTAAAAGAATGTGATTGTATTTTTGCGATTGTTAATGGAAATCCTCCAGATGAAGGGGTAATGATTGAATTGGGTATCGCAATTGCTTTAAAAAAGGAAATCTTTTTATTCAGGGATGATTTTAGAAATTGTTCTGATAGCGATCAATATCCATTAAATCTAATGTTATTTCTTGGCCTGCCAAAAGATAATTGGGAAAAATATTATTTTGAATCATTACAAGACATAAAAAGTAATAAAAAAAGATTTATAGAGTGGGCAAAAAATTAGCCAAATAAACCATTAACCCTCAATTAGAAGTTTTGATTTTAAATATATCTGTTAAGGTGCTAGAATAATATTTATTTAGAAAATTTTGACACAAGTTACAGTTGGAGAGAACGAGGGAATTGAGTCAGCCCTTAGAAGATTTAAAAGACAAGTATCTAAGTCGGGCATCTTTGCAGATTTAAAAAGGCTTAGACATCACGAAACACCTATTGAAAAATATAAAAGAAAGTTGCAACAGAGAAGAAAAGCCAGAAGAAGATAGTCTGCTGTAGCTCATAAATTTTTTAATATGAGTTGATATTATAAATTTTTTTTGTAAGTTTTAAAAATAAAATTTTAATTACTTAAGCTTTTTAAGCTTCTCAACAAGATTTATTCCAACTCCTGAAACAGCAAGAAGATCCTTTTCATCTGCAGCAATAACTGCCTTTGTTGTTTTAAATCCAGCCTCATACAAAGCTTTTGCACTTTTTGCTCCAACACCTGGAAGTTTAGTCAAAGTTTCAATATTTTTCTTAGAATTTACCGCTTTGGTTTTTGTTTTTGTTTTTGTTTTAGCAGACTTTGCTACTTTTTTCTCTTTCTTTAAAGGAGTTTCAGAAGTTACTGCACTTTTAAATAAAATTGATTTTAGTTTGCCGAAGAATTTAGAAATCATTGCAATATATAAGTAATAAAATTATCTATCCAGTTTAATACTATCAAATTCCATAGGAATTAAATACAAGATAAAAACTAACTGCATAGAAATAATTTATTTACAATTATATAAAGACACACATTTAATATTTATGCAAGCTTACGAGCCATTGCAAGGTATTCTAAATTATTAAATAAAAAAAAGAATGTTAAAATGAATATTCAAAATTTAAAGGTATTTATTAATAGTAAAGTTAAAATCTTATTAAAGAACAGATCATAAAAATGAAGCTTATTTTTATAAGTGGACCTTCCGGAAGCGGTAAAACAACTTTATCTAATCAAATAATAAAAAAAAATAAAAATGGTATTGTATTAAGTACCGACAATTACTATAAGACAGGTTTAATAAGTAAATTACTAGCAAAATTTATAGAAGGTTTTTTTGATAGAAGTATTAGTTTTAATAACAAACTATTCAAAAAAGATTTTGATTTCATTTATAAGAATGGAATTTCAATCTGTGATCGTTATTATAATTTCGAAAAGAAAACAATTCAAAATATTTTAAACGAAACAAATAATATTAGTTTTTTAATTGTTGAGGGTATATTTGCTAAAGAATTTTCAAACACTTTAAATAATAAGGATTATATTTTTTTAGAAATAAAAACTAAAAAAAATAAGTGCATGAAAAGAGTTGTGCAAAGAGATATAAAAGAAAGGGGGAAGGAAAAAAAACAAGCTGAGAATGATTTCTTAAAATCATGGAGCATTTATTATGAAAAGTTCAAACCTAATAGCATAAAAAATAAAACAAATAAATTCATTATTGAAAAAAACACTGATATAGATCACATTCTGAAAAAATTATTTAATTAAGTCTTTAATTTTTTTCTCTAATATTAAAGCACTTAAAATTGAGCCTTCAATTCTGCCAAATCCATTTCCTTCAAACCAGTCTCCGCAAAATCCAATTTTAGATTTTCTACTAAATTGTAAAGATAATGGGACGGCAAGGCCAGAAGGCTGTGAAGCTCTCCATTTCATAATAGATATTTTTTCATTAAAAGTTAATTTATGTACCAAAGAATTCTCTTCAAACAATTTATTGAAATTTTTAATTATTTTTTGTTTAAAAACTTCTTCATCTTTTGATCTTATATAAGAATTAATTAACTCTGCATTTTTTGAATGCACTACAATTCCTAATTTATTATTATCTTGCAGCTGAAAAATAATTCTTTCAAATCTATATTTTTTTTCTAAATTATTTTCTAAATAAAAATACCTTAGTTTTTTAGAATAATTATCTTTATAACTATAATTTTTATTTGTATAAATTAGAAAAGTTAACCTCGGAATAAATGTTTGTTCTTCTAAGAAATTTAATAATAAATCTATTTTTTTATCACTATTAATAGGAATTGCTTTTCTTAATGGAATTTGATTTACGTTTAATATTTTTAAAGACCTCTTATGTAACAACAAATTAGTCGAACAAATTAGATATTTAGACTTGAATTTGTCTCCATTATTTGATGTTAGTAACCATCCCTTATCATTAAACTTCATATCAACTATTAAAGTTTCAAAGAAAAAATCAATTTCCTCTTTAAAGTTATTTGACTCAATTATCTTTTTCGATAACTCACTCATGGAATCTAAAGAAAAATAATTAACACCGCAAGAAAATTCAAATTTTTTTTTGGTTTCTAAATTAGAATCTTCATTTAAAAAAAATATTTCTGAGTCGTCAATTTTTATATATTTATTTTCCAATAATTCATCAATATAGCTTTTTAAAAGAAGATTATTTTTACTATTAGATATATTAAAATTTGGAGAACCATGATTTAGTTTCCATCCTTGGTATTTTTTGCTTATTCTTGTACTTGATCTACCTCCAAGTCCACGACCAATTTCAATTAATCCAACTTTTTTTTTAATGTTATTTTTCAGAAACTTCGAAGCAAAAACACACGCAGATATACCCCCACCAATTATTAATAAGTCATATGTAACTTCACTTTTCATAGGTTTAATATTCACAGAAATTATCTTTCATTTTCTAAAAAACTATTAACAGAATAAAGTTTCTCTGATGATGAAAAATCAGATTCAATTACAGGTATAATATTATTTTTTTTATAAAAACTAACTAAATCGTTTGTGAAATCAAAAAAATCCTCCAAAGCATATAAACACTTTTCAGATATATATACCTCTTTCCAAGGACGAAATTTAAACCTTGCTATAAATTGTTTAGAAGGAATAAATAAACTTCCAAATAAATTTAATTTTTCTTCTTTTGCTACGTTTTTAAGATAAGTCACCTCATTCTGAAGAACTTTTATATCAGTACCATATTGAATCCAAATTGAATTTATTAACCCAGTCGAAATTTTTTTTTCTAACCTTTCTCTTTCTGAAGAAATATTATAATATTTTTTCAAATATGGATTGTAAGCTATACCTAATTTAACTTTTAAATTTTTTTCTTTTTCTAAATAAGCTAACACATGAACTGAGTCAAAGTTTTTTTTCTTATTTGATCCCGATACAAGCAGAATCTCATAATTTTTATTATTCTGAGAACTTTTAACAAAATCTAAAAATTCCTGATACGAATTTTCTTTATTTTTTGAATATTGATGATAAAGACTATAATGATAGGTCACATTAAATTCATCATAGTTTTTTGATATATATCTAATAGTTGAATTAAATAAATCCTTCTTTATAAGTCCTTTACATGGAATATTAATATTTTTGATATTATTTAATTTACAGAAATTAAGCTTATCTTCTAACTGAGAAATATTTTTAAATGACAATTCAAATCTTATATTATTGTTCATTATTTAGTAGTCATATTAAGTCACTCAACATATTAACGAAAACATGCATCTGCTACGATTCTTATTTTTGAAGACGTTTTTTTATTCTTTCGCTTTAGCAAATAACTGGGGGAAATTTCCAATGCAGCTTTAAAAGAAATTTTATCTTCTACAGATTTTGCAATAATTTCATTAAAACATTTCCAATTTTCTGGGATTAATAAACCGGGCCATGATAAATAAAGACCTGCAAAAATCCCTAAAAATAGGAACAAAAAAAACCTCATAACAAATAACTTAATTTTTACTAATTACTATAAATAAAAAACAAAGTATCAATAGTATTGGAAAATAATTAATAAATTATTTCCTTTATTCTTATCGCAGATATTAAATCCATGAAAGATTTTCATGAACTCGAGAGGTTAGAATATCAAAAAAAGTATTATTTTAGAATATGGCTAGCCAAGATTATCTAATTGCAATAGCTTTAATAGAGCAAAACTTTGTTAGAGCAATGCCTCTTGGAGGTAAAGAAGTTAAAGGTAATTTAGAGGAACTAGAAAATTTCAAGAAACTTGGGGAAGAAGTAATTTTAAATCTTCTAATGAGATTGTTTCAAAGAAGTGATGAAGGTGCTTTAAAAAGGGTTTCTGAAGAAAAAGGTTTGCTCCTGGTTCATATGCATCCAAAAAGAATGCAGAAAGAACTTCCATTTATCAAATCTGAATGGATAAGAGATGGAGATACACAACAGTTTATAAAATATCTTGGCAATCTCTCAAAAGAAGTATGGACTGCATCTTTCGTAAAATACAAAGGGATTGAATTTACTTCTATCTCAAAGAATGATGAGATCTAAAAGATATTAAAAATATTTTCTTTTCAAAGAATTTCTTTCTTTACAATATTATTTTCCTTTGCAACTCTAAAGCAGTTTCTACCATTACCAAAATCAATTGAGGAATAGTCAAAATCATTTTTAATATGCAACGCACAATTGCCCTCAATACATATGCATGATTTAATAATTTCTCTCTGAATAACATCATTTACGTAAGGTTCCCTCTCTTTCTCTTCATCGAAATGAGGGCAGGCAATACCTTCAACTATGCCTAAGCAATCAATTATGGCTAATTTATTAGCATAAGAATCAGTTATACCTTTATCAAACCAACAAATAGCCCCAGCACTTACACCGCTCATGACAATTCCTTTTTCATAAGCATTTCGCAAAATTTTACTTAAATTCCATTCTTTCCAGACAGCTAACATACTTTTTGTATTTCCTCCCCCAACATAAATGATGTCTTGAGTTAAAACTTTCTTTTCTAAGTTTTCTGTTCTAGAGAAGAAATCAATATGGCTTGTTATACAATCAAGTTTGGAAAATGCTCTATAAAAATTTAATTTGTACAAACTACTATCGCCAGATGCAGTTGGAATAAAGCAAATTTTAGGTCTTTTTTTATTACTTAAAGAAACTATATATTTTTCAATTTCAAGAGAGCCTAATGAACGTCCAAACCCTCCTCCCCCAATTGCGACTATATTTTTACTAGGCATATTAAATAAAAGATTTGTATATGAATTTAAGACAAATCACCATTAAAGATCAACTGGAATTAAAGAAGGTTTATTTTGATTCAATTCAATCTTTAGATGAAAAAATTTATAGTCAAGAGCAAAAAAGAGCCTGGTCAAGCCAAGCTTGGAATAACCCAAATTTTGAAAAGTCAATAATTAAAGGAAAAGGATGGCTCATAAGTAAACAAGGAATTATTATTGCTTTTGCTACAAGATATCCCTCCGATAGAATTGCACTATTTTACTGTAAAGGTAAATTCCAAAGAAAAGGCTACGGCTCTAAGTTACTTCATAAATTAGAATATGAATCAAAGAAAGAAGGATTATATTCTCTTCATACTGAAGCGAGCTTAATAAGTTATGAGTTATTTCTCAAAAATGAATGGGAAATTATACGTAAAGAAAAAGTTATTATAAATAACATTTTTTTTGAAAGATATAAAATGACTAAAATTATAAAAATTAATTAATAATGTCTGGAACAAGCATGGGATTAATTCTGATTCAAAGGGTTCTAGTTTGGGCATTGTACTTTTTTTCAGGATTTATACTTTATTCAAACCAAGGTATTTTGCCTTCAATAATAATTAATTTCTCAAGAATTATTTATCCATTATCTATTTTTTGGTTACAAATAAGAATTAAAAAAAGAACCAATTTTCTGCCTATTGATTCAAAAATGACAACTTCGCAATTGTGGTTCAATTTATTACCCGTTATTGCATCTCTATTAACTGTAATTTTTTCTTTAACTAATGCATTTTTATATATCTTAGGAAAATTAATTAACTCTTAAATTAATTATTATCTATTAGCCTTAGAACTTTCTCTCATAAAAAACATAATGTAAAGAAATTTGCCTTTTAAATATTTTTGTTTAAATTTTAAATAGTGATCAATAAAATCATGAAAAATATTTCATTAAAAGGAAATATTAATTTTGACAAAAAAAAAGATATAAATGATTATGAATTATTCTCTTTAAAAGTCACAGATAGTTTATATAAAAAAGATATTGGAAAATTCCTTGAGATTCTCTCTTCTCACTTTATTTAGGAAAATATTCTTTTTCTGATCTTCAAATTCATACAGTCCCATTAATAAATAAGTATTTGAGGGATAATGGTTTAAACATTAAGAATACTCCAATGCAATTATTTCTTGCTGACTGCCAATTCCCAGATATTGAAAATCAAGTGAAAGCTTATCAATTATTTGTAGAAGCTTGGGAAAACGGCGAAATCGCAAAATCAGATAAAACAGACAAGTTTGAGATGTTATTCAGAGTGCATGCTCCAGGAGAAGGTAGGGTAGTTTGTTTATGTAAGGCACATAGTGATAAAGAAATTTTCGAGCATTTTGCTCCATGGAGAGCTAAATTTGGCATTCATATGGAATTCACACCTGTTATAAGTTGTCAAAATATTGTTGATTACCATAAAGATTTATTTAAAACTTTAGGGTAATTAGCTTAGATCTCAAATTTATCGTGATTAAACCTTTTCCCAATCTTATTTCTAAAAAAAAAGATAAAAATTTTCCTTCTTCAAAAAATAAACTTAAGAAAGAAGAAAGAGTCAAATCTAAACCATTAATAATATTTGGTTTTATCATCTCATTAACTTCCATCTTTTTACTTTTATTTACCATTAATAATAAATTTGGATGATATATGAGTAATTAGGACTATTACCTGGGAACAAATATGTTCTATTATTAATTTAAAAATAACTAACTAAATGGCGTTTAAAGAAGGGGGGATGGCATCGGGCCTTCTAATCATCGCGGTATCAATAGTTTTTGCCGCCGGTTTTGGATTTTTAGTCTTGCATTTTGTACCTGGAACTCCTTTTTAGGTTATCCAACTGAATTTAGTTCACAAAATATCTTAAACATTAACAGTTTCTAAATCCTGCATTTGATTATCAACAGAATTAGATTTCTTATTTAATCGATAGGCATAAACTAAGGATCCTAAAGCTATGGTACTAGAGGCAAAAATCCCTGATATGAGTATCAATGCAAAAAGACCTCCTATTAGTCCCCCTTTTAATCTAAGCAAATTTGATTTAATTAAAAGTATTAATAAAAAAACAATAGTAGCTTTAAGAGAAGAGATTTTCAGAAAAGTAAATGGATAGAAAGGATTTAACAACATTTCTTTGACGGAATTTAATTTTAGTTGATTCTAAAAATAAATTTAAAAAACCGCATAAAAAAAGACTCAAATGAGTCTTTTTAAATCTATATTAAATATAATGATTTATGCATCAGGGTCAAAATTCTTTAGGTTGGGACCCGCCACAAGACCTACAAGACCAAAAAGGACTAAAGAACCAATTCCAAAGCCTGCTGCCCATGGATTGAAACCGCCTAAAGCAAAAGAAGCTAATAAATTCATGATTTTAAAAACAATATCTCCGAGTTAGCATACAGATTTTTATGAAAAATATACCTATATTGAGACATTTCTTCGTAATTATTAGAATCGTTTAACTATCCCTCTATAAAAAATCCACAAAATTTTTATTATTTGTTTTATTATCGAGTCATTACTATTTTTTGGCGCTTTTTAAGTCCATCAAAACTGTTTTTTTCTAATGACTTCCAACTATATCTTTATTTATGATGGAGAATGCCCATTCTGCAATCATTTTGCTGAGCTCCTTGAGATCAAAAGCAAGTTAAATAATATTAAAATTATTGATGGCCGTAAAAATTTAACTCTGATTAAATCCCTCCTAGATAAAGGTTACGATCTAGATAAAGGAGCTATTCTCCTAAAAGATGAAGATATCTTTCATGGGGCAAATGCAATTAATACTATTTGCAAACAGATAAATAATCCCTCAAGTAGTTTACTTTTGTTACTTTCTAGAGTTTTTAAATCAAATAAACGAACAAATTTGATATTTCCTTTATTAGTAAGAGCCAGAAGATTCGCATTGATATCAAAAGGTATATCAATATCCCTAGTTTAAAGATAAAAACTTTCTAAATATTAAATAACATATTTATAAGCTTCTGTATCAATAAATGATAATTAATTATTTCTTAGCTAGAACTAGGTGGTAGCAACAAGTATTAAATGATAGAAAACTTCAATCCTTTTATTGCATTGGGCGGTGATAACCAAAAAGTTAATCATATGGCTGAAGCGGCTCTTGAAATGAATTTAACTTGTAATGATTTAAAGAAGGATTTAAATTTAACTGATGGTGATGTAGTTGATATGTTGCAACTTGTCATGGATAGATTTAAAAATAGTAATTAAGCAAATATCGTAATTAATAACTATACATCTTTTATTTTTTAATGAAAACAGTACAAATTGAGTTTTCGAAATATGACTTAGTTAACTTTTTATGGCCTGAATTAATAGAAGACTATGGATTTGATAAAGCCAAAAAAATAGTTTCTCAAGCTATTGACTTACAAAAAATGAATGGAACTAAAAATAGCACCATGCCAATCATATTTTCAGGAACAGGAGGATTAGCTCTAATACCAATACAAATGCTAGAAAAAGAAAACTTTGAGATTAGTTATAAAGATAATCAAGTTTTAATATTTAACCTAAAAAGAAAGTCATTTCAAATCTTAAATGAAGCAAACTAATCTAAATTAGTAATTTCTCGATAAAGCCAAAATTACCTTATAGTTTAATAAAACAATTAATTGATAATGACTTTTGAAGCGACCTACCTTGGTTCAAATGGTTGGCTTATAAAATTTAAAAAAACCAATTTAATTATTGATCCTTGGCTAAAGGGAGATTTAATATTTCCTCCAGGTGAGTGGTTTTTTAAGGGATCATTAGAAGAAGAAATTTCAATAGATAAAAAGATAGATATTATTTTGTTAACCCAAGGATTACCTGACCACTGTCATGTTCCAACATTAGAAATGTTCAGAAAGGATATTCCTATAATTTGTCCTAAAAGTGCTCTTGAAACATTAAAAAAAATTGGTTTTAGTTCAATTAAAGTGCTTAAGCCAACAGAAAAGATAAATCATTTTAATTTAAGTTTTGAAGCCACTTCAGGGGCTCCAGTACCACAAATAGAAAACGGATATATTGTTAAAGACGATCAAGATAATGGGTTTTATATAGAACCCCATGGATATCTTGATGAAAATTTAAATAAGCAAAGTCTTGATGCAGTCATTACTCCTACAAAAAATTTAGAATTACCCCTAGTAGGTTCTTTTGTAAAAGGTGCTGATGTAATCCCTAAATTGATTAACAAATTCAATCCAAAATATATACTTTCAAGCACCATAGGAGGAGATGCAAAGTATTCAGGTTTTTTAAATAATTTTATTTCAGTACAGGATTATAAAGAGGAATTAAATTGTAATCTTGTAGATCTAAAGAGTATGCAATCTATTATGATTTAAAGTGATCCAAAAAGATTTTTAATTAAGTCTTTTAGCTTGAAAGTAAATCTACTTTAAAAGGAGTCCAAAAAATTCATTCATTCCTTATTAGCTCAATACTCTTCTTTTTAGCTTTAAATAGTAACTATATATGTGAAAATTCAAAGCTTGATCTTGTGATGAGAAATAATATAAACGGTGACTTTTCCATAGTAGAAAAGATATCTGAGTTAAAGCCAGGAGCATTTATAAATATTAATTGGAACAAAAAAAAACTTATGCTTCCATACTCTCTAAGAAAAGATTATATTTCCTTTACAGATAAGAAGTGGGACTGGAGGTACCAATTTAATAAGGACGGATCTCCTGATATTAATAATCCTTCTTTACTCGAACTACTTCCTTCTGGAGAAGTTAAATCACATTTTTGTCAATTAGAAGAAAAAAGTTCTAACTTATAATTTCAAAATAATTATTTTAGATTATTTAACTTCTGAACTTCTTTATAAAGATGAACAAACCAAAAAACCAAAAATGTATTTCAAGATATGTAAAACTTGAAGATTACAAAGTTTTTGATTATGAAATTCCAGAAATTTTTTTGGACTTCGTAATAAATAAAAATGCTGTTAATGTTACTACTAAATTAAAATTGATAAAAAATAATAAAAATACCAAAAACCTTATTCTAGATGGTACGGATATATTAATAAATAAAATATTTATAGATGACTCACTACTCGAAAAGGAATGTTACAAACAGCAAAAAAATAACTTAAAAATTGAAAATATAAACAAAGATAATTTTTTATTAAAAATAGAAGGAATTATTAAACCGAGGGAAAATACATCCCTTTTAGGAATGTATGAAAGCAATGGAATTATAACTACGCAATGCGAGGCCGAGGGATTTAGAAGAATTAGTTTTCACTCTGATAGGCCTGATATTCTAAGCAAATACACAGTGAGAATTGAGGCAGACAAGAATGATTATCCTGTCTTACTCTCAAATGGTAACGTCGTAAAAGAAAATAATCTTGCAAATAATCGACATGAAATAATTTGGGAAGACCCATATCCGAAACCCTCATATCTATTTGCATTGGTAGCAGGGAAACTCAATTGTGTAAAAGACAATTTCATAACAAAATCGAATAAAAAAGTAAAAATAAATATTTATGTTGAGTATGGCGATGAAAAATATGTTCAACATGCAATAAGTTCCTTACAGAAATCTATGAAGTGGGATGAGGATAAATATAACCTTGAATACGATTTGTCATTATTCAATATTGTTGCAATCAGGCACTTTAATATGGGAGCAATGGAAAATAAAAGTCTCAATATTTTCAACTCAAAACTAATACTCGCTAATTCTGAAACAACAACTGATGAAGAATTAGAAAGAATAGAGGGTGTGATCGCCCATGAATACTTCCATAATTGGACGGGGAATAGAGTTACTTGTAGGGATTGGTTTCAACTATCTCTAAAAGAGGGTTTAACAGTATTCAGAGATCAACAATTCACTGCAGACGTTCATAATCGTGAAATCAAGAGACTTGATGATTCGAAATTTCTTAGAAAAAATCAATTTAGAGAGGATTCTGGTCCAACATCACATCCTGTAATGCCAGAGAGATACCAAGAAATAGACAATTTCTACACGACCACGATATACGAGAAAGGAGCAGAAATAATTAGAATGCTTAATAAGCTTGTAAAAGATGAAAATTTCTATAGAGGATTTAGTAATTACATCTCAACATATGATGGGAAGGCAGCAACAATAGACCAATTTGTCGATAAAATTTTAGAGCACAATAAGGAAATCGATCCTGAAAAGTTTAAAATCTGGTACAAGCAAAATGGGACGCCAAAAATTAAATTCAAGAGAATCTGGGATCAAACAGGCGAAAAACTTACAATTGAAGCCTCACAAAGTAATCCAATAAAGAAGAACCCATATAATCATTTACCTCTAATAATTCCTATAAATCTGGCTATATTTTGCGGTGATAATAAAACGATAGAAAAAACAGTTGTTTTAAAAACAAAAAAACAAGAATTCATTTTTAGGAATGTAAGATCTCACATCCAAATTCCTTTAGTAACTTATTTTCGCGAATTCTCTTCACCTGTTGATTGGGAATCAGACACTACCTTGGATGAAAAATTTTTAATCTTAAAATATGAAAAAGATTTTTTTACACTATCTAATACTGTAAAAGCATTTTATAAAAAAATTATTTTATGCAGATTAGATGAAAAACCAGATTATAATATTGAAAATAAATTAATAAGCACCTTAATATCATTTATAAAAAATAAAGATATTAATTTATCCCTTTTATCAGAATTACTAAGTATTCCGACATTTGCTGAAATTGAATCGGAAATAAAAAATATAGACCCTTTAAAGATATATAAAACTATTGACGAATTAAATCATTTATTCGGTATCAAATTAAAAGAAGAATTACATTTTAAGCTCCAAGAAATAGAGACAAATCTAGATAAAGTTTGGCCAGAAGGTAAAAATGAAAGAAAACTAATCGAAACTATTTGGAAACTACTCTTAAGCAGTGATGATAGGGAAATTAAAGGCAAAATAATTAATTATGTCGATAGTAATTCAATGACGCTAGCAAAAGCTGCAATGAATTCTTTCAGTAGAATTAATTGTCCTGAAAGAAAAATTATTTCAAATATATTCTTCAATAAATGGAAAAATAATAGTGTCGTTTTGGATAGTTGGTTCTCATTTAATGCATCTATAGAAATTGATGAAAAAACAAGCAGCATTGAAAAATTATTTGAAAATAAGTTTTTTGATGCAAAATCACCAAACACTTTAAGAGCTATATTAAATACATTCGTAACAAGAAATAGTACTTTTCATGCAATTAATGGTTCTGGTTATAATTATATTGCAAAAAAGATAATTGAATTTGATAAATTAAATCCAATAGTAATTTCCCGTTTTGTAAAAGTATTTAGTAGATATAATTATTATTCAGAACCTTACAAAAGTAATATGATAGAAACAATAAAGCAGATTAAAAAAAATAAACTATCAAAAAATACTAAAGAAGTTATAGATGCAATGATAGAGTGATTTTTTTATGATATTTAACTAAAATTAATAATAACTATTGTAAATATTAATAATAAAATAAATACAATATATTTATTGATAAAAATATAATCAAATATATTTTTATTATTATCTTGATTCCACTTTTTATTTACGTATTCCTTAGTTATGAATTTATTAGGTCTACCACAATATAAACACGTTGGGGAAGTTTTTAAAATTAAATTTTTACATTGGGGGCACTTTTTTTTTTCCATATTTAAATCTTACTGAATATAATTGAAATCAGAAACAATAAATAAAATAAGTATTTTAAATTTTATTTATTATATTTTGATTAATTAAATAACATTGCAAAAAAAAATTGATTCTAACAATTTAAAAAAATTCAATATAATAAAAAATTAGTATTTGGTTTGAAATGTTTGCTATTGCACTTGGAATGTCCCCTGTCGAAAAAATAACTGTAGCAATATCTTCTTCAATTTTTATAATCGCCTTTACATGGGTCTCGATTAAGGGAGATTTAAGAAAACTTGCTAATGAACTAATTGAAGATAATGAAAATGATCAGGATAATTAAAAAATCTTTTAACCTACTTTGCATGCAAGCTCGGATAATCAATAATATGCCTGATTTCTTTCAGAGAAGATCCATAGATTTTTTCACCATTTAGGTGAACCCCAATCCATTTTTCCTTTTGATTAAAAAAATTATTTTTAGTAGTATCCTTCTCGAGATAATCTTTCTTATCCCAATTTAAAGTTATATCCCAGCCTTTGTAATTTTCTATCATTGAGAAAGAGAGAACATACTCAAATGATACTCAGAGAGACACTAAACAAAAACAAAGGAAATAAGTATTTTTTTCGTTATTTTTATTTAATATTTATGTAGTACTGACTTTTATTTTAAGAGCAGCTTCATCTGCATTTTTTCTAGCCAAATTAATATCAGAATTTGATGAGAGAACGACACCCATTCTTCTGCCTTTTCTTGAAACTGGTTTGCCAAATATGAGAACTTTGGTCTTTTCAAATTCCAATGCTTCATTCAGACCCTCATAAATAGGATTTAGATACTCTTGGTTAGAGAGTATAACTCTGGTTGCGGAGGGTTCTATTAGATCTATACGTGGTATTGGTAAATTTAAAAAAGCCCTTAAATGTAATTCAAATTCATTAATATTTTGACTAACTAATGTAACCATACCAGTGTCGTGTGGTCTTGGAGATAATTCTGAAAATATAACCTCACTTCCTTTTATAAAAAATTCTACTCCGTATAATCCAGCTCCATTAAGGTTATTTAATATTCTACTTGTCATTCTCTTGGCTTCAATAATTAATGACTCCTTGATCTCTAAAGGTTGCCAACTACATTGATAGTCTCCATTAGATTGAAGATGTCCAATTGGTAAACAAAAAATATTTTCACCATTTTCTTTTCTTACAGTTAAAAGAGTAAACTCAAAATCAAAATTAATAAATTCTTCAATAATTACACCTTTAACCTTTCCTCTTGAATTTGCTTGTGCCTGTTTCCAAGCATTTTGTAAATCATTTTTTGTTTCAACCAAACTCTGTCCCTTTCCTGAAGAGCTCATTAAAGGCTTAAGCAAAAGTGGGAATCCAATTTCATCTGCTTTTTTTTCTAAATCATCAAATTCAAAAATATAATCAAACTTTGCAGTTTTTATTTTTAATTCTCTAGAAGCTAAGTCTCTAATTTTATCTCTATTCATTGTAATTTCTACAGTTCTGGCATTTGGAACAATATTGAAACCTTCATCCTCTAGTTCTTTTAAGGCCTCAATTGAAAGTGCCTCTATTTCCGGCACAACATAGTCAGGCCTAAATTCTTTTATAACATTTTTTAAAATATTTTTATCTCCCATATCAATTACTCTTGAATAATCAGCAACTTGCATTGCAGGTGCTTTTTCATACCGATCAATTGCAATAACTTCTAATCCTAATCTTTTGGATTCTATTACTAATTCTTTTCCAAGCTCACCACTACCTAGCAATAAAATTCTCTTTTTAGAAAAAATTGAATCCTTCATTTTTTAAAACTTATTCATCATTACCAGAAGGGTTTAAAGATGTTTCATCTTTAATTTTTTTATCTTTAGAATAATTAATTAAAAAATTTCTACCAAACCAATTTTGACTTTGCATACTATTAGTTATTGATCTTGAAATTGCTCCTAAAAAAAAGACTCCAATAATTGCCCAAATAATTCTTTCTAAAGCAATTGCAATTGAAAAACCTTGGCCGGAATTAATAATTTCAGTAAGTGGGTCTAAAGGGTCCAAAATTTAAACTGAATTAATAATATTAATTATAAAGGGTTAAATAAATGAAAAATTAAAACATATAAAAGAAATAACCAAAACTAAAATATAAATTAAACACAATAAAATTTATACAATGCTATCTTCAAAGGGTGATTTTTTTAAGACATGCAAATTGACGTTCAAAATACCACTATTCTTTCCGCAGACGGCTCATCAATAAAACTAGGTGAATATTCAGGGGAAGTAATTTTAGTTGTTAATGTAGCTAGTTATTGCGGAAATACTGCTCAGTATGAAGATCTTCAAAAGCTACATGATTTATATTCAAGCAAAGGCCTAAGAATACTCGCATTCCCTTGTAATGATTTCGGAAAACAAGAACCCGATTCTCTTTCAGAAATAAAAGATTTTTGCACAACAAAATATGGCGTTAAGTTTGAAATCTATGAAAAAGTTCATGCGAGAGGCAATACAACAGAACCATACACAACCCTTAACAAAGTTGAACCTGAAGGAGATGTTGAATGGAATTTCGAGAAGTTTTTGATAGGAAAAGATAGTAAAGTAATTGCAAGATTCAAACCAGGTGTAAAACCTTTTGATGAAAACTTAATAGCAGCTATCGAAGTAGCTTTAGATTCTTAAAACCCTCTTATAACAAAAATTAAAATATTAAAAATTTACTAATTTAAAGATACGAGCCTGTCAATGTCCTAAAATATAAAATTTTATTTATTATCAGAATCAATTTCTACGTCTATTATTTCATCATTAACCTTTCTTTTTTTTGGTTTAATTGATTTTACTTCTGACTCTACTATTTCTTCTTTAACTTCACTTTCTTCTGATTCCTCTGATTTTACTTCTGACTCTACTATTTCTTCTTTAACTTCACTTTCTTCTGATTCCTCTGATTTTACTTCTGACTCTACTATTTCTTCTTTAACTTCACTTTCTTCTGATTCCTCTGATTTT
>JFMR01000047.1 GCA_000635015.1 Prochlorococcus sp. scB243_498I20
TGATTTTACTTCTGACTCTACTATTTCTTCTTTAACTTCACTTTCTTCTGATTCCTCTGATTTTACTTCTGACTCTACTATTTCTTCTTTAACTTCACTTTCTTCTGATTCCTCTGATTTTACTTTTGAATTTTCTAAGCTTTGATCTTCATCTTTACTTAAAAGGAATTTTAATAGTTTTTTGAATAATAAGGAACCTTTTTCAATTCTTTTTGGCCCTAAAATTGAAAGCAAAATTACTAAAATTATGAATATTTCAGGTGAATTTAAACCTAATAGTTTCATAAAATTTCATATTCTATTTATATTTTAGTATATGCTAAAAATTTAATCTAATTATTCTCAAAAGTTGGTAAATAGAGTTCCCTATTTGATGCAATTAAACCTTCTTCTTTAAAAAAAATCTCTAGATCTTTAAGATCATTTATATCTACAAATTCACCACAATTATCTAATATATTATTATGGGTGAAATTCCATAAACTTTCCAAATATTCATCATCGTCTGGGAATGCTACAAATTTTAAATATGTATTATTCAAAGCATATTCACTAGCAAAATCAGAATCTAATCCTTCTCTCTTAGCATCACAAAAAACTTTAGCAAATCTTTTACCTACAGAAGTTTGAGCACTCGATAAATCTAAATTACCTTGCATAGCTTTTACATTTATTGGTGCAACAAAAATAATTATTGGAAGAAAAATAGATACTAATATAAACAAGAAAAACTTACCTTTTAAATTACAGCTCAATATAAATTAGCAAAAAAAGTAATCAATTAGGCCTATTTAAGTAAAAGCACTTATTATAAATTAAGAATTAAATAGAAAACATAAAATCAGCTCCATATCTGAATTTATAATATAGAAAGATTAAATAAATTTAAAAATATATGTCTTCATATATAAAGCTAAAAGGAAGGGGAGTTAACAGGATAATTACGAGTAAGGTCATGCTATCGCCATTAGCAGGAGTTACAGATAACATTTTTAGGCGACTTGTACGTAAATGGGCTCCAAACTCTTTACTTTTTACAGAAATGATAAATGCCACAAGCCTTAAAAAAGGATTTGGAACACAAAAAATCAATCAAATAGAATTAGAAGAAGGTCCAATTGGAGTACAAATATTTGATAATAGACCATATGCTGTTTCTGAAGCCGCGAAACAAGCTGAGGACTCGGGAGCATTCTTAATTGATATTAATATGGGATGTCCAGTAAAAAAAATTGCAAAGAAAGGTGGAGGTAGTGCCTTAATAAAAGACCGAAAACTTGCTTTAGAATTAATCATAAAAGCAGTAAAAGCTGTTAAGGTTCCAGTAACAGTAAAAACAAGACTCGGATGGGATAGTAAAGAAGAAAATATAGAAGATTTCTTATTTAAACTTCAAGATGCGGGAGCAACTATGATCACACTTCATGGAAGAACTAGAAAACAGGGTTTTTCAGGCAAGTCAGATTGGGAAATGATCGGGAGAATTAAAAAGTTGTTGGAAATTCCAGTAATTGCTAATGGAGATATCAAAAATCCAGATGACGCTATTAATTGTTTAAAAAAAACAAATGCTGATGGGGTAATGGTTGGACGAGGGATTTTAGGTTCCCCATGGAAAATAGGAGAAATAGATTATGCCATTAGAGAAAATAAAAATTTTAAAGAACCAAACACAGAAGAAAAACTATATTTAATAATTGAGCATCTTGATGAATTAATAAAAGAAAAAGGAGATCACGGCTTGCTAATTGCAAGGAAACATATCTCATGGACATGTAAAGACTTTAAAGGAGCATCAAATTTGAGAAATAACTTGGTTAGAGCTGTTGATAAAAATGAAGTTAAAAATTTAATAATTAAAATGATTAAAACTTTGAATAATGAAAAAAATACATTAGCTTAGAACAAATTTATTTTTATAATGAAAATTATTAGTAAAGAGACAAGTAAAAGAGTTTGTGATCATATGAATAATGATCACATTGATTCGGTTCACAAATATCTTATTCATTATGGGAAGATATCAAGATTTGAGAATGCTTATATGGAAGAAATTAATAACAGTTATATAAAAATTAATTACGATGGCCAGTCAGCAATTATCAATTTTAAAAATGAAATATCTGAAGAAGAAATTCATTCAACTTTAGTATCAATGATTAAAGAAATTAAAAAATAAAATAATTTATAAAAAAATTCTAATTTTTATTTTCATAGTAGTCAGTTATTTTTTTACATTCTTCAAAAGAAAGCATGCTTAACCTAGATGTGGCTTTTATTTTTAGAATTGCACAAACAGCTAATAAATCAGAGCTATCAACATTAAGTGCTTCAGAAAGTTCTAGGACCCTAAGACCTTTCATTAGTATTAAAAAATTATTTCTACATTATCAAGAACCTTTAAATCAATGGGCTGCATTTTTCCCTAAACCTGCAACGAATGGAAAAGTTTGTTCATCTCCAAATATATCTTCTACCGAAGAACTAGAAATATTAGTTTTTTTATTATTATCAGGCTTAATTTCTTCAATTTCATTAGAAATATTATCTTTAAAATTATTTTCAATTTCCTTTGCTAATAAATTATTCGTATTAGAAAATATTGAAAAAACTAATACACATAAAAACAAAATAATTCTTTTCATAAAAAAAATTTATATAGTACTATTGTTATATGCCAATAGAGTTATTTAGAAAAACTAGATAATTTTAAAACAAATCTATATAAATCAAAATCAAAAAATATTCATCTTCCCAACTTATTTCTATTTTTAAATCTAATTAAAAAATAAAGACCTAGTAACAAAAGAATTGCTAAGGAGTACTGATTAAGAAAAGCATAAACCATATAGACGAGAAAGGGGAATAAGCACGCCCTCTTGAGATTTAATTTCTGTTCCTTTGACATATTTTTCCAATTTAAATATTCTTCCCATTGAAAAATCTTCTTCATTTTTCTACTTCTATTTTTACGATTAAACATAAATTTATAAATATAGTTTTGATGATTCTTATGTTAATAAATAAAATTAATTTACAATATCAAAATAAGTTTTTTCATTGAATAAAAATATTTTTTAAATAAAAGATGAACTCAAAACCAGTTTGGAAAACAGAAAAAATTGTTTTACCTCAACATGTAGATCATGCAGGCGTAATGTGGCACGGTAAATATTTTAATTGGCTTGAAGAAAGCCGAATAAATGCACTTTTAGAAGTAGGTATAAGTTATTTCGAACTAACTAAAAATGGCTTAGATTTACCTTTAATCAATACTTCAATAAAATATAAATCTCCTTTATTGCTCGGTGAAGAAATAACAATCGAGAGCGAATTCAATATTGATAAAAGTCCTAGAATTAATGTGATTTCAAAATTTCATAACAAGAAAAATGAAATCTTAACGATTGCTGAAGTAAATTTAGTCTTAATAAATAAAATGAATTTTTCTATAATAAGAAAAAGGCCAGATTTCCTATCGGAAGCTTTTAGTAAATTAAACGGTTGAAATTATTATCCGCCAATTGAACGATTTATTAATTATGAATATATTTCAAGTTATTGATTCTTATCAATATGAAATGGAATCAAGATATCAAGAAAAATCAATGCTCACAAATCTTTTTACAGAGCACAAATTTATAGGATGGTTAGGGTTGTTTATAGTATTTTTCTCTATCTTTGCAATTTTTGTTTTTCAATTTCTTGAGTGGGAAAGTAATGACAATAATAAAAGTTAAGAAGATTTAATGCTTATAATTCAACTGAATGACTTAAAAAATGGCTATCTACTTAAAAATAACTAACCCTACAGAGGTTGTAAAAAAAAAGACCTCAAAATGGCTTACAGATATTACACCTGAAAGAATTGATAGAAAATTGGTAGAGGATGAAGTAATAAAAGGCATTATCGAGCAATTAACATTAGAAGGCATAAAAGGAGAAATATCAGCAATTAATGGGTTTGAAGTAAATGAATCTTCAGTAATAACAAAAAATAATTTTGTTATTAGAAAAACAAAAACTTTTTAGATAGAAAATAAAAATCGTTAATGAAAATTTTTATTTTAATAATATTTATTATTTTTTTTATTTTTATAATTGTAAGGAATTATCAAATTAAAAAGAAAAAGTACAAATTAAATAATGCTTTAAATTCCAATTTATTTATTCAAACAATTAATAATTTAATAGAAGAAAACAAATACAATTTGTTAGAAGAAAGGATCAGATTAAGGGAAATAGATGCTTACGGCAACGAGGATTATAAAAAATGGATTGGCAATCCACCTCTTGATGAAAAAGCTATAGAAAAAAATATATTTAATGGATCTAAGCGATTTAAAGAGGGAATTCCATACTTTTGGGAAAAGGTAATTTTAAAAAAATTTGGGAGTATGGAATTATTTTTTGAAAAGTGGAGATCGTATTGTAATGAAAATCCTACTATTGATGATGAGATTATTGGATCGATTAGAAAGCTTGAAACTGAAGATTGGTTTGTATTCATAGCAAGTCAAATAGAGAAATCATGTTTAAACCTAATAGAAAAAAATTACTCAAGTAAAAACAAGGAAAACTACAAAAAAGGTATTAGATTTGAAAATCATTGTATGGAAATTCTCAAACAAAATGGCTGGGGAGTAAAAGAAACCCCTAATACAGGAGATCAAGGGGTTGACCTAATTGCGTCAATAAATGATTTGAGAATATGTATTCAATGCAAAGATCATGAAAAAGCTATTGGAAATAAAGCAGTTCAGGAAATTTCAGCTGGTAAATTATTTTGGAAAGGTACACATGCCATAATAGTCTCAAAATCTGGCTTCACAAAGTCTGCGTATCAACTAGCAAAATCAAATAAAGTGAAACTAATCAATGAATATCAATTAAAAGATTTAGAAAAGTTTATTGTTTAAATAGTTTATATCAATTGAGTTAAGCCTTCTTTGTAAAGCAAAAGTGTTGTAAAAATTCCTGAGGCCCACATTAAACCTCTAGCTGCTGGGATATTAAATACATAGGCACCAATATATAAAAAACGAAAAAAAGGATGAATAAATGCTGCAATTATTGCAATATTAGAGTCAGTTAAAGTAATTAAACAAAGAAGACATGCTGGAGCATGTAGGGAAATACTTTCCCAACAATTTTGGTGACACCAAACTGCTCTTTTACCAAAAGAAGGTAATTCATCGAATAAAGCCCTTGGAGCAGCCATATTTTCAACAGAATATCCAGCTTTAATTCTCCCTATAGTTAATGGGATAATAGATAACAAAACAACACCCACTGAAAGACAAAGACTCCAGGCAAAAGCTACTTGCATATGATTTAAATAATATTATTAGCTTAATAATTGAAGCTCGTTATCGTGATAAATGAAAAATCATTACTATAGATAAAATCTTGCAAAAAATCCTGTAATTTATATTAAAAAAATCATTTATGGATATTTCAAAGATAGTTTTAATTTTTGGTATAAGCCTACTAATATATTTGGCTTTTCTGTTTTTAGGATTTTTTCTTAAGAATAAAAATCTAAAGGCACAGAATCTAAAAAAAGAAGAATAGATTATTAATGCCACGAAAATTTACTATTTTCTCTATGTGTTTATATCTTTTTGGATATATTTCATAGAAATAAAATTTAATCCAAATAATAATAAGGGATATTTGAAACTAAATAAGACAGTTGCTGGTATATGAAAAAATTTTATAAATTTCTTAAAAGTTTTCTATTTATATCACTTTGGCTCATTTTATCCTCATATTTAACCCAATATTGGAATACCTTTCATTGGGAATATATTTACTTAAACTTCAGAATTATATTTGATAAAGAATTTTGGTTTGTTGTAGAAAAAATTCTTTTAGGATTTGATATTGGTTACTGGTTAGAAGAAGCACTAAAATTCTTAAGTTATGAAATACCTAAAGAATCTTTTAAATATGTACCAATTTATTTCGTATTGAAGTCTATTTGGATAAAGAATTAATCTATATTTTTAGTAGATTTTAATAAATTCCTTAAAATTCTTGAATAAAATCGGCGAATTTATTTTTCTTAAAACGAATAAAGTTCCTTTATCACCTCTGCAGATTCTAAGCTTATTACTTAAATAAGTTATCTCTAACCACCCTAATTGTTCATTATTTATTTCTTTCATAGCATTTATATTATTTCTTCCAAATTTAGGACCTATAACACCAGCATGTGTAAATTTGACCCCAATTTTTCTTTCATTTATGTAATTAAGTCTTATTAAAATACCTGTACCAATAATTGATTTTATTCCTTTAGGTTTAAGTAAATTAAGACCATTTAAATTAAAGGGATCAAGAATTTGAAGGTTATCAATAAAAGGAGAATATTTTAAAAAAGGACTATTAGAGCTACTCCACCTAAGCTCCCAAACACCCTGTAATTCATTTTTATCTTTGCTAAAGGAAAAATTATGATCAATTTCAAGTTGCTCGGCAATAGCTTGTATCTTCGCTGAATTTGGAGATTTAAGAAGAAATTTTAATAATTCACCTTCGGATTCCATTCAATGAACTTTGAGTATAAAGCTAAGGATAAATACTCACCTCCATATGCTATATTCTACCCAGAATATGTTGATTTGATGACAAAAAGCTATTGGCTAAAGAAAATTTCAATTCCAAATGCTGATTTATTTCTGGAATATATAAGGACAGTATTGCCTTGGATTAAATCTGTTGGAGGAGTAATAGTAAAAAGAGATTTGATACAAGAATCATCCTCAAACGAATGGGATGGAGGGCAACTAGGTTTAGTAATAGAATTCGAATCAAAATTTGCCGCTAAAAAGGCATTTTATTCTGAAGTATTTCAAAAATATCTGCAGTCCAGAGATTTAATGGAACTAGTTACTATAAGTACTCTTTAAATATCAACCAATAACGATCTCTCACAACTAGCTTATAAGTATTTATTACTATTAAATTATTTATGTAATATTTATAACTTCACTTGCAATTGTATATTTTGCAAAATTTAAATGTAAAAAGTAATCCGGAAATCAAATGAATTATTCAACAGAAAAAGATGATTATTTGATGACAACTCCATATACAAAAAAAATTCAGCAAAAATTTGAAAAGGTTAAATCTTTTTTAGAGCAAAATGGATTTAATCCCTCATCAGAGAGCTTAATGCAAGATATAGTTAGTTCAGAAGAATATATTGCTAAAAATGGCTTATAAAGTATCAGAATATATTCAGAGTCCTTAAATAATAAAAACCGCCTATTAGAAAAGGTAATAATATTCCAATAAATAAAAATAAGGATTTCTTTGATTCGCCTTCTGATATGGGGTTAATTTCTGGTTCAATTGCAAAACCGTTCTGTCTACCTCCGCTTTCGGTTGTATAACCTTTTTTATTCATAAGAAAAATAATCTATGCAGATTATCTCATGTAAAAACTTATTTAAATAAATTTTTTACATTTAGAATTAAAATAATTTTAAGATCTAATAATTGATTTCAATCTGAGATTTCAATTTGGCAGCTTTTTTTAAAAGACCTACAACTTCCTTACGGCCAGTAGCAAACTCAGCCTTGTTAAGTAACTCGCTATATTTTTTTGTGATTTCTCTATGGTTCATTTTGAATGTTATATTCTAAAATTATAAAGTTACTAAAAAAAGTTTTTGTATAAAAGATATCAAAAAAAAGTTTAAGTACCTTTACCTATTTAAACCAACCTTTTTTCTTTGGTTTAATCTCTTCTTTAATAACTTCTTTTTTTCTCCCAAATAATCCCTTTTTTTGGACTGGTAAATTCTCTTCAACAGGTTTAGATTTTCTGTTAAATAAGCCTTTTTTAGGTTCTTTTTTAATTGATTCTTTTTTATCGGAAATCTTTGTTTTTTTAGGATTTGATTTTGAATTTTTGGGTTTACTATCTGCGAATAAAGTTTGATATACAAAAAAACCAAAAACAGCAAAGAAGCCTAATGCCTGTACTAGAGCAGTTCCAAGATTATCAAACATTTAGGCCTCAACTTTGTATAGTGATTCTTTTTCTTTCGCTTCAATACATTTTTTATCATCAGAGAAGCATTCAATTTCTGACTTCTTCTCTGGATAAGAACTGCAGCCACCTGCATTTGCATTAGATATTGAAAACAAAGCTAGTGCCCCAAAAATTAGGGCAAATGAGGTTTTAATTGGTTTCATGTTTTTATTTTTATTATGGAAAAATAATTTCGAAATTGCGAAGATAATCTTCTCTTCTGCTAAAAGTATCCCCTTTTCATATATCTATTTGTAGTAATTAACTAAATCGATAATTAATATTGCTAGTAATGTAAAACCTAAAATGAAAGGTAAATAAGGATATTTATTTAAAATTTTGTTTAGTTGATTTTTAGATGCTTGTTTTTCCTTTTTCTTTTCTCTAGGTGGTAAGCCTAACTCTTCCCTTCTCTTAGCTTCTCCCATAATTTTTAAACTATTTAAAACTATTTTATACATTTAGAAAAAGTATTGTATTTATCTAGATTTAAATTATTAACGGTTAATTTAGTTTAAATTTTGGATATATTAAAAATATATAAAAAAATTAAATGATAGAAGTAGTTTGGTCAGTAAATATAATGATTGCAATTCTGATTATTGGTGTTGCCTGGGTTCTTTATTACATATTTACTTATGATCAAAAATTTACTTCCTAGATAAATGTCAGATAAAGATCTAAGTAATTTTCTAAAAAAAATAGAGCAACTTAATCAAATTGCAGAGCTAATAAAAAGTAATCCTAGTAAAAAGTTATCCCTTTCAAAATGCAAAAATCATAATGAAGTAATTAAATTAACCACTGAATGGGGTTTTGATATTGGTAAAAGGTGGGGAGAATATTAATTGATTTTATTACCAGCTTTATTAAAATTGACATCAACTTTAAATTAAATTCCTAAGATTAATTAGTATTTCTTGTATTGGAGTTATGAAAGAAATTGTAGAGATAAAGTCAAATATATATAAAATAGCTGCTGTTACAGATAGAGGGCAAAGATTAAATAAATTAATTTCTCCTATGTATGAGGAAAAAGCTAATGAAATAAATGAATTGATTGAGGATCTTAAAGAGTTTAGTTTTGAAATATCAGAAAAATCATTGTCTGGAGAATGGGAATTGATTTTTTCTAATGTTGAATTATTTCGAAGTTCTCCTTTCTTCCTTGCTATTGAAAAGGCATTAAATGATGAATTTAAAAGTAATCTTTTTTTTAAATTACATCAATTGCAAGTAGGATCCTTTGGCATATCAACTATTGGGAGAATTGCTCAAAAGATTGATTTTGAAAAAAAAGAATTTATATCCACTTTTGACACTACAATATTTGGGCTTACTACTATTCCTATCTTAGGTTGGTTCAAACTATTGCCTACTTTTGGTGGAAGAGTAATAACTCTAGCAAGTGATTTAGTTTTAAGAAATAATTTACTTGATATGAACCTACAAAAGACAAAAGTTTCCAAAGTTGATGGACTTAATAAGATTCCATTATTTAGTGATTTACTGATGGATAGATGGTATCCAGTTAAAGAGGTATGGAATAAGTTACCTTGGAATAAAGAATCTCCAAATTGCCAGGTTTCAATTGTATATTTAGACGATGAAATGAGAATTATGCAGGATATGTATGGGTCTATTTTTATTTATATAAGGCCTTCAATTTCCTTGTTGAATTCAAATTCAGTCTCTAATGATTAATTAAAACACTGAAAATACTACCAGCAGTTAAATTCAAGATAATAATCCAGATCCTTTCAAATAAAATTTAAATAAAAGAATCACTACAAGGTTTACTATTGCTAAGGCTACTAAACCATTTCTGTTTTTTACATCTAATTTCTTGACTAAATTAGAAAGATAAACTACTGGATTTTCTGGCTCTTGATTATCCAAATTTTATTTAAATATTAATTTGACAAGAAAATATCACAGTTTCATTTGAAGAATCAAAATTGTAAAGATGAATATCCAAAAAGAAATAAATAATTTTTAACCCATAATTCCTGCATTTCTTAAAAACGCTTTACCCATATTGCCAATT
Organism: Prochlorococcus sp. scB243_498I20; assembly: GCA_000635015.1. GTDB lineage: Bacteria > Cyanobacteriota > Cyanobacteriia > PCC-6307 > Cyanobiaceae > Prochlorococcus_A. Next base: position 10,092 of record JFMR01000047.1, read on the forward strand.
ACAAAAAATAGAGACAGATTAATTAAAAGGACTATTAATAATGCCAACATTTTATAGTTTGGATTAGTTGAAATGCCATCAAATCCATTATTAAGAAATCTTTTAAAAAGTGATTTGTCAATTTTTAGTTTTTGTGGCTCAGAATCAAGTTTTACTTTTTCTTCTGAAGAATCTTGATTACTTGCTTTCTCTAGAAATTCTGTAAATGCCTTAACATTTTCTTCTTTTTTATTCCCCTCATTAAGATCTTTATTGTCTTCATTCAAATTGGGGGACGATTCGATTGAATTATTTTCCTCAGGATTAAGTTTTGAATCTTCCAAATTAATAGTAAATGCTAGGAGTATATTACACCATAAAAAAAACCCACTCGATCAATTGAAGAGAGGGTTAGCTAAGGTTAAAGTTCTTAATTTGATAATAATTTATTTTAATTAAATTTGCGGTTGTAGCATAATGAAGTTTTAAATTAGATTATATTCAAGGTGTTATTTTCGTACATATGTTAGATGCAAATACTAAAAAAGCATGTAAAGATGATCCCTCAATAAGAGATATTAAAATTAGAAATATAGAACATGCTATTGAACAAGCAGAATTGATGATAAAAGAATCAAAAATGAGCCAAGAAGAATTAATCTTTTTAAAAAAAAAAATATCAGACTCAAGACAAGATTTAGAGATACTTTATTTAATGAAAATTCAATGAATATAAATTTGTTAATCTTTAAAAGGATTGAATTTATACAAAGAAAATTAATTTGTATATTTGAAGACTTATAAAGTTTAAAGGGAATGTAATTATTTGTATAAAGGTTCTAGTTATGTCTAAAAATAATCTATATATACCTTTAAAGGTTGTTCCATACATCTTCATTTCAATTACTGCCATAGCAATAACAGCAGCTACATATGTAATTACTTAGTTCTATAAGCTATGTAAAGTTTTTAGATATTAATTAAATTAAAATATTTGTAAAAATTAATTGTATGAATAAATTCAAAATAGCAATTTTTACAATATCAATAATCATATTTTCCCTAATTGGGATTAAAAAATTAATTTATATAAATCAAGTTAAAGATATAAAAAATAAAGAAGAATCATTCTTAAATGAATCTATACGTGTTTTAAATGAATGTTTCGATCTAGAAAATAAAAATAAAAGAACTCTTAATAAATCAATTGAATTAATTGAGTATTGCTTAGAGGAATATGGATATAAAAACTGATTTCAAAACTTGAATGATGAATTTCCTTAATACTCCACTAATATGCAAAAAACTTTTCTCATCAATAATCTTGTTATGTTCCATAATTTTTTATTAATAATATTTTCCTAATTTAATTTTTTTAAAATGACTAAAGTTAAATGTTCTTATTTAGGAAATTTAAACTGTGAGGCTATTCATCTACAATCTGGAAGTCTTATTAGAACTGATGCACCTTTAGATCACTGCGGTAAAGGTGAAAGTTTTTCCCCAACTGATTTATTAGCAACATCTCTAGGTACTTGCCTGCTAACTATCATGGCAATCAAAGCCAAATCGAAAGGATTTGATTTGAAAGGTATATATTTAAATATTGAAAAAGTAATGACACGAAATAGCGACAGGAAGATAAAAGAACTAATAATAGATATTTTCATACCAGAGAGCACTTCTAATGAAACTATTGATTTTTTGAAAAAAGCTTCCAAAGAATGTCCAGTTACAAGAAATTTATCTCAAGAAATAGATATTAAAATTAGTTGGCATCATGAATAAATCTCAAAAATAGTAATTACATAAAAAATAATGAAATACTTTATTGGAATAATCATTCTTTTATTTGGAATATATGTAATGACAGACTTGGCATTAAAGACTAGGTATACAAGGAAGAGACTTTCAAAAGAAAAAAAATAAATCCTATAAATTTTAATATTGCAGATTAAGGAAATAGATTTATTTTTGTACTGAGAATTAAGGCATATTTTAGTTTTATTTATTTACTATTTTTTGGTCAATCAAACTAATCAAAGGGATCATGAAATTTACATTTATTCCAACAGTGCACCATGTATAAATAATAAGAAAAAATATTTTTATAAATAAATTAGGGGGTAAGGTGAAAAATATTTTGAAAAACCCTCCAATGAATAATACCAATATTCCAATTTGCAAAAGACCTTTGATTATCCATTTAACTCCATTTTTTTTAATATTTATATAAAACCAGAAAAAAACAAAACTAGATAACAATAAATATATAAAATTTATGATCATCTTTTCAGAGAAAATATAATAAATTTGCCATTATCAAGGCATGATGACAATTATCACTTTTTTATCTGCTAATTTTTTTTTAAAATGGAAAAGTTATACAAAAAACAATAAAAATAAATTATTTTTTTTTACTTTTTATCTTAAAACATTTTAGATTTTAGTAAATCAACTCTTTTTTGATTCACTCCCAAATCACTTTCTCCAACTCTTGATTCTGATCTTATAGATAAGATGTTTGATTCAGGTAGAAAGGATACTTCTAAGTCGTCTACATACTTCATCCATTTACTGGTTGCCTCAGCATGAAGATAATCGCCATCTATTTCTACAATCTCAGTTCTTGGAGTGTTTTCGATAAATGTTTTAATCTCTTCAAAAGGTTTCTCAATATTATTAACCTCCCATTCTTCTCGTACACAATGAGCAATCTCTACACAAGGTTTTAGTTCTATATGTGAGGCAAATGATGAAGAAGGGAATAAAAAGCTTGTACAAATTAAAATTGTTAAAAAAAGTATTTTCATTAACAGAAGTATTTAACGAATCATAATCTAACTAATTAAATTACTAATTTGTAATGACGTATCTAATTATTTTGGAAGAAAGCATATATGTTTTTATATTCAGAATTTAATATGTATTTCTAAAAATCCACAAAAAAAAAGATCTCTCAAAGAGAGATCTTTTAAAATTGATTTATATCAAGTGTTTCCTTGTTTCCACTGAAATAAATCAATTCCTCCTACACACAAACTTAATATCACACTTAATTTCAAAATATGTAATGCCTAATAGACCTCTATCTTAACTGTCACATCGCAAAGAATATAAAAAAGTACTCAAACATTGCGGACGAGTACTTTTAAAGTTATCAGAAAAAAGTGTGTGAGGAGTTTCTGATGTATCTAATTTACTCCGTAGGTAATTTAAAAGGCTACAGTATAAATTACTAATTATTTAAATCTTTCAGAAAAATTGGACGCTGATGAAAAAAATAATCAAAAACATAAAAAATTCATGAAAAGCATTTACAAAAAAATCATTTTTATTATTTCGGCAATTGCTCTTTTTTCAGTAATAGTGGGTGTAGTCAAATATTCGCTTATTTATATTGAAAATAATCCCGAAAAATACTTACTTACACAAAAGTAAGACAAAAATTAAGTATAAATTCACTTCAAAAAATCTATAAGATGTCTTAAATATGTTCTACAGAGACAGCTTGAGTCATGAAAATCAAAAATACTTCAGTTCTTAATCAGAATAATATTCATTTAAGTCAATTCAAAAATAAGCATAAATATCAAATACTTGAGAATTACTGGAAGAAAAGAAAGAAAGAGTGTGAAAAAAATCTTTCAAAATTTTGCTAACTGATAATTATGAATTTTATTTTTTCTTTTTTATTAGCATCTGTGATGTGGGTACAAGTTCCACAGTGGGAAGCTGACTGGTCAAAATGTGCTGTAGATGTTCCCGATTCATCATGTCACTGGTACGTAGCTGCTCCCGATAATACTTTTGGAGAAGGATTTAATTGGGAAAACGCTCCTTGGTTTGATGCTAATGGATTACAAGATGTAGCTAAAATTGAGAAAGAATCTGTAGTAGAAAAACTTCAAAATAACTAAAGTTTCTATTTCATCAATTAACTTTTAAAAGTATTTAAATCTCGTTGCATAGTGGTTAACTTTTGATTAATTAAAAAATTTTTATGCGTTTCAAAGTAAGTCTCAAAAAAAATGGAAAGGAATTTGATGAGGTTGTTATAGCTAATAATAAAAAAGAGGCTATGGAAGTAGCTTTAAAAAACAATCCAGAAGCTCAAGCATTAAACTCAGATTGGACATTTAAGATTTAATTATTTGCGAAGTTTAGGAATCAAAAGAGATGCGACACAAATAACACTAATTGCAGGTCCTGGCGACAAATTAAAGACTATAGAGAGAATAAAGCCCAGAAGTGAGATGCATAACCCAAAAAATGAAGACCTCATCATTGCAACTCTTAAACTATGAGCCTTATTTAGCCCTAACAGAGTTGGGGTAGAAAGAAGAGCAATAACAAGAATTACTCCCACTGCTGACATTGAACTAACAATTACTAATGCAGTTGTAAAACTCAAAGCAAGATTTAATAAAGAAACGTTTATACCACTCGCGGATGCACCTTCTGGATCCAATCCCACATAAACAACCTTTTCATATCCAAAAGTCATTAAAAGTATAAATACTAAAAAAGCAATTATTGTTCTAAGTAAATCTCCAAAATTTGCTGTCAATAAATCGCCAAATAATACTGCCTCCAAATCAATCCTTATTCCGAGTAAAGGGATTATAAGGACCCCAAATCCAAGCATTCCAGCGAGAATAGTATTCATAACTGCTTCATAATTTTCACTTTTTCTATTAGTTAAACTTTCCGCAATTACTGAGCCCAGAAGACCACTTACAACACCACCAATTGAGGGGTGAATTCCAAGCGCTAATGCGAGAGCAAGTCCAGGCAACACACAATGAGAGATTAAATTAACTTGTAATAATCTCTTATGAGTGATTAATACAGTTCCCATAGCTGGGCATAAAATCCCGGAGAATATAGTTATTATTAATGGAACCAGCCACCAGTTGTTATTAATAAAAGACATTATTCGAATGATTCGGTATGATCAAAAATACGGGACAAAAAAAGATTTCGGAAACAATGGTAACTAAGTCTGACATTACCAAAAGACAAGAACAACTTCTTGAAGAACTTAATAAATGTGAGGATGAATTGACTGGTCAAGAGTTGCATAGACAATTGATAGAAAGCGGAAAGGCTATGGGACTGACGACTGTTTACAGGAATCTTCAAGTTCTTATAAAGCATGGCTTAATACGTTCTAGGCATCTCCCAACTGGAGAGGTTCTGTACACTCCCGTAGATAGAGATATTCATCATTTGACCTGTGTTCAATGTGGTGAGACATCAAAAATGGAAGGATGCCCGGTAAAAGATATACATACACCCAAAACAAATCCAAAGAAATTCCAATTGTTGTTTCATACCCTCGAATATTTCGGGCTTTGCCAAAACTGTTATCAAGCTCAGAATTAAAAAGGAACATTCTCTAATCACAGAAATTATTTTCGTTTATAGAGCTAATGTTTAATGCCTTTAATTTATCTTGTATTTGGTCAGGACTACCAACTGCCAAAACACTTTTATCAAGAACGATTACTTGATCATAGTTATTTAAAGAATCGCCCCAATCATGGCTACTTACGAGCAAAGAAAGTCCGGCATCGGCAAGTTGACGAACAATTTTAAGAAAATCCTCCTTTGCAGGTGGGTCCAAAGCTGCACAAGGTTCATCTAAAAGAAATATTTTTGCCGGGGACATAAGAGTTTTTGCTAATAGAGCTCTTTGCTGTTGTCCTCCTGAAAGAGAATCGAGTCTCCTATTCGCCAAACTTGCAATGCCTACTCTCTGCATTGTCGCCTCTAATTCACAACATTTATTAATCCAAGAATTAGGATAAGCTAGAAGAGTCTTAATTTGAAATGGGTTATTACTTCTTGATTTTGAATACTTTATTTGACCAAGAGATACCAATTTTTCAACTGTGATGGGGAACTTCCAATTCATAGAACTTCTTTGAGGCATAAGTGCCACAAGAGCTCTAGATCTATATAAATTTTCACCATCAATTTTTATTTCGCCTTTATCTGGAGTATTTTGTCCTTGCAAAATTCTCAAAAGAGTTGATTTACCTGCGCCATTTGGGCCAACTAACGCTGTTAGAGTTCCAGGTTTAATCTCAACCGATACCTTATTCAAAACTGGCTTACTTTTTTTTGCGTATGCAAAGGTTAAATTTTCAGCGACTAAAGTAGCCATTAATTAATCTTTTAAAAAAGTCACTTTACAAGCTTACCAATAATACAAGTTGCGTATTATTTTGATAACATTTGATACCTTCACTTGTCAGAGATAATGAAAATGATTATCATTTTTAAGTATTTAATTATTTTTTATGTCAATTTTTAAAAGACTTTTAACAAATAAAAAAGGTTCGAGTAAGTCAATTATTAAAATTTCCGTAATCGCAGGAACAATTATATTTTCTGGTTTTGGGCAGGATGTTATGGCTAAAGGAAAGTCATATGTAGCAGTAGAACCACTAGTTTGTGATTTAGTTAAATCAATTGCATTACCATCTGACGAAGTTACATGCTTAGTAGAAAGAAAACAAGATGTTCATGATTTAAAGATCAATCCAAGACAAGCTCAATTACTAAATAGCGCAGATAAAGTATTTACTCTTGGTAAAGAAATGACTCCAAGTATGAGAAATTGGGAGAATAAAAAGAATACGGTTGTTGTAGGTGTTAGTGCAATAGACGTAGATGATCATTCTGATCATGGAGGTCATGATGATCACTCAGACCATGGTGGACATGACGATCATTCTGAACATTCAGCTAAAGTAGATGATCATTCTGATCATGGAGGTCATGATGATCATTCAGACCATGGAGGACATGATGATCATGCTGAAGGTGCTTTCGAATGGGCAGGCAAATTTCAACTTTCTAAGGGTTCTTACAAATGGTCATTTGAAAAAGTCGATGGCGAATATGCAGATCCTGCAATGAAGATGGTGATTCTCAAATCTAATGACATAGAAGGGTCTGAAGATTTAGCTAAAGAATTATTAGGATCTAAAGACTCAATAAGCAGAAAAAATGATGGTACTTTGATAGCAAGTAATAAAGCTTTTGTTCTTAACTTTGATCAAAGAAAAGAAAGTACTGTTTTTAACGTGGATATCAAAGAAGATGGTCAATATATATTTTTTACTGAACACATGCCTTTTGAGTTTGAAGCAACTCAACACTTTTTTAAAGACGTTTCAAATAGTGATGTAGAACCAATAGCACAAGTTCCAGACGAAAGTGAGGGGCATCATCATCATGATCATGGAGGTCTAGATCCACATGTATGGCATGATCCGCATAACATCATAAAAATGGGAGATCTTATAAGCAAAAGTTTAAAGAAAGATATTTCAGTTTTTAATAGAGGTGACAGAAAACTAATTAATGAAAGATTCGAAAAAGCTGATTCTCTCTTAGAAGGCTTAGATAGTTGGATCGTCGAACAAGTAAGTTCTATTCCTGAGGAAAACAGAGTAATTGTCTCTAAACACAAAGCAATGGAATATTACGGGGATGCATTTGGTTTTGAAACCATTAGTTTACTTGACTTTCTTGGAGACTCCTCAAGCTTAAGGCCAGACAACATAAGTTCTACTTTAAAAATGTTAGATGAAGAGAAAGTTCAGGCAATATTTCCTGAACAAATTCCAGCATCTAAGTTATTAAGGAACTTAAGTAGACAAAGTTCAGTTCCTTTAGCTTCTAATCAAATATTCGTTGATGGATTGATGATGGATGGTAATACGGTTTCAGTAGCTGTTCACAATACTTGTACAATTGTTGATTCATTAGGTGGAAGCTGTGATAAAGAATCTGGCTCCAATCTTGAGTCTGAATGGTACAAACTTTCAGATTAAATTTTTCTAATAAAAACGGTTTTCATTTCTTATTATTACTATTATTAAACTATTGTTTATTTAGTAAAAATCAGTAAATGAGCATCAAAGATAAAGTTCCCGTAACCATCCTCACTGGATTCTTAGGTTCAGGGAAGACTACTTTGCTTAATAGAATTTTAAGTGAAGAGCACGGGAAAAGAATAGCCGTAATTGAGAATGAATACGGCGAAGTAGGTATAGATCAAGGTCTCGTAATTAATGCCGATGAAGAAGTGTTTGAGATGTCAAACGGGTGCATTTGTTGTACTGTTCGCGGTGATTTAATAAGAGTCCTTGGCAACCTTATGAAAAGAAGAGATAAGTTTGACTATGTTTTAGTAGAAACAACAGGATTAGCAGATCCAGGCCCAGTTGCTCAGACTTTTTTCATGGATGAAGAGATTAGTTCTGAATTTACTCTTGATGGAATTGTGACTTTAGTTGATGCTGCACATATTGATCAACAGCTAGGCAGGAGTGACGAAAGTTCAGAACAAGTGGCATTTGCAGATGTTCTTGTCCTTAATAAAACTGATTTAGTCTCTGATGATGCATTAGATACCCTTGAATCAAGATTGAGAGATATGAATCGAATGACTCGCATTATTAGAGCCGAGAATGCCAAAGTACCAATTGAAACAGTCTTAAATCTAAGTGCATTTGATCTCGATCAGATCCTTAAACGCAGACCAACATTTCTTGAACCAGAATATCCTTTTGAATGGACGGGTGTTTACGATCTAGATGCAGGTAAATATGAATTAATGCTAGAAGAAGGACCCGATCCAGAAATGTCCCTAGTAGCTCTCATTAATCAAGGTGAGAGTGAGGAAGAACTTAAAGATGGTGCTGAATCCTCCGTAAGACTTTATGCAGAAAATGCTAATACTTTAGATCCTGGAAATACTGTCCCATATGGAGAACATGTAAATCTAAAATTGGAGGATAAAGGAAATAAATCCTTCATCCTTAACATAGAAAAGCCAACAAAAATAGGTTTGTTTACACAGCACACTGCTGAAGAATTTAATATGAAAGTCATTAAAAGTGACGAAAATAAAGAGATTCCATTTAATACTGAAAGGTTCTGGCAAGCAGAGCATGAACATGATGATGAAGTAGGCTCAATTGCCATAGAGCGTTTTGGAGATGTTGACCCAGAAAAACTAAATACTTGGATGGGAAGGCTTCTCTCAGAAAAAGGGGTGGATATATTCAGAACTAAAGGTTTCATAAGTTACTCAGGCAACCCAAGGCGAATAGTTTTCCAGGGGGTACACATGTTATTTACTGCACAACCTGACAAAGAATGGGGTAACGAACCTCGTAGAAATCAACTTGTTTTTATCGGTAGAAATCTAAATGAGAAAGAGATGCAAGAAGGCTTTGATAAATGCCTGATATAGAACCATTTAGCCCAAGAGGCATGTTCCATGAAGGATGGACAGCTGAAGTTAACGATTATGCCATTGCATGTGGCTGGGCTCTTAAAGGTAAACAATTTATTGTTGGAGACGTGGCAGGAGGTCTTTTTGCATTCGAAGGAGATACTGGAAAAATTATTTGGAAAAAAGAAAATACACACTCTGGTGGTTTACTAGCAATGGCAATTCATCCAGAGGGTGAAATTTTTGCAACATCAGGTCAGGATGGAAATGTTCAAATTTGTAATTGTCACGAAGGTAAAGTAATTAAAACTCTTGATCTTGGTAAGGGTTGGGTAGAACACCTCAAGTGGTCTAATGACGGTTTATTTCTAGCCATAGCTTCATCAAAAAAGGTATATGTTTTTAATGAAGTTGGTGAAGAAAAATGGATCTCAGAAGACCACCCAAGCACTGTGAGTGCAATAACATGGTCAAATAAAAATGAACTAGCTACTGCTTGCTACGGAAGAGTGACATTCTTTGACATAGTTAATAATAAAACTAATCAAAAACTCGAGTGGCAAGGATCATTGGTATCAATGGAATTAAGTCCTGATGGAGATATAGTTGCCTGTGGGAGTCAAGACAATTCAGTTCATTTTTGGAGAAGATCAACCGGAATGGATGCTGAAATGACAGGATACCCTGGTAAACCAAGTCATCTTTCTTTTGATGACAGTGGAAAATTATTAGCAACTAGTGGCAGTGAAAGAATTACAGTTTGGAGCTTTATAGGAAATGGTCCAGAAGGAACTATGCCAGGAGAGCTATGTCACCATACAGAGCCCATTTCAAGCCTAGCCTTTTCAAATAAAGGTATGCTCGTAGCCTCAGGATCTAGGGATGGTTCTGTTGTCGCAAGTTTCCTAAAGAATGATGGCAATGGAGATCCAGTTGGGGCTGCATTCGCTGGAGATTTAGTAGGGGCAATATCATGGAGACCTGATGATTGTGCACTTGCAGCAGTTAATGCAAAAGGCGTTGTAAATGTATGGAAATTTAAAGTTCGTACTAACCTTTTTTCAAAGGGATTTAAGTAAAAAGTAGAAATTTATAATTACCAATAGTTAGCTTTTAAATGTCTCTCCATACAAATGACCTCACAGTCATTATCTATTCCTTTTGGGTGAATATCGCAATACGAGAGACATTGAAAATATTCGTCTATGGGATTAGATTTATCAGTTTTACTAACTTCTTTCGACTGCTTCATAAAAGAGTTCCTCAATTACTTAGAATTAAGATAGTCGAATTAAATATCAAAAGAAATAAGCAAAACTTACTAAAAATATCTCAAAAAAAATTTGCGCGATTGATTACTACTCTCGGACATTTTTAATTAAAAAGCAATGCGTATAAAAACGGATTGTCTTTAGAGTAATATTTTCCTAATTTTATATTGTTGAGTTCTAGGAGGTCTTTCAAAATGATCGATAGCCTGCCTGAAATTTCGGAATAAACCGAACTAATTTAATTAACTGCTCCAATTATTTTTTATTAATGTCTAAGCTTCCTTCTTCTGCATCGTTTAGGTGCCCTTTAAGAAACAAGCTTAATTCTAGAGTTTTTGCCCCAGTTAAAGACAATTAGTTAATTTTGGTGAGCATTAGCTTAAAAGAAGTTAGCAACAAGGATCCATGATTTAGGTGCGTTATTAACTTCAGTAAAAAATATAAGTAAGAGATAAAAGAGGGCTTATTTAAGCCCTCTTTTTTTATTAAGATGACTTTATTCTAGTTTTATAGATAATGATTAAAGCAATAAAATTTTAAAATGGTTAGATATTATTGCCCATATTGCAATCCTAAATATCAATTTCAAAAACAATCCTCAAAAGGTAATTTGATTTGTGGCTTGTGCGGAGAGGATCTTGTAAAAAAACCATTTATTAGGTTGAACCAGATAATTGCTTTAGTTGCAGCGTCATCATTACTTCTACCGTTGATATATACTTTTATTTTTTTAATTAAAAATCAAATAAATCCTCCTAATAAAAATTATCAAGCAAATAGTACTTTAATCATAATTACCAAAGAAACACTTTCATAAAACAATTTAAAAAATCTCGAGAGGTCAACCTCTACATAGTGATTTATTTAAACAAGAATTTTTGCTCTCAATATTTATTTGATCATCAATATTTTTTAATTTATTTTTATTACTTGTTACTTTAACTTTTTGCCCACAATGTTCTTTGCAACCACCATTAAATAAGTTATGTGCATATAAATTTGAAATACTCGAAAGTAATAAAAGAAAGATTATTTTATAAATTTGGTAAAAATAAGAGTTCATTTTTATTATGATTTTCCCAAAATTATTAAATAAATAATATCAGTTAATTCCAAGGTGTGTTTATCAGTCCCCAGATATCGAAGAAGAAAAATAAAACTGCAATTACAACAAGATCCCATGCTCTTTCCCTAAAAGCCCAAGGCGCAATAAAAACTTCTCCAAGTCCATGAAGTGCTGCCCCTACTGGCAGATGATCAAGAACCAGCAAACTGTGAGAGAGGATAAAAAGAAAGCTTGCAAAATATCTAAAAAAAACAAATTGCCAATTACTAGAATTCATGCCCTTTAGATTTTTAAAAAATATACTTCAATGATCAAAATATTGATATAGATCGAGTCAAGAGATATTATTTTTGGTAGCCATAAATACGAATAAAGATATAAAGCTAAAGTAAAAGTTACTAAACGATGAAATATATGTTTTCAAGTTATCAGCCTAAAAATAGTTTTGATGAATACTTTAAGGATAATGTTAACTCTGCTAGAGAAATATTGATTCCACTTCTTTCATCCTTAGATAATATGGGACTTGAGGAGTTAAACAGGAATCATTCTGCCGCAAAAAAATTATTACTAAGACATGGTGCAACTTTTAGATTAAATGATACTGGTTTAAAAGGTACTGAGAGAATATTACCTTTTGATCCACTTCCTAGAATAATAAGTAAAGATGATTGGATAACTTTAGAAAAAGGACTAAAACAAAGGCTTGAGGCAATTGATTTATTCCTAGATGATATTTATAATTCTCAAAAAATAATTAATGATGGAATAATTCCAAGAGAATTAATAGAGAGTTCAGAAGGTTGGAGACCTCAGATGATAGGTTTCAAACCTCCACTAAATAAATGGTGTCAAATTTCAGGACTTGATCTAATAAGAGATAGAAAAGGAGATTGGCATGTTTTAGAAGATAATTTAAGGTGCCCTTCTGGTGTTGCTTATTTTTTAGAAAATAGATTAGTCATGAAGAATATTTTTCCTAATCTTTTCTCAGGAAGAATAGTAAAACCTATCGATGAATATCCATCATATCTTTTAAAAACTCTTCAAGAACTTGCAGTTTGGACAGATACTCCCAAGATAGTTCTACTTACTCCAGGAATTTTTAATAGTGCTTATTTTGAACATAGTTACTTAGCGCAAGAAATGGGCATCCAACTAGTCCAGGGTCATGACTTAGTTTGTAATGATGACTATGTATATTTAAAAACCACCTCTGGATTAAAAAAAGTAGATGTCATTTACAGACGAATTGATGATGATTTCTTAGATCCTCTTAATTTCAGAAAAGATTCCTGCCTTGGTGTTAGCGGATTACTTGATGTTTTCAAGGCAGGTCATGTTGCTTTAGCAAATGCACCTGGGACTGGAATAGCAGATGACAAAATGATTTATTCTTTTGTTCCAAAAATGATTAAATATTATCTTGATGAAGAAATTATTATTAAAAATGTAGAAACTTATATTTGTCATTATCAAAAGGATCGAGAATATGTTCTAGAAAATTTATCAAAACTTGTTGTTAAGTCTGTAGCAGAAGCTGGGGGTTATGGAATGTTAATTGGCCCTCACTCAACAACATCTGAAATAGAAGAATTCGCTAATAAAATTAAAAAAAATCCTAGAAATTTCATAGCACAACCAACACTAGAATTATCTACTGTGCCATCATTATGTGATGGAGAACTATATCCATGTCATGTTGATTTAAGACCATATATCTTGAGAGGAAAAGATTCATGGGTAAGCCCCGGTGGGCTTACGAGGGTAGCATTAAAAAAAGGATCATTAGTCGTCAATTCTTCTCAAGGTGGAGGATGCAAAGATACATGGGTTGTAGGTAAATAATATGCTTTTAAGTCGTGTAGCAGAATCTCTTTATTGGATCAATCGTTATTTAGAACGTGCTGAAAACATATCTCGTTTCGTGGAAGTAAGCGAAGCAATGTCATTAGATTGTCCGCCAGGAAGTGCAGAACCCTGGCTACCGTTAATTGACGCTTCTAGTGACAGAGAATCTTTTGATAAAAGATTCCCAGAGAAAAAACCTGATGACGTTATTAATTTTTTAATAAGAGATCGTTTAAATCCAAATAGCATAATTTCTTGCATTCAAATGGCAAGAGAAAATGCAAGACAAATCAGAGATGTCATGACCACAGAAATGTGGGAACAGATTAATATTTTATATTGGAATATGCAAGAAGGAGAGGCAATATGGAATAAACCAAGACAAGAACAATTAAGTGAAATAAGGAGGGAATGTCAGCTTTTTTATGGAATTACAGATGCGACTCTAAGCAAAGATCTTGCCTGGAGATTCAGCATTCTTGGTAGATTAATCGAAAGAGCTGACAAAACATCAAGAATTTTAGATGTTAAATATTATTTACTCCTACCCAGCTTAGATGAACTTGGAGGAGTTCTTGATGAGCTGCAATGGATTGCACTTTTACGTTCAGCTGGAGCTTATCAAATGTTTAGGAAAGCAGTGCAAAATTCTATAAAGCCTAATTCAGTTGCGAGATTTCTTTTACTTGATCCAATTTTCCCTAGATCAGTAAGATACTGTCTTGATGGGATAAGCAATACTCTTAATACAATAGATACCTCTCCAAGTACTGAAAATCCTTCAGAATTAGAATGCATGAGAGGTTTGCTTAAAGCAAAGTGGAGTTATATCAGAATTGAAGATATAATCAATGATGGTTTACATGAGGCAATCGATTCATTGCAAATGGATTTAAATAAATTAAATGATCTCATTCAAGAAAAATATTTTATTAATTAATAAGTTTATTAATGAGAATTAAATACATTCACAAACTTGAATATAAATACGAAGACCCTGTTCAATTAGGCGAGCATAGATTATGTATAAAGCCAAGGTCAAATGGATTCCAAAAGCTAAAGAATTTTGAATTAAAAATAACCCCAGAACCAGAAATAATTTATCCATTACTTGCTGCCAGCGGAGAAGAGATTAATAGAATCAGATTCAATGGATTAACAGATAATTTAATTATTGAATCAATGAGTGAAGTTGATACTATTAAACATCCAAACATTATTGATGGAGTTAAAAATAGAGATTTAACATTACCTTTTTGTAGAAGTATTATTAACAGAGATTTGCAAGGAGCATTAGAGGGATGGATGCCTAATGGACAACACGACCCTTCTGCTGTAGAACTTGCCCAAGAAGCCTTAGCAGGAAGCATTAATAACGCATTATCATTTACCTACCAGTTAATAGAGATTATTCAAGATCGGGTTAAATATACCAAAAGACATACAGGTCCAGCATGGCCGGCTAGCAGAACGCTTAGAGAACGTATAGGTTCATGCAGAGATTTAGCAATGCTGATGGTTGAAGCTTGCAGATCTATAGGTATCCCAAGTAGGTTTGTAAGTGGTTATCATTTTGAAGATCCGTTACCCTCTGAGTTGGATTTACACGCTTGGGCTGAATTATATATTCCAGGTGCTGGTTGGAGAGGTTTTGATCCAAGCGGGAAAGGATTAATAGATGATAGATATTTAACATTGGTATCATCTTCAAAATCTAATTTAACCTCTGTAATCACAGGAAACTTTATAGGAAAAAATAATCTAGAAAATACTTTATCCTGGGAAATTAAACCTCTTGAGATTAAATAAAGACTAAATTTTTAATCTTTTAAATGAAGAAAAATATAAATAATAATATGTTTCTTTTTTAGTGTTAATTGATACGTTCTTGGACGAATATATCTGTTTTCATTTGTTTAATCTTTAAAGAAAATTGAACTCAAGTTTAGAAATTCCAGTTGTCAAATCAAATAAATCAAAAATGTTTGAATTGATAACTTATGAAAAATTTCGCGATACAAAAGATGTAAGATTTTTTGATATTAGTGTTAATGAATCAAACTATAGAGATCTAGTTATTCACAGTGGGCCTGCAGTTAGTCCTCCAAATGATGAAGAATTTAAGAATTGGCAATTTTACATACATCACAATCAAGAAGACAATCTACTGGCTATCTCCGGGGGAAGAACATTTTTTCTTGTCAATTTTGGCTGGGATTATCCTTTTTATAAAGTTAGATTAGAATCTTGCGGATACATTTTAAGAATACCTAGAGGAACTTTTCATAGATCAGTATCTGACGAAAACGGTTCCATAGTTTTAAATCAAGCTATAAGAGATAAAGAAGGTACAGTTGAATCTGAATTCAAGGTTACGAATAGCAAAGATAACAAAAAACTTCTAGATTGTTTAACGAATTTAGAGCCTAGATTCAAAATTTATAGTGTTAAATAATTTTAAAAAGGAGTTCCAAATTTAGTCATCAATTTTAAAAATTATCTAATTGTTATAAAATAATAATATTCGAATTATCTAGTATGAAATTTTTCAGATTTTTAAAATATTTTTTATGCATAACTTTTTCTTTCTTAGTTTTATCCTCTCCAGTTTTTGCTGGGGCAAATGTAGCTGTTAAGGGCGAGGGAGATGAAGTTCCAAGTTATGTAAGATCTAATATTACTGGATTTGATTTCCATGGAGAGGATCTTCATTTGTCATCTATAGCTGGAGCAGTTGCGAGAGATGCAGATTTTAGTGACGTTGATTTACATGGGACAACCTTAACCCTATCTGATTTAAAAGGTTCTAATTTAAATGGAATCGACCTGACCGATACTCTTTCTGATCGAGTTAATTTCCAAAAAACAGATCTTAGAAATGCTGTTCTAATAAATATGATCGCATCAGGTAGCAGTTTCGCAGGAGCTCAAATAGAAGGAGCAGATTTTTCATACGCTATTCTTGACAGCGAAGATCAAAGAAATCTTTGTGAAATTGCTGATGGGATCAATCCAACAACAGGAGTTTCAACCAGAGAAAGTCTTGAGTGTAGTTAAAACAAAAACCAAAAGTAAACTTATTATAGATAAACTTTCTTACCATCATTAAATTTATAAATCCTTTGTTCATTATCTTGAAATATCATTTCACCATTTAATTTGGATTTCTTAAATTTTGAAAGCCTTGCTCTGTGAATATTAGATTTCCTATTAATATTTTCTTCGTTATCATAACTCCCAATATAGATATTTATATTAGGGTTTGAAAAGGTTTTTTCTTCCTCTCTTAAAAAAATTCTTTCAATATTTGTTTGCGTGCTTTGAAGTTTATTTTTAAATTTATTTAATTTTAAGTTCTTTGTTTTTTTAGATTTAATTTTTTTGTAGACAAAAAAAATAACTCCTAAAATTAGAAAAAATAAAAATATATTCATTAACTATTTAATTTTTATCTTAATATCTACGCCTAAGTTATTTTTAGTAGTTAATATTTCTTTTCTTAAGATTCCATAAGTAAAAATTCTAGATAAAGTTTTCAAAGATTTAAAAACCAAAAAAACCGTAAATAAAAAGAAAACAATAATATTTTCTACAAGAATATTTTTATTTTTATTATCTAGATTGCTCATGTAAGTGTTAATTCAATTATTTTTCATCATTATTTGCATATGGTCCGAAGAACTCACTAGCGTCTCTTCCCATTATTTTAGCAAGATTTAAACTTTTATCTATATCCCATTTAGATGCCATTCCATAAAGAATACCCGCAGCAAAAGAATCACCACATCCATAAGAATCAACTTTTAGTTTTTTGTTTTTAAGAGCCTTATATCTTCCTCCTGGGAATATAATGCCTCCCTTCTCTCCCTCGGTTTTAATAGTATATTTGGGTTTTAACGATAATTCAGAAAAAGAAAAAACTTCTCCGGGATCAAGATTACTGCCAATTAATCCATCTAAAAGAACATTTGAATTATTAATTGTATTTAATCCTACCCTTGGAGTTGTACACAGTATTGAGGCTGATCTAGCCATTTTAAAAATCTCTGAATCAGATGCAGTAATAAAAATTCCGTCCATATTTTTTAAAATGTTCCATTCTAAATTGTCTTTATGAGTTGGAGCTAACCTTTCTCCAATAACTGTTATTGCTCTTTCACCTTGAGAGTCAATTAAACTAAATCCTCTTCTAGTTGGTTTATCACGCCAAGCTACATGTAACTTAATTCCCATATTTGAGAGAATCTTGAAACACTTATCTCCATAATCATCATTACCTAATGACGTAAAAAAATGAATTTGGTTTGAAGTTAAATCAGAAAGTATTTTCGCGATAATAGATCCACCACCAGCTGGATAATCAAAGGACTTTTCAGAATGAGAAATGACTCCGGGTTTTGGTAATTGATCAACCTTTAAAAAATTTATCCACTCAACATGACCAACAACGGCAAAATTTAAATTTCCTTTTTTAAATTTATAGTCTTCAACTTTATTATTCTTTTCAACAACCATAAGCTTTTAAATACTATTATTAAAAGAAATATTTTTGACAAGTGAATTCATTTAACATTTTAAAAGATAATAAACAGATACTATCTTTTCTTTACCTTTTTCTATCAATTTTGGGGGCTGTTCTGCCAATGTTGGCAAATTTCGAATTTGCTAGGGAATATGGAAACAGCTTTGATATAAATAACTTCATTTCTTTAGCAAATGCAAACCCTGCAGCTCAGTCAATTTCTAGAGACTTATTAGTAGGTGCAAGCGCTATTTTTATATGGATAGTAAATGAATCAAAAAAACTAAACATGAAGAATATGTGGGTTGTATACATTGGAACTTTTCTTATAGCATTCGCATTCTCTGCACCTTTTTTCTTATTTTTAAGAGAGAGAAGAATTATTGAATTAGAAAAGATTAATTAAAATAATCTCTTAAATAGGATTGCAAAAATTAATAAGCAAGCAAATGAAATAGATAGCCAGATTACTGAAGCATAACCAAATAGATCTAATATACGTCCCGAGATAAATGGTCCAAAAAAATAACCCATAGCAAAACATTGTGATAATAGAGCAAGTGCAAAACCTTTTTTGTTTGAAGGAGCTATTCTGAAAACGATATCTGTTGATGTGGGGAGAAATGAAGCAGTCCCTAAACTTACTAATATCAATGAAAAAGAAATTAAATAAAAAGCTGAGATATTTAAATAACTAGAAATAAATAATAAAAAAGAAGCGAAAGAGAAATTTATTAAACTAAATTTCAAGCCATATAATCTTCCTTTCTTAGATATCCAAGAACCGACAGGCCATTGTAAAAACAACAACAAAATTAATTGAATAGAAATTATAAGACTAATAATTTCTTTACTTAATGCATTGCGATAAACTCCACCTTTAACAAGATCCAGAGGCAAAGTTACTTGAATCAAAGCTAAAGAAGTAGTTATCAATAAAATAGATAAAATTATTATTGTTGAATTTTTATTCCATTTCGATTGTCCCTTATTAATTGGATCTACTAATTTTTTTTGGAAATTTTCTAAGTTGATATTAATTGAAGAACTATTTTTAGATATTAAATATGTGATGACTAACATGCAAAATATATCATTAATAAAAATTGATTTAGAATACAAAAAATTTGTCATATAACCCCCTATTAATACCCCTAGAAATATTCCTAAAGCCTCCGAGCTTCTAACAAGAGCATATGCTTTTCGTGTGTCTATAGGATAGCAAAAATAAGGAACTCCAAACTCTGCAGCAGGCCAATATATTCCTGCTGCAGCTCCAACAAATGATTGTCCAATTATGTATAAAAAGGTATCTCTTGAAAAAATGAGGCATAAGCTAGCGGCAATACTTAGAATTGAAGATATAACTATTGGAAATTGTATTTTTCCTGTTTTATTAAGATAATTACCTGTAAAGAGTCTTGTTACGGTTCCAATTATTGCTGAGATAGTAAACCCCAAGCCAATATCTGTTGCCGATAATCCTATGTTGTTAAAAATAAGTGATGTTAAATAAATAACGCCACCTGCTCCAAATGCAGCATAAAATCTTATCTTGGTTATTAACCTCAAATGATATGGGAATTGAATCCACCAATTTTTGCTAATTTTTAAACTATTTGGACTAATCACAAGTGAAATACATTTTTATAATTTTTTTTAGTTTTTATGGTTTATTTTTTAATAATGGATTAAAGGCTGCTGAAAAGATAAATATTAAATTTGAAGAGATGGAAATCCCTCTTACTATAGAACAATTATCAAAATTAGAAAAATACAAAGATGATTCATCAGAATTAATAGATTGGTTAAAAAAAAATGGATTAATAAAAGTTTTTGAATTATCAAAATTTTTAAAGTTTCCTGTTTTCAAAGAAGAGGGATTAAATAGAGAAATATTAAGAAGTTGGATAGGACGTAAAATTCTTACAGAATTAAGCGAAAGCATTAAAGTTCCAAATGACAATAATGGGACTGAAATTTATAACACTATAGAAAATTTATTAGATCAAAAAAAAGAAGTTTCAACTTTAGAAATCATAAAGGCATTACCATCAGAAGAAATTTCACTTGATATTGATAATTTAATTTTAATAATTTCATCTTGGAAAAATGAATTATCAATGCAACAGGAACTTTTATCAAAATTAAATAAACTTGAAAGAACGAACCAAAATGCCTTCAAAAATACTGAAAAAAAATCAACTCAAGATATTATAAAAATTGATAAAAAAGTTTATGCTCCTCACCGAGTGAAACCTTTTGAAATTGAAATTTGGAAAAGCAATAAAACAAATGAAGATAAAGAACTTATAGTTTTTATGCCAGGACTTGGAGGTGAAATTAATAATTTCAAATGGATAGGAAACGAATTGGCTAAAAGAGGTTGGCCAATTTTATTCATAGATCATAGAGGAAGTAATTTAGAGTCATTTATAGAAGTACTCGAAGGTAAGGAAACAATACCAGGAAGTATAGACTTTTTCTTATATAGAATTAAAGATTTAGATGCTGTATTAAAAGCTCATGAAAATGGGGAATTTGGTTTACCTAATGATTCTTATATTTTAATGGGGCATTCACTTGGTGCTTTAATTGCACTTTTATATGAAGGCAATAAACCTACTGATCAATTAGAGGACAAATGTGATTCGGCATTAAAAGACTTTGCGGCAACAAATTTATCTAAATTACTTCAATGTCAGTTGAGCGAAATACCATTCCCTAATAAAAACAACTCTATTAAAGCCAGTGCGATTATAGGTTTTAATTCGTTTGGCAGTTTAATATGGCCAAAAGAAAATAGTACAGGCATTAATGCACCAACCCTTCTAATAGGTGGTACGTATGACCTTATTACACCATTAATTAATGAACAATTTAGAGTTTTTTCTGCTTTAAATAATCCATCAAATAGATTTCTTATTATTGAAGGGGCAAGTCATTTCTCTCCAATAAGAATTAATAAAAGCTATGAAGATAATAATGACGTATTCAAAATAAGTGAAACTTTTATTGGTTCAGAGCCAATATTAGTACAAGATTTATCTACGAAATTTATAGTTGAATTTTTAAAAAATATTAAGGAACAAAAGGCCCCTAAAGTAATTAAAAACCAAAGGGATTTGGGACTTGATTTCCATCTTTTAGATCTTAAAACAATAAAAGAAATTTCCGAAAATTAGTATTCTATTCGTGGATCTAAATATGCGATTAAAATATCTACTAAGAGATTTAAAGAAACTATAAGCATAGAGGTAAAAATCACAATTCCTTGAACCAAGGTATAGTCTCTTTGAGAAATAGCTTCATGTAATCTTAAAGCTATACCTGGCCATGAAAAAGTTACCTCAAACAATAAAGCACCTCCTGCTAATGAGGCTATAGTCAAGCCAGAAATAGTGAAAATTGGCAATAAAGCATTAGGCAATGCATGGTTTAAAAATATTTTTTCCCTTGATATTCCTCTACATATAGCTGCATTTACATAATCACTTTTTAATGTCTTATCCAAATTTACTCTTAGTGAGCGACTGAATATACCACTTAATAAAAAGCCAAGGGTAATCGAAGGAAGTGCGAGATGATAAAGACTATCTTTCAAAGCAACAATATTATTTGAAAAAATACTATCTAAAACAAGAAAACCTGTAATTTGTGGTTGTTGCTGAAATATTGGAAATCTACCTCCAATTGGGGAAATATTAAAGAATACAGAAAATAATAATTGCGCTAACATTGCACCCCAAAAAGGAGGGATCGCATATGTAGCAATTCCTAATATTCTTGAAATATAATCAGTCTTTTTACCTTTATTTCTTAAGCCAATTAATCCTAATGGGAATCCTATTAGTGTGGCACTTAATATTGAAAAGAATCCAAGCTCAAGACTTGCAGGCAATGACTTAAAAATAATATTGAGGACTGGCTCCTGGGTACTAAGAGATTGGCCAAAATCTAAGTGCAATATATTTTTAATATATGAAAAATATTGACTTATTAAAGGTTCATTTAGTCCCAATTTATTTCTTAGAAATTCCCTTGAAACCTCATCTGCACCAGATCCAAGTATGGCATCGACAGGATCGCCAGGGGCAACTCTCAATAAAATAAATACTAATGAAGAAATTATCCATAGCATTATCGGTATTAATGAAATTTTTAATAAGGAATAATTTAGTAATTTATTTAAATTTCTACTCATCAATTAACTCTAGATCACTCAATGAAATTATTCCTGCACCATTAAAAATAGGTTTTGATATTTTATTTTGAGACCATGCTTTTTGAGAGGATATCCAAATAGGAATATAAGGGATTGAATTTGCTGCTATTTTTTCAATTTCAACAAGTTTTTCTAATCTTTTAATTCCACTTATTTTTTCACTCTCAAGAAATAAACTTTCCACTTTATTTGATCCCCAAAAACTACCGCTGTAAACTGATTCTCCTTTTTTACATATGCCATCAACTATTTCATTACAACTTAAAAGAGGGGTGAGATATGCTTCTGGATCTGAATAAGCTCCAGTCCAATCGAGAATAACTGCTGTATAAATACCTAAACTTAGATTCTTATAAACTGTTGTAGATTCAACCCCATTAAGTTCAATGTCAATACAATCTTTCAAAGAACTTTTAATTTCTTCTTGCCATGTCAGAGCAATAAGCTTGTCAGCTGGTACATTCGATCTATAAGTAAGGGGTATTTTTAGAATATTTCCATTGCAATAATTTTCTTTTTGCAATAACCTTCTTGCTTCCAAATAATCGTATTTAGGCCACTGTTCTTGATTATCTTTTTTTAATATCGGAGGAATAATTGATCTAGATGGCTGCCTTAATCCATAACTTACTTTCTCACTAATCAATTTTCTATTAAGACTTTTTGCCAAAGCCAGTCTTAAATTAAGATTATTTAGGGGATAAGAACTAGTTTTAAGGCTTATAAAACTTAATTCAGTGAAAGGACTATTACCTTCATTCAACTGTTTATTTTTGCTTAAATTACTTAAACTTTTTCTCTGACTATCATCAATTGAATTTGATAAAAGCACGTCAATTTGTTTACTTTTTAAAGCCCCAAAAAGAGATGATGAATTTGAATATCCCACAAAATTAACTCCATTATTTAAGGGCTTTTCACCCCAATAATTCAAATATGGATCAATGGATTGAACTTCATTAGAAAAACTAGTCAGCACATACTTGCCAGTACCAACGAATTTTTCATTTAGAAACTTATCAGAATATTGTTTGTAAAATGTAGGAGATATTGGAGTTAAATTTACTGATGTGAGTAAACCATTTAAAGAACTTGATGGTTTATTCAAATTTATTATGACTGAATATTCACTCGGCGTTTCTATTGATTTAATCTTATTTCCTAAAATATAGTTCATTGTTCCAATTCTTTTGAATCTATCAAAGGTAAACTTCATAGCATTTGAGTTAAATGCAGTTCCATCGTGAAAAAAAACATTTTTTCTTAAATTGATAGTTATTTGAAGTCTATCCTTTGAAATAACTGGCATTCCCGAGGCCAATTGAGGGAATAAATCTCCATCAGAATTTAATTCATATAATGTGTCTCCAAGAGAACTGATTAATTGAATTGCTTTAAGAGTATTTGCTCTAGCTGGATCTAAAGATTCAATTTTTCCAGAACTTGCTACTATGATTTTTTTAGATATTCTTTTTGAGCCGCAAGAATTCTGTAAAAAAGAAATTAAAATGATAAATATTGATAAAACAACTTTTTTTTTCATATTTCATAATTACTTAGTTTTTCTGAAGAATTATTTGAGCAGAAAATTTGTAAGGTTATTTGATTTATTTTTAAAGCAAATGTTTTTTTAGAATTACAGGCAAAAGGCCACTCTCTCACCCAACAAATTTCTTTACTTATATTTAAACCAATTACTTGAAAAGTCTTATTGCTATTTTTAATTTTTACACAAGCACCTTTATAAAGTTTTTCACAAGAAATTAAATTATTATTTTCACTGCCTAATAGTTTTGAATGAATCATTAAGGTTCTAAAACCAAACACTTACTTTCTTCGGTTTAACAAGTTATAAAGAAATTTGCAAACTATTTTTTTAAATACAACTTAATTGACTTGCAATAATTTTGACTTCATTTAACGAATTTATTTCATCTTTCGATTTCTCAAAATCTCCATTATTCACCTCATGAGTAATAACGACAATTTCTGCTTTGTCCTCACTTGCATCAAGTTGAACAATTGATTCGATTGATACATGATTCTTTCCAAAAATATCTCCAATCTTTCCTATGACGCCTGGACTATCAAGACAAATAATTCTAAGGTAATTTTTTTTGTTTATTTGCGAAGATTCTATGATATGACAGTATCTCCAGAAATCAAAAGATAACAATGGGTCGACTGAATTATTATTTTTTACTGAGGCGGCATGCAGATTTAATATATCTGATACTACAGATGCAGCAGTTGGGCCACTCCCTGCACCTGGACCATACAACATTATCTCTCCTAGAGGATCAGCCTCTATCAATAAGGCATTGTTAACTCCCTTAACTGTTGCCAATGGATGAGATTTTGGAATCAAAGAAGGGCCTACCCAAATATTCAAAGCAAGTGAATCATTACTATTTTTTTGTCCCCTTTCAGAGAGCGCTAAAAGTTTTATTTCAAACCCTAATTTATTGGCATATTCGATATCCTTTAGATTTATTTTGCTAATGCCCTCTGAATGAATCTCCTCTCTTTTGATTTTCCCTCCAAATGCAAGTTCACTAAGAATTGAAATCTTATCAGCAGCGTCATGGCCCTCAACATCTGCAGTTGGATCAAATTCTGCATAACCAAGGCTTTGGGCCAATTTTAAGGTCTCTTTATAATCAGCTTTTTCAATTGTCATCTTTGAAAGAATAAAATTTGTTGTGCCATTTATTATCCCAACCATTTTTTTTATGCTGTTACTTTTTAATGATCTTTTTAAGGGTTCAATTATAGGAATCCCCCCGCAAACTGCCGCCTCTGACAATATATAAACTCCTTCTTTAGATGCAGTTCTATAAATTTCTTCTCCATATCTTGCAATGACTGCTTTATTTGCTGTAACAACAGATTTACCTAATTTCAATGATTGCAGAATAATATCTTTCGCTAAATCAACCCCACCCATTACTTCAACAATTACATCTATAGAGGGGTCATTAATTAGTTTAAATGGATCATCAGTTAATAAATTATCATCTAGCTCAATATCCCTTTTTTTATTAAGATCTTTAACCGCTATTTTTGCAATTTCTATTTCTTTTATGATTGGATGTGAATCAACTTCAGAACTTAATATTTTATAAATCCCTGAACCTACAGTTCCAAAACCTACAATCCCAATTTTACATTTTCTCATTTTTTACTTCTTTTAACTTTGAGTTTAATTTTATATTATTAGGCCTACAAAAATTCATTTGCTTGAGACTGCATTTTCAATAAAATATTTAAAAAACCATTTGATCGTGAAGGGGTTAAGCTTGCTTTCAAACCAGTATCTTCTATAAATTGCTTATCTATTTCAACAACTTCATTTGGTGTTAACTCATTTAATCCACTTATTAGAAAGGCCAACAAACCCTTTGTTATGAGAGCATCAGAATATCCTTCCCAAAATAATTTGCCAGCTTTAATAGTTGCCTTAACAAAAACTTCTGAAACACATCCCCTAACTTTATTTTCTTCAACAAGTATTTCGCTATCTGGTTCTTTCAATTTTTTCCCTAACCACAAAATGTATTCATATTTCCTTTTTGGATCTTCTGATTTCTTCAACTTTTGTACTAATTTTGATAAATTATTGTATTTTTCCTGATTTTCCATTTTTTAAAACTATAAATTAATCACATTATGAGTTTTCTATTATACAAATATTTCTTTTTCTGTGATAAAGCCCGATAAAGGAATGTCCCACTCAGCTCTGGTTAATGGAATAGTACTTACACAATTAGAAGTTAATACTCCAATGCATGGAACATTTCTCCAATCATTATCTCTCCTTAATTTATCAAAATATCCTCCTCCATAACCTAATCTTGTTAAATTTTTATCAACGGAAAGACATGGTACAAATATCATGCTTATCTGCAAATAACTTAATGGGGAAGAGTTTTTTGGACTTAGTATCCCCTCAGAATCTTTGGTAAGAGGTTTTTCGTCCCATGGATAAAATAACAACTCTTTTTTATCTTTACATCTAGGCAAAGCTAAACTAAATTTTTTTTTAAGACTTCTTATATCAACTTCATTTTTTAGAGGCCAATATATGCCTATATAACCAATATTTTTATATCCCTTAACAAATGAATCAATATATAATCTTACATTCTTTTCTACACTTTCTCTTTGATTTAGAGAAATTCCATCTCTTAGTTTTCTAAAAGTATCCCTCTCCAATTTCTTATTTTCAAAGATCATCATATTAAATTTTCAGTTAAATCCATCCTCATTTAGTTTTGTTAGCGCTATAGCCAATGCATCTGCTGAATCATCAGGTTTTGGAGGTCTGTCAAGATCTAAGTTATACATAACAGCATCGAGAATATCTTTCTTAGATGCCTTTCCAGATCCAGCAATTGTTAATTTTATCTGAGCAGGTGAATACTCACTCACATGAATTTTTTTAGACGCCAATACCATCATAATCACCCCTCTGGCCTGCACCACACTAATGGTAGTGCTCGACCTGTAAAAGAAAAATTTTTCTACTGCCGCTGTAGTTGGCTTCCAATGATTTATTAATTGATTAAGATCTTGGAATATCTCATAAAGTCTATCTTCTTCTTTTTTATCTTTACCTGTCTCAATAACGCCACAATCTAATAATATCTTTCTTTCATTTTCTATCTCAATTATTCCATAACCAACTCTAGCTAATCCAGGGTCAATCCCAATTATTCTCACTGTTATTAAGCTTCAGCAGATAATTGAAATTTTGATAGATTTTCTTTTTCATCTAAATCAAATATTTTACAAAAAGCTTGAATAACTTTTTCACCAGAATCAACTTGTTCTAGGGGATCTTTTCTTAATCTATGTCTTAACGAACAAGAAATAACCCTTGCTATATCATCTTCTTGCACTTCTGTTCTGCCCTCAAATGCTGCAATTGCCCTTGCTGATCGATTGGTAACAATATCTCCACGTAAACCATCTACATCTAGTTCTCCGCAAATTGCAGAAATATTCAATCTCAAGTCATCGTCCATTTGAACAGAATTTAAGATTTCTTGTGCTTTAATAACTTTTTGTTGAAGTTCATCCTGTTGTTTCTCAACACTCAATGAAAACTCATCAGGATTATCATCAAAAGAAGTTCTTTGATCAACCACTTTAACTCTTAATTCAGCATCTCTAACTGTCTTAACTTCAACACTCATTCCAAACCTGTCCAATAATTGAGGCCTTAATTCACCTTCTTCTGGATTTCCTGAACCAATAAGGACAAACCTCGCAGGATGTCGAACTGAGACGCCCTCCCTTTCAACCGTATTCCATCCGGAAGCGGCCGAATCTAAAAGTACATCAACTAAATGATCATCAAGTAAATTCACTTCATCAACGTATAGTAAACCTCTATTAGCTTTTGCTAATAGACCTGGCTCGAATGCCTTAACACCTTCGCTCAAAGCCTTCTCTATATCAATGGTTCCACAAAGCCTGTCTTCAGTAGCTCCTAAAGGTAAGTCAACCATAGGTACTTGTTTTTGAGTACTTTCTAGATTTTCTCCTTGAGTGATTTTTTCCAAAACTTCTTTACTTTGTAAATCAGGATCGACTAGTGAACTATTATAAGGATCGTCTTTAACAACATCAATTGCAGGCAACAAATCAGCTAAAGCTCTTATTGTAGTGGACTTTCCAGTCCCTCTATCACCCATTATCATTACTCCTCCAATTCTTGGATCAATAACATTTAACAAGAGAGCCAATTTCATTTCTTCTTGACCAATTACTGCTGTAAAAGGAAAAACTCTTCTTTTCTTTGTTGTAGGCACAGTTTTAGTTTTCTTAAATATTCAAATAATCAATAGATGCTACTTCAGAAAATGTTTTTAGTAAATATCCCTATCAAATTAAAACAAGTAACCAATAGTAACTAATCAAATTTCTACTGACTTATTTTTTGTTTGAATTGTTCAAAAACCAGTTTATTTGATGGACAATTCCTCTTAAAACATTAATTTCGTGCATTGATGTATTTGCCCTCAAAATAAAATTCTTAAATTTACTGATTTTTGCCCTGGATGTATGTTTTAAGAGATATCCAACTCGCAAAAGCATTTCCTCTATCTCCACAAATGTATCATGTACTTCTCTCGATGATGCCAAGTTAAAAACTTTTAATTCATTATTTAAATTCTTTTTTGAAGACTTATTTAATTCATACAAAACTATTGAAACAGCGTGAGAAAGATTTAATGAAGGATTATTCTGAGAAGTTGGAATATTAAAAGTTTTATTTGCTAGAAGCAATTCACTGTTAGTTAAACCTCTATCTTCTCTTCCAAATATAATTGCTAAATTATTTATCTTCTTAAAGGATAAAGTCCAATCAAATACATGTTCAGAAGATAAAAAAAATGAATCTTTATTTACATCAATCCTTCCACAAGTGGCTAGAACTAAATCACAATCAAAAATTGCTTTTTGAAGATCATCAAAAACCTTACAATGTTTAAGAAATTTTTGACCTTTAAGAGCCATTTTTTTTGCTTCTAAAGAAAATATGTCGCATTTAGGAGAAACAATTCTTAATTCATCGACTTCAAAATTACTGCATAATCTAGCAACGCTCCCTACATTTAAAGGACCAATTGGTTCAACTAAAATCACCTTTAAATTAGAAAAATTTTTTCCCAAAATCATTCAAGGCTATGAAGATATTTTAATAAATTGGACATATTTACAGGATCAATTTCAAAACTTGGCATGGGAGGCGTCAGGCCTCCAGTAACTTGTTTTATTATCTCTTTATCATTCAAACGATGTGTTATTAAGTGTAAGTCTGGGCCCACTAAACCTCTTGCTGTAATTCCATGACATCCAACACAATTTACCTTAAAAAGAGCATCTCCTTCCTCAGCAGAGCCATTAAGCTCAAGAGTTTCAATAATATATTTGTTATTTTCATGATGATTTACGAAAAATATTGAAAAACAAATCAATAGAACTCCAAATAATACAAAAACAATTTTTAAGAATCCTCTCTTAGAGTCTCTTTCTGCTGCAGTTGATGAAGATGTTGACACAAAAAATAGTCTCTATGTAACAATTGTGAGTAAGAAATTCAAAATAGGCAAAAAAATGATCGAGCCTCTTCTATGTGGAATTGTTTTAGGTTTAGTTCCAATAACTCTTCTTGGATTATTCGTAAGTGCATGGAATCAATACAGAAGAGGTTCAGGGATGTTGGACATTGATTAAAAATGTTAATTTTGACTGCCCATAATTTCTTACATCTATAGTTTCCCATAAAGTACTTTTTTTAATAAATAGATTTGGAGAATGTTCACAAATAACTGTTGAATCTTTTTTTAAAAGATTACAATTAAATAATTGAGTTAAAACTAATTCATGGAAATCCACATCGTATGGAGGATCTAAATAAACAAAATCAAATTTTAATTTGTTTAAATCCATATTTCTAGATGATAAGTTTCTCTCATAATTAGGTTTAGTCCATTTCAAAACGTCTTTACAAATTACTTCGATATCATTTTTCCTTTTCTCTATATCCTCTAATGAGAGTAGATTTTCTAAGCAAATTTTTGAGTTGATTTTGTTTTTTTCAATTGCAATTATTTTGCTTGCCCCGTGATTATAGGCTTCACAAGATATGGTCCCTGTTCCACTAAATAAATCTAGCCAGTTACTATTTTCAACTCTTTTATTCAATATATTAAATATGGCCTCTCTCACTCTCAAAGTTGTAGGTCTGGTATAAGAATTATTTGGACTTTGGAGTTTTTTTCCACCTATTAATCTTAAGTTAGTCTTCATCCCTAAGCATCTGTTATTGAATATTACTCAGCCATCTTCTCAAAAGTTTTTCACCGGTTTTCCCAGATTTTTCCGGATGAAATTGACAAGCCAATAAATTTTCATTCTCAATCATTGCAGTTAATTTTTCAGAGCCATAATCAACCTGAGCTGCAATAATATTTAAGTCATCTGGGATTGCATGATAGGAATGTACAAAATAGACCCAATTATTTAATTCTTCAATCCCAAATAAAGTATTTTTTTTTGTAGGTAAAAGTTTGCACCAACCCATGTGTGGGATTCTTTGGTTAACAATATTGGGTATTTTTTGTATTTTTCCTTTTAAAATTCCCAGCCCTTGAACTTTTCCTTCATCACTAGATTCAAAAAGGAGTTGGAGACCTAAACATATCCCAAAAAAGGATTTCCCACTTTTAATCCAATTTTTCAAATCAGTTATCAAATCAGTATTTATGAGATTATTCATTGCTGGGTCAAATGCTCCAACCCCAGGAAGTATTATCGCCTTACAAAGCTTGGAATCATTAAAGTTTTTAATTAATATAATTTCTTCTCCAAGACTTTCTAGAGATTTTCTTACAGAATGAATATTACCCATTCCATAGTCTATTAGTCCAATTTTATGCAAAGCTTTTAAATCTATAAATGCTTAGTTAAAGTGCTCGAAAGAGTTGCTTTTGGCACAGCCCCAACAACGGTATCAACCTTTTGACCTCCTTTAAAGATCATTAATGTAGGAATACTTCTTATTCCGTATTGGCTGGCTACATTTGGATTCTCATCTGTGTTTAATTTAAAAACTTTAATTTTCCCTTCAAAGTCTTTTGAGATTTCTTCTACAACTGGAGCGACCATCCTGCATGGACCGCACCATGGTGCCCAAAAATCAACCAATACTGGTAGATCACTTTGCAGTACATCTTTGTCAAATGAAGAATCAGTTACGGCTGGAGCTGATGACATAATTTAAGTATTCCTTTTTGAAAATTTAGCAGGCAATTCTTTTAAGTGATGATTTCATTACAGATTAAATAATATAAGTAACAAAATATCTAAAAAAGCCCGATTAATCGGGCGATTTAGTGTGTGAGGAGTATGGGGTTTCCCCCATCATTTAATAATAACTCCAAATTAGAAATTTTTTCAAATTAATAATTAATTCACTAAGGATTAATAATCTTAATCTATATTGAACTACTTACCCATCCCAAGCTGCTGAGCTTTTTGATAAACCTTACCTTCTGTAAGAAGCGATGGTGCGATAACTATTTCAACATCATGCATTTCTTTAATATTTTTTGCTCCAAGAGTACTCATTGAGGTTCTAATGGCTCCTAATAAATTATGTGTCCCATCATCAAGTAAGGCAGGGCCTTTAATTATTCTTTCTAAGGATCCTGTAGAACCAACTTCAATTCTTGTGCCCCTCGGCAATACTGGACTGGGAGTAGCCATACCCCAGTGAAATCCTTTACCTGGAGCGTTTGAGGCTTTAGCTATTGGGGATCCAATCATTACAGCATCTGCTCCACATGCTAAACATTTACAGATATCTCCACCAGTAACAATTCCTCCATCACCAATAATAGGGATATAACGACCACTTTCTTTAAAGTAATCATTTCTTGCCGCACTACAATCAGCAATTGCAGTTGCTTGAGGAATTCCAATTCCCAATACTCCTCTTGATGTACATGCTGCTCCAGGTCCTATCCCAACCATCAATCCTGCAACTCCTGCATCCATGAGAAGTTTTGCAACTTCGTAAGTAACACAATTGCCTGCTACAACTGGAATATTCATAGATTGACAGAGATCTTTAATATTTAAGGTTTCATTACCTTCCATACAAAGATGTTCAGTGGAAACAACTGTTCCTTGAAGAAAAAATAAATCTATTTTTGAATTATTAAGTGTTTCTTTAAACTTAATGGCAGCTTGAGGAGTTCCACTAAAAGCTGCTATACCTCCTCTTTCTTTTACCTCATTTATTCTTTGTACAATCAATCCCTCCTTGACCGGTTCACTGTAAATTTTTTGCATTAATGGAACAAATTCATTCTTCCCGACTGATGCTATTTGGTTCAATATTTCATCAGGGTTTTCATATCGTGTCTGTATGCCCTCCATATTAATAACTCCTAGGGAACCTAATTTTGTAAGCTCTACAGCCGTATTGACATCAACAACACTATCCATGGCACTAGCGACGATCGGAACTTCTCTTTTAATATCACCTATTGACCAAGAAGGATCAGTCAGATCGTAATCAAGTGTTCTATTGCCTGGGACTAGAGCTATTTCATCAATGCCAAAAGCCCGTTTGACTCTTTTATTTAAACCAAGTTCAATATTCACGGTAGTTTTCTTTATATTCTGATTAAATTAACAACTAAAGGGGTATTAAGCCAAGGTTTATTCAAAAACAACAGGTTTTATTTTGATTTGTGTGTAAATGTGAGTATTTGGGAATTAAATAAATCTTTTTTTTTATTCATTGTGACAATCAACGATTATTATTAAAGAAAGGATTTTTGTATGTCTGATATTTTAGATTCCGACAACTCAGGATTAAGCGAAGATAACGACCGAATTATTCAGACTGACTTAAGAAATGAGATGTCTCGTTCATACCTTGAGTATGCAATGAGCGTTATAGTTGGTCGTGCTCTTCCAGATGCAAGAGATGGATTAAAACCTGTTCACAGAAGAATTCTTTATGCAATGTATGAACTAGGTTTGACTAGCGGTAGACCATACAGAAAATGTGCAAGAGTTGTAGGAGAAGTACTTGGTAAATACCACCCTCATGGCGATACTGCTGTTTATGATGCTTTGGTTAGGATGGCCCAGGATTTCTCTATGAGGATGCCACTCATAGATGGCCATGGAAACTTTGGTTCTGTTGATAACGACCCTCCTGCTGCAATGAGATATACAGAATCTCGTTTACAGTCTCTTACTGATGAAAGTTTATTAGAGGATATTGAATCTGAAACTGTAGATTTCGCCGATAATTTTGACGGCTCTCAGCAAGAGCCAACAGTTTTACCTGCTAGGATCCCTCAACTACTTCTAAATGGATCATCTGGAATAGCAGTAGGAATGGCAACTAATATTCCACCTCATAACCTAGGGGAACTAATAAATGGTCTTAAATCAATAATCAAAAACCCTGCAATTGAAGATAGTGAACTTTTTGAAATAATTAAGGGTCCTGATTTTCCCACAGGTGGTCAAATCTTAGGCAGAGACGGTATTAGAGAAACTTTCAAAACAGGAAGGGGGTCAATAACCATGAGAGGGGTAGCAAATATTGAGCAAATTAAATCCACTGGTAGAGCAGAGAAAGATGCAGTAATAATTACAGAGCTTCCATTTCAAACCAATAAAGCGGCATTAATAGAGAGAATTGCTGACTTGGTTAATGAAAAAAAATTAGAGGGTATTTCTGATATTAGAGATGAAAGTGATCGAGATGGGATGAGGATTGTTATTGAACTAAAAAGAGATGCCTACCCACAAGTAGTTTTAAATAATTTATTTAAGTTAACACCTCTACAAAATAACTTTAGTGCAAATATCCTTGCTCTAGTAAAAGGAGAGCCCACAACACTTTCACTCAGAAAAATGTTAGACGTTTTTCTAGACTTTAGGGTTGAGACAATAAGACGAAGAACAACATTTTTATTAAAAAAGGCAGAAGAAAGAGATCATATTGTAAGGGGTCTTTTATTGGCCTTAGATGCTATGGATGAAATTATAAACCTAATAAGATCAGCGAAAGATTCAATATCAGCTCGAGAAAAATTACAATACGACCATAAATTATCTTCCATACAGGCAGATGCAATTCTACAAATGCAGTTAAGAAGATTAACAGCACTTGAAGCAGATAAAATCAAAGGGGAACATAATGACTTAACCCAAAAAATCAATTTATATCAACAAATATTAAATAGTAAAGAAAGAATTTTTGAAATTATTCTTGAAGAACTTAATAAAATCGATGAAAGATTCTCATCTCCTAGGAAAACAGAAATACTAGATTTAGGTGGCGGATTAGATGATATTGATCTCATAGCAAATGACAGATCCGTAGTTCTATTAACTGAAGCAGGTTATTTAAAAAGAATGCCTGTTAATGATTTTGAATCTACCAGTCGTGGTTCAAGGGGTAAAGCTGGGACAAAAACCAAAGAAGATGATGACGTGAAATTATTTATAAGCTGTAACGATCATGATACTCTCTTACTTTTCAGTGATAGGGGAGTAGCTTATGCTCTCCCAGCATATAGGGTTCCTATGAGTAGCAGAACAGCAAAAGGTACTCCATCAGTTCAACTTCTCCCAATTCCAAGAGAAGAAAAAATCACCTCACTAGTTGCTGTGGATTCTTTTGTTGATGATCACTATTTATTGATGCTAACCAAAACTGGCTATATAAAAAGAACTGCACTTTCTGCTTTCTCAAAGATTCGCTCAAATGGACTAATAGCAATTAATCTTGAGGATGGAGATGCCCTAACCTGGGTCAGATTATCAAAAGAAGGTGATAGTGTTTTAATTGGATCTAAAACAGGAATGGCGATTCATTTCAGACTAGATATCAATGAATTAAGACCACTTGGTAGAACAGCAAGAGGGGTTAAATCAATGAACTTGAGAGAAGGCGACAATCTAGTTTCTATGGATGTTATAACATCTAATCTAGTTGATCAATTGGCTAAAGTTGAGGATCTTGCAGAAGATCTTGATGATAATGTTGAGGAAAACTCTACAAATGGTCCATGGGTATTAATAGCCAGTGCATTTGGACTAGGGAAGAGAGTACCTGTGGCTCAGTTTAGATTACAAAAAAGAGCAGGCATGGGTTTGAGAGCAATAAAATTTAGAATTAAAGATGATCAGCTAGTTTGTTTGAAGGTACTTGGCGAGGGAGAAGAATTACTACTTGTGACCGAAAAAGGAGTAATAGTAAGAACAAACGCAGATAAAATCTCTCAGCAATCCAGGGCAGCTACAGGAGTAAAATTACAAAGATTAGATGACGGTGATCATTTATCTGAAGTGGTATTGGTACCTCGTGAACAGATAGAGGAAAAAGACCAACCTAGCTCAGTTGAACCAAATTAAAAGCCTTATGGTTAGCTAAATAATATGGAAATACTTGATATTTTAATTTTAGGTTCAGGTCCTGCAGCATTATGTTTAGCTTCAGAATTAGCCAAGCAGGATCTAAATATAAAGGGAATATCAACAAAATCTCCAAATGAAAAATGGGAGAATACATATGGTATCTGGGCATCTGAATTAGAAGAATTAGGGTTAGAGTCCTTGTTATCTCACCGATGGTGTAAAACAGTTAGTTTTTTTGGAGATGGGGAAAATAAAAAAGGTGATACTCCTACAAAACATAACTACGATTATGGTTTAATAAATCAAGAAGCCTTTCAAAATGAGCTTTTAAAAAAATGTAAAGGGATTGAATGGTTGAATGAAACAGCAAAAGACATTAAAGAAAAAAATAAACTATCTGAAGTAATTTGTTTTTCAGGTCTCAAAATAAAGGCGAGATTAGTTATTGACGCAAGTGGTCATAAAAGTAATTTTATAAAAAGACCATTTCAAAATGAAATCGCTCAACAAGCTGCTTACGGAATTGTAGGTAAATTTTCATCACCACCTGTTAATAAAGAACAATTTGTTCTAATGGATTTTCGTCCGAATCATTTAAACAATGAAGAAAAGTTATCATCTCCTTCCTTTCTTTATGCAATGGATCTTGGTAACGAGACTTTTTTTGTTGAAGAAACTTCATTAGCTAGTTATCCTGCATTATCCCAAGAAAATCTCAAAAAAAGACTTTATAAAAGACTTAATAGTAAAGGTATTGAGGTAAGTGAAATTTTTCATGAAGAAAATTGCCTTTTCCCTATGAATTTACCCCTCCCATTTAAAAAACAATTTGTACTTGGTTTCGGAGGGGCTGCAAGTATGGTTCATCCTGCATCAGGATACATGGTTGGATCCCTATTAAGAAGGGCTCCACTCCTTGCGCAAAAATTGGCAGTCTTTTTAAAAGAACCTCATCTAAGTTCGCTAGAGTTAGCTTCAAAAGGTTGGGAAATCCTTTGGCCCTACGAGTTAACACAAAGGCATAAACTTTACCAATACGGTCTAAGAAGATTGATGAGTTTTGACGAAAGTAGATTAAGAAGCTTTTTCTCAAATTTCTTTAGATTATCAACAAATGAATGGGTAGGTTTTCTAACTAATACACTTCCACTTCCAAAACTAATTTACGTGATGAGTAAGATGTTTATAAATTCACCTCTAAAAGTAAAACTAGGAATGCTTAAGTTAAATTAGTATTTTTATTTTCGCCAATCATCAATATTAATATCTGGGAAGACTTTATCCTCTTCCTCAATATCTTCAAGAAACTTTAAATTAATATTATAATTATTTTTTATCATTTTAACCAATTTCCAGAACCTGAATAAGTGTCTTTCTATTCTCTCTTTAGCGAGCTCAGTAGTGGTTCCAGCTCTTAGAATAAAACTCCAATCAGATGACTCAGAAAGAAGTAGTTCTCTTGCAGCTTGCTTGAAGAGTCTTAGAGATAAATCATTATTAAAATTCTCCAAGCACAAATCTACAAATGTTGAGCCTGCCTTTGTGATTTCTGGAACAATCCATGCATTTGCATCATTAATCCAGTAATTATGGTAACCACCTTGCCCCCAGCTTGATGGCGATGGATCACAAATCTGAAGATTTGGTTTTTGCATTAAGAATTCTTTTAAGTTTGTAAGCCTAATCGAATATTTACTAGATTTCTTTAGTATATTTTCAATAAAAAAAGGTCCCTCATACCACCAATGACCAAATAACTCTGCATCAAATGGAGCAACCAATAAAGGCTTAAAGGAGGAGGATAAAGTTAATTTTTCTAGTTGTCTGGATCTCTCTAATAGATATGCATCAGCATGTTCTGCTGCCTTATTCTTTGCTTCATTTTCAAGGTAAAACTCTTTTTCCCCTAAAGAAATATTTTCATCTGTAATCTTATGAAACTTTAAACCCAAAGGTCTTTTTGTTGAAATACCCTTCTTTTGTAGCTTTGAGAGAGGTAATTCCCACCCCAAATCTTTATGAAATTCCCTATAGACTTTATCGCCAGGGAACCCATCCTTAGCAGACCAAACGGGCAAGGTTGACTCACTATCTCTTCCAAAAAATGCCACTCCTTTTTTCGAGCATATTGGAGCATATACACCATACCTAGGCCTTGGAGTGGAGTTTAGAATCCCGTGTCCGTCTAAGATTGTATATCTAATTCCAGAATTAAATAGTACTTCATCTAAACCCTCAAAATAGGCGCATTCAGGTAACCAAATACCTAAAGGCTTTGTTTCAAAAATATTTTCATGGCTCCTAATAGCTGTATTGATTTGTCCTTTTACAGTTTCAGGATTCTCCCTTAAAATTGGCAGATACCCGTGAGTAGCAGCACAAGTAAGAATATCCAAATTTCCAGATTTATTTAATACCCTAAACTTCTCAATTAAATTTCCAGAACATTTTTTCCAGTATAAGTATTTATCATTAAGATTATTAATTAAAAATGCAGAGGCATTTTTTTCTTCTGGTGGTAGTTCGTTGAGGAAATCATTCCTTGTTTTAATCCAGTTTGGGAAAGTTTCTTGAATTTGTTTATTTTTTAGAAGTGATAATAATGTTGGAGACAAACTAATTGTAAGTTTTGTATTTTCAGGATTTTCATTTTTGGAAGATTCTATTGATTGAAGTAGTGGTATATAACATTCCAGAATCGCCTGAAATAACCAATCCTCTTCTAAGGAGTTTTTTTCATTTTTTCTAACATAAGGTAAATGAGCATGTAAAACTATCGCTAACTGACCTAAAACATTTTTTTGGGAGTATCGCCCATTCATACTTTTTATAATTTATGCCTGAAATTCTATAAAAAATCAAAATTAAGCTTTTATAAAAGGAAACTTTGATCTTAAAAGAATACTTTAATAATTTAAGTATTTCATTTTTTTCCTCAGAATTTTAACCAATATTGTTTAAGTTATAAAATTACAGCAGATTTTAATTGAACTAAAGCTAGTCAAATTTTTTTAATTAGCTTATTATGAGTCAAGGTAATCCTACTAATGACAAAAGATCCTGGAAGAATTTTGATATTTGATACAACTCTTCGAGATGGAGAGCAGTCGCCTGGTGCCAGTTTGAATCTTGAAGAAAAACTTGCTATCGCTCATCAATTAGCAAGACTAGGTGTGGATGTTATTGAGGCTGGATTCCCTTTCGCAAGTCCAGGAGATTTTAAAGCTGTTAATAAAATTGCCAATGCTGTAGGGAAAGAAAATGGTCCCATAATATGTGGTTTAGCTAGAGCCTCTCAAGGAGATATAAAAGCCTGTTACGAAGCAGTAAGTCCAGCTCCCAGAAAAAGAATACATACTTTTATTGCGACAAGCGATATTCATCTTAAACATAAACTTAAAAAATCCAGAAAAGACGTTCTTCAAATAGTTCCAGAAATGGTTAACTATGCAAAATCGTTGGTAGATGATATCGAGTTTTCTTGTGAAGATGCCTCAAGGAGTGATCCTGATTTTTTATACGAAGTGATACAACTAGCAATTTCTGCAGGAGCGACAACAATAAATATTCCTGATACTGTTGGATTTACAACTCCTAGTGAATTTGGGAAACTAATTGCTGATATAAATAAAAATGTATCAAATATTGATGAAGCAGTAATCTCGGTTCATGGTCATAATGATTTAGGTTTAGCAGTAGCCAATTTTCTAGAGGCAGTAAAAAATGGAGCAAGACAACTAGAATGTACGATTAATGGAATTGGGGAAAGAGCAGGGAATGCCTCGCTAGAGGAATTAGTAATGGCACTACATGTTAGGAAAAGTTTTTTTAATAGTTTTTTCAAAAGAAATCCAGATTCACCAACTCCTCTTACGGCTATAAGAACAGAAGAAATAACAAAAACCTCTAGACTTGTTTCCAACCTAACTGGAATGACAGTGCAGCCTAATAAAGCAATTGTGGGCGCCAACGCTTTTGCACATGAGTCAGGCATTCATCAGGATGGGGTTTTAAAAAATAGACTAACTTATGAAATTATCGATGCAAAAACTGTTGGGTTGAGTGACAACAAAATATCTTTGGGGAAACTTAGTGGAAGAAGTGCTGTAAGAGCAAGATTAGAAGAGATGGGATATGACTTGAGCCGAGAAGATTTAAATGATGCTTTTGCTCGTTTCAAGGATTTAGCTGACAGAAAAAGGGAAATTACTGATCGAGATTTAGAAGCAATCGTTAGTGAACAGGTGCAACTCCCAGAAGCTAAATTTCAATTAAGTCTCGTACAAGTAAGTTGCGGTAACGCATCTAAACCTACTGCAACCATTTCGCTTCTAAACACGGAAGATAATACTGAGGATACTGCAGTATCAATAGGGACTGGACCCGTTGATGCTGTATGTGAAGCTTTAAATAAATTAGCTAAAGTTCCTAATGAATTAATTGAATTTTCTGTCAAGTCGGTAACAGAAGGAATTGATGCATTAGGCGAAGTAACAATAAGAATAAGAAGAGATAATAAAATATATTCTGGTCATTCTGCAGATACAGATGTTGTAGTTGCTGCAGCGAATGCATACGTAAATGCTTTAAATAGGCTTGTCTTTTCTGAGAAAAAAAATTCAATTCACCCACAATTTGATAATTTAGAAAATTCGGATAGTACAATTTCTATCTAATCGAGCAAATTAAATTCTTTTAGGAATATTAAGTAGCATTAAAAATTGTCACTCAATATTGTAAATTAATCTAATGTTTAATGCTGTTAATAATGAGAGAAAGGGTAATAGGATATTGGGCGCTTTCATGGGTTGGGTTAATCAGCAATATAATTGCACTTCCAATAATCGCATTAATAATTAGTTATGGTCCTCCACTAAAAGTTGCTAATATAACGCTTGCCATTAGTCTTGGATGGCCTGCTGCGATAGTTGGCATAGTTTCTTCAGCAGCTCTTCTAGCAGAAAGAAAATGGGGCGTAACTTTAACTTTAGTATCTCTATCAATGGTGATTTCTGGGACGGGACCTTATTCAATGGTGAGACTCATAACTCTTAAAGACATTTTTGGAATTGGTGGGTTTACTCTTTTAACAACATTATTAAGTACATTAGCTCTTATATATTGGTGTAATCCAAAACATCGAAGAAGTATAAGGCTATAAAATTAAAAATCAAGAAAAAGTATTATTCTTGCTAGTTGGATACTGAATTCTTCTATGTCTAATTCTTTTCCAAACATTTAAGAATGCTCTTTTTATAAGAAAAATTTCTCCATGTGATAAATTACTATCATTTAATTGCCCATCTTTTTGACGCGAATAGATAATATTAGATATTGTTTCCAAAGCTTCTTTATCAGATGCATTTATATTCATAGCTCTTAGTGCTGCTTCACATCCATCTGCAAGCATTAAAATAGCTGTTTCTTTTGACTGGGGAATAGGGCCCTTATATCTAAAATAAAATTCATTAATGTCGAGATTTTTTTCTTTAGCTTTTTGGAAAAAATATCCCATTTTTAGGGTACCTTGATGTTCAGGGATAAAATTAGCTATCAACTTAGGTAGTCTATTTTTTCTTGCAAATTTCAATCCTTCATCTACGTGTGCCTGTAATACTTCTGCACTTTTAATCGGATCATCTAATTCGTCATGCGGATTTCTTAAACCATCCTGATTTTCAATAAACCAATTAGGTGCATGTAATTTACCAACATCATGATATAAGGCTCCAGTTTTAATAAGATCAATATCCCCACCAATCATTCTTGTTGCTTCCTCTGCTAAACCACATATAAGTAAGGTATGTTCAAAAGTACCTGGAGCTTCAAGAGACAATCTTCTAATTAAAGGTTTCTCCTTATCAGCTAATTCGAGTAATCTTGCTTTAGTTAATAATCCGAATATCGATTCAAAAATTGGAATAAATAAAATAGTAAAAAGCATTACTATTGCCAATAGGAAGGAATCAGAAAATATATCCCCATTAACTAAAACAAAATCTTGGTTATTAATAAGAGTTATTTTATCTTTACCTATCAATATCCATTGACTCAAGAACGATCCTATGGGGACAAAAATTGATAGTTGAAGTAACTGAGCTCTACTTCTTATTCTTCCTCCAAGTATAGATACTACTGAAGAGCAAACTAATAAAATAAAAAATAAATTATTATTTATAGCAACTGCTGGGTCTGGCCAACTTAAGCTTGCTATTGATACCCAAGCTAAAGCTGTTATGGTTCCCATTCCTTGGGATATTATTAATGCTGGTGGGATAATAATAGATAATGGACTTATTGTTGAAGCTAAGGCTAATTTCGTAGCTTGTGCTGCTAAAAGAAGAGTAATGATCAAGAAGATTTGTCTTGAAGAAATTGTAGGATTCTCTTTTTTTGCAATTAATATCAAAATTCCGGAACCAATGAGTATTTCAGTAAAGGTCAAAAGCCATGAAAAAATATCTGCGACATTTAAAGGCGAGATAAGAAGTAGTTTATAGGAAGAAATTATTGAAATTAAGATACACACTAAAAAAATTATGAGATTATCTATCCTTGAAATCTTAATTGGTTGTTTTAGTGGAACTTGACTTCGCTTCCACAGATAAAACAATTTCTTTAAGGTAGTTGTGATGTTTTGCACAGAATATAAATAAATCTATTTGAATAATTTAAAATTATAGGCATGCTAGGTGTAAAAAGGAGATGTTTTTCTAAATGTCATTAAAATTAGACGGTAAAAAATTATCTCTTGAAATTGAAGAAAGGTTAAATGACTATATCTCTAGTAATAAAAAATTTGCAAAAAGAGCTCCCGGTCTAGCTGTAATAAGAATAGGTGATGACCCTGCAAGTGGTGTTTACGTTAATAACAAGGAGAAAGCATGCTCAAGGATTGGGATAAAGAGCTTTATCTTTCATCTAAGAGATAGTGTAGAGCAACAAGAAGTTGAACAATTAATAATCAAACTTAATTCTGATAAAGATATTGATGGCATGTTGCTACAACTTCCTATCCCAAAAAAGTTTGATGAGCAAAAACTTATCAGCCATATTAATCCAAGCAAAGATGTAGATGGATTAAATGAAATAAACATCGGCAAATTAGTGAAAAATGAGCCTGCGATGAGATCATGTACACCAGCAGGAATTATTAATTTATTGAGATCCCAAAATATACCAATTGAAGGTAAGAAAATTGTTGTTATTGGAAGAAGTTTGCTTGTTGGAAAACCCCTATCACTTATGTTGTTGAATCTAAATGGCACTGTAACAATGACTCATTCAAAAACGTTGAATTTGAATAAAGTCTGTAGAGAAGCTGATATCCTAATTGCGGCTGCAGGAAAACCCAATCTTATAGATTCGAGTTTTGTCAAAGAAGGCGCAGTAATTATTGATGTTGGAATACATAGATTAAAAAGTTCCGATAAAAATCAAACCAGATTATGTGGCGATGTATTATTAGAAGATGTCATTTCTAAAGTATTTGCTTACACACCTGTGCCAGGAGGTGTTGGGCCAATGACAGTAACAATGTTACTTGTAAATACTATTTTTAGCTGGCAAAAACAATTTGGTTTATCATCAACTCTTAATGACCTTTTGCCATAAACTCCAAGATGAAAAATTTTTCTACTAAAGGTATAAAATGACTGAAGTTATAAATAATATTTCTGATTTTGAAAAATATCTTAAAAACACAAAAAAAGTTGTAGAAGAAGCACTTGATTTTTCATTGGGCCCTGAGAATCCAGCAACATTGAGAGAATCAATGAGATATTCCCTTTTAGCTGGAGGGAAAAGAATACGTCCAATTTTATGTTTAGCATCTTGCTCACTGGCTGGAGGAGATCCCTCTCTTGCTGTTCCTACTGCAGTAGCGATAGAAATGATCCATACAATGTCCTTGATTCATGATGATCTGCCCGCGATGGATAATGATGACTTGAGGAGAGGTAGGCCCACAAATCATAAAGTATATGGAGATGCAATAGCTATTCTTGCAGGCGATGCTTTATTAACCAGGGCCTTTGAAATGGTCTCTTTAAGAAGCCCTGGAGTTGATCCAAATAGATTATTAAATGTAGTTGGCGAATTATCCCTAGTTGCTGGTGCACCAGGCCTAGTCGGGGGACAAGTAGTTGATTTAGAATGCGAAGGTAAAGAAGTAGACCTTGAAACTCTCGAATATATTCATCTTCATAAGACTGGGGCTTTATTAAAGGCTTGTGTAAGAACAGGCGCCATGATCGCAGGCGCTAACGAAAAACTATTAAAAGCTCTAACAATATATGCAGAGGGAATTGGTTTAGCCTTCCAAATAATAGATGATATTCTTGATTTAACTTCCAGCAGTGAAAAGCTTGGTAAAACTGCCGGCAAAGATCTTTTAGCTGACAAAACTACTTACCCTAAATTACTTGGGATGGAGGAGTCAAAGAAAAGAGCATTTGATTTAGTTGAAAAAGCAAAAAAAGCAATTGAACCTTGGGGTACAGATGCTAAATATCTAGTATCTTTAGCCGACTTTATTACAAATAGAGACAGATAAAAGTTTAATTTATGTCTGAGTTTTTTGCCTTTTTTAACAATTCAGTTCTTTTCTGGAGCTTATTATCCTGTTTAATTGCTCAATTTTTTAAAATCATATTTAATTTTTTATCAAATGGAGAAATAAGATTTGGAATTATGTTCGAGACTGGTGGTATGCCTTCAAGTCATTCTGCCTTAATAACTGGTGCTACATCTGGTATAGGTTATGAATTGGGATTTGATAGCTCGATATTCGCACTTTCAGTTGCTGTAGCATTAATAGTTATGTATGACGCAAGTGGTGTGCGGAAATCAGCTGGAATTCAAGCTGCAGAAATCAATAAACTAACAAAAAAACTAAACCCACAATCTGAATTATATTTAAAAGAAACCCTTGGCCATACTAAAATTGAGGTCATTGTTGGAAGTTTTTTGGGTCCATTAATAACTTTGCTTGGAATGTTTTTTTTAGGTTCTCCTATCGAAATATTTGATTTAATAATAAACTAAGAAAATTTTGAAAAACTAATTTGTGTAGCATCTATAAAGTTTTTTGCGACCTCTGGAGAACTCGGCAAATGTAAGTGAATCCAACTTGCATGTAATTTTTTATCAAAAAACCCTTCATTTTTGTATTCAGATTCCCAAGATTTAATTTTCCATGGAGAAGAGAGTTTCATTTGATTCTCAGCTTTTCTTAAATCATGTTCAGATAAATTATTTTCAATTTCCCAATAATGAAATTCATGTCCTCTAATTAATTGGTTTTGTTTAATGATCGGAGTATCTTTTAAACCCTTAATGTATCTATAACCTACAGAAAGTTTACTTTTTTTTGATTTAAA
Source organism: Prochlorococcus sp. scB243_498I20 (assembly GCA_000635015.1). Taxonomy (GTDB): domain Bacteria; phylum Cyanobacteriota; class Cyanobacteriia; order PCC-6307; family Cyanobiaceae; genus Prochlorococcus_A. Next base: position 54,608 of record JFMR01000047.1, read on the forward strand.
AGGCAATATACCACTCATTTTGTGATTATTGCCATTTTCATCTTTTATAAAGTCTCCTAAAATCATCATCCCTCCGCACTCTGCATATATAAATCCATTTTTACGGAATTTCCTTAACGAATTTAAGCTTTTTAAAGAGTTACTTATATGATTAGCATATTTTTCTGGGAACCCTCCAGGAATAATTAAAGAAGAAGCCTCAAAAGGTATCTCTTCATCATCATAAATACTCCATGAAATCAATGGTATGCCTATATCTCTCAAAAACTCCTTAGTTTCAGGGTATTGAAAATGAAAGATTTTATCTTCTGCAATTGCGATAGGTTTACTTTTATCTATTTTAAAATCTTTAAAACTGACAGAATTAAATATTTTCCTTTCAGGAGATTTCAGAAATTTAATAATAGACAATAAATCAAGATTTCTTTCGGCGAAATTTGCAAAATATTCAACATCAATTTCTTTACCATCATCCAAAGGAGATATCAAACCTAAATTAGCTTTGTTTAAAGTTATTTTTGAATCAGATGGTAAAAAACCAAGAATTTCGATATCTTCATTTTTAAAAACTTCTTTGATTAATTTTTTATGTCTATCCGAATTAACGTTATTAAATATAATTCCAGATATTGACAACTCACTATCAAAATCTCTAAAACCTCGAACAGTGGCCAAAAGAGAAGATACTTGACCTCTAGCATTAACAATAAAAATTACTGGAACATTGAGAAGTTTAGAGATATTTGCCGTGCTGGAATATGTTGTTGACCCTAATCCATCAAAAAGACCCATTGCTCCCTCAATTAATGAGAATTCATATTTCAAAGAATGTTTAAAAAAACTTTCTTGAACCCATTCTTCACCACTTAAAAAAATATCTAAATTCCTACAAATAGGTTGGCCAATTGAACTAAGTTGTTGTTGATCAAGATAATCTGGACCAACCTTGAAAGTTTGTATCTTTATACCTCTTGAGAACGCCCAACAAGATATCAATAGCGATAATGTAGTTTTCCCACTATCAGTTGAAGGAGAAGATATTACACAAGGCATTTATTATTTATTAATTATTAAAACCATTAAATATTTGAAGAGCTATTTTAATAGAATTTTCAAAAAGAGGACTTGTATTACCTCTACTACTTCCCAATAATTTACTAACATCATATTCTGATGTAGAAAAAGAATTTGGAACAACTTGTTCTATTAATTCCATATTAGCCATTCCCCCTGCTTCAAGTCTCATACATTCCACTGATTCACATCCAAGTATTACACAAGTATTATTTTTTTGAACCTCACTAATTTTTGAAATTAACCTCAATCCAATAACTTGTCCTGAATGAATAATTGGATTTCCCAAAGATAAGGGATTAATTGATGCAGAGATTATTTCGCCATTAATTCTTTGAAATTCTATTTTTGTTGATTCTTTATCCCTTTCAACTCCTAGAAAAGACCAACCAAGTTTATCGCTAATCCATGAAATCAAAAACAAAGCTTGAATCATATGATCTCCAGCGATATCAATATCAATATCAGTAATATGATCTAAAATTGGTCTCCTCGAAGGCGGATCAAAAATCATTGCCAATGATTCCCTCCAATTTTTCAATCTAACCCAATTCAAATCATTAATAGCTTTATTTGATTTATTTAATTGATCTAAAACTTTTAAACATCTTTCAGGCGTTCCAAGAGCAGTATCAATTATTAACCTTAGACCATGATTAATAAAATATTCGAAGATTTCAGGCGACTCATCCAAGCTTCCATTCCACCACAACCATGAAGGTAATTCATCAATAAATAATTCATCAATTATTTTTAATCCTTTATTAAATATTGAGGCCGAGTCCCCCCTAATAACAACTAAATCCCCACAAATAGGTTGCATAGCTGTAGTATCACTTAATGGACAGTAAGCGGATACAAAAGTTTTGATATCTGAATTTTTATTTAATGTTGGCGCTAGAGTTATTAATCTTCTTGGATTCAATGTACCTATCGTTGATGCAAAAAATTGTCCTCTAAAATCTTCAAAGTCTTTATTTGATAAATTTCCCTTCAACAAATTCAATAATTCTTCACTATTAAGTGAAGTAGTGATAGGAAGTCCTTGATCTAATATAAATTTTTTAGCAACTTCAATTATTTCTGGACTTAAATTTCCAGTAATTGGCCCGCTTACTAATCCTTTTTGAACCAAACATTGTTCTAGCCAAGCAGGCTGCCAGACCATTAATGTGAAAGTATTAGCTCCACTATTATCTTTATCTTCTGAAATCCATAATTTATTAAGGTAATTAGAAATTTCCTGATAAGGCAGCTCTAAAGGAGTTTGTAGTGTAAGTTGAGGTTTCATTTTTAGGGTCTACGCCAGAAAATATTGTCTTTTGAAATTAATTGATCTGATTCAGGAGGTCCCCATGTCATAGATTCATAATTATAAATAGGTAACTTCCAAGGAGAATTATCCATCAATTCTATTAAAGGCGTATAAAGTTTCCAGGCTGCCTCTACCTCATCACTTCTAGTAAATAATGTTGGATCAGAAAGCATTGCATCAGCTAATAATCTTACATAGCCTTCATCTGAAGGTTCTCCAAATGATTCATCATAAGAAAATTCCATCTCAACAGGTCTTGATTTCATTCCAGAACCAGGAGATTTTACCTCAAATTTGAAAGTAGCACCTTCATTTGGCTGAATTCTAAGGATAAGTTGATTTGGGGCAGGATTTATTATTGTTGATTCAAATAAATGAACAGGAACGTCTTTAAAAGTCAAGACTATTTCTCCAAGTCTTTTAGGTAGTCTTTTACCTGTTCTCAAATAAAAAGGAACCCCTTGCCAACGCCAGTTATCAACGAAAACTTTTGTCGCAATATAAGTTTCTGTTGTGCTATTACTATTAACACCATCTTCTTGCCTATATCCTTTGAGTCGATTTGAAATAATCCCTCCCTCCCCATATTGACCTCTTATACAACAATTCCATGGTTCATTTTCGTCAGCAAGTTTTGAAGCTTGAAGAACCTTAGCTTTTTCATTTCTTATTGCTTCTGGTTCAAATTTTCCAGGAGGTTCCATTGCAGTAACTGCAAGCATTTGAGTCATATGATTTTGAAGCATATCCCGTAAAGCACCAGAGCTTTCGTAATAACCTGCTCTATCTTCAACACCAACTGTTTCAGATGAAGTAATTTGAACACTTGATATATAATTCCTATTCCAGATTGGTTCAAAAATAGTGTTAGCAAACCTCAAAACAAGAATATTCTGAACTGTCTCTTTACCTAAATAATGATCAATCCTATAAATCTGACTTTCTTCAGCGCAACTTTGAACAATCTTATTCAATTTTTTTGCACTTGAATAATCTCTTCCAAAAGGTTTTTCAATTACTAAACGACTTTTCTTAGGGTCATCTAAGAGGCCAGCCCCTTTTAGAGCTTTACATCCACTTGCATAGAAATTCGGAGATACTGATAAATAAAATGTTCTATTCCCATGAGTAGCTTGTGTTTTATCAATTTCAGTTAATCTTCTAGAAAGCCTTACGACATGCTCACTTTGTTGCAGGTCAACTGGTTCATAGAAAAGATAATTAGAAAATTGTTCCCACTCCCTTTCTTTACCAGATATTTGATTTGATAACTTTACTTTCATCTTTTCTCTAAACTCATTATCAGTCCAAGGTCTTCTCGCACAACCAACTATTCCAAATTCACTAGGAATTCTTCTTTGCAAATAGAGTTCAAATAAGGCTGGTATTAATTTTCTATGAGTAAGGTCTCCACTCGCGCCAAAAATTACTAAACATTGTGGAGATATGACTCTTTCCTGTCGTAAACCTAATCTTAGAGGATTACTTAAAGTTGAAGGCATATTTTTATTATTCTTTATTTAAAATCCTCTTTTTTTCAAATATTAGCTACATATTGTGTCTAAACCAAAAAGTATTTAGTATGTGAAACTTAAATCTAAATATCAAAAATTTAGTAAGTTTCTACGTGCCATCTTCCTGCCTTTTTCAGTTGAGGTCTTAATTCTGACCAGTTCAATCCTTTTTCTTCTGCTGCCTTAGTCATTGCTTCATCTATTCCAGGTTCCATACCCTTTAATCCACATAGATATATATGTGTCTTTTCATCTTCAATCATATTGAAAAGTTCATTGGCTGACTCTAAAACTCTGTCTTGAATGTACATTCTTCCACCTTTTGTATTTTGCTGCTCGCGACTAATAGCTTTTGTATATTTAAAATTATCAGGATTCTCTGCAATGTATCTTTGAAGATCTTCTTCGTATAACAAATTAGCTGATTTTGGAGCACCCATAAATAACCAAGCTTTACCTTTGAAATTCCATTTATTTTTTTCTTTTTCAGTTGGTTCGAACATTCTTCTTAAATAAGCCCTCATTGGAGCTATTCCAGTTCCAGTGGCTAACATAACAATATTTGCGTCCTCTTCATCAGGGAGGAGCATTTCTTTACCAACAGGTCCTGTTATTTTTACTTTATCTCCAGGCTTAATATCACATAAGTAAGTAGAGCAGACACCATTAATGGTTTCCCCATCTTTTTCATACTGTAGCTGTCTTACACAAAGAGAAACTGTATTTCCATTAAAGTCATCACCATGTCTAGTGCTAGCTATTGAGTATAGTCTTAATTTATGGGGTTTTCCATTAGCATCTTCACCAGCAGGCATGATACCAATACTTTGACCTTCTACATAATTTAAAAATGGATCACTATCTTTAAGGTCGAAAGTTATGTGATTAACTCTACCTATTGCTCCTTCTTTGAGAAGGCTATAGTTTTCGATAACTGTTCCCTCATATGGTGTTTTAGGACGGTAAATATTGACTGGAACATCTGCATGTTTTTTCTTAACTATTTTTGGAGCTTCTGTTTTTGGAGCTTCTGTTTTTGAAACAGCGACTTTTTTAGGTTCCACAGCTTTTGCCTCAGGTTTTTTTGTTTTTGCCTCTTCAACAAATTTTAAAGCTCTTTTATTAAAAGTTGTGAGTATAAAATAAAAAACAGCTATTACTACTGGTATATGAGCTAATCCGCCTGCGATTACTTTTGCTTGTGAATACATTTTTTAGATTTCTTTTATAAGAGAATATCAATTTGTAGTTTAATTTGTAGTGATTTTACAAAAATGGTTACGTTTTGAGATCGGGATAAATAAAAGAAATTATTTTAATTTTTCAGTATTTGTTGTTTTTATCAGTATAGTTACACAGAAATAATTTTTTATCTAATTAAAAAATTCATTTATGAATAATCCTCAAGAATCAGAAGATCATTCTAGGAACAATGATTACAGGACAATTGAGCAGACGATGGAGAAGTTTTCCAGTGGAACAAGACGACTGGCAGCTCAACTTACAACTTCTGCAAGTTTTGATTCTTTGTGGAGTGTTTTAACAGATTATGATCGGCTAAATCTCTACATACCAAATCTTTTATCGAGCAAAAAAATATTTCAGAAGGGGAATAATGTCCATCTTAAACAAGTTGGGGCTCAGGATTTCCTTGGCATGAAGTTTTCAGCTGAAGTAACCATCGATTTATTCGAAGATAAGGCGCTTGGCCTTTTAAAATTTAATTTAATTAAGGGAGATTTCAGGAAATTTGAAGGCAGTTGGAAAATACAAAATATTAAAAATACTTCAACTAACTCATTAATTTATGATCTTACTGTTCAAGGTTGTAAATGGATGCCAATAGGGATGATAGAGAAAAGACTAAAAAAGGATCTTTCAGAAAATTTAATTGCCGTAGATAGGCATGCAAAATTATCCAAAAGATCTTTGTAAATTTAAATAAATAGCCCCAAGGGGATTCGAACCCCTGTCGCCTCCGTGAAAGGGAGGTGTCCTAGGCCTCTAGACGATGGGGCCAGGTAATTAGCATAATAGCTTATTAAAAACTAAGAGTAAGGCTAGCCTTTCGTCAAGTATTGTTGCTCTTTGTTTTGTCCTTGCCATACAGGAACTGTGAAATGAAAGCAGGAACCTTCACCAACTTCAGATACGACCCATATTCTTCCTCCATGGACTTGTACTATTCTCCTACATACTGATAACCCTATTCCAAATCCTGAAGTCCCTTCAGAAGTCTGTGGAAGTCTAACTCTATCTAGAAAAATTCTTTTTTGTTCGCTCAAAGGAATACCTGCACCTTTGTCACAAATTGTTATTTCTACCCATTGATTTGTCTTATGAATCATAGTGATTTTTATAGATCCAGAGTCTTTAGAAAATTTAATAGCATTTTCAATTAAGTTTAAAAATACTTGCCTCATTCTTCTTTGATCTGCAAATACATTTGGCAGATCAGATGGAATATCAGTATCAATTTCTATATTTCTTAATCTCCAGAATTTTTCTAATTCAAGTATTACTTCAGCACTAATATTACCTAAATCAATTTTCTGAGGATTAAATAACGCTTCCCATTTAGTTGTTCCGACCTCCAAAAGGTCCTGAGATAAGAGTTCGATCTCTTCAAGACGTCTTTTAATTACCTCTTGCAATTTTGAAATATCTATTTGTCCGAGTTTTTGACTTTGAACAGCCAAAGTAGCTGCCGTTAATGGGGTTCTTAATTCATGCGCCACCATTCTTAATAATCTTTCCTGAGACTCTATTCTTTTTGTTAATGTCTCATTTTCTTGTCTTAAAACGAGAAGTTCGTCCTCCAATAGGAATTCTTTTTGAGTCCTTATTGAATCAATTTTAGATGGTTGCAAATTAATCCCAAGATTTTTTGTTACGCCTTCCTGCGTCCACCTCGGCAACCATTTTTGCAACTGAGAAAAAATATTACTTCCAGCAAATATTTGTTTTGGCGCTGGGGAAACTTTTATAAGAGCAGGAATTGCGACTAATCTATGCAATTCAAGTAATTCAGGCTGCTCTGTGGGCTCAGAAATCTGAAGAGATATCTCAAATTCACAATCATCTGATTCTAAATAAGCTATTAGGGACTTAATGTCATTACTAGAAAGTTGATTTCTAGCTGCCACAAGTATTAATTTTAGCTCTTTTTTATCATTCAAATGATTCCCTCTGAAGTGTTGAAAAGCTGTTAATCCTTATAAACACCTTAAGATATATTTTTTTATTTTACAGATAAGCTATGAAATAAATAGAACTTATTTATATATGGTTGCCATTAATCCAAAGAAGAATTTACATTTTGGTGAAAACCCTCCTGAAATTAATTTGAATAGTAATTTAAAAAGGTGGTTTTCGAGGAACATTGGATCGTGGAAATCTTATAGAACGTATTTTCTTGATGAAGCACAAAAAACTTATAATTTAAGTATGAATATAAATATTCAAGTTCTCGAGAGCAAGTCCGAATGGGAGTCGCATTATAAATTCACTTGGTACCCAGAAAAAAAGTATAATTTCTTTGATGAAAATCCCCAATATAAAGAACGCGGAGAAATGCTTGCATTTTTAAAGGGCCATCAACTCAAGAGAGAAAATTTTTATTTAAGTAATGATCAAGGTATTTCAAATATTAAACAGGTCGACGAACACGAAATGATTTTTGAATCTTGTTACGAAGATTGGTATATTCTTGAACATACAAGACTTGTAGATTCTGATAATTTTAGATTTAGGGTTATATATTCATGGAACAAAAATAAATTGAAAATAGTAGAAAATCATCACGAAATTAAAATTATTAAATAAATTCTGTTGGCCATTAAGTTTGAAAAAAAAAAAATGTTATCTTAAATATATGAATTTAAAAAAATCAAATATGGGTTTAAAAAAATTTAAAATTTTTGCAATCCCCCTAATTTTTTTATCTCTCTTTTTAGATATAAATAATGAATTTAATAATTTAAATGCAAATGTTAAAAATTCGCCTGCTAATAAAAATGATTTAGATTTATATCATGGGATGGGTGTTTCATTTTTATGTAATGCGACAAGAAAAGGATTTGATTTAGATTTTCCAAAAACATTAAACGTTGCCTCAGCAACTTTCGCATCAGTAATTGAACAAAAACATGGAGGAAAAATAATAGAAAGAAAGAAAGAACAAACAGTTAATATTAAACAATTACAATTTATTGCATCTCTACAATTAATTGAATCAGCTCTTAAGGTGTGCCCAGATAATGTTCCGGAAAAAGTCGAAAAACAATATAAAATTGAAACTGAGAGACTTAAGAAATTACAAGGATTGTAAAAAAATTTTTTCTTTTATCTAAACATAGAACTAACGGAACTTTCTTCATGAATTCTCCAAATAGCTTCCCCAAGCATATTTGCTACAGATAGTACTTTTAACTGCGCAAAATTATCCTTATTTAAAACGGGTATGCTATTTGTCACAATAACTTGTTCGAAGAGATTCTTAGTACTTAATCTTTCATGAGAAGGTGGAGAAAATACAGCATGTGAGGCACATGCGAATATTCTGTTAGCTCCTTCTTGTTTTAATAAATTAGCTCCGGAACAAATTGTGCCTCCAGTGTCAATCATGTCGTCTATGAGAATAGCTGTTTTGCCTTTAACTTCACCAATAACTGTTAGACTTTCGGCGATATTATGAGCCGATCTCCTCTTATCGATAATAGCCAAGGGAGCATCTTTCATTAATTTTGCGAATGCTCTTGCTCTCGCAACTCCACCTACATCAGGAGAGACGACAACTATTTCTTCTAAATCTAACGATTCCAGATAATCAATTAATACAGGTGAACCGTAAATATGATCGCATGGTATATCAAAATAACCTTGTATTTGAGCTGAATGTAAGTCCATAGCAAGAACTCTATCAACTCCTGATTTTTCAAGCAAATTAGCAGTTAATTTTGCAGTTATAGACTCTCTTCCTGAGGTCTTTCTATCTGCCCTAGCATATCCAAAATAGGGAATTACAGCCGTTATTTGTCTTGCAGACGCTCTCTTGCATGCGTCAACCATTATCATGAGCTCCATTAAACTATCGTTTACAGGAGCACATGTAGGTTGTATTAGGAATACATCACAGCCTCTAATAGATTGCTGAATCTGGACATAAATTTCTCCATCAGCAAATCTTTTGGATACCAAAGGTACATTTTCAATCCCTAAGTATGATGCAATTTCTTCAGCTAATTTAGGATTTGTTGTCCCACTTACTAACCTTAATCTACTATTAGTTAGATTAAAGTTTGACTCTTTATTCTGCATTGCCGTGATGAAACTTGTCACGAAATTTGCACCATAAAACTATATACTTATCGTAGTCGTTTATGTGAATTTCGCAAAAAATAATATCTATATCTTTTCAAAAAGTATATCAACCAAGCTAGATTTCTTTTATTAAAAATCAGAATTTATATTTACTTTAGTTTTAAAAACCAGGAATAATATTTGTCAATTAAAAAAAATTTGTATATGGTTGAATTTAGAGAATTAAAAACACTTTAATCGTAAAGAATCAAAATATAATAAAACATGCCTATAGAGTCAATTCTTGAAAAAAAATCATTAGGCATACTTATGCATCCATCCTGTATTCCAGGAGGAGCAGTATGTGGAACTTTTGGTAGAGGAGCTAAAGAGTGGATAAAAAAACTACATGATCATGGAATTGAGTACTGGCAATTTTTACCTCTTACACCTACTGACTCTACAGGTTCTCCATATAGTTCTCCATCTAGTTTTGCACTAAACCCATGGTTTTTGGATATAGATGATTTAATCGAAAAAGGGTTTATCTTCATTTCAAACAAAGAAAATCTAGGTCCCACAAATCAGAATAAAGATCATTTTGATTTTGGTTTTGCGAATGATCTAACAACGAAATTAGGTCACCTACTTTTGCAAGGTTGGAGTTCACAATCTGAAGAAAGAAAAATTAATTTTAAAAAGTGGACCAGTAGAAATTCTTGGGTTGAAGATTATGCAACATTCGTTGTTATTAGAGAGGAGTTTAATATGTTGCCTTGGTGGGAATGGCCTAGAGAATTTAAAATAAAAAATAGTAAGTTTTTAAAATCATGGGTCAAGAAAAAAAGCGAAGAGATACTTATTAAAAAATTAATACAGTGGCATCTTGATGAGCAATGGAGTGTTATTAAAAACTTTGCAAAATCAAGAGATATTAAGCTAATAGGAGATTTACCTTTTTATGTCTCTAGGGACAGCGCCGATGTATGGAGTAATAAATCATTATTTTCAATTTTTAAAAATGGAGATTTGATCTTTCAAAGTGGTGTTCCACCTGATTATTTTTCATCAACGGGACAATTATGGGGCACCCCAACTTACTTCTGGTCAAAACATAAGAGAACTAATTTCGATTGGTGGAGAAAAAGATTTCATAGGCAATTTGAACTAGTTGATATATTGAGATTCGATCACTTTAGGGGTTTAGCAGGTTACTGGAGGGTTAATGGTAGTTCTAAATCGGCAATTATTGGGAAATGGATAAATTCCCCAGGTAGAACATTATTAAAAAAAGTAAAAAAGGATCTAGGGCTTAAATATCTACCAATTATTGCGGAGGATCTGGGAGTAATAACTCCTGATGTAGAGAAATTAAGGAAAAATTTTGAACTGCCTGGCATGAAAATATTACAATTTGCTTTTGATGGCAATGAAGATAATCCTTATTTACCTAAGAATATTGAAGGTGAAAATTGGGTTGTTTATACAGGTACTCACGACAACTCAACTTCTGTTTCATGGTGGGAAAATTTAGATTATGAATCCAAAAAAAGAATAAAAGATGAGTATAAATTTTCAGAAAATCCTTCTTGGGATTTAATAAAAATTGGTATGGAGACAAATACTAATCTCTTTATCGCTCCAATACAAGATATATTATCTCTAGATGATTCAAGTAGATTAAACAAACCTGGGACCACAAAAAATAACTGGAAATGGAAGTTAAATCGATCTTTAGAAGAAATAGAAAATAATATAAAAATCTTTAGTGAGTTAGGAAATAGTTTTGGGAGAACTCGAAGTTAGAGTATATTAAAAATTATTCATCAATGATTTGATTTTCAATATTTTGAATCTCAATAAAATTTACATTAAAAAAAAAGTATCTCTTTAATATAAATATAGTTAGAACTAATATAAAAAAATACAAAAGACTTCCTTGCCATGTATTTATAAGATCGAATTTCCTGAACATAAAATCCTTTCCCTTTTTCTTTAAAATTTTTCTTTCTTTAACTGCTAAATTTAATAATGTATTTTTTTTTAATACTAAGCATTCCTCTAATTTAATTAATATAGATCTTATAAAAGGATACTCTGGCCTAATATTTTTATTATTATTTTCAATAGAGTTTATTATTCGTTCAGGAATCTTTGAAATGTATGACAATTCTTGAATTGTGAGGTTTTTTTGAATTCTTGCTTCTTTTACTAACTTTGCAATTTCTAAATATTGATCAATCAATCTAGGACTAAATTCTTTATTTTTTTCAGATTTTTTATTAAAAAAAAAGAGATTTTTCAAAATTTTCATTTTATCATCAAAACCGAAATAACCCTTTTAATTCTCATTGTTAAAACAATACTAATAAAGTTGAATCATAGGTGAGTTTATCAAATATAAATATTAAAGTTAAACTGTAGAAATAATATTTTGCACTGCACTTTTTGCGATATTCAGAGGGCTAAAAGTATCTCTAATTAAAGCTAAAAGTTTTTTCGCATCAGTAAATTCTAATTTTTCATCTTTTATAAGACTTAAAAGAAGATTCTTCCTAACTTCGGATCCTTTTTTACTAACAAATAATTTTAATCCCGCGTTTGCAACTGGTATGAGGTCTGAATTAATATTCTCTGAATCTTTAAATAAAATATTTAACAAACTTTCAACTTTTTCTATTTGAATGTGGCCTTTTTTATCAAAAACTACTTCTAAAAGGATTTCTAAAATCTCTTCAGAATTATCGGTCAGAAGTTTTTTAGCAATATATGGATAAGCTATTTTTAAAATTTTAAATTCAGGATCTAACCTTAGTGCTAAACCTTCTTGACTAACAACAGCTCTTATTATTAAGGCAAACCTACTAGGAACTCTGAAAGGATAGGAATACATTAGTTTTGAAAATTTATCAGTTACATTTTTAAGATTAAAATTACCAACCTCAGCGCCAAAAGATCCTCCTAGAACTTCTTTTAATGGTTCAACAAGTTTTTGAAGATCTTGTTCTTTGGTTAAAAAACCTAATTTCTGGAAATCTTCTGCGAGAAGATAATATTCTTCGTTTATTATGTGAACAATTGCCTTAATAAGAGTAAGTCTATCTGAATTTGTAATAGTATCCATCATTCCGAAATCAACATAAGCTAAATTCCCAGAATCTGCATTTCCTCCTTTGAGAGCAAACATATTTCCTGGATGCGGGTCTGCATGAAAATATCCAAATTCAAATAATTGCTGCAGTCCACTGATGACACATGTTTTTATAAACGAGGCAGGTATTAAGTTATTTTCCTCTAGTAAAGCTCGATCTCTTAACTTAACTCCATCAATCCAAGAAGTTGTGATTACCCTTTTGGATGAAAACTGTTTTTCTAATTTAGGAATAAAAATATTTGGGTTTTCTTTGAATAAATTTGCAAACCTCACAGCATTTTCGGCCTCTTTTTGATAGTCAATTTCATCAAAAAGTGCCTTACCAAATTCATCTATTATTTCCCCAATTCCAACACCAATATTTAATGGCAAGAGTGGGGATAAAAAAGTTCCTAAAAACCTTAAGATTACAACATCCCTTCTTATGAGAAAGTATAAATTTGGCCTCTGTACTTTCACAGCTAAATAAGAATTATTTAGTTTTGCTTTATAAACTTGACCTAAGCTTGCTGAAGCAATAGGACTATCTGGGAACTCTTCAAATAATTCATTAGCAGGGGATCCAAGTTCCTCTTCAATGATTTTTAAAGCAATTTTTTGATCAAATGCTGGGAGATTATCTTGTAATTTTGTAAGTTCTGTAAGCCAATCTTGTCTAACAAGATCTGGTCTAGTTGAGAGTGCTTGGCCTAATTTGATAAAACAAGGTCCTAAATCGGTTATTACATCAAAAAGATATTTCGAGAGATTTTTTTGTACATTTTTATTTTTACTGTTACCTTGAAAAAGTATTCTTAAAAAAAGAAAAATAAAAGTTAAAAGGATATATAAAACTCTTGGGATAAAAATCCATGGTCTCAAAATCAACCAAAGTAAATCATCTTTTGCTGAATATTTCGAATAAGATCTTTTCATTAAAATTAAAAAATATCAAAAAAGATTATCTCGTACTCCATTCTATCTATATCAATAATACTTTATGAGCATTTCATCTTTTCTAACTAAAAAGTTTTTAAAGTCCTTATTCTTTCCTGCTCATAACAGAGGGGCAGCTTTACCAAAGAAATTAGTGAAGTTATTAAAATATCCACCTGGGTATTGGGACTTGCCCGAACTACCAGAATTAGGGTCACCACTTTCCCAAAGCGGATTAATTGCTAAATCTCAAAGAGAATTCTCCGATAAATTTGGGGCTAAAGGATGTTTTTTTGGAGTTAATGGAGCCTCAGGATTAATACAATCAGCAGTAATTGCAATGGCAAACCCAGGTGAATATATCCTGATGCCTAGAAATGTTCATATAAGTGTTATAAAGATCTGTGCGATGCAGAATATAAATCCAATATTTTTTGACCTAGAATTTTCAACCGTAACAGGACACTACAAACCAATTACAAAAATTTGGTTGGAAAATGTATTTAAAAACTTAAATTATGATGAGAATAAAATTGCAGGGGTTATTCTTGTAAATCCCTCTTATCATGGGTATGCAGGAGATTTAGAACCCTTAATAGATTGTTGTCATCAAAAAAAATTACCTGTTTTAGTTGATGAAGCCCATGGTTCATATTTCCTTTTTTGTGAAAACCTTAATTTACCAAAACCGGCCTTATCATCAAAAGCTGATTTAGTAGTTAATTCACTACATAAGTCGCTCAATGGATTAACTCAAACTGCGGTACTTTGGTACAAAGGGAATCTAATAAATGAAGGTAATTTAATCAAAAGTATTAATTTGCTGCAAACTACCAGTCCAAGTTCCTTATTACTTTCTTCTTGTGAAGAGTCTATTAGGGATTGGCTTAACAAAAAAAGTTTATCAAAATATCAAAAAAGAATTTTAGAAGCAAAAAATATTTATAAAAAATTAATTCAAAAGAATATTCCCCTCATAGAAACTCAAGATCCCTTAAAAATCGTAGTAAATACATCAAAAGCTGGAATTGATGGTTTTACTGCTGATAATTTTTTTTATAGCAATGGCCTTATTGCCGAATTGCCAGAAATGACGACTCTCACTTTTTGCTTAGGATTTGGAAATCAAAAAGATTTTCTTAATTTATTTGAAAAGTTATGGAAAAAATTACTATTAAATTCCAAAAAATCAAAAAGTTTAGAAGTACTCAAATCGCCCTTTAAATTAGTTCAATCTCCCGAAATCGAAATTGGAATTGCTTGGAGAAGTGAGACTCGGAGTATTGCTTTCTCACAATCATTAAATAAAATATCTGGAGATATCATTTGCCCTTATCCTCCTGGGATACCGCTACTAATTCCTGGCGAAAAAATTGATTTAGATAGGTTTAATTGGATAAATAATCAAAGTTTATGCAACAAAGATCTGGTAAATTTTAATATAAGAGTCCTAGAAACATAGCAATTTCATATGAGATTAAGAAGTGGATTACTTATAGGAATTTTTGGTTTAATTGTTGTTTTGTTAGGTGGATGGTTTTTTACATTGGCAATTGCTTTGCTTACATATCTAGCATTATTAGAATTTTTTAAAATGGCAAAATTTAAAGGAATAAGACCAGCTACAAAAACCACATTATTTTCATCCTTTATAATTATAATTTCTACTTATCTTGAGACTATTGGTCTACTTGAAGGAGAAATTTCAAATTCAATTTTACCAATCTGTTCAGTTGGGATATGCACTTGGTTACTTTTGCAACCAAAACCTGGAACAATTTCAGATATTGCAGCCTCTATTTTTGGATTATTCTATTTAGGTTTTTTACCTAGTTACTGGATTAAGTTAAGGGGATTAGATTCAGTGATAATAAGTTCAAGTCAGGGTTTTATTTCGTTTGAGAACCTATCAAATACTATAGGTCTTCATTTAACTTTAACTTCTTGTTTTTTAATTGTAGCTAGTGATATTGGTTCTTATTTCATTGGAAAGTCATTTGGTAAAACATCTCTATCTCCAATTTCTCCGAGCAAAACTATAGAAGGTTTAATTGGAGGAATATCCTGTTCAATTTTACTAGCAATATTTTTTGCATTTTTAATGAATTGGGAAAATCCACTATTTATTGGAATCCTATATGGAATTTCAATTTCTCTTATGGCATTAGTAGGAGATTTAATTGAATCTATGATGAAGAGAGATGCAAAAATAAAAGATTCCGGAACTTTTTTACCGGGACATGGCGGGATACTTGATAGAATTGACAGCTACATTTTTACCCCATCTGTTTTGTATTATATTTTTATAATTCTAAAATATCTAAATTAATTAAAAAATCGTTTATTCCAAAAAATAATCTTTGATAATTTTACTAGATAATAATGGGAGATCTACATGTGGAAGATGACCACAATTTTGCAACCCCACAAAATTTAATTTTTCAATATTTCTTATTTTTTTAATCTCTTTTTTTCCAAGAATTCGATCATTTTCTCCACATAATGTTTTAGTTGGGATATTTTGGATATATTTATAAGTTCCAGAAAAACCTCCACTTTTTGCAAATGATGCAAGTGAATTCCTCCATCCTTTACAACCTAGATGAATTGAAGCAATTTGCTCTTCCATCTCACCAACACACTCATCTGGGAAAGCAAATGCTTGCCTACAAAGACTTTTTCTAACCTGAGGTAATCCTAGAAATGAGGCTCCAATTTGGTTAAGAGGGAAAGGGATACTCTTAGGTTCTCCAAACAATCCAGCGGGGGACAAAAGGATAATTTTATCAATAGAATCAGGAATCTCAAAAGCAAGTTTTAAAGCTGTTGAGCCCCCCATAGAGGCACCAATAATTTTTAGATTCTTTGTTATCTTTAAATTCTTAAGAAGATCAATTAAATGCGAAATTATTTTCGAGGAATTGTATTCATTTGTGGCGCATCTAGGACTGAAACCAAAACCTAAAAGATCAGGAACAATAACTTGAAAATTTCTTTTTAGTGATTTATATATTCTCCTGAATTCTAAAAAACTACTGTCAAAGCCATGTAGAAGAAGTATAGGTTGGCCTTTCCCTCCTATAACTACAGGGAATTTTAAAGAGTTCCAGTTTTGGTTGAGTTTTATCCACTTAACATCATTAGCTAAATAAAGACCTAAAGGGTCTAAGATTGACAATTTGGCACGTTCAAAGTACTTAATATTTAAATCACTTAAATGTTCGAAATTGTTTTTAGTCAAAAAAATATTTATATTTTAATTTTTTGTTGTTCAAAATTTGCAATGACCTCTTTTATATCCCCTTTATGAATTTCAAAAGGCAAAAAGTGAATCTCAGATTTATCTCGGCAAGTAAAATCAGCAATTTTCTCTAAATTGTTATTTTCAAAAACATTTATTCCAAGTTGTGCAATAGTAGTTGGCAAATCCAATTCTTTCATGAGTAGAAGTAATTGTTTAATTGATTGATCCGCTAATTTATTGTTATTTTTCATTTCTTCTAGTCTTAGTTGCAATAATAATCCTACCCCAACAATCTCACCATGTAAGAATTTATTAGGGGTAATTATCTGAGTAATTGCATTATGAATAGCATGCGCTGCTGCAGTTCTACACTTTTCTCCACCAATACCACCTACTAAACCTGCTGTAAGTCCACATGCTTCTACAGTATTTCGCCAAGAGGGATTATTTTCAAATTGACCCTTAAATGCTTTTTCTCCATCTATTAGTAGTTGATCTCTTAAAACTCGTGATATCTGAATTGCTTGTTGAACAAGACCATCATCTATTGTTGAACTTGTAATTGAGGATTCGTACCATTTTGCCAAAGCATCTGCTATCCCACTAGCAAGTGTTCTAGATGGAGCTGTTTGAATAAATTTATGATCATAAACTAGTATTTTTGGACAAGATCCCAATGCAACATCCTTTATGAATTGACCACCCTTTGTATAAATATTCGATAAGGCTGTCCAACCTGCACATGTAGAAGCGCTAAGGGGCACTGTAATACAATGGATATTAAGAGAATCGGCTATATATTTTCCAGAATCTAGAACTTTGCCACCTCCAGCTGCGATAACAGAATCATTTTTATTCTTTAAAATAATATTTTTAACTCTTGAAATATCTTCATAACAACAATCAAATTTTAAATTAGCGAAATTAACATTAAGATTTTTATTTTTTAAATCATTAAAAATCCTATTTCTAAGTTTATTCGTATTAATCCCTCTACCTAAAACTAATGGCCGTTTAGTTAATTTAATAATTTGAGGTAAAGATTTTTGCCAAGCATGATTCCCCCTAAATATAGTTTCTGGAGAGATTGACTGCATATTTACTTGGAGTGGCTAGAAGTTAGCACTTGCTAATTCTTGAGGAGATTCTTCAGAAAATATATTTATTGTGACTTTTTTTTCATTATCTATATCAACTAAAGCCTTATCTCCGTCTTTTATTCTTCCTGATAGAACTTCTTCAGCCAAACTATCTTCAAGTAAACGCATAACAGCTCTTCTTAAAGGTCTTGCACCATAGGAAGGATTATAACCTTCCTCAACAAGTCTTTCTTTGAAAGCATCAGTTACATTTAATGTAATGCCTTTGTCTTGTAATCGTACAAAAACTTCTTGCAGCATTATTTCAGC
The DNA here is from genome assembly GCA_000635015.1 of Prochlorococcus sp. scB243_498I20. Taxonomy (GTDB): domain Bacteria; phylum Cyanobacteriota; class Cyanobacteriia; order PCC-6307; family Cyanobiaceae; genus Prochlorococcus_A. The sequence goes on from JFMR01000047.1 coordinate 72,534, forward strand.
AATTTCTTTAACTTCATTTTTGGTTAGCTGTCTAAATACGATTATTTCATCGAGCCTATTCAGAAACTCAGGTCTAAAATATTGCTTTAGTTCTTCGTTGACTAAAGATTTTATTCTATTGTATTGGCTATCTTCAACTGAATTACCAGAGAATTCAAATCCTAGACCTCCACCACCTTTCTCAATTACTTTAGAGCCAATATTAGAAGTCATTATTAGCAGAGTATTTTTAAAATCTACAGTTCTTCCTTTGGAATCTGTTAATCTACCGTCCTCGAGTAGTTGCAATAATAGATTGAATACATCTGGATGCGCTTTTTCAACCTCATCAAATAAAACAACAGTATAAGGACGTCTTCTGACTGCCTCAGTAAGCTGCCCCCCTTCATTAAAGCCAACGTAACCAGGAGGTGAGCCTATAAGTTTACTAACTGTATGTCTTTCCATAAATTCTGACATATCTAACCTGATCATTGCTTCTTCACTTCCGAAGAAATATGAAGCTAATGATTTAGTCAATTCAGTTTTACCAACACCGGTAGGACCAGAAAAGATAAAACTTGCAATGGGTCTATTAGGATTTTTTAATCCAACTCTTGCTCTTCTTATAGCTCTAGAAACAGCCTTTACAGCTTCATCTTGTCCGATTAACCTTTGGTGAAGTGTTTCTTCCATGTTGAGTAGCTTTACTGATTCAGTTTCTGTTAATTTTTGAACTGGTACACCTGTCCATGAAGCTACAATATGTGCCACATCCTCTTCACTAACAAGAGGGCTTTGTAAGGAATTTGAATCACTTTTTAGGGAGTTGTTATCTGCATCAGATTGATCTACTGCTGTAGATTCTTTTTTGTTATCCAATACCTCTTTAATTTTTGCAGACAATTCCATCTCTTTTTCTCGTAATTGACCAGCTTGATCAAAATTTTGGTCTCTTACAGATTCTTCCTTCTGTTTTTGTACTTGCCTTAGTTCTTTATCTATTTGTTTAGCTTCTGGCGGAAGTTTAGAATTTATTAAACGAACTCTACTTCCAGCCTCGTCAATTAAGTCAATAGCCTTATCAGGTAAAAATCTATCAGAGATATATCGATCTCCTAAATGAGCTGCTGCCTCTAGTGCATCATCAGTAATTTTTAGACGATGATGTTGTTCGTAACGCTCTCTCAGACCTTTTAAAATTTCAATAGTATCTTCAATAGATGGCTCCCCTACCATTACTGGTTGAAATCTCCTTTCTAAAGCAGCATCTCTCTCTATATGCTTTCTATATTCATCAAGAGTTGTTGCTCCAATACATTGAAGTTCTCCTCTTGCTAATGCTGGCTTCAGAATATTTGCTGCGTCTATAGCCCCCTCGGCAGCTCCAGCACCAATTAAAGTATGAACTTCATCAATAACAAGAATTACATTACCTGCAGCTTTAATTTCTTCCATTATTTTTTTTAACCTTTCTTCAAATTCGCCTCTATATTTGGTTCCAGCAACCAAAAGTCCTATATCAAGCGTCAAAACTCTTTTATCTTCGAGTATGTCTGGAATATCTCCAGTTTGTATTCTTTGAGCCAAACCTTCTGCAATAGCTGTTTTACCTACACCTGGCTCCCCAATTAGAACAGGATTATTTTTTGTCCTCCTTCCTAATATTTGAACTACACGATCTATTTCTGAATGGCGGCCAACTACTGGATCTAATTTTGATTCACTAGCTAATTTTGTTAAATTAGTCCCGAATTCATCGAGGGTTGCTGTTTTTAAATTACCCTTATTTGAACTAGCTCCTGTGCCAACTTCGGCTGTTTCACCTAGCATTCTTATAACCTGAGTTCTTACCTTAGTAAGGTCAATATTAAGATTCTCAAGAACTCTTGCTGCAACACCCTCACCTTCTCTTATTAAGCCTAATAATAAGTGTTCTGTACCGATGTAATTATGACCAAGTTGACGCGCCTCCTCTAGAGATAGTTCTAAAACTCTTTTAGCTCTTGGGGTAAAAGGGATTTCTACAGCTACAAAACCTGAACCTCTACCTATTATCTTTTCAACTTCTATTCTTGAATCTTTTAAATTAACTCCTAGTGATTTAAGTACTTTTGCTGCAACCCCGGTTCCTTCTCCAATTAAACCTAAAAGAATTTGTTCAGTTCCAACGAAATTATGACCAAGTCTTCTGGCTTCCTCTTGAGCAAGCATAATGACTTTTATAGCCTTTTCTGTAAATCTTTCAAACATTAGAAGGTTATATTCCTATTAATAACCTACCAGTAATATGTCAATTTTGTGTTCAGAATGAGCTTTTGTGAATACCCAATAATAAATTTTATGACCTTAAATTCACTTTATTCAGTGATATAACAAGAAATAATAGTAATTTCAAGCATTCTGGTTATCCGAACAATCAAATTTTTACATTATTTTGTTGATAATTTTTTTTCTTTTAAAAGAGCATGAGATCCATCTTTATAATAATTTTTTCTTATTCCTACAGTAGAAAAATTAAAGCGGCTATAAAATCTTTCAGCACTAACATTGCTCTGAGCAACCTCCAAAAGTAATTTCTTAAGATTTAATTTTTCACATTTTTTTATTAGATAGCTCATAAGATAAGATCCAAAACCCTTTTTCCTAAATTTCCGATTCACAACAAAATAATTTATTTGCGCTTCATCAAGAACAACCTGAAAAACACATATTCCTATGACTAAATTTGTAAATAATAACCCAAAGATACTTGTACCCTCTTTTTTGAATTCGTTAGCCCATTGTTTCTTGCTCCACAGGGAAATCGTTTTTGAATCTAATTCATAACATAAATCAATATCTTTCTCATTTATCTGTTTAATAGATATCATTTTATTATAAATATACTAAAAGAGTTCAAATCTAGAGTCATTATAAAATATGACAGTTTTGGCAAAAATTTTTTGAGAGTTCTCCGATGGAAGAAAAAAAATCATTTCTAAAACAAAAGATTGATCTAGAAAGTCCTAATAGAAATATCGTACCTATTACTACAACCATTGGAGGAGATGGAAAATTGTCAGTTGGTGGATGTTCTATAGAAGAATTAGTTAAAAAATATGATTCTCCTCTTTATATCTTAGATGAAATCACTCTAAGAAATTCTTGTAGAGCATATAAAAAAGCACTAGAAAAATATTACCCTGGGAATTCAATGCCCATATATGCCTCTAAGGCAAATAGTTCTATTTTTATGAGTAGTCTTGTATCCTCAGAAGGTTTAGGACTTGATGCGGTTTCAGAAGGAGAACTATTAACTGCTATTAAAGGTGGGGTTCCAAATGAAAAGATTGTTTTTCATGGCAATAACAAATCAGACAAAGAATTAGAATTCGCAGTTAGAAATAACATTAAGGTAATTGTAGATAATGATTATGACTTAGAAAGATTAGATGAAATCTCAAATTCATTAAATCGCGATTTAGAAATAATGATTCGCTTTACTCCTGGGATAGAATGCCATACACATGAATACATTAGAACTGGATCATTTGATAGCAAATTTGGTTTCGGAATAGAATATTTGAATATTTTATTTAACAGAATCAGCAATACAAAACATTTAAAATTAAGAGGATTACATGCTCATATTGGTTCGCAGATTTTTGAACTAGACCCTCATAAGGATCTTGGAGAAATAATGGTAAAGGTCATTTTAGACGCCAAAGAATTTGGTCATAATATCAAGGAACTTAATGTTGGCGGGGGTTTAGGTATTAAATATACCGAAAATGATGATCCCCCTTCAATTGATGAATGGGTAGAAACAATTTCTTCTTCTGTTGTTAAAGCTTGTGAAAAAAATAACCTTGATTTCCCTACATTAATGTGCGAGCCAGGTAGATCAATTGTATCTACAGCAGGTATAACTATCTACAAAATTGGGGCTTTTAAAGAAATTCCTGGTATCAGAACATATTTATCTGTTGATGGTGGGATGAGTGATAATCCAAGACCCATTACATATCAATCAAATTATTCTGCATGTTTAGTAAATAATCCATTTAATCTTAATTCCAAAAATAAATATACTATTGCTGGTAAGCACTGCGAATCGGGAGATGTTTTGTTTAAGGAAATTGAACTGTCAGAATGTAAAACTGGAGATCTAATATGCGTTTTCGGTACTGGTGCTTACAACATTTCCATGAGTTCTAATTACAACAGAATTCCAAGACCTGCTGCTCTCTTAGTTAAAGATGGACAGGCAGAAATCATTCAAAAAAGAGAAAGCTCATATGATCTTTTAAAATATGATGTATTACCTGATCGCTTTATCAAACAAAATTCGGTACATTTAAATTAATTTTGTATTTAATGTGAATTTCTGGGGGATAATAAATTTAAAAATTTTATTAGATGTCTTATTTGCTGTTAGTTTCGGACTTTTATTATTTTCTAGAGTTAAAGAACAGAGAACATTATGGCTTCTAAGGGGATATTTGTTTTTAGTTTCTTCCGCATGGTTTATTCAAAGATTTGCATACCTTCCATTAACATCAAAATTAATTGATGCAGTAGTCCTCGCATGCTCTCTATCCTTAGCAATTCTCTGGCAAGGAGAGCTAAGAAGATTAATGGAATTATTAGGTACCGGGAGGTTAGCTGTATTACTTGGTAATCCACCAAAGGAATTTAGAGCAACTTCAAATACTATTACTCAGTTAGTTGATACTGCAGGTAAACTATCGCAAAATAGGAGAGGTGCTTTAATTGTTGTGGATTTGGGGAGTGATTTAAGGCCGGAAGATTTCTTGTACGCAGGCACAAACATTGAGGCACAATTATCAACAGACCTTTTAATAAATCTTTTTGCAACAGATACACCCTTACATGATGGAGCAGTTCTTGTAAAAGGTAACAAAATAATATCTGCCGGTGTAATTCTTCCTCTCTCGAGGCAAGGAATTAGCAGATACGGAACGAGACATTTAGCTGCATTAGGAATTACAGAGAGATTTGATAGATGTATATGCATTGTAGTTTCTGAAGAGACAGGAACGTTATCATTAGCAAACCAAGGAAAACTTGAAAGACCAATTACTAGTAGCAGGTTGCAAGAACTTCTCGTAAATTTGATTGGGAATCAAAACTCTATGGGAGCGAATAAGGCATCTTTAGGTAAAAATGTCTTATCCCAAAAGGCAAACTCTAGTGATATTATTATCAGTGATATTAATAAAAAAGAGTCAGAAAAATCAGAAGTCTTTACTAACAAAAATGATTAACTAATGAGTTTAGGAAAAATAATTGACAATAAACATAACGCCTTATCCGCGAGAATTGATAAGCAGAAAGTTCCAGAACATGTTGCAATAATTATGGATGGAAATGGGCGATGGGCAACAAATAAAAGGTTACCTCGTAAATATGGTCATATAAGAGGAGTGGATGTTTTAAAAGAAATTCTCAAAGCATCAAAAAAATTAGGTTGTAAAGTACTAACTGTTTATGCTTTTTCAACTGAGAATTGGACACGACCAACAGAGGAGGTTGACTTTCTTATAAATCTTTTTAGTGAAGTTTTGAGAAACGAAATTGATGAGATACATGAAGAATCAACAAAAATAAAATTTATTGGGGATTTAAATCCTTTCCCAGAAACATTAAAAAAAATAATCTCTAGTTCAGAATCTCTAACTAAAAACAACAATAAATTTTTATTGAATGTCTGCGTCAATTACGGTGGAAGGCAAGAAATAGTAAAAGTTGCAAGAGAACTAGCGTTAAAATCTTCTTCTGGCGAAATAAAACCAACTGAAATTAATGAAGAATTATTTAATTCAGAGCTATTAACTCGAGGATCTAAAGATCCAGAATTACTAATTAGAACTAGTGGAGAAAAAAGGATTAGTAATTTTCTTTTATGGCAATTAGCTTATTCAGAAATTTATATATCAAACGTAATGTGGCCGGACTTTAATGAATTGGAATTTCTAAAAGCAATACTTGATTACCAATCAAGGAATAGACGTTTCGGCGGTATAGAATCATTACCAAATGAATCTCTTGAAGATTCTCAATATTCTTCCTAACCAAAATGCCTAATTCGAATAATCAGTTATTAAAAGAAATTAGGTTCGATTGGAACAAAGAGGAGATATTGGAAATTCTTAATATGTCTCTGATTGATTTAATGTGGGAATCTCAAATCATTCACAGGAAATTCAACAAATATAAAATTCAATTAGCTTCATTATTCAGCGTAAAAACTGGTGGATGTGAGGAGAATTGTTCCTATTGTAGCCAATCAATTTATAGTGCTAGCGAAATCAAAAATCATCCACAATTTCAAGTTGAAGAGGTTTTAAAAAGAGCTCAAATAGCAAAAAATGAGGGAGCTGATAGGTTTTGTATGGGTTGGGCTTGGAGAGAAATTAGAGATGGTAAATCTTTTAATGCAATGTTAGATATGGTAAGCGGTGTAAGAGATTTAGGAATGGAAGCGTGCGTTACTGCTGGGATGCTTACAGAAGAACAAGCTTCCAGACTGGCTGATGCAGGTTTAACAGCCTATAATCACAATCTTGATACGAGTCCAGAGCATTATAAAAATATTATCACGACAAGAACTTATCAAGACAGGCTAGATACTATAAAAAGAGTAAGAAATGCAGGAATAAATGTTTGTTGTGGAGGAATAATAGGTTTGGGTGAAACTAATGGCGATAGAGCATCTCTTTTGGAAGTGCTTTCAAACATGAATCCACACCCTGAAAGTGTTCCTATAAATTCATTAGTAGCTATTGAAGGCACTGGTTTAGAAGATAATAAAGAAATTGATTCTATTGAGATGATAAGGATGATAGCTACAGCCAGAATTCTTATGCCTAAAAGTAAAATAAGATTAAGTGCAGGGCGAGAAAAGCTCTCAAAAGAAGCCCAAATTTTATGTTTTCAATGTGGTGCAAATTCAATTTTTTACGGAGATGAGTTACTCACGACTTCAAATCCATCATTTCAATCAGACAGGAAACTTCTAAAAGAGGTAGGAGTATCATTTAATAAAGCTTTTGAAACTTGTTAAAAACATCATCTTTATGAAAGGCAAACATTATAAAATACTTTCTCTTTATTCTTTCTTTCCATTTCAAGAAAACCTTATTCTTGATCTCAAAAAACAATTATTAGAAATTGAGAATCAAAACGATCTTTCAGGCTTATTAATTTTTGCTAAAGAGGGTATTAATGGCACTCTTTGTGCTGAGAAAAATGTAATTGATATTGTTATCAATTTACTTAACAACTATACAGATATTGGAAATTTGAATATGAAAGTAAACTTTTCAGAAAAGAAAGTCTTCAAAAAATTAAAAATAAAAATCAAAAAAGAAATTGTTACCATGGGCATCAATGGAATTAACCCTTCACAAGATAATGGGACTTATGTTGATTCAGCTGATTGGAATAAGTTAATTAAAAATCAAAATACAATAGTCATTGATACTAGAAATCATTATGAGGTTTCTGTAGGAACATTTCAGAATTCTATAAACCCAAATACGAGAAACTTTAGCGAATTCCCTCGGTGGGTAGATGATCATTTAGATAGTCATTTAGAAAATAAGAAATCTACAAATATAGCAATGTTTTGTACCGGCGGCATCAGATGTGAAAAAGCTACTAGTTTGCTGAAAAAGAAAGGTTATAAAAATATTTATCACCTACAAGGGGGCATTCTTCAATACCTTGATGATATCCCAAAAGAAGAAAACTTATTTGAAGGTGAATGTTATGTTTTTGATAAAAGAGTTGCTTTAGATCAAGAATTAGAAAAAGGCTCATACTCGATTTGTCATGCATGTGGAATGCCAATTTCAATTCAAGATCAAAAAAGAGAAGAATACAGAAAGGGTATCCAATGTCATTTCTGCATAGATCAATTCAGTGATGACGATAGGAAAAGGTTTGAAGAAAGACAAAAACAGATCGATGGTTTAAAAGTGAAAAATCATAAAATCTATCAGGACTAATTTTCAAAATCATGAAAGTTGAAGAATTAGAAAAATTAGCAGGAACCATTGGATTATTAATAAAAATTCAAGTTAGAGAAACTCTCGGATTATGTTTCTTTAGAATCGTTATCGCAGAACAGAAAGATAACATCATTAAGATTTGGGCAGAAATGAAAGGTTGGACTTATTTAAATAAACAAGGCATTCAGCTTGATACATTAAGAATCCTCAGTAAAGCTCCAGCTTTTGTTTCGGAATTAATATGGGCAACAACTATGGCTTGGGCAATTGAAAAAAAATCAAGCAATAAAGCAAGACTTTTAGCTATTTTTGATAGTGAAGGATATAGTAAAAAACTTGTAAGATATTTCAAGTTAATAGGCTTCAAAATTGTTAAAGAAGTTGATTCTAGCCCAGTAGATCTTTTATTGAGATTGGTTTGGGGAGGTGCAGGCACACTTATGAACGGGGAATGTATTTCCATATTGAAAAAGCTTGAAAAGAAACTCTCTTTAATTGAAGGAAGTCAACCCGCATGATAACTACTTCTAACTAAGGGACCAGAAGATACTTTCTTGAATCCTAATTCCATTGAGAAGCGATATAAATATTCAAACTCTGACGGATCCCAATATTTCTTAACTGCCAAATGATTGAAAGAGGGCCTTAAGTATTGGCCAATTGTAATTTGATCACAATCTATTTTTTTAAGATCATAAATTGTATTTTTTATTTCGTCCAATGTTTCCCCAAGACCTATCATAATGCCTGATTTAGTTTGAATATGAGGAGCAATATCTTTTGACTTTTTTAGCAAACCAAGAGATTTTTTGTAATTTGCACCTCTCCTAACTTCTTTTTGAAGTCTTTCAACAGTTTCAAGATTATGGTTAAAGCATATTGGAGCTTTTTCTAAAATCATCTTCAATCTCTCAGTCTGAAGATTATTAGTTTCATCAAAATTTTTGCCCCCACCCCATAAATCAGGAGTTAAAACCTCTATTTTAATTGTTGAATCAATTTTTCTAATCTCATCAATTGTAGATATAAATAAATTTGCGCCATGATCAGGGAGATCGTCTCTAGCTACAGATGTCAAAACAACATATTTCAAATTTAGTACTTTCACTGCTTCAGCAATTTGAGTACATTCATCAATATTGATAGAACTAGGTCTACCTTTATTTACCTGACAAAAAGCACAAGAACGAGAACATATTGATCCACCGAGTAAGAAAGTGGCTGTTCCTGAGGCATAACATTCTGCTCTATTTGGACATCTTGCTTCTTCACAAATAGTATGAATATTTGATTTTTTGATTAGTGTTTGTATTTTTTCGAACTCTGAAGCTTTACTAATAGGAAATTTAATCCAAGACGGAAGTCTTAAGATTTTTTCTTTCTTGATTAGATTATTGTCTCTCATAGTCTAATTTAGTTTTGTTCTTCCTTCTAACGCCCTTGCAAGTGTAACTTCATCCACATATTCAAGTTCACTGCCCATTGGGAGCCCGTATGCAATCCTCGTAACTTTAGTAAAAGGAGCTAACAATTTTCCAATATAAAGACTTGTTGTATCTCCCTCAACACTTGGGGTCAATGCCAATATGATCTCATCTATTTCAGACTTACTAACTCTTTCTACCAAGCTTCTTATTTCTAAGAGTTCGGGGCCAATAGAATCCATTGGGGATATTAAACCACCAATAACATGGTAAACACCTTTAAATTCTCTAGCGCGCTCCAAAGCAAGCAAATCTTTAGTTTCTGCTACTACACAGATTAGTTTTTGATTTCTTTCAGTATTTCTACAAATTTCGCATTCATCTTCTGAAGTCAAATTGAAACATTTTTTGCAACGACCAACATTACTATGTGCTTCTAACAGAGCCTTTGAAAATTCTCTTATTGTACTTTCAGGTTGTTTTAAAATAAACAGGGCTAATCGTTGCGCTGTTCTTGGACCAATCCCTGGGAATTTCTCAAAATGACCGATTAATTTTGAAAGTGGTTTGGTATAAGTAATCAAAATTAAACTATTTCTAGAGATAATTTAGACGCAAAATTCCGAATTGCCATAATTGTTTGCTTTTGATGTCTTATTATGTTTTTAATTAGTAATTTCAAACAAAATGAAAAATATTAAATTTAACCCTTTCAAATATTTATTGTTGGTTTTTTTATGCTTAACACTGACTGCTTGTAGTGGCGGACTAAATGCGGGATTAGAAGCTTATCAAAGTCCAGATGGTAGATATGCCTTTTTGTATCCAACAGGATGGACTAGAGTAAAAGTCGATGGAGGACCTGAAATTATTTATCATGATTTAATAAATAGTAATGAGACCTTAAGTTTAGTTATTTCTGATGTCAATAAAGAGATTCAATTAGAGCAATTAGGAAGCCCAAGTGAAGTAGGTCAAACATTAATTGATAAAGTCATTGCTCCAGAAGGTTCAGGTAGAGAGGTAAAACTTATAAATGCCAATAAGAGGGAGGCATCCAATCATATTTTCTATGATTTAGAGTATGAATTAAATTTAAATGAACAGGCAAGACATGAATTAGCTACTGTCGTAATTGATAGAGGAACACTTTACACTTTTGCTGTGGGAACAAATGAAGAAAGGTGGAATAAAGTTGACGGTATTTTTAGTAATGTAATTGAATCATTTAATTTCTTAATATAGTTTTAGAAATCTAATATTAAACACCTACTTGAACATCCCACAAATCAGCATATATTTTGTTCTGATCTAATAGTTTTTCATGTTTTCCGCTTTCAACTATTTTACCTTTATCAATAACTACAATATTATCCGCATTTTTTATAGTGCTTAATCTATGAGCTATTACTATAGTTGTTCTTTCTTTTGTGATTTTAGATAACGATTTTTGAATTAAAGCCTCTGTTTCATTATCAACTGAAGCTGTAGCTTCATCTAAAATTAATATTGGAGCATCCTTTAAAACAGCTCTCGCCAATGCAATTCTTTGACGTTGCCCGCCTGAGAGCCTTTGACCCCTTTCTCCCACTATAGTTTTATAACCATCTGGTAATTGTTCAATAAATTTATGAGCTTCCGCAATCTTTGAAGCCTCAATAATATCTTTAAGACTTGGGTTGATTGAGCCATAGGCAATATTTTCTTGTACACTGCCATGAAATAAATAAGTTTCTTGACTTACTAAAGAGATACACTTTCTTAAATCCCTCAAATTTATTTCTTTAATGGAAACCCCATCCAAGGTTATTGACCCATTATTACTATCATAAATTCTTAGTAGTAGTTTTATTACTGTACTTTTCCCAGAACCTGTTAAACCAACAATTCCTAATGTTGAGTTATTTTCAATCTTGAAATTTATGTTTTTTAAAGTTAAATCTCGTCCAGGATAATTAAAATTTACATTATTAAAAATAATTTCTCCTTTGATATCTTTTGGTTCAATTTTTATTTTTCCATCTTTTATTTTTATAGGCGTATCTATGAGATCAATTACTCTATCTATTGAAGCCATAGATCTCTGAAAATCATCTAAAACATGCCCCAAAGTAGTTAAAGGCCATAATAGTCTTTGTGTAATAAACACTAAAAAACTATAAGTACCTACATCAAGTGTCTTATTCCAAGTTTGGAAACCTCCAATTAATAAAATTGCTATGAAGGCAAATAAAATTGCAAATCTTATAAGAGGGATAAAAGCAGAAGATAATTTTATTGCAGCCTTATTACTTCTTTGATAATCGAGACTTTCTTTATTTAATCTATTTAGTTCCCATTTTTCTTTAGTAAAACTTTTTATGGTTAGAATGCCACTTAAATTATTATTAAGCCTTGATGCCAACAGTCCAGCTTTATTTCTTACATCTCTGTATTTTGGAGCAAGCTTCCTTTGAAATTTAATTGATCCTAAAAATATAATTGGGATAGGAAAGAAAGCAAATAAAGCGATTTTTGGAGCTACAAAAATCATAGTGCCCCCAATTATTAAGACAGTTATAAATAACTGAATAATCTGATTAGCCCCTTGGTCTAGAAATCTCTCGAGTTGATTTATATCATCATTCAAAATAGATAATAGCCTTCCAGTATTATCATTTTCAAAAAAATCCATATCTAATTCCTGGATATGCTCATAAGCTTTTATTCTTAATTTATGTTGCGATAGCTGAGCCAAATTTCGCCATAAAATTGAATATAAATATTCAAAGGAGGATTCACCAGACCAAACTATTCCTGAAGCAAATGCAAGAAAAATTAATTGTGCTGGAACTTCTTTTATTCCAAAACCAGCAATCCATGAATTCTGTTCCTTAACAACGATATCCACTGCAAGACCAATTATTACAGGCGGAGCTAAATCTAATATTTTATTAATTATGGAACTAAGAAAAGCAAAAAATAGTAACCTTCTTTCCTCAATCAGATTTAAATAAAGTCTAATTATTGGATTTTGATTGTTCTTAGACCTCATAAAAATAATAATTAAATTTTTCTATTATGATTTAAATTTTCTTTAGTTTCTAATTTACATTTTGTTTTTGCATCTTCATGACTTGCAGTTTGCATAAATTCTTCGTAGTAACAATCACAAGTTTCATTCGCAATTTCTTTACTATATACCATTTCTGCTTTCATCATCTCCTCTTTGACACTCTGAAGACAAAATAATTTTATGATTGAATTTTGTTTAGTTTGAGCTAAATAATAACTATTAAAGGAGTTAAATATTATTATCAGATTCACAAAAATAAAGAAATTATATTTGCTAGTTTTCATTTTCTATCACTAGTTTCTGACTTTAATTTTTTTTAATTTATTTTTAGTTTCTTTATGCAGATCTCTGGGTAAATCTACCAAACTGTAATCATTAAAAATCTGTATCTTACCTATCGATCTACCATTTATATTAGTTGAATTACAGATTGAGGATATAATATTTGCAACTCTAACACCATCAAATTTACCAAAGTTAAATTTGTAGGTTTCGAAAGAATCATTTTGATAATTATTTCTTCTATTTGAATTTCTCATACGATTATTACTATTTCTATTTGATCTATTTCGATCAGTATTATTTTGTTTATAAATCCAAGAATCATCTTCATTAACAAAAAATGATTTATTACCTATTACTAAATTAATCGCCGCCATTGCAATATTTGAGTCATCCATAGAGTATTTTTCTTTTAAATTATCTAGTACATCAATAATCAAAGCTTTATTTTCTTCATTTTCATCTTTAGCTAAAGAACTCTCACTAACATTATCTATAAGTTTCTCCATCCTTTTTTCATTTATTATTTTATTATTTGGTATATTAATTTCTTCAATCTTGGTTCTTGTTGAGTTTTCTAAATTTCTTAGAAAATGTTTTTCTCTTTGATTAACAAACAAAATTGCTTCTCCTGATCTGCCTGCCCTTCCAGTTCTTCCAATTCTATGAGTATATGTTTCCTTGTCAAAAGGAAAATCGTAATTAACAACAAGTTTTATCCTCTCAACATCTAATCCTCTAGCTGCGACATCAGTTGCAACAAGGATATTAATAAATCCTTTTTTCAATCTATCTACAGTATTTTCTCTTTGATTTTGAGGTATGTCTCCATTAAGTACTGCAACAGTATGACCTGAATTCTCTAAAGCTTCAGCTATTGAAGTAGTAAGTAGTTTTGTCCTAACAAAAATAATTACTCCCTCGTTATTAAGTTCTAATATTCTTTTTAAAGCATCTAACTTATGATGCCTTTGTACATATAGAAATTTTTGCGAAATTAATTGAGTTTCTTTTTTGACACTTTTGATTAATATTTCGGCGGGATCATTTAGATATTTTTTTGCTATATTTCTTATCTCATTAGGCATTGTTGCTGAAAATAATACCATCTGCTTATTTTCCGGAAGTTGATCTATTATCCATTCAATATCCTCAAGAAAACCCATATTTAACATTTCATCTGCCTCATCTAAAACAAGACAATTTATATCTTTAATTTTAAAAGTCCCCTGCCTTATATGATCCATTATTCGGCCTGGGGTCCCAACTACTACATCAACTTTTCTTTTTAATGCAGAAATTTGATTTCGATAGTCGGTACCTCCATATATTGCAACCGTCTTAAAATTACTGGATTCAGAACTATAACTTTTAAAAGATTCTGCCACTTGAGTTGCTAATTCTCTTGTAGGAGTCATAACTAAAACCTTGGCATTTAATTCTTTATTATCTGAAAGTTTTTCTATTAATGGTAATGCGAAAGCTGCCGTCTTTCCTGTTCCTGTTTGTGCTTGGCCTAGCAAATCCCGGCCTAACATTAGTTCCGGAATTGCAGCTTTTTGGATGGGAGTTGGATTTTTATATCCTTTATTTTTTAAAGAGTTTAAGATCGATTGATTAAACCCAAAATCAAGAAATCCATTATCATTATCATCTCCTTTCGATACTTCCAATAGTTGAGATTCAATTTCTTTTTTGTTATCTAAGTTCTTGAACTCAACTGAGGAAGTATCTTCTTTCTGAGACTTTTCCTGCTCACTGCCAAGAGAGTTACTATCTTTTTTTAAAGCCATTTTAAATGCCTAATAATCTTCTGATTAGGCATTCAACAAATATCTAAATTGACTTAAATTGTTGATTAGCCTTACAGAGCCGAGTTATTAATCTAACATCTTGGGGTTAAGATAATACTAATTTCTCAAAATTAAAATTTAATTTAAATAATATATATTTAAAGATTTTTTCGCTCTTGTAACAGCAGTATAAAATAACCTTCTTTCAAAATTATCTCTGCAAAAGATATTTTGATTATCTTTTTTTTCTTTTACAGCATATTGATTTCTTCTATAATCTTGGGACCACAAAATATTTACTTTTTCAGATTCACTTCCTTGAGATTTATGAATAGTAATGGCTATTGCTGGTACAACATTTTCTAAATTAGAAGGATCAATTAATTCGACAATTTCTTCGTTTTTATCATTAAATTTTCTAAAAAGATATTTTCTTTTATTTTTTAAACCTATAAGTACTCCGATATCCCCATTAGATAATCCAAGTTCATTATTATTTTTTGTACACATGATCGGAACCCCCTCATTAAGAGTTTTAAGTTCATACGGTTTTTTTTGACCAAAAACAATTTCATTCAAATATTCAACACTCCATATTCCGGAATTTTTTTCGCATAAAATCAAGTGACTTTGTAAATCCAGAAATATCTTATCTACTAAATCTTTTTCATTAAGCAATAAATTATTAATACTCTCATCAAATATATATTTTTTTTTACTTAAATTTGAAGTTGAAATATTTAACTGTTTTAGATGACTTGTAATCGAAAATAATAGATCTTTTGGAATATCTTTTTCTCTACTCTTTGAAATAGTAATTTCTTTTGAATTATTATCTTTTTCTAATTCTTTTATCTTTTGATTAAGTAAAGAAAAATCATTATTAAATATTAAACTACTAATTAATGCTATATCTCCAGTATTTCTATAAGTTTTTTCTAAATTTACTACACATGATTTAATTGAACTATTATCGGAATATTCAAACAAATAATTCCATATAGAACAGTTATTAACTGGAGACAATTGATTTTTATCTCCAACTAAAATAATTTTACAGTCCTTTGCTAGCAAATTTAAAACTGATTCAATCAAATCGATATTAACCATTGACATTTCATCAATAATGAAAATATCAAGCTCTTTTAGTTTAAATTTCAACTTAAGAGATTTATTTTGAGAATTTAAAATCCATCTATGTAAAGTTTGAAATTCTATTTGGTCTAGAAATTTGCTAAAGGAAATATTTTTTTTATCATTAAGAGATTCTTTTAAACGAGCTGTAGCTTTACCAGTTGGAGCGGATAAACCAATATTTAAAAAGTTATCAATTTGAAGGAGTTCGAGTATTAACTTTATTATTAAAGTGGTTTTACCTGTACCTGGTCCTCCTTGAAGAAAAACTAAGTTTGAATATTTAAATATATTTTTAATTTGATCAATTTTATTATCATCTTTATAAATTATTGAATTGATTAAATTATCGGTATCTATTTTTTTTAGGAATGAATTAATAACTCTTTCTATCTTTTTTGACCATTTTGATAAGGACAATTTTCTATTTACTAATACGAATGGAGAATGAATGGAACCAATCAAACCTAAATTATTTAGAACATCTATATGTTTATTTGGCCAGCCATCTTCTAATAATTCAAAGATTATTAAACTATTATCAACATCAATAATAGTTTCACCATTTTTTTCAAACTCTAATAAAATTCTTATTACATCTTTTACGAAATTTCCATATTTTTTTTCACTAAATTTGAAAATACCTAAGATTAAATTAAATATATGATCGTATTGGAACTTTTCAATATCTGTAGTTGTTTTAGTCATTCTAAAAAAGGTTATCTAAATAATTAATTCTTTTTAAAGGTGCTTTGCTAATAAAAATACCTGGAGATATATCTTCAGACTTAGATTTTTCAAATAATTCGAAATCTGGCAATCCCTTTAAAAACAAATAAATATATCCTCCTAGATGTTTATGTGGTTGATAATTTTTAAGTCGCCACTTTAATAATCTATGCAATGCTAATAAATAAAGATGAGATTGCAATGGATAATGATGTTTAATCATTTCATTTCTCATGTTTTCATAGTTATAGTTTCTTGGTAAACAATCACTATTATCACTATCAGAAATAAAATTACTTTTCCAATCAATTACCCACCATTTACTATCTTCTAATTTATTTCCTACAGGAAAAACACAATCAATACATCCTGAATGAAAGCCTTTATTCATAATTTGCAGATCATTTATTTTATTTGCATATTCTTCACCAAATTCATATTCCTGATCTAAAAAAAAGCAATTTGATATATCATTAGAATTAATATTTCTACCTTCATAAGATAGGGTTAAATCATATTTGAGTTCCTTAATTAAGTATTCATTTGGAATATCAACTAGTTTCTTATTTTGTAATTCTCTTCCTAAAGATATATTTATGATTCTTAAAATCGCATCTTTTACTTTAAAAGCCAAAGAAGTATCGATTTGATGAAAGTTCAATTCCTCAATAATTAAATCAATTAATTCTTTATTATTATCGTTTCTAAATTCAAATCTTTCTATTATTTTGTGCAGGCAAGTCCCAGCAATAGTTCCTTTTGGAAATTCACTTAAGGGATTTGGATAAGAAAAATAATTAGGATAATTCTTTGAATTCTTAAAATTAGATTCTTTGATAATTGATATATTATCTTCATAATCCTTATATTGATTAATTACTGCATCAATATTTTTATCTTTACGTATCCAAGAAGAATAACTTGAATAAGAAATAAATTGATCAGAATTAAATACATTAGATATTTTTTTATTAACATTATTAATTTTCCAAAGATTATTATTCAATCGGTTGGTTTGGAACTTAGAAAAAATTTCTTTTACTTTCTCTTTTTCTATCCTGACTTCAAAAGTAGACTTATAAATATTGATATTTTCCAAATTATTAAGTAAATCATTATTTAAAATATTATTTGTATCATCTAAATCATTAAAAACAACAAGTTTATATTTGCTCCTTGTAAGTGCTACATAAATTAACCTCTCACTCTCTTTAAATGAATCTTCTTCTTCTATTAATTTAAATTTTTCAACCTTCGGGTAATTATTTGAAATATTAACATATATATTTCTATCAATATTTGATTTCCAAAGAGGTCCTTTAATTTTTTTTGACTTATTTGAAATAATTGAGAGATATGGACATAGGACTATTTCAAATTCAAGGCCCTTACTACTATGAATGGTAGAAAGATTTATTCCATTTTGAAGATTATAGTCTTTCGTCAAAAAATCTACTCCAGTAGAAATTCTTAAAATATGATCTAACTGATTTTTATACCAGTTGAAGACTATATTGAGATCAAAATCATTATTTATTAATTCTATTTCAATAATTTCTGAAAGTTGAAATAAATTTGAATTTAAATCTGAACCTTGAATAATCGAGGATGACTTGTAATTTATAAGTAGTTCATTAACAATGTTTAAAAAACCTTTTTCTCCTAGTTCTTGGGACCAAGTAATGCATTTATTAATTAAAATTTCTAAATTATTACTAATTCCATGATCAAGTAAATCTTCTAATTTCATTTCTATAAACTTTGAAGTAGCCAGCAAAGTTATATTTTTTAAAGACCTCGGATTTAATAAACATTCAATGAATAAGAATAGTAGAGAACTTGCTTCTGTATCAAAAATATTTTGTTTATTTTGAATAATGCATGGGAGGTTAAACTGATTTAATTTTTTTTTAAAATCTAAGCATTGCGAATTATTTAATGTAAGAATAGCAATTTTATTAATATCAATTTCTTTATTTTTTAAAATAAAGTTAACTATGTAATTAGTTGCAAGATCCTCTATATCATTCTCTTTTTTTGAAAATTCTACAATTTCAAATACATCCTTAAATTTAAATTCAGGATTAATATTTTCATTAATTCTTGAGGTTAATTTACTATAGTTTAATTTTGATTGTTCAAGTCCATTCTTATAAAGTTTATTAAGAACATCGATTAACTTTTTTGAGGATCTATAGTTATCTGTAAGACTAAAAACTTCTATTGCATTAGATCTTGCATCTAAGTAGGTTTCAATATCTCCACCTCTAAATTTGTAAATCGCTTGTTTTGGATCACCTACGCAAAGTAAAAAATGATTTTTTGTATTAAAGAACTTTTTTATTAAATTCCACTGAGTAATATCTGTATCTTGGAACTCATCAACTAAGACACATTTAAATCTTTTTTGAATTTCAGATAGAGTATTACTATTACTAGTTTCCGAATCTAGAAATGTATTTTCTACAGTCTTTATAAGATCATTGAAGTTGAAAATAGAAAAACTTTTCTTTAATTCACTTAATTTTATATAAGCTAATTGGGTAAATATTCTTACAAATTCAGTAAAGAAACCTTCTTTTATTTTATAAATTTTATCTTGTAATAAATTAAATTTAGTAAAATCTATTTTTAGATTATATTTATTAATTTCTTTAGATATATTTTCAATGTAAAAATATTTTGATAAAAGATCATGCTTAGAAATATCATATATAAAATCAATATCATTTTTAGAATTAAGCCTTTTGTTAATCTCTTCAATCCAACAATTTATTTGATTAAACTTATCATTTCTTGGTTTTGAAGCATATATTTGACTTTTTCCACCTCTCTCCTTAATTAATTTTCCCAATTCTATGAGTTGTAAAAATAATTCCTTACCTTTCTTATTCCATTCATAACAAAACTCTTTCCAATTTAAATAAAAAAATTCATTAAAATAATTATTCAAATCAATATTCTTATATTTATTATTTATTTGAAATTTACAGATATTTTCTTGATCTATATTTTTTAAAATTTCTACAAAAAATGACTTATTGATCCTACTTCCAAATCTAGAACTTATTTTTTTTTGGTTGACTGCTGAAATAAGCTCATGATTAAGATTCAGAAAATCATCAATCCACAAATTATCTATTATATCTTTATAAAAATTATCTATATTATTCTCAATATATAGATCTTGAGTTACACCTATTTCAATACTATATTCATCAATAATATTATTACAAAAAGCATGGAAAGTAGTTACTTTTAACTTATAGAATTGATTTATAAAATTATCAATTTCGGAAATTATTTTTTCCTTAGATTGATCTTTATCCTTAAAATTCAGATACCAATCCTTAAGAGTATTATCTATCTTACTATCATTATGACTTTGCAAATATAATTTTAAATTATGAAATCTCGAGAGTATTTTATCTCTTAATTCAGAACAAGTATTTTTTGTAAAACTTAGTAAGAGTATCTCATCTGGTTTAACTTTTTTCTCCAAAACATTTCTTAAAACTATGTGAGCCAAAGTAAAACTTTTACCAGTTCCTGCACTTGCTTCTACTAATTTAAACTTATTATCTAATTTAATTTGATTAATATCCATTTTTTTATTAAATTAAACTTTGACTTGATTCTTATAAAGTAAGTAATTCTTAAATTTATTAATTAAATATTTCTCTTCCAAAGCAATCTTAAATTTAATTATTAAAGCTAAAATTATTGTCAAAAATAAATAATAAATAGATAATTTTGTTATAAAAACTCCAATAGAAATAAATATTAAAGAATAGTACATAGGATGACGAGTAAATCGATAAATACCTGTAGTAACTAGATTGCTATTGTTTATAGGTCTTGGGAAAGGGGATAAATTTCTACCTAAGTCTTTAATTGAAACTAACATTATTATGAAAGCAATTATGATAATTAAAATACCCAGGAAATAAGAAAAAGGACTTGCTTGAATTATTTGTTTTTGTGGAAGAAATTGCCATTGAAAAAAATGAAGACCAATAATAAAAAACTGTAAAAAAACAAGCATTAGATCATAAGCAGCTTTAAAAAAATTTTTTAACTGAAATTTAGACATTATTTATTTCTTTAATGCTTTAATTAGAGGACCATATAATCTGTATGATAATTGATCAAAAATATTATTTCCAAGAAAGAAATCTGGTTCTTTTTCATTACCAAAACACAATTTCATTTCGATATTATCTCTTTCTCCTTTAGAAAAATTTTTATTACCAATCCATTTATCAGTAAAAGCTTTTTTTTCATTTTTTGATTTTATTTTTGCTTCTACATATTTATAAGCACTTTCTGGAGGAAGAGGTAAACATTTTTCAGAATAATTTTTAAAAATATTTATATAATCCTCCAAAATTAAATTTGACTCCGTTACGCCGGGTGAATGAATAATTTGCGATTTATAATTATTTTCTGTTCTAAAAATTACTTTAGTCTTTTTTATATTCCTCTTTAAAGAAGAAATAAAGAGTAATTTTATCCAAGCCTCAGTCAAACGACTTAAACTTAACTTCGCATTAATTAATTCAATTACAGTGTCATCAGCGATTAAATATTCTTCTTTATTCGCATTTAACTTAACATAGATTTTTTTAATCTTATTATGTTGACTCAAACTTGCAGATAGACTGCTTAACAAGTCTTTGATTTCTTTTTCTTTTGTAAAAATACTATTTTTGGGCATAATAATACCATTTTCAGCCAATTGATCATTAATATTTAATTCATTTAAATCATCAATAATATTATGATTATCAATCTCTACTTGCTGAATTATTTTTGTAATTAGTTGCGACTTTTGCAGATTGCTTACATACTCCTCGTCTGGATGATGAATGAATATTTCCTTAGGAGAAATATTATTTTTATTAAGCCAATATTTTTGTGGAGTCTTGAACCAATAAATCAATTCTGATAATTTGTAATTTTTAACATCAGATTTTTTTTCATTCCAATTTATATCTTCTATTAAAGAATAATTACTTTTAATAATCTTAGATTTATCAAGATCAATTATTTCATTTTTATTTAAATCAGAATCTTTAATTATTAGTTCTCTTTGGCTTTGGTTTAAGAAACTATCAAAAAAAGAAATTAACTCTTTTATAGGAAAAGAAACATCTAATTTTTTATTGTCTTTATCATTTTTTACCCAAGTAACTATTAATTTATCTCTGCAGGCAATTAACAACTCCAGAAATGCATATTTCTCTCTTTCAAAAAGAGATGGATCACCCAAATGATATTTGTTTTTTAATAAATTAATGTTTTCACTCTTTGGTAATTTTGGATAATTAACACTATTCATGTCTATTAGGAATATAACCTTATGTGGAATATGCCTTGAATTCTCAATATCACTTACTAGGATCTTGTTGACTCGAAATTTGCTGTGATATTTAACTTTATTTATGCAAGAAATTAATATTTCTCTAAAAACTTTTAACAAAATAAGATCATCAGGTATTAAAGGTATTACGTGCTTATCAAGAGTTCTATTTATTTCACTTATTTCTAAATTGAAATTTGCATTAGAGTCAGCAATACTTTTTAATATAAACTTTATCTTTTTAACCCAATTCGAGTAAGAAAAAGATCCCCTTATCAAATTAATATATTTTTTTAATTGAATTAATATTTTAACCCATTTATTCAAATCCAAACTTATATTTTTATAGCTAAATGGTTTTAAATTAAAGGTACTTAAATTTACTTCTTTGTCATAAATTAAGCCTAAAGTAATTCTATTTATGCACCAATCTAGAGTATTTTTCTTTTCACCTAATCTTTCTTTATCATCTAATCCCCAATGAAACCCCGCTTGGGTAAGTAAGAAAATAATTTCATCCTTCTCAGTATTATTAAAATCGAAAATGTTCTGAGTTACTTTTTTCGAAAGAATATAATCTATTTTTTCAAGTGTAATTTTTTCACTTGCTATTTCAGTGATGTCAATTAGAAATTCATAAATGCCTGAAGAGTCATGATTATCCTCATCAATAAAAAAATAAGGTATCTTTTGACCATTAATTAACTCATTATTAAAGATGTACCTTAGATAAGGTTTAATTAAATTAGTTTGTGGAGATAAAACAGCAATATCACTATATTTAATATTCTCGGTAGAATTTATAATTTCTATAATTTTATTTCTTAAATATTCAAATTGACTATTCTGATTAAAATGCTCACAAAGTAATATTGAATCCTCCCTTTCAGTTACTATAAAATCAACGCTATTATTATCAATTAGTCTTTTTTGTATTTGATTAAGAAGAGGAATATCTTTCTTATTATGAAAATTAATTGTTGGATCGAGATAAATAAGATTATTTTTTAAATTTATACCTTCTTTATAAATATTTTCATCAATTAATTTCTGAAAGTTTGCTCCAAATTTACCAAATATTTTCTCTATATTTACATTATTTAAATTCAATTTACTTTCATTATCATCAAATTCCAACTTACCCTCAAGAAAATTTATTCTATTCCATAAATCTTCTCCAGGAGATAATAAATACAAATTTACCTTAATAAATTTTGAAAGTTCAGAATAAAAATTAATATGTAGTTTAGATAAGTTATTATCTGAAAAAATATAAATTTGATTTGGTACTTGAAATTGAACGTTTTTAATTTTACTTAAATTCTTTATTACTTCAATCATGTATAAACATGATGGCTTTTCAGATATCTTTTCCTCTAATAATTTATATAAAATAGGTTGCCAAAATTGATCTGAGTTTAAATTCTCAAATAGATTAGATGAATTAATTTCATATCTATTCCATTGAGCAATCATTTCAGGTCTAAAAATCAGATAATCAATAAAATTATTCGTGATCTTTTTTGTCAGATTATATATGTCTCCATCAATTGTCTTTTTATTATCCAAATATTTATTAATCCAATTTCTAAGCGGAAATGATTCTTGAAAGCTATTTAATTCTTCCAAGGAATCAATAATGCCCCATTTAATTGACTCAAAATTCCATGCGCTCATATCAATCTCAGGGAAAAAATTTGTCAATAAAGATTCGGTATACGTTGATATTGTCTTTAATTCATAAAGAGCACTTATTTTGTTTTTTATAGTTATTTGTTCACGTAACCAATTCCCAAAAAAGTAATTGGGGACTACTATTTCTAATTTCTCATTTAAAGGCGGAGGAAAATTTTTTAATTCCTCTGCTAACAGCTCACTAATTACTTCAATTTTATTTGACTTATAAAGATTGAGCAATTTACTAGTTGGTTATATTACTCAACTTTAAATGGATCAGTTATTTCTGCATTAGGACATTCGAATTCCCCAACAGCAACAAACTCTAAACGCAGCTTTAAGAAAGTTATAAATTTTTTATCCGTCGATAAAATAGCTGCTGGAGGCGATGGAATCTTTGCTCTAAGATCAACAAATTGGTTGGTTTGCAAAAATGATGGATTTTTTAAAAGCCAAAAATCTATTTCTTTATTATTTTCTTTATAGTTCCTCATCCTCTCTTTCAAAATCTCCTCAATTGGTTCTTCAACAGTTAAAAACTTTTCACTTGCCGCGACGAAAAAATATGTTGTCATTTTGAAATTTAATTTGATGTAATAAGGGACTTCATTTCACGTACAGACTTTTCTAATCCTATCGCTAAAGCCCTTGCAACAATACTATGACCTATGTTTAACTCGTTCATATTGTTAATTGATGCAATTTTTTTAACATTATTATAGTTAAGGCCATGACCAGCATTAACAACTAATCCAAGGTCATTTGCTAAATGTGTAGACTCTATGATCTTTTGGAGCTCTTTATATTGTTCAGATCCCGATAGTTCAGCATATTTTCCAGTATGTAATTCTATAAAATCAAAGCCTATTTCCTTGGAATAATTTATCTGATCACCAAGAGGATCAATAAATGCACTTACTTCTATATTTGAATCCTTTAAATTCCTAACAGCCTTCTTAAGGTATTGCGCATTACTTTTTAAATCCAACCCGCCTTCAGTAGTAACTTCCTCTCTTTTCTCAGGTACAAGCGTTACATAATCGGGAAGAATTTTTTTTGCTATTTCTAACATTTCTTCTGTAGCAGCCATTTCTAAATTGAGTTTTGTTTTTATAGTCTCTTTAAGAAGGAATACGTCCCTATCTTGTATGTGTCTTCTATCTTCTCTTAGATGAACTGTTATGGAATCTGCCCCTCCTAATTCAGCTAAAAAAGCAAATTGAACAGGATCAGGCTCGACAGTTTTCCTTGCTTGCCTTACATTTGCAATATGATCGATGTTAACTCCTAAAGTAGCCATAATTTTGAAAATCTTAGTTTCTAGACAATTTATTAACCGCCCAATAATAGCTAATAAAAAAAGGCAAACACTTAAATTATTAATATATAGTAAATAGAACTTGAAGAAGAATTCTTTAAATATTTGGCATAAAATCAACCCTATATTGGGATTTATTGCAATGTTCGTTACTCAGGACGTTGTATTGAGATTATTTTTTAGAAAAAAGAAAATATTAAAAAATGGTTTTTCGATTCCCTTAAATTCCTCTATCATTTTGGCTCCAACCCACAGATCAAGGTGGGACGGCTTAATACTCACAATGGCAATGGGTAGAAGGGTAACAAAAAAGGATTGTAGATTTATGGTTACTAAATCCGAAATGAGAGGAATACAAGGTTGGTTTTTAAAAAGACTTGGATGTTTTTCAATAAATCAACTATCGCCATCTCTCTCAGCTTTAAGATATGCAATTGATCTCATAGAAAAAGGAGAACAACTAGTTGTTTTCCCCGAAGGAAAGATTAACAGATATGGGAAAAAATTAGTTCTCAAAGAAGGACTATATAGATTAGCTAGATTAGCTACCAAAAAAACAACAGCTATTACTATTATTCCTATTGGAATTGCTTACAGCAAAATACCTCCGAACTTTAGGGGCGAATTTTGTTTATCCTTTGGAAAACCAATACCAATTAATGATTACTCAAACTTTACTATCAAGGACTTTAATAAATTTCTGAATGAAAAAATGACTCAAGAGGAAGAAAAAGCATTAAAAAATGTAGGTAGATGAATCTGCAATAAGTTACTATAAATTTTAATAATTGAAAAAGAAAATGAAATTCTTAAAATTGATCCCAATTTTATTTATATTTTTTGGAATTGCTCCCATTAAAAATGAAGTTCAAGCAGAAATAAAGAATCCAGAAGACTTCAGAGTACTCTCAAATGAGAGTAAAAAGCTTTCAATCTCTAACGTTGAATATTTTATAAAAGAAGGTGATAAACATATTAAAAACGGTGATTTTGAAAAAGCTAAAGACTTTTATTTAGACGCTAGAAAATTAGCAAAGCAACTTGCTTCTTTTTATTCTGATCTAAATTCATCGTTCAAAGGAGTTGATGCGAGAATACCAAATGAAATGCAAAGGAAAGGTAAGCAAACATTACAAATCTTGGCAGAATCAAATGATAGATTGGCCTCTTTGTATATAAAAACTGAAAAGCCTGACGTTGCAGTACCCTTACTTGTTGAAACAATTAGAATAATGTCACCTAATAGTCCTGAAGGTAAAGAAGCATATGAAAGATTGATCCTACTAGGATTTGTTGAGACAAAATACAAAGGTTGATTAAAATCTACTATGACCACGAAATCAGAAGTTATTAAATTAATCACTAAAAAAATCCCAAGTTCCCAAGTTTTTGTTGAAAACCTCAAGGGAAATGATCATTTGCAAGTAACTGTGATTGCATCTGAATTCAATGGATTATCATTAGTTAAACAACACCAGCTTGTATATTCCGCTTTGAAGGAAGAATTAGCTTCAGAGGCAATCCATGCACTGGCATTAAAAACAGAAACTCCAAATTGAATTATGGACAACCCAACAAAAAATAAAATACAAAAACTGATTGAATCTAATCCAGTAATGGTTTTCATGAAAGGGACAAAATTAATGCCTCAATGCGGTTTTTCTAATAATGTAGTTCAAATACTAAATTCTTTAGGTGTAGAATTTGGTACGTTTGATGTTTTAAGTGATTTTGCTATAAGAGAAGGTATCAAAGAATATTCAGATTGGCCTACAATTCCTCAAGTTTACTTAAAAGGAGAATTTCTTGGTGGATCAGATATTCTTATCGAGATGTACAATTCTGGATCTCTTAAAGAAAAAATAGAAATTGAATTAGCGTCTTAAGACAATTAGTAAGTATAAATACTGAATTGATTAATAAAAATTAATATTTTAAATCCTTTTTTTATCAAAAAAACCTTTATTTCCTTCTCCATCTGGATCAATAAAACTTGATGGATCTAAAATCCATCTTTCAATTAATCTTTCTAATTTCTCTTGATCCTTTTGCTCTAAACCATTGCAATTTCTAAGAGCTTGGAGATAACCATCGCTATATAATTTAAGATCAGATGGCGTATGAAAACGTGTAACCAAGTCCTGGCAACTATCGCAAATTGATTGAAAATGACGAATTGCTTTGGGATTTTCAAATGATGTCATAATTCGATAGATTCTGATTTTTATTTAGCATTTGTTATACCTTATTAAGGATGTTAAAAAATTGCCTGGCAAAACAGTAATTAAGAATGCAATCAACTGAGCAAATCTTAGCTTCAACTCCTGGCAGTTCACAATTGCCTACGAGCTCTCAAACACCCTCGAGAGTTCTAGTTGTTGAACCTCACCCCACACTTAGAACAGTTCTTGTACAAAGGCTTCGCCAAGATGGCCATTTAGCAGCAGCAGTTGGTACTGCTGCTGAAGCTATTGACTTATGCAGAGAACAATCACCTGACTTATTAGTTAGCGCAGAAATCCTCGAGCAGAATACTGCAATGAGGCTTGCCCAACAATTGGGGTCTTCTGTCATAGTTTTAACTGCAAGATCAGGAGTTGAAGCATTAGTTAATCTATTAGATGAAGGTGCAGATGACGTACTTAGAAAACCATTTGGATTGGAGGAGCTTGCGGCAAGATGTAGAACTCTCTTAAAAAGAGGAAGGATAGGTTTACAAGAAAAAGTTGAGGTTGGGCCTTTAGAGGTACATCTTCTTTTAAGACAAGTTACTCTAAGTGAGAAACCTGTAGAGTTAAGCCCTAGAGAGTTTGCACTGCTTTGCGCTCTTTTAATGCCTCCAGGCATGGTTAGAAGTCGACAAGAGCTCTTAAGGATGGCCTGGCCACCATTCAGTGGAGGTCCAAGGTCTGTAGATACTCAAGTGTTAACTTTGCGTAGAAAATTAGAACAGGCTGGATTGGGAGAAGGTGGGGGCATAACCACAGTTAGACAGCAAGGTTATAGATTCAGTATTGATAATATTTAATTTAGAAAAGCAAAAATTTCACCAATAATCATTAAAACTGATAGTAAAGTCAGTAATTTATATGTCCATAGTGGTGATATGTAAGATATTTCATTAATAGCAATACCAGTATTCTTGGAGACAATTAATAAAAATTTTTCAAAGTTTTCCAATCTTTGAGGGACAAGAAAATTATCACCTTGAAAAGTATTAAAGTAATAAACTTTACTACCCTGACTGGTTGGCAAAGATTTGATTAATTTAATATCTTTCCAAGAAATCTCCCAATTTTTTTTCCCTAATAATTTAGAAATAAAGCTACTTTTATATGAAATTTTACTACTGCAAGTTTCTACATAATCACTAGTGATATTTATTATCAAATAAAGTCCTAGGGCAAAAATAATAATAGAGAGGATTTTTAATTTGTCAATTGAAATAAATGGTAAAGGAATTGTAAGCGCTAAATAAAGAGAAATTAACGAACTTTTCACAAAAAAAAGAGTTTTAAATTTTTCTATCATTTCAGAAGGATCCTTTTAATCGGGCAATTTAAAACTATTTATGTTTAACTTTGCACCTATTTTGTGAGCGCATGCGTATCCACTAAAAGCAACTGCATTTAGGCCTTGACCAGGGAAGCATGAATCCCCTACACAATAAAGGTTTTGAATTTTTGTGGTGTTGAAAGGCATTGGCAAAAGTCCAAGCAACTTCTTACTAGGAATTGGACCATAACTACCTTCATATCTTCCAAGAAACTTTTTATGAGTTTTGGGAGTACCAATTTCTTTGTGATCAATATTTTGTTCAAGGTTGGGGAGAATAGTTGATATTTTTTCAACAAGAAAAGAAAAATATTTTTCTTTCTTTTGCAAATATTCCTTCCTTGATAGGCCTTCCCATTCACTCATCGATGAAGGAGTAAATGCATGTACGATATGTTTACCTTCTGGAGCCAAAGACGAGTCAAGTAAAGTAGGTATAGAAACAAAAATAACTCCCTTTTCGCTTTCTAATTCATCCCAATTTTCAACAATTATATGGTGACAATTAAAATTATCGGATATTAGATTTTTTTCTACTCCAAGGTGAATCGAAACAAAAGAAGGTGAGGGTTTATAAGTTTCTGACCACTTATATTCACTTTTTGGTACGTTTTTACTAGAAACTAATCCTTTAGTATTATCTTTCAATCCAAATGTATCCCATCTAGTGGAGTTGGATACAATAATATTTGAATATATCTCTTCCCCATTTGAGAGCTTAACCCCCACAGCTTTTTCATCCTTCAAGAGGATTTTATTCACATTGGCTTTATATCTAATTTTTCCTCCTAATTTTTCAATACCAGAAACAAACTTCTCTGCTATCGTTCCAACTCCCCCTTTTGGATAATTTATCCCCCCCGCATGCCTATCTGTAAATACCATTCCCGCATTAATCATAGGGGTTTTTAGAGCTGGCATTACAGACCAACAAAAACATTCGATATCGATAAATTTTAAAAGTTCAGGATCTTTTATAAATCTTCTAGCCACATCTCCTGCATTTGATGGTAACCATCTAGCTAACCCTAAACAGGATAATGGGGATTTAAAGAAAACTTTAAAAAGATAACTTGGATCCTCAATTGACAAAAGAGGCATTGAATCTAAACATTTAAATACACCTGCACAAGTATCGTAGAATTTCTTAATACCTTTTTTTTCCTTTGGAAAACTAGCTGATAATTTACTAATAAATTGCTCATAATTTTTATCTACAGAAATATTAAAATTATTTGGTAAGTGATATTCCAGTTGCACAGGATCAGGAATAGTTTCACATTTTTCATTTACATCTTTTAGGGCACGAGTTAATAAGTTGGTATAACCTTTATCTCCAAATCCAAATATCATTGAAGCACCAACATCAAAGGTATAACCATTTCTCTTAAAAGACCCCCCGCTTCCTCCTGGAATAATATATTTCTCAAGAACTAATACTCGAGCTCCTTTACTAGCTAATTGTGATGCTGTTACTAAGCCTCCTATTCCTGAACCAATAATAATTGCATCGAATTTTTCCTTATCAATTTTCATTTTTTGAACATTTAATTATTAATCTTAGTAAATTTTGTTAAGCAAGTGGTTTTTTTCAAAACAAGAATCTAGGATTTTCTTAAAGCTATCTAAGGCTTTTGTAGATCTTTCCTGATAGGCTTTGTACCTCAATCCTTTATCTTTTATTCTTTTGGTTAGTTCTGGAACCAAACCAAATGAAGCAGGCATTGGCTGAAATCTATTCTTTTTGTTATTAGACAATATTTGATTTTTATTACTTATGAAATTTATTAGAGAACCAATCATTGATTCCTCAGGAAAACTCACTGTTTTTTTACCCTTAGCTAATAAGGCTGCATTTATTCCTGCAAGCACTCCCCCTGCTGCTGCTGCTGCATAACCTTCAGTCCCTGTTATTTGACCAGCAGCAAAAAGATTTTCTCTTTTAATAAACTGTAAGGTGGGTAAAAGTAATTTTGGAGACTCTAAAAAAGTATTTCTATGCATTACTCCAAAACGAACAAACTCAGCCTTTTCTAAACCAGGAATCATCCTAAATATTCTTTTTTGCTCTGACCATTTGAGGTTAGTTTGAAAACCCACCATGTTCAGTAATTTCCCTGCTAAATCTTCTTTCCTTAATTGGACAATTGCATGAGGTCTCTTTTTCAATCTATTATCCCTATCAAATAAATCTCCCCATTTGGGATTCCACAACCCGATTGCTTTTAAGGGTCCATATCTCATTGTATCAACGCCTCTTCTTGCAATTTCTTCAATTGGTAGGCAAGCTTCAAAGAAATTAGCTGATTCATTGTCGAAGTCTTTTAAATTCGCTTGTTCTCCTTTTATTAGTGCGTTTCTGAAATGGATGTAATCATTTTTATCCATAGGGCAGTTAATATATGCAGGGTCTCCCTTGTCGTATCTACTAGCTTTAAATACAATCTCCTGATCAATAGAATCTCCATAAATTATAGGACTAGCGGCATCAAAAAAATGACACGCATCGATACCAGTAAAAGCTTGAATTTTATGGGACAATTCATCAGCAGTTAATGGCCCAGTTGCAAGTATTGTTATATTTTCTTTACTTGGAAGATCCAATTGTTCAAATCTCTTAATTTCTATTAATGGATGATTTGATAACACTTCAGTCAAAGCTTTACTAAATTTAGATCTATCAACCGCCAAAGCACCTCCAGCTGGAACAGCAAATTTATCTGCTGTTTGAATTATCAATGATTTAAACCTTCTAAGTTCTTTTTGCAACAAGCCTGCAGCTCTATCAGGACTTAAAGCTCCAAAGCTATTACTACAAACCAATTCTCCAAATTCATTCGTGTGATGAGCTGGAGTTGATTTGACAGGCCTCATTTCAACTAATTTAACTGGTACTCCAAAATTTGCTACTTGCCAAGCAGCTTCAGAACCTGCAAGGCCAGCTCCAATAACTATTACTTCTTTATCTAACAAATTTGATTAATCCTTGCCCAAAAAGTCCCTGTTGAATTGCTCTCTTGCTGGTTTTTGTATATTGAATATAACCCAAGCTAAAGCAGCGATAATGGGAGCAAAAACTACGATTGTTCTGAGCATTTTAGAAACCTTATTGTTTATTACATCATTTTAACTTTTAACTGTAATTTTAGAGAGAAATTTTAATTTTTTATTTCATAAGTTAAGAATTGTTTTTCTATTGCTTAACTTAAGATAAAAAGTTGTTTTTTTTACCTTAAAAAGGGATAATTTCATATGTACTCAATTTTACAAAATGGGTCGCTAGCTCAGCGGTAGAGCATCCGGCTTTTAACCGGCTGGTCCTGAGTTCGAATCTCAGGCGACCCACATTATTCTGAATTGTGTGCATATTTTTAAACTAAAATATTAAATACTACTAATTTTATAATTAAACCTATTTTATCAAGCATTTATTTGTTGGTAATTAATTAGTCCAATATGGCAAAAGTCAATATGATTGCATCAAATAAATTTAGGTTATGAAAAGTTATTAAATGAATAAATTTTTTGACTTTGATATCTTCCATATATTCATCAAAATAGACTAGCTATTCTCCTTTGAAATTTAATAATATAAAAGATCACTAATTCTAAGAGTCTGAGTAGAAAATTTCATAATTACATTTGACCTCAGAACTGCTCCTATTATTATTGGATTATCTAAATAAACTCTAAGAGTGATTAGTGGGCAAAGGAAGAAAGTTAAAAACACATTTATGTCTCATTATTGCCACTTATAGGCAATTTTTTCTTGTTAAGAAGGTTTTCTAAAAAAAAATTAAAAATTACTTTACAAAGCTTCATAAAAGCTGTTACAATAATTTACAAATATTACTTTATTATTATTATGACTCCTGAAGCAGAACGTTTTAACGGATGGGCAGCAATGTTAGGTTTCGTTGCAGCAGTTGGTGCATATGTAACTACTGGACAAATCATTCCTGGTTGGTTTTAAGTTTCAAAAAACTTAAGATATTTTACCTTAAGGCATTGATCCCTTATCTAAATTTTAACCTATTAAATCTTCACTTTTAGAAATAAGTTGACTTATTTCTTAGTGAGGATTTTAAATTTTAGATTGTCAGAAACCGTTTCAAGTACCTAAGAATTTTTTCCCAAAAGAATAAATTAGTTTTTTCACAATTGTCTTTAGGATGCAACAACGAATTTTGTTTTTTATAGATGAGCATCTCATTCTTGATTAATGAAATTTAATATTAAATGGGAATTTAAATTTAATTCTGATAATTCAAGATTTTTTTTTATCTATACTATCTAAGCAAGTCGAACATAATAGATGGCCTTTTTTAACCCAAAAAGTTTTAGTAGATCTTTCTATATCTTTTCTGCAAATTAAACACTTAAATATTGGTGACATAAATAAAAATTCAATTTTTTCTTAATTTTATCAATATCTCATTGCTTTTCATATCTCAAATCAAAGATCAATATTTTCAACGAATTTTTAGTTAATCTCCATAAAAAAAAA
>JFMR01000048.1 GCA_000635015.1 Prochlorococcus sp. scB243_498I20
ATGTTTCAGAAAAACCTCCATCAGGTCCATCAACCAATCCCTCGCCTCCTGCGAGTAAAGGAGAATTAGTTATTTCTTCATTATCAAAAGCGTTAGCTAATTCAATACTCTCAACATCAGAGTAATTTGAAATATCATTGAGGTTAACCTCAGTAGCATTTGCAGCTAAAGGTGATAATAATCCTAAAGCAGCTGGAGCTACCAACAAACGTTGGAATAACTTCATTAAAGTGTCCTCACACAATTATGGTAACTATAAAATAATTTAAAAATCCTTCGTTAACAAGTTACAGTAGACAAAAAAAAAGTTGTCTCCATAAAAAAAGACCTGCAGTTTGCAGGTCTTTTTAGTGTGTGTAAGATTTCTAAATTAAGATTTAATTTAGAAGCTAAATGATGTTTTAACCATTACACCAGTTTGATCTGGAGTTGTAGTTGCTGCTTGCTCCTTGATGTAAAGAAGTGGAGTTATTGTCATACCATCATTTACTGGGTATGAGTAATAAACTT
>JFMR01000049.1 GCA_000635015.1 Prochlorococcus sp. scB243_498I20
TTATCAAATGAATAGTAACCGTTTAATGCTGTATATGTATTTTCGTTTACACCGTTTGTACCAGTTTCAAGTAAACCGTAAGTTACAGAAACACCGTAGTTATCACCTGTGTAAGCAGCGTTAGCACCGTAAGCATCAATACCTTCTTTAGTCATGATGTCTGTTTCAGCACCTGCGTAACCTACAGCAGCTGTAACGCCATTACCGAAATCATAGCTTGCTCCAGCCATAGCTCCACCATTTGTGATTCCAGCATTTACGTTACCGCAATCATCAAGAGTGTTAGATGGGCCACCATAAACACAAGCTGTTGTGAATAGAGCACTTCCGTCTGTGTTGTCACCGACGATTGCAGTTACTCCACCAACTGGGAATGTGTATGAAACACCATCAACAGTTAATGCATCAGAACCGCCATTAAGGTCGAATTCACCAAGTGGGCCTGTTGAAGCACCGTTACCAGCATCAATAGCGATATCAAGTGAATCTTCACCAGTGAAACTTGTGTTTAGATCAATCTGGAAACCGTAAACAGCCTGAAGAGTTTGGTTTCCATCAGGTAGTGCTGTTGTAGCACCCAAACCATCAACAGAACCGATAGCGAAATCAGTTGAGAATGATGCTGTTGTTGTTTCTGAGAAGCTACCAGCTTCAAAATTGTTTAACCTTGCTTCTAAACCGTCAACACGGCTATTAGTAACTGCAATTTCTTCTGCAGCATTGAAGTCATTAATTGTGACTTCGTTTGCAGTAGCAGCGAAAGGCGCAAGTAAGCCTAAAGTCGCTGGTGCTACTAGCAAGCTTTTGAAAAGCTTCATAAATTTCCTCACACGAAATTTAAAGTACACCTCAAGATAGTGTATTTAGGCATACAAAATCAAGTATCAAGGGATACATTTTTGAATAATTTGTGCCACTTTCTGAACTTATACAATCAGTTTTTTCCTTTTTTTCTCGTTTTTTTCTGTCTTTCTTAAGTTATTGAATTTGAAATTATATTTTTTTGGAAATTTTGAAAGTCACTTTTTCTGTTTTGTATTTTTTCTTTTTTCTATTATCAACTGCATCGACGTACCATCCAGAAGCTAACCTAGTATCAATTTCCTCATAGCTTTCTTTTCGATTTAGTTTATTTAAGGATTTCTTTTTGTAATCCATAAATCCTCATGATTTATTTATTTTTAGAAAATATAGCATTTAAAAAGGATTTGAGCATTAGATTATTTATTAAAAGTTTTTATTAGTATTTTGAAAATTATTTTCTTTCGGAATTTTACTTTCCTGAAATCTTTAGAAAAAAGAAAAATAGACTTTTATTTCCCTCAACAAAAAAGATTATTAGTTATATTCTCAATAATTTAAACCTGAGGAGCACAAGGTCAAATGACTCACCTAAATCTAATAGTAAATTCTTTGCCTAGAGATTTACTAGAATTCGTTTTTTTTCTTGCAGTAGGTTTCACTGCTGGTTCAGTAGGAATAATATAATTGTAAATTATTATGGCTTTGTAAATTTTTTTTATTGCATTAACAAATGTTTTATCAAGCTAATTGACTAGTAGAATTACTACTAATACTTTTTACAAAGCCAATTTAAGTTATTTTTTTCAAATTGAGATTATTGATTCTACTGGGAAATCTAATTTCATTCTCCCATTTAATTTCTTTAATTCAACAAAAGTTATTAATCCTAGAATCTCCTTTCTTTGATCTTGAAGCAATCTCGAAACACAATTAACAGTTCCTCCTGTAGCTAACAAGTCATCTACGATTACAAAAGAATTGAACTTTTTCAGGGCATTAATCTGTATTGAAAGAGAATTTTTTCCATATTCCAAATCATATTCTCTTGTTAAAGTCTTTCCAGGTAGTTTTCCTGGTTTTCGCGCTACAACCATGGGCTTAGATGATTCTAGAGCCACTGCGGAACCAAAAATAAAGCCCCTAGCATCTATTGAAATTATTGCTTCAGCATCTTTTAAAAATTTATTTGAAGACATTTTTAAAATAAGGTCCTTAAAAATATCTGGATATTGAAGAATTTCAAGAACATCCTTAAAGTCAATACCATCTTTTGGAAAATTCTTATACGTCAGAATCAAATCTTCTAATTTTTTCATACTTCAAATTCTTGAAAGCAATTTCTAAGATAATCCTTAATGGAAACTAATTTATATTATAAATATGTCGCAATTTGAAAAAATTTCAAAGCCAGCTTTTTAAAGTAATTTCTTGATTTGGATAACATAATCTACAAAACTAACAAAACAATTTTTAACTAACAATAGTAACTAAAACCATTCTCTGACCTGAAAAATGATTTTTTATAAAATTTTTTCGAATTAAGGCTTTTATAGATGTCTGTTATGAACTAATATCTATTGAGCGGGGCGTGGCGCAGCTTGGTAGCGCGGGTGCTTTGGGAGTTACCGATTATACAAACCAAAAGTATTGCAATAACTAGATTAAAGTAAAATATTACAATCTATTTAGTGAGAGTTAGTGAGGATCTTAAAAACTGTTGGGAGGACTACGATCAGCACTACTTTTTTAGTGACAAATAGTGAGGAGCTTGTAGATACTTATAAATAATTGCAGATATTAAACAATCAGTATATATTTAAAGAAAGTTGGCATTGGAACTGCCAGAAACTAGGGTCGATCTAGTTTACCAACTGCGAGATTATTAGATCTTTAGTGGGATGACGGGCTGACATACAAACCTTTTCTTGTTATGAGCAAGTTAAACAATCGTTATCCTAAAAAAGATCAATCCTTACTAAAGGATGGTTCAAAAATATCTACCAAATACAATCCTAAAACTGAAAACTCCCCAAGAGCTTGGGAGAAGTTTTTAGATCAGGAGAAGTATAAAGATATTCTTTGGGAAGAATCGAATATTCCTGTTTTTAACGAACTTATAAAGAAGAGAAGGATCAGCAACTAAGATCCGTGCTTAAAAAATTTAATGGGGAGATACCTAACAATTCTCTCCCGTCAGGCTCTTGGTTTAATACCAAAGAAGCTGCTGATAAATTGCAGATACATTTCCATACCCTCCAACAGTTACGAAAGGATGGTTTACTGCAACCGCGTACTCATTACATACGGGTAACAAATACCAAAACATCTCCAATTCTTTGGAATATAGATCAGATCATGCTCCGCATGGCTGATTTCGCTGCGCCTGTTGTTGGTACTTATATCAACGAAGTGGAGGGGGCAAGCAAATGATAGGCACTATTAAATGTGTAAATCGTTTCCAGAAGAAACAGCACCCCAAGGTTATTAGAAAATCTATCTTGAGATCTAATTCTCCTGTAGGGAATCCTTATCAAATAATTCCTGATACAAAATACGATAGAGATTATGTAGTTTCCTTATATAAAGGAGATGTTCAGGAATGGATCAAGTCTGGTAAATGGTGGATGCCATCTTCTTGTAAGTGCTGGTCACTTGCAAGTGAAATATGGATGAGGGACAGAGTTAATGAATTACTTGCTGGCAATGATATTGAATTAGCTTGCTACTGCAAACCCAAGAAATGTCATGGAGATGTATTAGTAGAAGCAATCGTTTATATGGCAGAAAAGACAGCATCACATGGTGGTCCTATGTCTTTTAAAGAATGGTGGAATAGATCTGGAGAAGATTATAGAAAGACAAAAATTAAGAGTAGTGGTGAGTGGATTGAGGAAATGGAAAATGCTGGATAACTACGAAGCTAAAAGACGAGAGTTGGAGTTGTTGTTTTCATTAGAGGATCGAATGGAGGATATACAGAAAATAATGTTGATGGAGAAGTTAATGGATGATTATTGGCTGACTGAACATGACGGAGATATACCAAATAACCAATAAAAAAGGCCTGCACCACACAGACCAAAAAAATAAATTACCTAACTACATTATGCCAGAAATTTCAAGAAAACATAATCTGCATCCAGATGTTGAATGGGATGGAGTTAATCTTTTTACAAAGTTAATAGCGAACTATAAACCAACCTTTGCAGTTTTTCCAAAAGGAAAAAATAAAGCCTGCGTACATATACAAGGAGGGTTTTCAGATACTACTAAAAATATTCTGAATATTCTTGAGAAAAAACCAGATAATTCTTTAGGAGTTATTTTAGGTGTTGCTAAAGAACAGCCTGCAGATTGGGGAACCAAAAAAGAACATATTAATAGTGCTGGTTATCCTAAGGCGTGGGGTGCATCAGATTCTCATATTGATTATCTAAATGTATTTGTAGTTGAAGGAGATCCAGAAAACATGGATCTTGCTACTCAGAGAGATTTACTTAAGAAAGCTGGTTTACCAGATTATTCTTTTAGCGTTGATTCTGGCAATCGTTCGCTGCACGCATATTACATAGCTGATAAGACTCCTCCTGATAAATGGAAGAATATCCAAGAAAGGTTAATACAACTATTACAAGATAAAGTTCCTGAACTGAAAGTTGATGGCAGTATTAAAAATCCTGCAAGGGTTATGAGGTGTGTTGGCGGTAGGCACAGCAAAACTAACAAATTCTGCGAATTTTTTGAATTTAATGATGTTGGTTACAGTTGGGAAGAGTTTGACAAGTTACTCCCACCATTACGGGAAAAGAAAAATAATTCT
This sequence comes from Prochlorococcus sp. scB243_498I20, assembly GCA_000635015.1. Taxonomy (GTDB): domain Bacteria; phylum Cyanobacteriota; class Cyanobacteriia; order PCC-6307; family Cyanobiaceae; genus Prochlorococcus_A. The sequence continues at coordinate 4,625 of JFMR01000049.1, forward strand.
ATTAATAAGGAGAAGAAAGATTTTATATCTGATATTGCAAGAAAAGATTATAAGGGCGATAAGGGTTGGCTGGATAGATTAAAAGACAAGCCAGAAGAACGTAGAAGATATGTAGTAGAGATGTTAAAACATATCCCAATACATGAGGGTGCTGGTAAAGGTAGGCGGTTAAGAATATGTATTCCTGTTCTGGCTGGTCTGGTTAGTGAATATGGAAATGAAGCAATATCTATATGTAATGATGCGGGCTGGCATGGAGAAGAATGGGATCCTGAACATGAAGTTAAATATCTACAGGATCATCAAGACTGTGATCTTGGAACTCTTGTACATCATGCACGCGAGTGTGGTTGGATACACCCTTACGAGAAAAATAAACCTGAACCAGTTAAAGATATTAAAGTTGCTGAAATCTTCCCAACAGAAGTCTCCAATAGTATTGAGACAGTAACAGCGTATTTACCTCATAAAGATACTTTGAAGATTCTGACGTTTATGTCAGCAGTAGCTCCGTTGATTCGATTGGGGACAAAAATTAACTGTATCCCTACAACTAATTTTGTAGTTCCGTTGAATTTGTTTGCTTGTGTAATTGGTGCATCAGGTTCAAAGAAAACTCCGTTGATGAATTTACTATTACAGGATCCGTTGAAGGAAGTTAAAAAAGATCTTGCAAGGGCAAATTTTAAAGCTGGTCAACAATACGTTTCTGATCTTGCTGATTACAAAAATAATGGCGGAGATAAACCAGAAAGACCTCCATATCCAATAATTTCAACACGGGATGCGACTACTGAAGCGTTGGAGAAACAACTTATGGATCAGGAGAGAGTAAAGATGGGTTTACTCAGATTTAATGATGAACTTGCTGGACTAATTAAAAGTTTTAATAAATACAGCCAAGGTCGTGGATCGGATGAGGAGTTTTTACTAGAACTTTATGACGGGTCTGGATTTCAGACTCAAAGAATGGATGAAAATAGATACTGCGAAGAAACTGCGGTTACTATTTTTGGTGGAGGTCAGCCTGAAGTCCTAACAAAATTACATAGGGGTCAAGATGCTAACGGGCTGTGGGCGAGATTTATTTTTGATTACAGCGCAGCAATTCCTAAAAGATTACCTACTGTAGTTACTCCTGAAGAACGAAGTAAGTTTAAAAAAGCTGCTAATTATCTCAGTTTCTTTATTAGTGAAGTTAAAGATTTTAGAACTAATACTTTAGAACTTACAGATGAAGCGTTGAAAAGATTTTCTGATTATGAGTTAGAGAGACAAGAATTGGCTGCAAAGAAAAATCTTAAATCTTCTCACGCTGCTACATATAACAAGTCTGCTGGTAAGGTTGCCCGTGTAGCTGGAATACTTTGGATAATGCAGCAAGTACAGATAAAAATTAAAAATAAGATCAGCCAGGGGGATTCTTATGTTGATGAACCTCCTGATAATCAAGTTGATATTTCTACTATTAATAATGCAATCGAATTAGTTAATTATTGGGATAGCGTCAGCATCAATGTTGATAATAAAGCCAGCGAAAACAGTAAAGATGTTATCTTAAGGCGATTATTGAACATAGCTGAAAAAGAGAGTAAAGGACCAGTTGCATTTAACGTAATTTATAAAAAGCTGTCCTTCGACCACAGGAAGAAATATCAATATGAGGAAGTAAAGGAACTTATAAAAAAACTTGAGGAATTGGGACTTGGTTCAGTAAGTAAAGGACCAAGAGAAGGATATTTATTTAAAGCTGAAAAACCATGGCCCACGGGGTAGGGAGTATGTAGGGTGTATTGGCGAAAAATACACCATAAAAACTGTTGGGACAGAACACATCACAACCAAGGGTGTATTAGTAGTATCCCTTTCTTCTCCCTTCTCCTTGAGGTTTCCCAACTGTTAATAACCAACTGCTACCCCGCCCAGACAGCACCCCCAATACACCATTACACCTTAAGGCTGTATCCATTGGTATAACTAAAGTCTTATGTAGTATTCCGTTAAGATACTCGATTTTTTGATGTTCTGGTCTTGCAGTATTTTTCAAAAGAAAAAGGGTAAAATATAAGTAATATATGGGGATTATTTTGTTTAACTTAAGAGACTTACAAAGGTTAGAACGAAGAATTGACAAAGTACAAAAAGAACAGGCTCCTCCAACTTTGCGAATGGAGGTAATTCAAGAGCAAGATGATTATGACGCTATTGAAGGAGATAACGTAATGAGTGAAAGAATGGCTGACAATGTTAATAAATATGATCCTTGGACAATGGTTATCAAAGTTGAAAAGAAGCCTAAGGATTGGGGTAAATAATTAATCAAAGTCATTAACCATACTCTTCATTTGTTTTGGAGTTGTATGAAGATACTTTTTTAAACTTCCAAAATCTTTATGACCACTTACCGCCATAATATCTGCATCTTGCCAGCCTTTATCTTTGAGAGTGGTTAAACAGGTTCTTCGCGTTGAATGTAAACTCGCGCCCTTAATAGATAATTCATTCAAAGTTCTTCTAACAACCCTATCAACAGACTTGCGATTCAAGTGTTGACCTTTCTTGCGCCCTTTAAAGACGTAATCTGTAGGCTGTGGCTTTGGTATTACATATTCAATTAGTTTATTTTCTTTTGAAACTTTGCGCCCTTTTAATGGATATTTATGCCAGATAAGTTTCCACTCAGCAAGAATTAGTTTTAATTTAGGATTTAAGTTAATAGATCTTGATTCGTCAGTCTTAGTATTAATAGATTTGAATAATATTGACTCTTCACTAATATCAGACCATTTTAATTTCAATGTTTCAGAAATTCTTGAAGCTGAATATCTCATTACACAGAAAGCTATTTTATGTGGTCCTTCTGGTAGATGTTCAACTAATAGATCAAGCTGTTCAGGTGTAAGTATCTCAGCTTGTCCATATCCATCATTTTTCATTTTTAAGTATAAAGAATAGTTTTGATTGGCCTAGCTAATACCAACGCTTCTGAAGGTACTAGAGACCTTATCTATATTTTGTCTCAAGTATGTACAAGTAGTGATAAGTAACAACAAATATGTATTAAGTATTAGTTATTAATTAACTATTATTTATAACGAATAAAAATATTATTATTTTCTAGTAAATACTATGTTACAGATAACAAATAGTGATATTTTGATTACTGATGGGGGGAGGGTTGCAGATTATCTAAACTTATATCGCCAGACGGGGAACTTATGTATAAATAATATAATAAACTAAGAATAAATGCAAGTATTAAATAACATTTAGTGGGAAAAGTATTATAATAAAAGTAATAACAATTATCTTTGTTTATTTAGTGTCGAATAACTACGCTGGTCAGCAAATGTCAGAAGGAGAGTGGTTATTGAACAACGCCTGCAATAAGTATGCGCTTATGTGTATCCCACATGATTACAAAGCAGCATACGATTTATCTGAACTTTGGTTCGATATTTGCAGGGAAGACAAAACTAAATCTCCAAGACAGTTAGCTGTTAAGAAATGTCCTAACTTATTCGATCCTGAGTATCAACGAAGATTGCAAAGATTTCAAACCCGCAGAGGTACTTAATTATGACTAATTCACTTCATTTAGATGCTTTTTGTCAGTTCTGGGAGATGAACTTCAATTCTCCTGTCCCTCCGTTACCTCAACAACCGAGTGATCTTTCCATAACTCAGTTGGAGCAGTTGAGAATGTTTGACGGGGGGAAACTCTATCAGAATCTTTTCCGAATAACTGACCCTAAAAAATTACCAGCAAATCTAGCTAGGGATCTTGCTAAAGGTATTGTTGATTATCAAAACAAAGACTTGTATAGGGAGCATGGTTGGGAACATGAAGCGCAGCGAATAGAGCAGGCTGAAGTTGAATACCAGCAAAAAAAGATTAATGATGAAATTGCTGCAATGGAGAAGCGTAATGCTGAAACACAAGCAAGAAATGAAGCAAGATCAAAACTTTCCTTTGAACAAAGAATGTTGTTAGAACCACTTACTCAGGAACAAATCATCAATAATCAGATGAAATATCATGGTCGCATTGGGAGGTAGTTGATGGCTGCTGTCCCTACTGATAAACAACTTCAAGAAATCCCTGCTCCTGTATTTGAAGCAATATCTCATCATGTCCAAGGATCATCATGGGGGAAGAGTGCTGAATTAGCTGGTATTGATTTAAGGACCCTCAAAAAATATAGAGACCTTCCAGAGTGCATCAAATTTCATAATGACCAAGGAAAAGAATCTGCAATCGTAGGGCGTAATGTAGCATTTACAGCTTTTCCAAAAGTTATGAATCGTTTAGTTAAGACAGCATTAGATGATTCTGAAAGAGCTTATGCAAGGAATGATGCTTCTAAGACAATTATTAATTATGTTCTTGAGAAGGAGAAGATGGAATTATATGGAGCCAAGATGGAAATTTTAGAGAGTAAAGTAGCAGCGTTAGAGGGTAGCAAAATAGTATTTGATATAGATCCTGAGCAATGAAAAGGAAGAAGCTGTTACAGGATGAATTAGAGCAAGTTGAGGATAAGTTAAGGGCTGAGATGGCTTGGTTTAGAAATGAAATCAAACCCCTGAAAGATAGACAAAGACAAATATTAGATGAATTAGAAAATTTAACCTAATAAATTATCCAAGTTACTTCGCATACTTCCTTGAGGGGTCCATTTCCCGTAAGTATCCAAGTGAATTGAATGATCGTGACCCATCAAAGCTGCACCCATACGAGATGAAATCTTATTCCTATATCTTGCATCTTGGTGCATCCTGTAGGCGAATCCATGACGCATGGAGTACGGAACCAGATTTCTTGTTTTTCTGAGATTATCCCAAAAATCAACTCTTGCTAAATACTTTCCAAGTGCATCCCCAAGACCTTGATCTCCTACAGGTGGTAAAGGATAATTATTTTCAATTTTATTGATTAAATCGTATTCTTTTTCCCAATATGGGTGGAGTCCATAAAGTTCACGATTATCAGGACTTTCTCCTAATTCAGTAGTTTTGTTGCTGTCACAAAAAACAGCTTTTTTACCATTAATCGTTTGAACATATAAATGCGGTGCTTCGTGTGCGCGGATGCCATATACGTTCATTAGTTGGATTAAATAAATGTATCTTTCAGCAGCAGTTTTTTCTCTTTTCTTTTTAAGTTCTTCTACAAGTTGGAGAAACTCATCATCATAAATGGGTACTGCAGGTTCTTTCTTCTTTTTATATGCCATTAACCTTTTCTTTTGTTTACTACCCCTTTTGGGTGGCTCCCAATATTTAGGGTTAAGATAACCTTCTTCATTAGGTTGTAATTCAGTAGCAAATTCTAACCAGCTACAAATAGTCGATACAGTTGTTTGTCTTGTCCTAGTCCCCGCAGTTTTTTCAAGTTTACTGTTGGGCATCTTTACTTTAGAAATTAATTTTAGAAGCGTATCTGCATTGTTTACTTCATTATTTTTTAAAACATAATCCAATTTATTTCTGATTTTTTTATAAAAAGTATCCCAAGTTGATTGTTTAATTAATCCATCTTCAATCTTTGCTTCTCCGTAAGCGTTATAACTTAAAACCAGATCAACAATAGTTGCATCTTCCGTTGGTTCAGGTGCTTCGCTGTTAGCTCCAAATGTTATAGCAACTGCTTCTTTTAGTGTTTTCCCTGCTGCTACGAATTGAGCAATTTTAATAACGCTATTTTCAATTACCCTTGCATTTTCTTGTTTCCACTCGATAGGAGTTACTGCAGTTTTTCTTGATTTATCACTATAAACAACATCCAATTTACACTTACCAGATTGCTCACTTATTCTGTAAGATGATCCAACACCTGAAGTAATTTTTAATTGCTGACGTAATCCTGAAATCCAAAAATCAGAATTAGGTTGTGAGGTTGGCATCAGTAACGCGGGTGCTTATCATTTTTCTCACTTTTTGATATAAAAATTAGTGAGAAATGACTTGTTTTGTTAGTGACAATTTAGCGAGGATTTACTACAAATTCAAACAAATAGCTACAAATAACTACAAGCCAAAAGTATTGATACAGCAATCGTTTTACTAAAAGGCTAGTGATAGTCTATTATTACAAAGGAACGGGGCGTGGCGCAGCTTGGTAGCGCGGGTGCTTTGGGAGCACTAGGTCGCAGGTTCGAATCCTGTCGCCCCGACTCTTAAAAACCAAGTCATACTAGAGAGTTTCCCAGACTCTCTTTTTTATTGTTTACATTCTCACATGAGAAAGGGGCTCTAGGGGAGGCTCTAGAATCTTCGAAGATGTCCTAAATGCTGGTTATTCGAATGTGTAGTCTTTATATGTTTCGTTGTATATGTCGTTTAAATTCTTTCCATCAAATGACCAATATGGAGCACCGTGCATAGGACCAGTTCTATTCAATAATTTATTAGTTAGGTTTGATATAAACCACGCTTCTCCCTGATAACTAACTTGTCTTCCATTTAATACAGTACAAGTCTCATCATTTCGATTGAATTTTAATACATCTCCTTCTTTTAAACCCATCATAAAAAAGTTAAAAGTTGGCCTTCTTTTTCTCTTGTAATACTCAGCAGAGGCAGTACCTTCAACATCAACTGTATTTGCTTCTTCTTGAACTTTGGGAGTTACATCTTCAATAGCCATTAACTTCAAAACTGCTATTGCCTGAGTAGGTTTAATTTCAAAAAACTCCCTTTTAGCATTAATTCTGTTTGGTTCAAATGCTTCGTGAAATGCTTTCTCAGTTTCATCTACATCTCTAACTTTTGCAGCATATTTACATTCAAAAGGTAAGGGGACTCCCGTTGTATATAAATCTGCAAGTCTTAAAGAAACATCTCTAGTAGTTTTTCCGATCTTCACTAAACCCTCCATAGCTGGATTAGTTAAAACGTAAACTGTACCTTCCATAAAAATTACTCCTTATTATCTAGACTAATAATTTTCTAATTAAATATCTATTGCTTGAGGTTCTCCTTCGAGTCTTTCAATAGATTCTCTATTTTCCTTAATTCTTCAACCTTACTTTCGATGGATTGTGGACCAGGCCAGGAGTATATTTTCTCATTGATACCATCAAAAATATTGTAAGTAAGATCAAATTCCGAACATATTTCAGAGATTTTCTTCAAGTGTAAAAGAGTATTTAAAAAACTCATTCTTACTTTTTTACTCCTAGTAGGTATAAATAGAGGCCTGCTATAAGACTCAAAACCATTTGCTAAAAGTACATCCTTTGCCTTAAACAAATGGTCGTTATCTTTTTTAGAACTATTTATCGTAATTGTATGTAGATCAAATGGCTCCTTCAAAGTGCAAGGGAACTTACTCCAATCAAAAGTTTTAATAGAGTTTTTCAACGTTTTAACAAAAGGAGTCATCATATAGTCTCGTTCAGGCAAGAAACATAAATGATTTTTTGCTCTTGAGCATGTCACGTAGAATAAATTAAGTTCATCACGAAGAAGATTCTCTGGCGTATCTCCAAAAAATCTAAGAAAAACAGATCTTTTATGTATCATTGGGAATTGTTTTGGTTGTATTACTAATACAGTATTTGCCTCTAGACCTTTACTTTTATGAGCCGTTACAGCATCAAAGAAAGTACTCAAGAGCTTTGTTTTTGAACAAATTTCAATAATTAATTCCCTCTTATTTTTTGCATTCATCCTCTTGAAGTCTTCGGGTGAACTTTTGAGTGGAGGATGATTTGTCCTAGAAATTGCAAAAAATAACTTATCCTTTTCATCAGCCTCATCAATGAATTCATTTGTAAGTGGTTTAAATAATCTGAATATTGATGATAAAACAGGATCTTTTTTGAAATTATATTCTTCTCTAGGAGTACTTTTTAATTGGTCTCTATTGATTCTAAATATAGAGAATGTTGCATTCTTATTTGGATAATGGGGTAAAGCAGGTTTACCTGAAACTCCATTAGCAGACATTAATAAATTACAAAAATCAACTATACCTCCTGCACTCCGATAATTTGTTTGTAAATAAACCGTTTTAGGTTTTGGATAGTCTTCAGAGAATTTGTCAAAGTAATGAGGATTTGATCCTGCAAAACGATTTATCATTTGCCAATCATCTCCTACTGCATTAACTAATGCTTGAGGTGCAACTTTCAAAATAGCTAAAAGGATACCTCTAAAAAGTTCTGTGAAGTCTTGAAACTCATCCACAAAAACATATTTCACTTTTTTCAAATCAATTCCTTGTCTTCCTGCATCCCAAGAAAAAGAGGTTTTACCTTTTAGTATTTTTTCTATAGCCCTTTTCTTAATTTCGCTGTAATCAGTGAGATTATTATTTACCAATCTATCTTTATACATTGCATTAAATTTTGGAAGGAGAGACAAAAAAGTTTTCTCTTTAGTCGAACCAGTTTGGAAATTATCAAATCTATCCATAAGTTCTTGATCTGAACAATATATTTGTCCCGATCTAGATATCGCACTTTTTAAAAGTTCTACGAATGCCAGTCTTATTTGAGTTCTTAATCTAGAGAGAATTTCTTGATCAGATAATCTCTTAATTTCAAGCTTTTTACCAACCTTAAGAAGCTCATCATTAATTAAATTTGTTAATTTCAAATAATCAACATCTCTAGTTTCATCAAAATTTGTACCTAAGTTACAAATTATTCCTGGATTGATTTCAATTACAATATATTTTTCATTTTCTTTCTTTCTATTGTTTAGTTTTTCCCAAAATTTTCTTTTATAGATGAGACTTTCTTCATATTGAATATCCCCTTTTAAGCCACAATATTCAATAATAATTTTATTAGGTTTTGGTATATAAAAATCTGGACGGATAATATTTCCTTCATCGGTTGTAAAAGGGTATTCATAGTGATACCCGATATCGTGCTCAAAAAGATAGTCTGCTATTCTTTTTTCTGCCCGAGATTTTACAGACTTACCATCTAGAGTTTCTTCAGTAAGGCAGGATCTAAGTCTATCTAAATCTGATTGTGTGGATAACTTATCTAGTTTTAGAACTTTTTCCCAATCATCTTTGAAACTCTCCATCATTATTTCTTCAACTTGCTGCCTTAAATTCTCCTCATTATCCAAAGCGTTTAATACAATTTGCGTAATAATATTTTCTTGTCGATAATCCTCAATTACATCTTGCTTAGGGTTTACCAAGTTATAAGCTAATGAATCGAAAGTAAGAACTTTGAAATCGCTCCTTGATGAAATAGCAGATTCTTCTTGATAGTCCTCTAGACGTTTTTCAAGTTCTTGTTTAGCTTTTTTATTAAAAGTTAGCGAAACTATTTGATCGGAAGAGTAGCCTATAAAATGGATTAAAAATAAAACCTTTTGCGTAATAGTTCTTGTCTTCCCGCTACCTGCTCTTGCTACAACCTTAAGTGAATTGTTCAAATTAGCTATAACATCAGATTGTTCATCAGAGGGGATTTTAAGATTAATGGAAGCGAACCACTCTTTTACAATTTCTCTTTTGACATTATCAATTTCTGTCTGAAAATTAAAATCTATCTTAATTTCACTACTTATATCTTCATCGGATTTAATCCAGTTTTCTCTAATACCATTATTAGATGTAAGTAAAAATGTTTTTATTTTATTACGGACAAATAAAACTTCCTCTTCTTTCTTTTTTTGGATAAGTTCTTCTTCCCTTTTTTTTATTAATGCTGCATATGAAATCAAAGAATCAATTGCCTCTCTGACAGACATCAAAACTATTTTTTTATCGTCATAAATATAAGTAAGATTTTCCAAAGAATCCGAAGGGGTATTCAAGTTGGAATTTATAAATTTAATAATATCTTTTATTGGTAATGTAAGTTCCTCATCAATTAATTCCTTTATAAGCATTTTGAGTGGCTCTTTATGCTTCCTATTTCTGTAATATCTACAAACTCTATTAATCTTTGAAAGATTGGTTTTTGAGATCTCGTCAATTTTTAACTTATTTACATTCATCAAAAACCAAAATAATGAAAGTTTAAAAAATTATAGTCGAGAATTTAAGTTTCTCTTTTGTGAAACTTTTTAATTAAAAGGTTTTTTATTTTTCCCGAAGGCTATCTAGAGGAGGCTCTAGAGGGGGCTCTAGAGGGGGCTCTAAGTTCTATAAACATATTGCATAATCTTCGAAGATTTAGCAATAAGCTGTCTCAAACTCGTTCCACCATCTACAGTTAGTCTAGGCTATAACTAAAGTCTCAAGGTTTTCTTAAAAATAACGCCCAGTGCTTTGGGAGCACTAGGTCGCAGGTTCGAATCCTGTCGCCCCGATTCAATCAAAACCAAGTCATACAAGCGAGTTACCCAGACTCGCTTTTTTATTGAGAAATTTGTCCACGCCTAAAGTGGGCAGATAGTGGACAACTTCAATTCTGCTTAATGGTAATTTTCTTGCTTTTTCCTTATTTTTTCGTAAGTATGCGTATATAGGCTCTAATTTGCTCTAAATAGCTCTATTACTGGCTTATTTAGGCTTATTTTCCTCTAAAAGGCTGTCACATAGGGATTGACGATTATGAAAATTCCAATCGAAATGATGAAAGAAATTAGAGAAAGTGGGTACGATAAAAAGCTTGTATATACCTATATAAGAGAGCTATTAGACAGCGATAAAGAAATTAAAGAAAATAACAATCTAGAGCTTTTAGACAATTTCTTATTAGACAAAGATCCACAAGAAGTATCTAAAAATGCTCCTGAGATACTGATGGCAGCAGAGCTTTTAGACGCTTACTTATTAGATAAAAGATTTATGAGAGAGCTTGAAGATGAAGAATATGATGCTGCTTAATTAGATAAAGTACCTATTTTTTCCTATTTATTTAAAGGTTATTCTTTTGAGCAAATAATTAGGATTAAGCCAATGATAAAACTTGCGATCATTTTCTTACCAGTTCTCTTCGCAGTCATTTGGGCTGCTTTTGTTGGGTTAAGAATAAATAAAGTAGAAATTAGAGATGGAAAAAGAAAATTAATTAATTATTAATTGATTGACAGTCGATCTAAATTTTAGGGAGCAGTTAGCTCCTTTTTTAATAGCAAAGTACGCTATCCGCTTTAATTGATTCTTCAACTAGAACATCCGGCATCACAAACTCTGCTGAATATCCATCTAGAAGCTTCTCATTGTAACCCCTAGATTTAGCAGACATACCTGAAACATATATGGTAACTTTCGATTTCTTCAAATTTTGAAGATGTTCGTATAAATCTCCAGTACCTTGACCAACTATTTCACCAGCTTTTTTGCAATCTAATATTTGTACTCCGTCTCCTGCTAGAAAAAGAGTTACTTTATGATCATTTTTTTCTGCAGTAAGGGCAACCAATAAACCTAAAGTTACTTTATTTTTAGATTCTAAACCGCTGTAAATATGAACTAACACTGTATTGTCGGTAATGATAGACATTTAATACTCCCTAAATTTTTGTTTTTATATATTAAATAAAATCTATTATCATTAGCTGTTTTTTTTTGTGAAACGCTTACTACTTGCATAAAAAGAGCTAGGACTGCACATGATTTTGAAAAGTGGACAAATAGTGGACAAATGTTGCTTAAATTCTCAGGACAAACTACGCAGAACTAAGCAAAAAATAGTCTTAGTTTGAAAACCTAGTGCAGCACTAGAGCTGTTAAATGCTTTGGGAGCACAGGTCTCAGGTTCGAATCCTGTCGCCTAAATTGACTTTTCAGTATTCTCAATATTAAGTCTAGAGATTAAATAGCGATTATTTTTATAGCTTTGATATGACTAGAAACCTTAAATTCTTACTAAGCTTAAATTATTATTGAAATTCTATTTATCAAATCATTCAAAAACCAGATTCATAGATGTATTCAATTACTTAACAAAATTCATTTCTGGAATTATTCTTAATTTATATGTTTGGTATTAATTTACAGAATTTTTTATTAATTCTTGGTTTTTTATCTAAGGAACCTAATTTTAGCAATTGTGGATTTGCTAAGATTTCCCCTTATATAAATGATAAGAAAGTTTTTTTTGAAAAACTATCATTTAAGAAAAATCAAGATTCACTTAAAAAAGATAGAAAGGATGCTGGAGCTTTAAAAGTAAAAAAAGAAATTCTTCAAAAGAACTATCAAATATATTCTGATTTACTTTTAAAATATGACTACATAAAAATTGCTGAAAAGCTTGTTGGAGAAAAAATTTATCCATATGTTGTAATGCATATCATTAATGATAAAAAAACTAAAGAACTAATATGGCACAGAGATCAATATTTTCATGGTAATGCTTTTGTAGGTCCAAAATTTAAACTTTATAAATTAGCAATTTATTTACAGGATACAAGTAAAAAAAATGGAGTAACTGGCTTTATACCAAAATTCCTTTCTCCGAGAATCAGGAATAGATATTTAGACACTATTTTCGCTTACTTTTCATCCTTTTTATCTATTCATCCAAGATTATCTATGGGAGAAGCTATAATTTTTAGTGGTAAAATTATGCACCATCGACCAAGACAAAAAAATAATAATTACAGGGAGGCAATAATTTTTTCCTGTACCAATAATCCAAATAATCTTCCAGATCTTAAAGATAATGAAAATGAATTCTTAAATGTTTTTCTAAGGAGTAAAATAAATCTTGGAATCAAATAATAAATGAATTTAAATACCTTTCTTTTAATTCTTCTTGTAATTGCAGCCTATACAAATTTGTATTTAACTCTAAAAAAAAGAAGATAGAACTTACTATTTGCTCCGCAGGTAAATTAAGGCTTGATTATCATGAATCAATAATTCCTGAAGATATACCTTTAATTAATGTTGCGACTTCTTCCATTACCGATTTTTATTTGCATTTATTTATTCTCTTGGTGGAGATGTAAAAAAAATATTATCGCTAGTGATAAGCAACTAAAACCTTGCATTGATTGGGCATATATAAAAAATTTACCTCTCCCACCAAAACCTTCTTTTGTTGAGTTTTATATTGTTTATGTCTCTTCTTTTTTTAAATTTCCCTTTGGGTTAATTATTCAACAACTACCTTTTGCGAAGAAAGTAAGATACTACGAAAGAGAAATGAAATTAATATTTGATAAATGGAATCTAGAAAAAATTAAAAAAATAATTAACTAATCTATTGATATGTCTGGAGTAAAGATATATAAATCCCTAAAAATACAAATATTGCTACACCTATTCCCATAACTGTAGTGGGTTGATTATTCCAAAAATTAGTTAAAAATTCCATTGTTTGGGAAGTTTAAATTTTTTTAGCTCTATTAGCTCTATTCATTACTTGTCTCAAAATATTATTTTTAATTGATAAATCAGAAATACAATAAAGAGTTAAAAACAAAACTACTTTTGCAAAAAATGAGATTTGCATAATAAAAATAATTCTACACTAATAAAAACAAATTTCATTAAAACTGCCAATTTTTTAAAAGACCTTATAGGAGGTATTTTTAATAGTTGAATACGAAAGACTGAAGAAAAAACAAATGCAACAAGATCAACAGTCTTAGCGTTCGGAGAAGCTCCTTTTAGATATAAGATAAAGTTAAAAGAAAGTGACTTATGAAGGAATTAGAAGAAAATACTATCGAACAAATAAGAACTCTTCTTAATTATTTAGAGCAAACAGATCTATTAAAAAACAAGGATATTCTTAGATGCTTAGATGTAATAGCAAGAGAGTATGGCGGAGAAGTAGTTGACAAAAATTAAATGGCAAATCCAGATCAAAAAACAATATTGCTAGAACAAGCTTATGACCAACTAAAGGCAATTTGCACCAAGTTCCAAGACCAATCAGGAGCTACAGATATGGAAGTAAAAACTTTACTTCGAGAACTTGCGAGGGTTTATGAAAAAGATATTGATGAAAACTATGACATAGATTGGGAAGTTTAAATAAGTTTATTTGATATTCTTTTGCTATAAATTAATTGAGGCCAAACCTCGTCAGCATACTCTACGTTTGCTGCAAGACATAAATTGATTCTATATAGTTGCGAGTCGATTTAATAACCCTTTCAGTAGTTGGAATTTCTGGAAGGGTTTCTTGTTACTGATATTTATTTAGTAATCGGTTATAAATTACTAACAATACTATTACCCCAACTATTCCATAAATTGCATGGTATGGGTCGTGGTGATTCTGCCAAAGCTCCTTTAAGAATAACTTCAATACTTAATAGCTATTACCACATGAGAATAACATCCATAAGATTTTTCTCTAATTAATTTGCATAATTTCTTACAACTGGTAATTTTAGTGGGCTTCAATATATTCAAATGCAAGAACAAAAAATTGAAAAGATAGCATCTGTTGCAGTAAACATAACTAAGGTGCTTGTGATAATTTATCTAGGCTTTGTGGAAATATTTAAAATTTGCAAATTACTTATAGAAAATTTAAAAACTGAATTTGATATTTCTCGAAAATGGGCTTCACAAAATTATTCAATTCTAAAAAAACGACTAGCGGAAGGAAAAATAGCGGGTTTTATAGAAAATTAGTAAGCGTTATATTTACGCAACAAGTTTGATTGTAAATACAACATCCTTACAATTATTTTTTTTATCCCATTCCTTTGCGAAAGGAGATTGCATCTCTGCACCTAATTTTTCTAAGTCGGTACAGTTCATTAATAAATGAGATTTGTGTTCATTCACTTTTACAAACTCGTAATCAGTTACAAACTCTTTGCACATTTCTTCAAGAAATAGTGTCGTTACATCATTTTTAAATTCTTCAAATTTACAGCTAAAAGTTGAGATGATGAGAGTGTTCACTAAAAAAAGGGGCTAATTGCCCCTTATTTTAGATCGACTGTCAATCTTTATCTATGAGTAGACTTTGGCAACTATTGGACCAGCTTCTTCATCAGTAAATACTGGTGTGGTTTCCCAATTGAGAAATTCACCCCATTCAGCGGCATGTTGATATATTGCTTTTGGATCATCAGTCTTTAAAACTATCCAACCCTCTAAAGAACCGGGTGCATGATATCTTCCAATCATTTCAACTCCAGGATAATCTCCCCCACCACCAAGAAATTTTTCTGCACCTTTTTGATGATATCCGGCCTTAAATGACCAATGCTGAACATAAAGCATTTTATTTTTTAATTTTTATTGGCTTTCTATTACTAGCAAAAAAAATAATTACTGAAAATAAATTGTTTTAATTGCCCATTTTTGAAGATCCATTAGTGAAACCATTAATTGAGAGTCCAGTTTAAATTTAAGATTCAACTGTTATTTCAAACTACTTTTTATTAAAATTCAAACTAAAATAATAGGAAATTAGCACCTTTTTTATGCTGTTTCTAATTTCTTATAAATTCAATGATGCAAACGCTCAAGAAAAGGGATCCAAAATGTTAAAAGAATGGTACGACAAAGGAGGGCCACAAAATAGACCAGAGGGTTATGACGTTAAATCTTGGATTTTCTTACCTCAACATGGCAATGGTTACTCTGTTGTAGATGCTGACTCTTTAGAAACTATCTGGAAACAGTGGAGTCCTTGGAGAGAATTATTGGAATTCACTATTGAACCTTGTGCGGATTTAGATCAAACAGTAGCTCTATATTGTAAATGAAACACTTTTTACTTGCTTTAAAAATATAAGACTTAGCTTTTATGCAGCGATTCAAAAAAAATGCTTATTTAACCTATTTAGCCTTTTTATTTTTTAATATATGGGAAATAAAATTCTTAATAATGAATAAATTTAAAGATAACTTTTCAAGTGAAAGCTTTTACCCAGATAGTAATTATTATCTTGACCAAGATAATGCTCCTAAAGAGGACCCAATTAAAGAAGATCAAAAATCCAATATAGGGAGAAGTTTTGAATGGCCAAATACCTATTGGTTCATTGCTGAAAGAACAAATGGAAGGCTTGCAATGATAGGTTTCATGGCTGTCATTATTAACTATGCCTTGTTTGGATGGATAGCTTATCCCATCCTTTAATTTAGTTAGTAAGTCTAATTTTACAAAAATTGATTTAGATAAATCTGGAACACATTAGCTTCAAAATTCTGCGTTTTGGTAACTGTATTTGCTATCTATTTTGACCAATTAACTTAAGCTCCAATTATTGTTATTGCCTTTTGATTATTCATATGTTTTTGAGGAGTTTTCCAGTAATCTATTTAATTCTAAGAGTTCTTCTTTAGTAAGTTCTCTATATTTTCCTGTTGGCAAATCTAACTTAATATTCATAATTCTTACACGCTTTAATGATCGTACTCTATATCCTAAGGCCTCACACATTCTTCTAATCTGACGGTTAAGTCCTTGTGTAAGTATTATTTTAAAATTTCTTGGACCCAATTGTTTTACGAAACAATTTTTAGTTATTGTGTCTAATATTTCAACTCCATTACTCATACTTTGAATAAAGTCGCTATTGATAGGACGATTAACTTTTACAATATATTCTTTTTCATGATTATTTCTTGCTCTGAGTATTTTATTTACGATATCTCCATCATTAGTTAAGAAAATCAATCCCTCACTGAGTTTATCTAATCTTCCGATGGGGAAAATTCTTTTAGGATATTTAATGAAATCTATTACATTATTGGGTTCTACTTTTCTATCTGTTGTGCAAACAATTCCTACAGGTTTATTAAAGGCTAAGTATATGTTTTTTTGTCTCTTTGATTTTTGTATTCTTTGACCTTTAACTTCAACTTGGTCACTATCTTCTACTCTAGTTCCAATTTCTGGAATTTTGCCATTAATGGTTACCTTTCCTTCTAGGATTAATCTATCTGCTTCTCTTCTAGAACAATAACCGACTTCACTTAAATATTTATTTATTCTGGTAGCCATTTTGGATGTTTTATTTTTATCTGCAATAAAAAATAATTTACTAATCTCCTTATATTTTAGATCGGGTGTCAATTTTAGTTAATATTCTCATTATTGAATTTCAGATTATTTTCATCAGTAATTTATACGCACAGATCTAACTCCATTTTTTAATTCCATTTTCTTTCAATTTTCCTCCATCCCTTAGAAAGTAATCTTTTATAAATTTCTCTAGCTAAATCTATTTCAACAGAAACTGTATTTGTCATTACTGGTGGTTTGTTTCCTAATCCCCCAACTATTTTTCCAGTATCTATAAACATATATTCAAAAACTCCATCAACACTCTTGTCGTTTTTCATAAATCTTTTAACTTCTGAACTATTTGAATTAATCAACCAATAAGATTTAGCCATTAATCTAACATTGGAATTAGTAAGCGTTCCATTTAAAACAAACTCATTTGATCAGTATCTTTTTTCTTTACATCCTCTATTAGCCAACCATCAGGGGAGCAACTCATCATGATTGCAAATAATCCTCTTAATTCATCTGCATCTTTAACTTGCTCTGTCCATTGTTCCTCATATCCGTTAGGAACAATCACAGGCATGCGGTGATGTAAAGGTTTAATTAAATCATTTGGTTCAGTTGTTAAAACGCAGCAACTCTCAAGTTCTGCGCCATCTGGTGAAGTCCACTTACTCCAAATTCCGCCCAACCAAAAAGTCTCATAATTCGATTTTCGAACACGATATTTTTTTTCAAAAAAACCGCTTGCAGGTATTAGGCACCTTTTATGTTTCCAACTTCCACTAAATAATTTTTTTTCTTCTACAGTTTCTGATCTTGCATTAAATGGTCTTGGTCTCTCTTTATCAAATGGGTCTCTGGCCCAAGGAGAAATAAAGCCCCATGTCATAAAAGTAGTTTTAATTCTTCCTTCGTTTTTAATTACAAGAACAGGATCATTAGGTCTTATTAGACTTTGAGTTTCATATTTAGAATCAAGTCCACTTGGATAGTCTTGTTTCAAAACCTTTGGCAAATTCTCAAATTTAGTTTTCAGCTCAAATCTTCCGCACATTGATTTTTAAAATATTTTTAAAACTCACTTAAAAAAACAGTAAATTTACCTTATTTTAGATCTACTTTTAATTTTCTCAAATAAAAAAAATTTTTTGATCGTAGAAATTTTTTTATCCAAATAATTAAAAGAAAATATAGATATTGAAAAGCTTCCTCAAATTTAATTTGAATGATTCAAAATTTAGAAATGACAGATCCTATTCTTTATTTATCTATGTTTTTGGGACTTGGAGGAGTTTATGTATTAATCTCTTCCTTCCATGATGATGACGATGGTGATGATGATGGAGAAAAATATATTTATGATCTCGATCTCGCTAATTTAGCAAGATAGTTGATTTGTTTTTAAAATATTACCTAGAAAAAGTTTTTTGCAAAAACAGAATACTGCTAAAAATATTTTTACAGGGGTAACTGAAATATCGTCTTTCTTTGCAAAATCTACTTTGCGATTATATTTGTTTTTAAATTAAATTGTTGGTCCTCTATCCGTATATGTTTGTGCCTTAAACCGTACATTTCTATTAGTCGATTGAATAGCATGCCTAGTTAGAACTTAGTGGTAATGGAG
This sequence comes from Prochlorococcus sp. scB243_498I20, assembly GCA_000635015.1. Classification (GTDB taxonomy): domain Bacteria; phylum Cyanobacteriota; class Cyanobacteriia; order PCC-6307; family Cyanobiaceae; genus Prochlorococcus_A. Next base: position 23,117 of record JFMR01000049.1, read on the forward strand.
ATAAATTAAATGCCTTCAACACCAATAAAATCTTGTAATAAATATGTGTTGAGTTACAAAGATTCAACAAATAAGACACATGAAGTTGGCTTCTACGCGCGCGATGCATACGATTGCCTAATGCTTGCGAGAGAATTCAACACTTACGTACATGACAATCCAGGATCTGTAATCAGAATCCAACAAAAATTTTGAGGAAATTAATTATGAATTTAAAAAGATCACCATTCGCAATTCAAGATAAAAATGCAAGAGATCTTGATAATGCAAAAGATTATCCAACAATTGCAGATTTAATGATAGAACAGAAAGTTGGACAAGATAACGGAAATACAGTTCACCATCGTAGAGATTTAGATTCTTTCGGTTAGTTTTCAAGAATGGCTATTTTCTAATTTTTAAAAATTAACAATTATGATTAACGCGATTTATGATTCATTCATAAAATAATATTTTCTTCCTCAAGTTTTTTTTTAAGCTCTATAGGCATATAAGCAATATCTTTTTTTATTGCATTAATTGCATCTATATACTTTTCAGGTTCAGCTAAAAGCATTTTTATTAAATTGTATTGATTCTCAATTTCTTCAGAAGAAAATTTTTCCATAAGAATAGGCCCTACCCTTTTATTTTAGTTCAAAAGTCAAATACTAAAAAAAATAATTGTTAGTTAGAGGCTGCTTCAATTTCTTTATGGACTGAAAGAAATTCTTTATCCGTTAGAACTGGCGTAACTTCAATTTCCACGCCAAAATTATCGACCCAGATACTACTCCATTTCCAAATGTTCTGATGGTTTGAAGATTCAACTATTGCCCAACCATTAGCTCCCTCAGGATTTACTACTCGATTAAGAACTTTAAACCCCTCAAATTCATCACCTTCGCATCCTCCTTCGACAAAACCCGCGAAAGCCTCGGCCCCTTGCATATGGCTTTCTTGATCTGGAAATTGCCAATGTACGATGTAGGTTTGCATTAATAAAACTATTTTTTTAATTATTAATTATTAAATTTAAAAATTAAATAAAAAGTCTTTAAACACTAATTAAAAGGGCTTAAGCCTAAAAGGAAAAATAGCAAAAAAAAAGACTCTTACGAGCCTAGGTGATGGGGACTCCTATAATGACAAATTAAACAGAAACAAACAACCCCATCAATAGGTAATTTTAAATACTTACAAACACCATATGTAGTGCTAAGATTTTAAAAAGGCCGGGTGATGGGGATTATCCCGCTTTTTGATTGGGGCGAAGCTAACGCCCTTTTTTTATGGAAAAATTTACTTTAATCAATAAAGCCAGATCGAGGATTAAAGTATTTGAACCTTTTGAAGATAGTTCTAAGAACTCTTCTATGATAAATGCAATTTTAATCTCTTATGGTTGCGTTTTTAAGCGATCAAGTAAGCCAGTTATGAAAGGCTCTAGGGTTGAATCTATCGAAGAAGCAAGAAAAGAATATAAAAAACTATTAGAGGAAGGGTGGGAAAAAACTTATAGATTCAATAGTTTTTTTTAAAAAAAATGGTGCATAGGTACTTTACCTAAAATTTGACATTATTAAAATTTAATTGCTAGATAAGCTTCAGAATGGAAGATTAAACATGAAAAATGACATTTATTCAAATATTAAAGATTCAGATGCTTTGGAAAGTTTTTTTGAATGTATAACTTCTTGTAGCATCAATAGTGAGGGAGTAAATTGCACAACAGCATGTTATGTAAAACATTTAGAACCAAATAATATCGATTACCCTTTAAAATTTTCATAAACAAAGATTATTGATAATTGTTATACTTCGTTGATGTTATTTCCACCTCCTCAAGTTATTTTTGGTCTATTGCTTTTATCTATAGCAGTAGTTCTCATCTGGGATATTAGATACAATCCTTTTGGAGAAGACGAAGATGGAATTTAATCTTCAACTAGGAAGCTGATTTGTGGGTGGTGCGTGAAATTGCCGTTTCTTTCTTTTGAGTCTTTTGTATGCAACTAAAGAGCCTAATAGTAACAATGTAATAGCTATTGAGTTAATCATTTCAAGTAGTTTTATATATATATAAACAAATATATTCTGAATATCAATGACTAAATTTATTTTTTCAAAAGTGATTTATTATGGACTAATTTTTAGTATTTAGCTTTTTCATTAGGTGCCCAATACCGCCAAAAGAAAATGCTTATCCGACCAAAAGTAATTGCTATGAAATAAGAATCACTTTTTCTTATTTCTCATTTGATATTGCAGAACAGCTTTTAGATGTTGTACTTCTTTTTCTAAAGTTTCAATTCTTTTTTCTAGTTCTTCATTAGTTGCCATATTTTTTAGAGATAAATCCTTGATATTTATACTATTAAAAAAGCGACTTATTACTCATGGTAAATGTTTAATAAGTAATAGAACCTATTGATGCACATAATCTCTCTAGATAAATTATGCAGAGTATAAATTTAGGGGGAATTTATGAGTGGAGATTATGAGACACTAGAAATCAATCAGCCTAAAATTACATATTTTCAGGAAAGATCCGAAAACAATACAGAATGGTTAGATGAATTAATCAACCAAATTGAAAATATGAAAAACAATATATCCAAATCTGCTTAATGACAGAAAAAGAGTTGAAGGAATTAGAGAAATTTGTAAAGGAAAATGGATACAATGACGAGCTAAAAGATATATATTTAAGGGAAGTTATTGACAGAAATAAAGAATACGAATGAGATCAAATTTTCGACCAAATATTAGATTAGCTACAAACATTCTTCTACTTATTGGTACTTTTGCTATTGCTCTAAAGATTGCTCCAATAGCAGCGGTATATCAGGAAAAAAATTTATGTATTAAATATTTGAAACATCAAATAGATCGAGACAAACTTATCAAAAGACTAAAAATAGTTAAACAAGCAAATCCATCTAGTATTTGTGACTCTATCCTCAAAAGTTAAAAATGAAGATTAAGTCATTTACCCCCTTAATTGCAGTCTTTGGTACTTCATTTCTGATAACCATTTCATTGCTTAAAAGTTTCCAAATTTTTATGGGCATATCAATTTGTCTTTTAGCGATGCTCAAGCTTATGGATATTGAAGCTTTTGGAAAAAGTTATAAGAAATATGATTTAATATCTTCTAAATTTAATGGTTGGATATATATTTATCCTTTTTGCGAATTATTAATTGGAATAAGTTTTCTTAAATCTTCTCCTCCCTCTTTAATTATTTTTATTGCCCTAATTTTAGGTATTTCTGGAATGATTTCTGTATTTAAGGCTGTTTATTTGGATAAATTAAAATTAAATTGTGCATGTATTGGTGGTTATGCAAAAACTCCTTTGGGAATTATTAGTTTTATCGAAAATCTTTTAATGGCAATTATGAGTGTCTTAATTTTAATTAAATAGCGTTTTAATAAATTTTCATTTATGGTTAATTTAAATATTAAAATTTAATCGTCGTAATTAGTATGGCATTTAATAAAATACTTATGAAAAGAGGATTTTTAAATTATCTAATCTTTTCTGGAATTCTTTTTACAAATATAATTAATCCAAATAGGAGTATTGCTTTAACTCAAGAAAATATAGATTTCCCAAAAGTTATTTCTTACAGATCATCATCATGTAGTTGTTGCAAAAAATGGATAAATCATTTACGAGATAATAGATTAGAAGTTGTTGATAATATAGTTGAGGATGTTTCAGTAATTAAAAACCAATATCAAATTCCCAATAACCTGAGATCATGTCACTCTGCTCAAATAGCTAACTATACGATTGAAGGTCATATCCCGATTGAATCAATCAACAAACTTTTTAGAGAAAAACCAAATATCAATGGGATAGCAGTTCCTGGCATGCCACTTGGCTCTCCAGGGATGGAAATGCATTCTCACGACTCGCACTCTCATGATTATGAGAACTACAAAGTAGTTTCATTTAATAAAACTGGCAAAACAAAAATATTTGATAAAATCTCTCCTTAATACAAATACTTATTTGAAAAAATGCATATTTTTCTTAGAAATTTTAAATTTTTAATTTTTTTATTTTTCTTATCTCTAAATTTCAATAGTTATTCGCATGCACATATGAGGGGTACATTTCTTTCTGAAGAGGAAGCCGAAAATAGATCTTTAGAACTTGGTTGCGAAGGAATACATAAAAATCAAGATAAATGGATGCCATGCAAAAACGAAAAAGAATTACATATCTTTTTAAGAAAATAAATGGAAAAATTAAAAACAAATCAAAGAAAAATTCACAGAAAAATAACCGCAATTGCAGCAATCCCCTTACTAATTACTATTGTATCTGGGACTATTTATAGTATTCTTCAACCATTAGGAGTAGATGCTTTTTGGTTAATAAAATGGCATACGGGTAATTTTAGCATTATTAATTTGCAACCTTTTTACTCGATATTTCTTGGTATAGCTTCAATAATCTCAATAATATCTGGCGTTAAACTTTTACAAAAAAAATCTTAGATATATTCTAAGCCAAGCCAAAATCTAACTAATTAATACTATTTGCGCCTCCACTTACTAAGAAAATTATCGCTCCTAGTGCCATTGTTGCTACACCCATGTAAGGGTATTTCTTAATTCTTGATTTAGTAATTGGAAGCCATGAAAAGTATCTATCAGATTTATTTAATTCATTTTTTTTTCTAGGTGGCAATCCTAATTCTTCTCTTCTTTTAGCTTCGCCCATAATCTTAAATTAGTTAATGTATCAATATTAAAAATTATGTTCTATACCTGCGAGTTAACTTTATTAAACACAGAGGTCCTTTATAAATAAACAAATTATTTAAAATTTATTTAGCCTTCTTTAAATATAGATTCTTTGTATTGGCCTGATCTGATGTAAATAACAAAATCAAGATAGTTCCAACTAGAAATGAAAAAATCATTGTCAAACCAACAACTTCAACCATTTCACTAGGCAGATAATTTAGAAACATTAATGGATAGATCTCTTATCTTAAACTTAGCAATTGTATTTTTTATGTAAAGTAAGTATTCCTCCTTAAATTTCGAAAAGAACTTTCTGAGACTTTTTAATCTTAAATTATTTTTATTTGCGGGATAAATTTAGTTCTAGTCGATCACAACTTTCTTACTTAGCTATTCCTATTTTCTTAAGCAATTTTAGGTAAGGCAAGGCCCAATTACCAAAGGTAAAAGAAATTGTCGTATTTTTTGTAGTTGGTAATAATGTTTTAGAACGTGTAGAGGCTAATTTAGAAAATATCTTAATAGTCTCTGCTTCTATATTATCCATATACAATTTTTTTTGAACACCTCGATCTTTCTTTTGGGGCAAATAATTTTCTATAAACCATAAAACTTGATCTAAATTTGATTTATTGGGTGAGGTTTTAATTTGTTTATTTTTCTCTTTAAACATATTTTTTTACTTCTTAATTACTGAATTAAATTTGCCATTTATATAATTTAAATCAATAGTAAAAGCATCAAAATTATGTTGTTTTTAATAATCGATAATCGAAAAAATAAATTAATAATTACTTTGTTTTATAAAAATAAAAAAAGAGAGGGCTAAAACCCCCTCTTAATTGATCAGTTTCAAAAAAGAATTTAATTTTTTGAGTCTTTCAATTTCATTTCTTTTTGTGTTTTTCTGATTCTTTCTTCAAAGACGGATCTTCTGTATGGAGTAACTTCTCCACTTTTAGTAGCCAAAAGTTGGGCTTCGTATAGCCTATTGGCTCTTTTGATTTTTTCTCTTATTTGTAAGAGGTTATTCATGGTCTTTTGCAGTTAATGAGAATCCCGTTCCCTACTCCCATTTCATGCGTCCAGAGATATAAACTTGGATGAACGTTAGTGAACGATAACATCTCTAAAAAAATTCCGCGAGAGTAATTTTTACTAAATTTTTCTCAAAACAATAAATATTGAGTAGATAGTATAAATAAGGTTTTAATATTTCCTAAATTAGGATAAGAAAATTGTTTGTGACCCATCATTATTATCTTGAATCACTATTTTTTTATTTGGGAAAATATCTGATAATATTCTTTTCAAATTTGAATTATCTGAAGGAATTATATTACTCGTATTTTTTGAATTAATTTTCCAATTTTCATCTACAAATAGCTCTTTATCATTATCTTTATCATTATCTTTTTCATTCTCCAGTGATGTCTTATTTAGAATCTTAAGTAACAGTTCTGAATCATAATCCTTAAATTCTTCAGGGCCCTCTTTTAAATTTTTAATCATTATTTAGAAATCTAATGTTTCTAAATCTTGCATAAGAAATTTGAAGAATACAAGGTATTAATTACCTAAAAATTTCTCTTAGGATAAAAAATTCGGATGAAATTAAAATAATTTTCTTTAGAAAATTTAATTCCAAAATAGCTAAAGAATGATATTTAAAAAGATTAATTAATCATTTACACCATTTATTTACTTGTTAGGTTGCAATAAAGGGATTCAGAAAAGATGTCAAGAGTAATTAACAAAAAAATTAGACTTTTAAGATGGTTAAACTCAGGCATGATACTACCATTTATCATTATGGCTGCATCCTCATCAATCATTCTTTATGGTGTTTTATTTATCCTTATAAAATAGTTTTTAAATTTAAGCAGCTAAGTTTTCCTCAGATTTAGACATAATTATTGCAGCTTTTTTTAATAAACTAACTACTTCTTTTCTTCCAACTGCATTATCCGCTTGATGAATTATTTCATCATATTTTTTATTTATTTTTTTCATAAATAGTTTTAATTTAATCTAAAATTACAACACCATATGATGGTGTCAATCGTAAATAATTCTCATATATTATTTCTTTGATTATTTTTTCACAATAAAAATTAATCATTTATTATCCTTCAAGTTTTTTTGTTGATGATGCCAAAAAATCATAAATATCAAAATTAATTATCCTTTGAATTAAGCTACATTGAAGGATTTAAAAACATAAAATAAACCTCCGATTAGGATCAATATTGCAGCTCCATAAAAAAGAAAAGGGATAATTGGATATTTATACAAAGTAGACCTTACTTTTTGTTGTATGGCTTTTTTATCAAGTTGAGGCAACTTTATATCTTCAGTTTTTTCTCTAGGCGGAATGCCTAAATTTTTTCTTCTCTTTGCCTCTCCCATAATTAAAAATGAGGTATTCCCATACATTTTAAATAATTGTTATCAGCTAAATCTAAAACTTGATTCCATTCTTCATGAGATGTTTCCAAATTATTTTTAAAATCTTTTTCAAATTTAAGGATACATCTTTTTTCTATATTTTCTGGAGAATTATAATTTCTTAAAAAAGAAACACTCAAATACGATAATGATGAAAAAACTACAATTATTTTAGCCATCCTAAAATTGTTCATATCTTAGATGATATTGCCTTATAAATAAATAAGGTACCTGTTAGTTTTATAATTAATTTAATCTATTAAAAACAATTATCAAATGATTAATTCGATGAATTTTAACCATTTGCCTATTCAGGATTTGGTTGTTTCAGGGTTAATAATCTTTATAATGTCGACGATTATTGCAAATATTTATGACCCATTATTAGGAATAACTTATGCATTTGGGAATATACTTACTCTTACTTTTTTAAGCTGGTTATACAAAGAGACTTGGAGTGATCCAAGGAAATAAATCTAATAAAGAAAAAAGATAGATAAAAAAACTACTTCTGTATTTTTAATTTCGAAGAATACTTTAAATTCACAATGTATGTAGCAACAAGAGATAGTATCAAGAAAAATAATAAGCTTTCCAAGGTAGATTGGGGCATAACCATGAGTAGTACCAAAATGATATATCTTTAAAGAAACGAATTCTGAACAAAAATCAACCCTTTCATCATTTTTTATTCTCAAACTTATAAATTTAATTTATCTTATAAAATCTCTAAGATTTAGATTGATTTTAATTTGAAAAATATTTTTCAGCCCTCCTAAAGGCTTTTACTGCTCCTTTATAATCAAGACTTTTTAATTTTTCCTTACTTTTTTTTTCCAGCATTTTTACTATTTGATTTCTCTTTATTTCATCAATTTTCAGCTTATGATCGAAAATAAGATCAAATTTTGAGGAATACAATCTAGATAATTCTTCTCTATATTTTTCAATAATTTTTTTATCACAAGATTTGGATTTCAAAATTGCATTTGCCTTCATTTTGTCATCTATTGCCCCTTTAAAATTTCCTTGTTTAAATTTCTTCTCACTTGATCTAGTTAGCTTAATAATATTTCCTAATATCAATTCATTAGAATCTTTCATTTATTAATCTTATCCTAGGTTAATGCTATCAGAATAAAGAAAAAACAACTTTTTTAATACTCAAATAATTAAATAATTATCCATTAACAAGTCCTTTTTCAAGAAGTAAATCGAAAACCTCCACACTTTTCGTTTTCCCAAATTTGGGGGGGTTATGTAAATCTAATATTTCAGCAAGGCACATAATCCAATAAGTATCTTTTTTTAAATTTAGACCTTCGCATATATGGGTGGGGGCCGATTTAAAACAGCCAAAATCTGTTGATATATTAATGTTCATGATTTGAGTTACAAGTTCCAGACTTAAAAGTTCTATTTCTTGCTCAGAAAGGGATGTCCCAAAAGAATATGATTCAATTAAAAGTTGATAATTCATAAAAGATTTATTTTTCAAGAAATCCATCGAGTTATTTTTGTACCCGCATAAATATGCCCTGAAGCTTCAACAATAGGTTTTGTTTCAGGATTCATAAAAATATCGTATAGAACATTTTCTGGTCCTTGAAAAATTACAGTTGCCCTTTGAGGATCATCTAATGATTTACCAATATAAAATGTTTTAACTCCCATTTCTTTAAACATCGACTGCTGTCCCTCAGCATTCATATAAGATTCATATTGCTCGAACGTATTACTTAGTTGAAAATCTAGAATAGTCGTTTCAATGGTCATAGCAGTAATAAGATGTTTTTCAGATATTAAATCTTTTTGCAAAAAAAAATAATTCAATAAAGATTAGTTTTTATTAAGCAATGTATTAACTAATTTTTATTTATGGGTTATAAATCAACTATAAAAAAAAGATTTTAATTTTGGACTCAAAAATTTCTCCAAGAGAACAATGGACTAGTAAGTTGGGATTCATTCTTGCAGCTGCTGGTAGCGCAGTAGGTCTTGGTAACCTTTGGGGTTTCGCCTACAGAGCCTCTCAAGGTGGAGGTGCTGCTTTTGTACTTTTATACATACTAATCGTTTTAATTGTATGCCTTCCAGTATTTGTTGCTGAAATGGCTTTAGGAAGAAACGCTACTGCCAGCACATTGCTTGCACCAGTAAAGTTAGCTGGAAAAAATTGGTATCCATTAGGAATTCTTTTCTTTATAGCTCCCTTGGGAATAGCATCATATTATTCAGTCATAATGGGGTGGACCGCAGATACTTTGTTCCATTCATTATTTTTTGGATTACCAAAAAATTTAAGTGAAGCAGAAGCTTTCTTTGGCTCAATTAGTAGTGGAAGCAGTGTTTTATTGGGGCACCTATTAAGTCTTGTTCTTACAGCCATAATAGTTTCATCAGGGATAAAAAAAGGAATCGAGAAGGTTACACGATTCTTTATGCCTATACTTTTTATTATTCTTCTATCGCTAGCAATATGGGCCATTTCACTTTCAGGAGCATGGGAAGGATACAAAACATTTTTGTTTAAGTTTGACTTTGATGAATTGAGGAACCCTCAAACAATAAGAAATGCTTTTACACAAGCTTTCTTTTCTTTAAGTTTAGGAATTGGAGTTATGGTGACTTATGCTTCCTATTTGAATAAAAAGAGTAATCTTCCAAAACTAAGTGTTGGAGTTGCATCATTGGATACTTTGGTGGGTCTTATGGCAGGACTTATTACCTTTCCTATTGTTTTAACATTTGGTTTAAGTGATGCTATTTCTGAATCAACAGTTGGTGCATTATTTATATCAATACCTACGGGCCTTGGTTCATATGGAGCGGTTGGAAGAATTGTAGCTGTTGCATTTTTTGCACTAGCTTATATAGCAGCAATAACTTCCTCTGTTTCATTATTGGAAGTTCCAGTTTCCTCATTAATGGATAAATTTGGTTTTAAAAGAGAAAAATCTGTTTGGCTTATAACTCTTTTCCTATTCTTAGCAGGTATTCCTTCTGCATTGAATTTAAACATTCTAGGAACCATTGACTCGATTTTTGGAGGGGTATTACTTATCTTTGGTGGATTCTTGGTTACTTTCTTTATGGGATGGGTAGTACCTGGAAAGTTTAATGAAGAACTTAGTGATTCAAAAGTAGGAATCAAAACGACACGTTATTTGAAATTCATGACAAGATGGGTTGCGCCCCCAATTATTGGTTTTGGACTTTTTATTAGTGTGTTTGATTTGCTCAAAGGCTGGGTAAATTAGAAAAATTTTACAAGTAATATAGTGCGGAAATAAGGGGGGTGGTATAAGTCGATCAACAAATTAAATCGTGAAACTTTTTGAGCATTGTTTGAAAGCAAGCTTAAAAAAACTTGTGAATATATTAGTATTTGCAGTCGTTCTTGTTTAAAAAGTTGATGTGTTGGAGAAGTTCTTTTTTATTTTTTAAAAGCCAAAAAAATGTCTTACCGCGGATCCTTTTTTTTAATTAAGTATTAACTTTTAACTTTTATTTAATCTCAAACGTATCGCCAAAAACCATCCCTAATAGAATCTATATAAAATACATTTAGGTGTTTAATTTAAATAAATTAGAGCGCCTAAAAGAATAGATAACAAATTTGATGTCAACAAAATCTGATTCATTAAAAGGAAAGCTTACAGAAAATTTTTCTGAATTTTCTCAACTATCTGACTATTCTTTTATGAATTCTCTTAAAGCAGATCCTCAATCAACAAAAGATGGAAATGATCACAAGCCGCGTTCAATATATTCAGGTCATTATGTACCAGTTGTGCCAACTGCTATTCCAGAACCAGAATATATTTCCCATAGCAACAAACTTTTTAAAGAACTAAGGCTAAGCTCAGATCTTACTAAAGACGAAAATTTTTGTCGTTTTTTCTCAGGTGATATTTCTGTTGCTAATTATCCAATGAGTCCTGTTGGTTGGGCAACAGGTTATGCATTATCAATTTACGGAACTGAATATACCCAACAATGTCCCTTTGGCACCGGCAATGGTTATGGCGATGGCAGAGCAATTTCTGTTTTTGAAGGTTTATTCAATGGGAAAAGAATGGAAATGCAACTTAAAGGAGGAGGTCCAACTCCCTACTGTCGTGGAGCAGATGGCAGAGCTGTCTTAAGGTCTAGCGTACGAGAATTTCTCGCACAGGAATTAATGGATGCATTGGGAATCCCTACCTCAAGATCTTTAACACTTTATGTCTCACGTTCAGAAATAGTTAGAAGACCATGGTATTCCAAAGGGTCCAGGTATTTTGAGCCTGACATCATGATTGATAATCTAGCGGCAATTACTACGAGAGTCGCTCCATCTTTTTTACGTGTAGGCCAGATTGAACTTTTTGCAAGACGAGTTCGTAATAATGCGCATGATGAGGCGCTCAATGAACTAAAGATGATAGTTCAACATCTAATTGATAGAAATTATAAAGATGAAATTGAATATGAGATTTCAATTGAAAGTAAAGTAATAAAACTGGCTTCTTTATACAGATCAAGACTCATATCACTTATAGCCAACTGGATGAGAGTTGGTTATTGCCAGGGTAATTTCAATAGTGATAATTGTGCTGCTGGTGGTTATACCTTGGATTATGGCCCCTTTGGATTCTGTGAATTATTTGATCCAAGATTTCAACCATGGACAGGTGGAGGTGAACATTTCTCATTTTTTAACCAGCCTTCTGCAGCGGCAATCAACTTTAAAACATTCTGTTCATCTCTTAGTCCGTTACTTTCACGAAGCAAACAAGATCAAGAAAAGTTAGATCAAATCGAAAAAGATTTTTCTGAATTAATGAATAAGGAATTGATGAAAATGTGGGCAAACAAGCTTGGTTTAGAACATTACAACGAAGCTCTAATAAATGATTTTTTTAATCTCATGGTCATTTCAAAAGCAGACTATACAATTTTGTTCCGCAAACTCTCTGAAATCCCTGATAACTTAGATTCTTTAAAAGACTGTTTCTATCTACCAATTAATGACCAGCTCAATAATAGGTGGGAAGTATGGCTTCAAAACTGGCAATCAATCTTGAAGAAAGAGGGAAATATTAAAGCGAAATCAGCATCAATGAAATCCCTTAATCCAGTCTATACTTGGCGCGAATGGATGGTCGTTCCCGCATATGAAGAAGCTGAAAAAGGAAATTACAAAAAAATAAAAGAATTACAGGATGTCTTTAGCAATCCATATATAGAACAATCCTCAGAAATAGATCAAAAATATAATCGACTAAAGCCAAGCCAGTATTTTAACTATGGAGGAGTATCTCACTACAGCTGTTCTTCATAAAAGTTCAATCCTAATGCAGATTGAAAAAATTACAGAAAAATATTATTTATTTATGGCCGTAGGCATTCCAACTATTGATACAACTCCCACATGAAGTATGGCCGGCTTCTTCCCAACATTTTTCACATAGTGGCTCCCCCCATTATTACTCTCTATAAATGCATCACCCGCTCTAAAGAAATTAATTTCTTCTCCCCTCACATGCTTTAATCTTCCTCTAGTAACATGAACCAACATTGGGGAAGGATGAGTATGAATTGGAGTTTTCAAGCCAACTGGAATTTTTACTTTTAAGAGTCTTAATTCAGGCTTACCCTCGAGATAATTAAATTTTTCACCACTTAGTCCTTTTGAACTTTGAATAATAGGTATAACTTCAATCTTTTCTTCAGCAAGAGAAGGTTGTGCTAAAGCTAAAGTACCAATATAAAGGAAGCAAAATGGAATAAATTTTTTTAATTTCATTAGATATTTGAGTTTCACTAATAATAGGTAGTTTGCAAAAATAATAAACTAATTTATTTTTTGTATAACTTTTCTAATTGCTTAATTTCCTCTCTTAAATCCTTACCTCTATTATTTAATTTATTATTCTTAATAACTATTGGGATAATCCACCAGGCTTGAAGACCTAAAAAGATAAATACTAGGATCAATAATTCAAAAGTACCAGGCTGCATTTGATAAATAACCCTTCTTTGTTAATAACATCATTCTAAAAGTTATTAAACATGCATGAGATATTCAATATTTCTAGGCTGCCTCTAATTCAATGTTAAGTTCAATTCCCTTTGAAATGATTGCTTCTTTAAATTCTATAAGTTTGGAAATTATTCTTTGCTTCTCAGGATCAGTTTTATGGATATCATCTACAACTTCTTGCATTGCAAGTGTTACTTTTTGTAGTTTGATTTCTAAATCTTCCCTGTAATTCATATGTTTAAAGAAATTATCTTATTTATTAAAAAACAAAATAATTATTAGTAAATAAGTACTTAACCTTAAAAGGATTGACAGCAAAACAAGGAAGATATAATTTATAGTACAAATGTATTAAAATCTACCTAGCCTATTAAGGGAAAAGCATGGAGCCTAAGTACTTATTTGGTTGTAGCAGTAGCAAGCCAAGCGGATGCCTACTAAATCCCGAAGGCAGCAGAATTATCTTTTTCGAAGAGTGTAAAAATTCTCTTGAACCTAATTCAAAAATTCATACTCATCTTTTCTATACAAATCATCTTGGTGAACCTGGAGGGTACAAATCCTCTGAAAAACTCAACATAGACTCAGCCTGGGAAAAGTGGCACGAACTTCACCAGAAAGGGTGGACAGATGTTGCTCACAATTATGGATAAGTGATCCAGCCCAAAAAAGTTTTTTATTTCTGTGAGCTTAAGAGTTTCCTAAAATATGGACTTCGGTGTCAAAAATAAATAATCAATATTTATTGACATTTGTATAAGTTAATTATTTGAATTATTAGATAATTAAAAAGGGCATAATCCAGAAAAAAAGGGCTTGATAAAGCCCTGAAAAAATTTAAAAAGGATTTTTATTAGAAAATACCTGGAAGAATTTGACCAGTAAAATAGTAGGCTCCTACAAGTGCAAACATTCCAAGCATTGCTGCTTTACCATTAAGCTTTTCAGCTTTTTCGGTCATGATTTTTTTTGCGAATTCCATAATAAAGTGAAATAAATGATACCTAAAAACTAACTATTCAAATTTCAGAATGATGTAGTTTTTTCTACCAAATTGATATCTTTCTAAAGATTTAAAAATTAATAATTAAAAACCGCATTGAACTCTTAAAAACTTGCGAACCAATATGTAAAGCGTAGCAAGCCTAAAAAACAACTATTTAACAAAATATGTAATGTTTATGCTACAATTATGTAATAAATATCTTGAATATAACTTAATTTCGGCTTAATACTTTACATTTGTTAATAGTAGTGTTACATTAATTAACAATTACACAACTTCAATGGCTAATTCAAACGTTACTACTGAATCAGGTGGCAGACAGAACATGTTTCCAACTGAGACACGTCCTTACATAGATGAGTCTGTTTCTTACGACAGCTACCCACAAAATGCAGAAAAAGTTAACGGTCGTTGGGCAATGATTGGCCTTGTTGCGTTAGTAGGTGCTTACGTTTCAACTGGACAAATTATTCCTGGCATTTTTTAATGAGTCCACTTTCAGGTTTTTTAGCTGTAATTGTATTCTTTACAGCCATTCTCGTTGCTTATTTAACCAAGCAATTTCAAAACGAAAATTTAAACTATTCATCTTCTAATCAAATGAAAAACACAAACACAAAAGTCAAAACAATCGAAAAAGAAAAAGTTGTTGCTGAAACTCTTAACGGCAGATTCGCAATGCTTGGATTAATTGCTGCTGTTGGAGCATATCTAACAACTGGTCAAATAATTCCTGGTTTCGTTTAAAAACCTACTATTTAACATTTCTACAAATCAAAAAATGGAAAATTCAAAAACAACTTATTGGCAAAACGCCGAGAGAACTAATGGAAGAATGGCAATGATGGGCTTATTTGCATTAGTTGTAAATTATGGCTTATTCGGATGGATAATCCCAGGAATTTTTTAAAATGAATTTAGGCTTACTTTTTCTTAAAGTAAACACTTTAGGAGTTATAACTCTTTCCGAACTTGATTGGATAACTAACCATCAATCTGAATTTTCAAGGCTGGATATGGCTTTAGTTATTAAAATCGGCCGTCTTATGGATTCTGGAGTTGTAGAAATTGATAATAGATTGCCTGTTTAATTTTTAAAAGTGATCGTCATGAGTGTTTGTCAATAGGGATACTGACAAACACTTTTTTATGAGAAAAAATATTTGTAAAAAAAAGAGATTGTTTCTTAGCTAAAAACAATCTCTCAATTACCTAATTCTTACATGAAAATTTCAAGTAGGCTTACAGATCTTAACTGATTTGTTTTTATAGTAAATCCGTAAAAATGCTTTTGTAATTTATCTTTTTAAACCACCTCTTTTTATCCAAAGGAACCATGTAACCCAAATAGGAGGAAGGAATCTGATTAAAAAAGAAATTTTATATATATAAAATGGGGCATTTTCACTTTGAAATAAACTCATCAAAAAGGAAGATATAGTTACCCAAAGTAAAACTATTAATATATTTGCTCCCAACAAAGCGAACTTATTTTGTTTGAATATTTTTGGCATAAGTTTATTTTTTTATATTCTTAATTTTAAATAATCTCGGGAAATAAATTATACATTTTCAAAAAAACTTCAAATTTAAAATCCATATCCAAATAAAAAAAGTACTAAATTTTAATCCCTCTCCAAATAACAATCCAAAAGCGATAGGAGGAGAAAATATTAAAAAAAGAATAGAGAATAAACTAAATAACGCAAATGATCCTCTTTTAAAAAAATTCTTTCTTTTTGTTCTTCTTAGATTTTTTAAAGTATTCCACTCCCATTCGATAAACTTATAGAACTTTTCTGATAACAAAAAAAAATACTTCATTAATATTTTTAATTTCTATCGGCTTTTCTTATTTATAAAATTTATTTCACCAGTTAGCAATAAACCTTATCCCCTTCTTCAGAAAGATAGTAAATTTTATTTTCTGAACTTACGAAGAAAGTTAATCCCTTATATTGTGATCTTTTAAATTTATCTAATCTAAGTTTGTGTAAATCCCAATTATCAGTACTTATGTCAGGATTAAATTCTTGTTCTTTTAAGAAAGGTACATAAGTTGGACTAATTGTTGTTTTTTGGGCTAACCCTCTATTCCGTTTTGAATAAAAAAGTAATAAAAATAAAAGTACAAAAAAAAGAATTAATAATATATTTGTCATTGTCAATTTTTCTAATTTGAAAACTTTATTTGGAAAATCAAGAACTTTTCACAATAAATTTCTTAGTAAGTAAAAAATCCTATTTTTATATTCTTGTATTTTTGAATACTTATCAAGGGGTTACCTAAATCAGATTATAAAATGAGTCGCATTTTCAACATGACTCAAAATTCCATGAATACTCCTTATGCAAAAAGAGTAGCTGAAAAATTTAGAGAGGCTCAAAACTATTTAAAAACAAATGGTTTTAGTAGATCAACTAAACATTTACTGGAAGATATTGAAAATTCTGTTGAAAAATAATGCCTATACCCCCTTACTTACCACAACTACAATATGGCTACGATGATGGCTTTACAACCATTGTTTTTGGGTTGATAGGCAGTTGCTTAGGATGTATCTTAATTTTATTAATTTCTTTTTTTTAATTTAAATTCAAAAAGCAGAATAGTAAGCCTTAAGAGACTTACTAAACGTTAAATAAGAACTCCATTACATCACCTTCGTTTACAATATATTCCTTACCTTCACTTCTTAAAAGACCTTTAGTTTTTGCATTGGAAATTGAACCTGAATCAATTAAATTTTGATACGAAATAGTCTGAGCTCTTATAAATCCTTTTTCAAAATCAGTATGAATTACTCCTGCTGCCTGAGGAGCAGTCATCCCATCTTTTATTGTCCAAGCTTTTGTCTCCTTTTCTCCGGTAGTGAAATAAGTTTTTAATCCCAATAATTTATATGTTGATCTAATTAAAGAACTTAATCCCCCTTCTTCTACTCCTAAGCCAATAAGGTAGTCTTTTTTATCTTCTGGTTCTAACTCTATTAATTCAGATTCGACTTGCGCTGATATTTTTATACATTCTGTATTTTCATTGCTTGCAAAACTCTGAACTGTTGATGAAAAATCATTACCTTCAGCTAAATCATTTTCATTCAAATTAGTTGCGTAAATAATTGGTTTAGCAGTAAGGAAGCCTAATTGCTTAATTATTAAATTTTCTTCTTCATTCAAAGATATTGATCTAACTGAAAGGCCTTTCTCTAGCTCTTCTTCAATTTTTTCTAGTAAGGTATCTTCTTTAGCTGCCTCTTTACTAGTTCTAACCTGTTTTTTAATTCTTTCTCTTCTTTTTTGGAGTTGAGATAAATCAGCTAAATTCAATTCCAGATTAATTATCTCAATGTCATCCAAGGGATCTACCTTTCCAGAAACATGAATTACATCACTATCTTCAAAGCACCTTACAACATGAACTATTGCATCAACCTCCCTAATATTTGATAAAAATTTATTTCCCAAACCTTCGCCTTTACTAGCTCCTTTTACTAGTCCTGCGATATCTACAAATTCAATTTTTGTTGGGATAATATTTTGGCTAGAACTCAAGTTACCTAACTCTTGCAACCTTTGATCTGGGACCGAAACTATGCCTTTATTAGGTTCTATAGTACAAAAGGGGAAATTAGCCGCTTGGGCTTTAGCATTTTCTACAAGTGCATTAAATAGGGTTGATTTTCCAACATTTGGTAATCCAATAATACCTGCTTTTAACATTTGAAAAAAATTATGGAAAAATTATTAAGAAAACATCTTCTAGTAATATAGTATTTACTTAACCAATCTTGGATAAGTTAATTATAATCGTCGTGATTATTTATTTAGTTCCTAAATATTCTCTACTTCTGCTTTTAAAAAGAAATGTTTGATTTAATAAAAAAAAATATAAATCTAAGAAGTGGAATTATATTGCTTTCTCTAGCTATATTTTTCGTTTTTATAACCAATTCCTTCAAGAAAAATAAGTCAAAAGATATTTCTGATTTTGTAGTTCAAGTTGAAAAAGGAATCCTCTCAGATTCAATTAATACTAGTGGTGAGGTAAAAGCAATAAGGACAAGCAATATTGGGCCTCGGAAGCAAGGCGTAATAAAAGAAATCAAAGTAGATGAGGGCGATCTTGTAAAAAAAGATCAGGTTTTAGCTTCTCTTGATGATGAAGACTTTATCTATAAAATTGAAGAACTTGAATTAAATGTAGAAAAACAAAAATCTGAATTTTTAAGAAGGGAATATTTATATCAAGAAGGCGCGGTAAGTAAAGAAGACTATGAAAGTTATAAAAATAACTACAACATTAGTAGTGCAAAACTTAATGATGCAAAAGCTGAAAAAAGTTTCTATCTAATTAAAGCTCCTTATGGAGGAAAGATAACTGCAAAATATGCTGAAATAGGATCTTATGTCACACCAAGTACAAACTTAAGTTCAGACCCTAAAACCAAAAACTTTATTTTTGAACTATCAGAGGGCCTAGAAATTGTTGCTAAAGTTCCTGAGAGTGACATTGGCAGAATAAAAATAGGTCAAGAAGCCTCAGTAAGAATCGAGGCTTATCCCTCAAAAAAATATAGTGCCATAGTTAAAAAAATAGCTACAAGAGCTGTAAAAGATAATAATGTAACCTCATTCGAAGTAACTTTAAATTTTAAAGATATTTCTGGAGAAATTAAAATTGGAATGACTGCAGATCTTGAATTTAGAGTCGAAGGGAATGAAGAAAAAATCCTAGTACCAACAGTTTCTATTGTCACTGAAAAAGGTGAAAAAGGAATTTTGAAAGTTGATAAAAACAATTCTCCCAAATTTGAAAAAATCGAAATTGGTATTAGTAGTGGAAATAAAACTTCAGTAATTGATGGATTAGAACCTGGAGAGCAAATCTTTATTGATATTCCACCATGGGCTAAGAAGAGAAAATGAGTTTAAAATCTGAAAACTCTAAAAAACCAATTTTACTTTTAGTCGATGGCCACTCACTTGCTTTTAGAAGCTTCTATGCATTTAGCAAAGGGATTGATGGAGGTTTAACTACCAAAGACGGATTTCCAACAAGTGTCACTTATGGATTTCTAAAAAGCCTTCTGGATAATTGTAAAAATATTAGTCCTGAGGGTGTTTGTATTACTTTTGATACCGAAAAACCTACTTTCAGACATGAATTAGATCCAAATTATAAGGCCAATAGAGATGTAGCACCAGATGTTTTTTTTCAGGATATTGAACAACTAGAAATCATTTTAGAAGAAAGCCTTAATTTACCAATTTTTAAATCTCCAGGATACGAAGCAGATGATCTCCTAGGCACAATTGCAAATGATGCTTCTTCTAAAGGATGGTGCGTGAATATTCTTTCTGGAGATAGGGACTTATTTCAATTAGTAGATGATCAAAAAGATATTTATGTACTTTATATGGGTGGTGGTCCATATGCGAAAAGTGGAAATCCAACTCTTATGAATGAAAATGGAGTAAAAGAAAAATTAGGTGTTGCGCCAGAAAGAGTAGTTGATCTCAAAGCCCTAACTGGTGATAGTTCTGATAATATTCCAGGTATTAAAGGAGTAGGGCCAAAAACTGCAATTAATCTACTAAAAGAGAACGATACGCTTGATGGAATCTATCAGGCTTTGGACAAGATTCAGCAGAACAACGATAAGAAATATAAAGGATTCATCAAAGGTTCAGTTATAGAAAAGCTCAGAAACGATAAACATAATGCTTTTCTTTCCAGGGATTTAGCAAAAATAAATACTGAGGTGCCTTTAATTTTAAGTAACGGTTATGAATTAAAAAATATAAATCAAGAACTACTTTCAGAGTCACTGAAAAAATTAGAACTATCAACACTACTTAGACAAATTGATATTTTCAATTCAACTTTCAGCAAAGGTGGTTTTGACAAAAATAATGTAGCTAAAGAGGAGGAGAAGTCACCAAAAGTCGCAGGCAATAATGAATTAGAAAATAGTGAAAATAAAATCCCTAAAATCAACGTAACTGTTGTAAATGATTTCGAATTACTTGACAAATTAATTCAAAGATTAGACAAGACTAATCAAATAGTTTCTTTAGATACAGAGACCAATAGTTTGAATCCAATCGATGCGGAACTTGTTGGGATAGGGTTATGTCTTGGAGAAGAAAATGATGATTTATTTTATATACCTCTTGGTCATCAAACAAAAAAGGAGACCCCCAATCAATTATCAATTGAAGATGTTTTCTCAAAGCTTAGAAATTGGATAGAAGATCCAAAAAAAGAAAAGGCACTCCAAAATTCTAAATTTGATAGACAAATATTTTTTAATCATGGACTTGATCTTAAAGGCGTAACCTTTGACACCTTGTTAGCAGACTACCTTCTCAATAATCAGGAGAAACATGGGTTAAGTGAAATTAGTTTTAGATTATTTGGATTTAAGCCTCCTTCATTTAAGGAGACAGTTGGAAAAAATAAAGACTTTTCATTTGTTGATATTGATGAAGCAAGTATTTACTGCGGTTATGATGTTTTTCTAACTTTTAAGATTGTCAAAATTTTTAAAGAAAGTTTTTCAAAGGAAAAAGATGAATTAATCAAATTGTTCGAAGAAATCGAGCTCCCTTTAGAGCCGGTATTGTCCCAAATGGAAATAAATGGCATAACCATCGACATCCCTTATTTGGATAAACTCTCAAAAGAATTAAAAAGTACCTTAGAAGATATTGAAAGTAAAGTTTATGAGTTAGCAGATGAGAGTTTCAATCTATCTTCACCAAAACAACTTGGTGAGATCTTGTTTGAAAAATTAAATTTGGATAAGAAAAAATCACGGAAGACAAAAACAGGATGGAGCACAGATGCAGTAGTTCTGGAAAGATTAGTCGACGAACATGAAATAATCCAATATTTAATAAAACATAGAACTCTTAGCAAATTACTTAGCACCTATATTGATGCTCTTCCAAATCTTATTAACGAAAAGACAGGCAGAGTTCATACAAACTTTAATCAAGCTGCTACAGCGACTGGGAGACTAAGTAGTAGCAATCCTAATCTTCAAAATATCCCTATTAGGACTGAATTTAGTAGGAGAATCAGAAAAGCATTCTTGCCTGAAAAAAATTGGAAACTTTTATCAGCTGATTATTCTCAGATCGAATTAAGAATACTCGCTCACTTAGCGGATGAAGAAATACTAATAAATGCATTTCATAAAAATGATGACATTCATTCTTTGACTGCAAGATTAATTTTTGAGAAAGAAGAAATTTCTTCTGATGAGAGGAGAGTTGGGAAAACAATAAATTTCGGAGTTATCTATGGTATGGGAATTAAAAAGTTTGCACGTTCTACAGGAGTAAGTACTCCAGAAGCAAAAGAATTCCTAATAAAATATAAAGAAAGATATTCAAAAATTTTCAAATTTCTTGAACTTCAAGAAAGGCTTGCCTTGTCAAAAGGTTATGTAAAAACAATTTTTGGTAGAAAGAGAGAATTTAAGTTTGATAAAAATGGACTAGGAAGACTAATTGGAAAAGATCCTTACGAAATTGACTTGCAATCCGCAAGAAGAGCTGGCATGGAAGCACAGTCACTAAGAGCTGCAGCCAATGCCCCAATTCAGGGTTCAAGTGCAGATATTATTAAAATTGCAATGGTTCAACTAAATAAAAAATTCATAGAAATGAATGTTCCAGCAAAAATGCTTTTACAAGTACATGATGAATTATTGTTTGAAGTTGAACCAGATTCTTTGGATATTACTACGAAATTAGTAAAGAAGACTATGGAAGATTGTGTAAAATTAAATGTGCCTCTTTTAGTTGATATTGGAATTGGAGACAATTGGATGGAGACAAAATAAACCTTATGAAATACTTATTTTAAGATGATCAAACTTTTTAATACTTTAAGCAAAAAAGTTGAGGTTTTTAAGCCTATTGATGATGTAGTAAAAATTTATTGTTGTGGGGTAACTGTTTATGATTTATGTCATCTTGGTCATGCCAGAAGTTATATCGCTTGGGATGTATTGAGAAGATTTTTAATTTACAGTGATTTCAAAGTGAAGTATGTTCAAAATTTTACAGATATTGATGACAAGATCTTAAAAAGAGCGAAAGAAGAAAGCAGTTCAATGAAGGAAGTTTCTGAAAAGAATATCGTTGAATTTCATAAAGATATGGATTCTTTAGGGATAATGCGTCCGGATAGCATGCCCAGAGCAACGAATCATATATGCAATATCTGCTCCTTCATAACAATCCTTGAGGACAAAGGTTTTGCATACTCTAGGGATGGAGACGTTTATTATTCTGTTTTCAAAAATAAAAATTATGGAAAGCTAAGTAATCAAAATTTACATGAACAAAATATCAATCAGCAAGGAAGAATGGAAAATGAGGAAAATAGTAAAAAACTTAATCCGCAAGATTTTGCGCTATGGAAAAAAGCTAAAAATGATGAACCATTTTTTGATTCGCCATGGGGTAAAGGTAGGCCAGGATGGCATATTGAATGTTCGGCGATGGTTAAAGATGAATTAGGAGATACTATCGATATCCATTTAGGTGGTTCTGATTTAATTTTTCCTCATCATGAGAATGAAATCGCCCAATCAGAAGCAGCTAATGGCAAAAAGCTAGCGAACTATTGGTTACACAATGGGATGGTCAATGTAAATGGACAAAAAATGAGTAAATCCCTTAAAAATTTTAAAACTATCAGAGAGCTAATTAAGTCAGGTGTAAGCCCTATGACTTTGCGATATTTTGTTATGACTGTGAATTATAGAAAACCACTTGATTTTACTGAAGATGCTTTAAGGAGTGCTTCAGAAGCTTGGAAAAATATTAATGTAGCCCTTTCTTTTATGGAACTTACAAAAGGTGTTTTTAGATCTATTGATAAAGATGAATCTATCGAAGAAGAATATAAAGAGAAAATAAGTTTTGAATTATCTCAAAAAAAGCTTAAATTTTCTGAGGCCCTAGGAAATGACCTCAATACAGCAGGTGCTATTGCAATTATTTACGATTTAGCGAAACCATTAAAAAACTTTTTAAACCAATTTCAAAGGGTTGAAGGTTTTAAAATAGACCAAAATGAAAAATTCTTTCTACTTGAGAATTTTAAAACTCTTGCAAAGTTGACTGAGGTAATTGGTCTTAAAAAAGAAGTTTTAGTAAAAGAAAGTAAAATAACAGAAGAAGAAATTTCATCTCTTATTAATGAAAGATTGAAAGCAAAAATGGAAAAGAATTATGCGAAGGCCGATGAAATAAGAAATTTGTTAAAAGAAAAAGGTATTGAACTTATTGATCAATCAAAGGAAATAACAACATGGATAAGGGTCTAAATTTTAAGAAAAAAACCAATTTGAAATTTTTGTTTTTTAAATACACCTTTAAATGGGAAGATATTAGAAATATCAGAGAAAATTGAAATACATTACTGTGCTCGGTTCTACTGGTTCAATAGGGACTCAAACTCTCGAAATTGCTAGTGAGCAGCCTGATAAGTTTAAAGCCGTAGCTCTTTCTGCAGGAAGAAATATTAATTTATTAACTGAACAAGTTAAAACACATACACCAGAGGTAGTTGCAATTGAGGATGAAAGCCTTATAGAAGATTTAAAAGATAATATTAATAACTTAGATTTGAATGATTCTCCCTTAATTTTAGGTGGAAAGCAGGGGATTAACGCAGTTGCAGCATGGGATAAGGCAGATACTGTGGTAACAGGGATAGTAGGCTGTGCAGGCTTAATTCCAACAATGTCAGCAATTAATGCGGGGAAAAATATTGCACTTGCTAACAAAGAAACTTTAATTGCGGCAGGACCAATTGTTATTCCTGCATTAAAGAAAAATAATAGTAGTCTTTTACCTGCAGATTCAGAACACTCTGCTATCTTTCAATGTTTACAAGGATTACCTAATTATGAAAATGCAGATTTTTCAACAGGAGAGATGCCTAAAGGTTTAAAAGCCATACACTTAACAGCTTCTGGTGGTGCTTTCAGAGATTGGGCCGTTGAGGATTTAAAGCATGTCACAGTGGAAGATGCGACTTCACATCCTAATTGGGATATGGGAAAAAAAATAACTGTAGATTCTGCAACTCTTATGAATAAAGGATTAGAAGTTATAGAAGCTCATTATTTATTTGGGACCTCTTACGAAAATATCGAAATAGTTATTCACCCTCAAAGTATTATTCATTCAATGATTGAGATGGAGGATTCTTCAGTATTAGCTCAATTAGGTTGGCCAGATATGAAGCTACCTATTTTATATGCGATGAGTTGGCCTGAAAGATTTAAAACAAATTGGAAAAGATTAAACCTAAGTGAAATTGGAAAATTAACTTTTAAAGAGCCAGACGAGTTTAAATATCCATGTATGGGACTTGCCTATGCCGCAGGAAAATCTTCTGGAACTATGCCTGCAGTCTTAAATGCTGCTAATGAAATGGCTGTTGAGCAATTCCTAAAAGAAAAAATTTCTTTTCAAGAAATTCCAACATTTATAAGTAAAGCTTGTGAATCACATATGAAGAATTTGAATTTGAGTCCAGAATTAGAAGATATTCTTGAAGTAGACAATTGGGCCAGACTTTTTGTTAAGCAAGAAATTAAAAAAGGGAAAAAATACGTAAGTATTGGATAAAAGTGAATATTAAAAAGCATCTTCTACTTTGCGCAACACCTACAAAACAGAAATGCTTTAAAGGCAATGAAGGACAAAAAACATGGGAATGTCTGAAAAAGACTTTAAAAAAATTTGAGAATGATCCCTCTACAAAAAACGTTCATATATTAAGATCAAAAGCTGACTGTTTAAGGGTATGTAAGAACGGCCCAATTCTTCTTATTTGGCCTGATGGTATTTGGTATGAAAAAGTTTCTCCAGAAAAAATTTCAGAAATTTTTACCTCACATATTATTAACGGTAAGCCAATAGAAAAATGGATTTTTAAAAAAACACCATTTTCAAATAGTCCTACATACTCATAAACCAGTTCTTTACGACTTCGTCTGACCAGCAACCATTAATCGAATGAAAACCATTATGACCTCCTTTTTCAGTTATTAAAATAGTAAATTTATCAATAGATTCTTTTCTTAAATTCAAAGTATCCTTATATGGAACCCAGGGATCATCCTTTGCATGAATAAAAAGCATTGGAGGTAATTTTTTTATTGAGTTTTGGATTCTAAATATTGGAGAAGCTTTAATATAATAATCCTCTAAAGAATTAAATCCCCAACTAGGAGCTGTAAATTTCTGATCAAATTCTCTTATACTTTTTAAATTTCTAATTTTTATTCTTAATTTCTCGTTATCAAGGAGTTTGCCTTCATCATTAAATCCATCCCATAACTGATTTTTTAAGCGGTGAAGTAACCATTTTTGGTAGATAGAATTTCTAGGTTTTTCAATACAGAGACTGCATGAAGATAAATCTAAAGGGGTACTCACGCAGGCAAGGCCATCTAAAAGTTTTTCTCCTTTGTTTTTATCGTAATCTAAGCAGGCATTTAAAAGAATTGTTCCGCCTAAAGATAATCCAACTCCGTAAATTGGAAGATTATTCATCTTAATGAGCTTTTTAAATTCTAAGTTAATGAATTTTTTAAAATAATTAATTGCTGAAATAACATCACTGGAGCATCTAGCACAATAATTTCCTTTAGCTAAATATCTCGCAGAACCAGATCCTCTTAGATTTAATTTAAGAACTCCAAAACCATTATTTGCTAATTTCCTAGATATTCTTCTTAAACCAAAACGTTTAGTTGAGCC
Source organism: Prochlorococcus sp. scB243_498I20 (assembly GCA_000635015.1). GTDB lineage: Bacteria > Cyanobacteriota > Cyanobacteriia > PCC-6307 > Cyanobiaceae > Prochlorococcus_A. Next base: position 49,143 of record JFMR01000049.1, read on the forward strand.
CCCTAAACCATGAGTAACGATTACAAAACCCCTAAGTGAGTTTAAGTTTTCAGGTAATTCTAAAAAACCTAAAAGATAATCACATTCAAATTTTTTAGAAAGAATTTTGTTAATCGGAAAGAATATTTTTTTATTTTTCTTTGATTTACCAAAATCAATAACAAAAGTATCTCTCAAAGTTTGTAAGTCGCCACCTATCCAAGGTAAGACTTCTCGAAATGGCTTATTTTTTACGTAATCTGAAAAACTAAAAGATATGCTATTATTTTTCCCCAACTCCAAGATCCTTTAATTCTCCAATCAAATCATTCAGTACCTTTTTTGCATCCCCAAAGACCATTGAGGTATTTGGCAGATCAAATAAATCATTTTTTATTCCGGAGTAACCTGCACTCATACCACGTTTAATTACAAATACCGTTCTTGCTTCCTGCACATCAAGAACTGGCATGCCATATAAAGGAGAAGAGCTATCATTTTTAGCTTGAGGATTAACCACATCATTTGCTCCTAAAACTAAAACAACATCCGTTGCTGGAAAATCAGGATTTACAACGTCCATCTCTTTAAGTTGTTCGTAAGGAACATCTGCTTCTGCTAAAAGTACATTCATATGTCCAGGCATCCTCCCTGCTACAGGATGAATTGCGTAAACAACTTCAATACCATTTTGCTCTAGTTTTTTTGTCACTTCCCTTAAAGTATGTTGAGCTTGAGCTACTGCCAGACCATAACCAGGAACAATAATTACCTTGTTGGCTGCCTCTAAAGTCAATGCGCATTCTTCAACACTGCAAGAAGTTATATTTGTATATTCTCCTGAACCAGAAGAGGATGTACTTTGTGCCGATAAAGATCCTCCAAAAAGAACTGAGACCAATGATCTATTCATACCCTTGCACATTACTTGAGTAAGTATTAAGCCTGCTGCTCCAACCATTGCGCCTGCTACTATCAAAAGCTGACTATCTACAACGAAACCTGCTGCTGCTGCTGCAATCCCTGAATAGCTATTTAATAAAGATATAACGACTGGCATATCAGCTCCACCAATTGGCAAAGTAACTCCAATACCTAATAAAGAAGAAACTATAACTAAAAGCCAAATAGAACTTGTATTGCCTTTTATCAAATCAAAAAAGGCTATCAAGGAAGCAACTGCAAAAACAATATTTACAAAATGTCTAACTTTGCTCTGAGTCCATCCTGGAGTTGACAGCCAACCCTGTAACTTTGCCATCGCCACAATTGAACCTGTGAAAGTAATGGCACCAACAAATATAGAAACAGATATTGAAATTTCGTTAATCAGTGACTTAAAAAAATCAAAATTTTCTTGGCCACCAGATATAGGAAAAATAGCTACTCCTAAGGCCACTAAAAGTGATGACATTCCTCCACAACCATTGAACAATGCCACTGTTTCAGGCATAGAAGTCATAGGTACTTTTTTTGCAAGAATTGCTCCGAATAAACTACCTAAGATTGATCCAATTATTATCCAAATCCAAGACTGAATAGCAATTCCAGAAGTGCCTAAATAATAAGAAAGTAATCCTACTACTGAAAGCGACATTGCAAATGCAGCTAATCTATTGGCATCCCTTGCTGATTTTACTTTTGACAATCCTTTTATTCCTAAAGCCAGTAAAAGTACAGCTAGAAGGTCAATAACGAATTTAATGATTACAGGTAGATTCATGTTAAAAATTACTTCTTATTTGATGGTTTACGACTAAACATCGCGAGCATTCGATCAGTTACAAAGAAACCGCCTACAACGTTGAAAAGAGCAAATCCAAGAGAAACTGAACCAATGATTAAAAGTGGTACATTACCTTCTGCTTTTACAATTAAAGTCAAGGCAGCAAGCATTGTTATTCCTGAAATTGCATTTGCTCCACTCATTAGAGGTGTGTGAAGAGTAGGAGGAACTTTTCCAATTAATTCGAGACCTAATAAACTACCTAGTAAAAGAACCCAAAGAAGACTTATAAAAGACATGATTTTAAAACCTCAATTTTCAAAAACTTTATTTTGAAGAACAACTCCTTCATCGCTTAATAAACATCCAGAAATGAGTTCATCCTCTTTATCTAATTTAATTACACCATCTTTTATAAATGGTGTAATCAAAGATGTTAAGTTCTTAGCATAAAGTGAACTTGCATCATACGGAACTGAAGAGGGCAATTCGCCCGCTCCTATAAGTTTTACCCCATCTTTGACAATAGTTTCATTTGATTTTGTTCCTTCGCAGTTCCCTCCCTGAGAAACTGCTAAATCAATAACTACTGCTCCAGGTCTCATTTTTTCAATCATGGGAGAGTCTATTAAAACAGGGGCCTTTTTACCTAGAACTTGCGCAGTACAAATAGCAACATCAGCTTCAGATAAATATTTTGTTAAAGTTGCCTTCTGTTTTGAGAGGAATTCAGGTGTTACAGCTTTTGCATAACCTCCTGCCTCTCCTGGCTTTTCCTCAACTTCAGGAAGTTCTATAAATCTTGCTCCGAGGGACTCTACTTGTTCTTTAACAGCAGGTCTAATATCAGATACAAATACTATTGCTCCAAGTCTTTTCGCCGTCGCAACTGCCTGTAATCCTGCAACGCCTCCACCAAGAACCACTACTTTTGCAGGTTGGACTGTCCCTGCTGCAGTCATAAGCATTGGGAAATATCTATCTAACTCACTTGCAGCTAAAAGGACTGCTTTATATCCAGCAATATTGGCCTGTGAAGAAAGAACATCAGAAGATTGAGCTCTACTAATCCTCGGAAGCAACTCTAGTGATAAAGCTGAAATCTTATTACTATTTATGATCCTAAGAAGCTCCTTATTACCATATGGGTTAAGGAGACCAAGAAGAACAGCGCCTTTCTTTAACTTAGTTAAATTATCCTCTGATGGAGCTTGAACACAAAATATTAAGTCAGCTTCACCCCAAATTTTTTGATCTACCTCGTTTATTATTGTTCCCCCCGATTCTTCATATGATAAGTCACTAAATCCTGATAATTTTCCTGCTGAACTTTCAATATAAACATCACATCCAAGGCTTTTTAATTTCTTTACCGCTTCTGGCGTAGCTGAAACTCTCCTTTCACCAGAGCTTGTTTCGGAAGGAATAAGTATCTTTGTCAATTTATTTATTTTTTTAAACATACTAAATATAAATTGAAGAAAGTCAAAAGTCTTGGATTTTTGTTAAAAATATATTTTCTTTTCTATAAAAAATAGCTATCTAGAATATAAAGGTACTAAATAATCAAATGAGTATAAAAGCAATAGAATGTCCTGATGGAGTATGTCACAGTCATCATGGTGGACATGCTGTTCCAAGGCAAGCTATGCAGAAAAACCTAGAAAAGCATGGTAAAGACTGGTGCGAGAAATTAGCAGAGAGAATTTATGAAATGTCAGTTGATACTTATTCACAGACAGTCATGCCTAGTCTCCACTCGGCAGGTTGGCAAAGAAGACATTTAGATTGGGAATTTAAGCTGGCAGAAAATGATTCTGAACCTGATGCAGCTCTTGTTGAAGGAATTATTAATGCCACAGAAAGCTTTCTCAGAAGTAGTGAAGTGCATCGATTATTTATTCAGGAATTAGTCCAAGGAACATTTGAGGAGGCAAATGACAAAAAAATAATTTCTAAAGCAATAAAATCTATCATAGAAGAAGAAATTGTTAGTTCACTAAGAGAAAAGAAAGAAACTCTTTTAAAGAAAATATCTGCAAAATTAATATCAGAAGAAAAAGTTAGCGAGGAACTTGCAATAAATTCAGCTAAAGAGGGTTTTGAGGAAGTTGAAAGACTACTTGCAAATCATAGCGAGGCCGTTTAACCCTATATCTTTATATTTTTTTTATAATTACTTCAAAAATTGGCCCAAATATAAACTAAAGATTAAATTATTGTTTGGAAGTACAAAGTTGTAACTTATTAGACAATATAACTGTTCTCTGATGTGTTTATCTATAAACAACTTAAAACTTTCAATGGACAATTTCATTAGAAAAAGGATCGACATAGCTACCTGTTGGGCTACTAACAGAATTTCTGCAATGGATACTCTAGAAAGATATGAAGACAGTTATGCAATTGCTGAAGAATTTAGAGAGTGGATACTGCATATTGGAGAAAAGAACGAAAATTTAAAAGATTCTGTTTTAAATTTCCCAAAAGAACTAAAAAAATTATTAGATCAAAAAGTGAACGACTAAAACAATAAATAAACGAGTAAAATCCGCCCTACATTATTTGGGTTTGTTTATTATTATTAATAGTGAAATTCGCAAATAAATGGAAAATAAAGAAAAAATTTCTAATGTAGAAAATGTTGTAATTATTGGTTCAGGTCCTGCAGGTTATACGGCAGCAATTTATGCAGCAAGAGCAAATCTTCAACCATTGCTCGTAACAGGATTTAATTCTGGTGGAATTCCTGGTGGGCAATTAATGACTACAACATTTGTTGAAAATTATCCAGGTTTTCCAGATGGTGTACTAGGTCCTGAATTAATGGATCTAATGAAAGCTCAAGCCGAAAGATGGGGCACTAATTTATACGAAAGTGATGTTGTCTCAATAAATACTGATTCACATCCCTTTGAATTAAAAACTTTAGAAGGAACTATAAAATCTAACTCAATTATTATTGCAACTGGAGCAAGTGCAAATAGATTAGGCGTGATAAACGAAGATAAATTCTGGAGTAAAGGAATAAGTGCTTGTGCAATATGTGATGGAGCAACCCCACAATTTAGAGGTGAAGAATTAGCTGTTATTGGAGGGGGCGACTCTGCATGTGAAGAAGCAGCATATCTCACAAAGTATGGAAGCAAAGTGCATTTGATTGTTAGATCAGAAAAATTAAGGGCTAGCGCAGCGATGGTAGATAGAGTAAAAGCTAATCCAAAGATAGAAATTCATTGGAACACAAAAGTTGATAAAGCTGATGGCTCTGAATGGCTTGAGAAAATAGAAACTATTAACTCTCAAGAAGGTAAAGGGGAAATCAATATAAAAGGTCTTTTTTACGCGATAGGGCACACACCAAATACGAAGTTCTTAGGCAACAAAATTGATTTAGATAATAAAGGATATATTGCTTGCAAATCAGGAAGGCCAGAAACATCTATTGAAGGCATCTTCGCAGCAGGTGACGTTGTTGATTCTGAGTGGAGACAAGGAGTTACCGCTGCAGGAACTGGGTGCATGGCAGCATTAGCTACCGAAAGGTGGCTAGCCGAGAAAAACTTAGCAAAAACTATAGTCAGAGAAACACCCGAACCAGAAAAAAAACTTAATTCATCAGATTTTATTGAAGAAGAAGTTAATGAAGATACTTTCGATTCAAATTCTGAATGGCAAAAAGGCAGCTATGCGTTAAGGAAACTTTATCACGAGAGTAAAAAACCTATCTTAGTAATTTTTAGTTCCCCAAGCTGCGGCCCATGTCATGTTTTGAAACCTCAGTTAAAAAGAGTAATTAAGGAACTTGATGGTGCAGTTCTTGGCGTTGAAATAGACATTGATAAAGATCAAGATATAGCAAAGCAAGCTGGCATTAACGGCACACCAACAGTTCAACTTTTTAAAGAAAAATTATTAAAAAAACAATGGCAAGGTGTTAAACAAAGAAGTGAATTTAAAGAAGCTATAGAAAATATTATCTAAAGTAACTTTTTATTTATTATTTCTCTTAGGATTATTTTTATTAGTAGTAGGTCTAGAATTACCTGCATTTCTTTCTCGATAAGTTATCCTCCCTCTAGACAGATCATAAGGACTTATCTCAACTAACACTTTATCTCCAGCTAATAATTTAATTCTAAATTTAGTCAATTTACCCGCAGCTCTACATAAACATTGATGACCTTCAGGTTGTTCTAAAGTAACCAAATAAAATCCATTCCCCTGCTCTTTCTCTATTACACCTGAAGTTTCAATCATTAATTAATCTTTTACTAAGTACATATTATCAGAAAAAGATTGGCCAAAATTGATTTAAAAAAATTACATACTTAAAAATATGCAATTCAATTCAAATTGAAAATTTAATTTCATTAATTATTTGCAGTTGTCCATAGTAAAAATTTGCTTTCGCAATTTTTTCAGAATCTTCTAATTGATCAAAAAAAACAAACCCAAGGCTTTCCCACAATGAAGATCCGCAAACATTATTCAATTCATTTTTTGCTTCTTTTGCAAAATTATCTAGTTTTCGTTCAAGGTTTTTAGACTTAGAAACAGACATAGGTCAACAATATTTAATATAGTACAAATATACTATCTGATTCTAAAATTGCAATACTAAAAAGGTAATCTCTTTTTTTCTTCAATATTAAGATCTGCTTCCATTTCCCTTAATCTTTTAAGTATTTGTTGATAGTACTCCTTTATATAACTCTCTAGTGAGGTCATATCCTCTTTTTTAAGTTCCAATATTTCGTAAGTCTTGCTCATGTCAGCATCTAATGATTCACCACTACTAGTTACTTCAGCAAAAGCCAATCGCTCAGCAACATTAAGAGAATCTTGGAAAAAGGAAACTACTTTTTGAGTGACACTAATAAGGAAGGGGGAAACTCTAAAAATTTTCGCCTTTTTTTCACTAAATTTTTCACATAAAGATATAACTTCATTTGAATCCCACGCTTTGGGACCTACTAATGGCAATGATGTTCTGTAAGTTTTTGGATTATTTACTGCTGCTACAACAACTTTCGCCATATCTTGAGTATTCATATAAGCAATTTTAGTTGGAGTCCCACTCATCCACACTGCTTGACTATCCAAGATTGGGATTGCGAATTGACCAATAACTCCTTGCATAAAAGCTGCGCATTTAAAGATTGTATAGTCTAAATCAGATTTTTCAAGAAGTTTTTCAGTACAAAATTTAATGTCCATTAAAGGAACATTTCTAAACTTTTCTGTTAGGAGGATAGAAAGGAATATTACCCTTTTTACGTTTAAAGATTCGCAAGCATTGAATAAGTTAAGTTTTCCATCCCAATCAATTTCATAAATACTTTTTGGATCATCTGGCCTACTAGTCGCTGCATCAATAACTACTTCAATATCTTGCAATGCATATTCGATATCAGAAGAATTTAATAAATTACCTTTTGTTAGCTCACAACCCCATTCTTGTAGAAAGGAAGATTTTCTTGGATTTCTTACAAAGCATCTTACCTCATGTCCTTCTTCTATAGCTTGCTTAGCTATTTGCCTCCCAAGTGTCCCTGTTGCTCCTACTAAAAGAATCTTCATATTTAAGATTTACTTAACCTGTAGACAATAACTCAATTTATGATGTGTTCGTGAGAATCAATCTCCTTGAAACCTTAATAATAATGCACCACCAACCAATCCTATTGGTATTAGTATCCAAAAAACTGCTGCAATACTAAAAATTTCTTTAGCCATAGTAAAATTTAATCATTACTATAATTTACATTCAATCTACATTTATTTGTTAAAAAAGTAGATAATGCAAATATCTTGAAAATTTTGAATATATGAATAGTATTTTTAAAGAAAAAAATATTAATTTTCCTAACTATTGGTATTGGAACGGTATTAAAGTTTGTTGGAGTGTTTTAGGCGAAAACAATAAGATTCCAATTATCTTTCTCCATGGATTTGGCGCCAGTCGAAAACATTGGAGGAACAATTTAGAATATTTCGCGAAAAGGAATTGTGCCTCATATTCTTTGGACTTAGTAGGGTTTGGAGATTCAGATCAACCTGGGATAAGACAAATTGGAAAATTAAACAATGAGATTTGGTGTAATCAAGTGAAAGACTTTATTACACAGGTGATAAGACCAAAGAATTCTGGAAAAGTAATTCTTATTGGCAATTCCCTTGGATCATTAGTGGCTTTAACATGTGCTGTTTCATTAGAGGATCAGATTGCAACAGTTATTGCATCGCCTCTGCCAGATCAAATTCAAGAATATAAAAAGTCAATAACAAAAAAAACATTATTTAAGAAATTTCAAGAAAGATTCATAACAATATTTTTCATTTTTTTCCCTTTAGAGATTATTTTATTTTTGATAACCAAATTAGGGGTAATTAAACTGGGACTAAATTCTGCCTACTTCAAAAAAGATAATGTTGATCGCGAACTAATAGATCTGGTGACAAAACCAGTTTTAAGGAAAACTTCAGCTAGATCATTACGAGCAATGTGTATTGGGATGTCTTCAAGAGATGAAAAATTTCAAGCCTCTTACCTTTTGAGAAAACTTAACGCCTCAAGAAAAGTTCCCTTTTTATTGATATGGGGAGAAAAAGATAATTTCATACCTTTGTTTGTTGGTAAAAAGATTGCAAATTTCCATAGATGGGTAAAATTAAAAATAGTATCCAATTCAGGGCATTGTATCCATGATGAAGATCCTTCAGTATTCAATAGAATCTCTTATGAATGGATTAGAGATTTAAAAACCTTTTAAAACATGAAACATACATTATCAGTTCTTGTAGAAGATGAATCTGGAGCCTTGAGTAGAATCTCAGGTCTCTTTGCTAGAAGGGGCTTCAACATAGATAGCCTTGCAGTAGGCCCTGCAGAATCTAAAGGGATTTCAAGGTTAACAATGGTAGTAGAGGGTGATGATGAAACTCTTCAGCAAATGACTAAGCAACTTAATAAGTTGTTTAATGTTCTGGGAGTTGTAGATTTTACTAATCTCGCAGCTGTTGAGAGGGAATTGATGTTACTAAAAGTTTCATCGAAAGAAGATACTAGGAGTAATATCCTTGATATAGTACAGATTTTCCGTGCAAAAGTTGTTGATGTATCAGATATGGCCTTAACTCTTGAGGTGGTTGGAGATCCTGGTAAGTTAGTTGCTCTTGAGAAATTACTCGAACCATACGGCATCCTTGAAATAGCGAGGACTGGTAAGGTAGCTCTTAAACGCTCTTCTGGAGTTAATACAGAAATGTTGAAAATAAACAAATATTCTCTAGAAATTTAATTAGATATTTGTACTGACTTGATGTAGTCTTCTTTATTAATTTTTTCGAGTACTTCTAATCCTTTAATAATCTTTCCAAAAATCGAATACCTTCCATCTAGTTCTGGGATCTCACTAGTTACAAAAAAAAACTCAGTAGATGAAGACTTATTCTTACCGCTCTTAACCATAGCAATTGACCCACTTTCAAAAGTATTAACTAAATTTTCAGTTTCATTGGGATTTTTCATTTGATAGTTATATCTTGGTTTTATTTCTTCTTTGAATTTTATTTCTAAAGGTATTGAGTGACTTGTCTTATTCAGTTTTTGTTTTCTTTCAATATAAAATTTATTTTCTGGATTAACACCCCCATGTATAAACCTTACTTGGGGATAATTTATTATTTTATAAAATTTTTGATTTACATAAATATTATTTTCTATGTTTTCTAAAAAGTTTGATACTGTGACTGGATTATCTTTACCAAATAATTTAACCTCAAAATCACCTTTTGAAGTTTTAAAATCTACTACTTTATTAATCTGAGTACAACTAAATTTAAGTTTTTGGCAGTAATAATTCGAATCAATATTATTTTTATAACTACAAGCTTGAACCAAAAATAAAACCTGTATAAACGATAATATTTTTAAAAAATACTTTTTTTTTATTTTAAGCCCTCCAAATTAACACCCAAAAATTTAGCCAGACGAGCACCTTCTTCTTCAACTTGAAGCAGTGGTTTAAGTTCACCTGCTCCGCTTAGAGGGAGAGGTTTTTTTCTACCTTTTAATACCAAGGCTATTCTTCTTCTGGGATTAAATCCCTCACTAATATCTAATTTAACCGATTTAATTTCATCGAAATTTAATTTAACTTCAATATCTTTAAATAATCCTTTTCTTTTTATTTCTACAGATTTTGATGATTTATCAAAATAATTACTCCCTGAACCAAAATTTATGTAAACCAAATACCACAAGTAAAAATTTAATAGATTGGCTATTACTCCGTATGCTCCCATTATGATTCCTTGAGGGATAAACAATAAAGTTGAAGGATTTCCTAAAGGTAGTAAATCCCTTCCTGTATAGCTAGATATTGAGGCCAAAAGAAAACCAATACCACCTATCGTAAGCATTCCTCCAATAATATAATTTGAAATTTTTCTTGATCCACCAATTTTTTGTTCGATTTTATCGAAAGACGTGAGGTCTGAATTCATTTTTATCTTTTTTTAGAGCCTAATCCAGATAATTTAACAAATTAAGGGAGTATTCTTACCTAATTTTTAATAAAAAAGTCAGGAAAGCTTTACAAGGCATTTCAGATATACAAATATTTCCCCACATTACTCTCAATCTTTGTTACAGTCTCTGCGTATCCCGAAGCTAAAAAACGATTTCTCATGACGATCGCAGTTGGCAGCGCCCCACAAAGAGGATGGTTTGATGTCCTTGATGATTGGTTGAAGCGCGACCGCTTTGTATTTATTGGTTGGTCCGGACTACTTCTACTTCCTTGTGCATATCTTGCTATAGGTGGCTGGTTTGTCGGAACAACATTTGTTACCTCTTGGTACACACACGGAGTTGCAAGCTCTTACCTTGAAGGTTGTAACTTTTTAACAGCAGCTGTAAGTACCCCTGGTGATGCCATGGGACACAGTCTTCTATTTTTATGGGGTCCTGAAGCCCAAGGTAGTTTCGTAAGATGGCTACAACTTGGTGGTCTTTGGAACTTCGTTGCATTACATGGAGTATTTGGCCTGATTGGTTTTATGCTTCGTCAGTTTGAAATTGCTGGCCTTGTTGGAATCAGACCATACAACGCATTAGCTTTCTCAGCTGTAATTGCAGTATTTACAAGTATTTTCCTTATTTATCCTTTAGGACAGCATAGTTGGTTCTTCGCACCTTCATTCGGTGTTGCAGCAATTTTCCGTTACATTCTGTTCATTCAAGGTTTTCACAATATCACTTTAAATCCATTTCATATGATGGGAGTTGCTGGAATTCTTGGTGGTGCTCTACTTTGCGCTATACATGGAGCTACAGTACAAAATACTTTGTATGAAGATACAAGTATTTACACAGACGGTAAGGTTCAAAGTTCAACATTTAGAGCTTTTGACCCAACTCAAGAAGAAGAAACTTATTCAATGATTACAGCGAATAGATTCTGGAGTCAAATCTTCGGAATTGCTTTCTCAAATAAGCGTTTCTTACATTTCTTGATGCTATTTGTACCTGTTATGGGTATGTGGACATCTTCAATAGGTATTGTCGGCTTAGCACTAAACTTAAGAGCTTATGATTTCGTAAGCCAAGAAATTCGTGCAGCAGAAGATCCAGAATTTGAAACTTTCTATACAAAAAATATACTTTTGAACGAAGGTATGCGAGCATGGATGTCTTCTGTGGATCAACCACACGAAAACTTTGTATTCCCTGAGGAGGTTCTTCCACGTGGAAACGCCCTTTAATAATTTACTAAGAGCTCCAAACCAAAGTATTGAGGAAACTGGTTATGCCTGGTATGTAGGTAATGCTAGATTAATCAATTTATCTGGACGTTTATTAGGTGCTCACATTGCTCACTCTGGACTAATAGTCTTTTGGGCGGGAGCAATGATGCTCTTTGAGGTTAATCATTTCACTTTTGATAAACCAATGTGGGAGCAAGGTTTAATCTGTATGCCACACGTTGCGATGTTTGGCTATGGAATAGGCCCTGGTGGTGAAGTTACTGATATCATGCCTTTCTTCCAGGCAGGTGTGGTTCATTTGATAGCTTCTGCTGTTCTTGGTTTTGGTGGTATTTACCATTCATTAGCAGGTCCAGAAAAACTCGAAGAAGATTTTCCCTTTTTCTCTACTGATTGGAGAGACAAAAATCAAATGACAAATATCCTTGGATATCATTTGATTGTTCTAGGTGTAGGTGCTTTAGCATGGTCGGTTAACTGGTGTTTTATTGGCGGTGCATATGATACATGGGCACCAGGTGGTGGTGAGGTAAGACTTGTTAACCCAACTCTAGATCCAAGAGTAATTCTTGGTTATTTATTTAGATCTCCATGGGGAGGAGCTGGTTCGATAATCGGTGTAAACTCCATTGAAGATATTGTTGGTGGACATGTTTATGTGGGTATTACTGCAATCATTGGAGGAATATTCCATATATTTACCAAACCTTTTGGATGGGCAAGAAGAGCTTTCATCTGGAATGGTGAAGGATTATTAAGTTATGCTCTTGGTGGAATTTGTGTAGCAAGTTTTATTGCTTCAACATTCATCTGGTTTAACAACACTGCTTACCCTTCAGAATTTTATGGCCCAACAAACGCTGAAGCTTCACAGGCACAAAGCTTTACTTTCCTAGTGAGAGACCAAAGAATTGGAGCTAATGTAGGTTCAACAATGGGACCAACAGGTCTAGGTAAGTATCTCATGAGATCTCCTACTGGTGAAATTATATTTGGTGGTGAAACAATGAGATTTTGGGATTTCAGAGGCCCATGGTTAGAGCCTTTAAGAGGACCTAACGGATTGAGCCTTGAGAAAATCCAAAATGATATTCAGCCTTGGCAAGTAAGAAGAGCTGCTGAATATATGACTCATGCTCCTAACGCTTCTATCAACTCTGTTGGTGGAATTATTACTGAGCCTAATGCTGTTAACTTCGTTAACTTAAGACAATGGTTAGCTGCAGCTCAATTTTTCCTAGGATGGTTTACATTCATCGGTCACCTTTGGCATGCTGGACGTGCTAGGGCAGCCGCTGCTGGTTTCGAAAAAGGAATCGACAGAAAGAGTGAACCAGCTCTAGAAATGCCTGATTTAGATTAACTCCTATTTCAACAAAAAAAGCCCTATCTAAAGATAGGGTTTTTTTTTATTCAATTTTATTATCTATATAAATTTTTTCTGAGCCATGGCAAACTTAAGCCCATTACATTACTGAAACAACCCTCTATTTTTTCTATATATTTACCACCTATACCTTCCAAGGCAAATCCTCCTGCGCAATATAAAGGTTCATTTGTATCTACATAACTCTTGATTTCCCAATCCTCCAAATTAGAAAAATAAACTCTTGAACTTACTGTTTTTTTTATTATTTCAGTGATTTTAAAAATTTTGGAAGTTGAATCAAAATTCCCAATTATTAGAGTATGACCAGTATGTAAAAATCCAACTTCTCCAGACATTTTTTTCCATCTCATAAATGCCTCCTCTTTATTAGATGGTTTTCCATAAGCTTCTCCTTTAAATTCAAAAATTGAATCGCACCCAAGTATTTCCATAGGTCCAAAATTAAATTCTTCGGGCAATGAAAAGTTTTGAATATTTTCAGATAAACTATTAGCCTTTTGAAAAGATAATTCCAAAGCTAAATTGAATATATTCTTTTCTTGAATAGTAGTTTCATCAAAGTTACTTGATATTTGGATAAATTCGATTTGACAATTTTCTAGTAATTTCTTTCTAGATTGAGAAGCAGAGGCTAGAATTAACACAAATTTTTTACCAAATTATAATTCAATTTAATAATTAATAAATTTTAAAATTAATATAAATTACTAATGGAGTTAGAAGCAAAATTACATGAAATAAGGAAACCAATAATGGTCCTAGGTACTTCCAGTGGAGCAGGAAAATCCTTAACGGTTACCGCTATTTGCAGGATTCTTAAAAATTTAGGAGAAGAACCAATACCTTTTAAAGGACAAAATATGAGTAACAACGCTTGGGTTGATTGGGAAGGTGGAGAGATGGCATATTCACAAGCACTTCAAGCTTTTGCTTGTGGTATTAATCCCTATACAGAGATGAATCCCATTTTATTAAAACCACAAGGAAACTCAGTAAGCGAGGTGATTCACCTTGGCAAAAGCATAGGCACCACAACCGCACAAAATTACTATAAAGATTGGTTTATTCCAGGCTGGGAAGTAATTAAAAAAAGTTTAAATTCTATTTACGAACGGAATCCGAATTGCCGCTTAATTATCGAAGGGGCTGGCAGTCCAGTAGAAATGAATTTAATTCATAGAGACCTTACTAATTTAAGAATTGCAAAATATTTAAATGCAAATTGCATATTAGTTACTGATATTGAAAGGGGAGGCGTATTTGCACAAATAATTGGTACTCTTGAATTAATGAAGCCTGAAGAAAAGAAACTTATTAAGGGAATTATTATAAATAGATTCAGAGGAGACCTTTCATTATTTGAAAATGGTAAAAAATGGATAGAGAGTAAAACTCAAATCCCAGTTATTGGAATTATTCCATGGTTAAATGATTCATTTCCTCCAGAGGATTCTTTAGATTTAATAGAAAAAAAATCAATTTCTAAAAATCCTGAAATCAAAGTTGGAATTATAAAATTACCATCTATTAGTAACTTCTCGGATTTTGATCCCCTTGAAAATGAAGAAACAATATTAATTGAATGGATTAGAAAATCGCAAAACCTAAGTAAGTATGATTTCATTATTCTGCCTGGCAGTAAACAAACGATTAAAGATCAAATCTTTCTTGAAAACTCTGGCTTATCTCAGGATATAAGGGACTATTCAAATAACGAGGGAAATATTATTGGAATTTGTGGAGGTTTACAAATGTTAGGTACAACTCTTGAAGATCCTTTTTCTAAAGAGGGTTCCAAAAAATTTTCTGAACAAAAAATTAAAGGTATTGGATTACTACCATTAAAAACGACCTTCTTTAAAAAAAAAATAACACGTCAAATCAACTCTAAATCTATATGGCCATGCCAATCAGAAATTAAAGGATTTGAAATTCATAACGGTCAAACTGTATTAGATGAAATCCAAAGTTCATTAAAGATTAATCCTATTTTTGAAGATTCAGATCTTGGTTGGTACAAAGAAAATAATAGAAGCGGAACTATCGCAGGAACATACATTCATGGGATATTTGAAAATGACAGTTGGAGATCTCAATATATTAATTTAATAAGGAAGAGTAAAAATTTACCAATATTAAATAAAAAATCAATATCTTATAAAGATAAGAGAGAATCCATTATTGATAATCTTGCGAATGAATTCCAAAAACATTTAAATCTCAAATCATTTTTAAGTTGAAAGAAAAAAATTTAAAAGTAATATGGCCAAACAATAAAGAAACATTTGTTTCAGATGGTGATGACTGGTTTTCTTCTGCTGAAAAAGCTGGTTTAGAAATACCTACAGGCTGCCTCACAGGAAGTTGTGGAGCCTGTGAAATAGATGTAAATGGTAAAACAGTAAGAGCTTGTATAAGTGATATTAAAAGTAATAAAAAAAGTCTATTAAAAGTTTCTCTAACTACAGACCCGTTTTGGTAGAAATGAATTTTTTGTTTCGTTAACTTAAAAATTTAATTTGATTCGAATTCTAGATTTTTTTTTGAAGATTTTGTCCAAAATCGCGTTTACTCGAATATTAATACAATTTTAATTCCAAACCAATTCAAAGGTTGAGGGCTTTATTTTGGAGTTCCAAAACGCCAAACTAAACTAACGTCAAAGGTATTGGCATCAAGATTCCCTTCTTTGGAGATCACTTTACCTATGCCAGTTTGAAGACTGAAGTCGTCACTTAGCTGGTACTCTGCTCCAACACTGGGTTTGTACAATAAAGCGCTCCCGCTATCAACACCTCCTCCACCTCCAGCACCTATAAGCATTTCACCGTATAGTTGCCAATTCTTCCAGCTCGGGCCAAGAACGCCCACCCCCCAGTGACCCTCTGAATATCCACCCGCGCCTCCTCCGTAGGCACTTAATCCTTGTCCTGTTAGGTACCACCAATTTCCTCCCATCCAATCTAATTTTCCTCCTAAAAGTTGCATATCACGCACAGAGCCACCCTTACGTTGCGCATCAAAATACCACTGGTGCGCAGGGCGAAAACGCCATTTATTAATTTGTATAAGGTCTGTTTCCTTTAAGGGTGCTCCTTTTTGATCCTTAGCAAAGTTTTCCATTACATATGCCAAATTGAAGCCGAGATATGTGGGATCAAAATTGCCATCTGGGGCGGTGAGATAGCCGCCGTCGATGATCATACTTAAATCATTAGAAAATCTATATTCCATTCCAAGATTTACTCGAGCAACAAATCCTCCGCCGGTTTCGACTGCACCTCCCCCAGCTCCGCCAATGGTTAAGGCGGGGAGCAGCGCCAGACGATCATCATTTGTTAGGGGAAGGCGATATCCTATGCCTGCCAAAAGTTCGGCGTAACCTCCTACTCCACCTGATACGGCGCCAGAAGTTTCAAAGGTAGTAAACCAGTTTTCATCAAGAAAGTAAGTGTAATCTACACCTACCAGTCCCAAAGAATCATCAATTGATCCACCGGAGGTAGTTTTGCTGTCGCTAGATGGATAATAAGCTCTAACGCGTGCGGCAAGGTGCGATCGATGGCGGCTCACATTGCTCGAATCGACTCCGAAGTAATCAGCTGCCGTCAGGTCATCATCTTCCCAATTGAGTGTCGGCGAAGTGAAAGGGATATCTAATGAAAGCGCGATTGCATCACTGGAAATCTCTCCGTTGGGGAAGTCTACGAAGGAATAATTTAGGCCAAGTGCACTCCACTTAAAGTCGTACTTTAGACCGATATGGGGGCGTATCATTAGTCCTCCCCCTTGTGCCGCAGCACCGCCGCCGCCGGCACCCACATAGGCTCCTGTGTCAAGAATCAAGTTATCTGTTAACTTACGTTCTAAGCCCAAGGTATAGCCACCAGTAAAGAATCCGCCACGATTTCCCGTCGCAGCGCCATAAAGAGTTATACCGCCATAAAGCCAAGAATTTAGTCGATCGTAAGCTCCTATACTGTATAAACCCATATATTCGCCAACGTTTGGCATTTCAATTTCCTCAAAGGAAAAACGCAACATTCGATTGCGCCAAGAAGGAGACTCAATCGAGGTTGATTTGGTACCAGAAACTTGATCAACTGAAAAACCTTGTTTATTTTGATTTTTGAAATAATTCTCATCACTTTTGTAAGATTTCCAGATAATCTTTTTTAACGGTTTTGATTTATTTTCCTCTACCTTTTCCCAAATCACAAAATTCATTCCAGACGAATCTTCTTTTACTTTTTCGGCAAATACTCCAAGAAAACTTAATAATTGGCTAAATAATAATATATAAAAAATCGACTTCATATGAAAACTTCAGAGCTCTTATAACCTAATTATAATTAACAGATAATAGATGCATCAATCTAATTACCCAAAAAATATAATTCTCTACTGGGAAAAACTAATATTTTACATTTACCCCATTTTGAAAAAATTTATCTGCCAATAAAGTTAAATAAGAATTAGAGAAAATTTCTATTTGGTAAAGTGATCAAGGTTAAACTTAACTATACATTCCAAATTATCAAATAAAGAAAAATATAGTAAAAAACTGAACCTAAAAATGTATTTATAAAAATCACCTTTATCTTGATATTTGAAGAGGCGATAATATAACTACCCAAAACATGAGGCAGTATTGGGAAAGATCTTATGATTAAAATATAAAAGGATTTAAAAGTAATATTCTCAAAGAATTTATAAAGATTATTTTTTTCTGAATTTTTTAAAAATAATATATTTCTAGAAAATTTAAATTTAATTTTCCTCAGTATGAAAACTTGAATTACACTTAAAATGGTTAAAGCAGGAGTAAAAAATAAAACATAATTCAAGCCAAAAATCTTTATTAAAATAAAATCAAAAATAATTGATAATGGGAGACCTAAAAATATAGAAACTATATTTAAAGCAATCAAATATTTGTATTGAATATTATTGAAGAAGGACTCAAGATCATAAGTGTATTTGAATATTAGAGCAAAAAAATAAACCACTAAATAGGTAAAAAATATTTTAAAAATTAATGATTTAAAATTTAGACCTTTTTTATTCATATGGAATGAACATTAATAATGATTATCAAGAACGCAGAGGGCAAATAACATCTTTTCCTACAGGGGAAATTATAGAACCAAACAGGAAATATTTAGAAAGTGACTCTTTTATCCACCAACGCATTTTTTGTATATTAGGGAACACTTGGAATAATATAGGAAAATAAATAAAAGGAATGAATATGCAAAAAAAGACCTCTATTTCTAGAGGTCTCTTTAGGTTTTACTAGATCTAGTGTTTCCTTGTTTCCACTGTTTTAGTAAAACCACTCCTTCACACTACTCTAAAGTATTCCATGTTTTTCTTATCCGTGGAAGGGGCGAAGGGAATGTTACTTAACTGTCACATGTGGAAGTTGTCTATTAAATAAGGAATAAAAAACACCCTGCAACAAATCCACTTAAATGACCTAATAAACTTACACCTGGCAAAAAAGAGAACATCAAACCTATGAAGCATATTGTCTTTGACATTTTCTGAACTTCATAATTGGACTGAAAACCAATTTCTTTACCTAAAAAATATTTCTTTCCATAAAAAGAAGTTAATAGTAAAAATCCAAATAAAGCATAAATTATTCCACTAAATCCTAAAACGGCATAATTCGGATAGATATTAAAATACGATAAGATCTTTTCGTATCCCCAGATAATAAAAAAATTTAAAAAAGAACAACTTAAAATAAATTTCAAATAAAAAAATCTGTTTTTGTTTCCAAGTCTCATTAAAAAATATCTTGTAATGATTATTCCACCGAGATTGCTTAATAAATGATTTAAATCTGCATGAATTAGGATTGATGTAAAAATCCTATAAGGTTGATCACTAATTAATTTTGGTACAAAGTAAAAATATTCTTTATCAATAACTCCAATTAAATCTGTAAGTATAAAAACTGAAATTAAAAGAGATGCGCTTAGGATGTATTGCCAATCATATTTAGATATTGAATTATTAATTGCCATATTTTCTTTAGTTTTATACTAAAAGAATATCTACTTACTTAGAAGAGAAGACCTTCAAAAGAGTCTATAAAACGTCTTGAATTTATATTACCTTTAGTAAACTTTGCAATGAGAACTTGTTGGGTGATCTATGCACTCTTTCTCCCAATAATCTTGTCTTGAATCTTTTGGCAGTTGATAATTAAAATCATGCATTTTCCAGATATCTGAAGTTGCATTTCTAAGGGCAGTGAATGGAGTGGTAAGTCTCATAAAACCTCCTATATCTCTACTCCTTAATTATCCTCTTATTCATATGAAATTAATAGAGTATTAATACCCGAGTATTAGTGCTTTGCGGTTGTCGCTACTATCTTTTCTAATTAAGTAGGAGTAGAAATAATTCAGGAGTCAAAAGCACTTCATCGACTTTGTGGACAGCGAGGTGCATAAGACTCGAAGAGGGCAAATAAATGCCCTCTTATTTTATTATTGGGACTTCCAGAAACGATAAATTAACGGAGAGGGTGTCATCTGAACTCAGAATTGACCCTAGTATTCATCAGCAATCTTAGAGTTATAAGATAAAAATGCTGAAAAAGGCTCCATTTTATACTACACCAAATCGGAAAATGTTATTTTGTCTGCCCCCTAAAATAACACTTTTTTAGGTGTTAGGGAACGCTAAAATAATACTCTAAATTCCCTCAGTTCGTTTGATATAACTGAGTTTGTATGCTACAATATTGGTATCTAAGTCGGACTATTTTCAAGTTCTTTATAAAAAGAATAATCTATTACTTTCCGACAGTAAAGATAAGAAATCAATCAAAAAATATAAACATTTCTATCTGAGAAATCCAGATTAGAACTGCAATAAAACACTTTATCAACACGACCGAGAAACACCCACTTGAACCTGCTCATCAAAAGATCGCAGACTATCTGGCGAGTATCTGATCTAAAGTCTTTTCATCTGAAACAACAATGAAATCATCAAAGTGAATTGTTTGGTCGGGGTAACTCACTCCAAATACTCGATCTCGATAGATACCGATTCTGATATGACTTCGATAATACTGTCCACGCCAATCATAAGTGACACCATTATAATCAAACATCAATTCCCCATCCTTATAGACTCTTACAAAACCATCGTTATCTCTTGTATTATAGATTCCAATCTTATATGTACTCCATTCCCCTAATGGAGTCACTTTTGCTGTACCATCAACATCTCTGTCTTTATATTGACTTCTGAACTTTTCCCACTTCTGAAACCAATATTTGTCTGCATAGTTCTTATACTTTGATTCAATACGATACTTGTCTTCTTTCTGCCGACTCATTTTCCTGTCATTTCCTCCAGTATCTCCTCCTATTTTCAATCTTTCTCCATTTTCGTAATAACGTAATCCTATCAAAGGACCATTCGGTCCATCATAATGCATTGTGTTTTTGAATTGAAAAAATAGAACTCTATCGTCGATATGAGTAAAATCCTCTGGAAGTCTTTTTTTGAAACTGATCCATATTTCTTTACCTAATGCCTTTTTAGGAAACGGTTGAAATTCTGCTCTTTCAGTGAATTCTTTTGTTCTTCCTTTTTGATCAACATTCCATCCATCTTTCACAGTTACTGAGAGATACTGATTACCATCAGGATCTACCTTAATTTCAAATGGTTTTCGACCTGTACCCTTATTGTTGGTCGTAAATTTGTTGGTTCTCAATCTTCCTACTTTTTCATTTTCAAAGTCCTCAAAGAAATTCCAAGGAGATCGACCCTTTGAGTATGAATTACCAGTGGTAAAACATATCAAGATGAGAAAAAGGTATACAAGTTTTTTCATGTCCGAAAAAAATTTTGAAATTTGATGTAACTGAAAGTCGATATCATTCTCGCGTTCTCTAAATGTCACCTGAATACACCATATAAAATAGATGTTTATTCTAAATTTTAGATCAACTGTCAACCAATAAACCCCATCATAAGAAGGTGTCACTTGAACTATCTCCTAAATTGCTGAAATCGCACTGGTATTTTTATGTACTACATGGGGTTTTTTGTACCACATCTAAAAATAATCTGACTACCTTTTTGTCCTACCTATTTTCCTTAGATATAACCTATATTTCAAAATCAAAAAGTTATCTTACCATAAGATATTTTCTGAATTATCCTGTGATTGCAGTCTATTTGGAGATCTTATAACACCATAAGTCTGCATGCAAAATTGGTGTATTACGGAGAGGGTGGGATTCGAACCCACGAATAGTTACCTATTAAACGATTTCGAGTCGTTCGCTTTCGACCACTCAGCCACCTCTCCCATATTTAAAATATAAATTAAAAAATTTATACTAAAAATATATTTAGATTTTTGTTAATTCCAACCAGTTTCTTTCATTATTTCTATTGCCTTACTATTGAATTTGCCAATTTCTTTTATAGTCACATTATCTGGAGTGAAATCTCCAAATTTACTAACAATTCTATTTTGACTTGATTCCTTTAAAGGGTGCTCATAAGTTTTATTAGCTAAACCTTGACTACCTTCACTAGAAGCTAAATATTCAAGAAGTTTAATAGCCTCATTCTTGTTTTCTGCATATTTATATACGCCCCCAGCAGTTATATTTACATGCGCAGGATTGGGTATTATTAATTTTATTTTTTCTGCTAAAGAAGCATCTCTTGGGCCTCTAACTCCATCAAGCATCCTTGCGACATAATAATGATTAACGATTCCAATACCGCACGTTCCCTGCCCTACAGCTCTTATTAATGAAGAATCTCCAGAAAAATAGGGAGTGGAGACATTTGATATCAAACCCTTAAGCCAAATTTTTGTTTGGCCAACGCCTTTCTTTGCTATTTGATTAGAAACCAAAGATTGATTATAAGGACTTTTTCTATTTCTTAGACATACTTTTCCTTTAAAAGAAGGATTGGTTAGATCCTCAAAATTTTTGATTTTTGTAATATCCACAATATCCGGATTTGTGATGATTACCCTTAATCGCCTAGTAAGGCCAAACCATTTATTTCTAGGATCTCTTAAATTATTTGGAACACTATTTTCTAGAATATTTGAATTAATTTTTTGAAATAAATTTGCCTTTGATGCATTTTCAATTCTTGCTGCATCAACAAGAATTACTAAATCAGCCTGAGAATTTTTACCCTCTCTTTTTAAGCGCTCAATTATAGCTTTTCCATCTGTTTCTATATATCTAACTTTGATGCCAGTTTGTTCTTGAAATTTTTGATAAACCTCTTTATCTGTATTGTAATGTCTACCAGAAAATAACCTAACCTCTTTCTCTGCAGAATTTACAGGTTGATTATTTAGAAGTAGCGATAATGTCACTGAAGTAAAAAATAGCTTTTTTAAATAATTCTTTAATTTCATTTATTAAAATTGTTATTTTTGTTACCTTACAACAAAAATTTGGTAGAAATAATCCAAAAATAAAAAATCACTTTGTCATGTATATTTCTTTACCTTAGGAAATAACATTCTGATACTTTCGAGATATAAATCTTACTTTACTAAGGGAAAGCCCATGCGTTCCCTCTCTAGTATCCATGAAGAAGCGACTTCTCTAGCTAACTTTCTGATTTTTTCTATATACTGGGCACGATCAGTTACTGATATTACGCCTCTAGCATCAAGCAAATTAAAGCTATGACTACACTTTAAAACATAATCAAGCGCGGGGTAAGTTAGCTTCTTTTCAATTAATGAATTTGCTTCATCTTGATATATCTCAAATAATTTTCTGAGATTTTCAGGATTTGATTCAGAGAAATTATATGAACATTGACCTTTTTCAAATTGAAGCCAAATATCGCTGTATTTCAGATCTTTATTCCAATTTAAGTCCCAGATACTTTCTTTATCCTGCAAAAACATTGCAATTCTCTCTAAACCGTATGTAATTTCAATTGGTATTGGTTGACAATCAACTCCCCCGCATTGTTGAAAATAAGTGAATTGAGTAACTTCCATTCCGTCTAGCCATACTTCCCAACCTACGCCCCAAGCTCCAAGAGTTGGCGACTCCCAATTATCTTCTACAAATCTTATGTCATGATTTTTAGCCTCTATTCCAAGAGATTCCAGAGATTTCAAATATTTTTCTTGGATCCCATCTGGGGAAGGCTTAATTATTACTTGATATTGAAAATAATGTTGTGCACGATTAGGGTTATCACCAAATCTTCCGTCTGTGGGTCTTCTACATGGCTCAGCATATGCAACAGACCAAGGTTCGGGTCCAATTGCCCTCAAAAAAGTATGAGGACTCATTGTACCAGCACCCTTTTCAGTATCATATGGCTGCATAATTAAACAACCCTCTTTGGACCAAAAATTATTTAAATTTTGAATTATATCCTGAAAAAACATCAAATTTTAAGAAGTTTAGAATTTAGATCAATGCCATTAAACATAATAACAAAACTTAAAACAAAAAATATTTTTAACTCTAATTTCTGAGAAGCATTATCTGGTATTTGGATAGCATAAAACTTAATCCAATATAAACATAAATTAGAAATTAATCATGAAAAAAAATCTAATGGCAAAGGTCCAAAAGTATTAGATTCTTCTGCATCTTCATCATATTGGCAAGTTATTAAAATTCCTTCTCCCAGACCATTCTCAGATCTAACAAAAACATTACCAGTTTTTTGGTTGCCTTTTAAAAAAACATATCCATCAGCATGAAGCGAATCTAAATTACCAAATTTTATTGAGGAATATTTATTAGAAATTGATTTCAGTGCTTCAATAGCTTTGGTATCAGAAGCTGCCATTATTCCTATTGTTATCCAATCGGCATTATAAATATTAGTTTCTAATTCTATTAATAGTTTTTTTTCTTGACTACTGCTTAAATGAGGAGCAGTTCTAAGACTGTTTAAATCAGCTAATTTATTTATTTCCATTAAATTAGTACCTAAAATAATAAATTATTAACCAAAGGTTCTTCCATTCCAAGCCCATAATGAAGCGGGCACATCCTCGAAAGAAATATAAATTTTATCTATTGGAATTCCAATTTTTTCATAAACAAAATTAGATATTTGCTTTGCCATCTCTGAAGGATTTAAAGAGCCTATCGACTTAATTTCTAAAAAACAACAAGGTCTTTCATCATCAAAATACATTTCTAAATTATCATCTAACTTAGCCATAACAAATCTTTTTGATTTATTTGTTAAAGACGCGACTAATATTGAAATTTCTTCAAGTAATTTCTTCTTATCCTCTATTTTTGCTGAAGTAGAAACATTAATATAAGGCATATTTATGCAGCTAAATTATCTTTTTGAAAATCATTTTGTAGATTAAAAGTTTTATTTTTTAAAACTTTTTTTGATGAAAGATATGCCATATCGTATTGACTTATTCCGTTTTTATAGGGATTGAAAAGGGCATTTTTAGATCTACTTTTTTTGCTCCTTTTGAATTCAATCATTTTTACAAAATTATTAATTATTAATTTAACTTTTTTTTTATAGATGTCTAGCTTTTTTAAAAATCTTTAATTAATTAAATGCAAAATATATTTCTGAATCACAATATGAATAACTATTTATTAAATTTGAATTAGATCACTTAATAATCGTTTTGGAAGTTCTAAATAATTATCAAAGAAAAAAACTTGATGAGAGCAATGATGAAGAATTTTATTCTGACCCAAAATTTGTTTATCATTTAGATGCGAACTTCAGGCAATATCTATCAAATGTTTATAAAAAAGAAATTTCAGACAATTCAACTGTCCTAGATTTAATGTCCAGCTGGGATAGTTACTTACCTCAAGAGAAAAAATATAAAAAAGTTATTGGGCATGGATTAAACAAACAAGAACTTGAGAAAAATAAAATTTTTGATACTTATTGGATACAAAATTTCAATTTAAATCAAGAAATTCCTTTAGGTAATGAAAGTGTTGATTTCTGTTTAATGGTCGCAGCTTGGCAATATTTACAATACCCAGAAAATTTATCTAGAGAAATCGTAAGAATTTTGAGTAATGATGGCAAGTTTATAATATCTTTTTCAAATAGAGCATTTTGGCATAAGGCTCCCAACATTTGGACTTCATCCACTGAAGAAGAGAGAATTAAATATGTAAGAAAAGTCTTAATATCAAACGGATTTAATGAGCCAAGAATAATTAAAAAGTTTAATGAACCAGTCCAAAATATCTTCAATTTTTTTAGTAAAGACCCATTTTATTGCTTGATTGCAAGTAAAAAGTAAATAATACCTTTACTGCATTTCAGATAAAGCTTTGAACAAAGAGCTATAGCCATACTTTTAAATTTTTACTAATATTGGATAGATAATATTAAAAATATGGGCTCTAAAAGAGAAAAATATCCTGAAAAATGCCCTTGGGATCTAGGACCTAATCAACACTTAGCTAAAGAAGAAAACTGGACTTTAAGATTAGGTGAAGCAAACGTGTGTTTTAGCAAAAACAAATTAGACAATAATTATTTTCATGTAATTAGTAATGAAAATGAAGAACAAATTTTAGCCTTCAGAGCAAGACTTCTTTATCAAAAACTACTTGATAAAGGATTTAGATTGGTTGAATAAAAAACTTATTTCAATAAACTTAAATCCTCGAAAACAAACTTTTGTATTTCTTCTTCTTGATTTTGGTTTAAATATTTTATTGATCTAGAATTTAAAATCCAATAATCTTTTTTACCTATATTTATAAATTCATCTTTGTATTCAATTTTTTGAGAATTTGATTCTAGGGTTTTTGGATTAATTTGTTGACTAGTATATTTCTTACTAAGAAAACCAACTCCAGTATCAAAAAATTCCTCAACAAAAATCTCAATAATTGTTCCATGAATTTTTCTATAAACCATATTAATACAATCATCTTTAACCCTATACTTATCTCCTTCATTTCTCCCAGAAACATTCATTTCAATCCCATTTTCAGAACTTTTAAGTAAATTAAAATTATTTTCTGAATGAACTGAATTAAATTCTCTTTTTACCCTGTGAATACACACTTCAAACAATTGAGAAGCAATACTTTTCTTTATGTTTTCTTCATCTATATTTTTAATCTCAGGTTTAAAGTCTTCACCTAATAAGAACTCACCCTCATAAGAATTATCTTCAAATAAATAAGTACACTTGCCTTTATAGCCTTTGAAATCAGTATTCCATGTATATCTTTTTTCATAAGCATTTTTAAAAATATCTTTGCAACTCTGTTCTTTTAAATTTTTCATTATTTTTAAGATTTACAAGCAATCATACAAAAAGGCATCTCTAATTGGGATAGAAAGTTTTAATTTATTAAATTGACTATTTTTTTAAGTTTTTTGTCAAAAATTTAAGCCAAAGAGGGGATTTCACCTTTAAGCTGAGAAGCCCATGCCTCAAGACGCGAATCGGTCAAATCAGATTCACTATCCTCATCAAGAGGTAATCCACAAAAGCTTTCCCCTATAACACTTTTAGATTCATCAAATGTATAAGAAGATTTATCTACGTAACCGACCATTTCAGCGCCTGCTTTTGTGAAGTAGCTATGAAGTTCTTCCATTGCATCACAATAATTTTCAGTATAGGTAGAAGAATCTCCTAAACCAAAAATTGCTACTTTTTTTCCTGATAAATTTAGTTTGCCTATATCTTCTAATATTGAATCCCACGAAGTTCCAGATCTCTCCTCGTCCGCTCCAGTATTCCAAGTTGGCAGGCCACAAATAATACCTTCAAGATTTTCAAATTCTGAAAGATCATCAACATCTGATACATCTTTTGGTGATTCTGCTGAAGGAATAAAGTTGTGAAGACGATCTGCGACATCTTCAGTTTTTCCAGTTGTAGTTGCGTAATAAATTCCTACTGTCATAAATTTAAATTGTTTTCTTTAAAATAATAGAAACAAACAAACGAAAAATTTCTCCAAAAAAGACTTTTTCAAGTTAAATTTTATACTAATTAAAGGTAAGAAAAAGCTTTTAAAAATAATCTACTCAAAAATCTTTAAGCATGAATAGTAAAACTTCTGATAATAATCTAAATAAAATCATTGATGAATACAAATTTAATGGGCAGAAAAAGTTCAAATTAATTATTTTATTTGGTTTATTAGGAGATTTTGATAGCTTTGAATATGCAATAAATTTGAAAAATTACATCAATAAGAATCAAGATAAAAATTTAGATATTTTTGCAATTGCTATTGGGAACCAAAGTGGGAAAGATAAATTCTGTAAATTTACTGGCTTTAACAAAGAAAATTTAATAGTAGTTTCTGATAATCAAATCCATAATAATCTAAAAGTCTCAAGAGGATTAGATATTGGTTTAGGCGGTTGGATCAATATGCTTTTGATGTTATCAGGGATAAATTCCTTTAAAACTATTAAAGAAGTTATTAGAGGTTATACTGGCGACCGAAAAGCAAAGCAAATTTATTCAGAAGTTGACAAAATTGATGTATTAAAATTTTTAAAATTTTCAGGTAATTCTTTTAAAAAGGTTTTCGGGGATGGTTATTTAAGACCATTTGAATTAGCAACATTTAGACTAAATAATATGAATGAAATAATTCAAAATTGGAGTGATTATGTTCTTAATGAAGAATACCTTCCTCAAAGAGGGGCTTCTTTTCTTTTGAATAATAACAATCAAATTATTTATAAATTTTTTTCAAACGATGTGCTTGGATATTCATCAAATATGAGGGATCCATTAGGATTTTTGACTAACTTAATTAAAGAATAGTTTTTAAAATATTTTTATGAATGTAGATATATTTGGATATTTTGCAGCGATTTTAACAACAGCAGCATTTCTACCTCAATTGATAAAAACCTTAAAAACAGAAAAGGCAGATGATGTTTCTTTGACAACATTAATAATGTTTATTATCGGTGTTTTATCTTGGATTATTTACGGTTATAAAATTTCTTCTACACCAATATTGATAGCAAACTTAATTACGCTTATCTTAAATTTATTGATATTAATCTCTAAAGTATATTTTTCAAAAAACTAAATATAAATTCTTATTAACTTAAGAAATTTAGATTTATTGAAATCTTTATTAAAATAAAACAAAAATTTGCCAATCTTGAAAACTTCAAAATGCTGGGTTTGGTTTAAAGGTAGCCTTAACAATCGTGGATATTGGAAAGAAGGTTTTACATGTACTTTTGATGAGAAACCAGGAGTTTTAATAGAAAGTCCTGCTTACATAACTTGTCGGGTTCCTACATGGAGAGTTTTGACTAAAGAACCAGAAAATTTATATAAATCTCCTTTAATCCCTGACAATGCAATCTGGAAGATAATTTAAATTCTAAATGAATAATAAAATACTCTTTTACTGCACTTCGGCGAGTTAATATTGCTTTAATAAATATTTAATTAATACCATCTACTCTCTTTTTATAAATATTATCCCTTTATTAATCTTTGGTTTTCTTATGGGAAAAAAGAATCCAAAGATTTCAAAATATATAGCAAGACCTCTAATAAGATTTGGCATTCCCCTAAGTGTAATGGGTCTCCTGTTAAAGGAAGGTATAGATATAAACCTAATTAAAAGTGCATTTTTAGCATTCTCTGTAATTGGATTTTTTATTACTTTAATAAATATAGTCCCAATATTTAAGAAGAGGCTTCCAAATTACACATTGCAGCTGGCAGGCCTAATAGGTAATACATCATTTCTTGGAATACCAATTGCGCTAGCTCTTCTTCCTTCAACAACTATCAATTTCACTATTGGATTTGATTTAGGAACAACACTTTTTGCTTGGATATTTGGACCTTTTTTGCTTCAAGAAAAGTCCAATAGCAACAACATCCCAAACATCAAAGGGCTATTAAATGCATTGATAAATAGCCCTGCATCAAGAGGGATTATCGGGGTACTACTTGCATATCTTTTTCAAATAGATGAATTTTTAGGCAATTATCTTTGGATTCCTGCAAGAATAGTTATTGCTATAGCAATAATAATTGTGGGAACAAGACTTGGAATAATCACAAATCAAAATGAGAGGATTTTAGATCTAAATGAAAAAATTAAATTTTCAATTTTTTTAAAGTTATTTATTCTTCCCTTTATTATTTTCTTAATATCCAAATTCTTAAGTTTCAACTCCTATCAATCATCTGCGCTAATTCTTCAGGCAGCAACCCCAACGGCAATATCCACAATATTAATGGCAGAAGCTTATGATGTGAAACAAAAAATAGCTTCAAAAATTCTTTTTACTACAACCTTAATTTCAATAATTACAATTCCTCTATTAAAGGTGTTTATGAATTTATATATTTAAACAACTTGAACTAAAGAATACACCATGAGCATGATTAATGAATATTGTAAAGATTATATCCTGATAACTAAATAATGTCTTAAGATTTAAGGTATGAAGTCAGCAAACCCTGAAAATGAATATATCCCTTTAGATCTAAGGATTTCTGTGAGGAGGGATACTCTAAGGCTTATCTCAGAGATGGCTCAAGATATGGGAATAAGCATTAATGAAGTTTTTAGTTTTTTAGCCGAAGATTCTGTCATCGATCTCGAATTAATGGAAGATTTAAATAAAATTGATATCCCAAGCAAGTGCAGCATTGATGATTTAAAAAATGCTCTTCTTAAAAAGAGACTTTGTTAAAATTTTTCAACTTTTCTATTTTCCCAGTCAGATTTATAACCACTTTCAACTAGAAATCTTGAATACTTATTCAAATCACTTTTTTGAATTCGCCATAAATTATAAATCCCAAATTTACCCAATTTCTGATGATTAATTTTTGACCATTGCTGATGGCGGGAAGAGTATTCATCTATCACCACCAATAGAGATTTGTATTCATAATCAGGTTGATCCTCATAATTCTTCCTCCTATCAGTATTTAGCCTTTCTGAAAGATTAATTAACCCCTCATCAGTGTTTGGTTCATAAAAAACTATTTGCCTCGAATAATAGTGTAATGACGGTTTTCTTATACCGATCATTGCTAAAGTTTCCCTCCCCTCGCGAATATCTAAAATTAATTCTGAGATATTCCTTAAAGGTAATTGTCTAGAAGTATCTGCTAATTTCCTTATTGGGGACATCAAAAAAGATTGTCCAATTAAAAGTAAAATTTGAAGATAAAGAAGGATATTTTTGGATTTTAAAGAAAACAAAATTACTGCAATAAGTGTAAATGAAGAGAAGAATAATTTGGCTTTAAAAATTATCCCAGAGCTTATTAGTTCAGATGCAAGATTAGGCATTTCAGGGTCATTTATTGAACTTAACCAATTATTTGAGAAAAAGAATGCTATTGAAACACCAAATAAAATTAAAATACTAAAAATCCATAAATATAGATAATTTTTACTTGAATTTTTTAAGTTTATAAAGCTATTACTAATCAAGATTGCAGCTGCTGGAATTGCTGGCAGCCAATAACTAGGTAGTTTTGTAGCAGAAAGGCTAAAGAAAATCAAAACTGATATTAACCAACATAGGGAATATGTATAAAGGGTCTCACTGACATTGCAACTTTGTTTTGAACTTTTCAAGAAATCCCTAAAAGCTTTGAATATCCCGTGATACAAAAAAGGCGTAAATGGTAATGAGGCCAATATCATTATGTAAAGAAAAAACCAGAATGGTTCAGCATGATTATTTACAACTGAGGTATATCTTTGAAAATTATGGTAACCAAAAAAATTGTCCCAAAAAGGCTTTCCCTCTTTTATTAGTTCTAAAATGTACCATGGAACACTTATAAGTATTGTTATTAAAAAACCTTTCTTAGGATTTATCTTACAAATCAACTTTTTCCTATTCTTCTGACTAAATAAGAAAGATGTAATAGTCATTAATGCCAGAACAAATGCAACAGGTCCTTTAGTTAAAATTGCAAAACCTAAAAATACCCAAGCAGAAATACATTGGTCATTATTTTCACTTGCCATTCTTCTCCAAAACAAAAGCAGGCTAATCCCCAAGGTTCCAGTTAAAAGGGCATCACTTACAGCAGTTCTACTCCAAATAATTATTAGTGGAGACAAAGCAAAGCTTAAAGATGCAACTATTGGAGTGAGGAATTGCCTATCACTCTTCTGTGGCCAACAAAACAAAGTATCTCCAATCATCAACATTAAAAATAATGATCCCAAAGCAGAAGGAAGTCTTGCTGAGAGTGTCCCTAAACTATCCCAAATCTCGTTATTCGGTAATGAGTAAAAAAAACCCATTAGCCAATAGATTAATGGAGGCTTATCAAAGCGGAACATTCCATTGACCTTTGGTGTTATCCAGTCACCTGATTCACTCATCGCCCGCGCCGCAGAGGCAAATAAAGGGGGCGTTTCATCCACCAATCCTGTAGTACCTAAACCTAAAATAAATATAATGATCCCAGAGATTAAAACTATTGTTGAGTTTAAAAGCCTTTTTTTTGAGTTCAGAAGAATCATTTAATATATTAATTTTATTTATATTCGATGATTACCTTATTAAGCCAGTTCACAACCTTGTTAGCAAATATATCTGTTGAAGCATTTTTTTCTACCCATTCTCTACATTTATGACGCCTTATTTTTTCAATAATCTCTACATAGGAAAGCATATTTTTTTTATCATCAGGATCAGCAAGATAACCTGTTTGCCCATGCTGAATAATTTCACTAGGGCCTCCCCTTTTATAAGATATTACTGGCACGCCACAGGCTAAAGCTTCAACAACTACGTTCCCATATGCCTCATTCCATTTGGGAGTATTTAGCAACCCTCGGCATTTACCAAGTTCTTTTTGTAATTGATCGGTAGATAAAAAACCCATCCAATCTATAGCGCCTTGAGGGAATGATTTTTCTATCTTTGAGGCATACATCTCATCTTCAATAAGTCCCCAAACTTTTAATTTTTCCCCAAGTTCATTTGCCACAAAAACTGCATCTTCCAAACCTTTTTCTGGAGCCACTCTTCCAACCCACGCTAAGGGCCCCTTCACTGAATCTTGAAAAATATAATTATTTAAATTAAACCCATTCCCAATAATTGTTGGTTTTTTAATGAATGGATAATCATTCGCTTGCATTTTTGAATGAAAAGCAAAATTGTTAGGATATTTACCATAAACCCTTGATATTAAATTACTAATTACTGAACTTTCAGAACCCATACTAATAATATGCGCAATGGGTATCTCTGAATTTAAAGTCATCCAAATAGGCAACCAATCATAGGACATGTTCAACAATAAATCTGCATTTTTAGCGATTTCCAATCCCTTTTCAAGCATTCCTACTAAAAGAGAATTTTCTGGGATACTCACGGGTGAATTGTAATTTTGATGCTGCCAACTAATTTGATCTTCACCTTCCACAAAATGTAATTTTGCTTCTACATTACTTTCATGTAACTTAGAATTTTTTGGAGCTACAACCTCAACAGAATGACCTAAAGAAATTAAACCTGAAACTAATGAATTTAAAGTTAATTCAACTCCACCACCTTTGCCACTCCCTAAAAACCCTATTGGAGTACTAATCAAAACTATTCGCATTATTAGACTTTTTACAAAAAGACACTAATTAAATAGTAGTATCAGAAAACTTATTTTCCCATAAACTCTTTCTCTGGCTAACAAAAAATACCGAGATAAGAACAAACCCCACTCCTATCCACTGCACAATAGTTAGTCTTTCATCTAACCAAACACCTCCACTGAGAAGAGCAAATACTGGTGTTAAAAATGCAAGAGTGCTAAATCCAGTTATTTCTTTATTATTTGCAAAATAGAAAAATAATCCATACGCTATTGCTCCTCCAAAAATACTTGCAAATGACATAAGTCCCCAATCAAATATTGACCAATCTGGAATTATTTTAAAATTTGATTGTAAGCAGTGCTTAATAATTAAGGGGAAACTCCCTAAAACCATATGCCAACCTGTAACTGCAACTGGATCACTTTTAGTGCAGGTGAATCTAATTAAAATTGTTCCTAATGCCATAGCAAGAGAAGCTGCAAGCATCCAAAGTTCTCCAAAATTAAAAGAAATATCATTAATTGACCCATCAGACATCAACCACCAATTTCCCAAAAATTCTTGTGGAACCCCTAAAAATACTATTCCTCCCAAGCCAAAAAGCAGTCCTAACCATCCTATTGGATTAATTAAATTACCAAAAATTGCTCTCGCTAAAATAGCTACTAAAAGAGGTTGAGAATCAATTAAGACAGAACCTAAACCTGCTCCAGTTTTTTCAATACCATAAGTCAAAAACAACTGAAAAAAAGTAGCATCGACAATCGTAAAAACAAAAAACCACTTCAGATCGCACTTATAAATTTTTAAATCTCTTTTAAACAAATATGTTGTTATTAGAACAAGAATCCCTGCAGGAAGTAACCTTAAAGAAGCCACAAACTCTGGCCCAGCACTAGATACTAAAGGAGTCATGGCTGCCATTGAAGTACCC
>JFMR01000050.1 GCA_000635015.1 Prochlorococcus sp. scB243_498I20
GAGTTTCAGTCCTTAAAGCTCTTAAACAAATTGAGGATAGAGAATTTCCTGCTTTAATCGTGAGAATTGATTCTCCAGGGGGTACTGTCGGGGACAGCCAGGAAATATATTCTGCCATTAAAAGACTAAAAGAAAAAGGATGTAAAGTCATCGCTAGTTTTGGGGACATCTCAGCATCTGGAGGTGTTTACATTGGTGTTGCATCTGACAAAATAGTTGCAAATCCAGGCACAATTACAGGATCTATTGGTGTGATTATAAGAGGAAATAATTTATCTGAATTATTAGATAAAATCGGCATTAAATTTGAGACTGTTAAAAGCGGTGTATTTAAAGATATACTTTCTCCAGATAAGCCTTTAAGTGAAGAAGGAAGAGGTCTTCTTCAAGGGCTTATAGATGAAAGTTACAAACAATTTACTGAAGCTGTTTCTGAAGGAAGGAATTTACCTGTTGAAGAAGTAAGAAAATTTGCTGATGGGAGGATTTTCACTGGCACTCAAGCGAAAGAACTAGGACTAGTTGATGAGGTTGGAGATGAATTTGTTGCAAGGGAGATTGCTGCAGAAATGGTTAATATTGATCCTAAAATTCAACCCTTAACATTTGGGAAGAAAAAGAAAAAAATACTTGGTCTAATACCTGGAAGTAGATTGATTGAGAAGATTATCAATAGTATCTTTTTTGAGTTTAACTCATCTAATAAAGTACTTTGGTTATATAAGCCTTAAATCGATATGTATGAAAAAATGAAAGATGATTATAAAATTACATTTATTCGAGGGGCAACAACAGCATCAGGGAATTCTGTTAAAGAAATAGAAATTGCTGTAGTGGAATTAATTGATGAATTAATTTCACGCAATAATCTAATTAAGACAAACATATTATCCATTACATTCACCGCAACAAAAGATTTAAATGCATGTTTTCCCGCTTCAATTGCAAGGAAATTTAATGGACTTGATTCAGTAGCTTTTATAGATTGCCAACAAATGTACGTATCCAATGATGTTGATTTTTGTATAAGGATAATGGCTCAAGTTTTATTGCCACCAAATAATCCAATAAAACATCCCTATTTAAGAGGCGCTGCAAAACTAAGGACAGATAGATGTTAATCTTAGGGAAAATAACTTTTCTGCTTTAAATTTTGAATAGCACGAACTAAACCTTAAATCCCTTTCCCTTAATGTTAAAAATCACTAAGAAATTTAATTTTAATCTCAAAATTTTAAGATTTTTTATCATCCCAACAATTTTATTTTCAACTCCTTTTTTTTATTACTTACAAGATGCTAAAGCAGGGTTAGAATTTCAGTGGGATCAAGACTCTAGTTTTAGAAGACTAAAGTGGTTTCAAAAAGAAAATAAAAAGAGATTCAGAAATACAATTTATTTTTTCTTGCGACCATCTGATAGAAGAACTGATCTTTTAAAAATTAATCTAGCAATTCCAAAAACCTTTAAATCCACTTTAAAAAAAGAAAAAATTAGTTTTTGTAAAGTAAGAATAGGCGGTTTTGAAAGTAGAACAAAATGTTTAGAAGACATTCCAGCTGATATTGAAATAAATACTGACGAATCAGGCTTACGTTCACTGGATATTTACCCCTACAGCCCAATTCTTTCTAATAAAGACAATTATGCAATTGCCTTAAAAATCTTTAATCCCAAAAAATCAGGTTTATATCAATTTCATTCATTTGGGCAACCTAAAGGAAAATCATTTTCAAATTACCTAGGAAGCTGGACTATAGTGATCGATTAAATGATAAATTAAGTAAGGATATTTAAACAAATGACTAAAAGAACTTTTGGCGGAACTTCAAGAAAAAGAAAACGTGTATCTGGTTTTAGAGTAAGAATGCGTTCTCATACAGGTAGAAGAGTTATTAAAAGCAGAAGGCAAAAAGGTAGAGAGAGAATTGCTGTATAAGTTTAAAATAAAATGGCCTTACCTAAGGATATGCGTTTAAAAGGTCATAGGACTTTTAATTACATTCATAAAAATTCCACAACATATCATGGGAAATTAATGACCTTCAAAGTTGCAAGATCAAATCCAGATATTCTCTTAACCCATAAAGTCACAAATACCTCAAACAATTTTAGGGTTGCAATTGCTATTAGTAAAAAAGTTTCAAAAAAAGCTGTCGAGAGAAATAAATTAAGAAGAATGCTGCAAGAGTGGTTATTAATAAACTTTCAAAAAATAAATAACCACAAACCATATTGGTTACTTGTTAACCTTAAATTTGGGGATTTCTACAATGATAAAAGTAGACTTTTGGAGGAATTTCAAAACCTAATGTTCAAATCTCGTCTAATAAAATGATTAACATGAATGAAGAAATCTTTTATGAAGGTGGTCCCGCAAAAGGTGATTTAATCATAAATCTACTTGCAGGTATAACTATTCTTGGATTACCATTTACCTTTGCCGCAATAGTTAGAGCATTGTGGTTGAGATATAAAATTACAAACAAAAGAATTACAATTGATGGTGGATGGTTTGGTAAAAATAAAACACAAGTCTCATTAAGTAAGATCGAAGAAATCAGATCAATTCCAAGGGGATTCGGTTCATATGGTGATATGGTTCTTATCCTTGACGACGGATCAAAGGTTGAAATGAAATCATTACCTTTATTCAGAGAAAAGCAAAAATTTATTGAAGAAAATATAAATAAAAGATCACAAATTCCAAATCTCAACGAGGTAGAGGGATTTGCTACTAAATCCTAAATAAATTAATTACAAAAACCTAATTTTCCTGTAAAATAAAATGTCTAATAAAATTACACTCTTTTTAATATCGTGATAGGGTTCATTTCTGAAAAATTACTTATCCCGATTCTAGATTTTTTCTACGGTTTAGTTCCCAGCTATGGATTAGCGATTGTTGCATTGACCGTCGTAATTAGAATTGCACTTTTCCCTCTTAGCGCTGGTTCCATTAGAAGCGCAAGAAGAATGAAAATTGCTCAGCCGGTAATGCAAAAAAGGCAGGCGGAAATAAAATCTAAGTTTTCAGGTGATCCTAAGAAACAGCAAGAAGAACTTGGAAAATTAATGAATGAGTTTGGCAGTCCCCTC
This sequence comes from Prochlorococcus sp. scB243_498I20, assembly GCA_000635015.1. Taxonomy (GTDB): domain Bacteria; phylum Cyanobacteriota; class Cyanobacteriia; order PCC-6307; family Cyanobiaceae; genus Prochlorococcus_A. The sequence goes on from JFMR01000050.1 coordinate 3,100, forward strand.
GCAGGTTGTCTGCCATTGATTGTACAAATGCCTGTTCTATTTGCATTGTTTGCAACCCTAAGGGGATCTCCATTTGCTGATGTTCCCTACAATATTAATCTTAAGGTAGTTCCACAGGATCAAGTAGCCACAATTGATCCAAAACCTTATAAATCACCAAGACACTCAATATTCATTACAGAAAAATCACATTTTCCTGTAGTGGCAACAATCCCTAATGGAACAAAATTAGGAACAGAAGAATCCATAAAAATAAATTTACAAACAACAAATGGAAATAGCTATTCGGAAGTTTTATCTAAATACGACAATGGATCAAAATTTCTCCCTACTTGGAAGGTTTCTAAAGGATCCGAAAATCTTAAAATTTCCCAGGACGGTATTGTTACAGCAATTAAGCCGGGAGATGCAACAATCGAGGCAAAAATTCCTGGTCTAGCTGCCAAAAGTGGCTTTTTATTCATTAAAGCACTTGGTCAGGTTGGTTTTTATGTTGATGGGGCAATTAATTGGGATATTGCTGCACTAGTAGGTGCCTTTGGATTAACCCTACTTCTATCTCAAGTTTTATCTAGTCAAGGAATGCCTGCGAATCCACAGCAATCAACGGCAAACAAAATTACACCAGTAATGATTACTGGAATGTTTCTGTTTTTCCCACTACCTGCAGGAGTTTTACTTTATATGGTTGTTGCTAATATTTTCCAAGCATTTCAGACTTTCCTGCTTAATAAAGAAGCTCTTCCTGAAAATTTACAGAAAATTTTGGATCAACAATTATTAGCCAAAAACGAAGTAATAACAACTTCTGCTTCAACAATCTCAGATAAAAGATTACCTTTTGAACCTAATAGTAAAAAATAGCCTGAACCTCACATAATGAATTCTTGGTGTAGAAATTTAGAATTACTCATAAAATCAAGAACCTCATTAATTTGGATCAAGACTAAAGAAGAAGAAAGATTAGAAAAATTGCTTAATTCCTCTTGTGAAAGACTAAATATAAAAAGATTCATTTGCTGGGATTGTGTGAGTGGTATCAAAGGATTAATAAATGAAGAAGGTAAATTTTCAAACAATCCCTTAGGAGTGCTTAATTGGCTTAAAGAACAAAGTTCTAAAGTCTCCACAGTTTTATTAGTAAAAGATTTTCATAAATTCTATGATGATCCATCTATCAATAGAACTATAAAAGAACTATCTTCAACGCTTAAGGCAACTAGTCATAATTTAATTATTAGTTCTCATTTATTTCCATCTTCAGAAGATTTGGATGAATTAATGACAATTTTACAATTACCTTTACCTGATCAAAAAGAATTGAAAAATCTAATAAAAAAGATTGCTATGAATACAAATTCAAATCTTGAGGAACAAGACTTAAATGAACTTTCTATAGCCTCAAGTGGACTTACCGAAATAAAATTAAAGCAAGTCACTGCAAAGGCCCTTGCTCAAAGAGGAAGAATAAGTAGGGAAGATATTAAAGACATTCTTGAGGAGAAAAAACAAGTGATCGCTAGGAGTGAAATTTTAGAATTTTTCGAAGCTAAATCAAGTCAAGATGATATTGGTGGTTTAAATATTTTAAAAGTTTGGCTTAATCAAAGATACAGGGCCTTTTCAAAAGAAGCTAGAGATTATGGATTACCTATTCCCAAAGGAGTCTTACTCGTTGGAGCGCAAGGAACAGGTAAATCGCTTACCGCAAAATCAATTTCCAAGAGTTGGTCGATGCCTCTACTGAGATTAGATGTTGGGAGACTATTTTCTAGTCTTGTTGGTTCAAGCGAGGCAAGAACAAGAGAAACAATATTAAGAGCTGAGGCCATGTCTCCTTGCATCCTTTGGATCGATGAAATTGATAAGGGCTTTGGTGGCGATGCTAGAAGTGATGGAGGCACAAGTCAGAGGGTTTTGGCAAGTTTGCTAACTTGGATGGCAGAAAAAGAATCCTCCGTTTTTGTCATTGCTACCGCTAATGCTATAGATAAGCTTCCTGCTGAATTATTAAGAAAAGGAAGATTTGATGAGATTTTTTTTCTTGATTTACCAAATTCAGAAGAAAGATTAAGCATTCTAGATTTGCATTTAAAAAAAAGAAGACCAAGTTACAGTTTTCCTCTCTCCACTATCATCGATAGAACAGATGGATTCTCAGGTGCAGAACTTGAACAAGCAGTAATAGAGGGGATGCATATTTCATTTTCTGAAAAAAGAGAACTTATGGAGAAAGATTTAATAAAGGCAGTATCGGAATTAGTCCCCTTATCAAGAACCGCTAAAGAACAAATTGATTTACTAAAAAAATGGGCATCTTCAGGTCGAGCTCGTCCTGCATCTTAATTTAAATTAACTTACAAAAAAAACTCTATAAGTTAGGAATCATTAATTTAGTTAATTTTTTATCAAAAATCCCTAATAATGAATTGAGATTAACTATCTTAATTAAGGTATTAAAAAAAAAGAGTGTTAGATCAAAAATTAATAAGAGAAAATCCAACATATGTTGAAGACAATTTATCGCCACGAGGAAAAGTTTATAAGATATCCTTTATACACCAATTAACTCTTCAAAAAAAAGAAATTGATATAGAAATATCTAGCCTTCAATCTGAAAGTAAAAAATTAAGTAAATTAATTGGTCAAGAAATTAGCAAATCTCAAAACAAAGATTCTCTTGAACTTAATAATTTAAAAAAGAAGGGAAACGAATACAGAATCAAAATTTCTGAATTTGAAGAGAAAAAAAGAATCTTAGATCAACAAATACATAATGAGATTTATGATTTACCAAATTTACCAAGCAAAGATGCACCTATTGGTAAAGATGAAAGTGATAACGTCCAAGTAAAAACTTGGGGAGATCCGTTGAAAACAAAAAATCCTAAATCTCATTGGGAAATAGGCGAAAATCTTAATTTGTTTGACACTATAAAATCAACAAAAATATCAAAAAGTCGTTTTATTACTCTTGTAGGTGATGGAGCCAGACTAGAAAGGGCATTAATAAATTTCATGCTCGATATGCATTCTAAAAATGGGTATTTAGAGTTAATGCCTCCAGCTTTAGTAAATTCAGAAAGTCTTACTGGATCAGGACAATTACCTAAATTCTCAAATGAAAGCTTTAAATGTTCCAATGACGATTTATGGCTTTCTCCAACAGCCGAAGTCCCACTTACTGCTTTTCATAGAAATGAGATAATTGATTCCAAAAACTTACCTATTAAATATGTTGCATATAGTCCATGTTTCAGAAGAGAAGCTGGCAGTTATGGAAGGGATACTAAAGGTTTAATAAGACTTCATCAATTTAATAAGGTTGAACTATATTGGTTTTGTGATCCAAGTAAATCTATTGAAGCTCATAAACAAATTACTTCTGATGCAGAAAGTATTTTAAAGAAGCTCAATCTACCATACAGATTAGTCGATATTTGTACTGGAGACTTAGGATTCTCTTCAAGTAGAACTTTTGATCTTGAAGTCTGGCTCCCCAGCAGCAACTGTTATAGAGAAATTTCAAGTTGCAGCAATTGCTTGGACTTTCAAGCACGCAGATCATCAATAAGGACAAAAATTGATAAGAAAAATATATATTTGCATACTTTAAATGGCAGTGGTCTTGCTATTGGAAGAACAATGGCCGCGATTCTTGAGAATGGCCAACAAACAGATGGGAGCGTTAAGATTCCGGATGCTCTAGTTCCATACTTTGGATCAAATGTTTTAAAAACTGCCTAGTATATATAAATGAATGTTTTAACCTCAATAACAGTTCTAGGATTTCTCATTTTTTTTCATGAGATGGGTCATTTTCTAGCAGCGATTTTGCAAGGCATCTATGTTGATGGATTTTCAATTGGTTTTGGACCCTCAATAATTCAAAAAAAATATAAAGACATAACTTATTCCTTTAGAGCCTTTCCTTTAGGAGGATTTGTATCATTTCCTGATGAAGAGATAAATAATATTGATCCTAAAGATCCAAATCTTTTAAAAAATAGACCAATAATTCAAAGGGTTATTGTAATATCAGCTGGAGTATTTGCTAATTTAATCCTTGCTTATTCCATTTTAATTTTAAATGTAACTACTGTTGGAATTCCATTTAATCCAGAACCCGGAATTTTAGTTTTAGCAACTCAACCTGACAATGCTGCCTCTCTAGCTGGCTTGGAACCAGGAGATAAAATAATAGGGATTGAAACTCTTACTCTTGGAGTAGGTGATGAAGCTGTTTCCACCTTAGTAAAAAGGATTCAGAATTCTTCAGATGAAACAATTTCAATAAAAATCGAGAGAGATGGGATTTTTAAAGATTTAACTTTGGTACCGAAGAATGTCAATGGGAAAGGAACCATAGGTGCTCAATTACAACCTAACATAAGAAAAGAAACTAAAAAGACAAAAAACTTTTACGAACTTTTTAAATACACTAATAATGAGTTTTCATCACTTTTGGTAAAAACAATTCAAGGTTATAAAGGTTTAATAACAAATTTCTCCTCAACAGCTCAACAATTAAGTGGGCCGGTCAAAATTGTTGAAATCGGTGCCCAACTTTCACAACAAGGAGGGACAGGGATATTATTATTTGCGGCTTTAATTTCTATCAATTTAGCAGTACTCAATTCTTTGCCTTTACCTCTATTAGATGGTGGACAACTTGTGTTCACTTTAATTGAAGGGTTTAGGGGAAAACCTGTACCAGTTAAGGTACAAATGGTTGTTACTCAGTCTAGTTTTTTTCTTTTAGTTGGACTCAGTGTTCTCTTAATAATTAGAGATACAAGCCAACTTTTAATCGTACAAAAATTTTTAAACCAATGAATAAATCTTAAAAATTGTTTGACAAGCTGTTAATATATAAGATAATTCAAAAATCTGTTAAATGGCAAAAAAGTCCATGATTGCGAGAGAGGTCAAACGCAAAAAACTTGTGAAGAGATATGCTGCAAAAAGAAAATCATTATTAGATGAATTCAAAGCAGCAAAAGATCCAATGGAAAGATTAGAAATACACAGAAAGATTCAAGCTCTGCCTAGAAATTCTGCTCCAAATAGAGTTAGAAATAGATGTTGGGCGACAGGTAAACCTAGAGGAGTTTATAGAGACTTTGGTCTTTGCAGGAATCAATTAAGACAAAGAGCTCATAATGGTGAACTTCCTGGGGTAGTTAAATCAAGTTGGTAATTAAAATTTTACTAAATACTTTATTTTTTAAAAAAAAAATGATAATTGAATAAATTAATATTCATTAATTAGGGACATTTTTAAGAATTTTTATAGCTTATCTAAATAATTTACTCAATATGTCCCTATAAAATGTAAGAATAAATTATGTATAGATTTATAATTTAAAAAGTGGAAGGACAAAATAAGTCGATCACGTTTGACGGACGAGAGATACGACTAACTACAGGACTATATGCTCCTCAAGCAAATGGATCAGTAATGATTGAGTGTGGTGACACCTCGTTATTAGTTACAGCAACAAAAACAACAAAAAAAGAGACTTCAGACTTTCTACCTCTTATTTGCGACTATGAGGAAAAACTTTATGCTGCAGGAAGAATTCCAGGCGGTTTTATGAGGAGGGAGGGTCGCCCTCCTGAAAGAGCGACTTTAATTGCGAGGTTGATTGATAGGCCAATGAGACCTCTTTTCCCCTCATGGATGCGAGACGAGATACAAATAGTTGCCTCTTGCCTTTCTCTAGATGAAAGAGTACCTGCAGATGTATTAGCTGTCACAGGGGCATCAATTGCAACTTTGCTTGGTGAAATACCATTTTATGGGCCAATGGGTGCAGTTAGAGTCGGGCTTATAGGGGATGATTTCATTTTAAATCCAAGCTACAGAGAGATTGAGAAAGGAGATTTAGATATTGTTGTAGCAGGATCACCTGACGGTATTGTAATGATTGAAGCAGGTGCTAATCAATTATCAGAGCAAGACACTATCGAAGCGATTGATTTTGGTTATGAAGCAGTAACCGAACTAATTAAAGCTCAAGAAGATTTATTAAAAGATTTAGGTATAAAACATGTAAAGCCATTGACCCCTGAAGAAGATAAAAAATTGCCCTCTTACCTAGAAAAAAATTGTACTAAAGGCATTGAGTTGGTTTTAAAGAAATTTGACCAGTCTAAAGACGAGAGGGATCTTGAACTCGAAAAAATAAAAATCGATACTCAAACTAAGATTGAATCTTTAAAAGATGACAATGAGTTAAAAGTTCTTCTTTCGGATAATGATAAGTTGTTAAGTTCTGACTTTAAAAAACTCACAAAGAAATTAATGAGGTCCCAAATCATTAATGATGGAAAACGAGTTGATGGCCGTGACTTAGATGAAGTGAGAAAGATCTCAGCATCTGCTGGGATACTTCCAAAAAGGGTCCATGGATCTGCACTATTCCAAAGGGGGTTAACACAAGTTTTATCTACTACGACACTCGGCACGCCAAGTGATGCGCAAGAGATGGACGACCTAAATCCCAGTACTGAGAAGACTTATCTACATCACTATAATTTTCCACCTTTCTCGGTAGGAGAAACTAGACCGATGAGGACACCTGGCAGAAGGGAAATTGGTCATGGAGCATTAGCAGAAAGAGCGATAATTCCAGTTCTCCCTGGTAAAGAGACTTTCCCCTATGTCTTACGAGTAGTAAGCGAAGTCTTAAGTTCTAATGGATCTACTTCCATGGGATCAGTATGTGGAAGCACACTGTCATTATTAGATGCTGGAGTTCCTCTTAAAGCACTAGTAAGTGGAACAGCAATGGGTTTAATAAAAGAGGGTAAGGAAGTCAGAATACTTACAGATATTCAAGGAATTGAAGATTTCCTTGGTGATATGGACTTCAAAGTTGCTGGTACAGACAAAGGTATCACTGCACTACAAATGGATATGAAAATAACAGGCCTACCAGTATCAATTATTTCTGATGCGATAAAAAAAGCTCGCCCAGCAAGATTACATATCCTAGAAAAAATGCAAGAGGCAATTGACAAACCTCAAGAATCTTTATCACCACATGCACCTAGGCTTCTAAGCTTTAGGATTGATCCAGAACTAATTGGAACTGTGATTGGGCCAGGAGGAAGAACAATTAAAGGCATTACAGAGAGAACAAATACCAAAATAGACATTGAAGATGGAGGTATTGTTACTATTGCTTCACACGATGGAGCTGCTGCTGAAGAAGCACAAAAGATCATAGAGGGATTAACTAGAAAAGTGCACGAAGGTGAAATTTTTTCAGGTGTCGTCACTAGGATAATCCCAATTGGAGCTTTTGTAGAAATTCTTCCTGGGAAAGAAGGGATGGTTCATATTTCTCAATTATCTGAAGCAAGAGTTGAGAGAGTGGAGGATGTAGTAAGGCAAGGGGATGAGGTTACTGTTAGAGTTCGAGAGATAGACAGTAGAGGAAGAATTAACCTTACATTAAGAGGAGTCGCTCAAAATGGAGGTATGTCTTACCCAGAGCCAACTCCAACCCCAGTAGCACCGCTTAATTAATAATCAAAATCATATAATTCATTTTTCATGATTATCTCTTTAATTTGTAAACATATCTCCTTATGAGTCTGCTTATTACTTGAAGCAATAATTATCCCACCTTGCTTAAAGTTTTTGCTCCCATAACGTAGTTCCTCATTATCTAAATTTGTGATGGCACCACCAGCTGCTCTTAAAATAGCTTCTGGTGCGGCAAAATCCCAATCTTTTGGGGAACTTTTACCTGGCAAACTATAACAAATATAAATATCGCATTCACCTCTTAAAATAGAGGTTATTTTGCAGCCAATACTTCCCATAACATTTACTTTCTTGAATCCAATCTTATTAATTAAATCTCTTAGACTTGCATTTCTATGATTTTTACTAGTAACTATTGTCATCTCTCTTAATGGTTTATTTTTTTGAAGACTAGCTTTTCTTATTAATCCATCTTTATTTTCATACCAAGCATCTTTACTATCAGTAATCCATAACTCGCCTCTTTCCGGGATCAAAACTAAACCAAGGCATGGTTTTTTTTCATAGTTCAAGGCTAAATGCATTGCATAATTTGCTGTACCCTGAATAAAGTCTTTGGTCCCATCTAATGGATCGAGAACCCACATCCACTTAGAATAAATATCTAATAATTCATCAGATCCTGTTTTTACATTTTCCTCACTTATTATGTTCCAATCCACTTCTTTGTAATATCTGTTAATTCTTTGGATTATTAAATCATTAACTTCTAGATCTGCTGCTGTTACCGGGTCTGTCTCATCTTTAGTCTTTATTATTTCTTTTGCATTATTTGGATTTTTAAGTTTTTTTGAGTAATAAAGCAAAATTTCTGATGCTTCCCAGCTGAAAACACGTAGATCATCGATAAGATTATTAATATCAACACCAAACGGTAATTTAAACACGATATGCATACTAATTCCTTATTTTCTCACAGAAGCGAAGAACCTGAAAGTGGTGTTTTATATTTAGTTGGTACACCTATAGGTAATTTGAATGATATTTCTTCAAGAGCGATAAATGTACTTAGAAAGGTCTCATTAATTGCATGTGAAGATACTAGACATACAAAAAAAATAACTAACCGTTTTGATATAAATAATAGACTTATTAGTTTTAATAAAAACAATTCATTTACTAAAATTCCCAAAATAATTAATTTTCTCAAAGAAGGTAAATCTGTAGCACTGGTAAGTGATGCTGGGATGCCAAGCATTTGTGATCCTGGCGAAGATCTAGTAAAAAATGTCAAAAAGAATAACTTAGAAACAATTTGTATACCTGGTCCATCAGCTGCTTTAACTGCACTAGTATCAAGCGGTTTCCCCGCTTCAAAATTTATTTTTGAGGGATTTTTACCAAAGAAGAAGAATGAAAGGGAAAAAATACTTTCTGAAATAAGTGAGAATGAAAAAACAACTATAATTTTCGAATCTCCACATCGTTTTAATAAACTTTTAAAAGAATTAAAAGAATACTGCGGAGGGGAAAGAGAAATCAGTGTATCAAGAGAATTAACTAAAAAATATGAGGAAAAAATTAATAATAAGATTGATAACTTTATAGATATTTTCAAAAATCGAGAAGTAATTGGTGAAATAACAATAGTAATTAAAGGTATTGAGAGAATTAATCGAGAAGAATTTAATAAATCTAAACTAAAAAAAGAACTTGAGGAATTAATAAATGCTGGATTAAGTCTTTCAGCTGCCTCAAAATATTTGGCAAAAAAGAAAAATTTAACAAAAAATTTGATTTATAATTTATATTAAAATCAATTAAAAAATGTTTTTTGAATTAAAGAAATTTTTATTTAATACTTCAATAAATATTACCTTCTTTGTTATGTTACTAATTGGGATTCAAAATAGTTCAAATAAAGCAAAGGTTAATTTTTTGATTAATGAAACTATTGGATTACCAATAAGTTTCATAATAGGAACAAGCTTTATTAGTGGCTCAATACTTGGGGGATTTATAAATTTCAATTTCTACAAAAGTAGTAAATCATCAAAGAGCAATTAAAACTTCAGAACTTACTATTCTAGATATTCCTCGTGATAATAAAATTGGCGCTGTTATTTTAAATACATCACTATTAGGCACTTTTATAACCCTTTGTTCTTTCGTACTTTTTCTTTTTGCAGATTTTAGGTCATAAAATATTTCAATAGTTTTTCTGTTTAAATCTTTTTCGGATAAAAAATGCCATTCCACAAACTCTCTTAAAAGTTTAGTCTGTAATTCAATTTCCTTATCTACTACGATGTAAACAATCTTAGGCAGTTCAACCTCTTTTATTGAAACAGAAGATAAATCTTTTTGTTGTATTGTATTTATATCCAATTCAAGAGGTTCAATTTCAAAAAATGATTCATTTGTAAATAAATCATTATCAGTACTAGAGTCTGTAGATAATCCATCAACAATATTTGAAATACCTTTAGTTTTATCTAGTTGATTAGGTTCGGAAAATCTTCTATCAGTTTTACTAGATTTATTTATTTCACTATATTTAACCTCACCAAGACTTTTTTTTAAGTGTCTGCTTATTGTAAGTTTTGTAAAATTAAATTTCCTCGATATTTCTTCTAGAGATTTATTATTAATGAAATCATCGATTATTTCTTTTCTTTGTTTTTCTGAAATTCTTTTTGCCAAAACTAAATAATTATCCTAGAAGTTATTGTAAGAAAACTAAAGACAAAAAAAAGGTACAATTTCTATATCTTTAGCTTAATAAATATTTAAAGAATTAATTTTAATTGTTTAGTCCAAAGCTCTCCGATATAATAGTTGAATGCTCCCTTAGCTCAGCTGGATAGAGCAACTGCCTTCTAAGCAGTGGGTCGCAAGTTCGAATCTTGCAGGGAGCGTATTATTATTTATTCTAAAATCATCTTACTATATGATTTTCTAACAGAAAATTTAGTAGAAAACAGTATTTTTTTAATTTTTAATGAATGGTATTAATAAAATTAAAAATATTACTTTACAAAATTATTTAACCAATAATCTTGTAAGAAATTTTGATTTAAGGTTATTCAGATTAGGAATTTTATTATTAGCTGCTGCACCTTCTATAAGTTTTTTGTTATTGCTACTCTCAACATTTGGGGGGTTATTTAATAGAGAAGATAAATTTTTAGAAGATAAATACAGCTGGTTATTAATAATAAGTTCATTTCTAATGATCTTTAACTGCTTTTTAATAACACTAGATTTTATTAAAATACCAGAATTAGATAAATCTCTTATTTGGGTTGGACTGCTAAATTGGATTCCTCTTTTCTGGTGTTATTGGTGTTTTCAGAAATATTTAAAAACAAAAAAAGATAGAATGATTTGCGGAAGATTATTTGTTATTGGATCATTACCAGTTTTAATAAGTGGTTTTTGTCAAAATTTCCTTGGCCTTTATGGTCCTTATAGATTTTTGAACAATTTAATAGTTTGGTATCAACGACCATTAGGTAATGATGGAGGTGTATCTGGCCTATTCAATAATCAAAATTATGCTGGTGCTTGGTTATGTATTATTTTTCCAATTTGTTTAGGTTTTTTATTTATAAAAAGTAAAGATAATATCCTAAGATTTATAAATTTTGGATTAGTTTTCTCATTTGTAATAATGATAATTCTCACTACATCTAGATCAGCTATATTAGCTATTTTTATTTCTTATTTGATTTCAGAGAAATTTAATAAGAATAAATTTCTTGCTATTTTTATTTTTATTATTTCATCAATTCTATTATCTAAGATTCTACTTTTAGTTAATATAGATATTCAGAAATACATAACAGATTATCTACCATCGGGCATATTTAATAAATTTAATTCTTTTGATTTGTCAAATATTAAAACTTTACCAAGATTTGATATTTGGAGTAAATCAATTTCCTTAATCAAACAAAATTTATATTTTGGATATGGTGCTGGATCATTCCCTAAGATGTATCAATTATTCAATGGTAACTTTGCAGGAATTCAACATACACACAATATTTTATTAGAGTTGGCCTTCAACCATGGAATATTTGTCACTCTTTTTATATTATTTACTATGGTTAATACATTAATTTCATCATCTAAAAAATATTTACTTCAAAATAAGGATAGAGATTTAACTTTAATTGATAAAGCATGGATAATTTCATTCGCTAATTTTTTAATAATTCACATGTTCGATATTACATATTTTGATGGAAGAATAAGTATTTTATCTTGGACACTATTAGCAGGCTTAAGGTCAATAGCCAAAGAGAAGATTACTTCTTAAAAAAAATAGACTCTCAATTCTTTATAACTTTATCCCCAAATCCGCTCCCAAATAAAGTTTTAAAAAAATAATAAAAATATTTTTTTATTGAAAAGCTTTTAATCATAATTAACTCGGTTTCTACAAGAAGTTTTGGATCAGACATGTCAATACCTTTAATTTGTGCAAGTCCAGTGATGCCAGGAGTTACTTTATGTATATTGAATCTTTTTCTTTCATTTATAAGTTCTTTTTGACTGAACAAACATGGCCTAGGACCAACTATACTCATTTCCCCTTTAATTACATTGAAAAACTGAGGAATTTCGTCAATCTTTGTCTTTCTAATTAAATTTCCAATAGGAGTAATTCTCGAACTATCTACAACATGCGTTGGACATTCTTTCGTACCGATTAACATTGTTCTGAATTTTACTAAAGTAAATTTCTTAAAATTTTTACCAACTCTCTCTTGAAAAAATAATGGAGAACCATATTTAAAATATATTAACAAGTATATGAATAATAAAAGTGGGAATAAAATTAAAATTATAAAACCTGACAAAAATATATCTATTATTCTTATTAAACAAAATTTATAGTTCATCATACAAGGATATAGTTTGCGAGTTAATTATTTCCGATGAAAATTCTGTTTTTGCAATTCTTAAACTCTCTTTACCCATCTTAACTCTCAATTCTTTATTTTCAATTAATTTTTGGATTGCCAAAGCTAATTTTTTAGATTCTTTTATTGGAACTAAATAACCATTTACCCCATCTTGAACAACTTCTCTGCAACCCACTGTATTGCAAGTAACTAGAGGGAGCCCTATAGCAGCTCCCTCTAAAAGGGATTTTGGCAGTCCCTCTCTATATGAGGGTAAACATAGTATATCAGTTTTTAATAATATCTCTTTAACATTATCTACCCAGCCTAACCATTCTATAATTTCTTGAGAATTCCATTCTTCTAATATAGATTTCTCAAGAGAAGTTGGGTTTTTTTTATCAATATCGCCTATGAGCAAAAATCTACACTTTATGTTTTTGTTCTTTAAAATCCTTGCAGCCTCAACATACTCATATATACCTTTATCCTTAAGCATCCTAGCCACTAATGCTATTTTAATAATTTTATTTTTTTTATTTTTTTTGATTATTTTTTCATCAATCTCTATTCCTGCGCCTCTTATCAAAATAGCTTCATTAACTCTTACAATTTTTGCATTAATAAAAAAATTCATATCATCTGAATTTTCAAAAATTACTCTATTTTTTTTATTCTTACCATGATGATTATTTAAAGTAAATCCAAACAAAAACAGTAAAAATTGTTTTAATAATTTAGCTTTAATACTTGAAGAAGTAAAAACGAATCCCATTCCAATTGGAGCATTAATTACTGATTTAATTTTTAATAATTTTGCAATTATTGACCCATAAATAATTGGTTTAGGGCCAACATTATGAACAATATCTGGCTTTATTTTATTGAATATATAGAAGTATTTTAGAAGAATATAAAACTCATAGATAGGATTCGTTCCTCTTCTATCTAATGGCAAAGAAAAAAATTTAATCCCATTTCCCTCTATATATTTTCTGCTTTTTTTTTCATTACAAGAAATATAAACTTCGTATCCAGATTTTTTTGCATCAAGAGCCCTACCTAGAAAATGAGAGACAAAAAACCAATCCTCAGTTAAGTTAAGAATAATTTTTTTTTTAACCATAAGATCTTTCATATTAATTAAACTTTAAAAAAGTAATTTAATTTCTTAAAAAAGAATTTAATCTTCCTGAGAAATAGGAAAATCCTTAAAATAAAAAATTCTGGCAAATAATTTAACATAAGATACCATATGAAAACTAAAAATAATGGGTAATTAGATTTTTTAAAGCTCCATCTAAAAAAAAGATTAACTATATTTTTTAAATTATAAAAATTTTTATTTTTACATTTTATATATCTCCAAATTTTTATATGATTCTGAATTGATTTTGATATTAACATTCCCGAATTAGAAACAACATAATGAAAAAGTGGCTTTGCAATTCTTTTACCTAAAAATTTTTTGGATGCAAGTCTTACATTTAGTTCCCAATCCTCATATCCAAGTCGCATATTTTCATCATAAAATCCATTTTCAATAAATACCTTTCTTGGAATAAAAATACTATATGGTATTTGATTTAAAAACATTTGCTCGAACAAATTAAAAAATTTTTTTCTTATACCTTTGATCTCACCCTCTAAAAAACAATCTGAAAAAGCATATGCATATTTATCATCTCTTAGAAGATTAAAATATAATTCCTCTAGAGTATTTTCATTAATCCAATCATCAGAATCTAAAAAATATAAATAATTTCCTTTTGCATTTATAACCCCTGCATTTCTCGCTGCAGGTAATCCCTTGTTTTTTTGATTTATTATTTTAACTAAATTATCTTTTTGAATTTCATTTAAAATTTCTAATGTTTTTTTATCATTCGAGCCATCATTAACTAAGATAATCTCTTTATTTTTCCAAGATTGATTTTTAATAGATTCAATTGTTCTCATTAAAGTCTTACCACTATTAAAGCAAGGAACGATAATTGAAATTAATTCATTGTTTTTAGAGATCATATTCGCATTTTGTCCAAATCTCTCCCCAAACCGTTTTGGTTTCTTTCATAACTAAATTTACTTTACTTAGCTCATTTTTTAATTCTTTTACTGTATGTTCAATTTTATGGTCATTATCAGAAAAATAATACATGTTAAGTTCCCTCCTAAAGGCAACTTCCCAATTCCTTTTAAAATATGGAACCCTAATTAAGAAAGTTTTTGCTCCACTTATTTTTTGAATATTTTTTAAGAATAGAATCCTATTTTCAATATGCTCTAATACATTAGAAAGAATAACAACATCTGAAGTAATCTCGGGAAATTGATCGATATTACCATTTATAAAATTCAAATTTTTTAAGTTTATATTTATTTGTTTATCTTTTGCAAATTTAATACTTTTCTTATTTATATCTATGCCAGTTATAAAGCTATTTGGTAGCTTTTTTGCAATACTTATTGCGACAGAACCATTTCCACAACCTACATCAAGAACATTTTCCCCATTCTTTATTCGATCAATAAAAAATTGATGATACTTAGTTAGTGAATGTTTTGGATGAATTCCATCACCATATTTCAATGCCCTTTCATTTATGATCCAATCTAATTTATCTTTTATTAAAAACAAATTTTTTATTGATATTGATGTATTATTTTTTCTAGATTCCAAGATAAAAAAACTTGTAAATATCAATCTTCTCAATTTAGTTGGTATTAAAAACCACATATAAGAAAATATTTTTGCTAAACCTAAAATTATATTTTTTTTCATTTTGAATTTTTCTCTACGAATATCCAAGCGCTTTGACACATTTGGCTGAGATCATATTTTGAATTCCACTTTAGGATTTCGTTAGCTTTTTTTGGATTTGCATAACAAATAGCACAATCACCTTCCCTCCTTTTTGATATTTTGATTGGCAAATTAAATCCTGATACTTTTTCAAAAGCTGTTTTTAATTGTAAAACACTTACACCTTTACCTGTACCAATATTAAAAAAGTTTATCCCATTATTTTTATCAATAAAATCTAATGCTTTTACATGTGCTTCAGACAAGTCCATGATATGTATGTAGTCTCTAATTCCGGTACCATCTGGAGTGCCATAATCATCTCCAAAAACATCTAAATGATTTTTATAACCGCGTACAACTTTAATGATTTCAGGCATTAAATTTGAATTTTTTGCCATCAAAGGATCATCACCAATCAATCCAGATTTATGAGACCCAATTGGATTAAAATATCTTAAACAAACTATTGACCAATTAATTTCTGATTTGACAATATCTTTTAGAATATTTTCAATAATTATTTTTGTTTGCGCGTATGGATTTAAAGGTTTTAATTTATGATTTTCATCAATTGGACAGAAATCAGGTTCTCCGTAAACTGCTGCAGTACTACTAAAAAGGAACTTTTTAACTCCTGTTGTTTTCATAGCCTTAAGTAAACTTATAGTACCATTAACATTAACTTCGTAGTATTCCAATGGATTAATTATTGAATCTGCGACTGATTTAAGAGCGGCAAAATGTATTACAGATGTAACTTTATTCTCTTTGATTATTTTTACTAAAGATTTTGTATCACGGATATCACACTCATAATGAGCAACATTATCATTGGTACACATTTTCAACCTATCTACAATTTCTCTCTTGCAATTACTAAAGTTATCTACAATCACAAATTTCTTATTATTTTCTGAAAGTATTGTCGCAGTATGAGATCCTATATATCCAAAACCGCCAGTAATAAGGATACAAGACATTTACAAAAATACTCTTAATAAAAATATATCTCTATAGAATTTATTTTGCATATAAAATAATTAATTTTCATTAGTAGTTTTTCTAATATTTTCATTAAAAATCCAATCTACTATTTCTTTTGATGGGGTGTATCCAATCACTAATTTTGTAAGAATTGAAATAATATTTTTTACATCATTTTTATAAATTAATTTTTCTAAAAAATCAATTTCATTAGCAAGTTGATCCCAAGGGACAAAATCATCTTGCGCCTTAAAAATTTTTGGATGCTTAGTTGGCAATGCATTATCTTCTATCAGAAGTTCTTCAAAAAGTTTTTCGCCAGGCCTAAGACCAGTTATTTTAATTTCAATATCCCCGTTCAAATTATTTTTATCCTTCAATTTTAGACCAGAGAATTGTATCATCTTAACAGCAAGATCATAAATTCTTACTGATTCCCCCATATCTAATAAGAATACATCCCCTCCATTAGACATTGCTCCTGCTTGAATAACTAGCTCAGCAGCTTCCTCAATAGTCATAAAATACCTCCTTATCTCTGGATGAGTAAGGGTAATTGGCATTCTTTCTTGAATTTGTTTTCTGAATTTTGGGATAACTGATCCTGAAGAATCTAAAACATTTCCAAATCTAACCATAGAAAATTTAGTTTCTTTTACTTCTTGATTTGCAAAAAGAGCTTGAAGACATAGTTCCCCAAGCCTTTTTGATGCACCCATGACATTTGTGGGTCTAACAGCCTTATCGGTAGATATAAAGACAAAGTTTTTTACCTTTGTTTCCAATGACGCCTTCGCAACAATTAAGGTCCCAAAAACATTATTTTTGAGTCCTTCTGCCAAATTATGTTCAACTATTGGGACGTGTTTATATGCAGCAGTATGATAAACGGTATTTGGTAGCCATGAATCAAAAATTACTTTTATATTCTTTTTATCCTGAATGGAACATAAAAGGGGTATTATTTGAATTGATTCGTGTTTATTTAACGAATTTAATTCACTTAATATTTTATATAAAGAGTATTCATTTGAATCTAAAAGCAATAATTTCTTAGGCTTTATAAGCAAAATCTCCCTACATAATTGACTCCCAATTGAACCTCCAGCACCCGTAACCATTACAACTTTATTTTTGATATTTTTTTGTAGTAGGACCTTATCTGGATCAACCTTCGCTCTACCTAATAATTCATCAATCTCTAATTCCATCAAATTTGTCGATGATATATTACCTTTTGCGATTTCAACCAAATTTGGTAACGTTCTTATAGAAAGATTAAATCGACTTAATTTTTTTATAATTTTTATTCTCTCAGAAGAATTTAATTTTGGTAAGGCAAGTAATAAAGATGAGATATTCTTTTTTTTAACAAGATATTCGAGAGTTTTTGGAGAATATATTTTTTTACCGGCCAAAACTCTACCCTGTTTATTTTTATCATCATCTAAAAAACAAGAGACTACAAATTGATCATTATTTTCAAGTGCCAATATCAATTCCCTTCCTGCATTACCGGCGCCATAAATCGCAGCTTTTGGCAGATTTGATTTCTTAATTCTAATCCTATATAAATTACCAATCCAATATCTAATTAATGCTCTTGAACCTCCTACAGTAAAAAATAATAATAAAGGTTGAATTATTCCTATGGTTCTTGGAACATCTCTAAAGCTTATTAAGGTGATAAATATAGAGAATAAAAAACCGTAAATTATTATAGATTTAGATACAGTTAACATTGCAGGCCATCCAGAATACCTAAATATAGTTCTATATAAACCACTAAAATAGAAAACAGGTAAAGCAAAAATTATTGAAAAGAAAGAAGGAATAATTATTGATGATTGCAGATTTACCAATACTCCTAATCTTAAGTAAAATGACAACCAAACTGTAAGAATACATAATAAAGAATCCACAAATAAAGAAATGATCAACTTACTATGTCGCGGTAGATCCAATAAAAATATCCTTAGCTGGTTAATTTTTGTACTCATATTAGACATATAAATTAGACATATAAAAATCTTTTCTTCATTGCATTTTCTATCTTTTAGTGTCCCTTTTTTTAATTAAATTTGCTGGAACACCTCCTACGATAGAATATGATTCTACATCAGAAGTTACAACAGCTCCAGCAGCTACTATTACTCCTTTGCCGATTTTACAATTTGGAAGAATTACGGCATTAGATCCAATCCAGACATCATCATTTATAAAAATCTCTCCTTCGTTCATTCCTTGATCTATTACAGGAATTTTTGATGTTTCAAAAGAATGATTATTAGATCTTAAAACTACATTTGGTCCAATCAAAACATTGTTTCCGATAATAATTTTACCTCTGCCCCTTGCATTAATCATAACGTTTGAGTTAATAGAAGCTCTAGAGCCAATTTTAATCTTACTTAACTCAGAAGCAAATATCTTACAATTAAATCCAAAATATGAATCGGATCCCAATTCAACATTTTTTGGATATTCCATTCTGAAACCTGACTCGAATCTATTATTTCTAAAGACTTTAACCATCCTTCTTTGAAAGTAGAAACTTCTTATCGAATAACCAATGCCTCCAGGTATATTTCTAAATAAGAATTCAAGCCATTCTTTGATTTCTCTTTTAATAATGGTATTTAAATACATTAAAATTTTTTAATAATTATTTTTAAAAAATACTTTATTGTATTTTTCAATTTCATAAATAAAAAAATAAAATTTAATACAAATTTTAGAGGTGATCTTATAAGATTTCTATTTTTAACTATTAAATTTCTTTTTTTAGTTAAATAAGAAAATAAACTTAAATATTCGTTAGTCATTTTCAATGAATTGTTAGGATAGTTACTAATTATTTTCTTGTAATAAAAATATTCATTCATCATTTTTTTTAAGGCCGGTAAAAAATTATTCTCTTCAAAAGAAATACCGTATTTCAAACAGTATTCAGGAAGTGCTCCACTATTTCTAAAGATTATTGGAAGACCACATAATATTCCCTCAATATGATGCATCCCAGCGGGTTCATTAATAGAAGCTGAAATATAAATATGATGTTTTGCAAGCTCATTTCCAAGTTTTTTCCCATTCATAGGTCTTAGATGCTTAGTTTTCTTAAATTTAAATCCCTCTGGCAAATTTCCAATATATGTAAATTCAATTTTTCTCTTCCATTCTGGTTTTGTTAATAAATTGTCAAGCTTTATATAAGAATCAAATCCTTTCATAATGTTAGAACTCCAATGATGAGTAACAATTTTCAAAGCACTTGAACCATCCCATGAGAAATTAGGTTTACTTTTAAAGATGGAGGAATCTGCTCCATTAAGAATCACGGAAGAAGGTTTATTCTTTTCGTAAATTGATAATTTGGTTAACCATTGCGAAATGAAAATTGAATAGTCAACTGAATAATTAGATAACCTCAATAAGAAATTCATATGTTTAGTCTTTTTCCTTTCATCACATTCATTTATTCGATGAACAGCAATAGCTTTTTTATTAACAAATAATAAATAAAATAATATTTCTAATGATCCAAAAGTTATGTCTTGATTATATGTTCTTGGATCTACCATTAAAATAATATCTATATCTTTATCATTTAAATTAAATACAATTTGATGATTTTTTTCCTTTGCTGCATTGACAAGAGAAGTTACAAATTGATTCCCTCCTCCCCAAGATGAATCCTTTAATTTATATCCAATAGCTATTTTCAATTTTTATGATTGCTTATTTGCTAATTTTAAAACAATGTAATTAGAGAATTTTTGCATAAATATTTTCAAAAATTTAATTTAATTAATATCCCCCAAAATTTCAATTATTTTAGATTCAATATTCTGAGACATAATTTTATTATTGAAGTTATTTTCTATTAATTTACTAGATGATAGTTTTAATTTATCATATAAAATTTGATTTTTATTCAATTCTTTAATAGCAATTTTGAGCGAAGTTACAGAATTGGGTTCTACCAATAAAATATTTTCTTTGTTAACTAATAAATTTTTATCCCAAATACCTTTTATATTGGACATTATTACTGGTTTACCGCAGGCCATTGCTTGCAAGCAGCAGCTTTGTCCTGATGGCTGTATTGTTTCTTTAAGTGGAATTATTACATAAAGAGAATTTAAGTATAGTTTTTTAATATCTAAATCACTTAGAAATTTTTTTTCCCAACTTCCTTTAATAATTTTAATATTTTTTTTGTTTGTAGAAACAGGTAACGTTGTTACTAATTTTAGAGTTGGGAAATTAATATCCCAGGCATCAATCAGAGTTTGCCAATCCCTAGCATAATCGTTTCCAATTGCTAAGACATAATCTGCATCATAATCATTTTCTTCGATTGGATGCCAAAAATCTTTATCAACACCAAAGGGGATATAAGATAAACTTTCTTTTCTGAAATTCTTTTCAAGATATTCTTTCTCGTCTTTAGAAATACAAACCAAATGTATATCTTTTAACAAAAATTTATATAAGATATTTCTAAAACTACTCTTCTTATATTGTATTAGTCCCATTACAAAAAATAAGACTGGTTTTTTTAAAATTCTTATACTTTTTAAAAGTCCTAATGTTAACCCCATTGAACTTGTAGTAACTATTAAGATATCAGAATTATTCAATAAATTAATATTATTTTTTTTAATTAAAGATAGAAAATGATTTATTGGAAACCCAATCAACCTTGATAATAATCTAAAAAAAATTCTAAATATTAAATTATTTTTTTTATTTATTCCTAAATCAGATTCTTCAATCAAATCAACCTTAAATCCTTTCTTTATTAGATGAAAATATCCATAAAAGAATTCTTTTGGAAAATTGTTTAATGATGCTAGCCTTATTCTTCTTCCTGATTTGAAAATATATTTAATTGCCAATTGTTTATATACCGGTATTTAAATTTTTAATTAATTTATTATAAGATTAAAGGAACTTAATTAAAATTTGTCTTTTATAATTTTTAAAAATTAATTTTTTTCCTAATTTACCAGCAAGCATTAATTTATTGATATGTGATAATATTTTTATTGATTATAAAAAACAATAAATTGATTAAAAAAGCTTTAATAACTGGAATAACAGGACAAGATGGTAGTTATCTTGCAGAGTTTCTTTTAAAAAAAAATTACGAAGTACATGGAATTAAAAGGCGCTCAAGCAGTTTTAATACTTCAAGAATTAATCACATTTACCAAGATCCTCATGATATAAATTGCATGTTTAAACTTCATTATGGGGATTTAACTGATAGCACTAATATTATTAAAATCATAAAAGAAACTAAGCCTGATGAAATTTATAATTTAGGAGCACAAAGTCATGTTTCTGTAAGTTTTGAGCAGCCAGAATACACAGCAAACTGCGATGGTTTAGGCATCCTTAGAATACTAGAAGCCGTAAAATTAACTGGACTTAAAAAAAAAGCAAGAATTTATCAAGCTAGCACTAGCGAACTATTTGGATTAGTTCAAGAAATTCCTCAAACAGAAAAAACTCCATTTTATCCCCGAAGCCCATACGCAGTAGCAAAACTATATGCCCACTGGATTACTATAAATTACAGAGAATCTTATAATATGTATGCTTGTAATGGAATTTTATTTAATCATGAAAGCCCCAGAAGAGGAGAGACTTTTGTAACGAGAAAAATAACTATGGGTCTTTCAAGAATAAATGAAGGTTTACAAAAAACTTTATACTTAGGAAATTTAGATTCATTGAGAGATTGGGGTCATGCTAAAGAATATTGTGAAATGCAATGGCTTATGCTTCAACAACAAATACCGGATGATTATGTAATCGCGACTGGTAGACAAGAATCAGTTAGAAATTTTGTAGAACTAGCCGCTCAAAAATTAAATTGGAACAAGGATAAT
>JFMR01000051.1 GCA_000635015.1 Prochlorococcus sp. scB243_498I20
ATTATGGCCGTATTTCTTGATAAACTGTGAAATTAATATAGTAAAAGTAAGTTAATGGATACATCATTAAGGAGTGATAAAAATATTTATATAATTACAATAAAAAACCTGGTAAATAAACTTAAACGAAATAAGACATTAAGACTTTTTAGAAACTTCTTAAGATTAATATTTAATTTATACATTAAAAGTTTATTAAAAAAGAATAAGAATAATAATTCTATAAACTTTATAGTTGAGAAAGCTAACTGGGCAATAAGATGGGATGGGATATATATCACAAAATCAATTAATAGAAACTTTCAAAATGATATCTCAATAATTAGCAGTATCCCAGAAATTAATTCTAATAAAAAAGTCATACATTTCGCATCCCAATATATGTGGCTTGATTGGGAAAAACTTTTACCAAAAAGGCATAAATATATTGTTTCATTTTTTCATGGAAAACATGATGATAGTCCAGAAGTTAAGGAAAGCATAGAAAATTTTTTAAAAACTCAGGATAAAATTTATAAAGTTATAACAGCAGCTAATTTAATTCAAGATAGATTAATAAGTTGGGGCATTCCAAAAGAAAAAATTGTTCTAATACATACAGGTGTTGATACAAAATTATTTAATATTCCAACAGTTTATAAAAGAAATAAGATTAGAAAAAAACTTGGGCTAAAAGATAATGATTTAGTAATTGGCTCATTTCAGAAAGATGGAATTGGATGGTCTGAAGGAGAAAATCCCAAACTTATAAAGGGTCCTGACATTTTTGTAAAAACTGTTGAATTAATTTCAAAAAATTTCCCTGTAACAGTTATTCTTACAGGGCCTGCAAGAGGTTACATAAAAAAAGAACTCTACAAAAGAAATATTAAATTTAAGCATATTTTTCTTGATCACTACGAAGATATTGTAAATTATTACCACGCTTTAGATCTGTATATAGTTTCTTCAAGAGAAGAAGGTGGACCAAAACCAATGATAGAGGCAATGGCTTGTGGTGTTCCTTTAGTTACTACAAATGTTGGAATGGCTGATGACTTTATTAGAGACAAGATAAATGGTGGTTTAGTAAATAGTTTTGATCCAAATGAATTAGCTAAAAAAAGCATGGATATTTTAAATCTAGAAAAAGAAAAATTAATTCAACAAGCTAGAAAAGATGTACTCAAAGCTGACTGGGATATAGTTGCTAAGTTGCACTGGGAGAGTGTGTATAAACCCGCTTTAGATTCTTTAAATCAATATAAAAACAAATTGTGAAGTCAATAGGTTAAAATTCTAGGAGAAGATATAGAAATTGATATTAAAATACTTATTACTGGAGCTGCTGGCTTCATTGGTTTCCACTTAACTAAAAAACACTCAGAAAAAATCTTATTTTGAAAGTAATAATTTTTTTTAAAAATTTATTAAAAATTTTTCTTATTTATAAGAAGCAATCTATTAATTTTTTGGTAATAACAATAAATCAGAATTTATTAATAACAAAAAATGAACCAAAAATTTTTTACGGGGGGGCTCGTAAAGGAGATATTGGGGGGCCATTAGTAAAAATTAAAAAATTAACCAAATTTTTTCCCGAAAAGAAATATCGATTTAATTTAGTCTACTTGCTTTCAAATAATAACTTTTTATCAGATAACTCATTAAAACTACTAAAAAAAAAGAAATTACCGATAATTCTTAACCAAAATGGCGTTTTTTATCCTAGTTGGTTTAAAGGTAACTATCAAAGAAGAAATTTAAATAATGCAAAGTTATATCACCTTGCTGATTATGTTATTTGGCAATCTGCATTTTGCAAAAAAGCATCTGAGAAATTCCTGGGGGAAAGAAATGGGGAAGGTAGAATTTTGTATAATCCAGTTGATACGAATATATTCTTCCCAAAGTTTGATGTTTCCAGATCTAATTTTACTTTTTTGATTACTGGAAACATAAGAAAAGAAAATAATTATAGAATAAATTCCGTTTTTGATGCTTTTAAAGAAATATTAAAGAACAATAATAAAATTCATCTCAATATTGCAGGTTTCTTAGAAGATAAAGATTTTCTTTTAGCAAAAGCAGCAAAATTAAAAATCATAGACAGCATTACATTCATTGGTAAATACACACAAAAAGAAGCTCCTCATATATATCAAAATGCTGATGCCTACATAACATTAACATTTCAGGATAATTGTCCTAGTGCAGTTCTTGAGGCAATGTCATCAGGTTTGCCAATTATTTATTCTCATAGTGGAGGTATTCCAGAACTAGTTGATAAAAATTCAGGTATTGGTTTACCAGTTTATGAAAATTGGGATAGTATTGAAATTCCTGAAAAAAATGATCTTATAAGAAGTATATTTGAAATAATGGAAAGGAAAAAAGAAATGTCTGAAGCAGCAAGAACCAGAGCTGCAAATTTATTTAATTTAAAAAAATGGGTTAAAAGCCACGAGGAGATCTTTGAAAATCTGCTTTAAAAAATATTTAAATTATTTTTTAAACTTATACTTTCCTCCAAACTGCTAGTAATTTTCCTTGAAAAACGACTTCATCTAAATTCAACTCTATTGGTTCATAGGATGGGTTTGCCGCCTCAAGAAATATTTTGCCACCCCTCTTAAAAAAATATTTTAATGTAGTTCCTAAGCCAGGAACCATTGCACTTACTATCGTTCCATTTCTTAGTGTATACGAATCTGTAATTGGCTCCATTAAAACCATATCTCCATCCGCAATGCACGCATCTATCATAGAATCTCCATTAACTGTAAGCGCAAAAACATTTTTCTTATTGAATACATCAGAAATATCTAGATTGTCATTAACATCAGAATAAGTTTCAATTAAACCTCCAGCTGCTACTGAACCCATAATTGGTACACCCTCTATAATTTCATCAACAATTTGCATTGTTCTAGCTTTGCCTTCTTGCCATGAGATGTATCCTTTTTCTTGCAAATGTTTTAAACGACTTTGAATTGGAGCAGGAGATTTCAATCCCATAGCTTGCATCATTTGCCTTATGGATGGGCTATGTTGAAAGTCTTTCATATAATTTTTTATCCATCCATAAAGCTCATTTTGAGCTTGGGTAAGATCATCCCCTGAAGCAGTTCCCATAAAACAAATGTACTCTAATACATTTGTACCTCCTTAAAAAGAAAAATGCAATCTTTTCATGAAAGCAGGCATGTCAGAAGAGCTTGTTGAGCATGCATCCTATTTTCTGCTTGTTCAAAAACTCTACTTTTTGCACTTTCAATTACTTCATCAGTTATCTCTTTAGATCTATAAGCAGGGAGGCAATGTAAGATAATGGCATCTTTACTCGCCTTACTTACTAAATTGCTATCAACAGTAAAACCACTAAATTCTTTATCTTTCTCTTCCTTTTGATTTTCTTCACCCATAGATGACCAAACATCTGTATAAAGAACATTTGCTCCTTCCACCGCGGCGTAAGGATCATTAGTAATTTTCAACAAGTTTGTACCTTTATTTATTTCATTTGCTTTTTTAATAACCAGAGAATTTGGTTCATATCCCTTAGGACAAGCAATTCGCACTTCTACACCGAGTAATGCACCGAATAAAATAAGTGAGTTTGCAACATTATTTCCGTCACCTATAAAGGTTAAAGCAACTTTACTAAAATCGATAAATTCCTCTTTAATTGTCATAAAATCTGCCAAAGCCTGGCACGGATGCTCTAAATCTGTGAGAGCATTGATGACCGGCTTTGAAGACCATTTCGCATACTCCTCTAAATTTGATTGCTTAAAAGTTCTTATTGCAAGTACATCACAATATCTGCTTAGCACTCTAGCTGTATCTTTTATGGGCTCACCCCTACCTATTTGTGAGGTAGTTGGATCTAAATCAATTGTAGTGCCGCCAAGTCGCGACATTGCCACTTGAAAGCTTACTCTAGTTCGAGTAGAGGATTTATCAAATATAAGCCCCAGAACTTTATTTTTAAATTCAATATTTAAATCTTTATTTTTAAATTTTTGAGCAAGATTCAATATATCTATAACTTCTTCAGGGGCGAGATCCAAGCTTGACAAAAAATCTTTATTAGCAAGCTTTTTGGGTTTCATCATCAATCTTGATTAAGAAACTAATTCTACAATGCAGGCATTTTACTTTCTGCAAGAAGTGTTTTCAAATCTTCACCTTCAATTACTTCTTCTTTAAGTATTTTTTGAGAAATTGATTCTAGTAAAGGGAGATTATTCCTTAAAATTTTGAGCGCTGTCTCATGAGCATCATCAACCAAATTTCTGACTTCTTTATCTATTGCTTGAGCAGTAGCATCACTAACAGATCTCCTAGGATTGTTACTGTTACCTAGAAACTGACCACCACCTTGTTTGTCATAAGCAAGCGGGCCAAGTATATCACTCATTCCAAAAGTGCCAACCATTTGTTCGGCTATATCAGTTGCTCTTTGTAAATCATTTGAAGCTCCTGTAGTAATCTTTCCAAAGACAACCTCTTCAGCAGATCTCCCTCCAAGAAGCGTAGCTATTTGCCCTTTTAATTCTTCCTTAGAATTAAGAAATCTTTCCTCTGTAGGAAGTTGAAGGGTATATCCTAAAGCACTCATGCCTCTTGGGACTATAGAAATTTTTGCAACTTTTGAACCTCCAGGCATTAGATGACCAACAATAGCATGACCAACTTCGTGATATGCGACTACTTTCTTTTCATCATCTTGAAGAACTCTACTTTTTTTCTCTAAACCGGCAACTACTCTTTCGATAGCCTCGCTTAAGTCTTGTTGTTCTACACTTTTCCTCTTTGCTCTGGCTGCAAGTAAAGCAGCTTCATTTACCATGTTAGCGAGATCAGCCCCTGCGAATCCGCTAGTAGCCTGAGCGATTGAATCCAAATCTATTGAGTCTGCAAGTTTAACCTTTTTTGTGTAAATCTCTAATATAGTTTTTCTGCCTGACAAATCTGGTCTGTCAACTAAAACTTGTCTGTCGAAGCGTCCTGGTCTTAGAAGAGCAGCGTCAAGCACTTCGGGCTGGTTCGTAGCAGCAAGTACTATGACTGGTTTATCGGCCGAAGCGAATCCATCCATTTCAGTAAGTAATTGATTTAAGGTTTGCTCTCTTTCATCGTTACCTCCAACAACTCCCATTGAACCTGAACGGCTTTTACCAATTGCATCTAATTCGTCAATAAAAATAATACATGGAGCTTTTTTCTTTGCTTGTTCAAACAAATCCCTTACTCTTGCTGCACCAGCACCTACAAAAAGTTCAACAAATTCAGAACCAGAAATGATGAAGAAAGGAACTTCTGCTTCTCCAGCAACCGCCTTAGATAATAAAGTTTTTCCTGTTCCTGGAGGTCCTACAAGAAGAACTCCTTTAGGTATTCTCGCTCCAATATCAGTATATCTTTCTGGTTTTTTTAAGAAGTCAACTATTTCTGTCAATTCATCCTTTGCTTCGTCAACTCCTGCTACATCAGCAAATGTTACTTTAGATTCATCATCTGGTACATACACTTTAGCCTTACTTTTAGTAAAACTAAGAGCCCCTTGAGCACCTCCGCCTCCCATACTTCTTCTAGCAAAGAATTGCAAAACAAGGATAAAAATTAAAGGAGGAACAACCCAGCTCAAAATAGTCGAAAAAATATTAGGTTTCTTTGGTGGAGCAGCAGCGAATTCAACTCCTTTATTCTCTAATCTTTGGGGAAGATCCATATCGAAAATTGGAGTTGTTGCCAATACAGAAGGTGCTCCTTCTTCAGTCGCGTTTAGCTCATATCTGATTTGTTCTTGAGTTATATAGGCTCGCTTAACATCCCCATCATTAACTTGATCAATAAATAAAGAGTAAGGTACTCTAGGGATTTGCATGTTTTGATTAGGGAAAAGGCTACTAAATAGAAGTAATGCTCCAACTCCTATCAAAATAATATTTACAATTCCAAATTTTCTATTAGGTTGATTATCGTCTTGTCTTATTGGCATAGTTATGGTCAAATTTGAACTTATTATAAACTAAACCAAAGGGTTCCGTATCTGTATTGCTTTTTTTGGGTAAGAACCGTACGGTTCTCTCAACTACATTAATTATCAGTGAAATTAAAATTTTAATGCACTCCTAACGTATATATCATCTCTAATGAAATTAACTTGAGAATAGTTTAATTTAATAATTTCATCCATTTTTTTAAACTCGAAATCTCCAATGGGATTCATGTTATTTTCTCCTCCCAAAATTTTTGGAGCAATAAAAGTAATAATTTCCTGAATACACTTTGATTTGATAGCGTGCGTAGCCAATCTAGGGCCACATTCCCACAAAACTTTATTACATCCTCTTTTAGCCAGTATTTTAGAAATTAACTCCGGATTATCTGAAGTCACCTCTTTAACCTCTACACATTGAGGAATCCTTGAGAGATAGCTTTTATTTGCAGTAGAAGAATCATAAATAACTAGTGTTTTTGCCTTATTACAATCCCAAAGATTTGATTTTGAAGGAAGATCTAAACTTTTTGTGAAAACAACCCGTAACGGCTCAGGATTTTTTAAACCTCTAGAAGTCAAAAGGGGATTATCTTTCCTTAATGTATTACCTCCAATAACTATTGCATCAAATTCTGCTCTATATGAGTGAACTAGTGATCTCGATTCTTCATTTGTAATCCATTTACTTTTTCCATTTTTCAAACCTATTCTGCCATCAATACTCATAGCCCATTTAAGAACGCCAAATGACTTTTTAGTAATATTTCTATGAATGAAAGCCTTATTTAATTCTTGAGATTCTTTTTTACATAATCCTAGATGAACTTGAATTCCCGCTTCTCTTAGCAGTTTAATACCTTTACCAGAAACTCTTTTATCAGGATCTTGGATTGATATATAAATCTTTTTTATTCCTGAGCATATTACTTTATCTACACATGGAGGGGTTTTACCTTGGTGGCAGCAAGGTTCAAGATTCACATACATTGATCCACCTTCAGGATTTTTTTTTAAATTACGAAAAGCCATTGCCTCAGCGTGAAGCATCCCCGCCTTGTAATGAAATCCTTCTGAAATTAGGTTCCCATTTTTATCAAGAATTACTGCACCTACCTTTGGGTTAGGACTCGTTGTGTTATTACCTAAAGAAGCTAAAAAAATTGCTCTTTTCATCCATTTTGTATGGCATGCATTTATTTCAGACATCTCATCTACATGATATTCAACTTAGTGATCTCCATTCTTTAACCACAAAGGGAGGGACAGGCAAATCAGAAAAGACACCTGACAAAGATAATCTCAATGGTCTATTTTTATCAATATTTTTTACAAG
>JFMR01000052.1 GCA_000635015.1 Prochlorococcus sp. scB243_498I20
AAGATCAAACTCTGCAGCCGCTTGTCTCCTGTCATTTGCTAATTCTACGTTAAGTAATGTTTTGTCTTCTAATAGCCACTGTTTTCTTCCAGATTCAACCCTTAATTCAGTGGGGTGGTCAACCCTTAGATTTCCCGGATATCCAATAACCCTTAAAATTAATTTATCTTCATAAAAAGAAGATTTATAAGCCACTAATTGCCAAGTTTCAAAGTCCAAGTCCCTTAAAAACTCACTACTAGCAATTATTAATTCCCCGTTTATTTCTGTTTCTGCAACCTCTGCAGATACTTCTAATGGATTAAAACTAAAAGATAGTAGTAAAAGTAAAGGTAGTATTCCTTTTAAAAAAAATTTTTTATTTGATTTTGTAATTTTCTTCATTTTCAGAATCCATCAGGGCATCCAGAGTTACAGCTGTTCTTACAATAGCTTGGTATCTTTTGATTATTTTACGATTTTTTTCTATAACTCGAGATAAATTCAAAGTGTCTTTCTCAGAATAGCTAGATGTTAAATCGCTAGAATCTTCTTCAATAAGCTCAAATTCATTATCTTTATTAATTAGAGTTAACAATAAATCATGTAATCTCTTTCTCCTTTCAGACAATTAATTTACTATGATGACTCGATTAATAATAAGATAATTTAACAAAACATTCAAATAATTTAGTTCCATTTCATTAAATATTGATGACTGAAGTTAATAGAAAAATTCATGTAGTTGGGATTAATTCTTATAAATTTGAGGATCTATCTTTCAAATTACAAAATTTATTTTTAGGAACAGAAAATATTGCAGTTCCAAATTCATATTTTAAAGAAATTAAATCATGGAGCGAAAATGTTTTGTTAAAAAAGAAATCATTTTTTTCGAGCAAAAGTAACGAAGAACTAGTTAACTGGCTTGGATCTCAAAAAACTGATGTTATTTTAATTTCTAGAGGAGATCCACTTTGGTTTGGAATTGGTAGGGTATTACTAGAAAATTTTTCAAAAGATGAATTAAATTTCTATCCTTCAAATACTTGCATTCAATTAGCATTTAGTAAGTTAAAGATTCCGTGGCAAGATGCTGTTAATGTAAGTATTCACGGCAGAGATTCTTCTAAGTTAGTTGAGGCTCTTAAAGCAAGGCCTTCAAGCTTATCAATTATTACAGATTCAAATAATAAAAGTTTAGAAATAATCAAAGAAAACTTATCAGAATTAAACCTGATTGACTTCTATGATTTTTGGCTCTGTGAAGAGATAGGCTTCGACAAAGAAAATATAAGAAAATTAAATCTGAAAGAATCATTACCCTCTGATATATCAAGTTTGAACATTGTTGTTCTTGCAAAAACCAAGAAAAATTGCTCAAATGATAATCTCCCTCTTTTCGGAATCAGTGACCATATTTTTAAGACTTTT
>JFMR01000053.1 GCA_000635015.1 Prochlorococcus sp. scB243_498I20
TTGGCTCAAAAGCATTAATACTGGAAAACTCAGAAAGAATTGGCGTTAAACCAAAATTTATTTTTGAAGAAGACATAAATAATACCTTGAATAAGAGATATTTAAGTTCTTTAGATAAACCAAATAGATTAATAATTGGAGGATGTGATAAAAAGACAAAACTTCAAATTATTAAAAAACTGGCTTCAGGTATGAGAATTGGAGATATCATCGTCATCCCATTAATTGACGTTCAAACTATTAAAGAATTAAAAGATGAATTAGAAGATAAAAATTTCAAAACAAATTTAAATTTAATTCAGACCTATAAAAGCTTAAGTATTGCTGAGGGAATAAGATTAGACCCAAATAATCCTATTTTTCTTTTAAAAGGGAAAAAATAAATTTAAAAAATTGTTATTTGTTGGGTTTAGCAACATGGGGCAAACCCCAACCTAATTTATTTCTTAAAACTTGGAAAAATTCATGATCTTCAAGTCTAATAAATTTAACTGAGTGTTTACTTTTTCTTATTAAAACCCTATCTTCAGGCCAAACATAACAACCAGCATTTCCATCCACAACCATTACAAGTCTTTCAGGCGTTGCGGGGAAAACAGTTACTGGCTCTGAATCATTAAATACCAAAGCTCTTGATGCCAGTGAATGAGGAGCAATTGGGGTTAACTGAACCACTGGGCAATCAGGTGTAATAACTGGTCCTCCAGCACTTAGAGAATATGCCGTAGATCCTGTTGGAGTAGATAAAATAACCCCATCAGCTGAAATATCCACAGGAGCATGTCTCCCTATAGAAATCTCAAAATGACACATACTTGTTAACGGCTCTCGATGAAGAGCCATTTCATTTAGACAGAGAGACTCCCATCTCCTCTGATCGTTCCTCATTACACTAATAATAAAGCATGTTCTTTCTTCAATATCCCAATCTCCAGCAATAATTTTATCTATTGCTTCATCAAGATTTGATAAATAAGCTTCTGCAAGAAAACCTAAATGACCGGTATTTATTGTAAGGATTGGTATTTTAGCAGGTGCTGTTTGCCTTGCTGCAGAAAGCACGGTTCCATCTCCGCCAAGAACTATTGCAAATTCCATTGACGAGTCAAACCCTTCAGGAACACAGTTCATATATCCCAAAGGGCGAACATGTTGATCAGGATTAGCGAATCCAACCATTCCACCAGAGCTACTAACCCTTACAACTTCATAATTTGATTTTTCCAATTTTTTCTCAACAGAAGTTGCAGTTTGAACGGCAAGTTCTTTCCCATCATTAACTATTAGTCCTGCTTTACGTGACAATCAAAAAACTAAAACTATAACTATCTTAAACTAATTTGCTGGACAATCCTAATTTAAACTTTCAATTTTATTAGAACTGTTCTAAGAATCTAAGATCATTTGTATAAAATTTTCTGATGTCGTCAATCTGATGTCTTACCATACAAAATCTTTCAACTCCTAATCCAGCAGCGAACCCGGTCCATTTCTCAGAATCTATTCCTAATCTTTCTAAGACCTTCGGATCTACCATTCCGCATCCCATTACTTCTAACCATTTTCCTTTCCATTGAACATCTACTTCTGCTGAAGGTTCAGTAAATGGGAAATAACTAGCTCTAAACCTCACAGGAATATCTCCAAAAAAGGTCTTTAAAAATGTAAGAACTGTTCCTCTTAGATGACTAAACTTAATATCTTGATCGATACATAAAACCTCAACCTGATTAAATACTGGAGAATGCGTAGCATCTACAGCATCTCTCCTATATACTCTCCCGGGAGCAATAATTCTTACTGGAGGAGGATTTATCTCTAAGAACCTTATCTGAACAGGAGATGTATGAGTCCTTAAAAGTCTATTTTCATCTAAGTAAAAAGTATCCTGCATATCTCTTGCAGGATGATTTTTGGGTATATTGAGAGATTCAAAATTATAAAAATCAGTTTCTATTTCAGGACCACTTTCAACTGAGTATCCTAAACCACAAAAAATATCTATGATTTCATCTTGAGTTGAAATTAAAGGATGTTTATTTCCTGGGGGCGTTCCAATTGGAGGGATAGTTACATCAATTTTTTCTGTGTTAATTTTTTTTTCTAGAGCTTCATTATCTATTTGATTTTTTCTTTTAGCTATTAGGTCTTGCAAATTTATCTTTATTAAATTTGCCTTCTGACCAACAATTGGTCTATCAGTAGCAGATAATTTACCCATTGTTTTTAAGATTATTGACAAATCACCTTTTTTTCCAAGTAAGGAAACTCTTAATTGATCGAGCTCCTCATGAGTAATAGCATTATCTATATTATTTTTTGCTGTTAGAGAAAGATTATTTAGTTTTCCCTCAATTTGACTTAATGATTCAATCTGACTCACTGATATAGTAAAAATAAGTATTACTTTATCTTACTTAAATATCGTCCATAAATAAAATTTATTGATTAATGAAACCGTTAAATATATTAATTAGCAATGATGATGGTGTTTTTGCCGCGGGCATAAGAGCTTTGGCCAAATCAGCTCAAAAAAGAGGACATAAGGTAAAAGTAGTATGTCCTGACCAAGAAAGATCAGCTACTGGTCATGGTCTTACTTTGCAATCTCCATTGAGAGTAGAAAGAGCAGACGAATTATTTGAAGAGGGAATTGAAGCATGGGGATGTTCTGGCACGCCTGCTGATTGCGTCAAATTAGCCCTAACTGAACTCTTGGATAATAAACCTGATCTAGTACTATCTGGAATAAATCACGGTCCAAATTTAGGAACAGATATTTTTTGTTCACGCACAGTCGCTGCAGCCATGGAAGGCACTTTAGAGAATGTTCCCTCAATGGCAATAAGTTTAGCAAGTTTTAAATGGAAGAATTTTGAATTTGCTGGAGAAATTGCGATGAATATTGCCGAACAAGCTATTATGGATAGGTGGCCATCTTCTCTCCTTTTGAATTTGAATATACCT
>JFMR01000054.1 GCA_000635015.1 Prochlorococcus sp. scB243_498I20
TGCGAGAAAACCAAAATAAAAGAATTATCCTGGACAAGATTATCAGTAAGAAAATATAAAAATCAATTTTCTAAAAGAGAAGATCCTAGAGGTGATGATTATTATTGGTTAGCAGGTGAAGTTGTTTTAGATCTTAAATCAAAAGGTTATGGTCCTAAAAATTGGCCTAGTGATGTATCTCAAATACAAGATAATAAAATATCGCTCACTCCTGTAGAACCAGATCTATTTTGGAGGGGTAATATAGAAGACTTACCTAAAATTAATAATTCATTTGTAAATCCTTCTTAAAAGCCATAAAGAAAAGCAAAGCCCAAAAAAATGAGCAGCAATAACTTGTGTGTTACTGAGAACTGATAATATTTCAAGTCCAGTAATTGGGATATCGGATGTCGCTGTTATTAATTGTCCAGTGGTCTGAGAGGATGCTTGTATAAATAGGGCGCCCATAAGAGCTTGATATCCAATCAATCCAAACAAAATTCCTAATAAATCAACTATTAGTCCTCTTTTTATTAATTTACTTGTTTGTCCTCTTGATGGTCTTGCATTGCTTGCGATTGCTCTTCCTGTTCTAACTATTAACCAACCTTGCCAAAGGCTAAAAAGTAGTAAAATCAAAGATATTGTTGTAAGTGATAGACCAGGCGCTAAGCCGAGCTGACCTTCACTGTTATTTACAACATTTGAAAAAAGCAAAACAGCTGCAACTACAACACCTAAAGTGAATTGAAACCAAAAGCGTATCCATCCAATGCGCCTCATTCCAAATGAAAGGGACTGAAAATCAATTTTGTCAGACATTCATTTGATTGAATAAACTATAATCTATTCAAATTTGCCATCAAAATCATAAAATTGCACGTAATCTTTTGATCTCTTTAATATCGCCATCTGAAGTTAAGAAGCCCACTTCAATAGCTATTGGTAGTTTTGATGGACTTCATGCCGGCCACAGAAAATTAATAAAAAGTGTTGTTGAAGACAATCTATATACCCCAACAATTGCAAGCTTCTGGCCTCATCCAAGAGAAGTTCTATACAAAGAGACACGCCTTAGACTTGATTTACCTGAAGAGAAGCTACCTATTCTTGAAGATCTAGGGATTCAACAATTAGTTCTGATCCCTTTTAATAAGGAATTATCTAAATTAAGTGCAGAAAGATTTGTAAGAGATATTTTGATAAATCAACTGCAAGCAAAAAACATTTCTGTAGGTGCTAATTTTAAATTTGGTTTTAAAAGAAGTGGAGACATAAATACTATAAAAAATATGATTAAAGATACAGATATAAAACTAAAAATTACTCCAATTTTAGAAGATAAAGAAGGTAGAATAAGCAGTAGCAGAATAAGAAATTTATTAGAGAAAAGTGATCTGAAAAATGCTTTCAAAATTCTTAATAGGCCTTATAGTTTTAATGGAAGGGTTGTCAAAGGTAAAGGTATTGGAAAAAGTATAGGGTGGCCTACCGCAAATCTTGAAATAGATGGTAGAAAATTTTTACCTGGGGAGGGAGTCTACGCAGCATGGACAACCATAGAAAATTCCAACCAAAAAATTGAATCAATTATGAATCTTGGCTCTCAACCTACAATAAATCCTCTATTGCCATCTGCAGTTGAAGTTCATTTAATAAATAAAGATATAGATCTATATGGTTTAAATCTATCTGTAGAACCAGTTGAAAAGCTTAGATCTCAAATCAAGTTCAATAATATCAAGCAACTTTCTAGCCAAATTAAGAATGATAGAGAGAATGCCCTAAGAATTTTTAAAACTTACAACGAATAAATTGCAAATGCAGAATTCCAATACTACAAAAACTGAGGATTTAAGAATTTATCAAATTATTGACGCTAATCTTGATAGAGCTAGAGAAGGACTAAGAGTACTAGAAGATTGGGCTAGATTTGCTTTGGGGAAAGAAAAATATGTTGAAAAGATTAAAAATTTCAGACAAATTCTAGGAAAAAATCATTTAGAAGTTTATAAACAATCTAGAAATCATATTGAGGACAAATGTAAAGGATTGACTCATCAAGAGCAAATAAACAGAAAAACTTCTGAGCAAATTATAAGTTCTAATTCAGCCAGAGTTCAAGAAGCATTACGAGTCATAGAAGAATTCTCAAGGTTAAATAATCATGAACTTTCAAGAATCGCTTCGGAAATTAGATATGAAATTTATACTATTGAAATTGACTTATTGAGTTATAGCACGTGTAAGAAGTCGGAGAAAATATTAAAAGAAAATGACTTATATGTAATCACAGATCAAAAGGACAATTTATTAGAAATAATAGAAGAGATTTTAATTGCGGGAGTAAGAATTATTCAACATAGATTTAAAACAGGAACTGATAAAGATCATCTTCAAGAAGCAATTCAGATTAAAAATCTATGTAAAAGATATAATTCTTTGTTTATCGTTAATGACAGACTTGATATAGCTCTAGCATCTAATGCGGACGGAATTCATCTCGGGCAAGACGATTTAGACTTAAAAACCGCAAGAAAATTCTTAGGATATTCAAAAATAATCGGTATAAGTGCAAATAATAAAATTGATATTTCAAATGCTCTTAAACAGGGTTGTGATTACATAGGAATAGGACCAGTATTTGAAACAGCCACAAAAAAGAATAAAAAACCCATAGGTATTGAAAAGATTAAAACATTAACAAAAGATTTAAATATTCCTTGGTTTGCTATTGGAGGAATTAAGACGAATAATATTTCATATTTAAAAAGAAATGGGTTTAAAAAAGTTGCCTTGGTTTCCCAATTAATGAATTCTGAAGATCCTAAAGAAGACGCTATTATGATTCTAAAAGAGTTGTCTCATGAAAATTCAAGTTAATGGAGAAGAAAAAAAATTAGAACTTGATCAAGAAAATGCTTTACTTTCTACAGCTCTAAATTCAATGGGATATAAACCAAACACAATTGTAGTGGAGTTAAATAATTTAATTATAAATTCAATGAAATGGAAAAAAGTGAAGCTTAAAGATGGTGATAATTTAGAAATCGTCTCAATAGTCGGCGGTGGTTAAAAGATAAATTCTTTATATATTAAAAATCTTCATAATTTTTTAAGTTTAGGCTTGAAACAATAACCAAAATTCTCCTTTTTTCGTTTTATATTCTTAATACTTAAATCCAACAATGAAAGAAAAAATTGAAAGTAACTCAAGGTCCCTTAAATGGGAGCAAAATGGAGAGTTAGCACAGAAAGATCTCTCTGAGCTAATTGAAAGATTAAAAAATGTAGAAAGTGAACATACATCTTCTGAGCTTTCTAGATTAGATACAAAATCAAACATAAAAGATTAAATTTGTTACTTAGATCTTGTCTTTATAAAAATTTGTACCAAATTAAAGTTACTGAATATTTAAATAAATGCCGAAAAAATTCCCAGAATGGGTAAATACTGAGGTCGTGATTAAAGCAATCAAAAAGAGAGAAGAAGGGATGCTTTCAAAACAACTTAATTTATGGATAGAAAACCTTTTAGAAATAGAAAAAAGGTAAATCAATTAGGAAATACTTTTAATAATTCTTAGAGCCGCCATTGCTGCTCCATAACCATTATCTATATTCATAACTGCAATACCTGGAGAACAACTTGACAACATACTATTTAAAGCAGTTTCTCCATCCTTGCTAACGCCGTAGCCGACTGAGACAGGTACCGCAATTATTGGTTGTGCTAACAATCCTCCTACAACTGTTGCCAAAGCTCCTTCCATTCCAGCACAAACTATTAATACATCATATTTATTAATTTCTTCTAACTGACTCATCAATCGATGAAGTCCCGCTACTCCAACATCTATAAAAGATTGACAATTCACTCCATAAATTTCAAGCGCTAATTGTGCTTCAAGTGTTACGGCCAAATCGCTTGAGCCACCTGAAATTATGGCAACTTTTTTATTCGTAATTATTTTATTAAAATTTTTCCCAATTGTTAGGCAATTTGCTTCTTCAAAGAATCGTGCATCATCATACAAATCTAAAAGA
Organism: Prochlorococcus sp. scB243_498I20; assembly: GCA_000635015.1. Lineage (GTDB taxonomy): Bacteria > Cyanobacteriota > Cyanobacteriia > PCC-6307 > Cyanobiaceae > Prochlorococcus_A. The sequence continues at coordinate 4,030 of JFMR01000054.1, forward strand.
TAATTAGCCTTTTCACTATTAATTCTAGTAATGAAAACAACCTCATTTTTACTTAATACATTCCCACATAATCTCTCTAATTGGTCGATACTCTTATCTTGCCCCCAAATAGCCTCAATGAGTCCAAGCCTATCTCTTCTTTGAAAATCAAACTTGATATCAAAATTCATCTTTGTTTATCTAATTCTCCCTCATAAATCAATTCAAAAGGATTATCGCCTACATTTAGAGCGGCTTTAACATTATCTTCAAATTTTTGTTGAACTACATTTACTTCGGACATTGGTATGCTTTTCCAAAATTTCTTACTTTTCCAATTTACCAATATTAAAGCTTCTTCTTTTTCTTTATCCCAAAATAATTGTCTACCCAAAAAACCATCTTGAGAAGATAACCAGGGCTCCCATATTTCTTTTTCCGCATTTAGCCAAACTGCTTTTACATCAGCAGGTACTTTAAGTCTTAATTCCTCTATGACCATTTCACTTTGAAAATTATCCATTGCAAAAGCTTTTAAATTGGGAATATCAGATTGAAAAATAAAAACTACTAAGCAAATTAATAATAAACAAAATCTTTGAATTTTTTTTTTCAAATTTACATTAAATCTCATTTTTTCTCGAGAAGAACTACTGAATGGCAACTTATACCCTCTTCTCTCCCTTCTGGACCCAATTTTTCATTCGTGGTTGCTTTAATCCCAATTAAATTTTCATCAATATTTAAAATTTCAGAAATGTTTTTTTTCATTAGTTTTATATGTGGCATGATTTTTGGTCTTTCAGCAACAAGAACACTATCAATATTATTTATTTCCCAACCATCTTGTCTTATCAAGTCAATTACTTTTGATAACAAAAACAAGCTATCAGCATTTTTCCATTTTTCATCAGATGGGGGGAAATACTTTCCTATGTCGCCCAACGAAAGGGCTCCCAATAATGCATCCATTATTGAGTGACTTAAAACATCAGCATCACTATGCCCATCCAGTCCTAAACTTTCAGGATGATGCAATTTTACACCTCCAATAATTAAATCTCTATCCTCTACTAGTCTGTGAATATCGTATCCATTACCTATTCTAAATTTCATGAATTGATTATTTTCTTTTATTATTCTCTTACTTTGTGGGGATTTTTTGTAGTTTTCATTTGAAATTAAGTCACTTCTCCTCTCCAATGTTCTTTCAAAACTTTTTTTTCTTCTCCAAGATTTAATCTCTTCATGATTACCGCTCACTAAAATGTCTGGCACTTTCATATCTTTAAAAATTAAAGGCCTTGTGTATTGAGGATATTCTAATAAAGAGGAATTATGACTCTCATCAACTAAGGAGTCTGGATCACCAAGAGTCCCTGGTAATAATCTAGTCAAACCATTAATTATTGATATAGCAGGTATTTCACCTCCAGAAAGGACATAATCGCCTATCGATATTTCTTCATCAGCTAAACATCTAATCCTTTCATCAAAACCTTCATATTGACCACAAATAATTATTATTTGATCCAAAGTGGACCATCTTGCAAGATCCTTTTGCTTTAAAACTTTACCCTGAGGAGTCATCAGCAAAGTTTTACTTTTAGGTGATTTTCCAATTGATTCATATGCTTTATAAATAGGTTCAGGTTTTAATACCATACCCGCTCCTCCTCCATAAGGCTTATCGTCTACTTGTCTGTAAGAACCTTCTCCATATTCTCTTAAATCATATAAATTTACATCGATCAAATTCTTATCTAGAGCTCTTGTTATGACCCCTAAATTATTTATTAATTCAAAAGCTTTAGGGAACAATGTAATTACATCAAAATTAAAACCACTCATCTAGAATTCTTCCTCATAACCAAACTCAATTAACCTTGTTTCTTTTTTTCTCCAATTTGGAACAACTTTCACAAACAACTCTAGGTGAACTGGACTATCAATTAATTTTGACATATTTGATCTTGCTGACTGACCAATCATTTTTAACATTGAACCTTTCTTTCCAATAAGAATGCCTTTTTGAGTTGACCTTTCAACAATAATAGTAGCCAAAATAGCTGTAAAAACTTTGCCATTTTTTCTTTTCATTTCCTCTCTCTTATCTATCTTTACTGCGACACTATGAGGAACCTCTTCTCTTGTATTTTTTAATACCTGTTCTCTTACTAAATCAGATAATAAGTTATCTAATGGTTGGTCGCAAATCGTCTCCTCGCCATATAGTTTTGGTCCCTCTGGAAGAAAATTAAGTGCCATATCGACTAGTTCAGAACATCCTTCTCCTTGAGAAGCACTTACAATTTGAAAGTTTCTATTAATTCCAAAAAATCTTCTATATTGATCTAATCGTAAATTCCTAAATTCTTTATTAACCAAATCCCACTTATTTAATGCAACAATAAACTCAGTTTTATTTGCGATTAGAAAGTTCAAAATATATTCATCACCTCTACCAGGTTCTACACTTGAATCAATTACAAAAATTACCATATCAACCCCATTAATTGCAGCCTTTGCATTTTTTACTAATATCTCTCCAAGTCGATGATGAGGTTTATGAACACCTGGCGTATCTACAAAAATTATTTGCCCATTGTCTGTAGTAAGTATTCCTTTTAATTTATTCCTAGTAGTTTGCGCTATTGGAGAAGTAATTGTTATTTTTTCTCCAATCAATTTATTTATTAAAGTAGATTTACCAACATTTGGCCTTCCTAGTAAAGTTACAAACCCAGATCTATAATTGGCCAAAGACTTTAAATGCATCAATAATAAAATTTTGATCAAAAATGGAAAAAAAAACCATAAATTTAAAAGAAGCCTCGTTCACGCAAGCAATAAACATATCCGCACAATGGTGCAAAGAGTGGGGTGAAGATTTACTCAGCGAAGAGGTTTTAGCAGATAGAATCGCAGAGCTAATTAAAACAAGAAATGGACTCAGAGGATTTTTTGCATATGCTTTATCAGATAAAGATTGTTTTTTGTTAGATAAACTTCCTTTTTCTCTTATTTACAAACTGAACGAAGGTGGTGATGCTGTAACAGATATAGTAGTAAAAAATTTAATAATGAGTTCCGCTCAAATTATTATTCATCAAAGAGATAATAATCATGAATATGAGATAACATCGGACAACATTTCAGATAGATGTAAGGCTATTTTAAGACTGCTAGAAACTAAGTCAGTTACAAAGTCCGTCAATCAAGTCCTTAGAGACTTAGATGCTATGGGCAATAGTTTTGATAATTCAGTAAAATATGACTCAGAGCAAAAGGAATTCATAAAAAAACAAATTCTTGATATTGCCCAATAAAAAAGCGTAGACATAAATCTACGCTTTGGGTTAGTTATTCACGTAATGAGTTTAATCTCTTCTTCCACCGCCTTGTAGGGCAATCATTAATCTCAATATAAAAACAAAAAGGTTTATATAAGTTAGATACATACCTAAAGCCCCTGCAAGATATTGATCATCATTATATCTTCTTGGCATTGTATAGAAATCAACGAAAGACATTGCAACAAATAAAACAGTTCCAAATCCTGCAATTATCAATTCAAGTCCTGAACCTCCAAAAACTCCTGGAGCAAAAAATCCTCCAATTAATTGGACAAACATTGCTATAAGCAATCCTATCAATCCAAGACCAACTACTCCACTTAGTGCTTGACCAACACTATCACTCATTCTCTGACCAGTGTAAGAGGCAATAACGAAAGTTATACCAGTAGCTAAAGCAGCTGTTCCAACCGAACCAATACCAATTGTTCCTATTGCTAAAGCAACTATTCCACTTAAGGTGAATCCAGTTAACAAACTAAATCCTGTCAACAAGGGAAGGGCCTTCGCATTGTTTGCATTATTTGCAGCGCTTGTGGCTATAAAAAACAAAATCAATTCTGCAATTAATGCAACTATTGAAAGAGGCTGGAAAAGCCCAGGATTTGTTGCTATAAGTGAGACACCTGCCAAAACGCCTAAAGAAGTTAAAACCATACCTCCACCTACGTAAGGTAAAGCTTTTTGAACAACATTAGGTCCAACAATTGAACTAGTTTGTGCTTCACGAATAGCTTGATTGAAATTACTACTTGCTGGCATTTTCTTTATTAAACATGAACTTATTCTAATCTATTTTTAAAATTTCAGGGTACGGATCTCCAGAGTTATAAAGTTATTGATAAGCCTCAATAATTTTCTGGACTAAAGGATGACGAACTACATCTTCAACAGTTAAATAACAAAATTTTATACCATGAGTTTCAGAGAAAATTCTCGATGCTTCGATGAGGCCGCTTTCCTGATCTTTTTTTAAATCAATTTGTGTAATATCTCCGTTTACAACCATTTTAGATCTATCACCCAATCTGGTTAAAAACATTCTCATTTGAGAGCAAGTAGTATTTTGTGCTTCATCTAGGATAACCATGGAGTTATCTAAGGTTCTGCCTCTCATAAATGCTAAAGGTGCAACTTCAATAATTCCCTTATCGATTAACGAATTTGTTCTATCAAACCCAAAAATACTATGTAAAGAATCAAATAGAGGTCTTAAATATGGATCTACTTTTTGTTGTAAATCACCAGGTAGAAATCCCAAACTTTCACCGGCTTCTACAGCTGGTCTGGTTAAAACAATCTTTTCAATTTTTTTCTCGTTCAATAGTCGTGCCGCGCAAACAGTTGCTAAAAATGTCTTACCAGTTCCAGCTGGCCCAATCGCGAATGTAAGATCAAAGTTTTCAATAGATTCAACATATTCTTTTTGCCTTATAGTTCTTGGTCTTAAATATCTTCCTTCTTTAGAACGCGCAAGAACTTTTTTCCCAAGTTCAGCATGTGAAGATGACTCCCCCATATTTAGAGAACTTAAAGCCGCCTTAAGATCTACCTCTGGAACTTCTAACCCTTGTTCCCAAATTGGTCTTGTTAATTCTACTAATGCTGAGGCTCTTTCAATTTTAGATATAACACCGTTCATCTCTAGTTGTAAGCCTCTTATTGTTAAAGAAACTCCTGTTAAGGACTCAAATTTTTTTAAAAAAGAATTACCTGCGCCTGATAATGCTGTAGCAGCGTCAGAGCTTGGCAAGTCTATAATGAAGTGACCAGTTTTGGAAACTTCCTTCATCTAGTTATTGAATAAGAATAAAAATTTATCAAATCACTAGCTTTCAGATTCTTTACTCTCGCTTTCAGCTTTACTAGTATCATTTTCTTCATCTTTAGTTTTAGCCTTAGCTAATTTTTCCTTCTCTAACTTTGCTTTACCAATTGCGATAGAGGGCCTTTCTTTTTTTTCTAATAACCCTCCCTTTTCTAATAAAGATCTCACAACATCAGTTGGCTGAGCACCCTGAGTAAGTCTTGTTCTTAAAGCTTCTGTATCAAGCCTGGTTTCTTTGGTTCTTGGGTTATAAAAACCTAGTTCCTGTAGAGGTCTACCATCTCTTCTGGAAGTACTATTGCATGCAACAATTCTGAAACTTGCCTCTTTTTTCTTTCCAAAGCGCTTAAGGCGCAATTTAATCATTTTAAATTAATTCGTTTTAAATAATAATATCACTCAAAGGGAAAAATTTAGAAACTATAAATCAGCGAACCCTTTTTTCTTCTTATTATTTTTTTGTTTTTTCATCGGTTTATTACCACCCATTCCTCCCATTCCTGGCATTCCTCCCATTCCTCCCATTCCTGGCATTCCTCCCATTCCTCCCATTCCTGG
>JFMR01000055.1 GCA_000635015.1 Prochlorococcus sp. scB243_498I20
CATTCCTCCCATTCCTGGCATTCCTCCCATTCCTCCCATTCCTGGCATTCCTCCCATTCCTGGCATTCCTCCCATTCCTATTTGTTTCATAAATCCTCTCACTCTTTGAAAATCAGCTAATACTTTATCTACATCTTTTGCTTCATAACCGCTACCTTGAGCAATTCTTTGTCTTCTTGAAGGCTGAGCAGCAAGAACCTCAGGTTTTTGTTTTTCCTCAAGAGTCATTGAAGAGATCATAGATTCTATTTTCTTAAGTTGGTCCTCTCCATCTTTTATCATTCCATCATCGATTTTATTCATTCCAGGAATCAATTTAATTAATCCACCAAGTGATCCCATCCTTTTTATTAATCTCATTTGCTTAACAAAATCATTAAAATCAAAAGTTGCTTCTTGAAGTTTCTTTTGCATCGCTTCTGCATCAGCAAGTTCAACTTCTTTTTGGGCTTTTTCAACAAGTGTTAATACATCACCCATGCCTAAAATCCTGCTAGCCATTCTCTCTGGATGAAATGGTTGCAGTGCCTCTATTTTTTCACCTACACCTATAAATTTGATTGGTTTACCACTTATTTTTCTTATTGATAAAGCAGCACCTCCTCTTGAATCTCCATCCAACTTAGTTAATATCGCTCCTG
>JFMR01000056.1 GCA_000635015.1 Prochlorococcus sp. scB243_498I20
TTAAGTCTGCAGCTTCTTGCCCAATCATTGAATCAACAACAAGCAATACTTCATCAGGATTAGAAACTTCTTTTATTCGAACCATTTCACTCATCATGGAATCATCAATTTGCAATCTTCCAGCGGTATCAATAATTATCGAATTAAAATCATTTTCACTAGCAAAATTCAATGCTTGCTTTGCTATCTCTTCTGGTTTGCTATTTTTTTCTTTAGCTGAAAAAACTTCCAAGTCATATTGACTTCCCAATGTTTTAAGCTGCTCTACTGCTGCTGGTCGATAAATATCAGCAGCAACCAAAAGAACTTTTTTATCTTTTTCCTTCAAATAAAGTCCTAATTTTCCTGTTGCAGTTGTTTTACCCGCCCCCTGAAGTCCAGCCATCAAAATGACTGTAGGACTATTTTCATTCTCATTTAATGGAGAATTTTCATTCCCCATTATGTTAATTAATTCTTTATTTACAACTTCTATAAATTTTTGACCTGGGTTTACACCCCTAACTACTTCTTCTCCAATTGCTTTATCTTTGACATCTGATATAAACTCTTTTACTACAGACAAACTAACATCTGCATCAAGGAGTGCTCTTTTTACCTCCTTCAAGGCATCGTTAATATTATTTTCACTAATTTTTGCTTCGCCTCTTAAACCCTTTACTGCGTCTTCAAAGCGTGACGAGAGTTCATCAAACATTATTTAAAAGTAATTTTAATCATTATAGATGATCTTGAAGTTTGTAATTACAAGCCGCTGACGAAATCAACTAATTTCCATGATTTATTTGAAAAACCGAAAATATATCTAACTTTAAGAGGATTCAATGAGGTTTCATTAACTAACTCTACAGAATTCTTAACTATTCTCTCTAGATAATTTAATTCAACTAAAACAACTATCCGAGATGAAGTTTGCGATTCCAAATCAATCTTACGTATTTGGGAATTAATTTCTTTGTAGATGCCCTTCTTGATATCTTTCTGTCTTTCTTGGATTGTTCGATCAATCAAACCTTTACTAACAATTTTAGAAAGATTAATTTCACTCTTTCCCGCCAAATAATTACTTTTACTTAGAAGCCATCCATTAATTAAATTCCTTATATCATCCAT
>JFMR01000057.1 GCA_000635015.1 Prochlorococcus sp. scB243_498I20
ATAGAAGGCGAAGGGGAATTAAGTTCTTTGAATTCATAGGAGATAGTTGATGTAGATTTATCAGTTATAGAATTCAATTTGCTTGAGGGGGATTTTTTAATTTCTTGAATAATATCTTTCTCACTAATCTTTTGATTTTTATCTATGGCAATTAAAGGTTTATCAACAATAGCTTCATCCTGGATTGATTTTTTTAAATTATTTCTTAAAAATCCAATCCCAATACCAAATGCAAATAAGATCAAAAACGCATAAATATAGATTAAGTAAGGTGATCGATTAATAATCTCTTTATCCTTTAGGAATTCCCCAAAACTAAACTTTAGTTCGGCAATTTTTTCAACTAAAAAATTATAAAACTCTATTGGTTTTTTCTTAAGGTATTCCTCATTGAATTCGTTTTCTTTGATCTCAACCTTTTCATAATCTTGTTTTATGCCACCAGGCCAGGGTAATCTCCTATCATCAATTTTACCTAA
>JFMR01000058.1 GCA_000635015.1 Prochlorococcus sp. scB243_498I20
CTCATTTTCAATCTGTTGGTTTTGAAGATTTGGTCTAATTGCAATTTTATTTGATTTCTTTTCTAATTTTTCAATAAATTCTTGGATTTCCCTATCTTCAAACCAAGAATCCAAATCAACCTCTTTTAAGTCAATATCTCTATACCCAACTAAAACATCATTCTCTAACCAATTTTTACAGAAAATACATATAGCTTCTAACTTATTCCCAGGATAATTGTTAAGCCAATCTCGTAAATTTTCATCAGAACTACTTGTAAACCTTGCAGAGGCCTGGTCAATATCAGCTAAAAGTAAATCTAAGCAACCAACTAAAGGCATTGAATCAAGACCAGATAAATTTAGTTTCTTTAAAATTCTCCTCGCTTCAAATAATTTTTCTGGCTTTCTTCTCGAGAAACCAATAGCTGTTAAAGATAGAAAAGCTAAAAATCCTGCTTCTAATGATCCTCTTTTTTGTAATTCAAGAAACAAATCAATCTGTTCTTGCACTGTTAAAAATGGCTTAATTTGTTGAAAAAAAGCTTCAAACTCTTGCTGATTTAAATAATTTTTATATTCAGATTTATTATTACCTTCTAAACCACCTCTTTTGATTATTAAATTTTCCAACATACTTAAGCCTTTTTTATGAGACTCTTGATCATTGAGATCCCTACTAAGTAGATCTAGGATTCTGTAAGGAAGCAAAGCTACTAAATCTTCTTCAAGTTCTTTTCTTATGTCTCCAAGCTTTCCCATTCTTTGTAGAAGTTGTATACCTTCATATAAAAAGTCTGCCGCGTTTGAATAGGATCTAAGCTGTTGTTCTTGAATTGCAGAATCTCTTGCTGTTAA
>JFMR01000059.1 GCA_000635015.1 Prochlorococcus sp. scB243_498I20
GTTATGGAAATTACCCATAATTTTTGTTGTTGAAAATAATAAGTGGGCTATTGGTATGGCTCACGATAGAGCTACTAGTAATCCTGAAATCTGGAGAAAAGCGTCTGCTTTTGGTATGCACGGCGAGGAAGTTGATGGAATGGATGTACTAGCAGTTAGAGGAGCAGCACAAAGAGCAATTGAGCGCGCTAGAGCAGGAGAGGGTCCCACACTTTTAGAATGTTTAACTTATAGATTTAGAGGACATTCTCTTGCAGATCCAGATGAATTAAGGTCTGAAAAAGAGAAGGAGTTTTGGGGGAAGAGAGATCCTATTAAGAAATTAGCCA
>JFMR01000060.1 GCA_000635015.1 Prochlorococcus sp. scB243_498I20
AAAAATTATTGAAAAGAAAATTGATGCAGAGATATCTGAGTCAGTTAAAAATGCTATTGAAGCTCCCGAACCCCCTTCAGAAGAATTAACCAAATATATTTGGGCAGAAGATTAGATTAAATACCACTAGGTAACTTTCTGGTTAAATTCCTTAATTTTCTTAATGCCTTAAGTTCAACTTGTCTTACTCTTTCTCTGGAAACTTCTAATAATCTTCCAATTTCAGCAAGTGTGTGCCTCTCATTTGCATCAAGTCCAAATCTTAATTTGAGAACTTGTTGTTCCTGCTCGCTTAAATGACTTAACCACTTACCAAGTTGCTCTTGATGCATTTTTTGTTCAACTTGATCTAAAGGTTCTTCATTATTACTATCAGCAATTAAATCACCTAAAAAGCTTCTGCCGTCATCGCCATTTACTGGAGCATCTAAGCTACTTGTCGATAAGGCTTGTCTCAAAACTGAATCCAATTCTTCTACATCAATTTCCATCGCCTCTGCAATTTCAATCCTGCTGGGCATAGCACCAAGTTTATGAGCTAAATCTCTACTAACTTTTCTAATAGAAGCTAACCTTTCACTTAAGTGAACAGGCAAACGAATTGTTCTTGATTGACATGCAATGGCTCTTGTCATACTCTGTCTAATCCACCA
>JFMR01000061.1 GCA_000635015.1 Prochlorococcus sp. scB243_498I20
CCCTTTAATAAGATACTAATTTTAAATTCTTTTGCTGCATCAAGAGCTAGCCCTAAATTGGTAGCAGAATTGATATGAGGGAATAACCTTCGAAATTCTTTGCTATGTGGTGTAATCCATGTTTTAGATTTTCTCTCTAAAAAGAAATTTGACCCTAACTTAGATTCCGAAATTCTATTAAGTGCATCTGCATCCAAGATTAATAACCCTCCATAATCCATAAAAAAGTCTTTTGATTTTTGCCAATCATCATTATCAATTCCTATTCCTGGACCGACAGCTACTGAATCAAATGCACTTAAATCAATATTTTTTAATGCACTAAATAAAGATGCATTTCCATTTTGATTAGATTGCATAGTATCCTTTAAAACTATTTCTGGAGCAACTTGCCATATAGATTCAGCAACTATCCCAGGAAGGACCGCAGAGATAAAGCCTGCTCCACTTGATATAGCACCTTTT
>JFMR01000062.1 GCA_000635015.1 Prochlorococcus sp. scB243_498I20
GGATATTTTTCACTTCCGGCTATTAGTAATGTTCTACCTCTTTGATATTTGTTGGAATTTCTTGGTAACGAAGGTAAATCAATATTTTTTATATCTTTGTAAGTAACCTTAAAAATCTTTTTATCAATTCTGGACAGCTTACTAGTAGACACCCCAATATCTATATGGTGCAATTCTCCAATAAAAGGTAGAGCAGAATCTTGGGTCAACCCAATCTTATAAAGACCAATGGCCAAGGTATAGTCTGCCTTTACTGCGTCTTCTAAAAAAGGCTCTCCTTTATCAGGACATAATCCTGTTGGAATATCAATACTTATTACCTTTCCTGATTTTTTATGAAATTTTTTATTAAACATTTA
>JFMR01000063.1 GCA_000635015.1 Prochlorococcus sp. scB243_498I20
GAAGCCCTCAGATTAGGTCTTAGAACTGCTCAAAAACCAGAAAGTCAAGATTTATGTTTAGTTGAGCATTATGGATCAATGCAGAGATTTATCGACAAACATATTGAACCCAAAGAAGGAGAAATTGTTCATGTAAATGGGAAAGTCCTAGGAACGCACAATGGTATTCAGCACTTTACAATAGGTCAAAGAAAAGGTTTGGGCATTGCTTGGCCTGAACCATTATATGTAAAACGTTTAGACAGGATAAAAAACATAGTTTATGTAGCAGATAAAAGTGAATTATTTAATAGAGAAGCAATAATTAGTAAGGTTAACTGGGTTTCAATTGAAGAACCTTCAGAAGAGATAGAAGTAGAAGCACAAATCAGATATAGAAGTCATCCAGTAAAAGGAACTTTAATACCTTTGAAAAATTTAGACAATCCAACTACAACATTTAAATTAATTTTTGAAGAAAGTCAAAGTTCGGTAACACCTG
>JFMR01000064.1 GCA_000635015.1 Prochlorococcus sp. scB243_498I20
CACCTGGACAAGCTGCAGTTTTTTATAAAGGAGAAATTTTATTAGGTGGAGGGTTAATTAATTAATCTTCCAAAAGATATTTAATCCCATAAACAATATAAACAAAAACAAAATAGGTTTATCTCCAAATTTTGTATAGAAAGTCTTTTCGGATGAAAAATTAGGGAACACTATTTCATTTCGCTCAACATCATAATCCAAAAGTTTAGATATTTTTCCATCACCTTGAACTAAGCCCGAAGGGCCTGTATTTGATACTAGTAAATTATTTTTCTTATTTTCAATACTTCTTAATCTAGCCAAAGATAGGAACTGATTATAAAGCTTAGTTGGATATGGATCTAAATTTGCTGCAGTTATTATTAGTTTTGCACCGCTATTAATAGCCTTTCTTATTTTAAGTCCATCACTAATTTCGTAACATATAGCTATTGCTAGTGGGGGTGTAAATTTAGTATCAAAAAATCTTGAATCAGAGCCTGGTTGAATTCCTCCTACTGCAGATAATCCTCTTGAAAAAATATTTAGAAATCTAGGTATTTTTTCACCTATTG
>JFMR01000065.1 GCA_000635015.1 Prochlorococcus sp. scB243_498I20
TTTTTCTCTTGTTGGTATATTAGTTTGCCAAATAGCTACTGGATATTCATAATTTCTCTTTAATGGAGTTGTTAAACCTCCAAATAAATGTAAGAAAATAAAAACCAAAAGTCCTAAAAGAAATATCTTTTTAAAGTGAAGTTTTCTTTCCCATGTACCTTGATTATAAAAAATCCAAAATCCAATCAATATTTGTAATACGCATAAACCACTTGCACCAATCCATCTTGCCAAACCAGCAAGATAAATATCACCTGGGATAAGACTCTCTCCTAAACCTATCCAAAAAAAAGGTGTTTGAGAAAGTATCAGTTCACCCATACCCCAAGTCAAGGATAAAAAAAATACTTTTACTATTAAAGATAATATTTTCATTTTGAAAACATCCTCTTTCCAGAGAATAATTTCAACTAACAATCCCCATT
>JFMR01000066.1 GCA_000635015.1 Prochlorococcus sp. scB243_498I20
ATAATATTAAAATGGCAATTATTAAACTTGCAAGCCATGACAACCCAAGCCATGTCAATGGATGAAGATCATAAAGCCAAGAATGACTTATCAAGATAAAGAAAAAACCCCAACAAAAATTTGCTATTCTCCTTTCACTTCCCTTCCATAAAATAAATAAAGATATCGGCATAAAAATCAGCCAAAAATGAGTTGAAACTGAAATTCCTCCTAAAATCCCTCCTAAACAAGGGTACAAATATTGTCTTAGACTTTTAATTTGAGTTGGGATTAACAACCTAAAATTACGAAATTAAATTTATAATCACC
>JFMR01000067.1 GCA_000635015.1 Prochlorococcus sp. scB243_498I20
AAGTGAAAGAAGTCTTTATTAGTTTTGCAGTTTTTGTTTTTTGTGTTTCATTAACTCTTTTCAGTCAATTTAATTCACCTCAAGTTGTTAATGCTGCTGAATCAGAAACTCAGTCAGTTCAAAGAACACCTGTTGCAAAATCATCAAATGTCTCAAATAATAATTTATTTGAACTAGACCCATCAGATCCAAATCCTATACTTTTTGCTATGGCAGAAGAAACACCATCAGACAACAATTCAAGGACTACAGAAAGTGGTCTAATTATTGCAGATATCGTAAACGGAGAAGGAGATGAA
>JFMR01000068.1 GCA_000635015.1 Prochlorococcus sp. scB243_498I20
AATTTGATACCAGTATCGGAAGAGCTCCATTCAGCTTTCCCTTAGGTGCTGGACGAGTAATAAAAGGTTGGGACGAAGGTGTAGCAGGCATGAAAGTTGGAGGCAAAAGAAAATTAACAATACCTCCGGAACTTGGATACGGATCAAGAGGAGCTGGAAATGTGATACCTGCTAACGCGACTTTAATATTCGAAGTTGAATTATTAAAAGTCAATTAAATTAAGTAAGAAAAA
>JFMR01000069.1 GCA_000635015.1 Prochlorococcus sp. scB243_498I20
TTAGTGAAGATAGTAATAAATTTGGATTAATCAATAACGAAAAAATAATTGGGATTGTCACCTCTAAATTAATTATTCCTAAATTAAAAAATTTTTAATTCAAAAAAACAGAAGCACTTCTTTGAATCCAAAATAATCCCAAAGAAAAGGAGAGCCCTCCTGCTGCAGTTATTAATCTTTTAATAAATTTTTGACTTGCTTTAAAGGTGGTAAAAGATATTAAACAAGTAAAAAGATTCATACTTATAAGTGAACCAATCAAATATGAAATCAAATATAAGCAAGCGTTTGTTAGAGGTAGTGCTAAAGCAGGAAGAACTGCAAGAAAATGTGAACTTCCAGCTATACCGTGTAGCAAGCCTAAACCAGTCAAAGCATGTGAGTGCCTATTATTATTTTTTTGTTCCTTAACATGAAAGTGAAAGTGACGATGGGCAATTCCATTCTCATGCTTATGGGAATGCGAGTGAATACTTAATT
>JFMR01000070.1 GCA_000635015.1 Prochlorococcus sp. scB243_498I20
ATGATCAGCTCCACTAACTACATGTACAAAACCTGCCACTATACCTGTTAAAATTACAGCCTGCATATATATTCAGTACAACTCTGTTTATTCAATTTTATAGCACGATTTGAAGCCAATATTAAATTGAGTTAAATAATTTCTTGAACGATTGTTCAATATCAGTTTCTCTCATAAAAGTTTCACCAATTAATACTCCCATGATTCCAATAGATCTAAGCGATTCTAAATCTTCGGCACAATTAATTCCGGATTCACTAATGGGAATAATATTTTGTTTTAAAAATATATTTGCATATGTATGCATCAATTCTATTGATGTTTTTAAATCAGTTTTAAAAGTCTTTAAGTCCCTGTTATTTATTCCAATCAAATTAAAAGACTTTAACTTAAGAATCCTTTCTAATTCATTAGAGTTATGGACTTCAACAAGAACACTCATCTTTA
>JFMR01000071.1 GCA_000635015.1 Prochlorococcus sp. scB243_498I20
CGAGTATTTCATAACTACCTTGAAAAAACCTTTGATCGGTAAGTACTGATATACATGATGCACCTATTCCTTCATAACAAATTGCTATGTCTTCAGGATTAAAATCTTTTCTAATCACTCCTTTACTCGGACTAGCTTTTTTTATTTCGGCAATTACTCCTGGTTTTATTTTTGACTCCAAGATATTTTTATAAAAATCTTTGGGAGCAGGAAGGTTTTCAATCTTTTTTATAAGGTCCTCTATAGAGACTATT
>JFMR01000072.1 GCA_000635015.1 Prochlorococcus sp. scB243_498I20
GCCCAAATATTAGGTATTATTTCATCACCATTCTTAACTCTCATTTGATCATCTACAGGAATGAAACCTTTTACTGTTTCGATACCAACCGACTCAAGATTTAAGTTATTACTATTAGGACTTCTGCCAGTTGCGACTAGTACAGCGTCAACTTCTAAAGTTTCTACAACTTCCTTAGATTTTGCATCAGTCAGTTCTATTTTTACAGGGCATCCAGGTGTTATTTTTGTCGCAAAGACATTTGATTTTGTGTCTATATCTCTTGCTTGAATAAGGTTCTTCTTAGCAATTTTAGTGATGTCTGGATCAAATGTTGGCATAATATTTTCCAAAGCCTCGATCA
>JFMR01000073.1 GCA_000635015.1 Prochlorococcus sp. scB243_498I20
GAGATGTGTACCCTCTATGCAAAAAAAGTCTTGATCTTTTGGAGACGATCCTCTCTTAAATGATCTAAATCTTTTAACTAGATTATTGTTTTTACTAGTTATTTTTAAAAAAGTATTTTCTATGAGTATTTTTAAAAAATTTGTTATCAACTATATTTTAATTACATAATTATTTTGATCAGTTATTTATTAAACTTTTATTTCCCAAGAAATCAAAAAATACATTTTCT
>JFMR01000074.1 GCA_000635015.1 Prochlorococcus sp. scB243_498I20
TCGGTGTAACGACATCTCCTCATCTTTTGGATGTATGCGAGAGGATTAGAGTTAATAAAAAAAATATCAAAAAAACTGATTTTGAAAAATCTATAGATTAATAGAAAAAAATTTTTCAACATTTGAATTAACTCCTTTTGAAAAAATCATTTGTTGCGCACTAAATTTCTTTGACCATCAAAAAGTTGAATTACTTATTCTTGAAGCTGGCTTAGGGGGACGATTAGACGCGACAACAGCCCATAAATCAAGACCTATTATTGCCATTGGGAATATTGGTTTAGACCATAAAGAATTTCTTGGAGATACTATTGAAAAAATTGCCCAAGAAAAATTAGCAGTTATAGAAAAAAACTCAATTGTCATCTCATGCAATCAAAATAGTCAAGTTGAAAATTTAATAACCAA
>JFMR01000075.1 GCA_000635015.1 Prochlorococcus sp. scB243_498I20
CCAAGTTTCTTGCAATCTTCCATTATTTCATTCAATTCATCTATCCCATTCCACCTTAATACAGGCAAAGCCGCTAATCGTGGTGATCCTTGTTGAGAAACTGCCTCTAAATGCCAAAGAACTTTTTTACCCCATTTTTTTCTCAAAAAATTAATTAATTCAAGTTCATCATTAAGTGGCAAAAGCATCTGTAAATACGTCCACTTTTTATCCTT
>JFMR01000076.1 GCA_000635015.1 Prochlorococcus sp. scB243_498I20
AAAGAACGCTTTTCAGTTAAAGCCTTTTACATAAACAAATATGGAGATTGGCTTGATAGTGATATTTCAGAAAAAATCCTAATTGGGGAAATTGGAAACTATAAAACAAAAAAACTAGAAACTTTTAATCAAGAAAAAATTAACTTCCTTGACGGAATTGAATTTCAAAATATTGATGTTTGGTTTCCTCTTTTACATGGATTTAATGGTGAAGACGGATCAATTCATGGCTTAATTAGATTTACAAAGAAACCTTTAGTAGGCTGCGGAATTATTGGCTCTGCA
>JFMR01000077.1 GCA_000635015.1 Prochlorococcus sp. scB243_498I20
TTAAATCAAGTGTTGGATGGACTACTTTGGTTACCATTACTTTTAATCTTCATTTTATTAACTGCACTTGGATGGTTAGAAAGAAGAAGGCAAAATCTTTTTAGAAGTTGGGCTAGTGATTCTGAACTGTGCAAGTTGGATAGTTCAGGTGCAGCGTCTTTAAAAAATGGGGAGTTAAAGTGGAGCTCATTTGAAGCTGGTAAATTTGAAGA
>JFMR01000078.1 GCA_000635015.1 Prochlorococcus sp. scB243_498I20
ATGTGATTTGTGAAAAACAAAAAAGGAATCAAAAATAGAAGCTTTTTTTTTCTAATTTCATTTTTATTTTTAACAAGCTCATTAAGCATAAAAACACTCAAAAAAGTTGATACTCAGGACATTAGGATTTCTGGTAGTGAATTATTTTCGCAGAATGATGTGATAAAAAATTCATCTTTAAATTTTCCTATAAGATTAATTTTTATTGAAACTAATT
>JFMR01000079.1 GCA_000635015.1 Prochlorococcus sp. scB243_498I20
ATAATGTTGATCTTACTAATCCAGATAAACCAAAAATAAAAGTGTTCAAACCCTAATATTTGAAAAAGTATTCTGAGTATTTTTTTTTAATTATTGTAGTGTTGATATGGGTTTTGCATTCAAACAAAATATTTAATAAATAAATATTTTTAGGATTTTCCTCAACAAATTCCTACAGATGAGCTCAGTAAGTTCATAATGCACCCAATACTAGTATTAGATTCCTATTAAGAGATGAGCTTCGGTAACAATCCAAACTTTGATCAATCG
>JFMR01000080.1 GCA_000635015.1 Prochlorococcus sp. scB243_498I20
AGCAGGAGCTCCCCTTCAAGAAGCATTTAGGAATGCTGATGATGTTTTAAGGATGGGAGTTAAAGGCATTAGTGACATAATTACTTGTCCAGGATTAGTTAATGTTGATTTTGCAGACGTAAGATCAGTTATGACTGAAGCTGGTACTGCTCTTCTCGGAATAGGTATAGGTTCAGGAAGATCAAGAGCTATAGAAGCAGCACAGGCAGCTATGAATAGTCCTTTATTAGAAGCAGCAAGAATTGATGGAGCTAAAGGCTGCG
>JFMR01000081.1 GCA_000635015.1 Prochlorococcus sp. scB243_498I20
AATAAAGAGACTCGGTTATCTCGCCTGCCTCAAGCATCCCTTGTGGCTGCTACCTTCCGGTCCTGACCAGGTTTAGGCGTTAAAACCGCGAAAGGCTGAGTCAAAATTATAATAGCAATTATTGATTAAAAAAGATACATAAATTTATTATGTTACCTTCAGACCTAGTTAATTATAAAAAAAAATCTCGAAAAATCATTGCATTAACTGCATGGGACTCTATATCTGGATCTATTGCAGAACAAGCAAATGTTGATCTCGTTCTAGTAGGAGATTCATTAGCAATGGTCTGCTTAGGATACAAATCGACATTGCCAATAACTTTAGAAAACATAATTTATCATACTAATGCTGTTTCAAGAGGATTTACGAAAAGAATTGAGGAACAACCTCTAGTCGTTTCAGATATGCCTTTTCTGACTTACCAATGTGGTGAGGATAAGGCTGTTGAGTATGCAGGGAAAATTATTCAGAGCACTTATGCAAAAGCTGTAAAAGTGGAAGGAGCTGAACCAGAAATACAAAAAGTTATTT
>JFMR01000082.1 GCA_000635015.1 Prochlorococcus sp. scB243_498I20
AATGATGATCAACCCCCATTTTGCCAACCAATTACCCAAGGAAAGAAATTATTTAAGGATAAATTAAAAGAATGGGTAGACTCTGAAAGATTTAGTTAATCTCATCCCTTCACTTAAACATAGAAACAAGAACTTGATTACTAAGTTCCATGCCATTGGGCTCACTTAAAAAGAATCTATTCCCCTTTCTTATTAGTAGTCCACTTTCAAGAAATCTTTCCCATTCTTCAACCAATTTACTGAAGTTGCTTTCAAATTTCTTATTTTCCCAGTTTTGTTCTTTAAACACTTCTTTGATATCTAAACCCTCTTTGAGTCTTAATCCCAACATTATTTTCTCATCAAGTTCTTTATAAACAAACTCCTTATTAGTAAGGGATGAATCTAAAT
>JFMR01000083.1 GCA_000635015.1 Prochlorococcus sp. scB243_498I20
GCGAAAACACCGTTATGAGGACCCCGCCCCCAGATCTCCCCTCTCTTTTACTGAAAGAGCGAATTGTTTATCTTGGCTTACCATTATTTTCAGATGATGATGCGAAAAGACAACTAGGAATGGATGTTACTGAGCTAATCATTGCTCAACTTCTTTATTTAGAGTTTGAGGATCCAGAAAAACCAATCTATTTCTATATCAATTCAACTGGGACAAGTTGGTACACTGGTGACGCAGTAGGTTTTGAGACTGAAGCTTTCGCTATCTGCGATACAATAAGCTACATT
>JFMR01000084.1 GCA_000635015.1 Prochlorococcus sp. scB243_498I20
TTGTTTTGCATCAACCTATAAGCGGAGCAAGAGGTCAAGCAACCGATATCCAAATAAGAGCTGATGAAGTTTTGAAAAATAAAAAATCAATGCTTGAGATTTTATCTCGTAATACTGGGAAGACCATCGAAGAACTCTCTAAAGACTCTGACAGGATGAGTTATCTCAATCCACAAGAAGCTCTAGATTATGGAGTTATCGATAGAATACTCACAAGTCAAAAAGATCTACCAAGTAAAATTTAACATTCACAAAAATTATTTAAAATCATGCCAATAGGA
>JFMR01000085.1 GCA_000635015.1 Prochlorococcus sp. scB243_498I20
CATCTCAACGCCAAGCAAGTGATATTGAAATAGAAGCTAAGGAAATTTTAAGAATTAAAGATATGTTAAACATGTCTATGGCAGATATGACAGGCCAATCATTTGAGAAAATTGAAAAGGATACTGATAGAGATTATTTTCTAAGTGCGGAAGAAGCAAAAAATTATGGATTAATTGATAGAGTGATTACGCATCCAAGCG
>JFMR01000086.1 GCA_000635015.1 Prochlorococcus sp. scB243_498I20
AAACAGAAACCGATTTATTTGGAGAACAAGCGGTTTTATGCGGAGGATTATCAGAACTCGTCAAATCAGGCTTCGAAACTCTTGTTGAGGCAGGCTATCAGCCCGAACTTGCTTACTTCGAATGCTTACATGAAGTTAAACTTATTGTTGATTTAATGGTGAAGGGAGGCTTATCTCAAATGAGAGATTCCATTTCAAATACTGCAGAATATGGAGATTATGTAAGTGGTAAAAGACTTATTAATAGTGACACAAAGAAAGAAATGCAGAAAATTCTAAAGGATATTCAAGATGGAACTTTTGCTAATAATTTTGTGGAAGAATGCGATAAAAACAAACCCTTAATGACAAAATTAAGAGAAGAGAACTCAAAACATGAAATTGAGAAAGTGGGTAAAGGTCTGCGCTCGATGTTCAGTTGGCTGAAATAAATTTATTTTTAATATTCCTTGG
>JFMR01000087.1 GCA_000635015.1 Prochlorococcus sp. scB243_498I20
CTTGGATCGATTGGTTTTGATTTGTTGATCGGCGATCCAAGATTTTTAATCCACCCTGTTCAAGTAATTGGCGTTTACATAAAAAAAATATCTGATTACCTAATAGATAATTTTGGAGAAAATAAAAATATATTGTTTTGGGGTGGTTTCTTCGTAGCTATATCGACTATTGGAATGAGTTTTGGTTTAGGGAAATTGATAGAACTGAGTTATGTGCAATCGAGAAATCATTTTTTTGTTGGATTGTTAATTTTTTTTGGGCTTTCAAGTTGTATTGCGACTAAGGGACTTATTTCAAGTGTGAAAGAGATTGCAGGGCTAATGAAACGCAAGGAAATTAATAACCAAAATAAGAAAATAATCAGAGAGAAGGTACAAAGAATAGTAAGTAGGGATGTAAGGTCATCTTCTATAGAACATCTCTTGAGATCAAGTACCGAAAGCCTTACCGAAAATTCTGTTGATGGAATATTTGCACCATTATTTTGGATTTTTATTGGAATTATTTTTATGAAGTATTCAATTTTTCTACCAGGACCTTTGTCACTTGGTTTTTCTTATAAAGCCATAAGTACTTTAGATTCAATGATAGGTTACAAATATGATTATTTTAGATATTTGGGTTTTTTCAGTGCAAAAATCGAAGATATTTTTA
>JFMR01000088.1 GCA_000635015.1 Prochlorococcus sp. scB243_498I20
AAGTAAATACAAAAATGAAATTATTGAAAAGCCAATAATTAATAAGACTGGAGATAATTGCACTGAAGAAAAAATCAAATTAATTTGTCAATTAATTACGAGATTACAATTTTTGTGGATAATAATTTTTGCCTTAATTTTTTTTATAATATCTAGGTTAATTTGATAATAAATTAGTTTAAAAATTATTAGAATAAATTTAAAATCAATGCAAGAAAAC
>JFMR01000089.1 GCA_000635015.1 Prochlorococcus sp. scB243_498I20
CAAATAGAAAATCAAAATGATGATCTTACTAATACATCATCAACTGATAATGAATACTCAAAATGGGTAGACAATCAGGGTGATGAAGTTAAGAATGTTTTTGGATTCAATAGCAGTGCTGAGCTTGTAAATGGTAGAGCAGCAATGATCGGATTCTTAATGCTCATATTAACCGAGTTAGTTTTTAGCGGCAGACCAGTCACTTCTTCAATTTTTGGTATCAATTAAAAATGGAAGAAAAAAAATCTAATCCAATAAAAGCAATCCTATACATATCTGTGTGGGTAATAATTTGGGGAACATTAGGCTCTTTCATTGATTATCCTCTTTATAAAAATAAAATTTACTTAGAAGGAAGCATATA
>JFMR01000090.1 GCA_000635015.1 Prochlorococcus sp. scB243_498I20
TCACAACCATAATTTCCAGATGGGTTATCGTAACTTGAAAGATATGAATGACAATTTTGGTCTGCCTCAAAAGCGGAGTCATAACCAGTCAGAAAATATATCAAAAAAAGAACAGTTATCAACAAAAAAAATATCTGAGAAACTAAACTAACTACCTTCATAAGATATTCTAAAATTTAAATATATCATCTAATAAAATCTTTCGATCTAAAAATATAGCTAACGTCCAACATTAAATACAAAGTCATGGAATTCTTGATTCTTTAAATA
>JFMR01000091.1 GCA_000635015.1 Prochlorococcus sp. scB243_498I20
GAAACTAATTCTTTACATATTTAGGTTCGAGAATCTTTAAAACAATCATTAGATTGTTTTAAAATCTTAGACTTTGTTGGTATTGTTTCAGCCATAACAAAATTAGATAACAACAAAAATTTCAGGAATAAAATAGTTAAACATTTCATTACTTCTTAAGATTTTCAAAATTTTGGATGCCTCATTAAGAGTGTTTGGCATTGAGCTA
>JFMR01000092.1 GCA_000635015.1 Prochlorococcus sp. scB243_498I20
ATTGCATGTTTTTGCAATTTTAAAAAAAAAGATGCCCTGAAAGAGCACCTAGTTATTAAAGGAAGAAATAGATTAAAAAATTACCCTTGAACTCTATCCTTAAAAAGTTTACCTGCAGAAAATGTTGGAACTCTTTTAGCGGGTATTGCTATTTTTTCGCCTGTCTTAGGGTTTAATCCCTGTCTTGCAGAACGATCTCTTGGTTCAAAAGAACCAAATCCTAGTAAAG
>JFMR01000093.1 GCA_000635015.1 Prochlorococcus sp. scB243_498I20
CAAAAGAACCAAATCCTAGTAAAGAGACTTTTTTGCCTTCCACTACTGAATCAACAATAGCTTCAATAGCTGCATCAACAACTAAAGAAACATCCGTTTTTGTGAGCTCTGTACGAGCTGCAACAAGATTTACTAAATCAGCTTTGTTCATTGAAATTTAAATTAAAGCTAGGGGTTAAAAAAAGATTTTAATCGAGTTTAAACCTCGAACTTTCACATCATATGGAGCAAATACAAATACGGCAACCGAAAATGCCGGTGGCGCAAAGCTTTATACAAATTTTAGGGACATTTTTAGCAACATTATTTATTTCTTATAGCCGCGCTTTTTCATTCATAAAAAAAAGCATCTTCATTTAGAGAACTGCAAAAAGCATTGGTAGCACTGGATTTAGCATTAAAAATCTAACACAATTTAGCAAAGGGGGGAAATGTCAAAG
>JFMR01000094.1 GCA_000635015.1 Prochlorococcus sp. scB243_498I20
CGTTTTATGCACTGAGCAGATGGATGAAGAAATTGTAATTAATTAGAAAATTAATACTCTCCAAGATCTAATAAAGTTGATTAGTGAAGCCTTAAATTTGAGTTTTTTTTTAATTTTTGTATCTATTATTCAAATATCAGTAATTTAAATAAATTATCTCAATATTTAACTAATCAATGATAAAGAAAAAGTGATTCATCTCAATAAAGGTAAACCATTTCCTTTAGGGAGTTCTCTAACTTCACAAGGGATTAATTTTTCCTTAGTAGCCACAAATGCAGAATATGTAGAAATCTTATTGTTTGAGAAAGAGGACTCAATTTCCCCAAAAAGCATATT
>JFMR01000095.1 GCA_000635015.1 Prochlorococcus sp. scB243_498I20
GGAAGTTATAAAAGAGAAAATGCCTTAAAAAATCAAGAAAATACTAATTCTTGTCTTAAAAGTGTTGTTTGCGATAGGAAATTATTTAATTTTAAGGATTATCCAAGACCGAAACATTCTTGGGAAGAAACAATTATTTATGAACTCCATATCAAAGCTTTCACTGAATCAACGGATAAAGATGAAAGTTGTTTTAAGAAATTCTTAAAAAAAATTCCTTATCTCAAAGAACTTGGTATTACAACAATTGAATTACTTCCAATTTTTTGTTTTGATCCTACTGATGCCCCAAATGGTCTAAAAAATTTTTGGGGATATAGTCCAATTAATTGGTTTACACCGCATTTTGAATATCTTTCGAATGAATCCGCCGAAAAAAATAGAGAGGAATTTAGAAGATTTGTAGAGGAATGTCATAAAGCAAACATTGAAGTCATATTAGATGTTGTATACAATCACACTTGCGAAGGTGATTCAAAAGGGCCAGCAATATCTTGGAAAGGTATAGATG
>JFMR01000096.1 GCA_000635015.1 Prochlorococcus sp. scB243_498I20
TTTTCAGGACGTCTCCGGATGTGGTAATACTATTGCAGCAAACAGAGGATTAGTTAGAAAACTAATAATTGAATCTTTAAAATGTTGGGCGAGTGAATTAGGAGTTGATGGTTTTAGATTTGATTTAGGAATTGCCCTATCAAGAGGAGAAAATCTTTCACCGCTTGATAATCCTCCAATTTTTGAAGATATAGAATGTGAACCAGAACTTATCGATATCAAGTTCATAAGTGAGCCATGGGATTGTGGTGGTTTATATAAATTAGGTGATTTCCTATCTAAGAATACTTTCACTTGGAATGGTCATTTTAGAGATGACTTGAGGAGATTTTGGAAGGGGGATAAAGATACAGCTTGGAATATGAGCGATAAAATCAAAGGTACTCCGTCAATTTATAAAGGAGATACTATTTTGCCAAAATCAATAAACTTTATAACTTCACATGATGGATTCACTCTAAAAGATTTAGTAACTTTCAATAGAAAACATAATTTTGCGAACAGAGAGCAAAACAGAGATGGTGATAACCATAACAATTCTTGGAAGCATGGTACTGAGGGACCAACTACGAACTTGTTAATCAATGATTTAAGAAAAAGACAACAAAAAAATCTTGTTCTTAGTTTACTTATCTCTAAAGGTGTTCCAATGATACTTATGGGTGATGAAATAGGAAGATCACAAGGCGGAAACAACAATTCTTGGTGCCAAGATAATTTATTGGGCTGGATGAATTGGGAACAA
>JFMR01000097.1 GCA_000635015.1 Prochlorococcus sp. scB243_498I20
CAATACTAATCCGCTGGTTTGGATAGGTTTAAATGCATATTCAAAAAGTATCGACTTCCCCTTGCCGAAATGTAAATATAATTGGTTAAAAGTTATCGACACTAGTATGTCTGAGATTTTTGAACCCATAACCATTAATGACAAATCTGTTTCAATAAAGAGTAGAAGCTCTTTACTAATCATTTCAGAAGAAGTATTTGGGGCAAAAAATAATTTATTCTAAAAGCGGGCGGCGGGAATCGAACC
>JFMR01000098.1 GCA_000635015.1 Prochlorococcus sp. scB243_498I20
GTAAAATAAGCGGATGTATAGCAGTTGCTGCAACGTTAATTTCTTGTTGGGGATTAGCTCCATTCGCAAAAAAAGCAAGAAGGCCTTCAGGAAAAGTTGAAGCTATAACACTTCAATTCAAAAGGATCTTCAGAAATAAAAAATTTCTAAAAGTTATTACGCTCTATATTTTTCTCTGGTGCGCCTTACAATTAATGCAAACAGTAGCGTTAATCTATGTCGAGGATGTACTGAACGTACCAACTTATATTGCGAAGTGGATCCCGATACCTTTCCAAATTAGCGCTTTAGTGGGTTTACAAATATGGACCAGAGTATCAAATAAATTGAACAGGATTTCAGCGTTAAACTATGGAGCGATTGTGTGGATTATTTCATGTACAGCAGCTTTATTTTTACCTTCATTATCAAAAATTTCAGGAGCTGGAGATATTTTATTCCTAAATGCCAGCAACATATTTCTGTTCATTCTTTTAATTTTCATAATCTGTCTTATTGGCATTGGAGCTTCAACCGCTTTTCTTATCCCTTGGTCACTACTTCCTGATGCAATAGACGAAGACCCAGAGAAACCAGCAGGATTATATACTGCTTGGATGGTACTTATTCAGAAGATTGGTATCGCATTTAGTGTTCAATTATTAGGATTTTTATTGTATTTATCAGGTTATCAATCATGCTTTGTTGATAAAGATGGCCTTAATATTATTGAACAATGCTACTCAGCACAATTAACTATTAGATTATGTATTGGTTTTATACCCTCAATATTTGTAATCATTGGTCTTTTA
>JFMR01000099.1 GCA_000635015.1 Prochlorococcus sp. scB243_498I20
TAATCATTGGTCTTTTAATCATGAGAAAATGGGATCGAAAATTAATTACAAACTAGTATAAAGATATGTATTACCTTGATTTTTTCAAAAGACTTCTAAGCAGCCTAGTCATTGGCGGGCAAGCAATTAATTTTATTTTTAAGGGTAAAATTTCCAAAAATGATCTCTTTGAGCAACTTATGGAGTCAGGTCCTGGAAGTTTGTTAATTGTATTAATTACGGGAATTGCCGCAGGTACAGTTTTTAATATTCAAGTTGCATCACAACTTACAAGTATGGGGGTTTCAAGTGAAATTGGAGGTTTATTAGCAGTAGGCATGGCAAGAGAAATGGCTCCTCTTCTAACTGCTACTTTA
>JFMR01000100.1 GCA_000635015.1 Prochlorococcus sp. scB243_498I20
TCTAACTGCTACTTTAATGACTGGAAAGGTTGCAACTGCCTATGCTGCTCAACTGGGTACTATGAAAGTCACAGAACAAATTGAGGCAATAACCATGTTAAGGACCGAACCAGTCCAATATTTGGTAGTCCCAAGGTTACTATCGATGGTAATAATGTCTCCAATACAGTGTCTTTTGTTTTTATCTGTAGCTTTATGGAGTGGACAAATTTGGAGCACAATTTTTTATAAAGTTCCTCCAATAGTTTTTTGGACATCTGTAAGTTCAGGCAATGTGAGTTTAACCAATGCAGACTTAACTGCAATGTTAATAAAATCTGTAGTGTTCGGATTACTTATTTCAATCATTGCTTGTGGATATGGACTTACAACCAAAGGAGGTCCAAAAGAAGTTGGAACAAGTACAACAGGTGCAGTTGTAATGACTCTCGTTACTGTATCTTTAATGGATGTATTACTAACGCAAATTTTATTTGGATGATCCTATGTTTAATACTAAATCAAAAAAAGAGGAGCCAGTAATAATATCTCCTTCATTTCAGTTACCAATCATTCTGATAGTTTTAAGTTTTATGCTTTTGTTTTTGAATATTGGTTCTTTACCAACAATAGTTTTTGCTTCTTTTAGCTTTTTTTTATTACTTCAGTCATTCACCTTAAGAATAAAAATAACAAATGATGATTTTATCGTTTT
>JFMR01000101.1 GCA_000635015.1 Prochlorococcus sp. scB243_498I20
TATTTAATCCAAAGCAATTAAAAGATGAGCTCATAAAAAAAGTTGACTCCCTGGAAATTAAAAATTCTTAAAATTCAGACTTTGCCTAATCATCAAAATTATTTAAATGACCAATACAGAAATTTCCGACAATAATCCTGAAAAGGAATTAAAAATAGACAAGTCAATTTCAGATGATAAAACAAAAGAAATTAGTAAGAAAAATACAACTCAAAATAAAAAAATTATACTGAAAAACGATAAATCAATTAAATCTTTTGATGAAATTTCTAATGAAATTTTTAGAGATCTCTTTTCAAAAAAAGATTCTTTAGTTAAAGAAATAAAAGAGTTAGAAGTAAAAAAAAATGAAATAGAAAAAGATATTGAGTCTAATTTTAAAGG
>JFMR01000102.1 GCA_000635015.1 Prochlorococcus sp. scB243_498I20
CGACTTTTATGCAGAACCTTGGAAATTAAGAAGGAGTCTTGATTCCTCAGATATAGAAATTATGGATGATTGGTTCTTTAACATGGGAGGAAGAGGTTCTCTTGAAAGTAGAGGATCTCGACAAAAAAATGCCTTGTTATCAGCTGGCTTAATATCTATTCTTGGCGAATTATATGGAGATCAATTTCAGACTCTTATTTTAGCTTCGCAGCCTGAACGATTAGGTGAATGGAGAAGAATTCTTCAAGATTCACTTGGTCTAACAAGGGATGACTTTGGACCTAATAGTGGGATTGTTCTTTTTGAAAGGCCTGAAGGTGTCATCGAGAGAGCTGATAGATTAGAAGCGAATGAAGAATTGCCATTTATTATCATTGATGCAGCAGAAACCTCTGTTGAAATTCCAATACTTCAATTCCCATTATGGATTGCATTTGCTGGTTCAGATAATGAAATTTACGATGATCTTGAACTAAACTAACCTTTATGAATATCTTAATAATTTTTGCAAGTTATCTTTTAGGATCACTTCCGACAGGTTTTTTAATTGGGAAATA
>JFMR01000103.1 GCA_000635015.1 Prochlorococcus sp. scB243_498I20
AGATCAAGTATTAATAGAAGTTATAGCAGGGATATCCGCTATCTCAGGACATATTTGGCCAATATGGCTTAGAGGTAAAGGAGGGAAAGCTGTTGCAACTGGATTAGGTATGTTTTTAGCTCTTTCTTGGAAAGTTGGACTTGCATCTCTCGGCATTTTTTTAATAGTCCTAACAAAAACTAAATTTGTTTCTTTATCAAGTATTTCAGCTGCAATCTTACTTCCTATTTTTATGTTTTTTTACCTAGGTAAATTTATGCACTCATACTTTTTTATAAGTTTAATTGTTGCATTATTAGTAATCTGGAAACATAGAACAAACATAACAAGATTGCTTAAGGGAGAAGAATCCAAAATTAATCAGAATCAATAGATTTAAATATTTCTATTAGAGCTTTATTAGGATCTATAGCGTTTGAAATTGATCTGCCAATGACTAACTTAGAAGCACCATTATCTATAGCTTCATAGGGAGTCATAATTCTATTTTGATCATCTTTATTGTCAATATTTAATCTGATACCTGGTGTAATAAGTTCA
>JFMR01000104.1 GCA_000635015.1 Prochlorococcus sp. scB243_498I20
TGTTAAAACAGTTATCCCTACAACCAATGGAGGTTTTACACTGACTGAGGTAGCTCCTTCTAAAGATGCTTTTTTCGAATCCTTAAGAGCTTTTAAACCTGCTGAAGCATGAATAGAAATTATATCAACCCCTAATTTTGAAACTTGGAAACATGCTGCACGCATGGTATTTGGAATGTCATGAAATTTTAAGTCTAAGAAAATTTTTTTATTTAAACCTTTTAATATTTCAATAACCCTTGGACCTTCCCTAACAAAAAGTTCTAAACCAACTTTAACCCACTTAATATTAGGACATTTTTCCAAAAGTAATTTTGCTTGACTTACATCAAATCCATCAATTGCCAATATT
>JFMR01000105.1 GCA_000635015.1 Prochlorococcus sp. scB243_498I20
AAAACTAAATCAGGATTTATTACTTTTTGACTATCAATTTTTACACCCCCACCTTTAATAGATCTTTTTGATTCGCTGCTAGATTTGAAAAGTTTTAGAGCACTCAATAAGTAGAAAAACTTTACTGGAAAAACTACTTCTTTTAAAGAAATCTCTGGAATTTCTCCAACTTTTTCTTTGTGTCCAAGGAATAATTTTTCGCAGTTTGATTGCGCCTTTAATGCTTCTTCAGCTCCATGGAATAAAGTAGTAACCTCTAAAGCCATTCTTCTCTGTAATTCACGAGGATTTGAGTTTTCCAGAAAACTTAAATCTAATTCAGTAAGTAATTCAAAATAGGTGGGAATTATATTATCGGGTACTTTTTCTAATTTTGAATACATTGAAAGAGGATCTTCAGTTAAACCGACTGTATTAAATTCAGATTTACTCATCTTTTTAATTCCATCTAAACCTGTCAAAATTGGCAGCAGAACACCAAATTGAGGGTCTTGTTTAAAATACCTTTGAAGGTCTCTTCCTATCGCAATATTAAATTTCTGATCTGTGCCTCCAAGCTCAATATCTGATTGAACAACTACCGAATCGTATCCTTGTAATAGTGGATATAAGAATTCATGCAAAGCAATTGGGACTTGCGAAGTGTACCTTTTATTAAACTCCTCCTTAGCTAACATTTGACTAACTGTTGCACTCCCCATCAATTCAATTATCGAATTAAGATTTAATCCTTTTAACCATTCGCTGTTATATCTAATTTCTATTCTATCTTTTGAATCAAAATCTAAAATAGATTCATTGGCTGGCTTTCCCATCCCTAGTTGGGTTAAGTATGTTTTTGCATTATCCTTAACTTGTTTTTCCGATAACTGAACTCTTGTTTTGTGTTTTCCGGTTGGATCTCCAATTTGAGCAGTAAAATCCCCAATAATTAAAACTGCAATATGTCCATTATCTTGGAATGCCCTAAGTTTTTTAAACAATATGCTGTGCCCAAGATGAATATCGGTTCCAGTTGGATCGATGCCGAGTTTAACTCTTAATTTTTTATTATTTTTTTTCGCATGATCAATTATCTCCGAAAAGGTCTGATCTGTTCCCTTAATTGGAAAATATTCTTCTATTCCTCTTGACAGCCATGATGGCAATTTTAAATTATCTGTCATGAAGCTTTAACCGTTAACTTTAAGAAGTTTTATCAAGTTCATCCTTCATTCTTATTAAGGTTTTATTCATTTGATCGAACATTTGATCAGGAGTAATCCCAAATTGACTTAACTGTGTCTTTAATTGTTCTACTGTCATTTTTGCTTGAAAATCTTCAGACAATTCAAATCTCTTCATGAAAACCTTATAACGATCCATAAGAGATTCCATTTTTTTTATAAACATTTTTTTCCCTTCTCTATCAAATTTTCCATAATCAGAGCCAAGTTTCATAAGTTCTTGGTAATCTGTAAAAAGCTTTTTAGCTTCTTCTTGAACAATGTCTGACTCAAAGAATCCCATTTCTATTTTTTTACTTCGCAGATTAAGGCTCAACTACAAGATAACAAGAATCTTTTAAATTGATTAGAAGATTAATAAATTTTAGTTTAAAAATAATTCTTTGATTTATATTTTTTCAGAATTAAATTTAGTAGACATGTTTCATAAATATTGGAAAAATTTAACGTAAATAATATTTCAAACCAAAATAGACAATTTGAATTATTTGGTTCAAATGTAAATACATCAATTAATTTTCAACACTCAAATAATCTTAAAATCAAAGGCGAAATCCTAACTGAATGGAGGAAAAGAATATATAATCACCAATTCAAAATTTTAAAAGATACTCAAAATAAAACTTTGCACCAAACAAGTCTTCCTATAAATACAATTTCCGTTGAAAGAAAAATTGATCCGTTTTCCTTGCAGCCATTATCATTGAACTTTTGGAGAACCAATCAATATATACACAATGGGCCAGCAATGTATTTTGTAATTGACTCGATGGAGAGTTCTAAAATAATCCTATATATAGGAGAAACAAATTCAGCAAATAAAAGATGGAAGGGAGAACATGACTGTAAAAATTACCTCATGAACTATAAAGAAGCCTTAGCTCATAACAAACTCTCAAGTCACCAAGATATTCGTTTCTTCTTAGATGTACCTAAAGAAGTAAAATTAAGACGTAAATTAGAACAGCAACTGATATATTTATGGTTACCACCTTTTAATAAAGAAACTAGAGATAGGTGGGCAACTACTTTCACAAACAATTAAAAGTTAATTAAATCCATTTTACAAATGCAATT
>JFMR01000106.1 GCA_000635015.1 Prochlorococcus sp. scB243_498I20
TTTTCCTCATTCCAAAAAAATCTAGATAACTGGCAAGGTGCTTCATTAATTTTTGGAGTTTTAGAGGAAGATATTGCAGGCCAACTTGAAAACATAAAATTTGTTATTGACCCAAAATTATTACTAAAAAAAGTTACTCAAAAAAAATTTAAAGGAGAAAAAGGAAAAACTTTAAGCTTTGAATTTTTAGATCAAAAATTAGAAACTTTATTCATAGTTGGTCTTGGCAATTCAAAAGACCTAAATAAAAGTGATATGGAAAACTCTATAGGAAATCTAGTTAGAAAAACTGTTGATAAAAATGAAAAAATGAGCATCTTACTACCTTGGGAACTTATAAATTCACAACTAGAAATAAATCAACTAGCAGAGTCAATCAGATTATCTGCCTATAAGGACAATAGATTCAATAAGAAAAAAGATGAAAAGACAGTTCTTAAAGAAATAGAGTTTTTGAATCTGAAAAAATTTGAGAATATTAGCTTTGAAGAGACAGCACAAATATGTGAAGGTGTAGAACTAGCAAGAAGACTTGTAGCCGCCCCTCCAAATAGCCTTACTCCTCAGGAAATGTCTATGCAAGCTTCTCAAATAGCTAAAGATCATGGTTTGGGAGTAAAAATTTTAGAGGCAAAAGATTGTGAAGATTTAGGGATGGGTGCATATTTAGCTGTAGCAAAAGGGTCTGATCTAGATCCTAAATTTATACATCTTACTTTAAAGTCAGAGGGGCCTATAAAAGAAAAGATTGCGCTTGTTGGGAAAGGTTTAACCTTTGATTCTGGAGGATACAATCTAAAAGTGGGAGCCTCTCAAATTGAAATGATGAAATATGATATGGGCGGAAGCGCTGCAGTTTTAGGAGCAGCAAAAGCGCTTGGGGCAATAAAACCAAAGGGATTAGAAATTCATTTTATTGTGGCATCTTGCGAAAACATGATAAATGGTTCTGCAGTACATCCAGGAGATGTAGTTAAGGCATCTAATGGTAAAACAATTGAAATAAATAACACTGATGCAGAGGGTAGACTCACACTAGCTGATGCTTTAACTTACGCATCAAATTTAAAACCAGATTCAATAATAGATCTAGCCACTTTAACAGGAGCTATTGTTGTTGCATTAGGGAATGATGTAGCTGGATTCTGGAGCAATAATGATGATCTAGCAAATGAGCTAAAAGCTGCATCAGCCCAGTCTGGAGAAGAACTATGGCAAATGCCTTTACAAAAATCTTACAAAGAAGGGTTAAAGTCTCATATAGCTGACATGAAAAACACAGGTCCTAGAGCAGGTGGGTCAATAACTGCTGCTTTGTTTTTAGAGGAATTCTTTGATAAAGAGATTAAATGGGCTCATATTGATATTGCTGGGACTTGTTGGACTGATAAGCATAAGGGAATTAATCCATCAGGTGCAACTGGTTTTGGAGTTAAAACTCTTGTTCAATATATTAAAAATAAATAACTATCTTTAAATCATTCCTTCCAAAGATTTGTTGATCTAGCGTTAACACCCCATAATTTATCCAACCTCTGATCTCTTCCACATGAGAACCTATAGAACTTATACTTTAATTCATTTCTCTCAGCAAAATCCTGATGATATTCTTCTGCTAACCAAAATTGACCTTTTGATTTTAGTTCTACAGATATTTTTTCTAATGGCACTCGCAACTCATTAGAGGCCGAAAAAATAGCATTTTTTGCTTCACTTTCCTCAGTTTCATCTCTGAAAAAGATCACTGGCCTATAAGAATCTCCACGATCACAAAATTGACCCTTGGCGTCTAAAGGATCAATATTTCTGAAATAGAGCCTAAGTATTTCGGGTAAAGTTACCAATTGGGGATCATAATCCACCAAAACAACTTCCTGATGTCCTTCATGATTTTCGTAGGTAGGATTTTGTAAATCTCCGCCTGAATAGCCACTTTGTACAAAATTGACCCCCTTTAATGACTCTAAATCATGTTCTAAGCACCAAAAACAACCACCTGCAAGAATCGATTCCTCTGCAAAAGTGTTTAGAGGGTTGATCAATATTAGAAGAGCAATTATTAAAGGTAAGAGATATTTCATCTTTTTATTATAAAGTTCAAATAATAGAATTAATAATCTCTTTAGCAGCTCTCTGTACTACACCCTTTTCACCTAATTCTTTTTTTAAAAAAGCATAACCTTTTTTCATTTTTATTTTTTCTGACTTCCCCTCAAGAATCCTGCAAGATTTATAGAAGATTTTCTTTTCAGTAAAGTCTTTCTGTACAAACTCAGGAATTATTAATTTATTGACTAACAAATTTACCGGGGAAATAAATCTTACTTTAAAATTAAGAATTTTTCTAGCAATAAAAGCAGTTACCCTACTTACTTTATAACCGACAATCTGTGGGATTCCATTTAAAGCTAATTCCATATTAACTGTCCCTGATTTACAAAGTGCAATTTTAGTGAGCGAATAAATATAAGGTTTTAATTTTGCACTATCCTTTTGAGAAATGACTATTCCTTTAATTTGATATTTTCTAAAGGCTTTTTTAAATATTTCATCAAAAGACCGCCTACAAGAGGGAATATAGACAACCAGACGTGGATATTTTTGTTGTAATTTTTTAGCTGCTCGCATAAAAGTAGGTAATACATATCGCAATTCCTGTGGTCTTGATGCGGGCATCAAAAGTAGGATGCTTTGATCAAAGCGAAGATTCAGCATGGCTCTAGCATCTTTCTTTAGAGGAAGTTTTTTTGTCAAATCAATCATTGGATGCCCAACCCAAAAAACATTCCCGCCTCTTTTTTTGTAAAAAGCTGCTTCTTTCTTAAAAATCGCAAAAATTTTATCAGAAAATTTTATTAGATTTGTTGTAGTATTATTTCCAACTCTCCAAGCCCACTCTTGAGGAGCGATATAGTAAAAAATTGGAATATTAGTTTTCGATCTTTTTAATTTTGTTCCAATTTTTATATTGGGACCCATATAGTCAATCAAAATTAAACAATCAGGAGGATATTTTTTTAGTAATTTATAGAACCTTTTTTGAATTATCAATGTTGGAAGAATAAGAGGTAAAGCCTCCCAAATACCTATTGCACTAATTGATGTAGTATCTTGAAGAATTTTAACACCTTCCTTCTTCATCCTTTCCCCGCCTAATCCGCAAATTTCTAAATCAATGGATTTTTTTTTAGCCTCCTCTAATAATGCCTTTGATAACAAACTTCCGTGCAAGTCACCCGAGACTTCTCCGGTACTTATAAATATCTTTTTATTCATAAATTCACTAAAGGCATTGGTCCACGTCTTTCTTTAGATATTGACTCTTTTAAAAAATTGCATAATTTTGAAGATGAAATATCTAATTCTCCTGTCATAACTTTTTCTAATGAATTTGAAATCGGTTCATTAGATTTAAAAAGTAGATTCCAAGTATTTTGAAGTAATTTTAAGTCAAAATCTTTATTTTCCATTAAACCACTTCTTTTAATTCCAATCCTATTCAAACCTCTCAATCTTCCCGGATGGCCTTCTGCCAAACAAAAAGGTGGAACATCTCTATCTACTCTAGTCATTCCTCCAATCATTGCTAAAAATCCAATATGTACAAATTGATGAATACCTAAACAACCGCCGATAATAGCTTTATCTTCAATCTTAACGTGACCTGCAACTTGGACACTATTTGATAAAACTATCCTATTACCTAGTTGGCAATTATGGCCGATATGAGTATAAGCCATCAATAAATTATTATTGCCAATAACAGTTTTTTCGCCTTCATCAGTTGCTTTATTAATAGTTACACATTCTCTGAAAGTATTATTATCTCCAATAATTACTTCAGTAGAGGCCCCTTTATATTTAAGATCTTGGGGATCAAGACCTATAAAAACACTTGGGAAAACTTTGTTATTTATACCAATTTGAGTTCTTCCTGAAATAACAGCATTTGGTCCTATTTCGGTTCCTTTCCCGATAGTCACATTAGGGCCTACGATAGCTCCTTGAGAGATAATAACGCCATCATGTAATTCGGCACTTGGATCAACAAAAGCATTTGGATGAACTTTTACACCACTAAAGCTTGAATTTAATTCAGTATTTTTATAATTCATATCCCTAATCAACTAATGAAAACATTAATTCTCCAGCACAAACCAACTTCCCATCAACATGCGCCTCACCTTTCACCTTCCCAAATCTTAGTCTTTTAATAGACAATAACTCACAAGAAATTATCAATTGATCTCCAGGCACAACTGGTTTTCTGAATTTCACATTATTGATTCCAGCAAAGACGAAAAGTCCTTTAGGAAGATCGGGCATTTGAGTTACAATTATCCCACCAACTTGAGCCATTGATTCAACAATAAGAACCCCAGGCATCAAAGGTCTATCAGGGAAATGCCCCTGAAATTGAGGCTCATTTATAGTTACATTTTTTACCGCAACAGCTCTCTCCCCAGGAATATGCTCTATAACTTTGTCTACAAGAGCAAAAGGATATCTGTGAGGTAATAAACCTAGTATGTGCTCAGAGGATAGTTGAACATTTTCACTGGATAATTTCTTTTCCAAAACAATTAAAGATAAAGTTAATTTTTTAGCGATGAGGCCAACAAAGCATTTAAAGAATGTGATCCTTTATAAACTAAAATTTGAGCCTTAGGTAACCCTACCAAAGCTAGGTCCCCAATTAGATCTAAAATTTTATGTCTTATTGGTTCATTATCAAATCTTAATGGTGGATTAACCCATTTATCACCATCACAAACAAGGGCATTTTCCAAACTTCCGCCTTTTATTAATCCTAGTTCACTTAACTCTTGAAATTGATCTTTAAAACCAAATGTTCTGGCAGGAGCAATCATTTCAACAAAACTTTTTGGATTTAAATCAATCACAAAAGTTTGATTTCCGATTGCTTTATAGGCAAAACTTATAGTGGATATAATTGTAGTTTTTTCAGCAGGAGTTGCTGCTATAACTGAATCTTCTTTATTTAAAATTATTGATTTGTTAATCTCTCGAAAGAAATTTTCTGGTCTTGGTGCTTTTTTTATCCCTACTTCTTCAAAATCTCTAACCCATTGGATTGCAGATCCATCTAAAAGAGGAATCTCTTTACCATCAACCTCAATATGTATATAACTTAAACCACAACCTGCCATTGCAGATAATAAATGTTCGATAGTATACAAATTTCTCCCTTCTAATTTAACAGCCGTACAAAGCATCGTACTTCCAATTAAATCCTGAGTTAACTCAAAAATCTTGTTAGGTTTATCCTTGAAAGAGACATAATATCCTTCTTTCTCATAGGGGGAAATTGTAACACTTGTTTTATCGCCACTATGAAGACCTATACCCTCTCTGGAGACAACTCCAGCCAAGGTATAGCAAGATTCATAATTAGTAGGCCAAGAAAACACTTAAAACTTCCATCCCACTCCAAGTGTATATCTCCAATCCCCACTTAGGTCCTTGCTAGCAATATCTAATCTTAATGGACCAATTGGTGTTTTAACCCCAACCCCTCCTCCAAGGGAAAAACCAGAGCCTGATTTCTGCAATAATTTGCCTGGCTTTCCGGGCACATTTTTTTGAGAGCCGAGATCACTTCCTGCATCGACGAATAAAGCTCCCGATATCATTCTCCAAACAGGGAATCTATATTCTGCTGTACCCTCAACAAAACTTCTACTTACAGCTAAATCACAAGATCCCCAACCTCTAACAGATGATGTTCCTCCCATACAAAATGCTTCGTAAGGGGGTAATTCCCCAAGAATAGTTCCTGCCTTAAATTGAAATCCAAGGGCTTGAGGACAATCTTCACTATTAGAATTGGTAGACTTACATGCCTTAGTTAGGTTTATCAATTTTGTTGGGATAAAATGTGAATATGTAGCTTTCATTCTGTTAAAAGTTGGAGAGTTTTCCCCCATTGAAACAAATTGTTCGGTACCAAAGCTAAATTTATTGCCTGAAGTTGGATTGATAGAATTATTTAAATTATTTCTAGAGGCACTCGCGATAACACTAACTAATATATTTTCTTCAGGGCAAGAACCATCATTTGGAGAAAATCCAATGCAAATAATATCACTTATATTTCCTGTTGTTGGAGACTTATCGCCATAAGGTTTTTTGTTCCCGTCCCCATCAATCATTTTTACTTTCTTAAAGTTCATTCCTGCAAGAACTCTCCATTTAGCGACCTTAAAAGGATCTCCACCATTTAATGGCCTTGAGAAGGAAAATCCACCACCTATTTTTTCTAAAACTATTGATGAAAAAGTATCAGAGGTTGAAGTACTAGTGTCATCTACTGCGTATATCCTTCCATTATTTTGACTTTTAAATTCTTGTGGATAATCTCTTGTTAAGAAAACATTTGTTCTAAAAGATGTTTTATGTTTATCTCCTTTAATCCATGGATCAGATAATGAAAAATTATAGGTAGTTGAATATTCTCCGAAATTTAGACTTAAATTTGTAGACCATGCTCTTCCTAGCGCATTTGTTTCCTGCAAACCAATTGTGGCGAATATACCCGAACTATTGCTATAGCCAAGTCCACCTGTTAATGATCCTGTTCTTTGCTCGCTCAAATCTAAAAAAATTATGACTTGACTAGGATTTGCGTTGTCAGGACCAAGAGAAACCTTTACATCATCAAATAACGAAGTGGCATAGAGTCTACCGATATCAGCTTCTAAAATTTTCCGATTAAATATTGAACCAGGCTGTGTTTTTAATTCTCTCTTTATAACCCAGTCTTTTGTTTTCCCTTTCCTAGGTTTTCCATCAATAACAAATTCACCATCAGAATCTGGAAATCTTATTTTTACGTCAGATATAATACCCTCAGAAACTTTTAATGTTACTACTCCGTTCTTAGAGATTCTATCAGGTCCACTAATCCTAGCTAAAGAATACCCCTTGTTTTCATAAAGTTTTTTTATTGTATCTATCTTATTTTGAAGTTCATTTAAGTTAAGAGTTGTCCCATAATAATTATTAAAAATATCATCTACATATTCATTGGAGATTACTGAGTTTATAGGCTCAAGTTCAACTTTCTTCAAAATTGGATTAGGCACTACATTTACAATTAGCCTCACCCCCAGTGGCCCATATTGGGACTTTATTTTAACTCCTGAAAACCAGCCACTTGCATATATTGCATTGAGGTCTTGATTTAAAATTCGATTATCAACAATACTTCCGGGCTTTATGCTCATAGAATCATATGCGGCCAATTCAAGTTTTCTTCCCTCTGGATGATTTTCCCAACCTTCGATAATTATTTCTGAGATAAGAACACTTTCTTCACTCATACCATCATTATTTTCTGCGAGAAGAATTTTTTTCTCTTTTTTAATATCAATACCTTGAAATAAAAAATTATTAATATTAGGTATTTCTAAGGTTTTTATTGATTGATTGACGTCATTTGGCAAGTACTCAGCAAACAGTTCTGAATTATTTGATATCAAAATCAAGGGAGAGCAGACAAAATTTACGAAAACCTTTCCAAATTTGTATGAATGTTTATGCATAGTACTTGTGATTAAGATAAATAATTCATTGTTTGTTCAATTAGGTTTAAGAAAATTGTTTATTCTACGGTGAATTTCACTATAAGCTTCAATTA
Organism: Prochlorococcus sp. scB243_498I20; assembly: GCA_000635015.1. GTDB lineage: Bacteria > Cyanobacteriota > Cyanobacteriia > PCC-6307 > Cyanobiaceae > Prochlorococcus_A. The sequence continues at coordinate 7,661 of JFMR01000106.1, forward strand.
AACCACCTAAATCATTCCTAAATCTATCTTTATCTAGGCTTACAATAATATCATTTTTTTGATTTAAATCCCATAATCTACAATTATCAGGACTTATTTCATCCCCGAGAATAATATCATTTCTAAAATCATAACCAAATTCTAATTTGAAATCTACAAGTTGAAGTCGAATATTTTTAAAAAAACTTTTCAAGATTTCATTAATTTTCAAAGTTAGATTTATTATTAACTCTAAATCATGAGAGTTTAATATGTTCATTAATTCAATTCTGTCTTTTGTAATAAGCGGATCATTAAGTTCATCATTTTTAAGATAGATATCAATTAATGGTTTTGATAGCAAAGTTCCAGGTTTAATAGTCGTTTGTTTGCACAAAGAACCATAAGCAGTATTTCTTAGAACAATTTCTAATGGAATTACTTTTATTTTTTTTGCAATCATTGTATTTTCATTTTCAAGTTCAATAAAATGAGTTGGAATATTCTTCTCAATGAGAATCTCAAAAATTCTTGCACTTATTAAGCAATTCAGTTTGCCTTTACCTTCAAATTTTTCTTTTTTCAATGCGTTAAACGCTGTAGCTTCATCTTTAAATTCAATTTTTACTTTATTTGCATCATCATGATTAAATACTTTTTTTGCTTTGCCTTCATATATCAACTCATTTTTATTATTCATTAATTTAAAATCTCCTTATTATTACTAAAGTACTTTTTATAATTAACATAATTATTAGAGATCAACTTCAAATGATTTCATTTTAACTGATTATTCATCGAAAGCTCTTTACCTTAAAAACAAATATATGGGAATTAATACATCTAGTTCTAGGAACTTTAATAGATTAGAAAATATTTTAATTATTGGGAATGGCGGGCGAGAAAACTCTTTGGCTTGGGCTATTCAAAAAAATGAAATAGTTAAAAAAGTTTATTTAATACCTGGTAACGCTGGTTCAGAAAGAATAAATAAATGTAAAAGAATAAAAATTGATATAAGTAATAAAAACGAATTAGTAGAAAAGCTTGATTTTCTTAAGATAGATTTAGTTGTAATCGGACCAGAAATACCTCTAGCAAATGGATTAGCTGATTTTCTTCGCAAAAAAGATTTTAAAGTATTTGGCCCTGATAAAGATGGAGCAAAGTTAGAATTCAGCAAATCTTGGGCGAAGGAATTTATGCAAGACGCAAATATCCCAACTGCAAAATTTTGGAAAGTCAATTCTATAAAAGAAGCCAAAAAAATCATCAATTCATCATCAATTCCACTTGTAGTAAAAGCTGATGGTCTAGCTTCAGGTAAGGGTGTTTTTATTCCTAATTCAAAAGATGAATGCTCTAAAGCCGCAGAATCAATTTTCAATGGTAGATTTGGTGACTCAGGGAATGTAGTAGTTCTAGAAGAAAAAATTCAAGGTCCAGAAGTTTCAGTTTTTGCTTTATGCGATGGAGAGAGATATATATTGCTTCCAACCGCCCAAGATCACAAACGACTTAACGAGAAAGATCAAGGGCCAAATACAGGAGGTATGGGAGCTTATTCTCCTGCTCCATTATTAACAGAAGATTACCTTGATCGAATTATCAAAGAGATAATTGAACCCACAATAAATGAACTAAATCAAAGAAATATTGACTATAGAGGCGTAATCTACTTTGGGTTAATGATCACGAAATCTGGGCCCAAAGTTATAGAATATAATTGTAGATTTGGAGATCCAGAATGCCAAACAATAATGCCCTTAATGGATCCAAACTTTGTTTTCCTTTTAGAAAAATGCGCAATGGGAAATCTAACAGGTGATGAAAAAATCAATACCCCCGA
>JFMR01000107.1 GCA_000635015.1 Prochlorococcus sp. scB243_498I20
GAAAAAATCAATACCCCCGATAAAGTCAGCGGATGTGTAATAGCAACCTCCAAAGGTTATCCTTACGAATATAAAACTGGCTTTGAAATAAATATAGGTAAAATTGACTCGGAGGATTTTCAAATTTTTGACTCAGGTACTTCTCTAAATAAAAATGGGAAATTATTGACTGATGGAGGAAGAGTCTTGAGTATTGTCTGTCAAGATAAAGATTTTGATATAGCTTTTGAAAGAGCATACCAGAATTTGCAAGAAATTCATTTTGAGGGCATCTACTTTAGAAATGACATAGGTCATCAAGTCAGGAAAAAATTTTCTAAGGGGAATTAAGCTTATGTTGAATACCAATAATCAAGACAGTAGAAAATTTAACTTCACTGATAATGATGCGATGAACAATAACTATTGGATCAATGGACTCCTCGCTTGGTGGAGTCGGTTCAGTTTAAGAACAAAGTTGTTAGCCATAGCAACTCTTGTCGTAAGTCTTCTAATGACAGGAATAACTTTTTTTGCATTAAATAGTATTCAAAGAGATGCAGGAATGAATGATACTAGATATGCTCGAGATCTTGGCTTATTGTTATCTGGAAATGTTACAGAATTAGTTGCTAACAACCAAAAAAAAGAAATTTCAAATGTAGCTGAAAAGTTTTGGAGATCAAGTCGAAACCTACGTTATATATTTTTTACTGATGCTGAAGATATTGTTCAACTTGGGATACCTATCAGTGCAACTCCTACAAGCTCAGACAGTCAGTTTCAGCTTACTCGAAAATTAAAATTGCCTTCAGAATTAAAGAAAAGGCCACAATTCCCTTTAGTTAGGCAACATGCGACACCTCAAGGTCAAGTAACAGATGTATTTGTCCCAATGTTGTGGAAAGGCAAATATCTTGGAACTTTAGCTTTGGGAGTAACCCCTAATAAAAAAGCACTTGCCAGTGCTGCCTTAACCAGAGAGGTAACCATTGCAGTTTTTATCTCTATTTGGGTTTTAGTAATACTTGGAGCTGTATTCAATGCACTAACAATAACAAGACCAGTCAGAGAGTTAGTAAGAGGTGTCAGAGAAATTTCAAGAGGAAATTTCAAGTCTAGAATTTCATTACCTATGACTGGCGATCTAGGAGAACTTTTAAATGGATTTAACAGAATGGCTACTCAGTTAGAAAATTATGATGAGGCTAATATAGAAGAACTAAAAGCGGCACAAATCAAACAGCAATCATTAATAGCTACAATGGCTGATGGTGCCATATTATTGGACTCACAAGGCAATATCGTACTTACTAATCCAACAGCAAAGAGATTATTTCGTTGGGAAGGAAGATTCTTAGAGGGTAAACATTTTTTAAATGAAATCCCCGAGATTTTATCAAACGACCTGCATACGAATATAGAATCTATCTTAAACAGAGAAAAGGAAAAGGACGATTTAAGATTCAGTTTAGGAGAACCAGCAAGAACCTTAAGAATTGTCTTGCAATCAGTTTTAGATACAAATAAAATTGAATTAAAAGGAATTGCCGTAACAATCCAAGATTTAACTAGAGAAGTCGAACTTAATGCGGCACAGAATAGATTTATTAGCAATGTTTCGCACGAATTAAGAACACCACTTTTTAATATCAAAAGTTATGTAGAAACCCTGCATGATTTAAAAGATCAGCTTTCAGATGAAGAACAAATAGAATTCTTGGGCATTGCAAATTCTGAGACTGATAGATTAACAAGACTCGTAAATGATGTATTAGATCTATCAAGATTAGAGTCTGGGAAGATTATTCAGCTAGAGCAAATAGATATAAAACCAGCAATTGAACAGGCTCTCAGAAATTATAGATTGAATGCTACGGAAAAAAATGTTTCATTAGCTCATGAAATAGAAGAAACTATTCCTCCAATTCTTGGAAATTTTGATTTGCTTTTACAGGTTTTTGATAATTTACTGGGAAATGGATTGAAATTTAGTCCAAAAAACAGCTCCCTAACTATAAGAGCTTATACTTGGCCAGATTCCTGTCCTGCTTTACCTCCAAGTATTAAAAATAATGCAGCCCCCCCAATGTGAATTAGTTTCACCACTACCAAAAGTAAGAATTGAGATTGCTGATACTGGCTCAGGAATATCTCAGGCTGATCAAGAAAAGATATTTGACCGTTTTTATAGAGTAGAGAATTCTGTTCATACCGAGCAAGGTACCGGTTTGGGTTTATCTATTGTGCGGGGAATAATTGAAAAGCATGGTGGAGAAATTCGTATGGCTAGTGAATTAGGAGTTGGAACAACCTTTTGGTTTGATTTAGCCTTAGCACAATCTGATAAAGATGAATTATTGACAAAAGCTATTAATAATTTAGATTCTTTTTCAGGCTCTGAAATTAAAGAAATTATCTAATTATTATCTAATCCTTTAAAAACATTTTGAACATTTTGAACATTTTGATCCGGTACAACTCTATGAGGGGCACCACTAAATATTTGTTCAAAATTAGAAAAAGAATCTTTTATTTCTGGACCACTGTTCGTAATGATAAATTCTCTTATTCGTTTGTCATGCCATGATCCTCGCATTTTAAAAACATTTAAAGCTCGTGCCATCTCACCTTTTATTTCTACATATTGAAGCAAAAGTATTGTATCTGTAATTGTTGAGATATGAGAATCAGTTATAGAGTGACTCCCCATAAATTCTTCTGCAGTATTAGTAAAAAAGCCCGCTATCTCCTCTTGTTTTGTATAACCAGTAACAGCAATTACAAACTGTCTAAATGCATTCAAACTTACACCTCGGGCTAATGCAGAGAGAGAATCAATTGCCATTCTTTTTGGTTTAAATTGATTAATTTGCGTTTTTATAATTTGCAAGTGATCTTCTAAACCAGTTGATTCAGGATATGCACAAATAATTTTCAATAACCCATCACTTTCCATTTTTTCAAAATCTATTCCCCAACTAGTAGCATTCCTAAGCAATTGAGCCCTAGATTCTTCATATGCAAAAAGTATTGCTCTTTCATTATTGTTATAAGCATCTTCAACAAATTTTGATACAAGCATTGTTTTGCCTGTACCAGTAGCTCCAGTAGCTAGAATGATGGAATCTTGGAAATACCCTCCACCACACATATCGTCAAGATCTTTAACTCCAGAGCTTATCCTGATATTTGAGGATCTCTGCGTTAATCTCATTGCTCCTAGAGCAAACACACTTATTCCATCCATTCCCATAGTAAATGGATATTCACCTTTCATATGAACAGTACCTCTTAACTTCAAAACTTCTAGAGTTCTTCTTCTCTTTTCTGACTCAAGAACATTTCTTAATAAGACAACATTATCAGATACAAATTCTTCTACTCCATATCTAGCAATTGGTCCGTAATCATCAACCCTTTCTGTAGTCATAACAGTTGTTACACCTATTTCTTTTAATCTCGCTATCAATCTAAATATTTCTCTTCTAACTACGTAGATAGCATCATACTGTTGAAAGACAGCAGTTATTGAATCTATTGCAACTCTTTTAGCTTTATATTTTCTAATTGCATAACTAATTCTCTCAATAAGACCAGACAAGTCAAAATTACCTGCGACATCCTGACCGTCAGGGTCCGGAGAAGCATCCAAAATAAAAAGTTTATTTTGATCAATTAATTCTTGTAAATCCCAACCAAAACTCGCGGCATTTCTAATAATATCTAAGGGTGATTCCTCAAATGTTACAAAAATTCCAGGCTCATCAAAATTACAAATTCCATGATGCAAGTATTGCAATGAAAAAACAGTTTTACCAGTTCCTGACGTACCACTAACGAGTGTACTTCGAGATACTGGCAACCCACCCCTACAGACATCATCAAAGCCTTCTATTCCAGTTGGTAATTTTTGTACTTGCATCTTATTTGATTTGCCAAATTTCTTATCATTCATAGTTTTGTGCTAATTAAAAAGATGTAAAATAAATTTTGAACTATATTTAACTATAAAAGTTTTAAATATATTATTTATCTCCACTATATTCAGTTTCAGTTAATTCATCAAAAAGTAGATCTAAACCAATTAAAACTTTTTCTCTATCTGAAAGATCACCTATTATTTTTCTGACTGGTGGCGGTAAAATTTTAGCTAAAGTTGGGGTGGCTAAAATCTTATCTTCTTCTGCAAGTTGTGGTTGCTTAAGTACATCAATAACCTTCAAAGCATAAACTCCTTTGAATTCATTTTCTAAAATTTCTCTTAAAGTATTTAAAGCTCTCATTGAATTTGGAGTATTACCAGCAACATAGAGTTTTAAAATGTATGTTTTTCTTGCTGCCATTTACAGTACCTGAATTGATATAAAAGATTTAAAACAACCCTTGACTTATTACACTACAAAATAAGAAAATAAACAAATTACTACGATTGCTTATTAGGTTTAATCAAATTATCAATTTGAGCCTCAAAGCGTCTTTAAAATATGACAAATTCTAAAAACTCCTCAAACAATTCTTCAAAAAATAATGAATTGTACGCCATAGCAGAAACTTCAGGTCAACAATTTTGGTTTGAAGTTAACAGATACTATGATATCGACAGGTTAAATGCAAAAGAGAAAGATAAGATAACATTAGAAAAAGTTTTACTTTTAAAAGACAAAGAATCTATCACTGTTGGAAAACCCTATGTTAAGGACGCAAAAATTGAATTAGAAGTAGTCTCCCATAAAAGGGATAAGAAAATCCTTGTTTATAAGATGCGTCCGAAAAAAAAGACAAGAAGAAAAATGGGTCATAGACAAGAACTTACAAGAGTTATGGTAAAATCTATATCAATAGGTAAAGACACTCCTAAGTCTTCTTCGAAAAAAGAAACTGTTAAAAAGGAAGCTAAACCAAAATCAGAAAAATCAACAAATTAAACACAACTAATGGCACATAAAAAAGGAACAGGTTCCACAAGAAACGGTCGAGATTCAAATTCCAAAAGACTGGGTGTCAAAGCTTATGGTGGAGAAAAAGTAACTGCTGGATCAATTTTAATTCGCCAAAGAGGTACATCATTTTTGCCAGGAAACAATGTTGGCAAAGGTAAAGATGACACGCTTTTTGCACTAAAAGAAGGAACCGTGAGTTTCGAAAGCATTAAACGAAATTTAAGAAATAGAAAAAGAGTTAATATAGTCATCTAATTTTCCTATAAGCTCTTGTAGTTATAAGAATAGGATGAAATACCTCTAGAAATTTTGATTGAAGAGTCTCAAAAAACTTTTCAACAATTTGACTATCATCGATATGAAACGGATATTCATTGTTATCTCCTTTGTAGAAATACCAATTGAATAGAGCAATAGAATTACTATCCATAATCTCACTGAAATGATTAATTTGAGAAGCTGGATCTGCAAGATGTTCCAAAACATCAAGGCAAACTATAGTATCAAATTTCAATATTTGCGTATCTTGAATTGTCTTGCAAAAAGTAAGTTTTTTTTCAACTCCTAATTTCTTAGCCCTATATTCAACAAAATTTCTATTTGTTTGATTAATATCTACAAAAAAAACATGTTCAACTTTTGAAGACATAGCGTTAGCTAGGGCATGCGTACCAATACCTCCTCCAAAATCCAAAACTAAATCTTTAGAAAATCTCTGCTGAAGTTTTAAAGTATCAGCTATATAGTCCCTACTTGTGATATGCCAAGCAGCTAAATCAGCTACATGCCTATCTCCTACAATCTCAGTATAAAAATCTGAAACATCATTCAAAGCATCGCCAGGATGTGAATTTGCCAAATTCATCTTTGCACTTGCAAGGAATCCATCTAAATCACATTCTTTAATAGATAAGTATTCCATTAAGTGTGATTTCAAATTAAAAGCATTGTCTATAAACTCTTTTAAAATTAAATTATTGTTTTTCAATTTCTTACTCTAAATTTCCAATACCAAAATCATAGAATGATCATAAATCTTTCTCAAAGTATTCTTAATATTAAAAATGGAAACTAAAGATGGATTCTTAGTAATTAATAAAGATAAAGGCTGCACCTCTCATGATTGCGTTAAACAAATAAGGAAGTTACTAAATACAAAAAAGGTCGGACATACAGGGACTCTTGACCCAGAAGTCATAGGAACATTACCAATCGCTATAGGCAATGCAACAAGATTTATTCAATATCTTCCTCAGGATAAAACTTATATAGGACAAATTAAATTAGGGATAAGAACTAACACTGATGATATTCAAGGAGAAATAATTAGTCAAAAAAGTTGGCCTACAATCAGCGATGAAAAATTAGATCAATACTTAAATAGATTTAGAGGAATTATTAAACAAATACCGCCGAAAGTTTCTAGTGTGCACGTTAATGGAGAGAGAGCTTATAAAAAATCGTTCAGGAATGAAATTTTTGAATTAGCACCAAGAGAAGTAAAAATAGAAGAACTTATTTTAATGAAATGGGACCAAAGTAACGGAATCATAGAAATAAAAATAAAATGTTCAGCCGGCACATATATAAGATCAATCGCAAGAGATATAGGAGAAATTCTCAATTCCGAAGGTTGCCTTCTACAACTAAAAAGAATTTCAGCTTGTGGCTTTGATGAACAAAACTCAATAAAAATATCTGATATCGAAAAAGAAAAAAGTCAAAATAACTCGAAAAATTTTATTATTCCAACAATTTCTGCTCTTAATCACATTTCAACATTTGTCTTAAGTAATGAAAAACAAATCAATTTTTGGCAAACAGGAAGAGCTATTAAAGTTGATATTAATTACTTCCAGGAAAGCAAATCTTTTGACTATAAAAAACCCATAAAAGTAATAGATAAAAAACAAACATTACTTGGAATAGGCTTCTTTAATATAGAACAAACTTTTTTGAATCCTAAGTTAGTACTTAATGCCAAATAATTTTTATAGGAAATCTTTTCTAAAAGGTTTAATCTTTACACCCCTGTAGTAATGCTTTAATATTTTTTCAGCTTTTTGACCTCTAGACGCCAGATATTTAGCGCCCCATTGACTCATTCCTACTCCATGTCCAGATCCCTGCCCAAAAACTATTAAACCTTTTTTTATGGGTAATTTAGTACTTTGTTCTTTAATTAATTTAAATCTTACAAAAGTACTATTAAGTCCTAATTTTGTTCTTAAATCTACTCCAGAAATTTGATCAGAACCATAAGCCCCATCAAGTCTTACATTTTTTACTCTCCCAGACTTAGTTATATCTAAAATTTCGATATTTTTTATTCCTCCAATTTTGGGGAACAAATTAACTAATTCCTTATTTGAGAATTTTTTCTGCCACCTAAATTTTGGATTTTTTTTATCAAAATCTTTAACGCTAGATAAATATGGATATTTATTCTTCCAAACATCTTGGCTATTTTCTGTCATACCTCCTGAGCTACTATGAAAAAGAGCGTTAATCAATTTATTTTTATATGTCAAAACTAAAGATCTTGTGCTTCTAACAGCTCTTCTAGTTTTGTAAGTTCTTGACTCAAGGCCATTATAAACTTGATTTTTCTGGGTAGAATCTATGTCAAATAATTTATTTCCCTTTTGCTTTAAAGCATAAGTTCTTGACGCGATTGCTTGTGCTTTCAATGCTTCCATAGGCCATTTTGTTGGCATTTCTGAACCCACCACACTACTTAAATATTTCTCAATTCCTAGAACGTTAACGACCAATATTTCTGAATCAAGAACAAAAAGATTCAACTTACCAGAAAATCTTTTCTGACCTACCCATATACCTCTTCCATCAGAAGATCTAACTTGAAATTGATGATTACTTTTTAAATCATATTTTTTTTGTTTATTCTTATCAAAATATAAAATTTTTCTATTTTTTTCATTTTTCAAAGTTAGACCTCTTATTTTTTTATTTGAGAAAAAATTTCCCTCGATGGTTAAAGGTATTGATTTATCTGATCTAATTCTTATATTGTTATTTTTTGATATCAAAACCCTTATTATTGGCTCTTTCGAAGCAATAACCGTTTCATTTTGAAACGCACAAAAAAATATAATACTTATCAAACACGATTTACAAAAGATTTTGTTTAATTTTGGTATCACTTTGTTTGAAAAACAAATTCTTAATTTGCCTAAGTTTGACTAAAAGTCTAGATTTAATCTAGATATCAAAATAAAAATATCATAAATAAGTGAATATTACCTTCTTAGGAACAAGCTCAGGAGTTCCCTCTCTTACGAGAAATGTATCTTCCCTAGCGCTTAAGTTATCGCAGTCATCAGAAGTTTGGCTTTTTGATTGTGGAGAGGGAACACAACATCAAATAATGAAGAGTAATATTAAATCTTCGCAAATCAAGAAGATATTCATTACCCATATGCATGGAGATCATATTTATGGTTTACCTGGTCTACTGGCTACCCTAGGTTTATCAGGTAATAGTACTGGCATTGAAATTTATGGCCCTGCAGAACTAAGAGGTTTTATAAATTCTGCTCTCCATAGTAGTTTTTGCAAATTATCATTTCCATTGCATTTCGTTGAGGTTGAAGATTATGCATTACAAAATAAAATCTTATTTGAAAACAACAAAATAAAAGTAAATTGCGCCTTTCTTAAGCATAGAATTCCAGCCTATGGTTATAGAGTAAGCGAAAAGGACAAGCCCGGTATATTTGATATCAAAAAAGCAGAGTCTCTAAAAATAGCACCTGGACCAATTTATTCAGAACTGCAAAAAGGTAAAAAAGTAGTTTTAGCGGATGGTAGGACATTTGATGGGAAAGAATTCTGTGGCCCCCCTAGAGAGGGTGAAAGTTTTGTTTATTGCACAGATACAATCTTTAGCGAATCAGCTGTTTCACTATCAAAAAATGCCGATTTACTCGTACATGAATCGACTTTTTCAGAGGAGGATGAAAGCATGGCATACGAAAAATTACATTCCACAACAATCATGGCTGCCAAAACAGCATTATTATCTAACACAAAAAAATTAATTATTACTCATTTAAGTCCAAGATATACCAATAAAAACGCAATTACTCCAAGCGATTTGCTTAAAGAGGCTCAAAAAGTTTTTCCAAATACTCAGCTTGCAAAAGATTTTCTAACGGCAGAAATAAAATAAACTGCAACAGTTCGTTAGCAGGAGCGTTGCAAATGACCAACCCATGAAATAATAGTCTTAGGTTTTTCTATTTGATGTCGATCGAAATGGTCTCTATTTTTTCATCACTACATAAGTCTTGTAAAAGACTATTTATTTTTCTTCCATTAATTATTGGGTTACTCATTAATCCAATATCTGCAAATGCACTCTATCCTAGTGATCCTTCATCAGTTGACGTTCTAAAAGATGATCTTCACGGTGCTGACCTGCATAATACTGAATATGTTAAATATGATTTATCTAATCAAGATTTAGGAGAAGCTAATCTTCAAGGTGCATATATGAGCGTGACGACTGCAAAAAACTCTAGTTTTAAAGGAGCCAATATGACGGACCTCATTGCATATGCAACACGCTTTGATAATGCCGATTTTACAGATGCAAATCTTACCAATGGTGAGCTAATGAAAAGTGTTTTTGATGGAGCAATTATTGATGGGGCAGACTTTACTGATGCAAATCTTGATCTTTCTCAGAGAAAATCATTATGTGAAAGAGCTAGTGGAACTAACTCACAAACTGGAGTTAATACAATTGATAGTCTGGAATGCACTGGCTTAAAAGGTTACATGCCTCCAAAGCCAAAAACATAATATTTAAAGCTTACTAATTTCAGAAGGGAAAATATTACCAGGCTCTTTTGAGCCTGGTTTTTTGCTATACCACCATTCTTGTATATCAGAAGAAAATTTCTTTGAAAAAAGAGTTATAACTGTCTCAACAGGTTTTGATCCAGGCTCCAAAATCTGAACTGAGTAAGATGGGCATTTTCTTGAAGCCATATCAGCAACGAACCTAGACCCTATTCTTCTCCAACTAGGCTCCTTACTTCTCCAAGCAAGCCTTGAACAGGGCCAAGGTAACTCTTCCCTATCATAAAGTCTGCAACATGGGCCAATTACCTTATAACTGTACTGACCTCCATAACTTGATTGAACACTGCCAGTCTTGAAAAATTCAAATTTATCCATTTACAAAAAAAAGCCACCTTCATAGAGGGTGGCAGAGAAATAATCAATAATCAACTTAGAAAAGTTAAATTTTTATAATTAGTACAATTCTTCCTCAGCATGAGTTGTAATTGTTACGTCAGATGTTGGATAAGCAACACAAGTAAGAACAAAACCAGCTTCTAGTTGGTCGTCATCCAAGAAACTTTGATCAGACTGATCAACACTACCTGAAGTAACCTTTCCAGCACATGTTGAGCATGCTCCTGCTCTACAGGAATAAGGAAGGTCGATACCTTGTTCTTCAGCTGCATCGAGGATGTATTGGTCATCAGGTACTTCAATAGTTGAATTGAGACCTTCACCTTCGCTGATGAGAGTAACTTTGTAAGAAGCCATTTAATTAGAAAATTGTTGGTAATTAATACCTATCAAATACATTTTTAACATCGATTAGGTCGATATGTGGGATTTTGAAGTAAAAAATGACACAATAAAATGTATTAAAGAGTATCCATAAGAAAAACTTATATTTAGGTTGAATTGCTGGCTTTTTGCGCAGAAATGCATGCCCAATCTTTTCTAGTTGTTACATCCAATAATTTCAAGTCATTCTTAATTAATATTTTTATAATTTCATCCTTTTGTGAATTCAAAATTCCACTGAAAATAACTTCCCCATTGTTTCTCAAACACTTATTAATATTTGGAATCATTCCTTTAATTACTTCGGCAAGAATATTACATAAAACAAAATCAAATTGTGTGAGTTGATTTTTTAAAATTACCTCATTAAAAGATCCCAAATATGTATTTAGATTGTTTAAATCACCGAAATTTAGTTTGAAATTAGATTTTGTTGAATTTATAGCTAAATAATCATTATCCACTGCATAAACCTCTTTAGCGCCAAGCAATCTAGCGGCGACACTCAAAATCCCGCTACCACTCCCAATATCTAATATTTTTTTATTGGAAAAAAATATATTTTCCATTTTTTCCAAGCAAAGATAAGTAGAAGGGTGACTTCCTGTACCAAAGGCAGCTCCAGGATCAATTTTTATGATTTTTTTTTCTTTAAATTTTTCATTTAGATTCATCCAACAAGGCAATATTAAAAAATGATTCCCTACTAATTCAGGCGCCCAATATTTCTTCCAGCTTGTCAACCAATCTTCCTCTCTAATGATACTCCAATCAAAAAATTGATTCTTAGGGGCATTAATATTTAAAAGTTTGCTAATTATTTTTTCGAAATCACACCTAGAACTCTCGCCCCAATCATCGACTGGAAGCCATATATTCACCTCTTTTTTATTTTCATTTTTAATAAAATATTCAAACGAAAAACTAATTATTCCCAGCTCATTTAATTTCCAAATAATAATTTCTTCAGAATCACTTTCTATCTGAAAAGTTAGTTTAAACCAATCTTTAATTTCCATTAACGAGGACAAGTCTCTTCACAAAGTAACTGGATTAGCGCTAGTAATTCCCTCAACTTCAATAATGGTATCAAGCAATTTATTAGGAATTGGATCATCAATACTTAGAACCATAACAGCTTCTCCTCTAACAATTTTGCGCCCAACTTGCATTGAAGCAATATTTACATTGTTGCTACCCAATAAAGAACCAAGCTTGCCAATAATGCCAGGCATATCTCTATGCCTAGTAACCAACATATATCTACTTGGTGATACATTAACAGGGTATTGATCAATACTAATAATTCTTAATTCCCCGTCGGCAAAAATGCTTCCTGCAACGCTATGGTCGCCATTGTCTCCATAAGTGGTTAATTGAAGTGATCCACTAGCAAATTCAGGTCTTGCCTCATCTTTACTCTCGACTACTGAAATACCTCTTGAATCTGCTTCTAGAGAAGCATTCACATAATTGATCCTATCTCCCAAAGCTTTACTTAGAAGGCCTTTTAAACTAGCAATTATTAAGGGCTGGGATGGGTGTTGAACAAATTCACCTTGAAGCTTTACTTCTAGTTTCTGTATCTGACCACCTGAAAGCTGACTAATAAGCAGACCCATTGTTTCAGCCAACTGCAAATGAGGTTTTAGACTGTCCATGATATCAGGGCTCAAACCTGGAATGTTTACTGCAGTTCTAGCAGACAAGCCAAGCAAGACATCTCTAATTTGTTCTGCTACATCAACTGCTACATTTTCTTGTGCTTCGCGAGTAGATGCTCCTAAGTGAGGGGTAAGAATAAGATTCTTATCAACCTTCAAAAGTGGTGAATTAGGTTCCAAAGGTTCTTTAGAAAAGACATCTATTGCAGCCCCTCCAATCAATGATTTATTTAAAGCTTCTGCTAATGCTTCTTCGTCAATCAAGCCTCCTCGAGCACAATTAATTAATTTTGCGCTACTTTTCATACTTTTAAGCACCTCCATATTTACTAAATTCTCTGTCTCTGGTGTGCGTGGTAAATGCAAAGTTACATAATCGGATTGTTGGAATAAATCTTCTAAATCAGATAGTTTAACTTGGATTTGTTGAGCTCTTTCAGTTGAAACAAAGGGATCATATCCGCAAACTTCCATTCCTAATGCGTTAGCAACTTTCGCTACATGAGCGCCAATTTTCCCTAAACCTACTACACCTAATTTTTTCTTGTAAAGCTCATTCCCAACGAATTTCTTTCTCTCCCATTTACCTAGCAAAGTACTACTATTAGCAATTGGAATATGTCTAGATAAGGCCAACATCATAGCTATAGTATGTTCAGCCGCAGCTATTGTGTTACCCCCTGGAGAATTAACAACAAGGACTCCTTTTTGCGTAGCAGCCTTAACATCTACATTATCTACTCCAACTCCTGCTCTCCCAATGATTCTCAGTTTACTTGAAGAGTTAATAATCTCTTCAGTCACTTGAGTTCCAGAGCGAATCATTAAAGCATCATAATCTTTAATAATGGAAGCTAACTCAGAGTCTGAGATTCCTATCTTCTGATCAACCTGAGCAACTTGTGAAAGAATATCGATTCCTTTTTGATCAATTGGATCTGTAATGAGAACTTTTGTCATTTAAGATTGGTTCTTTAATCTTTTACTTTAACTTAATCTATAGTGTATGTATCTTATTTTATTAATTTGAATAACACACAAACATTTGAGGATTGAAATTTGACTAAAAGTATTGTGATATTTGAAGACATTGATAAATGTATCCAGCTATTTGATGTTTTCAAAGAAAAATCAGTAATGCTCTCTGAAGCTATTTTGATCCCACCAATAAGTGAGAAAATATCATCAGACGAAACAGAACTGCTCAATGCGAAAGCGAATATCTTATTCAAATCTCAAAATTTTGAAGATATAAGAATCTTAAATCCTAAACTTGATAGAAAGATCAGACAACAAGATATGAGTAGATGGCTAATGCCATTTGGGTTTATAGCTGGAATAGCTTTTTCTAATATGACAAATTTATCTACCTTCAGCTTTCTAGGTTTAAATAACATCGGGGAAACATTAATTGGAGGTCTTTTAGGAATGGGTTCAGGATATTTAGGAAGCATTGTTTCTTCTGCAAGTATCAATATTAATAGAAATAAAGAGTTAAGATCGATCATTAATTTTAATAAAGAGGGTAAATGGCTTGTTCTACTTGAAAATCAAATTGGAGCTGAATTACCATGGGCCTTGATAAAACAATCAGAAGCAAAAGATATAATTTTTTTAGAAGGCTAAATGATTAACTTAAAAGAGATCTTAATAAATTCAAACTACAAAAAAGAAACTGAGGAATTAATAAATATTGCCAACTTAGCCTACAAACACTGGGAAACCTATTGGACTGGGTTTAATTCAACTTATATTTGCGAAGAGATTTTAAAAGATTTTGAAAATTTAAATGATTTAAAATTTTTTATTTATGGAGGATTCTCCTCTTCTCAAAGATCTAGGATAGCTTGCTTTAGAGGAGATAATATCCCTGAAGAGGATGCGCTTAAAAGTAATTTTCCAGCTCAAGGAATAAAAATTAATGGAAATTTTTTATTTGATAATGCTACACAAGACGACTTTAGATCCCTCTTAATTGAAAATGGGGTTAATCAAATAAAAGTTGGAGATATATGGACTATTGGCGATAGGGGAGCACAAGGGATAATTGATAATTTAGATATTAAGCATCTAGATGAAAAGATTTTTTA
Source organism: Prochlorococcus sp. scB243_498I20 (assembly GCA_000635015.1). Lineage (GTDB taxonomy): Bacteria > Cyanobacteriota > Cyanobacteriia > PCC-6307 > Cyanobiaceae > Prochlorococcus_A. The sequence continues at coordinate 14,287 of JFMR01000107.1, forward strand.
TTTGAGAGACGTAAAAGTAAAAGTTAATCTAGTAGGTATAGATGAATTACAAATACCTTCTGGAAGATCAAAAAAACTTGTCAATACAGTAGAGGCTTCAACAAGATTAGATGCTATAGCTTCAGCGGGCTTTAGGGTATCACGAACCAAAATAATTGAAAGGATAGAAAATGGAATGCTCAGATTAAATGGAAGCAAAGTTAATAAGCCAACTATTAATCTAAAAATTGGCGACAAACTAGAACTTGAAAATAAAGGATTTATCGAAATTCTGAATTTAGAAATAACCAAAAGAGAACGATGGAAAGTTAAATTACTTAGAAAATGAAACGCAACCTGCTATTTTCTTATAAGGGGGATTAAAAACTCTTCAATTTGGGCGATTAGCTCAGTGGTAGAGCACTACCTCGACACGGTAGTGGCCACTGGTTCGAATCCAGTATCGCCCATTAAAACTTTTAATGACCTAGGTTATATCCACAGATAATAATTTCATTTTTTAGATTATTAAAAAAGATGAAACTTAATCAAATAATTAACCTTCATAAGGGGCTCACTGCATTTGTAGTAGTAGGTCTTATGATTTTTTTTGATAATTTTACGATCGCTCCCTACGTTTATTTAGCTCTGCATGGTACTTATGGATTACTTTGGCTTCTAAAAGAAAAGATATTTCCAGATCCTTATTTTAAAGAAAAAATCAATTTTTTAACTTCAGTTACTGGTTTTATTTTCCTTGGAAGTTACTGGGTAGCTCCCTACATTCTTATCTCATCTCAGAAATCTGTTCCAAATATCGTAATAGCTGCATCTGTATCTATAAATATAATTGGTGTATTTCTACACTTTGCTAGTGATGCCCAAAAATATTTTTCTCTTAAATTAAAAAAAGATCTAATTAAAGAAGGATTTTTCAAAAATATAAGGAATACAAATTATCTAGGAGAAATACTAATTTATCTATCATTCGCGATACTTTCAATGAGTTTCATTCCATTAGTAATTCTTGCAATATTTTTCTCTATAGTTTTTCTACCAAGAATGATAAAAAAAGATAAATCGCTCTCAAAATATCCTTCATTCGAAGAATACAAAAAGAAAAGTGGTCTTATATTGCCTAAATTAAATGCCTGATAACAACTTACCCAGTTGGAGGCAAGATTTAAAATCTTCTAGAAAAAAAGAGGGCAAATCACCTTCTAATAGATGGATACAGCTTGCAACAGTCAGCGAAGAAAATGAGCCAAGATTAAGAACAGTTGTTTTCAGAGGATGGCATAAAGATAGTTCAATGATTATTTTCACAGATAGAAGAAGTGAAAAAATTGGGCATTTAAAATCTAACCCTAATGCAGAAATATTATGGTTCTTTTTGAAAACCAAATCACAATATAGATTCAAAGGAAAAATAAGTGAATTAAGTGATAACAAAAATTATTGGGATTTATTATCAGAAAAATCAAAATCTTCTTGGTATTGGGGATCTCCAGGAGAGAAAATAAACCCAAAAGTCCAATCTGCTCATGAAATATCATCCAATCTACCTAAGTCAGAAAATTTTGTAGTTCTACATTTCGAGATCGATTCAGTAGATCTTCTTAAATTAGAACAGCCTGTTCATAAACGATATCTTTGGGAAAAGGTTAAGGAATGGAAAAAAGTTGAAATTAATCCTTAAATATTTCTAAATTGTATATTTAGGTTGAAAAACATATACTGATCAGTCAGTTTTAAAAAAGAACTATT
>JFMR01000108.1 GCA_000635015.1 Prochlorococcus sp. scB243_498I20
AGTTTTAAAAAAGAACTATTATTTATATGAATTTCTCAGAAATTCCAGAAAACCCTTTTATTTTTTTATCTTGGGTGACTGCAATAGGGCTGTTTATAAGTCTATCTGAAGCAACGATTAAGATAAAACTTGAGAAGAGAAACAGTTATCGAAAAAGGTTAGAACTAATAAATAGTCTCTATCCTAAAAAGTTAGCTTGAAGTATCTGAGAGTATGTTCGCTTGTAGAAATTGAAATAAACCACCTTTGCTTGTTTCTTCTTTAACTTCAACTTGCTTGGAAGATTTTGCTTTTGTTGAGGGTATAATTTCCTCTTCATCTTCTGATTTCAAAATTCTGATAATTACTTCATCTAACGAGAAATTACCAGGCCCTGTTAATGCAATTGAAGTTGCTGAAGCAAAATACAAAAGTAAAAGCTCGAGTAAGAAAATATTAAAACCTGAAGTAACAAGTGCATGATATATAGCCACAGAAATTGTTCCAACAATTGCTAAAGCTCCGAATCTTGTAGCTAAGCCGATAATTAGTAACCAACTACCACCTATTTCTGAGAATGCCGCTATGTAAGATAAAAATATTGGGAATGGAAGATGAAGTGGTCTGACAAAAGCATCAGCGAAATTCTCTATATTTGCTAACTTCTCATAACCATGATGAATAAGAACAGTCCCAGTTATAACTCTAAGAATTAATAAAGCAGTATCTTTGCTAAACGACTTGGTAAGAATTGTTGAAAGCACTATAAAAAAATTATCCTTAAGTAAAAATAACTAGTTACAGTATCCATCGTGGATTAAAGAGCAAAAGTCGCACCTAAATAAGTATTTATACTTACTTATAAAAAGGTTATTTTCTGATTTGGAATTCAACAAAGTTAAAAATTATTTTTTGAATAATTTTCTAATATTCTCTGATTGATTTTCGGAATATTTTCTTTAAATTTAAAAAACCCTTTTTTTGCAAATTTCCAAGCAAATAAATCTTCATCCCTCACAAGATTAAAAATTTTTTTATTGTGTAAATTTTTAAACGCAGTTATGAAATCATAATTTTCTCCTACTCCAGGATAAATAATGTCTATTTCGTTTGTATTTTTAAAAGTATTTTCCAGTGAATAAGGATCAATCTGTTCAAGATTATCAAAATGCTCTACAAATTCAGAGACCAAATCTTGTTTGAATTTCAATACAGATTCAGACAATTTAATTTGTCTTTGTTCATTTTTCAAAAGGATAATAAATACTTTTTTATAGCTTGTAAGTAAATTTTTATGGGTTGCAAGGTGCAGATCATTTTCAAACATAATCAGATTATCTGATTTAGGATCCATATCATTTTTATAAATCTCATCTTCAAATGGTATTTGATTAGATTCTTCAAGAAAAATTTGTTGATTACTTATTTTTTCTACATTAAATCTATTATTTGAAAACTTTTTGAGGTTTGATGATGAAAAAAGATATTGTTTTCCCTTCGTTTGCAATCCTCCGACCCATCTCCAGCTAAGGAGATTAGATGAAGCATCTCCATCAAAAAGATATTGAAAGAAAAACTTTGCTCCCAATTGCCATGGGAGGCCTAAATTAAATATCCAAGTACTCGCAAACCACATTCTTGTATGGTTATGCAAATAGTTGTACTGCTTTAATTCATGGACCCAAGAATTAAAAAAATCTAATTCTGTATTGCCATTAATTGCACTTTCATAAAGCTCATAATCAAAATCGAGATTGTTTTCTGAAATAAAATTCCTCCAAACTTTAGGTCTATTTTCCATCCACCCTTTCCAGTAAATTCTCCAAAATATTTCTTCAACAAATTTAGTAGGATTTTTTATTTTGTACTTACTTTTAATATCATGGATCAGATCATATTCCGATAATATTCTATGAGTAATGAAAGGCGATAATTTTGAAACTGAACTTTCGTTATTTGGCCCAAAATCAAAATTTCTTAATTTTGCATAATCACTGATTTTGTATTTCGCAAAATTTTCCCAGGTATTTTGAGCTTTTAATAAAAATGACATTTTCTAATAACTTTAAAAAATTTTTTTTTGTATTGATAGAAATTTCAAAAATTTGCCTTTTAATTGAACCTTAAAATTTACTATTTAACTTTTAAGTAAATATGTTTGATTGAAGTATTCAATTTAAACGTCTTATAAGTACATTTTATACTCTTAAATCGCTCTCTGCGTAGGGAGGATATTGAGTGGTCAATTACTTTTTAGATCTAATTTTAATTTTCAAATCTTTATTTAAATGATTTTTTCTAAAAGATTTTTAAATATTTATCAAAATTATTATGAATAATTTATTAGTGAGAGATGTTAAGTATCTAGATGAACAATACAGAATAGGTGAAGGCATAATTACGGATGATGCATTTAAGCAACTTGAAAAGCTCTTTATTCCTGTTGATCGAGCGCCTGACTACTTTAATCAAAATAATAAACTTTTGCCAAAATTAGCCAAAGAAGACTATAAAGAATTTTTGGAAAGTTTATTAACAAAAACAAGATTAAGCATTCAACCAAAAATTGATGGCTGTGCTATTGCAATTAGATATCTAGATGGCAAGTTTAATAAAGCTATTACAAAAAAAGGATTTGATGTCTCAAGCAAAATTAAACAAATTAAAAATGTCCCCGATTGTATACCTATCAAACGAGATTTTCAAATTAGAGGTGAACTATACGCTACAAACCAAGTTACCGGCATTTCCCAAAGAATTACAAGAAAATACCTCAATGATAAGAAAGGGATTGGAGAAAGTCTCCGCTTTTGCTGTTTCCAAATACTTAATGGAAGACTTAATCAATACGAAACCCTTAACTATATTAAAAAATGTGGCTTCAGCACCCCTGAAAGTTACTTCACAAATTATACAAGCGAAATCCAAATATATAAAAAAAATTGGTTAGAGAAAAAAATATTTGCGAAATATCCAACTAATGGGATAGTTGTAAAAATAAATAGTAGGAAATTACAGTTACTTAGAGAGAAAAGTTTATCTCAAAATAACGAATGGAAATATGCAATTGAAAAATAATATTAAATAGTACCTTCAATAAGAGCTCACGATACTGACTTCCAGTATTTACAGTGGAAAAGTAATTAAATTTTGGTTAAATTCCAAAGCAATTTGCAGGATTACTAAATGACTGCCACTATTTCAAGACCTAAAATCTCTAACTGGGAAACATCTAATATTCCAATCCTTACAGGCAAAACAGCACTAATTACTGGTGCTAATAGTGGTCTTGGATACTACACTGCAAAGGCCTTAGCAGAAAAAAATGCTCATGTTGTTATAGCTTGTAGATCACTTGAAAAAGCTAATCAAACTATCAAAAAACTTAAAGGTCTTAATCCTGAAGGATTATTTACACCTTTAGAATTAGATTTGTCAGATTTAAAAAATATTGTTGAAGTTCAGTCCAAAATTTTTGATAATTTTGAAAATTTGGATTTACTAATCAATAATGCAGGCATTATGCATCCGCCTAAAACTCTTAGTGCCCAAGGATATGAAATACAATTTGCAGTTAATCATCTAGCTCATATGCTTTTGACTCTAAAGCTACTTCCAATTATTGAAAAAAAAGAAGAATCTAGAATAGTGACGGTGACTTCAGGAGCACAATTTTTTGGCAAAGTTGGTTGGAAAAATCTGAAAGCCGAGAATTACTACAACAAATGGGAATCTTACTCCAATAGCAAATTGGCAAATGTAATGTTTGCTTTGGAACTAAATGATAACTTAAAGCAAAAAAATATACTTTCTTTAGCTGCTCACCCAGGAATTGCAAAAACAAATCTCTTTACTGCTCAAAAACCTAAGCCTGGTCCATTAGAAACATTCTCATTGGAATTATTTAGTCCTATTTTTCAAACTGCTGAGATGGGTGCTTTACCTCAGCTTTTTGCAGCTACTTCACCAGACGCAAGGGGCGGTGATCATTATGGTCCTAGATTTAATTTCAGAGGTCATCCAAAACTATCCCCTACATCTCCTTTCGCCATGAATAAAAAAGAAAGAAAAAATTTATGGGAAAAAAGCCTCGAAATACTTAATAACTTCTTATAAATTTTTCATTTTTACTAACTTTAGAAAATACTTCAAGATATGTAATTCACTCTCTGAGAGTTTCATAAATTCTGTTAAGGCATCATAATTTTTTTCATCAATTTTTTTTGACAATTGAATAAAACTATCATGGTTTTCATTAACAAAGCGCTCAGCAATCTGAGACGGAGTTAAACCCTGTTCAATTAATTCGCCTGGAGCATTTTTCTCCCACTTTTCATAAAACCAAGAGAACCAATATTTTGCAGTATTATCTTCCATTAATCAACTTTTCTTGGGCGAATACTTTTAATACTGAAGAAAAATTTCATGATTGAATTACCCTTTAAACACAATTAATATAAATGCAATTATAAATTTAATGATAGATAATCATTCAAGTAAAAGAAATATTAATCTTGTAATTGGATTAGGTAAATCTGGATTTTGGGCTGCAAAGTATTTGAGAAGCATCAATAAGAGAGTAATTGTTTGGGAAAGTAAAGATGGGATAGAATTCTTAGAAAGAAAAACAGCATTAGAAAAGCTTAATATCATAGTTTCTCTAAATAAAGAATTTGTATTTGAAGAAATTCAACCTTTTTTGAAAGAGATCGAATCTGTTGTTGTTAGTCCATCAATACCTTATGACCATGTAACTATTAATGAATTAAAAAAAAAGGGAATTAAAGTAATTGGAGAAATTAATGTTGCATGGGAAATTTTAAAAGACACAAATTGGATAGGTATTACTGGCACTAATGGCAAGACTACTGTTACTCATCTACTAAGCCATATACTCTGTGATACTGGATTATATGCTCCTTTTGCTGGAAATATTGGTACACCTTTATGTAAGTATGCTCACTCCAAAAAATGTGAAAAAATTGATTGGGTTGTAGCTGAATTAAGCAGTTATCAAATAGAAATATCTCCAGAAGTAAAACCTAATATTGGAATATGGACAACCTTCACAGAAGATCATCTTGAAAGACATAAAACACTTGAAAACTATTTCAACATAAAAAAAAGCTTGTTAGAAAAATCTGATTTTAGAATTTATAATTATGACGATAAAAACCTAAGAAATCACTACAGTTCGCTATCAAGAGGGGTTTGGATAACAACTAGTTTCGATAAGTCAAATTTTATGTATTGCGATTATTGGATAGATGAACAAGCGTACATTGTTGAGAAAGGGAAGAAATTATTCAAAATTGAACATTTTTCTTTAAAAGGAATGCATAATCTTCAAAATCTTTTATTGGTAATTGCAGCAGCAAGAAAAGTTGGATTATCTGGCAAGAAGATTAAAGATTCTTTATCTAATTACAAACAATTACCCCATAGGATGGAAACAATTTATAAAAATAATAATCTGGAAATCATTAATGATAGTAAAGCTACAAATTTTGACTCATCTATTGCGGGAATAAGTTCAATTGAAGGTCAAATAATAATCATTGCTGGGGGTAGATTAAAAGGTAATGAATATAGTGAGTGGATAAAAGTTTTAAAGAAAAAAGTTAAATGTGTTTTCCTTTTTGGAGAAAGCTCAAAAGTCCTAAAAATGGCGCTTATTAATGAAGGATTTAAAAAAAATATTTTTGAATTTTCAGAACTAAAAGAGCTTTTAAATTTTGTTTTTCATTATTTACAAAATAATAGAGTAGGAACATTATTATTCTCACCTTCATGCTCTAGTTTTGATCAATTTAAAAATTATGAAGAGCGTGGAGATTATTTCAAGAAACTAATAAGTGAAAAATTAAAGGTTAATAAATGAATTTTTTGTTCAAGTATCATTTCGTAATTTTCAGGTCGGTCATCACAACCGTTTACCCTCTGGCAAATATTCACTTAATTAGTTAGATTTTGACTATAAATTAACTACTAGCAATGAGTGAATCTAACAATTTACCTCAAGCAATAAGTCATAAAAAATTAAGTTACTTGATGCTTAAAGCACAAAAAGATTCTCATTTTTCTGATGAATTAGCAGAAATAGAAAGCCCTGAAAAAAGAGAATTTGAAGAGTTAATCAATAATTGGGAAGCTTCAACTAAGAAGGTAGTTAATGAGTTATCAAAAAGAAAAGAGAATTTACTAAAAGATAAATCACCAAATTCTCTAATTGCACTTGGTGCTATGGAAGTTCACCTTAATATGGCTTTGCAAGCCTTAAATGCATTTAATAAAGGAATTGATGGGTAAAATAACAGATAAATTATAAGGAAGGCATCGAAAATAAGAGAAAATCTAAGTTTTTTTCAGTATCTATAGAAACATCATCACAATAATTAACTTCAAAACCCAAGCCATCTCCAGATTTGAGAAATATATTTGAATTAGAGTCTTTACTTTTTAATAAAAGATTACCTTCTATTATTTGTATCCAATTATATTTATCGATTTCTAATGGCAATTTTTTTTCTTTAATTGGCTTATATTTACAACGCCATAAAGAGATACTTTGATTTAGAAAAAGTTTATTATTTTTACCGTCTTTGTAATTAAAAATAAGATTGTCCCACAACTTTTCAGTTAATGAAATTTGATCATATCGAGGTTTAATATTTTCTTTTTGAGGGTATATCCAAATCTGTAACAACTTACAGTTCTCATTTTCTTCATTCTTCTCGCTATGAGAGATTCCAGTACCTGCAGACATAACTTGTACTTCATCGTTGTGAATTTTTCCAAGATTGTTTAACGAGTCTCTATGAGTTATTGCTCCTTTTGTTACGACAGTAATAATTTCCATATTTGCATGAGAATGTGTATTAAATCCTGCATTAGGAGAAATAATATCTTCGTTTATAACTCTAATTTTCCCAAAATTATCCCATTTTGGATCTCTATGCTCTGCGAAAGAAAATGAATGCATTGAATGCAGCCAATCTCTTCTTGATAAAAATCTATCATCGGATTTTCTTATTTTAATAATATTAAAAACCATCAAAATTAAATAGAATAAAAAAATTATAAATAATTAGAAAAATATTTGTAAAATTTTTTGATAAATTATTCCTAAAAAAAAGCAAATATTAAATTTAAAAATTTATTTTACTCTGAGCCTTATTAGCCTTTATCAATATTTTTTGTGCTTCGTCTCTTGTAAGGCATTTTTCTGCTTTTACATTTAAGTTTTTAAGTTTTTGCAGTTGCTTTGTGTTACTCATAATTTAACCTGTTCTTAACTGTATTTTAACATAAGTTTAAATTAATCGCCTCTTAAACCTTGGCATCAAATCGTTTTTACAGCTTTGAGAATGGAATTATCAGAACAGTATAGAGGATGTATTGGATTATCTTTGATTGTTTTCTTAATTAAAAGCGGTCCCAAAGGATTATCAAAATTATTTTTTCTGATTGAGTTATATTGCATTATTTTTTTTGATATTCTTTTATTTCTATTTTGAAATTTTCCTTTGTTACCCCAACCTAACCATAAATCACAATTTTTATTTTCAGACCAGTGTTTTAAGTTTTTATAAATATGATTGTTGTTTAGATAACCTACAGGGTTTTTGTGATTAAAAAGTTTCTCTGGTTTGCTTGAAATAAGAGCAAATAGATTTATTAATTTTACTTTGCCGTAATTATGATTTTTCGAAATTTTGATTATCTTTTTTGTTGTGTTGTCCAAGAAAACTTCATCAGATAATGAGGGATTCAAACCAATAAAGATAATCTCTTTTTTAAATTTAGAAATCTTATAACTTAAACTCCATCTATATAGTTTGTTAGCACTTATTAAACAATTTCTTTCTAGAAATAAATTATTCAACCTAAACCTACACCTCTAGCCATGAGAGTGGCAAACAAAGGTATTGTTGCAAAGCCCACTAATTCAGTAGTAATGATAAGTCTGAACCTTTTAACTAGATTTTCAGATATTTCAGGTAACTTATTCTTACTTAATGGAATGGCCCATAAGATATAGGTTGTTGTTGGATATAAAGAAAGTAATCCCACCAGGATATAAAGAGAAACTTTTATCCAAAAAACAGGATTACCTGTATAAAAATCACCTCCTTGACCAAAATACTTAACACGCAAAATCCCAGTAACCAATATTGCAACTCCTGCCAAACCGTATACCACGTCTGCAATTATCATTGAAATCGTCTCATTTCTATTAAGACCTACTTTGAGAGTCAATCTTTCAAATAAAAGAGAACCGAAACATAATATAATTCCTAAATAATGAACATATGCTACTAATGCACTTTTAGCAATTTCACCTGTTAATAAAGTTCCTAATAACATTTTCTAGTCAAAATTTATACAATACTAACCACCAAATAACGAATTTGTTTAGAAAATAGATTAAACAATAAAAGCAGGTTATTGATACTAGGACTCTAAAAATCTTTTTTGACCATCTTCAAAAAAATCCTTTTTATTCCACACTTCGATTACATCTGGGAAATGCTTTTCCATACAATTATCACAAACCCCATGACTGAATCTAATATCACTAACTTTTGAAAGATATTTTTCTAAATGCATCCAATCGCCCTCATTATTTTTCACTTCTCTGCAATATGAACATACAGATAAAATCCCTTCCTGTTTATGCAAATTAGATAAAGCATCTAGTAAATTTAATGACTTTTTTCTAAGCTCTAAAAATGAAACTATTTGCTTGGATAATAATTCCATAATATTAAATTGTTGTGTAGTTAGATTTCCTGGCTTTCTGTCTATTACACACAGAGTTCCAAGCTTATTACCCTCACTATTTCTAAGGGGAAAACCTGCATAAAAACGAATCTTTGGATCTCCAGTTACCAATGGATTATTTATAAATCTTTCATCTTGGAAAGCATCATGAATAATTAATGGACTATTTTCTTTTATTGCATGTGTACAAAAAGACCAATCTCTTCTAGTTTCTGATATTTGAAGTCCTATTTTGGATTTAAACCATTGTTTATCTTTGTCTACCAAAGTCATTAAAGAAATAGGCACATTACAGGTTGTAGCAGCAATTTTTGTAATATCGTCATAACATGATTCTGGCTTAGTACCCAAAATCCTATATTCTGCTAAAGCTTTTAATCTTCTTTCCTCTTCTTCTTTTTTTGATACAAGATTCTGCATAATCTTCACCAATAATTAAAACTTTAAAATTAAAGTTTCTCCAAAAAACTTTTTCCGTCTAATACTTAATAAAAAAAAGATAAACTTATTGAATTGTTACTTACTGATTTATTACTTATTAATTTATTATTGGTTGATTAAACTTTGAGACTGCCATCCCAGCGATCCATCCACTTGTCCAACAATGTTGAAAATTAAATCCACCAGTGATCCCATCAACATCCAAAACTTCTCCAGAGAAAAATAACCCTGGACAAATTAAGCTCTCCATACTTTTAAAATTAACCTCATTAATTTTTACGCCTCCGGAAGTAACAAATTCTTCTCCAAATGGACCTTTGCCCGAAATTATATATTTATCCCTCATTAGAATATTTATCATTTTCTCTCTTTCATCCGCTAGTAAATCAGACCACTTTTTCTCTTTATCAATACCTATTTTCTTTAATAAAAAAATCCATAATCTTTTTGTTAATAGTGGAACAGGTCTACTATTAATAAGATTCACCTTGCCTTTATTTAATCTTAAATAATTAACTTTTTCTTTTAACTCCTTGTAACTCAAAGAAGACCATTTAATGATTAGATTAAACTTATATTTTTGGCTATAAAGTTCCCTTGCTGCAATTGATGAAAGTTTTAATACTACTGGCCCACTAAACCCCCAATGGGTTATTAGTAAATCGCCTCTATTTTGAAAATTTTTATTGTTTAATTTAATTTCTATATCTATTCCCTTTATCGATACCCCACTACATTCATCCAAATTTGGTTCTTTTGTAGAAAAAGTAAAGAGCGATGGTACAGGTTTAACAATGGTGTGTCCAAGATTTTGAGCTAATTTATATCCGCTTGGATTACCTCCAGTTGAAAGAATAATATTTTTTGCAGTTACCTTTGCTTTTTTAAGACTAAAAATATTGAATACATTATCTGGAGTTTTTGAAATTTCTTTTACAAAAAATTTTGTTAATATCTCTACGTTTTTTGATAAAGCACTTTTTCTCAAACAATCAATAACATCTGAAGAAGAATTAGATACTGGGAAAACTCTTAGATCTTCCTCAATTTTTAATTTTAACCCTTTTTTCTCAAACCAATCATATACATCTCCAGTAGCAAAACGATTAAATGATTCCAAGAGTTGAATTCCACCTCTGGGGTAATTCTCAACTAGTTCATTCGGTATCCATGTCGCATTAGTGACGTTACATCTTCCCCCTCCACTAATCCTTACTTTCTCCATAAGTTTTGAAGTGCCTTCAAGAATTATTATTTTTTTTACTCCATTTTCAGCAGCAGTTATTGCCGTCATAAAACCAGCTGCACCGCCTCCTACAACTGCTAAATCAAAAGGTTCCAAAAACTTATCATTCAATATTCTTCTATCTGATAATAGCAAGGAGTTATAAAGAAAAATTGTTCCAAAAACATTAAAAAAAAAAAAACTTAACAATAAATAGTTGCAATTCACTAATTTTTAAATATCAAAAAAAAATCAACGCAGTCGTTATTTTTATGCTTTAACTTAATTAAATGAGTGTATTATTTTCTTACGTCAAATATTCTGAGGCCAGTTTTCCTATGACTGGTCAATATACGGCTCTTCTTTTAATAACTTCTATTATTTGGGTTTTACTTTGGTTAGGCTACAGACAAAACAAGATAAATGATGAGATCAAGAAAAAAGAAAAAGAAGAAAGAATTAACGCGAAAGTTCAAAGAAGAAAGAAGTTAGAAAGTTTATATCCTAGTAATAAAAAAACTGTTTAGAATAAATAAAAATATTTTAAGTAAATATGAAAAAAAATAATTTCAAATCGCTTATTCAGTACTCACCAGGGATTTTGATTCTTATTTATGTATTCTTTTTAGCATTTACTCAATTTATAAAATAAAATTTCTAAAAATTACTCGTTTTGATTGGAATCCTTTCTGCTTTTGGAGCTGCTGCATCTTGGACTTATGCATGCTTTATTTGGCGATCGCAAACTCAGAAATATAAAACAATAGATATTAATTTAATAAAAAATATAATAGCTTTTTTAGTTTTTACACCTGCCTTTATCAATATTAGTTCTACAACTGAATTAAAAAACATATTTATCCTATTAGTTAGTGGAATAATAGGTATTGGTTTAGGTGATACTTTCTACCTAAAGTCATTACAAACAATCGGCACAAGAAAAACTTTATCTGTAGAAACTCTTTCTCCGTTAATAGCTGCTTTTTCAGGGGAAATTTTTATTAATGAAGATTTAACAATTAAATCATGGTTTGGGGTAACCATAGTATCGATTTCGCTATTCATAATTCTCAAAAAAGGGAATGAATTTAAAGATGAAAACTCACTTCTCTCAGAAAAAAATAATTTTAAGATCTTTGCTTTTCCTTTTTTATCAGTTTTATGTGCTGTTCTTGGAGGTCTTTTTTCAAGGATGGTTTTCCTACAAAGCAATTTATCACCTTTCATTACAACTGAGATAAGATTATTAGGTGCAATAATTTTTTTAATAACTTTAAAAGGGTTTAAGATCAATTTTTTTTTAAAAAACATAGAAAGAAAGGAACAAAAAAGATTTTTGCTTTCAATACTTCTTGGAACTAATATTGGGATTTTGCTACAACAAATTGTATTTAAAACTCTTCCCATAGGAATAGGTTGGGCCTTATTAAGCACATCTCCATTAATTTCTTTACTTTTCGCTAAGAAGGAGGAAAGAGAAATTACCAAAAAAATTATATTTTTTACTTGTTTTTTATTTTTTGGGTTAACATTAATAATTATTTAATCTAAGAGTTAATGTAATAAATACTCATGTTAATAGAAATCAGATTAAATAAAATTATCATTAAGAACTAAGAAAAATGAAAATTTTAAAGAAAAAAAGACTTGGAACAATGGAGGTTTACTTTATTTTTTTAAGCTGTATTTATGTAGGATTTATAGGTTATAAGTCTTTATTAAATATTTTATTTACTTGAGATTAATTAATTCTTTGGAATGATTTAATCAACTTACCTCCATCTTGATCATCATCATCATTTGACGCGAAAAAAATAAAAAATATTCCGAGAGAAGCTAAAGATATTGAAATTGACAATACAGAAAGCTCGTCCATAAATTTTAATTTTTTTTATGATAAACCAAAAAAAATAAAAGACAGTAAACAAATACAAATTCTTGCAAATATAAATTTCCTTTATTTGTAAAATAAAAAAAATATCCGAACTATTTCGTGAAAGTTATAATCACTTCCCCTTGCAGTGCGAGCACAATAATTCAGTATGGAATAAAAAGTTGGCCTATTTGGGAATGTGAGCCAAGTAAATTTCAATGGAATTACGATGATAAAGAAATTTGCTTAATTATTGAAGGCCAAGCGAAAATAAGTACGAAAAACGGCGACATTTATTTTATTAAAGCTGGAGATCTAGTAGAGTTTCCTGCAGGACTTTACTGCGAATGGGAAATAACCAAAAGTATCAAAAAACATTATCGATTGGGCAGTTAGATTTAAGAAAATAGATTTTTCTTTCTTTACTCTTAAGTCAATGCAGATAAAATATGGTTAATAAATAATTTTCAAAAGGGGAAATAATATTATGCCTTTTACTGATCAAGAATATTTTGAGGTTATCGAAAAAAACGAACTAGTAAAAAAAGCTTTTGAAAATATTAAGCAAATTTGCATTGATTTGCAAAAACAAACAAATTGTCCTGAAGAGGACCTAAAAGATTTTCTTGAGTTTATTTCTAAACAATGGAATAAGTAATAATTAACAAGCCTTTAAGTATACTAGATTTAAAATCTCAATTTAGTTTTCTCACAGAATTAGTTCTAATCTAATTCCTTTTTTGGTTTTGTATTGATACTGGAAGTTCCCTTAGCAGCAGAAACAAAGAAAAAGAAGCCTACAATTCCTGATATACTAAATATCGCAGCCAAAGGATCAAAAGTGAAAGAAAACATAGAATTTATAAAATCAAGATAATAGTTTTTGAATCAAAATTGTACAATTATTGTTAAGTATAAAAATTAACAATAACGTGATTCATTATGTCATTATTAGTTTCTCATGAGGTTCAACAAAATTTTTATTCAAATTAATATCGAAGAATAAAAATATCAATAAATACTAAAGGTTCATTATTGCGACAGAGAAACGTTTAAAAATATTTATAGAAATATCGAATAACACTTCCCGGAGGATCCACAATTGCTGTTTCTTTAGATTAATATCAACAAATGACAGAATTTTACTCAGCTTCTTCCGCAGTAAGTCCTTTTACAGCAATTTTATGGTGTCTTTATCCAATAGCTGTACTTGTAATCATTGAGTTACTTCTAGGGGGTGGGTTTGATGATGATAACGATGACCAAGATGGTGGAATGCTTATACCTGCTTACTCTAGATCTGACGTTTGAAATTTTCTTAAATTTAAATTATAATCTCTGAAAATTCCAATAAATTGACAGACAATATCGATATAACTCATATTTCCCTAATAACCCTTACCATTCTTATTATCTTTTCTCTTTCTTGGCTTGTTTTGAGAAACCTTAAAGAAGGTAGAAAAGCCTTAACAGAAATGAATAAGGATAGATTTTAAATAACACAAAAGATATTTAAAAATAGAGAATATTCATTCGATTTATTAAATTCTTAGATTTATAAGATTTACTAACTAAAAGATATATTCGTAATATTTAAAACTTTTTCATATGAAAGTTTGGGAAAATCATAAAAAACTTAAATAAATATTAGAATTTGTAGTATTAATCAATTAAAAATAACTATTCATTAATATCCCTTCTTTTGAAGGGACTTCTCTAAGTAATTACTTTTATAAATAAACATGCATCTAAATTCTTTACTTTATATTTGTTCCATATCTTTATTGATTTATATTATGGCGCTATTTTGGAGAGACTTACCAAATCAAAAAAAATAAATAAATAATTAATATTAAATTTATTGCTTATCAAAATAAATTGAGTTATTAATTTAATATTGGATTTAATTTTTATTTAAATGCTAAAAGAATCTTCAAATAACAATAACAAAAATATATTCGCGGAGACTACAAGTATTGCAAAAGAAAAGATGATTTGCAAAGACGGATTTTGTTCATTACCAAATCAAGATGAGATCCCAAAACAAGATTCAAATGATATGAATTTATTTGATCCTATTTAGTAAATAAAAAAAATTTTGATAAATTGAAGATAAAATTGAAATTGTTAAATTCTTTGATTTTTTAATCCATGCTTAATGACTTTTTAAATGCATATAAGGAGTTTTGGATTAAAGCTACAGAATTCAAAGGATTCACATCTCGATCGGACTGGTGGTTAGTTCAATTAGCGAATCTCATAATTTCTTTCCTAACTATCCCAATATTTTTAAAAACGTTTGGTTTTAATGCATATGGCATAGTTTGTATCGTTCCTCAAATAGCTATTGATATAAGAAGAATCAGAGACTTTGGAAAAGATTGGAAATGGATCTTTATTAATTTAATACCTATCTTCGGATGGATCTTGTGGTTCGTTTGGTTAGGCTTTGGAAAGACATGTAATGGAAAAAAAAACTTATATAGAAATTAACTCTTTATTTTTTGTCTTTTTCTAAAATCTACAAATCTTATCTTGTTTCTTAACTCTATTTCTTTTTCAAGCATCCTAAACACGTACATCTCGCATTCGGTTAATTTAAGAAACTGATCGAGTGTATCTTTATCTTCTTCATCAAAATCTTCAAAAACTTCTGAAATAGCAATCCTATTTCTAGAAATAAATTCCTCTGCAACATCTCGTGGATTCTTTCCTGATTCGAAATCCTGAAAAGCTTCATAAGAATTAAGTTCTCTCGTTAACCATTTAAACCATGGTTCATTTTTATTATGTTTTTTATTTATGATTTTCTTCATGAAAAATTTTTTACTAGTTTAATCATTATTAGTTTTTCATTCTTTGACAGCTGTACAATTACTTATTTTAAAAATTTAATTAAAAATAAACCTTATTTTTGCAAAATAACCAGAAAATTACCCATAAAGCTTCGAAAAGAATAAGTATTTATTACTCATTTTTTTGTTTATGAGATAGTTAGAATTAGTTTTTTATACAGTACTTTGTCAACTCCATTTTATGACTTTCCTTCTTCTCCAATTTTAATAATTGGTGCTCTTGGTATTGCAGTCGCAATAGCAGTTTTTTTTGTCTCTTTCCAAAAATATTTCAATTCTCCTTTGAATAAAGAGCGTGCAGAAAAGAAAAAATCCTTAATTAAGGAAAAGAAAGAATTAAACGAAAGATTAGAAAAAATAGAACAAGATTTAAAAAATTTATAAAAATTACTCTTAAATAGAGATGAGTTAATAATCTCGAATTCAAGACCTTAATTTTTTAAACAGGAAATTTGGTCTATAAGAAGATATGGATAAAGATCATCTTATTGAGTTAATTTCTAATAGTCTTCTTCATGAGAGCAAAAATTCTGACTCTACTAAGAACCTTTGTGAATTTAAAAATTACTTAGAAAAATTAAATCTAGATCAATTGAGAACTATGTCTAAAGAATTTATTCTTTAGTATGATTTTTTAAAATTTATTGTTTATTAAATATTCAATACTTTTTAAAAATTGTTAGTATCAAAAATATAATGAAAATATGCTTAAAGCAAATAGAAGTGATTTTTTAATAAAGCCATTTTTAAAAAGAAATAATATAAGAGCTTATTGTCAAATTATGTCTACCATCTTCCCAATAATTTCTATTTGGTTAATCGTCCACCAAATAATAAATCAACCTTTTTCATTATTGATTAAAGGATTTCTTTTGGTCCCTTTTATAGTTCTTCTAACTCTGTTTTCTTCTCGAACATTCTCATTAATGCACGATTGCGGACATAATTCTCTTTTTTCAAAACGGAAATTAAACCGCTTTTTTGGAATTTTTCTTGGCTTAGTTAATGGTATTCCCCAGCAGTCATGGTCAATTGATCATGCATTTCATCATAGAAATAATGGAAATTGGGAAATTTACAAAGGACCTATAGATGTTTTAAGTCTTGAAGATTATAATTCCCTCTCAAAAAGAGAGCAAATATTTTATAAGGTAAGTCGAAACTGGATTATGCTTTTCCCGGGCGGTTTTTTTTACTTAGTTTTAAAACCAAGATTAGGACTGGGAATTATTATTTTTAATTTCACTAAAGATATATTGGAAGAGACTTTTATTAAAATAAAAAACAGAGAAATTTCTCAACTTCTAGCTATCAATTCAAGAGTCAAACCACCTTTTTCTGATTATGGAGATAATTTCAGTGAACTATGTGAATTAATAATCAATAACGTAGTAGTAATAATAGGTTGGATTTTTATGTGCAAATGGTTGGGGTTAATTTTCTTCTTATCATTTTATTCCTTGGTATTAACCTTATCAGCAGCAATTTTAATATGTGTCTTTTTCGTACAACATAACTATGAAAATGCATATGCTAAAAATACAAAAAATTGGGATCTCTGCGATGGAGCGATTTTAGGTAGTAGCAATTTAGATATACCTAATTGGCTAAATTGGTTTTTAGCAGACATATCCTTCCACAGTATTCATCATCTCTCTGAGAGAATCCCAAATTACAATTTAAGAGCTTGTCATAAAGCAAACATTCATTTACTTCAAAAATCCAAGTTCTTAAAATTAAGCGATTTTTCAAACTGCTTTAAATATATTATTTGGGATAATGAAAATGAAAAATTAATTCCAATAAGTTAATACTTAATTTAACCTTCTTCTCAATTTTCTTTTTAGAGGAATACTGCTATATGCATGGGTACCAATAGATGGTGGCAAGTCATTCTTTAAAGGATGCATAAAAGCATTTGCCATACTCTCTAACATTTTCGAAAGCCAATTAATTACTGATTTCATTTGAAAATCTAAAAGTGTACTTTTTTATCATCTAATTAAATTACTGAAAAGTAAATCAGTCTTTATGCTGATTTTTTGGAAGATTTACTTGTAAAATAAACATTAAATAATCAAAAATATTGTTTCTTTTTTTTTTAAAAGAGCCATAGCCCTAACTTTCTTAAAGGTAAACCAGGAACAAAATAAATTTAGTAAGTAATACTTATTTTTTCTAATTTACTTAATAAATTAAATTATTGAAGGTAATTTCGTGCTATATCTCTATTCCAAATACATCTAACAATGTTATGAATGATTCATTTGTTTCCAATAACCAGAATACAGAGATAGATTCAATAAATTCATATTTTGAGTGTATTACTGAATGCAGTATTGTGGATGGTCATCAAGAATGTATTACTCGTTGTTTAGAAATTCACTTAAAGGGGGATCATCAAAATGAATAAAAAAAATTCACCTCAAAGGAAAACAACTTTAAAGTGGAACTCGAATGGAGAGCTTTCTGAAGTTGATATGTTAAGAATTTTAGAAAAAATATTATTTAATGATCTTAATAAATGTGAATTAACATGCGATCCTGATCAAGTTTAAAATTATTATTTAAATAACTTTTTAAATTTACAATTAAGGAAATAAATTAATATTAGTATTTAAATAAAATTTTTTAAGTAATTTCTTTAAAAATTAAAAATATATATTGAGCTTATTTTTACAATATTTTAGGGTTTATTTTAAAAAATCAATTTTGGAACTCCTACTTTTATTTAAAAATGTTTTACGAATTTCTTTTTTTGTTAGTTGAATCGGTTTTACTAAACCTGAATTTCCATGAGTTGGACAATAATAAGTCATAAGCATCCACTTTTTTTCTTCATCCATAATTAATCTTAATCCTAAATACTGGTTAATTATTTAGGACAAATTATGAAAGAATAGATGCATCTTAATATTTTTTTTTAATTTACTTAATAATTTATAAAATTTTGAATCTATTCCCACTAAATAGATATAAATACGCATGACTTTTAAAAAAAATCCTGCTATTTATTAATAAATTCAAATTTATCAATGTCTCTAGAATCTATATTTATGGTTGTCGCTCCAATCTGTCTTTTTACAGTAGGAGTTATCGTTTTACCTATTCTAGTAAAGCCACGTAAACAATCTGTTTTGCCTAAGAAGTATATACGCGGTCTTTAAATTAATTAAGTTTTAAAGAAAAGCAAAGACTTGTAGCAAAAAAGAATAAATTTATAAATAAAAAGGTTGCAATAAAAGAATAAAAAAATGTTCGGCACATATAATTTTTTTTAAAGATGAAATTAAAATCGTAGAAACTTTATCGAAAACAAAATTATCAATTTTTCCATTATGAGATCCTGGGATAATAAAATATATAAATTCACTTTTATTCAAAAAATTATTAACCAAAAAAATTGAGTAATATAAAATTTTCAGGACTTCAAGGCCAAGCCCTTTTAATAAGGGATAAAGATATTCCAAGCATAAAAGAATTTCGGGACATTATCCCAAATCACTACTTTAAGTGCAATACCAAAACTTCTTTGAGGTATCTTTTACAATCAGTTTTAATCCAATCATTAGTAGTTGCGATAGGATTTTCTATTCCATTTACCCCAAAAATGATCCCAATTTGGATTATTTACGCATTACTATCAGGTACCACTGCAATGGGATTTTGGGTAATTGCCCATGAATGTGGGCATGGAGCATTCTCTAAAAACAAGACATTGGAATCTATAACTGGTTATTTACTACACTCATTACTTCTCGTACCTTATTTTTCTTGGCAGCGTTCTCATGCGGTTCATCATCGATTCACAAATAACATAACCAATGGAGAAACTCATGTCCCTTTAGTCATTAAAGGGAATGGAATTACAGAAAAAGTTGGTGGAGAAAAAGAATTACATTTTTCAAATTCCTTAGGTAAGAAAAATTATGGAATTCTTCAACTAGTTTTACATCTAATATTTGGCTGGCCTGCTTATTTGCTTACGGGAAGTACAGGAGGGGTCAAATATGGAACTTCAAATCATTTTTGGCCAACTAAACCATTTTCTAAAGCATTATGGCCATCAATATGGGCCAAGAAAGTTTGGATATCAGATATTGGTGTAGGTTTGACATTATTGGGCATTATTTATTTAGTTTTCAAATGTGGATTATTTCCAGTAATTGCTATGTATTTCGGTCCTTTATTAGTGGTTAATTGTTGGCTAGTAGTTTATACGTGGCTTCATCATACAGATTCAGATGTACCTCATCTTTCAAATACGGAATTTTCCTTTATGAGAGGAGCATTTCTATCCATAGATAGGCCATATGGCAGAGTACTTAATTTTCTGCACCATAATATAGGTTCTAGCCATGTCGTTCATCATGTATGTCCAACAATCCCTCATTATCATGCAAAAAAGGCAACTGTCTTAATTAAAAAAGCCTTTAAAAAAGCATATCTTTTTAATCCTGATCCAATACACAAAGCTCTATGGAATGTTTCTTGCAATTGCGTTGCTGTTAAGTCAGACATTAAGAGAGGAAGATATATATGGAAATCTTCATACAAAATGGTGGATTAAAAACTCAATAAGTATCAATTCTTTATCACATTAATTTACGCAAATCTGAAAAGAATATAAAAGAATAAGCAATCACAGAATATTCATCTTAGAAAATTATTCAATATATATGATTCTTATGAGTGGTGACAATTTGCATGGAAAGCAGCCTATTAAATTTTATTCAGAAAAAATAACACTTACAAAAGTTGAATTATTAGAAAGACAATTGAGTTTAGGCGAAAAAATTTCTGATTTAGATCAAAAGCATAAAGAATGGAGCAAAAAACTGTCAGGTTGATAATCTAATATGATATATTTTCACAACTGATTGATGCTTGTATTTGACTTATCAAGAAACTTTTCTGTAAATTATTGAAAAATTATTTGCAGGCATATCAATAATATCTTCTTGATAAAAACCGTTTTTCTTACTTTCATAACAAACTTCCTCAAGATTTTTAATGCCCCAAAGATCGTTTTGCATTTTCAATGAATTATCGAAAAAATAATTACTCTCACTTGTATGCTTATTACAAATTTTAAATGGCCCATATAACATCAAAAATTGTCCCTTTTTAAGTAATTTTCCTGACTCTCTAAAAAATGCTACAGTAGTAGACCATTTTGCTACATGAATCATATTTATAGAGACTATTCCTTGCAAAGAATGAGCTAATCTCAATGGAATTTTCCAAGGAATTTTTTCTACATCAATCTCAAGAGGCTGGGGCATTTTCTTAGTTAAGTCTTCATACTCAATCCAAGAACTTATACTTTTTCTATGCACTAACTCTGGATCACTTGTTTGCCAAATTATTTCAGGAAAGCGTTTTTGAAAAACAACTCCATGTTCACCGCTGCCACTCCCGATTTCCAATACTGAACCTTTTTTTATAATTCTTGATAGCACATCACCAATGCAATCTCTATTTCTTTGAGTTGCCGAAAAAAAAAGTCTATTATCCAAAATTAACAAAATTGGGCGCTTCGGTAAAAAGAATAGTTATATAATCCTAGATTATTTAACCTTTCTCAATTTAGGAGTCTTGAAAAACATTATTTTAAGGCTAAAGAATAATATTGAAATTGTAAGAGCAGGCAAGATATAAAGTATTAAATCAGAACTAATTAGAGATGGGATTTTACCAAAAATTAAATGCATGTAATAAGTCGCTAATGACATAATCTCATATATATCTATATTAATTTATAGCAATTATTTGAATTCTTAAAAATACTTTTATTTAAAAGAAAAAAATTCTGAAGAAAAGAGTCAGCCTGTATCCCTACTAGCTGACTCTAATTTATATTAATTTAAATTACCTCTAAATGAGGACATGCCCCTAAAAAAACAAGGTAAAAAGCTTTTTTCAAACTTTTAAAAATCAGGACAAAAATAAAAGGGCCGATAAGGTATATTTCGACACATATATGTAGCATTATTTAGAATTCTTCGATCAATTAAGAAGTTAATTCATCTTTTTCTTTACATTTATAAATAAATATGTTATATTTGTTAACAATTATATAAACAAAAATGACTCCAGAAGCAGAACGTTTTAATGGTTGGGCAGCAATGTTAGGTTTCGTTGCAGCAGTTGGCGCCTATGTCACCACAGGTCAGATTATTCCAGGCTGGTTTTAATGAAAAATAACGAGCCAAAAATAGTTGAAAAAGAAAAAATCATTGCTGAAAAACTTAACGGAAGATTCGCAATGATAGGTTTCATAGCTCTAGTTGGAGCATATTTAACTACAGGTCAAATCATTCCTGGTTTTATCTAATATAAATTTTACTTTTCTAATAACCTGACCTAAAAATTTAATTAGGTTATTTTTTTCAAAATTTTTATTAAAAATAAATGTTCTTTATTAATTGAGGTTTGAATAATACTATTTCGAACGAAATTTTGCTAATGATCAGTATAAAAAACCATCTCATTTCCAAAAATTAGATTGAAAGTTTTTTAGTTTTCAAGTTACAAATTTAATGCTGAAATTTTACTTGGAGTTATTTTTTTAGTTTATTTTCAATCTATATAGGCGTGAAACGACTCAAGCTAAGAAAGTTTACAAGTAAAAAAATGAAAATACGAATTTTTCTTTTAGAAAGCTGAAGAAACAAAGTAGTTAATGTTAGAAAAACATTTTGGAAAAATATCAATTTGATTATTTTTCTTGTTTAAAACTTAGATTTATTCGTTAACTGATGCTATCTTTATCGAGATAATTCGAGGATTTAATGAGAGTAAAGCTTGAACCGGAGACAGCATTTATTGGCAAAAAGTTTGCTTATATTTTTCTAGGAATAATATTTAGTTTAAATTCACTAACCTTTATTTGGTATTTCTTTTTTTCAAATTTAAAATAAAATTTTGGTTTAATAAAATTAAGTAATTTAGTTTAAACAAAAAATTCACAAAAACAGTTATTTAGGCATTAAAAAATTCCCGGAATGATCTGACCTGTTGTTACATAAGCACCTATTAGTGCAATGAATCCAACCATAGCCCATCTTCCATTAACTTTTTCTGCATTTTGAGGGTATCCATCGTAAGAAACAGTTTCATCAATATAAGGCCTAGTTTCTGATGGGAACATATTCTGTCTGCCACCTGACTCTGTAGTAACTCCTGATTTTGTCATTAAAAAGAAAATAATTGTTAACTAAAGTAACACAAATATTAACTTATGTAAACCAAAAGCCTCCAATGATTCGCTTCTGAGTACTTAAAGGCCGAAATGTGACAAATTTGTTTAAAAATTTTTAAAGCGCACAAAAATTCTCATTAAAACAACTCATAATTATCAAATTTGCATATAATTCATGATGAATAAGCATTTATACTCACAGTAAGTAATTTTACTTAGTAAAGTATTATTAGCATTTAGGAAGTGCTTAGCTGGTTAAAGTCAGAAAATCTGAATTAACTAAGTCGTCATGAGCTTGCCGTTGGGATACTGCAAGCTCTTTCAATTTTAAAAAACATGTATTTAAAACAATCGACTAGAAAATAATTTTCTAACAGACTAATTTTTAATACTCGTAAAAATGCCAATAAATCAATTTATTGCTAAATAAAAAATAGAGATTCCAAAATGTATGTCTTTAGATTTTATTCTCATCCCCTCTTGCATTCTTATAATTCTTTTTCTATTCAATAGAGAAAATATTATCTACAAGAAAAATCAAAAGGCTAAGTAATTGCATTAATTAAGATGAGAAGGAAAATTAAGGATCATAAACTTCTTTATTATCTATAAATAATATATTAAAAAAAAAGCTCGTTGCAAAATAGTATTAGATTGATGAGGTTTACAAGAAAATAGCCTAGCTATTTTTTTCAAAATTAACCTTTAATTAATAAGATTTTTGACCAGTATTCTTTTGAACGATTTATTTGTTCTTGTTTCTCAATGCAATGAATGCAACTACATTTTTTTATTAATGATTTAGATTTCATAGATTAGTGACTTTTACCAAAAAAACACAAATAGAGATGGATTTCAATAGTTAATTTTGTAATTAGATTTTTAAAATAACTTCTATATTATTAAATCTTTTTTAATCAAAGATTTATATTTTACTTGCTCGTTTAACTAGCAATAATGCCAATGTAATAGATAGAAACACAGGGGCCCAAGCTGCTAAAAAGGGATTTAAAATCCCCTTTACCCCAAGGGAACTTGAGAAAAAAGATAAAACATAATAACCAAATATTAGTAAAACACTAACGCCAAACCCTTGACTCTTAGATGATCTTGAAATTGTTCTAACACCAAGTCCACTGCCAATTAACCCAAAGACTAAACAAGCTGCTGGAAGAGTAAATTTTTCTTGTATTCTTACTCTCATCTTTCTCGCTTCTTTTACATTCCCTGATTTTTGATAAAGTGCTTCTGCCATTTTTGCTTGTTTTAATGTCATATCATTAGCATCAGAGGGTACTTTAGCCAACTCCCTTGGACCCTCTCCAAAAGGATATTTATATGTCTCAAAATTAATAAAACTTACTCTTCCGTCATCTTGAGTAATCGTTAACCGACCGTCATAAAAGATCCACAAATTATTATTTTGATCAAATTCTCCTTTTTTTGCTTTAAGAGTTTGTTCAATACCTAGTCTTGAATAATCAATGAGAGTTACCTCTTCCATAAAATTATTACGAAAAAACTTTGCATAAAAAATATGAGTTAAGTTTTCATTACTTTTTGAAATCTGATTAGAAGAATCAATTTGTGAACCGTATCTAGAAAACATTATGTGCTTTCCCTCTTCTGAACTTAAAGCTGTACCTAATGAAGATCTCATCGTATTTTCCGCAACTCTATTCGAAATAGGTACAAGACTATCATTAAAACTAAAGGTTATAAATGTCATTAATAATGAAAGAAAAACTGCAGGTGTAATAATTCTTATATTGGTAAATCCCAAACTCTTTAAAGCTGTCAATTCTGAATTAGAAGATAGTTTTCCATATGCAAGCAATGTAGCCAGAAGCATTGACATAGGAAAAGATAAGACAAGAAAACCAGGTAGTTTTAAAATTAGTATTTTTAATGCAATTTGAAATGGTAATCCAAATTCAACAATTTTCCTAACTAAATCGAACATAATTCCGACACTTAAGCTCACCGTAGTAAATGCTCCGATCGCAAATAACATCGGAGGCAGCAATTGACTAATTAACCAACGATCAACAAGTGGGGTTTTAATTATTAATTTACTCAACTCACTTTTTATCATTTTAAAAAAAATAAAGTTAGACGCCATATTCAAATATTTAAATTGATTTTTTCCATACGAATGAACTACTAGCCAAATAATTCCAAGCATAAACAATTGCTATACCAGCAATCTGTGCTAAGAAGGTATCAGCAGATATGTATTTATAGAAAGCTGTGGTTATGCCTATATTGGCAATTACAGGTAATGAGGCGACGATAAGAAATTTGAAAAGACCAATCAATAAAGCTGAATTCTTTAACCTCTCAGAGCGAAAAGTTACCTGATTATTAATAAAAAAATTAGATGTTGCTGCCGATACTATTGCAAAAGGTAGTGCACTATAAAAGTTAATAAGTAGAATTTCTACTAAAAGTGAAGAAATAAATAGTTGAACAAAAACACCAGAAATGCCAACTAGTCCAAAACTTATAGCCCTTCTTGGTAATAATCTTAAAGTCAGGTTATGAATAATTGAAACGAGAAAATCCCAAACTATAGCTATATCTAATTTTGAATCACCAAATTTTCTCTCCTTAAAAGTCAATGGAACCTCATTCACCTTTAAAGTGCCCTTACTTAAAGCAAGTAATTCATACAAAAATTTAAATCCATTAATTTCGATTTTTCTAATAAATTTCTTAGTCATTTCTCTATCTAAACAAAAACATCCACTTAAATAATCTGTTAATGTTGAGTAATTTCTATGCAAAGATATACGTGCTAGTTTATTAGAAATGCTTGATCCTAGAGTTCTTTTATTTGATAATCCTTCTATTTTAGATTTGTTAAGAAATCTGCTTCCAATAACAACATCAGATTTTTTTTTATCAATTACATCTAACATATCTAAAACAAAAGAAGGATGATGTTGACCATCACCATCAAGAACTAATATATAGTTCCCTTGCGCGAAAATTAAACCTTCTTTAATAGCACTAGATAGGCCAGACCTACCAATTCTTGTGATCAATTTAATTCTTTTATTCAAATTCATATATTTATTTACCTCTTCGGAAGTTCCATCTGGAGAATCATCATCAACAACTATAATTTCATATTCAAAATCACTTATTAAGACAATTAAATTTTTTATTAGAGGTATTATATTTTGTGATTCATTAAATGTTGGTATGACTATCGATATCATTACTTTAGACTATTTAACCTAATTTATTTTATAGTATCTTAATGTAATGCTAAAAGAAATAAAATAAGGATGAATACTACAAAAAGGGAAATCGAATGGGATAAATATATTATTGCTCTTAGTCCTATTTTTCTTATTTTTTATATAAGTAATGAAACCTATGCTATTGACTATAGAGCTTTTTATTTAGCAGGAAAATCTGTACTAAATAACCTGAATCCCTACTTAAATCATATCTCTTTAAATAGTGATTTCTATGGGCCTATTAATTCTGAACTATCTAAATTTTCTGGGTGGAAATATCCACCACTAGCCTCATATATTTTTACGCCTCTCGCAACTTTACCTTATGAACTTTCGAAAAATATTTTTAATCTTTTTTCTCTCCTGAGTATTTCATTAGTAACTTTTTTTATTATAAAAAAAAGGGTTTTTCATCTTAACCCTTATTCCTTAATTATTGTTGGAATCAGTTTCCCATTTCTGGCAACCATATCAAGAGGGCAAGTAGAGATTTTAATAGTTTGCTTAGCATTGATATCTTTATACTTTTATAAAAAAGATAAAATCTTTTTAAGTGCTGCCCTAATCTCAATTATGGGATTTATTAAAGTATTCCCTTTATTATTGTCCTTCGCCTTTATTAAAAGTTTTAGAAATAAGAAGTTTTTCATATATCTAATTTCTTCATTACTAATACTTTACATTTTAAATCTAACTTTATGTCCCCTTGAATGGAGGCAAACATTTATTGAGAGAATAATGATTCCATGGAATAAAATGCCATCAGGAGACTTAAAAGAACTTCCAAATAATTTAGGTATCATTAAAGATTCTATGATGGTGAGAACATCCGATGCCAGAAATTTATTTCATTCTCATTTTTTTGTTTTTGGATTTGCTAATCCCTTATTGTCCAACAATTTATTTTTGAGCGGAACAATTGGGATTATTGGAGCACTTATTTGCCTCTTCAAATACACAAAATATTCAACATCATTATGCTTTTTTACAATCATGAATTGGATCAACATAATTAACCCAATATCATGGATTATGGGTTTATTCTGGTATGTTCCTCTCTTTATTTTTAGTTATGAAAAAATAAAACCATCATTAAAAATAATTATTGCTCTCCCCCTCATACTTCCACCATTTTTAAATATCTCTGGTTACTTAGCTGCAATTATCTCATTATTCATTTTGAGTTTTTTCTCTAAAGAAGGTTTAAATAGTCTTTAAAATCACCTTTCTGAAATTTAGAAAAATTGGCTTAATTTTTTTAAGATGGAGAGATTCTGAATAGTTTGTCTACTATAGACTATTAAAAATAATAGCTCTTAAAGATAATAGTTATCCTCAAAATTTAGATAAATGAACACAGGATATCTTCAAATCAAAATTAGTTTTTATAGCTTTCAAAAAAAACCAAAAATTTTTAGAGTATTTTAATTATTAATATTTAAAGTTTACTAATTTTTAAAATTTAATTTTTAAGACTTACTTTACAAAAAAGTATTTAATTAGGGAGATCAATACTTTAATTAAACCAACCTTTTTTCTTTTCTTTAACTTTTGGTGAAGTCTGCGACTTAGGGGCTTCGTCTACTCTTCCTTTAATAATCATTAAGGGAACAATTGCCCATAAAGCTAAAAATAATATCCAAAAAAGGTAAATGTTCATACTTCTAAAAATCAATAAACTAATACTAAAATTAATTAAATATGATTCGTGAGTTTCTTTTTAAAGTTTTAGTTTAGATGTATAATCAAAATTTTTTTCAAATTAAAGTCAAATAAAATGCTTGATTAATTGACTATTAATGTTGATTCATTGAGTATTGAAAATACTGGAGATAAGAAAATTTTTATTAATCAATACAAAATATTTGCACTCAACAAAACCACTGCTTTGCCTAAGTATGTGTGGAGTGCATTCTTATAATGACACGATAAAAATTTTTTCGTGATTATTTTCAATCAATTTTTTTTTTATCTAAAGTATATTTAGCGAAGATAAAAATGTTTGAAAAAATGTGATTCATGTCATAAGCCAGATAAAATTCATTACAGAGTTAAATCCATAATTCATAAAGACTGGATTTTTTGTTGTAAAGAATGTTGGAATATAATTTCTAAACATAATAATTATTCCTACGGTGGCACAAGAAAGTCAAAATAATGACTTTCTTGCAAACTAATATAGAAAAACGATCAAATAATAAGAAGCTTGGAAATCTATAAAATTACTTTTAATAAGAACTTGACAATTAATGATGATTTAAAAACATGATTTATGAAATTTACCTACAAAAATAACTTTCTTTTTTTATTTGATTTATTTTTTAATATACTTTTTCTAATAGAATCTTGTCTTATTTTGCTAAACCAAACTTTATAGTTTATGACGAATGGTTTGATAACGACTTTAAAAAAACTAAACTTGATTTAAAAAATAAAAAAATAACAAAGAGTTCAAAAATACATGAATTTTTTTATGAGCAATCAAATTACAAAGTTGGTGCGTCTGAAAATAACTTGCAAATAGGCATTGATAAAAATAGGGAGGAACTATTTAATAATTATTATTTTGAAAATAATTCTGAAAAATATAATTCATTATCAAATAAAAAATTTATGTTCTTTGAAAAATTAGCCCAAAACAAACTTAAATTAAATCTCAAAAAAAAATTTATTTATTCTTTATCTATTTTTGGCTTTGTATTATTTTTAGGATTTCTGTTGTTTTTTATCTCGCAATCTAAGACAAATAAATCAAAAATAACAATTAAACCAATTGTTTTAGAAAAAGGATTTTAATTTCCTAAAAAAAATTGTTAATTTCTTTTTTTATAGATTTATATTCTAAATTAATTCCTTTTATAAATTCACCTACTTCTTTTTTAGTATTCTTATATTCATTTAATTTCTGTTTGGTTTTCTCATAGAAAATCGATTCAAATTTTCCTGGACTTACCTCCTCTATCCAATATCCTGTTAAACAATAAATTTGGTTTGGAATAAAAGTAATAATAAATAATTTTTTGGAATTTTTATATTGATCAATTATCTTATTAGCTAAAGTGCCTTTAGTTTTTTTAGTACCAAATAGAGCAATATCTTTTGCTAAAGGCCTAAAATTCTTAGATAGATTCTTATTTTTTTCTACTGTATTTCTAGAAATTATTTTTTCTAAAGAATAACAATAATCCAAAAAATTAGTATTTTCTTTTTTAGAGGGATATATAGTTATGAGGGAACTTAAAATTAAAAAAGAAGTGAAAAGAAATTTTTTAAACATTTATTTTAATAGATTTATTATTTCATAAATATAAAAAGACAATTTATAAATTACTATTAAATACTTTAATAAGATTCACATTAATTAAAAAGCTCTCTATTAATTTAGCTAAAACCCTTTAACAAAAATTTAAAATTATTTCAGACTAATTAAGTATTTATCAAACGCATAAAACTTTTTTCTTATAATAAGATTATGAAAAGTTCTTTTTTGAAAAATAAAAGGATCAAATCCTTTTTAGATTTTTTTTCAAGAGTATCAATTTCAGCAATATTTATCTCAGCTATTCCCGGCAAAATAAATAATTTTGAAAGAACAGTTGAATATATTTCTACAAAAGGCATTCCTGAACCAATTTCATCTATTCTTCTAGTGGGAGCTATTATATGTCTTATCTTTGGTTCTGGATTTTTTATATTTGGTGAAAAGCAAAAAATCGGTTCAGTCTTTTTATTACTATTTATTATTCCAACAACAATAATTTTTCATGTATTCCCTTTTCATCAAAGAGCAGTATTTATGAATCTCGCATTGATAGGTGGATTAATTATTACTGCAATAAGGGAACCAAAATAAATTACTTAATTAAAGAAACCTAAATATTTTCATTTTTCTCTCTTAATTCTGGGAAGCAATTTGCAATATGAATTAATTCATAAACCTCTTTGCTATCATATTTTTTATTCGGAATTCCACTTCCCACCTCTATGCCTCTCTCTTTCATCTTTTTTAATATTAGTTCTTGTCCTTGCATACTTGAAATAGACTTAAATCTTTTAGTTCGTTCTTCTTTATTCTCTAGATTTTAATTTAGTTAAACTTTACTATTAAGTTTATATCAATTAGCGATTCATTAAATAAGTAATAAAACCAGTAAATGTAAGTAATTTAAATCCAATAAAGAAGGGTAAATATTTTTTGACCTTTTTGCCAACAGGCAAAAATTTGTTTAATAAATTGATCATGATTTACATTAAAAATCTAATTATTTCGAACATCCTAACGAATTTTTTTAGAAATATTCCATTTTGATTTGTACATTTTAAATAGTAGATCTAAACTAAAAGGGTGACGTCACTTTTTTATGAATGATAAAGAAACAATAATTTCATTATTAAATGAATTTGCCAATCCAAAAAAAATGGCCTCATTTTTTGTTGACAATGCGACTCCAGATTTTTTATTCATAAGACCAAGTGGTAATCCTATAGATGCAAAAGGATTCGAACAAATGATTACTGGTGATATAGTTCAAGAAAAGGCAGAAATAACTAAAATTCACCGATTCGAATTTTTAAGCGAAAATATTGTAATGTGCATTTTTACACTAGGTTCAAGATTTACTTATAAAGGGACACCTAATGATGACTTACCAACAGTTACGTCAATTTTTAGAAAAGTAAATAATGTTTGGAAAATTCACTGGATGCAAAGATCTACAGGAAATTCTGATTTATCTTTATGGGATTAGCAAAGTTAATATCTTTTTTAATGGTGCTACTTCTTTTAGGTAGTTCTTTTATTGGTTTAATTTTTTATTTTATAAAATAAATACATTAAAAAAATATCCCGTTACTATTTCTTTTTTAGAAAACAATTCCTTTTTTTATTAAGTAATTTTGATTTTCAGGTGAAAATAAAAACTTTAGACAGACTAACCCCTATATCTAAAGCTAATAAAGCGATTAGTAACTTACTCATTTTTTAGAACTCTCAACTATTTTTTTGTAAAGTTCTTCAGAAATAGGCTGCATAACCTAGTAAAAATCTGATTACAAATTAGTTATTTTAAAATTAATTTCTCGTTACTAAATATACAAATATATGAATTTTTAAATAGGTAAATAATATCTTCACAATAAGTTTTTCTTATAACGTATTGATAAATACTGAGTTCAAAACTTTAACTAATGTCAAAACTTTTTTAAAAAAGAAATTAGAAATCTTATTTCAAGTAAATAGATCCTCTGTAAGTGAGCTTTATTATCTTTTCTTCTTGTTTTCTACAATATACGAATGACTTTCCATTGAAATACATGTTTACCATGATGCAGCTCCTGAACTTGCTCAAGTCCCCGTCCTATGGCTTGAGTCGTACTGCGGTCTATCAGTTGGTAGATCGGACGATTTTGTAGTATTCACTACAATCTACTTATACAGTATTTATACTTAGATGTCAACAATTATTAGAAACTAAACTTCAATTTAAAAGTAGATTTGGATCTCATAAACTCCCGAACAAGAATACAGAACATATAACTACGAGTAACTCCCATAAAAACTGAAACAAATGCTAGAACCACACAAATAGGGCAATGTGGGAATCCCATTATTTATTTTCCAATATAAATTTTAATTCAGCCTCTGCATTATAAATATCAATTCTTCTCTTAAGTAGTTTAAAAAATTTATTTATTTTTTTCAAAATTAAACCTTCTTTAGGCATCAATAATAATATTATTATTAGAATGAATATATCAATGAGCAAAAATACTGAATCCATTGATATAACTAATGTTTGTAACAAAATTATACAATAAACAACACCGACATTTGCTCAGATACTCTTGATCAACCAACAAATAAAGGCTTATTCAAAATTAAATATAATAATTGGAGATCTAGTTACCTTGCAGTGCTTTTTCCCTTTTGCTAAAAAAATATAGCGGGCTTAAGTCCAATAAATAGTCCACGAGGATTTAGTCCGCTACCTAAAGCCTGAGATTACAAATTTATCCTAATTAATATGCCACTATGCTTTACAAGGCAAATATCTTGATTGCGCAATAAATTTATTTTGTAGATTGCTATTACAAAAATGATAAGTTTATTTAAATTAGTTACTAAATCCTCGTGGAGAAAGCTTTAGTAAATTTCTTTTACTGGTTACTGATAAGATCAGCTGAATCTCATTATGGAGAATCATTTGTATCTGTAGAAGTTCCATCTAATTCAATCAAAAGTTTTTCTTGATTTCTGAAAGTTTTTAATACTTAAATTCATAGCTTTCTGAAAAATGAATAACTAATTTGAATTAAGTTGGTTAATTATCTCTATTGCAAATAAAGATAATGTTGTTAATCTTGCACTTAAAGAAGAAACTTAATTTCTTAAACTGATGCAATTTGATCATTTAAATTTCAATGAAGATGATGGCCTCATGTCCATAGAAGATTTAAGGGCTTTACGTCTTCGAAAAAAGAAAATTGAAAGTGATAAGAAAGCTAGAAAGTATATCCTGGATATAAATCAAAGATATAGAAAAATGAGTACCCGCAAAAGTAATAACTTTTTAAGAAATATGAACCCTTTTAAAAAGGCCGCATAAATTATTAATCTTGATTTTGTTAATTTGTTTAACTTTGCAACTTTCGGAGTAAGATTTTAATGGTGTTTCTTTGGAAGAGTTTCACCAAGAGGGGTCGATTTTTGGCCCCTTCTTTGCGGAGATATTTTGTAATTGAAACTCGTTGTAAAATTAAAGTAATACTTTCCTAGAAGGCAAAAGTGATGTAAATCTTTTGTTAAAAGTTTTTTATTACCACTTAATGAAAACTTTATATCTTCAACTAAATCCACTAATTAAAAAAACAAAAGTTTAAGCTTATGGACCATTTCCCATAATTTATTGAATTTTTTCATTTGCGTTTTTAATGGCTTCACCTACAAGTTGGGAATTCTACAAAGAAATTGAAACTAAAACTCTATGGGTCAATATTTGTACCCAAAATTTAGAAGGAGTAGCTATTTCGATCAATAAATGGTGGAAGACAAGATATCCAGCATACAAAATCAGAATAGTTTCTAAAAAAGAATTTGAGCTAATAAAAATGCAAGCTACGAAAAGGGAGCAATAAAATTATTCTTTGGTAAATATTGATGCTGAATATTTAATTTTTTGCAGCTATTATGAAATCAATAAATTAAGGAATAAATGAACTCTGCATTTGCAAAAGTCTCAAATTTGAAAGTTAACAGGGCTTCTAAAATAGCTATTACTCTCGCATCATCAACTTTCTTTTTATATGCCTTGGGTCAAGCACCCATTTTTAAAAATATTCTTGCAGGTGCCTTCTCTTGCTCTGGCTAAATAAAATACTTTTTTTAGAGAAGCTAAAAAGCTAGAATAGACTGTGATTGACAGTCGATCTAAACTTAGAGGGATTAAACCCTCTTTTTTAATGATTAATAGATTTATTTTTGAAAAGATAATGACTCATCTTATTTCTCTTTTCAGCTGATGAATATTTCCCCTCACCTATTAATTGATGCCGTGATATTAAGCGCTGCCCTTACGATAACGTTGGTATTAAGAGCAAAAGGTAATGCTGCCAAAAAGAAAAAGAAAATAGATGATTACTAAAGAAGAAGAAAAAGAATTTAAAAAACCTAAATTATATAGATTGTGGAACTTTCTAATTTATGGAAGTTCAATAGCTATTGGAGTTTTCTTAGTTTATTTATATTCTGCTTATGTCTTTATAAATAAATGACTTATATGTACGGCATAGCGATTACTTATGGGGTTGTTAGTCTTTTATTGCTTGGTGGGTTTGCATACTTTACTTTTAAAATGAAACGCTAATTTTTATGTCATCTTCAATTAGAAATTTCTTAGATAAATTTTTTGATTTATGTAGAGAATATCAACAAGAAATCCCACCTCAAAAGATGGCTGATATTTTAAGAGAATATGCAGATAGATTAGATGAATGATAGATACTGGGAGACCTGAGAAAGTATTAAGAGTATATAATCTCTAAGCAAAATTTAAACAAATTTTTTTTAATGTTAGGATAAATTTTTTGAAGATATTTTCCTTGCAATCATTTATAATTTGAGATTTTTTTTTGATCCTTAATCCGTACAATTTTGTTCCTCTTACCGCACACATACAACTTGAAATTTACCATTCAAATGAATTAGAACATAGTTGTAGTAAAGGGGTAAGTCTTATGGCACTAAACGACACATTTACTATCCAAGTAATTAATTTGGATAAAAAAAATCTTTCACATGACAATAAGCTAAAAGAAATTGAAGCTTATTGGAATAACGAATGTGCAGAACATCCGAGTAACAACCATTGCAAGATTTTTTGTGATTGAAACTTTAACTTTTAGGTATTCTTACGCTTGATTTTTACCTAATACCCGTACTAGAGAATAATCAGATAGAAAGGAGGCCACGCAAATGACTAATTTAGGTATAGAAATTTTATTTTGGACAATTTTAATTTCTTATTTGGGATTAAGGTTTTCTCAAACTTGGAATGGATTCAAAAAACAGTATTAATTAGGAGAATAGAAAATGAAACTACAAACTCAGTTCACGGTTCCAAACAAAGAATTAAAAGATCTTGATTATGTGAATAAAGTAGATTTCTTAAAAGAAACTTTGAATAAAGAATGTATAGATTATCCAAATCAAGAAGATTGCTTGGTTCGTTGCAATTAAAAAAAATAAAATAGCTGTTTTTAAAAAGAAAATAAAATTTTTATTAGTATTTATAAATTTTCTAAAAGGGAGTAAGCACTATGGAATTAAGATTCTTCCCAATAAATGTTTTTAGAGAAACTCCAAAAGTAACATTCTTCGATGCAGGCATAGATACTTCTAATGGTTCTGATATTGTGATACATTCTGGGGAAGCTATATCTCCTCCAGATGATTTAAAAGGAGAGCAATATTACGTTCACTTTCATCAAATTGACCACAATTTAGTTATCACAGGAGAAAGGCAATTTGTTTTAATAAATCCTTTCTGGGATGAACCACACCATGTGATTTATTTAAATAGATCTATGGGAGCATTAGAAATTCCTATAGGCACTTATCACAGATCTATCTCAGGGAAAGAAGGTAGTATTGTTTTAAACCAACCCAAAAGAGATAAATTTTTTGATCCTTCTAAAGAATTTATCCCTCAAAAATTAGACAAAATTAATTTAATTAAGGCAAGAAAAAGTCCACCTGTTTATTGGATTTTCGAAAATAATAAAATCAAAAAAATCTATTTTAATCCTCTAAAAAGAAAAATTAAAACTCTTGTTTGAAATGAAAAAACATCTATCCCCTAGTAATAATTTTAAAAACCTGAATTTAATTATTAATTCTGATACTTATAAATTGGCTCACGAAGATATTGGCCTACTAAGCCGAAATGAAATGCGTGGAGTAAGAATGCTTCTTGAAATTACTAAACCAGATTTAATACTTGAAGAAAATAAAATTCTTTCAACCATAATTATTTTTGGAGGCGCAAGTATTACAGAAGAATCAAATACAAAAAAGAGAATTGAAAATATAGAAGAGTTAATTAAAAAAAATCCTAAATCGATACTTCTAAAACGCAATTTAAATAGATTAGAAAATTTGATTCTGATGAGTCATTACTATGAATCCGCAAGGGAGTTTTCTAAACTTGCTTCAATTAATAATCAAAATAAAAACTGTAATTCTCATGTGATTGTTACAGGTGGGGGGCCAGGAATTATGGAAGCTGCTAATAGAGGTGCATTTGAAGCAAATTGTAAGTCTATAGGATTAAATATCAGTCTCCCTAATGAACAAATACCAAATTCTTTTATAACGCCCGGTCTTTGCTTTAAATTTAATTATTTTGCTTTAAGAAAGATCCATTTTGTTATGCGATCAGTTGCTGCAGTATTTTTTCCTGGAGGTTTTGGAACACTAGATGAATTATTTGAACTATTGACACTTTGTCAAACAGGAATGAAAACTAATATCCCAATCATACTTTTTGGTAGAGAGTATTGGAATAAGATAATTAACTTTGAATATTTGGCTGATCTTGGATTAATTGAAGATGAGCATTTAAATCTTTTCCAATATGCAGACACTGCATCAGAAGCATGGAAAATTATCAAATCATCAAAAAAGTCAGCCTAGAAAACTACAAGCTGACTTGATATAAAATGTAGAAAAATTAATAATAAGTATTTGATATTTTGTTTTTCATGTTTTCAATCTTATTGATTAATTCATCTAACCATTCTGTATTATTTTGCTCTTGTCTTTTATGGCTTTGGCTTTTTTGAGTACTCATAAATTCTTATTTTTATAGTTTATTTAATATATCTTCAGAAATTAAAGGAATCAATAAGCAATATTACCAAATCGATTGTTAAAACAAGCTTTAGTAGCATTTCATACAAACCTAACCATCACAAATTAATCAAGAAAACTAAATCTCTTCAGTTAAGTATTTTCTACGATGTTTTTATTTGAAATTCTGATTTGAATTAGTAAAGGTATAGATGTTCCTATGGAAAAATCATTTCTAAATTTTATTTATTGGATCCTATTAAAGTCAGCTGAAAGTTACTACGGAGATTCATTAAAAACAGAAGTACCATATACACCTTATTTTTAGTTTTGGTGGACCTTAACTTTTAATATTAGATCTCTATTTTGAGAGTTATTAGTTTGGAATTAATTTATTAAAAAACACAATATGGGTACTTATAGATTCACTACAAAATAATCTCTTAGGTTGAATTTCTTTTACTGATTGTGAATAAATTTTAGCGGTAAGGATCGTTCCAAAATTAACAAAAACTATAGTTAGAAGAAGTAGCTTTATTGCAAGGTTGGTCATAAGATTACCCTCCTTAAATTTATATAAAAACATTATGAGGGCAGAATAGGTATTGAATAGAGTTTAAATTCCTATTTTTAGCCATCGAGATTCTTTGGTACTGGACTAGGCTTACAATTTTCGATGCATCCTTCTAAATACTTTTCAGAATTACTCTTAATTTTGCAACTACGAAGACAATCATAGAAGGCATACTTGGGATCTAATTCATTTTTGAATAGTTTATTTCTAAATGTATTCATGATCAAACTCCCTTTGATTTTTTTTCAAGTTGATTAATTAATTTATCCAACCAAAGAGTGTTATTGATCTTTTTTGTGTTTTTAAAGTATTTTATTTTGTAAGTACTCATGAAGTGAAACCTCCAATCAGTGGATCTAATTTAAAGGTAATGATTCAAATTTCCTAGAGCAAAAATACTGATTATAAATTTAGTGAAATATTTTAAAAACGATTAATTTATAGTTTGTATTTTAGGTATTAAAACTCTTGATTCTTGTATATAACTAATACTATATAACTTCTAAAAAAGGGGGTTAATTATGACTTACGTAAATCTAATTAAAAATAAAATTCAACATGCATTTGGTGGTTTGTTTGATACGTTTTCAATTGAGAAAAAACTAACTGATGCTCAAATGGAATGTATGGAATTCGGTATTTGTGATTATGCTCCAAGACAAGTGGAGGAGGTTCCCTTTTTTCATTATTAATTTCAATTGTTTTAAACGGAGGTCAATTAGCTCCTCCTCACCCAATCAGGAGATCCACTAAACCAATCAGCAAGATCATCATTTTTGGGATCGAAATGATTTTCAGTCTCTAAACCATCAAGGCCAAGATTTTGGATAAGTCCATTTATTCCATCTGATTTTTGCTTGCCATATCTCCTCAAGCTATTAGCTTTCTTAAGCCATGTCCATATAGTTGAATTATGTTTTGCAAACTTTTCTACAAAAATTCTTTCTTCCAATGCGACAGGTTCATCTAGTGAAATCCTTTTTACAATATCCTTAATTTTTAAACGAGTCTTGTTGGTTAGAAACATATTAATAAAAGAAGTTAATGTTTTATAAAAGTTTTTTTTATGAATGTCTTGTCAATCTTTATTTCAAGAAAAATTGACTTTTAAAAGCTTTTTAAGGAAAAATATATGTATTTAGCAACAGTTACATTTATTTGGTAAAAAAGACTACTTAATTTGATTTATATAACTTATACATAAACAACTCCTATATAAGTTTCTCTACTTAATTTAAGATTTAATTTATAAAATTGAATAAGCGAAATTTACATTGACAGTCGATTTAAACTTAGAGGAATAAAACTTATTTTTCGACAAAAATTTTTACTTAAAACAAATGGAAGGAAAATGGACAAACGTTTATAGTGGTAATTTACCTCTTAGATCTTGGTGAGTAGATTCAGGTAGTAACTGTGAATATATATATTTATAGTTTTACCTGAGGTGTTTGGGATAAATCACTGGATAAGAAGTTTTTCTGAAAAATTAGCTTCACAAAACGTACCTGTATTAGCATTATCTCTTTACGGAAGGACAGCACCAAAATTAGATTTGGGATATAGCGAACAAGAATTGAAATTAGGAAGGCATCATAAAAATTTAACCACTTTAAAAAATATTATTGAAGATGTTTCTGCAGCCATAAATTGGGTTCAAAAAGAATATCCAAAAAAGAAAATCTCAATAATTGGATTTTGTTTTGGGGGTCATGCAGCACTTATTTCTGCTTCATTAAAAGGAATAGAATGTACATTTTGTTTTTATGGAGCTGGGGTCACAGCACTGTACAAGCAGCCTTATTACCCACAAACTATAGTCTATGAATGAACGTAAGTACTGGCTAATGAAGAGCGAACTGGATGCTAAAAAGTATTCTTAAATCTGAATCAAACCTCAAGATCTTTATTAGAGTCTTTAGTTATTCAATTTATAGTTCGTCTTAATAGTTTTTATTATTGAATCTTGTGGCTCTTCACTTGGAAAACAATTAATAATTCTATATTTTCCGCCTTTCTTATCAGTCTCTACAACTGTAAATTCCACTTACTTACCTATTCCATCTATTAAGTCCTTGACTTCTGTATTGATTATCTCTTCATTTTCATTTTCGATAATACGAGATTTCCCACCGCAACTAATTAATGCATTTTCTTTGGTAACAAAAAAATCTTTATCATTACTGCATGAGAACAGAAAAGATAAAGAAAATACTATTAAAAGAAGTTTTTTCATAGTCAAAAGTTTTTATACATAATTAACTTATAAGGCAATTTTATTAAGTAGAAATTAAACTTTTTTTGATCAAAATAATTAAAAAAATTTGAATGTCAATTAATTATTAAAAAAAATTTTAGCTACGTATCTTTATTTACTAATACTAATCAAAATTTATACATTACTTATATTCAATTTAACCCTAGAGAACAATTTTTTAAATTAGTTATAACTTTTTTGTGGCTGATTTTAATGATGTTGTTTCAAGAAGAAAATTCTTGCAAGGTTCATTTGCTTTAGGCTCTGGAGCATTTATAGCTGCGACAATTGGTCCTGCGAAAGCAACTAGTTTCTTAAGTGGATTTAATGGTATAAGTTTTAATCCTGTGCCAGCTAATGGTAAAGATACAATTACTCTTCCAAAAGGATTTAGTTGGCATAAAGTTGCATCATGGGGTGATCCATTATGGAGCGGAGTTGATGATTTTGATCAAATAACAAGAGGAACAGGAGAATCTCAGGAAGGGTCTTTTGGGGATAATAATGATGGCATGAGCCTCTTTGATATTGAGGGGAAATCAATTCTTGCAGTCAATAATGAATATTGCAATAGGAAAATAATTTATGGAAATAGAGCTAGCGGATTACCAGAAACATCTGATGACGTACGCAAAGGAATTGCTTCGCATGGAGTTTCTATTTTTGAAATAGAAAAGAAATTAGGAAAATGGAAAATAAAAAAAGATTCACTTTACAACAGAAAAATTACAGGTGATACCAAAATAGCTTTAGATGGACCAGCAGCTGGGTTCTATTTAATGAAAACTGATGAGGATCTAACCGGAAAAGTTGCAAAAGGTACTTTCAATAATTGTGGGAACGGCAGAACTCCATGGGGAACTTATCTAGCTTGCGAGGAAAATTTTCATGGTTACTTTTCTTCACCTTCCAATCCATCCGCCTCTATTCCCCCAGAACAAGCAAGATATGGTCTAAAGACAAAAGACAAAGGTTACAACTGGGTTATGAATCAAGATAGATTTGATTTAGTTAAGAATCCAAACGAAGTTAATAGGCACGGATACATAACTGAAATTGACCCTTCAAAGCCACAATCAATGCCAAGGAAACATACTGCAATGGGTAGGTTTAAGCATGAGAATTGTGAAGTATCTATTTCTAAAAATGGACAAGTTGTTGCTTATATGGGAGATGATGAACGAGGTGAGCATCTATATAAGTTCGTATCCAAAGGAAAATATAAAAAAGGTGCTTCTTCTAACTACGATTTATTAACTGAGGGAGAGTTATTTGTTGCTGTTTTTAATGATGATGGAACAGGTAAATGGATAAATTTAAAAGAATCTGGAATGAGTGAGCCTGAAATCGCAATTTTCACACGACTCGCAGCTACTAAAGTTGGAGCTACAACTATGGATAGACCTGAGTGGGTCGCTGTTAATCCCAAAAAAGTAGAAGCATACTGTGCCTTAACCAATAACAAAAATAGAGGAGTTAAAGATAATCAACCAATTAACGCAGTAAATCCAAGAGAAAATAATCCTTACGGACAGATAGTTAGATGGACACCTAGCAATTCAGATCATGCATCAGTAGATTTCAAATGGGATCTTTTTGTAATGGCTGGAAATCCTGAAACAGCAGAAGGATTATACAAAGGTTCAGAAAATATAAACAAAGATAATATGTTTAATTCGCCTGATGGGATCGCCTTTGACTCTAAAGGCAATTTGTGGATTCAGACAGATGGCAAATATAGTAATTCTGGAAAATTTGCAGGAATGGGAAATAATCAAATGCTTTGTGCAAATCCAAGGACAGGAGAAATTAGTAGATTTCTTGTTGGTCCTAAGGAATGTGAAATTACTGGCATAACTTGGAGTTCTGATAAGAAGACAATGTTTG
This sequence comes from Prochlorococcus sp. scB243_498I20, assembly GCA_000635015.1. GTDB lineage: Bacteria > Cyanobacteriota > Cyanobacteriia > PCC-6307 > Cyanobiaceae > Prochlorococcus_A. The sequence continues at coordinate 40,673 of JFMR01000108.1, forward strand.
TAGGTGTACAACATCCTGGAGAAAAAAATCCAGATAGTTGTCATTTCCCTGATGGAGGTAATAGCGTTCCAAGGTCTACAGTTATTGCCATCACAAGAAATAATGGAAGAGCAATTGGATAATGTATAAAAACAAAAAAATCAGGCTGAAAACATGAATATATTTGGTGTTGGAATTCCAGAAATTGCTGTAATTTTTGTTTTAGCTCTTTTAATATTTGGACCTAAAAAGCTACCAGAACTAGGGCGTTCAATTGGAAAAACATTGAAAAGCTTCCAACAAGCTTCTGGAGAGTTTCAAAAAGAAATTGAGAAGGCAGTTAAAGAAACTGATGAAGAAGTAATAAATGATGGTTCTGAAGTTTTTTCAGACAATAGTTTAATAACTGCCAATATTGATGAGGATGAAGATGATGACGATTAAAGTCAATTAAATCGTTTTTTTAAGATATATTAGCCATCTAAACAAAATAGTTTGCATCATTTTCCTCAATACTTGTTTCGACCCATTCAGGCGGATAGTCGCCAAGTTTGACATATTGATAAAGCTTATCTAGATCTGGATCGTAATAAGTGTCATTGATTTTTGGATCTTTGATTACTTTACTTGGATGCATAAATAAAATCTGATTTATAAAAGTGAATTTTTAAAATTATTTATTGCTTTAAATGGTTTGTCTTCAATATTTAAGGCGTGAAAATAAAGAAGACTTTTAAAAGTTAAGTTGCCAAGATTAAGGAAAAATTAATTAAAAAATATATTTGTTTAAAACAATTTCACTCATAATTGTTTAGCAAGTAATCCCTAAAAAGAAATTTTATCTAAAGACAAAATATCTTGTACTTTAACCGTATTTAGCTGATCATTATTTTCTAGATTTTTATACAATCTTCTTGATTGGGGTGATTTAAGTGCGTTATTGTAATTTTCAATAAATTCCGAATCATCCAAAATAGATTTATCTTTACTTTTGAATCTTTCTTTCTGGATATTTTTTAAATTTCCAATCTCTTTTGTTTGAGCATCACGATTGCGTGGAGGAAAATTTTCTAATTTCATTATTAAATTTTGTTTTTTATATCTCCAAACCTTAAAGTGTTAAGGTAATGCAGATTCCTGAATGTTAATTTCCACTGTTTAAGAGAGATTTAAGTTGGCAATAAATTTTTTTTAAACAACTTTAATTGATCAAAACTGTTTTAACCCCCCTTATCCATTATCACTTTCATAAAAAGGAAATTTGATGGATAATGAACCTAGAATTGAGCATTTTCAGTATTCTGTTCACACACCGTTCACACATTGTAATTTTCTTATAACTAATTGATATGACTGAAATTAATTACTGGCTAATGAACTATGTACCAGTAGTCATAGCAAGGATTTCAAAAACCGTTAAAAAAATGTTCACGATATGTTCACGATTTTTACAGTTTTAAAAGCATTAAAAAAGCAGCTTTAAAGCTGCTTTTTATCTTCTTAGTATTCTATGAATTAGAACCTAAAAATAGTTTCAAAAGCATAAGCGGTTTCATTATACAAAAGCCAATCATCGCCAGTTCCGCCATTTTTTATAGATGTTCCGTTCCCTTTTTCATAATCTGAATCAACTAAATATATTCCTGCTTTTAAACTAACTGCATCATTAACATTATGAGTGTAATAAAATTCAAAAGCTTCGCCCAAATAATCTATTGTTCCATCAGTATTTAAGAAATTCATACTTTTCCAAGCACCACTTATTTTATTATTTTCGTTTACTTCATAATCCATCGATAATGTAGAAAAAGTGAAATTAGGAGCTGTTACTCCTATATCTGCATCAATAAATTCTACTCCAAAATTTGTAGTGAGTTTATCTTTAAGTGTCCAATATCCTCCATATTGCCAAGTAGTGAGTTGAAGTTTAGATACTCCATAATAATCAAGATAATATTGTGCAGTTCTATTGTCATGTCCCCAAATCGTGTCATATTTTGTATATATAATTCCGCCACCAAAATTTTCGGCATCATAACCTACCATTAATGTACCCATATCAGTACTTTGTTCAGTAAAAATGCCAGCGGAATTTCCATTTATTGATATTAAATTTGCACCCATATTCAATCCGTTATCATAAATTCTAGCTATCGCGATACCTGTTCCTTTTAGTCCTGGTAAGGTCCATATATTATTTCCAGCTCCATTACCTGATAAATAAAAAGCATCTGAATATTTACTTGTTGTTGTTGCTACTAGATCATCTTGTGCGAGTAATGGACCAACAGCAAAATCCCAACCTACTAATGGAAAAGAATAATAAATCGAAGAAACTGATAATTGATCGGCATTTGTAACAATATTAGTACTATCTAGTAATACTGTTGAACCCGTCCCAGCATTGCCTGTTTCAATTCCAACAAATAAATTATCTTCTCCGTTAAAGCTTGTATTTACACCAACATTATATGAATAGTGAGAAATCATTGCTTCTGAAGTATCAGTATAATTTTCGCGATCATGATTACTAATTCCCCCAACTACAAATGCAACTGATCCACTCATAGTTGTTGTTTCTGAGAAAGAACCGGCTTCAGTTGCATTAATTGGTGCTTTTATACTTTTAAAAGAATTTTTTGTTGTTGCTAATCCTTTATTAGAAAAAGTTTTGCTATTAAATCTTTTTTTAGAAAATGACTGCTTTCGGGCATAATTTTCTATCTCGTTAAGATTTACCTCAGACGCTCCCGCAGTCATTGGTGCTAAACAAGCCAATAAAGCTTGAGTGAAAAGTAAAACTCTAAAAAGTTTCATAAATTTCCTCACACGAAATTTAATACTCAAAGTAACATTTTATACATTGATATCTAGTGATTAATTTGATTTACAAATAACAGCACCTTTCCTTAGAGAAAGCATTCAAACTTATCTATGACTGGTTTTTACATACCTGGCTGGTATAGATTTCCAAATCTGCTGGTATAAAAGACTCTCTCATTCCCTAAAAAGCATTGCAAATATTAGGTTTATTATTTTCAGCCCGAAATAATAAAAAAGTCTGTCTCTAGCGATCTGTTTCTATATTTTTTCTAAACTTTATTCGACTAACTATCTTCGATAAACTAAACAAAACGCTTTGGATTTAGCTGACTTTCGAAAAAAGTTAACAAAATGCCATACCAGCACTATACCAGCAGCCCTATTTCCCGCAACCTATAGACCATGACTGAATCTAATTACTGGCTAATGAAAAGTGAGCCTGATGCTTACAGCATAGATACTTTAAAAAATGATGGTGTAACTTTATGGGATGGAATAAGAAATTATCAGGCTCGAAATTTTATGAGAAAAATGAATAAAGGAGATAAAGTTTTTTTCTATCATTCGAATTGTAAACCCCCAGGTATTGTGGGACTTATGGAAGTAATAGATCTAAATATTGTTGACCCTACTCAATTTGATCAAGATTCAAAATATTTTGATCCAAAATCGAAACCTGATAATCCTAGATGGGATTGCGTAAAAGTAAAATACATTTCTAAATCAAAAAAGATTTTAAGTTTACCTGAATTAAAAATTTTATTTAATGAAGATGAGTTATTAGTCGTAAAAAAAGGTAATAGGTTATCTATATTACCTGTCAGAAATGATATTGCAAAAATACTACTAGAAAAAATATAATTATCTTTAATCCTTAAAATTCATTGAAAACATATTGCCAATATAAAGTCTCGTTAAATCCCTATTTTGAAATCCTTTTTGCATCAAAAATCCCGCAATAGCTGCTTGTAGTATCCTGTATTGATCCCAGTTAGGATGATCCTCAACGAATTCTTTCATAGCCTTTTGAAGATTTTCTTGAAGTTCACATTTGAAACTTATTACTTCATCTTTATGATTAGATACTTTTGGATTTTCGTCGTAATTTAACTCTTGCATATTGAAAAACTTTATTGGAATTTAAATCTACAAAATATAGTTTTCTCCAAAATCACTGAATCGTCAACAAGCATTATTAAGATACAGTCTCAGGTTATAGAATAATGAGAATTCAGTCATAAATAGAGGGTTCAGGGACATCAAATTTATAAATTTAAATCTTACTTAAATATAAAGATTTATATAAAATCAGAAGTTTTCCACATGCTTAAGATCATCAGATATTTTTTTAAAAAAATACTGTGGAAAAGTTGTGAAAAATTTTTTTTGGGAAGGGGAAATTTTTTCTAAAATTTCCAATTTTATTTATCTTTTAATCCATTGATTCCCACATGTTTTTTATTTCATAAAATAAATTTTGTGCAATTGGTATCGGCCAATACATTTCGAAAGATCTAGTTTGCTCTTGACTTTCAAAAACAAACCTTAAACTCCATTCATTTTTTTTTCCCTCTAAGTAAATATACCAAGGTAGTTGTTCTAATTCTAAAGAAATAGATTCTTCATCCATTAGTTCATCCTTGATAACTAATAGTTGTTCATTAATTCTTAAGAGTAGAAGATACAGTGAATTGAATTCACTTTTTTGTAACTCGATTGACCAATTGTCTACACCAATCAAAAAGCAAAATTTGCCTTTTTTTAAATCTTTAAGTAATCTCCATCTTTTTTGGTCTTTTACCAAAATTAGCCTGGAAGTAAATCTGGTTGATCTTGCTCATCACTTAGTTCAATAATTGACCTTTGAACGGGTTTAATAGTTGATTCTTCTAATAATCCATCAAAATCATCAAAACGTCTTTGTTTAGCTCTGAAAGCAATTTTCACTGTAGTTAAATATCTATTAGTTGATTTTCTTATCAAGCTTTCTCCTCTCTTAGCAAGATCGTTAGAATCAATTCCCGCATTATTTGATATTTTCATTAAAAAAAATTTTTTACTATAGGATATATCTTACAGTTTATTCGACCATTTCAAAAAATAAATTACAAAAACAACTTAATTGATTTAAATAATTTCATATGGAAGAAAATTTATCTGGAACACTTGCTATTGATTTAGGGAACACTAATTCTGTCATAGCTTTTCAAGATCAAAAAGATATAAATTCTGTTTTAGTTGAGATACCGAATATTACATCATCTCCAGGAGTTATCCCTACAGCAGTTTGGTTCGAAGAACCTTCAAAGACTCCTAAAATTGGCATTAGTGCTCTAAAGATGAGGTATAACTCAAATTCTGATTTATTTTTTCATTCAAACTTTAAAAGATTAATTGGAAATTCTAATGAAAAAATTCACCAAACAAATATCTTAAAACCTAATGAATGTGGCGAAAAATTTTTTCAAATTTTATGGGCAAACATCCCGCACAAGTATGAGATCAAAAGACTTGTTTTAACTGCTCCAATAGATACATATAAGGGTTACAGAGAATGGTTAGTTAACCTCTGCGAGGCAATATCTGTAGATGAAATAGCCCTTGTTGATGAGCCTACTGCGGCAAGTTTAGGTGTAAATTTACCATTTGGCTCAAAAATTATGACATTAGATATTGGAGGAAGTACAGTCGATATGAATATAGTCAGAATAGAAGGAGGAGAAGGAAAGTCTGGTCCAATAGCTGAACTTTTAAAATTTAAAGGTAATGACGTAAGCTCAATTTCAAAACAAAAGATAAGGTGTGCAGAAATAATTGGAAAAACAGGCTCAAAAATTGGCGGAAAAGATTTTGATCAATGGATAGTTAATTATTTTATTCCTGGTAATAATTATGTTTCTAATCTTTTAAAGGCAGAAGAATTAAAATGTAAGCTGAGTTCATCTGCAATCAAATATGAAAATAAATATCCAATAAAATTATTTACTGAACAAAATCAAGAAAAAGAATTTTACCTAAGTAAAGAAATATTTGAGAAAATACTCATTGAAAATAATCTTCTGAATCACCTTAATTCTTTACTCAAAGATTTATTAAATCAAGCAAGAGGTAAATTTTGCACAGTTGACGACTTAAATTCAATTGTTTTGGTTGGTGGAGGAACTCAAATACCATTGATTAAAGAATGGATAACAAAAAAAATTTCAAAGATTCAAATAAAGTCGCCGCCTCCTATCGAATCAATAGCTTTGGGAGCTTTAGCAATGACCCCTGGGGTAAAAATTAAAGACATATTAAACAAAGGATTATCTATAAGATTATTTAATAAAAGAGAACAAAAACACTTTTGGCATCCTATTTTTTGTAGAGGGCAAACATGGCCGACTGAAAACCCATTTAAACTAATCCTTCAAGCCAGTAATGAGAAACAGAAAATATTCGAAATAATAATTGGAGAGACACAAAAAGAAAGATCATATGATGTTATTTTTGAAAATGGATTACCAAAGTTATCAGAGGTTCAAAATGAAGAAGAAATTATAAAATGGAAAAAAAAACCACTCAAAATAGTATTAGAAAATGAATCAAATATTGGAGAAGACAACTTAAAACTTTTTTTTAAAATTACGAAAAGTGCTGATTTATTAGTTAAGTGTTTTGATATTAAAGATGAATTCTTAGGAGAGTATAATTTAGGAAATATTTTCTGAAAGCAAACTATTCAAGAAAAACTCCTTCCTCATTATCAACATTCTTTAAACGTAAACTAATACTTTCAATTTTACTAGTTGGCACTTTTTTACCACAAAAATCTGGTTGAATAGGCAATTCTCTATGACCTCTATCTACCATTACTAACAACATCACTCTTTGGGGTCTGCCCCATGAATATAAAGCATCCATTGCAGCTCTAATTGTTCTACCTGTATAAATTACATCATCTATTAAAAGAATTTCTTGTTTCTCAATTGGAGTTGGAATATCTGCAGCTTGTATTAGGCGAGTTCCAACTCTATTTTGATCATCTCTATAAAAAGTTGGATCAATTGTTCCTTTTTTAACTCTTAAACCTGTCCTACAGAATAATTCCTCTTCTAGAACTTCAGTCAGCTCAATTCCTCTAGTCGGAATACCAACCAATAAAAGGTTATCCAGTTTTTTGACTTTTTCAATAATTTCGGAAGTTAAACGTGAAATAGTTTTTCTAAGCTCAAATTCATTAAGTATTACAATCTTTTTTGTTTTCTTGGACATGATTTATCAATAAATAAAAGTCGTCTACTATTTTCTTAAATTAGCAAAAGCTAACTATGTTAAATATAAATTGTTAAAGAGTAACGTTTAAAGCTAAATTTAGGGTTGGATCAGTTAAAAATGAATTTGATCTAAATATGTCAAAGATTAGCAGCAAAAATATAAAAAGGTTAAATGTTCCTCAGAGCCCTGTAGTTTTAGCAATACTAGACGGGTGGGGATATCGAGAAGAAAAATCAGATAATGCTATAAATAGTGCCCACACTCCAATTATGGATTCATTGTGGCATGCTTATCCCCACACCCTGATAAGTGCAAGTGGATCTGATGTAGGCCTCCCGGATGGTCAGATGGGCAATTCAGAGGTAGGGCACCTTACCATTGGTTCGGGAAGAATAATACAACAAGAACTTGTAAGGATTTCAAATATTGTAAAAAATAATCAATTAGGCTTGGTTAATGAGTTAAAAGAGATGGCTGATTCATTGAAGAAAAATAATTCTACTTTGCATATCACGGGATTATGTTCGGATGGAGGAGTTCATAGCCATATTGATCATTTATTAGGTCTAATAAAATGGGCATCTGAAAATGAAATCAAAAAAGTTGCAATTCATATTATTACTGATGGTAGAGATACTCCTGCAAAAAGTGCCTCTAAATATCTCGATCAAATAGAGTCATGCATAAAAAAATTCAATACTGGAGAAATAGCTTCCATATGCGGAAGATACTGGATAATGGATAGAAATCTTTTATGGGATAGAACAGAAAAAGCATATTCTAATTTGACTGATCCGAATATTCGAATAACAAATATTTCTCCTAAGGATTACATAGAAAAAAGTTATAGTAATAACATAACTGATGAATTTATAGAGCCCATACGAATTTCTGAAAATTATCTTAAGGATGGGGATAGTTTGATTTGCTTTAACTTTCGTCCCGACAGAGCAAGACAAATAGTCAAATCCCTTTCACTTAAGGAATTCTCAGACTTTAAAAGAAAAAATTATCTTAATCTAGATTTTGTCACTTTTACTCAATATGATCCAAGCTTTCCCGTTAAAGTTGCATTTCCTCCTGAGCCACTCAATAATTTTATTGGCCAAATAGTGTCAGAAAATGGACTTAAACAATACAGAACCGCGGAAACTGAAAAATATCCTCACGTAACATATTTTTTCAATGGAGGCGTTGAAATTCCTTTACCTGGAGAAGAGAGACATTTAATTCCATCTCCCAGAGTCGCAACTTATGATATGGAACCCGAAATGTCTGCGGAGGAATTAACTATTAGCTGCTCTAAAGCCATTAAAAGTGGGAATTATGCATTTATAGTCATTAATTTTGCCAATCCTGATATGGTTGGACATACAGGCAACATGGATGCGACAGTTAAAGCGATAGAAAAAGTAGATAAATGTGTGGGTCAAATAGTCAATGCTACTGGAGAAATGGGAGGAAGCATTCTTATTACAGCCGATCATGGTAACGCGGAGGTAATGAAAGGATCTCAAGGAGAGCCATGGACAGCACATACAATCAATAAAGTGCCATTAATTTTGATAGAAGGTGAAAAAAGAAAAATACCAAATATGGGAAATGCAATTAATTTAAGAGATAATGCCGGCTTAGCAGATATTGCGCCCACTTTATTACAATTATTAAATCTTCCAATACCAAAAGAAATGACAGGCAAATCTCTTATTCAAGAAATTGAATTAAAAGGTTATAATAAAGTTGTTCAACACGTTTAAAATTAATAAAAGTTTTTTAAGCAATGATTCAAATAATAAGTTGGGTATGGGTATTTTCTGGGGTTCTTCTTATTCTCTTAGTTTTACTTCATAGTCCCAAAGGTGATGGAATGGGAGGAATAGCAGCTAGTGGAAGCTCTATGTTTAACAGCGCAAGTAGTGCAGAAGCCTCGCTTAACAAAATAACTTGGACTTTTCTAGTAATATTTTTGTCTCTCGCAATTATCCTCAGCGCTGGTTGGATTTCATAAAATTTGAATAAAAAAGGGACCATTTTGAATGATCCCTTCTAAAAGATTAATTAAAACTATTGATCAGTTAATAATCGAAGTCACCGCCCATACCCGGTGCGCCCGCTGGAGCTGCAGGATCTTTTTTCTCAGGTAAATCTGCAACTATGCATTCTGTAGTCAGAACCATTCCTGCTATTGAAGCTGCATTTTGTAATCCTGAACGTGTAACTTTTGCAGGATCAACTATACCAGCAGAGGACATATCTACATACTCTCCAGTAGCAGCATTAAATCCATCATTAAATGGTTTAGTTTTTACATTTTCAGCGATTACAGCTCCATTAGAACCGGCATTTTCAGCGATTCTCATAAGAGGAGCAGTAAGTGAAGCTTCAACAATGTTAGCTCCAATTAATTCCTCTCCTTCTAAATTTTTATCAGCCCATTCTTTTAAAATAGGAGATAAATGAGCGAGAGTTGTTCCTCCTCCAGGTACAATTCCTTCTTCAACAGCTGCTTTTGTTGCATTGATAGCATCTTCAAGACGAAGCTTTTTATCCTTCATCTCAGTTTCAGTAGCAGCCCCAACCTTAATCACTGCTACACCTCCAGCTAGTTTAGCTAGACGTTCCTGAAGCTTCTCTTTATCGTAAGAGGAATCTGTTTCATCCATTTGCTTCTTAATTTGATCACATCTAGCTTTAACTGCTTGCTCGTTACCTTCAGCTACTATAGTTGTTGTTTCTTTATTAATAGTTATTCTTCTACCCGTTCCAAGCATATCTAAGGTAGCATTTTCCAACTTTAAGCCTGCATCTTCAGTAATAAGTTGTCCATTAGTTAAAACGGCCATATCTTCAAGCATGGCTTTTCTTCTATCGCCAAATCCAGGAGCTTTTACTGCAGCAACGTTTAACACACCTCGTAATCTATTGACAACAAGAGTTGCTAAGGCTTCTTTTTCGATATCTTCTGCGATAATGACAAGAGGTTTACCAGTTTTAGCTATTTGTTCCAAAACGGGAACTAAATCTTGCACTAAGGCAATTTTCTTATCGGTCAGAAGAATATATGGTTCATCTAAAACAGCCTCCATTCTCTCCGTATCTGTTGCAAAATATGGTGAGATATAGCCTTTATCAAAGCGCATCCCCTCAGTAACTTCTAATTCAGTTGTCATCGATTTTCCTTCTTCTAAGGAGATAACACCTTCTTTACCAACTTTATCCATAGCATTGGCAATCATTTGACCAACTTCTTCATCGTTACCAGCAGCAATGGTTCCACATTGAGCTATAGCATTGCTATCACTAATAGGTTTAGAATTTTCTTGAATCTTGTCAACTAGAAATTCAGTTGCTTTATCAATTCCTTTCTTCAAAGTAATTGCATTAGCACCTGCAGCAACATTTCTCAACCCTGCTTTAACCATTGCATGAGCTAAAACAGTAGCTGTTGTTGTACCATCCCCAGCTGCATCATTAGTTTTTGAAGCAGCTTGTCTGATCAAAGCAACACCTGTATTCTCAATGTGATCCTCTAATTCGATCTCTTTAGCGATTGTGACACCATCATTGATGATTTGTGGAGCACCAAATTTTTTTTCTAGTACAACATTTCTTCCTTTTGGTCCAAGCGTTACAGCCACAGACTCAGCAAGGATATCAATCCCTCTCTCGAGCGCTCTACGAGCTTGCTCATTGTAAATAATTCTTTTAGCCATGTTTAGGCAGTGATTTAGTAATAAGTTTTAATAATTTTTGAAACAAATATTTTAGCTTACTACAGCTAAAATATCCTTTTCAGAGAGCAAGACATATTCATCTCCTCCCAATTTAATGTCTGTTCCAGCATATTTGCTGTACAAAACTTTATCGCCAATACTCACTTCTGGAGTTTGTCGAGAACCATCGTCATTAAGTTTGCCAGGGCCCACCTGAGCAACTTCTCCAACCTGTGGTTTTTCTTTAGCTGAATCAGGCAAAAGAATGCCTCCAGCAGTTTTTTCCTCAGATGCGGAAACTTTAATAAATATTCTATCTCCCAGTGGTTTTACTGTAGAGACTGTAAGTGAAACAGCTGCCATAGATTAATGGAGGATCATGAGTGAAACGCTTTGCGTCATAAAAATGGAAAGAGAAATTCTCTATCCGTATCATCAACAACATAATCTGCAAAGCGGCAATTAAACCATACTTAAACTGTGCGGGTGGCCGAACCCATTTAACGAATCTACCCATTAGGTGGTAGTATTTTCGGATTAAAAGCTATTTAAATCAGCTAATCATCACCAATCAATAAAAAATGGTAGCAACTCCATCAACTTCTTCACAAACAAAAGGCGTAGTACGTCAGGTAATTGGCCCTGTTCTAGATGTAGAATTCCCAGCCGGGAAATTACCCAAAATATTAAATGCTTTAAGAATTGAAGCTAAAAATCCTGCTGGGCAAGACATAGCGCTTACTGCAGAGGTCCAACAGCTCCTAGGTGACCATAGAGTAAGAGCAGTGGCAATGAGTGGCACAGATGGGCTTGTAAGAGGTATGGAAGCAATTGACACAGGTGCACCTATATCTGTACCCGTTGGAGAAGCAACTTTAGGGAGAATATTTAATGTCTTAGGAGAACCCGTAGATGAACAAGGGCCAGTTAATACCAAAAATACTGCTCCAATTCATAGAGCTGCTCCAAAGTTAACTGACCTAGAAACTAAGCCAAAAGTTTTTGAAACTGGTATTAAAGTTATCGACCTTTTGGCTCCCTATAGACAAGGTGGAAAAGTTGGATTATTCGGAGGTGCTGGTGTTGGCAAGACCGTTCTTATTCAAGAATTAATTAATAACATCGCAAAAGAACATGGTGGAGTTTCTGTTTTTGGCGGTGTAGGGGAAAGGACTAGAGAAGGGAATGACTTATATGAAGAATTTAAAGAATCAGGAGTTATCAATGCAGATGACTTAACGCAATCAAAAGTAGCCTTGTGTTTTGGACAAATGAATGAGCCACCAGGTGCAAGAATGAGAGTAGGCTTATCAGCACTTACAATGGCCGAACATTTTAGAGATGTAAATAAACAAGACGTCCTACTTTTTGTTGATAACATTTTTAGATTCGTTCAAGCTGGCTCTGAAGTATCTGCATTACTTGGAAGAATGCCTTCAGCTGTTGGATACCAACCGACTCTTGGAACTGATGTTGGTGAATTACAAGAAAGAATTACATCTACTTTAGAAGGTTCAATAACATCTATCCAAGCTGTTTACGTACCTGCAGATGACCTTACAGACCCTGCACCAGCCACAACCTTTGCACATTTAGACGCTACTACCGTGCTTGCTAGAGCTCTTGCAGCTAAGGGAATTTATCCAGCAGTTGATCCATTAGACTCAACAAGTACTATGTTACAGCCATCAGTTGTTGGCGATGAGCATTACAAAACAGCAAGAGCTGTTCAATCAACTTTACAAAGATACAAAGAGCTTCAAGATATTATCGCAATTCTTGGCTTAGATGAGCTTTCTGAAGAAGATAGATTAACAGTAGACAGGGCCAGAAAAATTGAGAAATTCCTTTCACAACCTTTCTTTGTAGCAGAAATATTTACAGGAATGTCTGGTAAATACGTAAAATTAGAAGATACCATTGCTGGCTTTAATATGATTTTGTCAGGTGAATTGGATCATTTACCAGAACAGGCATTTTACTTAGTTGGTAATATTGATGAAGTTAAAGCAAAAGCTGAAAAAATAAAATCAGAAAAATAAATATCTGAATATATATATTTAACCTTCAATAAATCTAAATTAATGTCAATTTCTCTAAAAGTTTTAGCTCCTAATAAAAATGTTTATCAAGGCGAAGCTGAAGAAGTAATCCTTCCTAGTACTACTGGTCAACTTGGTGTATTACCTGGACATATCTCTTTAGTTACTGCTATAGATATTGGCGTTTTAAGGCTAAGAATGAATTCCCAGTGGAAATCAATAGCCCTAATGGGAGGCTTCGCTGAAATTGAATCAGATGAAGTCATAGTTTTAGTAAATAATGCTGAAATTGGTTCTGAAATTAACGTTCAAGATGCTGAACAAGATCTTAAAGAAGCAAAATTAGCAATGAGCAAATTTTCTGAAAATGAAAAGAATCCAGAAAAAATTAAAGCCTTGAAAGAAGTTTCGAAGGCTGAGGCTAGAATTCAAGCTGCGAAGAACTAATATTTAAGCAGTCCCACAAAAAGTTACTTCGGGAAACTTTAATTTTGCTTCTTCTAATTTTTTTGTTTTGCCTTCTTCTTGCCAATAATTTATTACTTCAGTAGCTTTATTCAATATCTCTACTCTTTCGTTATCTGTAATCCAGCCTTTATTCTCTAACTCACTTTTTAATTTTTCCCAAGCATCATCTCTTGGCCAAAAATAATAAGCAGTTAGAGGACTTGATCCTCCACCAACTATCTGATCCACTGCTAAAGCCACATTATCAGGTAACCACAATACTTTAATTATGAATCTTCCTTCATCAGGCTTAGGGGTATAACCAGTAGGCACTCCATCTTCATCAATTGTAGCAGCCGCTAATACAGCTGAAGCACCCATCATTCCTGAATTAGGAGAAGAATTTTTAGAATTTTGTGAATCACTGTTTTTTCCCTTTTTTTCTGTTGAAATTTGATTTAACTTATCTGATGAGGTCATTCATTTATTTGTGTTTAATAAATAATTTATCAGTTTATGGTCACATTTTGATTGATTTATTCAAAATTTCTTGATTTTAATCACTGATACCTTCTAAACAGAATTTTTATCTATCATGAGATACTTCATAAAAGTCATAAATAGTAGCTTCTAATGAATCCCAAAGGTCTTTGGGGATATCGTTTTCTTCTGCGAACATACCAAGCTGACTAGCTATGCTTCTTGCTTGAGAGAGTTTCGAATCATATGAATCGGACTTATTCATTATTTGAGCTTTAAACTTAATAAAAAAAATCTATTAATTAGATAAGTCAAATTTTAAAATTCTAAATCAGAAATTTCTTTTTTTGCAGCAATACTTAAAACTTCTGGGTTTGCATCTTTGACCAAAACATCATCTTCAATTCTTATCCCTATACCTTTCCATTTATCTTGTATGAGTGGTTGTCCCTTGGGGACTGGAATCCTATCACTTATATAAATCCCAGGTTCTACGGTAAGGATCATTCCATTCTGTAATGGCACTTCATAGTCTCCCATTCTGTATGCTCCAACATCATGAACATCTAAGCCAAGCCAATGTCCAGTTCTATGCATGTAAAGATGTTTATAAGATTGATTCTCAATTATCTCCTCAGTACTGCCCGACAATAAACCAATTTCTTTTAATCCTTCTATCAGAATTTTTAATGCAACATTATGGACAGCACTAGAATTTGATCCCTTTACAGCACTTTTAATTGCATTTTTCTGCGCACTCAATACTATCTCATAGATAATTTTTTGCTCATTAGAAAATTTTCCACCTATTGGAATAGTTCTTGTTATGTCTCCATTGTAATAATCATTTAGTGAGCAGCCAGCATCCACCAACAATAAATCTTCCTTCTTCAAGGGTGAGTTGTTTAAAGTGTAATGCAAAATACATGCATTATCTCCTGCAGCAACAATAGAGTTATAAGCTGGCCCTCTCGCCCCTTTTTCCAAAAAGAATCCCTCTAGAAGCCCCTGAATTTGTCTTTCATTATTCTTTGATGAGATAGATTTTCTAACTAATTCATGGGCTTCGGCTGAAATCTGTATAGCCTCTCTCATTCTTTTAATTTCAAATTCACTTTTAATTAATCTCATCTCATTTAAATAAATTTCTGGAGATTTTATAGAATTTCCACCAGTGCCTAATCTTGAGCGATTTTCAAGTTGTTGTGAAAAAATTTCCAGTATTATTTTCTCAACTGATGGATGCTTACCAATAGAAAAAACAAGTTCGTCAGAACCATTTATATAGGCTGGGAGTAAATCTTTTAATTCGTTTATTGAGTGAGCCTTATCAGCATTAAACTCTTTTTCAGCACCTTCTAAACCCCATCTAAAGCCATGCCAGACTTCGCTTATAACATCTTTAGGAGCAACAAACATAATAAATCTCTCTCCCTTTGGCTTATGCGATAAGAAAAGAGCGATTGCATCTGGCTCATCGAAACCGGTTAAATACCAAAAATTACTATCTTGTCTAAAAGGATATTCACAATCAGCATGATGCTTTACCAGACTAGCACCAGGGATAATAGCAGCTTTTCCATTTAATTTATTGAGGAAGATTTCTCTTCTTTCTTCAAAAACTTTATTTTCAGGTTTAAACATAGATTGTGTATTGGCGTGTTTAAAAAAAAAATGGAAGAATGAATTAATACAGATTTAGTAACTAATCTATTTTAATGGAACCAAGTGTTTACGGTTTAATTGTTCTTATAGTAATTATCTTAATTGGGTCAGCATGTTGTTCGGGAGTAGAAGCGGCTTTTTTAGCTGTAAATTCTATTCGAATTCTAGAGATAGCCTCTAAACAAAAACCAAAGAGTTCTGCAAATCAACTTCTTAAACTTAGAAAACATCTTGGAAGAACATTAACTGTAATTACTATTACTAATAATGGATTTAACATAATTGGAAGTCTTATTTTAGGTGTATATGGAGCATTGGTTATTAATAGTAGTTATGGCCTAACCCTGTTTTCAATTTCTTTTTACATACTAGTCGTATTGGTAGGAGAAGTACTTCCTAAGGCCCTTGGTACAAGATTCTCAGTTCAAATAGCATTATTATCAGTTCCTATCTTGAGAATATTGCATACTTTAATGAAGCCATTTTTAGTATTAATAGAACAAATATTTCCAGTTATTACGGCAGAAAATGAAATTTCAACAGATGAAGAAGAAATTAGACAAATGGCAAAAATTGGAAGCCAAAAAGGTTTGATAGAAGCTGATGAAGCAGCAATGATATTTAAGGTTTTTCAATTAAATGATTTAAAAGCTAAAGATTTAATGATCCCTAGAGTATCAGCACCTTGTCTTGATGGGTCTTCGAATCTTAAAGAAATTTCAAAACTTATAATGGGCGATAACTCTCCATGGTGGGTTATTTTGGGAGATAAAGTTGACAAAATACAGGGTGTAGTTCCCCGTGAGAGAATGCTAGCAGAATTAATTAATGGAGAAAATAAAAAATTATTGTCAGAAATTTGCGAACCTGTGGACTACATTCCCGAAATGATTAAGGCAGATCAATTATTAACAAGATTTGACAAGAATCATAAAGGAGTGAAAGTAGTAGTAGATGAATTTGGAGGATTCGTGGGCATTATTGGTGCAGAAGCTGTGTTATCAGTTTTAGCTGGCTGGTGGAAAAAATAAATCATGAAACAATTTAAAATTAAAAAAAATTATTTACTTTTAAAAAATTGGTGGGAGACTATTGATCTTACCAACTATGAAAAAAGTTATTTTAATAGGGACATAATTTCTTTTAATCAACAACTTTTTAGGCTCAAAGAAGAAAAAATAAGAATTGGCGCATATGGTAAATCAGGCGTAGGGAAATCTTCTGTTTTAAATTCTTTATTAGAAAAAGATATATTTAAAACAGATATTATCAACGGGACCACAAGAGAAATTAAGGCTGAAGAATGGAAATTTAAAGATCAATCACTCAACAGTATAGAGTTACTAGATTCTCCAGGATTTGATTTCTGCGATATTAAATTCCCAGATAAAGTTTATTGCTCTATAAATCACTCAGATCTTATTTTATTTATAGTTTCGGGAGATTTAAATAGAAATGAGTTAAACGAAATCAGCTCTTTTATAAAAGATGGAAAAAAAATTATTTTAATAATAAACAAAATCGATCTATTTAATAAAAATGAATTAAAAGAAATAATTGAAAATATAAAGTTTAAGCTTCCAAAAGATTTAAATATTCCAATAATCATTAATAATGAAAACAATCTTAAAAATTACATAGCAAAATTAATCAATCAATATGGTGAGATACTATTAACAATAAATTCTATTCAATTGGCTGACAAATTGTTTCTGAAAATAAAAGAGCAAAGATTGAAAAGAAGGCAGAAATTAGCTCAATCAACTATTGGTAAATTTTCGACTATAAAGGCATCCGCAGTAGCTCTTAATCCTTTTATTTTATTTGATGTTGCTGGTAGTTTTGCACTAGATACTGCACTGATTAACGAATTAAGTAAGATTTACGGCTTAAAGTTGAAAGGTGAATCTACAAGAAAAATATTTAAAAATATATCCATTAATAATTTATTTTTGGGAATCACTCAAGTCGGCGTTAATACCTCTTTCAACCTTATTAAGAAACTAATTCTTATAACAGCACCTTTTACTAACGGGCTTTCATTATTACCCTATGGACCCGTAGCAATTATTCAAGCTGCAATCGCGATATACTCTACAAAAATTCTAGGGAAATTAGCAGCAAAAGAGATATTTGTAAGAAGCAAAGCTTCTTTTATAGAACCTGCTATTTTGATCCAAAATATGAATTTTAATGACCCAGAGATTTTTAACTACATAAATATTTATTTTTCAAGTAGAAATTTAAATAATAATTTTGTTAGTTTTCTACCTTAAAACTTAAAATGGAAGGAAGCATTGCTTTATTTGGTACAAGTGCTGATCCACCTACAATTGGACACAAAAAAATTCTTGAAGAATTATCCAAAATTTATGCTTTTACCATTAGCTATGTGAGCAACAACCCCCAAAAAAAGCACATAGAGGATATCTCAATTCGTAGCTATTTATTAAAAACTCTTATTGATGATTTAGATAATCCGAAAATTTTATTTAATCAAAAAATAAGTAGCCAATGGGCAATAGAGTCAATCAAAAAATGTAAAGAAATTTATAAATTTAATAATTTAGATTTTGTAATTGGGAGTGATTTAATTAAGGATATTTTCTACTGGAAAAATTTCGACAAAATTATTTTGGAGGTAAGTTTTTTTATAATCTTAAGAGAGGGATATCCTCTTGAATCAAATACTCTTAAAATGTTAGAAACTTATAGAGTGAAGTTTAATATTTCAACCATCAAAACCCCAAATATTTCAAGTTCCAAGTTTAGATTAAATTTTAATTGTTCTAATTTACCTTCGTCGTTAATAGATATAGTTAAGAGGAATAATTTATATAAATCCATCAAATTAGTTGAATGAAATTTTTACTTGCCCAAATAAATCCAGTTGTTGGAGATTTAGAGGGCAATGCAAAAAAAATACTTAATATTGCTTCGAAAGCTAGCTCAATTTCTGCTGATTTTGTTCTTACACCAGAATTATCATTATGGGGATATCCTGCAAATGACTTACTTTTTAAAAAAAATTTAATCAAAAATCAATACCAAATTCTTGATCAATTAGCTTTAGATATTAATAAAAAATATGGCAACTTAAGCATCTCAATCGGAATAGCTGAGAAGGTAAATGATTCTTTTTTTCCTAATCTTTATAATTCTATTGCGTTGGTTGAGGGCGGTGAATGGAAAATAATTGCTCGGAAAATTATTCTTCCCACTTATGAAGTATTTGATGAGAAAAGATACTTTAGATCAGAAGAAAAAGTTTCCGTATTGATTAAACAAATTAAAAATAAAACTTGGCGACTTGGCTTTACTATATGTGAGGATTTATGGGTCAACAAAGATATAGAAGGTAGAGGAATCCATAGAAAAAATCCCATTATTGATTTAAAGAAAAAAAAAGTTGATCTTTTAGTAAATTTATCAGCCTCCCCATATACTCTGAAAAAGTTAGAGCTAAGATCCAAGGTTTCCAGTTTTGCTGCACAATATCTTCATGTACCGCTGATTTATGTCAACCAGATTGGAGCAAATGATAATTTAATTTTTGATGGAAATAGTTTTATTCTTGATAAGAATGGATCTAAAATTAAGCAATTAAAATCTTTTTCGGAAGATCTCTCCAGCTGGGAAATTGAGCAAACAAAACCTGAAAAAAATGAATTTAAAAACTCCGAAATGTCATCAATTTTTGATGCATTAGTCCTTGGTGTTAAAGATTATGCAAAAAAATGTGGATTTAAAACAGCTTTAGTTGGATTAAGTGGTGGTATTGATTCAGCACTTGTCTCAGCAATTGCTTCAGCGGCTCTAGGAAGTGAAAATGTTTATTGCGTTTCAATGCCCTCTAAGTGGAGCTCATCTCATTCAAAGAGTGATGCAAAAGATTTAGCAAGAAGGTTAAAGATAAGTTTCAAGAGCATTCCAATTGAAAACTTGATGACCTCTTTTGAAGAATCATTCATAAGAACCATATCTTTCGAGATGGCGGAAATAACAAATCAAAATATACAGTCAAGGATAAGAGGCACACTTCTTATGGCTTTAGCAAATCAAGAAAAGCATTTGTTACTCTCAACAGGCAATAAATCAGAACTAGCCGTAGGATATTGCACACTTTATGGTGATATGAATGGAGGATTATCTGTAATTGGGGATTTATATAAAACTAATGTTTTTAAATTATGCAATTGGCTTGATAGTGAAGATTCAATTAATAGTAGAAAGTCATATATGTTAGATACTAGTGTAGATATAATTGGAGAAAATATACGTAAAAAAGCTCCAAGTGCTGAATTAGGGCCTAATCAATTAGATACTGATTCTCTTCCACCTTACTCTATTTTAGATAAAATTCTTAAAGGAATTATTGAAGAGAAAAAAGATTTACAACAACTAGAAGAAGATGGTTATAAAAAAGATTTAATTTTAAAAATTATCTCACTCATAAAAAAAGCGGAATTTAAAAGAAAGCAGGCTCCTCCAATCCTAAAATTAAGCAGTCAATCATTAGGAAGTGACTGGAGAATTCCCATAGCAATATCTTATTAATCACCATAAGAACATTCTTGGATTTTTTTTAAAGGCCTTTTAACTGAATCAAGGTTGATTCCTTTTTTGATAGCGAGAATTATGCCTGCAGCTTCTAAATAATTATCAACTTCAAAAAGATTGGGATATTTATAAAACTCATTTGTCACTTTTAATGTATTTTGATTTTTTACAGAAATAATATTTAAACCTTTTTCAATCCCCGCTAGTACTGCTTCTCCACCTAGTGCTCCATTAGGAACAACAATAGATTCAATCTGATCAGGGTGTAGTGAGATTGATTCATTTTTAGCGGGCAATTCAACGATGTCTGGTGCATTGCTTAACCCAATCAGTACTGAAGGTAAAAAGGTGAATCCTATTTCTTCTGCAGCTGCACGAGGATCTAGATTTTCATTCAATTCAATTGGATTTAAAGCAGGTGCGTGAGCACAGGGAACTTTTAAAAATTTGCTAATTAAATGACTTATAACTGCTTCGACTCCAGAAATAGGATCAACCCCTTTCCCCTCTCGATAGATATTTGTCTCTAAAGAATCTGAATCATCTGGAAATTTTGCCACAATTGCTATTGCCGTAACTCCTTTTTCTATTAAACATTTTCCAGCCTCAATTAGAGCATCAGGATTTTCAATTGTGCCACCACTGATTTTTGTAGAATCAGGATCAATAACTATGTTTAATGGCTTTTTTGTAATCACATAAGAATGAATATTAATACCTAAAGTAGAAACACATGCATCAGCAACTTGTAAATGTCTCACTAATATTTCTTTTTCAATGGCTGAATCAAAAATTATTCCAATTTTCTGTTGCTTTACCCTTTTTAAACCGATTTCTCCTTTAGCAAGTCGGTCTAAACTATAACCCTCAACATAAAAAATATTTTTATCTTTTTCAGAAAGAGTGCCGCCATTCATAACATTTGGATGAGTAATTAAACATCCACTTGCCGATGCTAATAATTTAGCGGTTGGAAGTGCATCCCCAGCAAAACCACCTACTTCACAACCAATACCAGTTGGAACAATAAAAATTGTTGGTGAATTTTCCATTATTAAAAATAATTCAATTTATATTTTTTAATTAACTATGACAGCTTTAATTTTAAGTTTTTTTGTTCCAAAAGAGTCAATAGAATTTTGAATATCAACAATTGACCATCGAATTAAATCACCTTTTTTTTGTAAATTTGCAATGATAAATTTCCTTAAATTTTTTAATTTTATTGAAACTGGCCAATCTAAATAATAATCAACTGAACTTAATTTCATTTTTGATATTTACCAAATTGATCATTATATAAATCATCTTCGACATCTTTACCAATAACAATATTCAAATCTGATTTAGGATAAGCTACACATAAGAGTGCAAAGCCCTTTTCCCTTAAATCATCATTTAATCCCATCGCATCCTCTTGATCTACAGACCCTTCCAATATCATAGATGCACAATCTGTACAAACTCCTGAACAACAACTACTTGGTAAATCTATTCCATTCTTTTTTGCCGCTGAAATAATATCTTGATCATCAGAACATAAAAAACTAAAAGTCTTTTCCTCAAATTGAACTTTGATATTGTATTCAGGCATATCCTAAATCTAATTACTAAACTGCTGAACCTCCTACAACTTCTAATATTTCTTGAGTAATAGCTGCTTGTCTAGCTTTGTTATAGGTTAGATTCAAAGTACTTGCTAATTCTTTAGCATTATCACTCGCATTATTCATCGCGGTCATCCTGCAAGCGAGTTCTGAAGCTGCTGACTCTTGAAGAGCTCTTAGTACCTGATTCTGTAAATATAATGGTAATAATGAATCTAATAGTTGATCAGGACTTTGTTCAAAAACAATATCTGATGGTAATTTCTCTGAATCACTTTTTTCAATATTTGATTTTTCAACAAGTAACTTACTATCTTTTGTAGTCAACCTAAAAATTTCATCATTTTCCTCAGCAATTCCTTGAGGGTCAAGTGGCAATAATGTTTGAACGACAGGCGCGCAGCTTACTAGAGTAATGAATTTCGTGTAAATAATTTCCACCCTATCAGAATTTTCTGAAAGGAATTCAGCTAAAATCTCATTTGTAACTCCTTCGGAGTCCTTGACTGTGGGTACCTGTTCTAGTTCTTTGAAAGTATTTTTAATTACATATCTATCCTTTCTATTTTGAAAATATCCAATAGCTTTCTTCCCTACCAAAATTAAACTTGGCTGGTAACCTTGTTTGACTAATTCTGCGTATCTCATTTCTACCTTTTTTATAATATTTGTGTTGTAACCACCGCATAAACCTCTATCCGCAGTTATACAAACCAAGGAGATACTCTTTACTTCTCTCTTGGATAATAGAGGAGAATCCACAGCCTCAAATTGTACTCTAGATTGAATATTTTCTAAGACTCGTGCAAGTTTATCTGCAAAAGGTCTACTCTTAAGTACTTGATCTTGAGCTCTCCTAACTTTTGCGGCTGCAACAAGTCTCATAGCCTCCGTTATTTTTCTTGTATTTTTAACGGAAACGATTCGATCTCTAATCTCTTTAAGATTTGCCATTGTATCTCCTAAATAAATTTAAACTGTGGCAAGCATTGATGATTTAACTTCATTTATCACCTCTTTTAATGTCGCTTCTAATCCATCATTTAATTTCTTTTCTTTAAGAATCTCTTCTATAAATTCCGCTTTATTTAACTTCAGGTATTCCCTAAGTTCAGTTGCAAATTTAGTAACATCTTCAACTGGAACCTCATCAATAAGGCCTTTAACTCCTGCATAAACAA
Source organism: Prochlorococcus sp. scB243_498I20 (assembly GCA_000635015.1). Lineage (GTDB taxonomy): Bacteria > Cyanobacteriota > Cyanobacteriia > PCC-6307 > Cyanobiaceae > Prochlorococcus_A. The sequence continues at coordinate 63,427 of JFMR01000108.1, forward strand.
CTGCAACTTGTTCTGCAAGGTTCAGTGGAGAGAATTGAGGTTGCTTTAATAGCTCTCTAAGTCTTTTGCCTCGTTCAAGTTGTTGCTGAGTTGCTTCATCAAGATCAGATGCAAATTGGGAAAAAGCAGCTAGTTCATCAAACTGTGCGAGTTCTAATTTTAAAGTTCCAGCAATTTTTTTAATTGCTTTTGTCTGAGCGGCTCCTCCAACACGGCTAACAGAAATACCAACATTAATAGCTGGTCTTAATCCTGAGTTAAATAAATCTGCACTCAAGAAAATTTGTCCATCTGTAATTGAAATAACATTAGTTGGGATGTAAGCCGAAACGTCCCCTGCCTGAGTTTCAATAATTGGAAGAGCTGTCATAGAACCCCCTCCCATAGCATCAGAAAGTTTTGCTGCTCTTTCTAACAATCTACTGTGTAAGTAGAAAACATCTCCTGGGTAAGCCTCTCTTCCTGGTGGTCTTTTTAAAAGAAGAGACATTTGTCTATAAGCTTGAGCTTGTTTTGTTAGATCATCATAAATAACAAGTGTTGCTTTACCTTGGTACATAAAATGTTCAGCAATTGCTGCACCGGTATAAGGTGCTAAGTACTGTAAAGCAGCTGGTTCTGAAGCTCCTGCACTAACTACGACTGTATAATCGAGAGCTCCTCTCTCTCTTAAGACCTCTACGATGTTTGCTACTGATGCTGACTTCTGACCAATAGCTACGTAAACACAAACTACGTCTTGACCTTTTTGGTTGATTATTGTGTCGATAGCGATCGCAGATTTTCCAGTTTGTCTATCACCAATAATTAATTCTCTTTGCCCTCTTCCAACAGGGATCATTGCATCAATAGATGTGATACCTGTTTGCATTGGTTCATGCACTGATCTTCTCTTAATTATTCCAGGAGCCATTTCTTCAATCAATCTAGTATCACTTGTTGGAATTTCTCCTTTCCCATCTATTGGTTGTCCGAGAGGATTAACAACTCTCCCCTGCATAGCTTCACCTACTGGAACAGATGCGATTTTACCTGTGGATTTAACGTTACTTCCTTCTTGGACACCAAGTGCCTCTCCCATTAAAACGGCTCCAACATTATCATCTTCAAGATTTAAAGCTATACCTTCGGTGCCATCCTCAAATTCCAATAATTCCCCTGCCATGACCTGATCTAAGCCATATATTCTTGCAATGCCGTCACCGATTTGCAGAACAGTTCCTACATTGCTAACACTTATAGATTGGTCATAATCAGTTATTTGTTGTTTTAAGATTGAACTGATTTCATCAGGGCGTATAGATACCATGGATTTAAGAAATTAAGGTTGATTTAAAAGTTACTTGGAAAGAGATAAGCCAAGTTTTCTTATTTGTGAAGCAAGAGAAGCATCAATTACTTTTGATCCTACACTGGCGACGAAACCACCAATAAGAGATGGGTCGATTTTAGTTACAAGTTCTAATTTTTCTGTTCCAGCAATATTGATGATTTTTTTGGTAATTAAACCTTTCTGTTCATCAGTAAGCTCGACTGCAGAAGTAACAGTTGCCAAAGCAATATTACTATTTTCTCGGTAAATCTCTAAAAACCTTTCGAGAATTGAAGTAAGGATTCCAATTCTTTGCCTATCGGCTAATAATTTTAAGAAATTCAGTAAAGAAGAATTAACCTTATTTGAAAAAATTTCAACAATGATTTTCTTCTTAGCATCTGTTTCTAAAATGGGAGAGGATAGGGCCTTCTCCAATTCAGGGGAATCATTTATTAATTCCAAGAGTTGTTTAACCTCAGAAACCATCTCTTCAGTTTGCGAATTTTCATTCACAACTTGAAGTAATGCCTCTGCGTATGGTGTAGTAACTGAATTTAAAAGTGGCATTAGTTCACCTCAATATTGTTAATTGATTGAGTTACCAAATTTTCTTGTGTTGTTTTATCAAGTCGATTTGGAAGAGAATCTAAAGCTTTCTTGATTGCCAGTTCAACAGCTTCTTTTCGAAGTTGAGAAATTGCTCTGGATGCTTCAGAGCTTTCATCAGAGATTGCACTTTGTTTAATTCGTGCCATCTCCTCTATCGCTTTTTTCTCACTTTCCATTCTGATTGATTCAGATCTTTTAAGGGAATCTGCTTTTATTTGAGAAGCTTTTTCTTCTGCTGAAGATAAATCTTTCTTCGCCTTTTCTAAAGCTTGAGTTGCATTTAGGAGTCGATCTTCAGCATCTTTTAATTCAAGAAGGATTCCTTCTCTCCTTTTTTGAAGCATTTTACCTAGGAAACCAGGCAAAAATTTATAAAGACCGAAAACTACTACAGCCCAATTAAGGATATTAGTTTCAAATAAATTGAAGTTTAATCCAAAACCTTCTGTAGCTAAAAGAGTTAAATTCATTTTTCTAGAATCAATCTATTAACAATAAGTTCGCTTAGATCATCAGCCTGTTTAGAAAGTTGATCACGAGCAGCAGACGTCTGACTTTCAATTTCTAGTCTTGCTTTTTCTTTTGAAGCATTTGCTTCATTGTTGGCAAGTTCTAGTGCTTCTTTATAGAGCTTGTCAGACTCATTCTCAGCTTCGCTCACAATTCTTTGGGCTTCTGTACGAGCACTTTGAAGCTGAGTTAATAAATCAGCTTCTAATTTTTTAACCTCAGAAAGTTTATTTTTGGCCTCAATAATATTATTACTTACAAACTTTTCTCTTTTTTCTACAACATTGCCAACAGGCTTAAAAAAGAGAGAGTTTAATATGTAAGTAAGTGCAACTACTTGTATCGCCATTAGTGGCAAAGTGGCATTTATATCAAATAATCCACCTTCTGTAGCACCAAAAAAATTAAAGGCCAACATATGTTTTAGTTGAAGTTAAAAAATTAAATTTAAATATTGCTAATAAGAATTAGAAGCAATATTAACTTTTAGGAAAAAGGATTCGCAAAAAGTAGTACCAAAGCCACAACTAATCCGTAAATTGTTAATGACTCCATGAAAGCGAAAGATAAAAGAAGAGTTCCTCTGATTTTACCTTCAGCTTCTGGCTGACGGGCAATACCCTCAACAGCACCTTGAGCTGCATTACCTTGTCCAAGACCTGGGCCAATAGCACCTAGACCAACTGCTAAACCAGCAGCTACAACTGATGCAGCGGAAGTAATCGAATCCATAATTTTAAAATAAAGAGCTTAATACTTTTGATAATCTTTGTTGTCATACACGCTTGGACATTCTTTGTTTTAAGAATGGGTCTGATATTTTCAGACCTACGCGATTAGATATTTTGCCAGATTACAGACCCTTTGTAAAAGCGTCTGAATGTATTGGAAGACAGCTAATGATGTTCTTCAACAGCTTCTCCAATGTAGTAGGCTGCTAGAGTTGCAAAAATCAATGCCTGAATTGCACTAGTAAATAATCCGAGGAACATAACAGGTATTGGGAGAATTAGCGGAACTAAAAAGACTAGAACACCAACAACAAGTTCATCAGCCAAAATATTTCCAAATAGCCTGAAAGAGAGTGATAAAGGTTTCGTAAAGTCCTCTAGAATTTTGAAAGGAAGCATAATAGGAGTTGGATGAACATAATATTCGAAGTATCTCCAACCCTTGTTGCTTAAACCTGCATAGAAATAAGAAAGTGAAACCAATAAAGCCAAGGCAATAGTTGTATTGATATCTGCAGTAGGTGCTCCTAGTTCTCCGCTTGGTAACTTAATCAATCTCCAAGGAATTAAAGCTCCTCCCCAATTACTTACAAAGACGAATAAAAATAAAGTACCTATAAATGGCATCCAATCTCTATATACTTTTTCACCTATTTGCGTCCTAGCAAGATCTCTTATGTAATCCCAGAGGAACTCAAGCAAGTTTTGAAGGCCTTTAGGATCATTTTCCATTTTTTTAGTACCTAAAGAAATAAAAACTAATAAGGCTCCTAATAAAATCCAAGATGTTAGAAATACCTGCCCATGAAGTCTGATATTGCCAATTTGCCAATAAAGATGTTGACCAACTTCTAATGCTGCAAAATTTGTTAGCAAGGAATTAAAAAACATTTGTTTTGAATAAAAAAAATTTACTTAAGAACGTGAAAAATAAAGAATGAGTGAAGGCTTATAAATGAAAAAACCTATCATCGTAGGAAAAATATCCAAAGATCCTAGCTTGCTCGCAAAAATAAAGAGGCAAACTGGAACTAATAGTTGCAATTTTGATACACCTGATGATTCTTTACCAAGTTTCCCTATACTTTTGGCAAGCAAACGTAGGTAAAAAATGCCGGCAATTGCACCTATAAAAATACTAAAACCGAAGGTAAAGCCTAGAAAAATTCCAGTTATTGATGCTAATAAAATAGAAACAATAAAAGTAATTCCAAAAATTGTTAACTGCAATTTTGTGTATTCATCATTTTGGGAAAGCAAATGATCTATTTGATTGACAATGCCAGATTTACTTTCTTTGATGATCGAATTATTCAGGGGTTGAGGAAATTGAACATTCTCATTTGAAGATTGCTCAAGTTTTTTTCTATTTGAGTCCACTGATGTGAACATAGTTTAGAAACCTCTCTGAATGGTTTTAAGTAAGTATATAAACTCACGGAATCTATCACGGAGAGGTACCTTTTAGCTAGTTTTTTTTTATAAAAAATTAATTCTTAAGATTTATGATGAATCTTTAGGCCATTTTTTACTTTATTCTCCAAAAATAACATTTATGAAAAGTCATCTTTTTAATTGCGTTAACACTTTAAAACGTTAATAAAAGACTTGGCAAAATCTCAATTAAACGGCTCAATAGTAAATATACATCGAAAAAATTGGAGATAAGTCAAGAAAAAATAAAATATAAAAGAATTTCTAAAAGAAAAAAAATCTTTAGTTCTAATTACAAAAAAAATTTCAGCGATTTAACAAAGTCTATATTTCCCTTACCTTGGGCAATATGGCCTTTTGAAGCAAAAATCCTCATTGTTTTAATTGGAATTTGGTCAATACTAGGAATATGCATACTAGGATCATCAAGTTGGTGGGTGGCTAGTAGGGAAATGGGAAATTGGGCTTACTTCTTAAAAAAACAAATCATTTGGACAATTCCAGGAATTGGTTTATTTTATTCCGTACTTAATACAAACATTAGAAACCTTTTAAAGTTTTCAAGAATTATTTTTTATATTTTATTCTTTTTGATTTTCCTTACCAATCTTACTGGAATTACAGTTAATGGATCTTCAAGATGGCTAGTACTTGGCAATTTACGTCTGCAGCCATCTGAATTAATTAAACCTTTTCTAATTCTAGAAGCTTCTAATCTTTTCGCACATTGGAATCTGATAAAGAATGATAAAAAACTAATTTCACTAATAAGCTTTGGTTTATTAATTTTATTCATACTTAAACAGCCTAATTTAAGTACTGCATCACTAACAGGAATTCTTCTTTGGGTAATGGGTTTATGTGGAGGAGTAAAACTTAGCTCTCTTTGCTCATTTGCTTTAATAGGATTCATTACTGGATGTATCAGCATCCTTAATAACGAATATCAAAAACTGAGAGTTACTTCATTTATAAATCCTTGGAAAGATCAACAAGAAAATGGATTTCAATTGATTCAGAGTTTATTAGCTATTGGTTCAGGTGGTCTTTTTGGCCAAGGTTTTGGACTGTCTATACAAAAATTACAGTATCTACCGTTCATGTATACAGATTTTATTTTTGCCATTTTTGCGGAAGAATTTGGTTTGTTGGGGTGTACTCTTTTCTTAGGATTTTTAGCAGTATTCTCTTATATATGCCTAAGAATCAGTCTTAAGTGCAGGAACAACTATACAAAATTAGTTGCTATCGGATGTGGCGTATTGTTGACTGGACAATCAATAATGCATATTGCTGTAGCAACAGGTTCAATGCCTACTACAGGCTTACCACTACCTTTCATAAGTTATGGAGGCAATTCATTAATAGCCTCTTTTTTTATTGCAGGGATGTTAGTGAGATGTTCATTAGAGTCAACAGGATTCATTGGTATGATTAGTACACGAAAGACTCTTAATTAGTTAGAATTTAAAGGATTTTATTGAAGTTATCGAATCATTTAATTTAGTTATTTCAGAATTATCTCAAAAGGGTAATCTGCTTATGCAGAGTGGTCTCAATAGTCCTGGCCTATTCACTATATTTTTGGTTTTCAGCGCAGGACTTTTAACAAGTCTTGGGCCATGCTCATTATCATTACTTCCAGTGACAATTGCTTATATAGGGGGAACAGAGAAAAATAAATTTAAACTTGTTAGTTTTTCAGGCGGAGTAGTTTTTTCGCTTGTTGCACTTGGGGCTGCGAGTGGATTCTTAGGTAAAATATATGGGCAAATTCCATCTTATTACACTTCATTTGTTGCCCTAATAGCAATAATAATGGGTTTAAATTTATTAGGAATTCTAAAGTTTCAGTTTCCGAACGGACCTGATATAAAAAAATTTGAAGATAAAATACCAACATTTATAGCACCTTTTGCCATAGGGACAACTTTTGGACTAGCTTCTTCACCTTGCATTACTCCAGTTTTAGCAACTCTTCTAGCTTGGGTATCGCAAGCTAAAAACCCGATAATATCTATTATTTTTTTATTTTTCTTTGGGATAGGCCAAGTGACCCCATTAATTATTGCAGGAGCTACTGCAGAAAACTTAAAACAATTTTTAGCACTTAGAAAATTTAGTCAAATAATTCCGACTTTAAGTGGGATATTTTTAGTATCCCTAGGATTATTAAATTTATTTTCAAATTGGATTTAAATGATAATTGTTAAGAATCTAATTTTAAAAATATCAAGTTTAAGATTCGCTATATCGCTGATAATCTTCATTGCTATTGCCAGTGGAATAGGTACTTTTATACCTCAAGGTAGTAATAACGAATTCTATATTGATAATTTCGATAGAGCTCCCATTTTTGGATTTTTAGACGGAGAAAAAGTCTTAAAACTTCAATTGGATCATATATATACTAGCTTTTGGTTTTTATTTACATTAATTCTTCTTTGCATTTCTCTGGCAGCTTGTAGTTTCAGGAGGCAAATTCCTTCATTAAAAGCTTCATTAAAATGGATTGAATATAAGAGCGAAAAAAAATTTAGGAAACTGCAACTAACTACAAGTCATCCAATCAATCAAGATGGAGAACATATATCAAAAGTAGATTTATTACTTAAAAAAAGGATGGAAAACATACAAATTTAATAGTCATATTTCTGCAAGAAAGGGGTTAATTGGAAAAATCGGTCCTTTAGTTGTACATATCGGATTAATAGTCTTACTTATAGGTTCAGCATATGGAAGTTTTACAAGTCAATCAAAAGAACAATATTTACTGCCTGGACAAACTTTAGATCTTGTTAATGAGAGCACAAACTCAAAAGCCAATGTAAAATTAGTAGATTTTTCTATAGAACGTGAAAGTGATGGTGTGCCCAAACAGTTTGTTTCAAAATTAAATTTTTCTTCTGAAGATCTAAATTTAAATGAAATAAAAACAACCAAAGTTAATCACCCAATCAGGTTTAAAGGATTAACTATTTATCAAGCAGATTGGGCAATATCAAATGTTGTTTTAGAAATAGATAATATTCTTTATCAATTACAATTAAAGGAGATTCCAGAAATCGGTAATCAAGTTTGGGGAGTTTTAGTTGAATTAGGATCGGAGACTAAAAAAAATTTCCTTTTAACAATAGATAATGAAAATGGTCCACTTAAAATTTCAAATATAGAAAATTTTTCCGGGAAGAATCTTTATATCAATGCCGATCCTTTAGAAGTTAACTCTTCAAAAGTATCTCTGAAAAAAATAATCCCCAGCAGTGGATTAATAATTAAAAATGATCCTTCTATACCATTTATTTACTTTTCTTTTATCTTAATAATTTTTGGAACAATAATAAGTCTTATACCAACTAACCAATTATGGATTCTGGTAAATAAAGAATCGCAAAAGTTATCTATTGGAGGCCTCAGTAATAAAAATCTAGTTGGTTTTAAAAAAGAATTTTTTAAATTATCAGACGAAATTAAAAATTTTTAATTTCTTTTCTGCCCACTAAAAATATCTAACTGCATAGAAACATTCCCTCTGGGGTTAAATGCGGCATTTAAATGTATCCAGTGAGGTGAACCTTCATTCACTAAATCATCCATTATTCTATTTACAACTTCCTCATGTGATATTTTTATATCCCTAAAATTATTAATATAAAGTTTTAAAGACTTCAACTCATAGACTTTCAAATTAGGTTGATAAATAATATTTAGCTTTGCAAAATCTGGATAACCAGAAAAGGGGCACTTACATGTAAATTCAGGTAACTGAATAGAAATTTCATAAATTCTTTTCTTATTTGGATTATCGAAACAAATTATTTTTGATTCTTCAATAATTCTTTCACCATATAACGGTCTTTGAGTCGAATCTTCTAATTTAGCTGTACTCATTTTTAGTAGAACTTTTTTTCTAAACCTATATAAAAACTATATATAAAGATAAAAATTCGCAAAAGTATCAACAAATCTAAGTATTACAATTGGCTAAGTCAAAGATGTTAAATCTTAATTTTGTATCAATGGTAACATTAATAATGTCCGCCGAAAGGTTTATATGTGTTTAGCCTTAATGAAAAATTAATGGACATTTGTTTGATAACTATCGATAACAACTTAAATAAATCCCTTCAACCAAAAACTGCAATTGGAATGTTATGGCTTCAAACACACTTTGAAAATGATAAGTGGGAAGCGTTGTCAAATAGTACAGTAATAATTTCTGAAGAAAATTCCCAACTATTAATTGAAGACGCCAAGAATGCAGGCCTTAATGTTGAATGTTTTTCTGATATTTCAATGTTGGATGTTTTCCCAAAAAACAATTAAAATAAGAATATTCAATCTTTAATCATGAAGAAAATTGAAGCAATCATACGTCCATTTAAGCTGGAGGATGTAAAAATTGCATTAGTAAATTCCGGTATTGTTGGAATGACCGTAAGTGAAGTTCGAGGTTTTGGAAGGCAAAAAGGACAAGTTGAAAGATATAGAGGTTCCGAATTTACTGTTGAATTCCTTCAAAAACTTAAAGTAGAAGTTGTTGTAGAAGATGAAAAGGTTAATTCAGTCATAGATGCGATTGCTGAAGCAGCAAAAACTGGAGAAATAGGTGACGGGAAAATATTCATCACATCAATAGATTCAGTTGTAAGAATTAGAACTGGTGACAAAGACGAAGAAGCTCTTTAATTCAAAGAGTTTCTTTTACTAAATTTTGTATATATTCACTATTAATACTTTTATTTGATTGACTTCCTAAGGTCATCCAAGCTAGATATTCATGATTCCCAGCAGGACCTACCAGCGGAGAAGCTATCAAATTCTTTATATTCCATTGGAAATTCTTGGCGGCATAGATAACAGACTCTATAGCCTCAGTATGGAATTTAGGATTGCGAACAACACCTCCTTTACTGACTTTATCTTTACCTACCTCAAATTGAGGTTTAATTAAAAATATCCCCTCAATAGAATCACCTTGTAATAAATTACCAATAGATTTAAAAACTAACTTTAATGATATAAAAGACAAATCAGCAACAACAAAATTTGGTAATTCATTACTTCTAGATAAAAGATCATTAGGTTTTAAATTTCGAATATTAGTTCGTTCAAAAAGTATAACTTTTGGGTTATTTCTAATCTTCCATGCAGTTTGTCCATAACCAACATCTATCCCATAAACTAACTTTGCTCCTTGTTGCAATAAGCAATCAGTAAATCCCCCAGTAGAGATTCCTGCGTCAATACATATTTTGTCTTTTACTTTAATTTCAAGTTTTTTAAATGCCTCCAATAATTTTTCGCCGCCCCTTGATACAAACATAGGCGCGGAATCAATAAAAAACTCAGATCCAATTAATACTTGTTGTCCAGGTTTATCCAATATTTTCCCATTGATATCTCTAACCTTGCCCGCAAGAATTAAACCTTGGGCTTTTTGACGAGTTTCACATAAACCTTTATTTAGAAGATAAAGATCTAATCTACTTTTTTTAATCATTTATTAATCAATAAAAAAAGACTGAATAATGAACTTCTATAAGATTAAGATCCAAATTCTTTAATACCTCTCAATTTTAAATAAAAAATAAAAATTTCCCATGATTAACCAAGGAATATATGCAAACATTTTTTTATTAAAGCTTTCTTTATTAGCCAGAAAAATGTTACATAGGAAAATAATAATCAGCCAAATATGTTCAATGGCAAGTACATCTTTAAAGGTATAGGGCAATAATACGATTTTGTTATAAAGTTTAAATTGATAATAAAAAAAAATTGTGATCGAGCGTTACACATTACCCGAAATGGGGAAAATCTGGACTGAAAGCGCAAAATTCCAGAGTTGGCTTAAGGTTGAAATAGCTGCATGTGAAGCAAATTTTTCCCTCGGGAAAATCCCTGAGAATGCCATGAAACAGATACGTTCAAATGCAAAGTTTGATGAATCTAGAATTACAGAAATTGAGAAAGAAGTTAAACATGATGTCATAGCATTTCTTACAAGCGTTAATGAATTTGTAGGAGATTCAGGAAGATACATACATGTTGGTATGACCAGTAGTGATGTACTTGATACTGGCTTATCTCTTCAGTTAGTAGATTCTTGCGAATTGTTATTAGAAGAAATTGCGAACCTAGAAAATGAGGTCAGATTATTAGCAAGGAAGCATAAAAATACATTAATGATTGGCAGATCTCATGCAATTCATGGGGAGCCAATTTCTTTCGGTTTTAAACTTGCTGGATGGTTAGCAGAAATAATAAGGAACAAAAAAAGATTGTTAACTCTGAAAGATTCTGTCGCAATTGGACAAATAAGTGGTGCAATGGGAACTTACGCTAATACGAATCCTAAAGTAGAACAAATAACTTGTGATTTACTCAGCTTAAAACCTGATACAGCAAGCACGCAGGTTATATCGAGAGACAGACATGCAGAATATGTGCAAACTATTGCACTAGTTGGCGCTTCTTTAGATAGATTCGCAACTGAAATAAGAAATTTACAAAGAACTGATGTTTTAGAAGTTGAGGAGGGCTTTTCAAAAGGGCAAAAAGGAAGTTCTGCCATGCCTCATAAAAGAAATCCTATTCGAAGTGAAAGAGTAAGTGGTCTAGCAAGAATTTTGAGGAGTTACGTCTTAACAGCACTTGAAAATGTTCCACTTTGGCACGAAAGAGATATAAGCCATAGTTCAAATGAACGTATCATGCTACCTGACGTATCAATCTGCTTGCATTTTATGCTCAGGGAAATGCAAGATATAGTAAGCAATTTAGAAGTTTATCCAAAAAATATGCTCAAAAATTTAAATATCTATGGTGGTGTAATCTTTAGTCAAAAAGTTTTACTTTTGCTTGTAGAGAAGGGCTTGTCTAGAGAAAAAGCTTATAGCTTAGTACAAAAAAATGCGCATCAGGCCTGGAATACTCAGAATGGGGATTTTAAACAAAATATAGAAAGAGATAATGAAATTATGAATTTTATTGATGAAAGTGAGTTAGAAGAATGTTTTAATCCTTCAATTCATCTTAATAATTTAAGTGTAATATGGGAGAAGTTAGGTATCTAGGATTACTGAAAACCTTATCTAAGTTAAATCAGTGTTTTCAGAGGAATAATGACCAAAAACTTTAGGATTGAAAAAGATAGTATGGGAACAATAGAGGTTCCCATGGAAGCTTTGTGGGGTGCTCAAACCCAAAGATCGATAATAAATTTTTCTATTGGAGAAGAATTAATTCCAATTGAGTTAATTTATTCACTGACCCTCATAAAAAAAGCTGCTTCAATTGCGAATTTCAATTTAGGTTTAATAGATAAAAGGAAAAAAGATTTGATTGTAGAGGCATGTACGGAAATACTTGATGGCCTTCACGATTCACAGTTTCCCTTAAAGGTTTGGCAAACAGGTAGTGGCACGCAAACAAATATGAATGTTAATGAGGTAATTTCAAATATTGCAGCTTTAAAAACTAATTCAGAACTTGGTAGTCATCAACCAATTCATCCGAATGATGATGTAAATAAATCTCAGTCAACTAATGACACTTTTCCTGCTGCTATTCAAATATCTGTTGTTAATGAAATAATCAAAAATTTAGTTCCAACAATCAGAGAACTTACTAAGGTCCTTGATAAAAAAAGTAAAGAATGGAATAACCTTATAAAGATAGGAAGAACCCATTTTCAAGATGCAGTTCCCCTTACTTTTGGGCAAGAAATATCAGGATGGTCAGAGCAACTTAAAGATGCTGAGAATGCAATTATTATGAGTCTGAATGAATTGTATTTCTTACCTCTGGGAGGAACTGCGGTTGGTACAGGGATTAATTGTCCAAAAGGATTTTGTGAAGATTCTATAAAATCAATTTCCGATGATACTAATCTAATGTTCTATAAATCAAAAAATAATTTTTCTATCATGGCCTCGCATGATCGTCTTGCTCAAGTAATGAGTCAGATAAAAATATTAGCAGGTGCATTATTTAAAATTTCAAATGATATAAAAATTCTATCTTCTGGTCCAAGATCAGGAATATATGAACTAATTATTCCTCAAAATGAACCTGGAAGTTCTATTATGCCGGGTAAAGTGAATCCAACTCAATGCGAAGCCTTATCAATGGTTTGTACTCAGATAATGGGTCTTGAATATGCAGTCTCAATGGCAAATTCTAGCGGCACTTTACAGATGAATGAATATAAGCCTCTTATTGGATTTAATATTCTCACAAGTTTAAAATTACTTAAAAATGTAATAGAAAACTTCAGAATAAAATTAGTTGATGGGATGGAACCTAATCAAAAGAGAATGAAGTTGAATTTAGAAAATTCACTAATGTTGGTTACAGCCATAGTGCCAAAAGTTGGCTATGAAAAAGCAGCTGAAATCGCAAACCTAGCCTTCAAAGAATCATTAAACTTAAAAGAGGCAACAATTAAATTAGGTTATTTAAACGAAGATGAATTTGATGAAGTAATGAATATCAATTCAATGATTTGATTAAAAAAATTTAAAAATTATTGTCTATTCTTTTTGTTGCAGGATTAATATCTTCAGAGACTTTTATAAGGTCATTAGATTCAGAAACAGGAAAACGATTAATAGCTTTTAATGCTAGTTTAGCTTTGCTTTTTAATTTATTACTAACACCAATACAGTATTGCACTTGAGAAAGGACATCAATTGATCTTCTAATAATCCTCACTACATCACCCTCGTCTAATGAAGTATTAAAAACCAAATCTTTCCATTTTTTTCCTCTTGCCCATTCAGAAATAATTCCAGTCAACTCTGTTTCTAAATAGATAGGAATTTCAATATGAAACCTATTTTGTTGAAAAGAGACTAATTTTCTTAAACCATCTAATTCATTAAAAACATCTATTACCTTTAATGAAGGCTTGAAATTACACCAAAGATTAGGCCTCCTTACATCAACACATATAGCTTGAATAATTGCAGCTAAATCAGGAGGATCTAAATCGTCTAAATAACCACTTACTAAAACAAGACCAATCCATAATTCATTTTCACTTCTTATTGTACCAACTGTTTGTCCAACTTCTGTCAATTCCAAATCATTTAAACAACCAAAATGATTCAAAATTTTAATCAAATCAGTAAAAGTTTTCCAGTTATGATTTTCTTTATCCTCAAGAAGTTTTTTTCTAATATTTATTTCTTGTTCAACATCAATAATTCTTTTTCTATATTTCTTTAATTTCTTGGAGTCTCCAAATCTGTGTGCAGGATGCTCAGTAACTGTTTCTTCTAAATTATTAATTTGTTGCTTTTGTGCCAAAACTTCCGTTGTCAGATCATATTGTGGAGTTTGTAAATCATTTTTTTTAGAAACTTCTAAAATTCGATCCGCATAACACTGCGACATATCATCTCCCCTAAATATCTCTCCAGAAAAATACATCTTTGGCACTTCAATTCCTAAGACATCAATCGCATCCAAATCATTAAAAATACTTACTATGTATGAGGGTTTTATAAGAATAAATAAATTATCAATTGTCAAACACAATAAACTCTTAATTTTTTGGGATTCATATATTTTCTTACAAATTAATCCTGGAACAATTTTTCTTTTAATTTGGGGAGCTTTGATTGAAATTAAGCTTCCATCTTTAATATATGAAAGTGCATTGGTTATCTCTTCTGATAATTTTTCTGCTGATTGTTTTTCTAAAATTTTCAAGATTCTTCTCTCTTCTTTAAGACGATTTTTTAACTTTTCGTATGCATCAAAATCTTTCCATGAAACGTTAGATGTAATTTTTTTTAACTCAATTAAATCCTTATCTAAATTTTCAAGAATTTTATTCTCACCTGATGATTCACCTAAATATAAAAAACTACCAAAACTTCTTTTAATTAATTCTTTAGACTTCTCTAAAGTATAACTTTGTAAAAGATTAAGTACCATTCCATAGCTTGGAGTGAATTGACTTTCTAAAGCATTTGGTTTGCTTATAGCCAGTGCACTTGCTTCTTTGGCACCTTCGAATCTTGTTTGTAATGTAACAACATATCCCTGGGTATCTTTTCCTCTTCTTCCAGCTCTTCCTGACATTTGCAAAAATTCACTGCTAAATAATAATCTATGACCATCTTCTGTCCTTTTTGATAAAGAAGAAATAACAGTTGTTCTTGCGGGCATATTTATTCCTGCAGCAAGAGTTTCAGTTGCAAAAACAACTTTTATTAAACCTTGCTGAAATAATTCCTCAACCAATTCTTTCCATGCAGGCAATAATCCAGCATGATGAGATGCAATACCGCGTTTTAATGCCTCGCATTGAGATTTATCTTTAATTGCTTCCTGATTATTTTTAAGATAAACATCTAATTTTTGGGATATCATACTTGCTTCTGAATAACTTACTAAAGTTAAATCTTTTATATTCTCGATAGCCTTGTCACATCCCCTTCTACTAAAAATAAAATAAATAGCTGGCAACATATTTCGTTCAGCTAGTTTCGAGATCACAAAGCCAATTGAGGGAGACTTTGGTTGCATTATCCTGCCCACTTTTCCTCTTATTTTCTGCCCTTTAGGAGCTCTCCAAATCTTGCAGTTTGGATGAATTCCATTACCCTTATTATTTAGAAGTGGATGGAGGCCTTTAACACTACAAAAAATAAAATCAAGTGGGACTGGTCTCTTATCACTATTAATTAGTACTGTGGGCCCATGAACTTTTTCTATCCAATTTTGCAATTGATCTGCATTGGCTATTGTTGCTGATAAAGCTATTATTTGAGTTCTAGTAGGGCAATGGATTATAGTTTCTTCCCAAACTGTTCCTCTTTGGGGGTCATTCATATAATGACATTCATCAAGAATTACAGATTCTAAATTTTCTAAGGGATCATCAAATTCATCAAATTCGCCATAAAGCATGTTCCTAAAAATCTCAGTCGTCATGACCAAGATTGGTGCTTCTCTATTTATGCTTATATCTCCAGTTAAAAGACCAACTTTATTCTCACCATATTGATTAGCAAAATCTCTAAACTTTTGGTTTGATAGGGCCTTTAAAGGTGTTGTATAAAAAACTCTGCTGTCATGAGATAAGCCTCTATATATAGCAAATTCACCTATCAATGTTTTACCCGAACCTGTTGGGGCTGTTAAAACAACAGAATTTCCGCTATTAATAGCTCGTATTGCTTCTAATTGGAAATCATCTAGCGGAAAGGGGAAATATTCCTCTAAATTAAGCAATAATTGTGATTGAAGAGAGGATGAGTTAACTTCTTAATATATGATCTATATAGATATTAATAAACAAAAAATACCTTGCAAACTTTAATAGTAAATCTAAATCTTTTTAATTAAATCAAATATATTTTATTTTGCCAAAATGAAAAAAGTAAAAATTCCAAAAAATAGAATCCGTAAATTAAAAACATTTTCTTTAGGTAAAAAATCCTTCGAACTTCTAAGTTTAAATTCGCAAAATAAAAAACTTATAGACTTATGCAGTAATGATTATTTTGGATTAAGCAGGGACAAGGATTTAATAAAAGCTGCTTACGAAATAAGCTTGTTAGAGGGCATTGGTTCAGGAAGCTCTAGGTTTATTACAGGTTCAAGACCAATACATAAATTATTAGAAACAGAACTTGCCAAGTGGCTTGATCAAGAGAAAGTATTACTTTTCCCAAGCGGATTTCAAGCAAATATAGCCGCTATCCAGGCTTTAGCAAACAGAAATAGTATCGTAATAGCAGATAAATTGATCCATAACTCTTTATTGGTTGGAGTCAAAGCTGCTCAAGCAAAACTAGTTCGATTCTCACACAATAATTTAAAAGATTTAGAAGATAAAATTATTAAATCTAACTCCAAAAAAAATTCCATTTTAGTTGTTGTTGAATCTCTATATAGCATGGAGGGATCAATTGCTCCGCTCAGAGAAATAACGGAAATTTGCAAAAAACATAGTGTTCAATTATTAGTTGACGAAGCTCATGCAATTGGGATCTTGGGCCCTGAAGGCAGGGGTTTAAGTTTTAATTGTCGTTCAGATATAACTATGATTACTGGAACATTTGGAAAAGCATTTGGAAGCGGTGGAGCTTTCATAGCTTCCAATTCAGAAATCGGAGAATATCTT
Source organism: Prochlorococcus sp. scB243_498I20 (assembly GCA_000635015.1). Classification (GTDB taxonomy): domain Bacteria; phylum Cyanobacteriota; class Cyanobacteriia; order PCC-6307; family Cyanobiaceae; genus Prochlorococcus_A. The sequence continues at coordinate 80,171 of JFMR01000108.1, forward strand.
ATCCAAACAAGTGGTGCATTTAGGTATACAACCGCACTTGCGCCAACTTTGGCTGCTGGGGCACTAGAAGGTTTAAAAAAAATTTTAGAAAATAAAGAATGGGGTAATGATTTGTTATCTTCTGCGAATGTATGGAAAGATGAAATTATTAAAAATTTTAGTTTTCCAGTTCAGGGAGATTCTCACATTTTATCAATTATTGTTGGCCAAGAAGAGAAAGCAATTTATCTACAAAAATATCTCGAAGAAAATGGGTTTTTAGCAATTGCGATAAGACCTCCAACTGTTCCAGTGGGGCAATCAAGAATCAGAATAACAATACGAAGAAACTTAGATTTTAATCTGCTAAATAAATTCATTGCAGTATTAAAAAAGTTTAAATGAAACAAATTATTACTCAACATGGGTGGGGACTAAATAAATATTTCTGGAATGATTATAAAGTTGATTTTTTAAATAATAATTGGCATTGGCAAGATAATGAAAGGGGCTATTTTTCGACAAATAATTATCAAGCAAAATGGATTAAAAGCGAATCTAAAAATGAAATCAGAATGACTTTATGCCATTCATTTGGTTTTCATTTAATGCCAAAAAAAATTTTAAAAGAAGCAACTCATATTGTTCTTATAAATTCTTTTAATAATTTTCTTCCTTTAAGTAATAAGAGAAACTTTATTTTGAGGTCTCTAAAAAGAATGGAAACAAAAATCATAAAAGATGAACCTAAGGATATGTTGAAAGAATTTATATATAAATCATTTATGCCAAATCATATGAATAATAGTTTTAAAAATATCTTTTATAAAAGTCTAGAGAGTTTAAATAAAACTCTTCTTTTAAGTGATTTAAAAGAACTGTACATCAATAGAGATTTTCCAGTATTTTTAAGAAAAGATTGCAAAATTATTTTTATAAAATCAGAAAATGATTTGATTCTTGACAACGAATCAAATAATAACTTTTTAGATTCCTTAAATAAAAAACTTGAAAGGAAGCCAATTTTAATTAAATTAGCTCAACAAGGTCATTGCTTAAATAATCTAAATTTATACGAAATCTTACGCAATACACTTAACGATTGAAATGGATAGTAAAAAGTGGAATGAAAAAATACAAAATAATTTCAATGATGCTGCATATCGGTATTTAGAGCATTCAAATATTCAGAAATTTTTTGCAAAAAAGATTGTTCATCTTATCAAAGAATTAAATCCCCCAAAAAAAGGTGAATGGATAGATCTAGGATCAGGACCAGGACTATTAGCAGATGAAATAGAAAAAATTTCTTCCCAAAAAGTATCCAGAATTGATTTCAGCAAGAAAATGCTTCTTGAAAATAAATTATCTAGAAAAAAAATTTTATGGGATTTGAATAATGATTTACCTTCTGAAATAAATAACTGTTCTCTATTAACATCTAACTTTTGCATACATTGGTTAAACAATCCAGAAAAGATAATACAAGATTGGTTTAGCAAATTAACACCTGGAGGTTTTTTAATCATTTCATATCCAACAAAAGATTGTTTTCCTGAATGGAAAGATACTTGTAAAAAAATTGATATTGAATATAGTGGTCTTAATTTCCTTTGCTCTAAAGAATTATTAAAAGATTTCAAATCAACTGAAATACATTACTCAAAACAGTTTAATTATCTTGAAAATTTTGAAGATGTATATAAACTTTTTAGAAGCATTAAAAATGTAGGAGCACAAGCAACAAACTGTAAACGCAAAACAGTGAAAGAGTTAAAGGAAATTCAAAAGTTTTGGCCAAAGAATTACAATAATACAGTGAACCTTTCATGGCAAATTGATATTCAAATCATGAAGAAATTATGAGAAATCACAAAAATATTTTCAATTTTATAATTTGTGGAACAGATACCGATATTGGGAAAACTTTAATAAGTTCTTTTTTTCGTTAAAGGATTAAATTCCTTTTATTGGAAACCTATTCAAAGTGGGATTGAATCGCAAACTGATAGTCAAACTGTTGAAAAACTTGCACAAGTAAGTAAAGAGAAAATAATCAAAGAAGCTTATGTCTTTACAAAACCTCTATCTCCGCATTGGGCTGCTGAAATAGATCAAAAAGCTATTAACTTTGACAAGTTGAGATTGCCAAAAGTGCAAGGCTCACTAATTTTAGAAACTGCAGGTGGATTAATGGTTCCAATAACACGCAATTTTTTGCAAATAGATCAAATAAAAGAATGGAATCTTCCGGTAATACTTGTATGTAAGAGCTCACTTGGCACTCTTAACCATACCCTGCTTAGTATTGAGGCCTTAAAACGAAGAGATATTGAGATTTTAGGTTTAGTAGTCAATGGCGAAAAACACCTCGATAATCCAAAAACTCTAGTTGATTTTAGTGGTATTCCTTTAATTGCTGAATTTCCTTACATCAAAAAAATGGACTCAAATAATTTAGATATACTATGGAAAGAACTAGACATCAAGAATAAGTTGATCTCACTATTAAACAAAAAAATAAGTTAAATGAAATCTTTGGATTCAAAAACTCCAAATCAAGATTGGCATCCAAATATTTGGCCACCTTTTACGCAAATCAATAACAGCAAACCGCAGATAGAAGTAACTCATGGTAAAGATGCCCTCCTATTTACTAAAGATCCTAAAAAAGAACTAATAGATGCAATTAGTAGTTGGTGGGTAACTCTTCATGGTCATAGTAACGAATATATTGCGGATGCCATTTTTGATCAATCAAAAAAACTTGAGCAAGTTATATTTGCTGATTTCTTACATCCACAGGCAAAAAAATTAGCGGAAAGACTTAGTGAATTAACAAAACTAGAAAGATTATTCTTTTCTGATAACGGTTCTACTGCAGTGGAAGTCGCGTTAAAAATCGCGTTCCAATCATGGCAAAATAGAGGAGAGACAAGAACTCAGATAGTAGCTTTTGATGGCGCATATCATGGTGATACATTTGGCGCAATGGCTTTAGGTGAAAGAAATATTTTTAATGAGAATTTCGATAATCTTATGTTCCCAGTTAGAAGAGTCCCATGGCCTTCAACTTGGATGAACGATGAAGAAGTAGAAAATAAAGAAAATAAGGCGATCCAAAAATTAGAAACTCTACTTAAAACTCCTACAGTAGCAGTAATCCTTGAGCCACTTGTTCAAGGAGCAGGAGGGATGAATATGGTTAGGCCTCAGTTTATAAAAAAAGTTTCAGAAATTATAAAAAATAATAATTCTTTGTTAATTGCTGATGAAGTATTGACTGGGTTTGGAAGATGTGGAACCCTTTTTGCTTTTCAAAAGGCAAAAATCATTCCTGATTTAATAAGTATTTCAAAAGGTTTAACTGGTGGATTTTTACCGATGGGAATAACTTTATGTAAAGAAAAAATTTTTCAATCCTTTATTGATGATTCCCCAAGAAAAACTTTTTGGCATGGACATAGTTTTACTGCTAATCCTTTAGGTTGTGCTGCAGCAAACGCTAGCCTTGATTTATTAGAAAAAGAACCACAAAAATACCTTTCATTTGAAGAAAAACATTTATCTCATCTAATTAAATTTAAAAACTTACCTTATATAAAGAAGGTAAGGGTATCCGGCACAATTGCTGCCTTCGATTTAGATATTGGGAACAAAAAAGGTTATTTCAATAATATTGGAAAAGAAATAAAGAGTCTTGCAATGGAGCAAGGTTTATTCATTAGGCCTCTGGGGAATGTTATTTACCTCTTGCCGCCTCTCTGTATAACAGATGATCAATTGGGGAAAAGTTACTGGATAATAAGGCAAATCTTAGACAATCTTTAGATAGAAGTTTAAGGTCCCTGAAGTATTGCATTTTCCACATCTTCTCTATTAATGCAGTAGGAAAATAGTCTTTTAGTTTCTTGCCCTTCACTTTCCCATATAACACTTAAATCTTCTTGTTCGAAAATAATAGTTGCATTCCAATTTGAAAGTAACAAATACCATTTAGATGGATTATTAATATCCTTCACAGCACCTAAATCAGTTAGCCACAATTCCAATGATTGCAGTGAATTTTGATTGATAGGTTTTTTAGAGGGATTCACAGACTTTTTTAAAAAATTATTTAATTAGCCAAAGCGGTATTGTCTCTAATTCTTTTCCAGTAAAAGAAGCAATAAAAATTGAACCAATTAAACTTATAGAAATGATGATAATTAAAAGAAACAACGAAAACAATTCTCCATTCGAAAAAGGTCTTCTATTTCCTATTAAATTTTGATTATTAGAATCGATTACTAAATTATTTAAAACGTTAGTATTATTTGTGATCCTAGAGTTTTCTTTTAGTTTATCATCATATATTTTCCTTAAATTACTATTATTTAAATGTTCATAAGCTTCAAGAACTTCTTGAAATTTACTTTTAGCAACGTCTATTTCTAATGAAGTTGTGTCGGGATGCAACTCAATAGAAAGTTTACAAAATGCCTTTCTTAATTCATGATTGGATGCATTTTCATTTACACCTAAAATTTTGTAATAGGAAGTTTCCCCTTTCAAAATAATCTTTTATTAATATTGTAATTCTAATAAATTTTTACTAAATAGAATGCATTTAATGGATGGTTAAAATTCATATATATAACAAAATGAAAAAACAAAACATTCCAGAAGAAATTCTTTCATTAATAACTGAAGAAGAAATAAATTTATTTCAAGAGTTACAAATTAAAATTAAAGAATTAAATAATAAGACCAATCTCACAAGATTAACTGATGGTGATGATTATTGGATATCTCAAGTTTTTGACAGCATTTGGCCATTCAAAGCTTTCACGAATATTAATTTTGATAATAAAAAATTTTTAGATATTGGATCAGGCTGTGGCTTCCCAGGTTTAGCTTATGCAATAACTCATCCTAATTCTGAGATATACCTAATTGATTCTTTGAAAAAGAAAACAGATGCAATAAAAATTTTAGTTGAGCAGATCAATTTCAAAAACAATATTCATGTAATCAATGATCGTGTTGAGAATTTAGCTCACCAATCGTCAATGAGAAATAATTTTAATATTGCAACAACTAGAGCGGTTAGTAACCCATCAACAGTTTCAGAATATATACTACCAATGTTAAAAAAAGAAGGGTTTGGAGTTTTATATTGTGGCAAATGGACGAATCAAGAAAGCAAAAATCTAGATAAAACTTTAGAAATATTAGAAGGGAAAGTTAAAGATAAAAAAGAGATACTATTACCAAGAAATAAAGGCACCCGAAATATTATTCTTATTCAACCAAAGAATTTTTGCCCTGAAATTTACCCAAGAAAAGTGGGCAAACCTGAAAAAAATCCATTATGAAATTATTTTCTTGATAATCTTTTAGCATTTTTATCTCCAAACTTTTCTTTTAAAATTCTCAATTTTTTTATAACTTTTTTTGGATTTATATGACTTTCTAATACTTTCAATAATTGCCCTTCAGAAACATCTTCATCTAGTAAATTCGCGTTGAATCCTGGGAACCAGTGGCTTCCATTACCAAGCAATTGATATCTAGCTCTTGCATATCCTTCCATACCCAACCAATCAATTAAATTTGAAAGCCAAAGCAGAACAGGAATATTAATATTTCCCGGAGTATATTCCCAACTTGGTAAATTTCTATTCCAATTTTGATGCCACTCTAAACCTAAGGAATTAATTGATTCCTGCCTTAATTTGTTAATGATCTTAGGCACATACTTCTCAGATTCTGATAACAACGAGACAGCTTCTAAATGCAGAGCAAAATCTGTCTCTTTTGCAATACCGACACTCAAAGTATGGACATTTTGATTTCTTAAGCAAAAAAGATCATTAAAAACTATAGGATGAAGTGGTTTACAAAATTCCAACATTTTTCTTGAGGGAGTATGAAGATGTCCCCCTTTATCAGTGGGACTTATTATGAAAACCCCAAGATCATGCTTATTGGCTAAATTAATAACCTTTGTATTTTCCTGATTAATGAAATACCAGTGCAAATTTACATAATCAAATAAATTTGTTGATATGGCCTTTTCAATAAGTGAAGATTTTCCATGAGTTGAAAATCCAATAGATCCAATTAAATTTTCTTTTTGAAAATTCCTCAAAATATCAATGCAACCCCCATCTCGAATAGCCTGATGTAAGTGTTTAGCAGTATTGATACCATGTATTGCTAACAAATCAATTTTTTTAACTTTCAATTTTTCAATGCTAGATAATACATCTCGCTCAAAAATTTCCGGATCACTATTTGGTGGAATCTTTGTTTGGATTATATTTGGGATTCTCTTAGTATTCTTAAAACACATCCCTAATTGCACCTCAGAAGTTCCATAATACTTGGCAGTTTCTACATGACTTAAACCATATTGTGTTGCAAGATCTAATATATTTTCTACTTTATTTTGTTCTTCATATGAAACCTCAGAAAAATCTAATTGATCCCAACTCTTTTGAAATCTCATACCACCTAAAGATAAAACAGGAATCTTCAGATTAGTTCTACCAAATCTACGATATTGCATCTTTTTGATATTAGTGCTTATTCATTCTCGGTGGTTTTCCAAATGTTTGAAACATATCCCTATCGAGGCTATTCTCTAAATCATCTAATTCTTCAAATTTAACCCAATGAATACAATCAACAGGGCATGTATCTATTGCTTCTTGTATGACATCAGAACTATCTCCATCTTGCCTAATAGCTCTACTTCTACCATGAAATTCATCAACTGTGAAAGTGTTCGAAGCGACGTGAACACAGTATCGACATCCAATACACTTTGCTTCATCAACCCATATAGCTTTTTCGGCTAACTGACCACCTAAAACGGGCTCATAGCCTGAAATCTCAATATTTTCTTCAGTATTATGAAATGGATCCGTAAAATCCATATTTTGACATTAGATTTCCCACTTGGTTAAGACCAATTCAATAGAACCATCATTTTTATTTTTTTGCTCTACGATTTGGTATCCATCTTCTTGCGTTTTAGAGATGATTGTTTGGTAAGCATACATTTGTGTAACTTTTGAGATAAATCTTTCTACTGGAATCTCAAATTTCCATAGATCAAGGTCAGTAACTAATTCATATGCATTGGAATTGTTATCCCATTTAAATCCAACTTGGGTATCACCGGGTAAATTCATACTTATATCAACAGCTGTAAATTGACCTTTATATCCTTTTACAAACTTTTCTTCTTGGTTAATACTATAACCGAAATGATTTAAAGCTTTAATTAAAGGCTCTACTTCTTTGAGCTGAGTTTTAATTGTACTAAAATGTGACATTAGATTCGTTATTTAATTGTGTTAAGTTTTCACTTTGATTAGAGATGAAAGCATCAGAAGTTTTATTCTTAACTGTTACTTTACCAAGAGCATCTTCGAGATTTTTTGTAGCTTCATTGCATGAATTACCTGTAAATCCCTCAACAGTCTCTTCAACTCTTCCGTCTTGATGAATTTTGAATCTCAATGTTTTTTGAGGCATTAAATTCAAGTACTGAGTACTTTTACTTTATATACAATAACGAAATTTTTTTGTTTCAGTTGGTACAAGTTAATTTATTTTAATTTTTATAGTGAATATCTGATAAATTAATTATTTATGTAGCATTCTCGTAAAAATTATTATTATTAATTATAAAAACCTTGCATCCCCATTGAATCAAGAGCGGTTTTTGCTTCTTCCATAACGGATGGCTCTTTATCGAAAAGGGCTATCTTTGTACATTCATCAACAAAACTTTCTTGCAATGTATTGTTTAATTTTTCGTACAACCTACACAATGACCAAATGCAATTACTTCGTACGCCCGATTCATTATCAATCTTTAAACTTATTAAAAGTTGTTCTGCTGCTAATTGAGCGTTCTCAAAAGAAACATTTCCAATTTCAGCTAAAGAACTAGATGACCATAACCTTACGGCAGCCACATCATTCTTTAAAGCATTTATTAATGGTCCTAAAACAATTTGGTTATCATAATTAGCTAAGCTCCATGCAGTCGCTCTTCTGACATAAGCATTGTCATCAGTCTTCAAAAGACTGACAAGTTTTTGAACCGCGCTAGGACATGGATTACGTCCTAAAGCATATACCGCACTCATTCTTTCTACAGGGCAAGGTTGGTCAAGCAATGGTAATAAAAGGGGGAAAGATCTTTGATCTCGATACTCACAAAATATTCTTAAGCCTTGTATTCTCTCTTCTCTATTACCTTTGAGCATTTTTAAAGCTTCATCACACTCTTGAGTAATATTTAAATCTTTTGAAAAAACATCTTCATCAATTTGCTCTAAAGGATCAATTTCAATCTCTAAAGCCAATTCTCTGGCTAAAACATCTGGATCAACAGCGATTTCAGCTAAGCTTTCTTGATGAGGATCCTTTTCTTTTGTCATTTTCAGAATCTAATAATATTAATTCATTGGAGCAGGTGACATCATATCTCCTGGCAGCCAAATTCTTGCACTAACCGCAAAGAATGCAATTCCAAAAAGCGTGACGATAGCAAAAGGTAAAATTTTTGTCTTAATAAAACCCAAAAATTCAAATTTAATTAACATAATGATAACCTTTTTAAGAGACTTTTAAAAAATTTTTTAAGATAATCTTTTCTAAAATAATGTTATTTCTTTGTTGTATTTTGTCTTAACTGTCCACATGCAGCATTTTTATCCAGACCTCTGCTTTTTCGCAAGCTAACAGCAATGCCATTATTAGAAAGTCTAGATTGAAATGATTGAAGATTTTTTTGTGAGGCTCTTTGAAATTCAACCTCATCAATTTTGTTGTACTGTATTAAATTGACGTGGCATTGAAACCCTTTCAGCAAATTACTTAATTCATTAGCATGTTCTAATTTATCATTAACCCCACTTAGCATTAAATATTCAAAACTTACCCTCCGACCAGTATCTCTTACGTATCGCTTACAGTCTTCAATTATGTTTTCGATCTCATAGTTTTTTGCACTTGGTATTATCGTTTCCCTTATTTTTTGGTTTGAAGCATGTAAGCTTATTGCTAATGTAAATTGACAATTACCTAATACTAGAAAAGACTTTGCTGATAATTTATTTATCATTTTTGGGACAGCGACAGTGCTTACAGTTATCTTTCTCTGGCTAATTTGAAAATCCTCATTTATAGATCTAATTGACATGAGTAGCTCATCAATATTCAATAAGGGCTCACCCATACCCATGAAAACAATATTAGTTACTTTTCTATTCATTTCATTTTCAAGAAATAAAATTTGATCTAAAATTTCACTTGCTTTTAATGATCTCTTCAAGCCTTCCTTTCCAGTTGCACAAAATTTGCAGTCCATTGGGCAACCAACTTGACTAGATAGACAAGCAGTTAGTCTTTTTTCAGTTGGTATACCAACGCATTCAATACTTTCATTATCTTCTGTAGACAGCAACAACTTTAGAGTACCATCGTTAGCTAAGTTTCTTTCTCGAATACTTAGCTCACTTACTTTATAACCATCATCCTTTAACTTCTTTCTAAAATCTAAAGGTAAGACTTCTATTTGATCAATATTTTTCTTTTTATTTTTGTAGTTATAAATCCAGTTATAGATTTGACGACCCCTAAAAGCAGCTTGACCATAACATAAAGCCACATTTTCTAAATCTTTAACACTACTTCCAAGAAGATTTTTCAAATTAAGTAGTCTTTATTTCAAAATTATTTTCACCATAACAGCAAACCATGTTTTAAAAAGAATTCTGTAAGAAGAAGCGCAATAAAACCAATCATGGCCATTCTTCCATTTAGTCTCTCATTATAAGGATGGAATCCATAACGAGGTAATTTTCTTTTGGGGACAATCTCTGGCTTAATCATCTCTTACAAATTTAAAAAATTCATTCTAATCACTAAAAATAATAATAGATAATATTTATTCATCAGACAGAAGACCCTCCTCCTGCAATCCTTCCAGTGCAGCAGGATCTGGTAATTGATCTTCAGAAAATTGATTTTCAGCATTAGGCCTTGCGAAGGCCGCAAAATTACTCGAAGAAGGATCGATTCCATGTCGATTTCTAGTTGTCTCCAAATCTTCATCGCTAGGATCATCAAGTATTGCAGTAGAGCTTACGGCAGGTGATTGCGGCATATCAACTGTATAATCAGGCCTTAAGTTCTGTGCTCTTCTGTAGCCACCAGATTCTTCTGCAAGAATATCGGGATGAGGGCCAGCCTCTGAGGATAATTCCTCCACAAAACCGCTAAAACCTGTACCTGCAGGTATTAATCTACCGATGATAACATTTTCTTTTAAACCTCTTAGCCAATCAGATTTACCTTCAATCGCAGCTTCTGTAAGAACCCTTGTTGTCTCTTGGAACGATGCTGCTGAGATAAAGCTATCTGTATTGAGAGAGGCTTTGGTAATACCCAACAAAACAGGAGTAAATTCTGCTGGAGCTCCTCCTGTAATTGCCATAGCTTGGTTTGTATCTTCTACTTGCCTCAACTCTATGAGTTCACCAGGTAAAAGAGTAGTATCCCCAGCATCTTCTACACGGACTTTACTTGTCATCTGTCTGACAATAACTTCAATATGCTTATCATCGATTGCTACACCTTGTGACTTGTAAACATTTTGTACCTCACTAACCATACTTCTTTGTAGTTTTGATATGGATTCTCGAGCTGCATCTAGCAGAGGTTTTTGATCTTTTAAATCATTGAAATAGCAATCTAATAGTTCATGAGGATTAATTGGACCATCAGTTAAAGATTCTCCACCTGTAACTTGTTGTCCATCACTAACCATTATATTTTTCCCTATTAAAAGCTGATATTCATTAACTAAATCATCTTTTTCAATAACAGATAAAGAAACTGATTCTTCATCATTACCTTTTTTAATATTAACAATTCCAGATTTTTTACATAGAATTGCTGAGTCTCTGGGTCTCCTAGCTTCTAATAATTCTTCAATACGAGGCAATCCTTGTACGATATCACCAGTTTTCTGCCTTTCAAAAACAAGTAAAGCTAAACCATCTCCCCTAAGAACTAAATCTCCGTCTTTAACATGTAAAACTGAATCAGGAGAAACCATATAAGGTCTGCCAAGTCTTAAGGTTACTGAACTATTAGAAATTTCTTCTATTTCTCCACAAGAAGTTGATTTTACAGAATTACTAATAGGATCACCATCAACTATACGATCCCCAACTTTAACTACTGCTTTATCACTAATTTTAATTTTAATTTTATCTTCTTCTCTTTCAACAATTAACCTTCTTATTGGCTCATCATCAACAATATTTGGCAATTGAACCAATCCCTTCTCTTTACAAAGAATTTGGGTAGTAGCTATTACATCTCCTGCTTTTACTAATTGGTCATTAATGACTTGAAGTTCTGTATGTGTTGAACCATGGCTGGAGTCAGATATAGTATCTCTTCTTACAAGAATAGACTCCAATATTACTAAATTTAATCTATTAATTGATGCATCATTTTTATCTTCAATAGATTCGACGTCAATAGTCATTTGAGGAGTTGCATCAAAGCTTTCAATGCTTAAATGAGTTTTAAGTAATTCAACCCCTTCAACAGATTTTATCAAATCTCCGTCTTTATAGGTAAGCCTTTGGATAGCTTTTAAGCCTAAATGTGGGCCTTTATCCTGCTTAACATGTGATAGTTGGGGCAACTCAGCTTGGTCAGGAATAGTAAATTCTTCAACAGTTCTTAATAACAAGCCTCGACATTTAGGTGTTTCTAGTTTTTGAACAAATAAAATTTCTTTATTATCAACACCATCTAAAATCTTTTCGCCAGGATTTACTAGATTTCCTTCTTCTGTAAATCTATTCAAAACATCTTCATCATCACACTCATGAAAAGTTCCATTTCTCACAGTTATTTCACGAAGGATATCATTTTTTTGCGTAACAGTAACAATTCCTGAAGTTTGACTAAAAATATCTTTTACAACTTCTGTTCCAGCTTCTATCCATTTCATATCTTCAATCATTAGAAGAGATATATCTTTATTGATTTCATGTGTCTCTTGAGGAATCCAAAGCAATGTCCCTCCCTGACTTACTTCAAAACCATTTTTAGATGATCTTGCTTTTTTTACACTTAATCCCGGTGCATACTTTACTAGACCACCAGTTTTTGTACGGTACCTTTCATCAATTAAATCTGCTATTACTTCACCATTACTGATTTTATTTCCTGGAGAAATATTTAACCTATAGGATGTACCATCACTAGATTCCAAATTATGAATTTGACCTGCGTGAGTAGATTCTTCAATTAATTTAAAATTAGTTAAGGACATTGAGGTTGTAACAATCTGAACTTCTCTTGAGTCTCCTACTGAATCTCTCAATCGAACTTGTCCGCCAAACTCACTTGATTGACTTGCCTCTGCCAAAACAGTTCCTTCATCAACAGTTTTTCCAGATGAGATAACTGGTCTTGCATTAGGTGGCAAGTTATAAACATCTCCTGCTAAAACCCACAATCTGCCTAATCTTTGAGCTTTTAAGGTAATATTTCCCTGCCTATCTGTAACTTCCTTTGGTTGAATAACCTTGTCGTACCTAACTTGACCAGCTAAATCACAAATAACATCTTTTGTTGCTTTTTCAACACTCTTCTTCACGGCTCCAGCAGTAATCTGTGCAACAGTTATATCAGAATTAATTTCTTGCCCATCTTCTACAAATAAAAGAGATCCGCTAGTAACTTCTATTTTTTGAGCTTTGCCAGAATTATTTCCTTGAGGAACTACTTTTAGTATGAAATCAACTTCCGCTTGTTTAGCTTCTACTCCATGTGGGGTTCTGTAACCTCTAATCTTTGCTTTTGAACTAAATTCAACTTTACCAGAAATTTTTGATCTTACTACTCCACTTTCCGCAGTTGATACACCTCCAGTATGGAAAGTTCTCATTGTCAATTGAGTTCCTGGCTCGCCAATAGATTGAGCAGCAATAATTCCAACTGCTTCTCCTAAATCAACCAAATGATTATGAGCCAATGCCCATCCGTAACACCTCCTACAAACCGATCTATTTGCTTCACATGTTAATGGGGATCTTATTTTGACTTTTTTAATAGATGCTTTCTCAATTTCACTTGACAATGAGCTATCTATTGCTGTGTTTTTAGGAACAAGAAGGTTTTCTTCAGCATCAAAAATATCCTCAGAGGTAAGCCTACCAAGAAGCCTTGCTCCAAATTTACCATCTTCAGCTTCAACAACTATTGACCGTTCTGTTCCACAATCTTCTTCTCTAACAATTACATCTTGAGCTACATCCACTAATCTTCTAGTCAAATAGCCAGAATCCGCAGTTCTTAAGGCAGTGTCAACCAAACCTTTCCTTGCTCCATAAGACGAAATCACATATTCAGTAACAGTGAGGCCTTCTCTAAAATTGGTTCTTATTGGCAGGTCAATGATTTCTCCTTGAGGATTAGCCATCAATCCCCTCATACCAACAAGTTGTCTCACCTGAGACATATTACCCCTTGCTCCTGAATTAGCCATCATCCAAACGGAATTTAGAGGATCATTTTGATTAAAATTATTCTTAACAGCATCTACCAATCTTTCATTAGTTTCAGTCCAGGTATCTATAACTTTTGTGTGCCTTTCAACTTCGGTAATTTCACCAAGCCTATAACATTCTTCTGTCGCAGTTATTTGCTCTTCAGCTTGTCCAATTAAATCTTGTTTAGCTTCAGGAACTTTTAAGTCATCTACTGAAATAGAAACAGCTGCTTGGGTAGCATATTTAAATCCCAAGTCCTTTAGATTATCAGCCATGGCTGCAGTTATAGCAGTTCCATGGGTTTTATAAGCCCAAGAGACTAAATTTTTTAAGGCTTTCTTATCAACTACCTTATTCTTAAATGATGGAGTTGTTTTAGGGAGAGCAGGCATTGTAACTGGATTATCTCTTTTTGAGTTTTTAGTGGTTTTGCGTACTTTGGATGTTTTTTTAGGTTTAGATGAAGTCATGATTTTTGAAATAAATGAAAAATAGTTTTAAAGATTAAGTTTTAGATACAGAATCAATGATGGTATAGTTCATAACTACTCTCCCAACAGTTGTCAGAACAAATCTACTTATTAAATTATTATCAGAGTCAAATCTGTCCCTTCTTAAATTCCAGATTTCTAATCTTGAGCCATCTTCTAGCTCCTGAGTTTTTTGTGGGCTACTCATTTCGTCTTCATCTTCAACTTCTCCATTAAATCTAACCCAAACCCATTCATGTAGGCTGAGTCTTTTATCCTCAAAGGCAAAAATGACATCTTCTAATGAAGCAAAAGTAGTCTTATTAATTCCAAATTCTGGTTTTTGATAATTCGGTTGCAAAGCCGTTAGATAATAAGATCCCAAAACCATATCTTGTGATGGAGTCACAATTGGTTCCCCAGTAGCAGGAGAAAGAATATTATTACTAGCCAACATAAGCATGCGTGCTTCAGTTTGTGCCTCTAAAGCTAAAGGAACATGCACTGCCATTTGATCTCCATCAAAGTCAGCATTGAATGCAGGACAAACTAAAGGATGAAGTTGTATTGCTCTACCTCCAACTAATTTTGGTTCAAAAGCTTGAATTCCTAAACGATGCAGCGTAGGGGCTCTGTTTAAGAGAATTGGATGGCCCTCAATAACTTCTTGAAGCACCTGCATAACTTCGTCATCGGCCTTTTGTATTAATTTTTTTGCAGCTTTAATATTATTCACAATATTTTGTCGTATCAATCTATGAATAACAAAAGGTTGAAAGAGCTCTATAGCCATTTCTTTTGGGAGACCACACTGATGCATTTTTAATTTAGGGCCAACAACTATTACAGATCTTCCTGAATAGTCAACACGCTTTCCGAGAAGATTCTGTCTAAATCTTCCTTGTTTTCCTTCAATTATGTCACTTAGGGACTTTAGAGCTCTATTATTTGCCCCAACAACAGTCCTTCCTCTCCTTCCATTATCTATAAGGGCATCGACTGCCTCTTGAAGCATTCTTTTTTCATTCCTAACTATGATTTCTGGAGCTAAGATTTCTTGAAGCCTAGCTAATCTATTATTTCTATTTATAACTCTTCTATATAAGTCATTTAAGTCTGAAGTTGCAAATCTTCCCCCATCAAGCTGCACCATAGGTCTAAGATCGGGAGGTATAACTGGGATTGCATCTAAAACCATCCATTCTGGTTGTGCATTAGTTGCAATGAAATTATCAATAACCCTTATCCTTTTAATAAGCTTTGCCCTCTTTTGCCCTTTGCTATTTGTAATTTCTTCTCTAAGCTCTTCAGCAACCTGGTTTAAATCAAGGTCCTCAAGTAACTGCTTTAGTGCCTCAGCTCCAATTCCAACAAAAGGTTCATTTTCGATAGTTGAATCTTCAGCATAAATTTCATCTTCAATTTCCAGCCACTCATCCTCAGTGAGTAATTGCTTATATTTAAGTTCTTTATGATCACCTGGATCTAAAACGACATAACAATTAAAGTAAACTATTTGTTCTACATCCCTTAGAGGAATATCCAAAAGTATTGCAACGTAACTAGGGATTCCTTTCAAATACCAAACATGGGAAACTGGCGCGGCAAGTTTTATATAGCCCATCCTATGCCTTCTGACTCTACTTTCAGTTACTTCAACCCCACATCTCTCACAAACAATGCCGCGATGTCTTACTCTTTTATACTTTCCACAATGACATTCCCAATCTTTAGATGGCCCAAAAATCTTTTCGCAAAACAATCCATCCATTTCTGGCTTAAGTGTCCTGTAATTGATAGTTTCAGGTTTCGTAACTTCACCAACTACTTGTCCATTGGGCAATGTCCTCTGACCCCAATCCATTATTCTTTGTGGAGAGGCTATTGAAATTTTGACGTAATCAAAGTGGTTTTCAGTTCTTAAGTTGCTGTTTGTCATTTTTAGCGAATTTAAATTAATAGGTTTTACTTGAGTATTTAATCTTCCTCATATTCAGAGGTTCCTAGTGATTCATAAGTCGGTCTTGATGGAGTATTTCTTCTCGGATTGATATCTTGCATTAAATCAACTTCTTTTCCTTCGTCTGTATAAACCCCTATATCCAAACCTAGAGATTGTAATTCCCTCATAAGAACTTTAAATGACTCAGGAGTACCAGGCCTTGGGATCGGTTTACCTTTTACGATTGCATTGAGCGCCTCATTCCTTCCTTGCATATCATCAGATTTAACTGTTAACAATTCCTGAAGTGTATAAGCGGCTCCATAAGCTTCAAGAGCCCATACTTCCATTTCCCCAAGCCTTTGTCCCCCTTGCTGAGCTTTACCTCCCAATGGTTGCTGTGTAACCAAAGAGTAAGGGCCAGTAGATCTTGCATGAATTTTATCATCCACCAAATGGACTAATTTTAGGAAGTGAGAGTATCCGACAGCAACTGGTTGATCGAAGGGTTCACCTGTTCTACCATCTTTAAGCAATAACTTTCCAGGATCTTCAGGATTGTAAACCCATGCTTTACCTGGTTGTTTTGAAGCCTCCTCTAAAAATGCTTGAACAGTTGCATGTGATTTTTCAGCTCCATACATTTCATCAAATGGAACAACCTTAACCCTGCAGTTTAAGTTGGAGGCTGCCCAGCCCATCAATAATTCAAAAACTTGACCTACATTCATCCTACTTGGAACCCCTAAAGGATTAAGAACTATGTCCACAGGGGTTCCGTCAGGCAAATAAGGCATATCTTCTCTTGGTAAGATTCTGCTAATAATTCCTTTATTTCCATGCCTTCCAGCCATTTTGTCACCTACTTGAATTTTCCTTCTCTGAGCCACATAAACTCTAACGACCATGTTAGCTCCTGGAGGTAATTCATCACCTTGTTCTCTCGTATAGATGCGCACATCCAAAACCCTTCCTTTTTCAGTTTTAGGTACCCTGAGGGAATTATCTCTCACATCTCGAGCCTTTTCACCGAAAATAGCTCTTAACAATTTTTCTTCAGGTGGTTGATCTGATTCACCTTTTGGAGTCACTTTTCCAACAAGAATATCTCCGCTCTCGACAAAAGCACCAATCCTAATAATTCCCATCTCATCAAGATTATTCAAGCTTTCTTCCGAGATATTGGGAATCTCTCTTGTGATTTCTTCAGGCCCGAGCTTCGTTTGTCTTGCTTCAATTTCATATTTTTCAATATGTACTGAGGTATATAAATCATCAGTTACCATCCTTTCACTCACAAGAATCGCATCTTCGTAGTTGTATCCCTCCCATGGCATATAAGCAATTAAAACGTTTTGGCCAAGGGCTATTTCCCCTCCTTCACATGCGGATCCATCTGCTAAAACCTGCCCAGATATAACTCTATCTCCAATTTTCACTATGGGTCTTTGGTTGAGGCAAGTATCTTGATTTGATCTTTGATACTTCTGAAGATAGTGAAAATGTTCGTTACCATGCTCATCTTTAACGACAATCTCATTTGCGTCTACGTAAGATACAGTTCCATTAACTTTTGTTATGGGAACCATTCCGGAATCTCTAGCAACTTGAGATTCTAAACCTGTTCCAACTAAAGGACGTTCTGGCCTGAGCAATGGAACGGCTTGGCGTTGCATATTTGATCCCATGAGAGCTCTGTTAGCATCATCATGTTCCAAGAAAGGAATAAGTGAAGTAGCAACTGAAATTACCTGAACCGGAGATAGCTGCACATAATCCACTTGAAGAGGAGGTACTTTCTCAAAATCCTGTCTGTATCTTACTGGTATCAGATTTGCAATTATATTGCCCTCTTTGTCAGTCGCAACATCTCCTGGAGCCACCCTACACTCATCTTCTAAATCAGCAGAAAGATAAACAGGATCACCTTCCTTATTAACTTTACCGTTATTAACTTCCCAAAAAGGTGTTTCAATAAAACCGTATTCATTGACTCTTGCATGAGTAGCTAAAGAATTTATAAGTCCTGCATTAGGACCTTCAGGAGTCTCAATAGGACATAACCTTCCATAATGTGAAGGGTGTATATCTCTAACCGCAAAGCCTGCTCTTTCTCTAGTTAGACCTCCTGGACCTAATGCTGAAATTCTTCTCTTATGTGTTAATTCAGCCAGAGGATTAGTTTGATCCATAAACTGACTTAATTGACTTGAGCCAAAAAATTCCTTTATAGCAGCAACCAAAGGTTTGGGATTAACTAGTTGAGCAGGAGTTAGAGAATCTGTTTCTCCTACAGTCATTCTCTCTTTAATAATTCTCTCTAAACGATTAAGCCCAACTCTGAATTGATTTTGAAGAAGTTCTCCTACAGATCTAACCCTTCGATTACCAAGGTGGTCAATATCATCCAAACTAGCACCGCCAATATCCAATTCTAGGTTGATTAAATAATCAATTGTAGAAAGAACATCTTCATGGGTAAGCGTTCTTAGATCGTCTGGGACGGTAAGCCTCAATTTTTTATTTATTTTATATCTCCCAACTCGGCCTAAATCATATCTTTTGGGATCAAAAAATCTACTGTGTAATAGCTGTTGTCCGCCAGAGACAGAGGGGGGTTCACCAGGACGTAGCTTCTTGTAAAGCTCGAGTAACGCCTGATCCTCTGAATTTATACCATCGTCATTAGCTGAATCAATTGATTTTTGATAAAACTCTGGATGCCTAATTTTATCGACAACATCATTATCTGAGAGACCCATCGCTCTCATTAGAACATGAGCATTAATTTTTCTAGTTTTATCAACTCTCACATAAAGTAGATTATTTTTGTCAGTCTCGAATTTTAACCATGCACCTCTATTAGGGATAACGCTAGCGTTGTAGGTTCTTCGACCATTTTTATCTAGTTCATCTTTGAAATATACCCCAGGACTTCGAACAATTTGATTAACAATAACTCTTTCAGCACCATTAATAATGAAAGTTCCCCGTTCAGTCATTAATGGCAATTCGCCAATAAAGACTTCTTGTTCTTTAATTTCTCCTGTCTCTTTATTAATCAACCTACAAGTTACATACATTTGAGATGCGAATGTAGCATCTCTTCTTTTAGCTTCCTCAACATCATGCCTAGGTCTTTTTAACCTGTACTCTTCACCAATAAAATGTAATTCTAATTTACCGGTGTAATCGGAAATAGGAGAAAAATTTTGTAGTTCTTCTATTAAACCCTTTTCCAAAAACCATTTAAAGCTTGCTCTTTGTACTTCAACTAAATCTGGGAGATAAGTAGCTGTTTTTGCTACCTGTAAAGCGCTACTGCTCATCCAAGAAAACCTGCGATTTTGTGAGATTTACTATTTACTTTTAATCTACTTAAATTTTGTTCTTTAACTTCTCATTTAATATTAAATCAACTATTAAATCTCGAATTCAACAAAAAATCAATCTAATAAAGAAGAATTAAATTTTATTAAATGTTAATAAAAGATTAAATGTGCAAGTTAAAGCAAAAAAATTAAGAGAAATATCAAGTAATTACTTATATTAACAGCTGCTATGTCAAATTAACAAGTCAAATTTAAACAAATCTTCAGCATTCTTAGATGACTCTCTAGCAATTGTGAGTAATTCAGTAGATCTTAAATCTGCCATAAAATTAGCAACATTTTCAACAAATGCAGGTTCATTTCTTTTACCCCTATGAGGAACAGGAGCTAAAAATGGTGAGTCAGTTTCAATTAGGTATTTATCATTAGGGACTATTTTGGCACACTCATGAATTTCATGTGCTTTTGGGAAAGTTACTATTCCACTAAAACTGATGTAAAATCCAAGATCCAAAAATTGCTTCATTTCTTCTGGAGTTCCTGTCCAACAATGGAGTACACCATTAGGACATTTTCCTTTTTTAGAAAGATCACTACATATCTCAATCATTTCATTTGCAGCATCTCTGCAATGGATAATTACAGGCAATTTAAGTTCATAAGCTAACTCCATTTGAGGAATAAGTGCTTCAATTTGCTGTGTTTTATTTTCATTCTTAAAAAAATCCAAGCCTAATTCCCCAATAGCTACAACTCGTATATCCTCCTGTGCTGATTTTCTTAAAATAGATTTTGAGCTTTCTTCCCATTTTTTTGCTTCTAGCGGGTGTAAGCCAACTGAATAGTAAATTTCATTAAATTCTTGAGATATTTTTTTCAACTTTGGAATTTCTGTTAATTCACAACAAGCATGAACTAATTTTTTTACACCTCTTGAGCGCAATCTTAGTACAACATCTTCAAGATCTTTTTCGAAATTTTCAAATATTAAATGACAGTGTGAGTCTATGAGTTCGATATCGCTCATAATCTTGATATGCCTTTTTACTTTGTGATAAGAGTATTTTTGACAAAATTATTAATTTTTGATTTTTTATTGGCACCGTTATTCTTGTGAAGGACATTTTTTTTAACTGCTTTATCAATTAAGCTAAAAGCTTTATTAAGACTTGTTTTCACTAAATTTTTATTTTCATCATTAGGTTCTTTTTTATATTTTTCGCAATTTTCTAAAGTTTTTTTAGTAAAAGTTCTTACTGTAGATTTGTATGACTTATTGATAAGACGATTTCTTTCAGCAATTTGGATTCTCTTTTTTGCAGATTTGTTATTGGCCACAAAGGATACCTTGATAGTAGATACTAAATAATAACAAATAGATCGACTACTAATCAATCATATATAATTTAAAGAGCTATTAAATTGGACAAGAGCCTTTCAATTTGAAAAATTAAGAATATGAAGATCATAAATAATAAAGAATACGCTATCCAAGAGTTAAAAAGGATTGCTACTCGAACTGACTCAGAAAACAATAATAAAATAAATGCAATTGTAGAAGAAATACTTCAAGAGGTAAAAAATTATGGAGATATGGCAGTGGAAAAATATACCAGAAAATTTGATGGTTTTAACCCTGACCCTATGCAAGTCAGTAAAGAGGAATTAAAGGATGCATGGAATGAAATTGATAGCAATTTAAAAAGCTCTCTTGAGTTAGCCTATAACAGAGTTAAAAAATTCCATGAAAAAGAAATTCCATCATCCTTCACTTTAAAAGGAGAACATGGCGATACAGTCCAACGGAGATGGTTACCAGTGAAAAATGCAGGTATTTATATCCCCGGAGGTAGAGCTGCTTATCCAAGTACTGTTTTAATGAATGCAATACCTGCAACAGTAGCAGGAGTTGAAGAAATCATAATGGTATCTCCTGGAAATAGAGAAGGTAAAATAAACAAAACTGTACTAGCTGCAGCTCACCTATCAGGAATCAATAAAGTTTTTAGAATTGGTGGAGCTCAAGCAATTGGTGCTCTAGCATTTGGCACAAATCAAATCAATAAAGTTGATGTTATTACAGGTCCAGGGAATATTTATGTAACTACTGCAAAAAAACTAATTTATGGCTCTACAGGAATTGATTCTTTGGCAGGTCCAAGTGAAATATTAATCATTGCAGATGAAACAGCTAAAAGCACTCTAATAGCATCTGATTTACTTGCACAAGCAGAACATGATCCTTTAGCGTCTTCAATACTTTTAACTACTTCAAATAAACAGGCAAAAGAAGTATTAGGAGAAATTTATAAAAAAATAGATAATCATCCAAGAAAAGAAATTTGCTTGGATTCAATAAAAAATTGGGGATTAATTGTTGTTTGCGACAATTACAAATCATGTATCGAACTAAGCAATAACTTTGCTCCAGAACACCTAGAGATATTAGCTTTAGATTCAAAAAAGATTCTTCAAGGCATAGAAAATGCAGGTGCAATATTTTTAGGGAAATGGACCCCAGAAGCTGTGGGAGATTATCTTGCCGGACCAAATCATACTTTACCAACATCAGGAAATTCTAGATTTAGCGGTTCTCTAGGAGTTGAAACTTTTATGAAAAATACTTCAATAATAGAGTTTAATGAAAAAAGTTTAAAAGCTACCAGCCTTGATATTATTAACCTCGCTAATAGTGAGGGATTACATAGCCATGCTAATTCAGTAAAAATAAGATTTGAAGATTAACAAACTTTTGAGGGAGAATAAACAACTGGAATACTGTTTTCAACTTTACCGACCAATACTTTGTCTGTAAGATCAACAAATAATCCATTCTCTAATACACCCGGAATATTATTGAGACTCAATTCAGTATCTTTTGGATTCTTAATACCATCATTAAACAATACATCTAGAATTAGATTGCCCTGATCAGTAACAACTGGACCAGCTTTTTTTGTAGCCATTCTTAGACTAGAGCTACCTTTCATCTCTGAGATAATATCCTGCACTTGTTTCCAAGCATTTGGGAGGACCTCTACAGGTAAAGGAAATGATTCATTTAAGTTTTCTACAAGTTTAGTTTCGTCAACTACGATCAACAATTGATCAGCTTTAGTTGCCACTAACTTTTCTCTAACATGACATGCCCCACCTCCTTTTATTAATTGAAATCCCGGATCAACTTCATCTGCTCCATCAATAGCTAAATCGATTTGGGAAACAGAAGCTAAATCGATAAGAGGTATATCCAGTTCAAGAGCTAAAACTTCTGACTGAAAGGAAGTTGCAACACCTCTTATATTTTTAAGTTTTCCAGAACGTATTTCGTCCGCAAGACTTTTTATCATAAGAGCAGCAGTAGATCCAGATCCTAATCCAAGTATCATGTCATTTTTTACTTCCTTAATTGCTGCATCAGCAACTATTTTTTTCATTTGAGTTTGTGAATCCAAAATTTTTCTTCTATGTTTATAAATTATTAAATTTCAATGGGTGATTTATGTCAAACCTGGCAGAGGTTCTGGTGTGATATTTATCTGGATTTCCTTATTGTCTCGCAAAACATTAAGGAGGAATACTTTACCTATTTGAGCTTTTTCTACTTCATCTAGCAAAGCTTTAGGTTCTTCAATAGAGATATTTTCTGCTGCTATTACTAAATCTCCTCTTCTTAAACCAGCTTTTTCAGCAGGACTATTAGGTATGATTGATTGAATTAAAGCTCCATTTCTTTCTGGCAATTGAACTAATGAATTTGGGTCTTGATTATGTTCTTTAGCAATTCTAGGATTCAAAGAGATCAATTGGACACCTAAGTATGGGTGAATAACTTCCCCATTTTTAAGAAGCTGATCTGAAACACTTTTAGCAAGATTGATAGGTATTGCGAAACCCAGGCCAGCTCCAGGACCACTTCTAACCAATGTATTAATTCCTATAACCTCACCATTTGAGTTAATAAGCGGTCCTCCAGAATTACCTGGATTTATTGCAGCGTCAGTCTGAATAAGATCAAGCCTTTTATCTGAAAAACCTAGACTATTAATATCTCTATGTAAACTACTTACGATACCTAAGGTAACTGTTTTTTCTAGACCATAAGGAGTACCTAAAGCTATAGCCCAATCTCCAACCTCAAGATCTTCAGAATTTCCAAGTGGAGCAAAGTTAAAGTATTTAGAGTCATCGATTTTTACCAAAGCTAGGTCAGTTATTGCATCAGTTCCCAAAACTTGACCATCGCAAATAGTTCCATCTGCCAAAGTTACTGAAACATCATCAACTCTTTCTACCACATGAGCATTTGTAAGAACCAATCCATTTTGATTGATGATTACTCCAGAACCTTGGCCTCTCTCTCTCTCAGGGGTAATTCCTTGCTCTCCTAGTAAATCCCTCAACAATGGGTCCAATAGAGTGGGATCAAATTGTTGCCTCTCTATCAATCGCTCAGTATCGATTTTTACAACAGCAGGTCCAACATTTTTCACTGCGGATGATACAAAATTATGGCTGTCAAAAGAAGCCAAAGCTATCACTTCTCCTTCTTGAGAGAAATTAATTAAACAAAAACAGACAATAATGAATATTCTGATTAAATTAACAAATCTAATCTTTAAAAAATTCATCTATTTAAAAGTTTATAAATGCATTAAATAAATCTAATTGAAGAAAATTATTATTGTTGTTTTTTTGTTTACATCCATAAAATACAAATTTTCGAAATCTTATAGAAAAAAATTTTTTATGTGTGAAAATTAATTTAAATCAAGTTAATAGATAAATTTGAATAAAGAAAACAAAAGTAAACTAGAAGCTTTATTAGAAAAAGTTGCCAATGAATGGGATTTAGAAATCTGCGGTATAAATATACAAACTAATCGAAATCCAATAGTTATTGAAATAACTATAAGAAAAACTGATGGGGATGACATTTCCTTAGATGATTGTGCGCTATTTAATACCCCAGCATCTGACGAAATAGAAAAATCAAATCTTTTAAATTGTTCATATGTCTTAGAAATTAGTAGTCAAGGGGTCAGTGATGAACTAACCTCAGAAAGAGACTTCAAAACTTTTAAAGGTTTTCCAGTTAATGTTGAGTTAAACCAAAAGAATTCAAAAATAAAATTTCTGAATGGTTTACTTTATGAAAAGTCTAAAGATTATTTAGCCATTAACATAAAAGGTAAGATTAAAAAAATCCCTTTTGATGAAGTACTAAAAATTAGTCTTTGTACATTAAAAGATTAATTATTTTCAACCATTATTCAAATCCCCATCATAGATGGCATTAGTTATTCTCCCAGGTTTAAACAATCTCATTGAAGACATTAGTGAGGAAAAAAAGTTACCTCCTAATATCGTAGAATTAGCCTTACGCGAAGCTTTATTAAAAGGATACGAAAAATATAGAAAAACTTTTTACATTGGAGCTAACCAAGATCCATTTGATGAAGAGTATTTCAGTAATTTTGATGTTGGACTAGATCTAGATGAAGAAGGTTATAGGATATTGTCGAGTAAAATAATTGTTGAAGAAGTTGAGAGCGAAGATCATCAAATATCTCTTGTAGAAGTTAAACAAGTAGCTAATGATGCGCAAATAGGCGACACAGTTGTTTTAGACGTTACTCCAGAAAAAAAGGAATTTGGGCGAATGGCTGCTTCGACAACAAAGCAAGTTTTAGCCCAAAAATTAAGAGATCAACAACGAAAAATGATCCAAGAAGAATTTGCGGATTTGGAAGATCCTGTTTTAACTGCAAGAGTTATAAGATTTGAAAGACAATCAGTAATTATGGGAGTTAGTTCGGGTATTGGTAGACCTGAAGTAGAGGCTGAACTTCCCAAGAGAGATCAATTACCAAATGATAACTATAGAGCAAATGCAACTTTCAAAGTATTTTTGAAAGAAGTTAGCGAAATTGCAAGAAAAGGGCCGCAACTTTTTGTAAGTAGAGCAAATGCTGGTTTAGTGGTTTATTTATTTGAAAATGAAGTCCCGGAAATTCAAGAAGGCACAGTTAAAATTATTGCTGTTTCAAGAGAAGCCAACCCTCCTTCAAGAGCTGTTGGGCCAAGAACAAAAGTAGCTGTTGATAGCGCCGAAGAAGAAGTGGACCCTGTAGGTGCCTGTATTGGAGCTAGAGGAGCAAGAATTCAACAAGTAGTAAATGAATTAAGAGGAGAAAAAATTGATGTTATTAAATGGTCATCTAATCCAATACAGTATATTTTAAACTCTTTAAGTCCTGCGAAAGTAGATCAAGTAAGACTTGTAGACCCAGCAGGGCAACATGCGCACGTACTTGTTCCACCTGATCAATTAAGTCTCGCAATTGGTAGAGAAGGTCAAAATGTAAGACTTGCCGCAAGATTAACTGGTTGGAAGATTGACGTTAAAAACTCACATGAATACGATCAGGAAGCAGAAGATGCTGCAGTCTCTGAATTAATCATTCAAAGGGAAGAAGAAGAGAATCTCCAGAGAGAAGCTGAAATAAGGTTAGAAGCAGAACAAGCTGAGCGTGCGGCAGAAGATGCAAGATTAAGAGAGCTTTATCCCCTTCCCGAAGATGAAGAAGAATATGGAGAGGAACAATACGAAGGAGAAGAATTCACAGATAATGATCCATTAGAGACTGTTCAAGATACTGAGATATCTGCCAAAGAGGAGAAAAAACGGTGACACAACAAATCCCTGTTTTGCGTGTATGCATTTCATGTAGAAAAACATATGACCGGAAAGATCTTTTAAAGATTACTAAAGATTATAAGCAAGGCATCATGCTTCAAAAGGGAATGGGGAGATCAGCTTACATTTGCAAGTCAAAAAAATGCTACTCAGATTCCAAGATCAAAAAAAAGCTTCAAAAAGCTTTAAAAACATTTCTAGAGCCTGAATTTGTTGAAATTTTTGAAAAAGAAATTACAAGCTACAATAACTATCCCCATTAAGGGAATATAATTAAATTAAATCCTCTTCAATTCCAAAAGAGTACAAATCAGATTAAATGACTATCAGCGATAAAATCAGAATTTATGAACTTTCCAGAGACTTAAATCTGGAAAATAAAGATATATTGGATGCCGCCCAAAAACTTTCAATTTCAGTAAAAAGCCACAGCAGTTCAATTAGTGCAGAGGAAGCAAAAAAAATAAAAAATCTTATTAATAAAAAAAATTCAGATAAAAAAATTCTTTCTATTAAGAAACCTTCGATTAAAAAAGAAAATTATAAACAAAACAAAGAAAATGAATCTTCAGTTATCTCTTCTACACAAGGGAAACCTCTTGAAGACAATTCAAAAAAAAAGCCATTGTTGATTAAACCTCTTAATAAACCTGAGAGTCAAAAAATAATTTCAAATAAACCTACAACTCTCAATAAACCCACAAATACCAACAATTCACAATCTCGAGCAAATCTTACAAATAAAAATATAAATAGTAAACCTTCACAGAAGGTAAACCAAGATAAAAAAACTTTTGCAAATAACACAACCCCACCTATCAAAAGTCCGGCAAAACCACCTATTCAACTAATTGCAAAGCCTAAAAATATAAATAATAATGTTAAATCCAATGAATCTTCCCAGAACATCTCAAGTGCAGGGGATAAAAGACGACTATCAAATAAACCTGATCAAAATACGAACAAACCTACAACACAAATTTTTAATAATAGAATGAAAACCCCTGAGCTCGTAGGAGCTCCAATAAGAAGGAAAGATCCAAAAATAAATTCTAATAAGCAAAATAACAATAAGCAAAACATTGCTTTTAAACAAACTCTCTCAAACAGACCTAGTTCTCCCAATAGACCTGGCATGCCCAATAGGCCTGGTTTAAGAAACAAACCTACAGATCAAGGCAGACCTGGCTCATTTAATAGGCAAGGCAATCCCAATAGAACTGGTTCTCCCAATAGACCTGGCATGCCTAATAATAGGCCTGGTTTAAGAAACAAACCTTCAGATCAAGGCAGGCCTGGCTCATTTAATAGGCAAGGCGATCGCAATAGACCTGGTTCTCCCAACAGACCTGGCATGCCTAATAATAGGCCTGGTTCTAAATTCAATGGCCAAAATTCCTCTGGGATAAGGAAGCCAGTATCACCTAATGAACTTTTACAACTTCAAAAAAATAGTAACTCTGAGAAAGACAATCTAGGTAAAAAGAATAACGCAAAACAAAATATCGATGCACCTAAGCAGAAGGCGAAAGCGCCTAATAGTCGTCCAAATGCTACTCCAAGTTCCAAAAAACCTCCTCATAGAGCATTTTCAAATAGTTCAAAGAAACCTGGAAAGACAGACTGGGATGATAGCGCAAAACTTGAAGCATTAAGAAGTAAAAATCCTCAAAAACAAAGGCAGAAAGTTCATATTATTGGTGAAAATGATGATTCATTAACATCTGAAACCAGTGGATATTCAGGCGAGAAAATTTCAATTTTATCAGCAAGTCTGGCGCGTCCTAAGAAAGAAAAGACTGAAGAAACTAAATCTCAAAAATCTATCAAACAATTTAAGAAGAAGAAAAAAGAGACCACAAGACAAAGGCAGAAAAGGAGAGCAATGGAATTAAAGGCTGCCAAAGAGGCCAAACAAGTAAGACCTGAAATGATAATAGTTCCCGAAGATAATTTAACTGTTCAAGAATTAGCTGATAAATTAAGCCTTGAAAGTTCTGAAATAATAAAATCTCTTTTCTTCAAAGGCATAACGGCAACTGTTACTCAATCACTTGACTTAGCAACTATCGAAACAGTAGCAGAAGAATTTGGGGTGCCTGTTTTACAAGATGATATCCAAGAAGCTGCTGAGAAAACAGTCGATATGATTGAATCTGATGATATTGATAATCTCATCAGAAGACCACCTGTTATTACAGTGATGGGGCATGTGGATCATGGCAAAACAAGTCTTTTAGATTCCATTAGAGAATCAAGAGTAGCTTCGGGGGAAGCAGGAGGCATCACTCAACACATAGGAGCTTATCAAGTTGAATTTGAACATGAATCTCAAAAGAAAAAATTAACTTTTCTTGATACCCCTGGTCATGAAGCCTTTACTGCAATGAGAGCAAGGGGTACAAAGGTTACAGATGTAGCTGTTCTTGTAGTTGCTGCAGATGATGGTTGCAGACCTCAAACACTTGAAGCCATCAGTCATGCAAGAGCTGCAAAAGTACCAATTGTCGTTGCAATAAATAAAATTGATAAAGAAGGGGCTTCTCCAGACAAAGTGAAGCAGGAACTATCAGAAAAAGATTTAATTGCTGAAGATTGGGGAGGCGATACAGTGATGGTTCCAGTAAGTGCTATCAAAAAACAAAACATTGATAAATTACTCGAAATGATCTTATTAGTTTCAGAGGTAGAAGATCTACAAGCTAACCCTGATAGATTTGCAAAAGGTACTGTAATTGAAGCCCACCTAGACAAAGCAAAAGGACCTGTGGCTACTTTGTTAGTACAAAATGGAACCTTGAAATCTGGAGATGTTTTAGCTGCGGGTTCAGTCCTTGGGAAAATTAGAGCAATGGTTGATGAACATGGTAATAGAATCAAAGAAGCAGGGCCATCATTTCCAGTGGAAGCGTTAGGATTCAGTGAAGTACCCACTGCAGGGGATGAATTCGAAGTCTACCCTGATGAGAAAACTGGTCGAGCCATTGTCGGAGAAAGAGCAACAGATGCTAGAGCTACAAAATTAGCTCAGCAAATGGCCTCTAGAAGAGTTAGCCTATCATCCTTATCAACACAAGCAAATGATGGAGAACTAAAGGAGTTAAACTTAATTCTTAAGGCTGATGTTCAAGGTAGTGTTGAAGCGATATTAGGATCACTAGAACAATTACCAAAAAATGAAGTTCAAGTCAGAGTTCTACTTTCTGCTCCCGGAGAAATAACTGAGACTGATATCGATCTTGCTGCTGCATCTGGGTCAGTAATCATTGGATTTAACACCTCATTGGCTTCTGGAGCGAAGAGAGCAGCTGATGCTAATAACATTGATATAAGAGAATATGAGGTAATTTACAAACTCCTAGAAGATATTCAGTTGGCCATGGAAGGGCTACTTGAACCCGATCTTGTCGAAGAATCATTAGGGCAAGCTGAAGTTAGAGCAACTTTCGCAGTCGGTAAAGGAGCTATTGCGGGCTGTTATATCCAAAGTGGCAAATTACAAAGGAATTGTTCTTTGAGAGTTATTAGATCAGAGAAAGTAATATTTGAGGGTAATTTAGACTCTCTAAAAAGAGCTAAAGATGATGTAAAAGAAGTAAATACAGGATTTGAATGTGGAGTTGGCTGCGATAAATTCTCTTCATGGATTGAAGGAGATGTAATCGAAGCATTCAAATTTGTCACCAAAAAGAGGACCTTATCTCAATAATTAAACATCTAGCTTATGAATCTTTATTTCTGTCAAGGATTAATAAAGTAGGAAATATTACACAAGCACCCAACTGTATGAGAAGGTTATTTTGCTGTAATTCAGTCCCGCTTGCAATTCTGGAAAGCATTATTAGAAGTCCCAAAAATGCAGAACCGCTAAAAGCTATCCACAATACTCTTCTCAATCCCTTGAAAGGTGCTTGGGATTCCTTTAATAATTTCTTTTTCAATTCAGGATCTATTTTTGACATAAATTCTTTCAATTATAAAATTAAGTCTATATGAAAAATTCAATATTTAATTTGCCGGTATAGCTCAGCGGAAGAGCAACTGTCTCGTAAACAGTAGGCCATTGGTTCAATTCCAATTATCGGCACTTACTAAGCAAATAAAAATGGTTAATAAAATTTTAAAATTTAGATATATTTTTAAATTATTTATTTTTATTCCTCTTCTATTTTATTTTGGCAAAAGAAGTTATATTGCTTTTGATGAAGGTTTTTATGCACTACAAGCTAGATGGATATTAGAAAAAGGTAACTGGACAATTCCACTTTGGTGGGATGAATATGTTTTAGATAGAACAATAGGGTTACAGTTTTTAATAGCAAAGTCGCAAGACTTATTTGGAAGAAATATTTTTTCTGCATATCTACCAACAACAGTCGCTTCAATATTGATGCTATTTACGACTTATAAATTACATGAAGAATTATTTAATAAAAAATATGCAATTATAACTCCACTAATCCTTGCTACTACATATCTATGGTTTGACTACTCACACCTTGCCACTCAAGATATTATTTATTCATTTTTAGTAACTATTGGAGTATTAGCTTTAGTCAAAATAAAAAATAAAAAAAACAAATTCTATATTCTGCTTTTTGGAATTTGGATTGGTTTAGCTTTTATGATGAAAACTTTTTTAGTTTTTGTACCGTTATTATCACTCTTACCATACATTTTTTTTAAAAAAAATTTTTTATTGAACAAATTCTTTTGGTTAGGATTACTAATTGGATTTATTCCTTTTTTATTCTGGACATTTTCAATCAACCCTTATTTAGACAAAAATATTATTTTTTACTTAATTGAAAAGTTTAACTTTCTATCAAGTAAAAATACTTTTACAAATCCTTTCTATTATTATTTCTGGAATGTCCCGGTAACATTTCTACCATGGAGTTTTTTCGCAATTATTGGCACAATATACAATATTTCTCAAAGTAAAGAGAATAAATACATACTTGCTTTTTTTCCCTTAATTTTATTAACCACCCTCAGCATTTTCTCTACAAAAACTCCATACTATACCCTACAAATCTCATCTATTTTTTCATTAAATACATATGTAGGAATAAAATATTTATTCAATTCTTATAAATATGGTCGATTTTTTATATTTATGACTTCAAAAATAATTCCATTATTTATATTTGCCCTAACTTTCACATATTATTTTTTCTTTAAAGATTTAATTAACTTTAATACAAAGGAAAATACATTTATAATTCTTGGATTATTATCTTTCGGCTTATCTTGGTCATTAATTAAACATAACAGTTCGTACAAAAAAATAATAATAACTCTCATGATTGGGCCTTACTTATTTACTTCATTTATTTTGCAATCAGGTTTATTCACTGATAGATCAAGAGAACTAAGAGAAAAAATGGAATATGTTTCATCCCTTGATTTAGTAAAAAATCAAACGATCATGGTTGATAAAACTGGAATCATCAACTCACGATCGCAATCAAAAATTATAAGAATTTCTTTATCAACTCCTAAATTAGGTCAAGGAATAGATAGTATTAATTCATTAAAAAAATCTGAATTAGCATGGACAACTGACCTTAAAACAATAAAAAATAATGCGGATTCTTATGAAGTGATATACGAAAATGATGTTTTAAATCCATGGAAATTAATATTAAAAAAGTAAATAATCCATATATAATGAGTTGTCGTTTTTAATCTTTAATAATGAGATCTGTTAATAGTTGGAATTTAACAAATAATGAACTTCATCAATTATTCAAAGAAAATAACGAATTTATTTCTATTAAGGTCCGTGGTAATACTTGGGAGCCAATCACTAGATGGCTAAGATTAGATTCAAGAATTTTTAGAGAAACTACTAGCAAAGCAAGAATAACTTTATGCGATATCGAATCTTTAGCAGAAATTTATAACTATAGATCAATTAGATGGAAAGCAAAAAAACTAACTCCAATACCCACTAAGGTAATTCCAAAATCTATAAAAAATATTTTTCGGAAAATACCAATTATAAAACAACTTGCTTATGAACTCGAAATAGTTTTTTACAAATATAGTGAAAATATTTCTAAACATTTAATATCAATAGTAATTCCGGCAAGAAATGAAGCAGGTAATAAACAACTTTTGATTAATGCTTTAAATAAATTCAAAAATATACCGAATAAATTAGAAATTATATTTGTTGAAGGTAATAGCAATGATAATACATATGACATTTTGAAAGAATTAAAAGAAAATTTCTCAAATTTCTTCAAGATATCTCTTTTAAAACAAACTTCTAAAGGGAAGAAAAATGCAGTCGTGGAAGGATTTAATATTTCTTCAGGTGAGACTCTCGCCATAATTGATAGTGATTTTACTGTAGATATAGATGACAGTATTTCAGCAATTATAGAATCAACCAAAAATAAAAATATCCTAATTAATTGCGCCCGGACAACTTTTCCAATGGAAAAAGATGCGATGAGATGGGCAAATTATATAGGTAATAGACTCTTCGCAATTTTTCTATCAATTCTCATAAATAAACCTGTATCAGATTCACTCTGTGGAACAAAAGTTTTTTCAAGAAAATTCTTTAAACTTATGAAACAAAACGGTAGTTGGGATTCCAAGTCTGACCCATTTGGAGACTTTACAATAATATTTGAAGCTGCGAACAATAACATTAAAATACTAAATTATCCTGTTAGATATTACGCCAGAAAATCTGGAGCACCAAATATATCTAGATGGGTAGATGGATTAAAACTTCTTAAAGTATGCTGGAATTATATGATTTCTGATATCTGAATTAAATAAAATTTTCGTGAGTATTTTCTTAGTATTTTTAATTTCTCCAAATTAGTAATAAAGTAGTTAGATTCTTATAGGAAATAAATTCATTAATTTTATGACATGAATTTTAATTTGAGGTTCGAAAATTTAAATAAAAAAAATTACCAAAGTAAGCGCTATGGAAAAATACTAACTGTCAGATTGCCATGTAATCCAATATTTCCAATAGGACCTATTTATTTAGCAGACCATATACATAAATGTTTTCCAGGTTTAGAGCAGCAATTCATTGATCTAGCTATAGTTCCATCAAATAAAGTTTCCAAATATTTAGTTAGAAAAATTGATCAATTTAGACCACATCTAATCATTTTTTCATGGAGAGATATACAAATTTATGCACCTGTTGATGGTAGAAGTGGGAATCCCCTACAAAACTCTTTTGAAGTCTTCTACTCAAAAAATATCCTTAAAAAAATTAGAGGTTCCTGGGGAGGATTACAATTAATCGCATCTCATTATGGAGAAATATATAAAAATACTTCTTTAGTCAAGATGGGACTAAAAAGAGCACAAAAATACAATAAAAATGTAAAAGTTATTTTAGGTGGTGGTGCTGTTAGTGTCTTCTATGAACAATTGGGAAATTTACTCCCAAAAGGAACAGTTATTTCAGTTGGAGAGGGAGAAAATCTCATAGAAAAAATAATTAGAGGAGATTCAATAGAAAAAGAAAGATGTTATATTGCTGGACAAAAACCTCGCAACAAACTAATACATGAACAACCTTCAGGAACTGTCAAAACTGCCTGCAACTATAAATATATTAAATCAATATGGCCTGAATTCGATTGGTATATAGAAGGTGGTGATTATTACGTAGGGGTACAAACAAAAAGAGGTTGTCCTCATAATTGTTGTTTCTGTGTTTACACAGTTGTGGAGGGGAAGCAGGTTCGCGTTAATCCTGTTAAGGAAGTAATTAAAGAAATGAAGCAATTATATGATCTTGGAGTAAGAGGATTTTGGTTCACTGATGCACAGTTTATTCCCGCCAAAAAACATATTGAAGATGCAAAAACACTTTTACAAGCAATTAAAGATCAAGGCTGGGACGATATTAATTGGGCTGCATACATCAGAGCAGATAATATTGATGCTGAGCTAGCTCAGCTTATGGTTGATACAGGTATGAGCTATTTTGAAATAGGTATCACGTCTGGATCTCAAGAACTTGTTAGAAAAATGAGATTAGCCTATGACCTTGAAACTGTATTAAATAATTGCAGAATGCTAGTCAAATCAGGTTTCAAGAATCATGTTTCAGTCAACTATTCATTTAATGTTTTTGATGAAACGCCCAGCACCATAAGACAAACAATTGCTTACCATAGAGAATTAGAAAATATTTTTGGTAAAGGCTTAGTTGATCCAGCTATATTTTTCATAGGTTTGCAACCACACACTCTTCTTGAGAAGTACGCATTGGAACATAAAATTTTAAAGCCAAATTATAATCCAATGAGCATGATGCCCTGGACAGCAAGAAAACTTCTTTGGAATCCAGGCTCACTAGGAAAAAAACTTGGTCAGGTTTGCTTAGAAGCATTTGATAATCCAGAAGACGAATTTGGCAAAACAGTCATCGATATTCTTGAGAGAGAATATGGAAAGTCCTCCTTAAAAGAATCCCTGAAAGTCCGTCCTTTATCAGAAAGGAAATTAGCTCATTCTAAATAATAAATGCAACGGTTATTAATCCTCTTTCTCAATTGAACTAGAAATTCCTTTAGATTTTAATGATTCTGAGTAGAATTCTGCTGGTTCTAAATCACAAACAATTACTAAACCCACACCAGTATTGTGTGCCTCAAGCATTATGGCTAAAGCATCTTGTTCACTTAATTGCGGCACAACTTCTCGCAGTGAAATAGTGACATACTCCATAGAATTAACTGGGTCATTATGAAGTAAAACCTTATATTTTGGAGATTTATTTTTTAATTCAGCAGGTTTCTTTTCAATCACTACTGAATTATTATTTATACTTTGTTCTAACTTTGAAGGAAGCATTAAATTTATTAGAGTTTAAATTGTACTTGTAATTATATATTAATTATTCTTTCCATTGCATCAAGGACGTTAGATCGTGAGTTAAATGCTGACAAGCGAAAATAACCCTCTCCTGCTAATCCAAATCCGCTCCCAGGTGTTCCCACTACACTAACTTTTTGGAGTAGGAAATCAAAAAAGTCCCAAGATGTCATTTGATCTGGAACTTTAATCCAGATATAAGGAGCATTGTCCCCACCGTAAACTTTATATCCCGAATTCTGAAGTTTATTTTTCATTATTTTTGCATTTTCCATATAAAAATCAATTAAACCTCTCACTTGTTTCTTCCCTTCAAGAGAATAAACAGCCTCTGCTCCTTTCTGAACCACATAACTTACTCCATTGAACTTTGTAGATTGTCGCCTATTCCAAAGAGGCCATATTTCTATTTCCTCATTTGTTGAGCTCAAACCTTTAAGATTTTTAGGAATTACTGTAAAAGCACATCTAACTCCAGTGAATCCTGCATTCTTTGAAAAAGATCTAAATTCAATAGCACAATCCTTTGCTCCCTCAATCTCATATATTGAATGTGGAATATCATTATCTTGAATAAATGCTTCATAAGCTGCATCAAAAAGTATTAAAGATTTATTTTGAAGGGCATAGTCGACCCACTTTTTCAATTCTTCCTTATTAATCGTTGCTCCTGTTGGATTATTAGGAAAACAAAGATATAAAATATCAACTTTTTTTTCAGGTATTTCTGGCAAAAAGTTATTCCCCTCGTTAATTGCAAGATATGTCAATCCTTGATACGTGCCATTTTCAAGAGCATCTCCAGTTCTGCCTGTCATAACATTACTATCTACATAAACAGGGTAAACAGGATCCGTTACAGCAATTGAATTATCTTTGCCAAGAATATCTAGAATATTGCTACTATCACATTTAGAACCATCAGAAACAAAGATTTCTTCAGGTGAAATTTGACAACCCCTCGAAATAAAATCATTCTCAGATATTTTTTCTCTGAGCCAGGAATAACCTTGTTCTGGGCCATAACCTCTAAAACCATCTGTCGTTCCCATATCATCTAAAGCTTTACCCATAGCCTCTATGCATGCTCTAGGTAATGGCTCTGTAACATCTCCTATACCAAGTTTAATAATTTCAGCACTATTGTTTGATTGAGAATATATTTTTACCCTTTTAGCAATTTCGGGAAATAAATAGCCTGCTTTGAGTTTTAAATAATTTTCGTTTACTTGAACCACTTTAGATAAAAAATTTCACCAATATTAGAATAATGTATCAACGTGCTTTAGTGCTGATTAGATGTTAATATTATTTTAGTTATGATAAATCTAAGAGATAGTCATAGCTATGAATTCAATTTCAATTATTTTTGAAAATCGTTTAAAACTTTATAAATAGCAGAATTCAATCACTTGACTTAATTAATTTTAAGAAATAATCATAGCTATAAACATTGCTTTATTAAATGAAAAAAATCTAATTTTTTAATTTAGACGATTTTCAAAATCCAAATTACTTAGAATCAATTATATGTCTCAGCAAATTATCATCGCTGAGCAGGCTCGAATTGCAGCACTACTCACGGATGATCGAGTTGATGAATTAATCGTCGCACAAGGTCAATATCAAATTGGCGATATTTTTTTAGGAACAGTTGAGAATGTTCTCCCTGGCATTGATGCAGCTTTCATAAATATTGGTGAAAGTGAGAAAAATGGATTCATCCATGTCTCAGATTTAGGTCCATTAAGACTCAAAAAAGGGATATTTGGAATAACTGAGTTACTAGAACCAAAACAAAAAGTTCTAGTTCAGGTAATAAAGGAACCCACAGGATCTAAAGGGCCTAGACTAACAGGAAGTATTTCAATACCAGGAAAATACTTGATATTACAGCCATATGGTCAAGGAGTTAATATTTCAAGAAAAATAAATACAGAAACAGAACGAAGTCGTTTGAAGGCTCTTGGGGTTTTAATAAAACCACCTAGCACAGGCTTATTATTTAGAACAGAGGCTGAAAAGATAAAAGAAGAACTTCTAATTGAAGATCTAGAACATTTGATTCAACAATGGGAAAATGTACTTAAAATCTCTGAGACTTGTAATCCGCCAAATTTAGTAAAAAGAGATGAAGATTTCTCTCTTAAGATTTTAAGAGATCATATAAAAGAATCTACTAAAAGCATAATTATCGATAGTAAATTTTCAATTGCAAGGGCAAAAGATTTTTTAATAAATTATGAATCTGATATAGATATTGAATTTCACGATAATACTTTAAACCAACATATTTTCGAGAAATACGAAATTAAGAAAACAATTCAAAAAGCCCTCCAGCCGAGAGTGGATCTTCCTTCGGGAGGTTATATAATTATTGAGCCTACTGAAGCTTTAACAGTAATCGATGTAAACTCTGGATCATTTACGAGATCTGCCAACTCAAGGCAAACCGTTTTGTGGACGAACTGCGAAGCAGCAGTTGAAATTTCAAGACAGTTGAAATTAAGAAATATTGGTGGAGTTATAGTAGTAGATTTTATTGATATGGAATCTAGAAGAGATCAATTTCAGTTACTTGAGCATTTTACCTCAGCAATAAAAGATGATTCTGCTAGACCTCAAATAGCTCAGCTTACTGAATTAGGCTTAGTGGAGTTAACCAGAAAAAGGCAAGGTCAAAATATATATGAATTATTTGGTAAAAAATGTTCTACATGCGATGGTACAGGACATATAGAAAATATATTAATTCAAGAAATTTCTAACTTAAAATTAAAAAATGTTGAAAATAAATCTCATCAATCAAACAAACTAAAAACTTTAGATTTAGATACTTCTCAATCAACTGATGAGCAGGAAAAAATAATTGACAAGGAATCACTAAACTCCAAAGACCTAAGTCAAGAGAATATTTCTTTTAAAAAAGAAAATGATAATGAAAATTTGAACAAATCAAATTCCAAGGAAAAAAATATAATAACTGTTGATCTTACAAATGAAGAAATAATTGTTTTCAGTCAACTTGGTATTAATCCACTTATAAAGTTAGGTAAAGAATATCTCACCAGCAATAATTTTGTGCTTCTAAAAGAAAGTAATAAGGAAACGGAAAAAACCTTAGATAATAAAAAAACAAAAGCAAAAAAAATTAAAAAAATCTCAAAATCGAGTGAAGACAAGATTCAAATTGAAGCAAATATAAATTCTAAAGATAAAACAACAGATAAAACTAATGGGAATAATGATGTCGTATTTACAGATAAAAAAGATGAAATTGCACTTACAGATGAGCTAAATAATTCAAGAAAAAAAAGAAGAAGATCTTCAGCAAACATTGAATAAAGTATCCGAAGTTGGAATAGACGAAGTTGGAAGGGGATCAATTTTTGGTCCAGTTTTTTCAGCAGTTGTAGTATTAACTGAAAAAAATAAATTTACCTTAAAACAATTTGGAGTAACAGATAGTAAAAAACTAACTCCCAAAAAAAGAGAATTACTTTTACCAAAAATTTTATTACTCTCTTCAGATTATGGAATTGGGCAATCTTCGGCTAGAGAAATAGATAAGTTAGGTATCAGAGTTGCGACAGAACTTTCAATGGTAAGAGCTTTAAAAAAATTAAAAGAGAAGCCATCTGAATTGATAATTGATGGCCCCTTATTATTAAGGCCATGGAAAGGAATTCAAAAAAACATAGTTTCTGGAGACTCAAAGTTTATCTCAATAGCTTCAGCAAGCATAGTAGCCAAAGTTTCTCGCGACAATCTTATGAAGAGGCTAGAAAAAAAATACTCAGGATACCTTATTTTTAAAAATAAAGGCTATGGCACTAAACAGCATCTTTCTTTAATCAAAAAACATGGAATAACTAAACTTCATAGGAAAAGTTTTTTAAAAAAATCAAATCTTATTTAGTTCACACCAATTTAAGAAATCTTTTACTAGTTGCTGTTGAACTCTTGACTTTATGCCCAACAGAATCCCATTTAACACTGAGTGACCAGTAGATTCCAAAATTTTCTTTGGTACCAACTTAAGTAGAGGAGGTTGGCTTACAGATACTCCAAGAAGCGCCTCACCTTCTAACCCAATATCAGTTGCTTGCAAATACGCTTTCAAAATAAGATTAAAATCATCTATTATTCCCAAACCATCCAATGTACTTTCAAGGGCACTCATTTTTAAAATTCCATCATTATTTTCTACCGCAATTGAGACAACAGGGTTAATATCTAATTGGAAAACCTTAAAACTTGTTACTGTATACTTATATCTACCTTTGCCTTCCGGTACTAATTTCTTGGAGTCAAGCATTGCTCCAACAACTCTTTCTTCTTCCAAAAGATATTTAGAAAGATATTCTTTATTACGTGTTACAGAAAGCTTTAGTTTCTGTTTAGCATCAAAAGATAAAAGCATTTTCTATATTCCTCCAATGCTTATTTGATCTCTTTTTTTTTTACGATTAATCATGAGCAAACAAGTTGCATATTTAGGTCCTAAGGGGACATACGCAGAAAAAGCAGCTCATATATTATCAAAGCTTGCAAATTTTCAGACACCTATATTTGTACCATGTAACGGGTTACATTCAGTCATTAAATCAATAGCGTACAACAATTGTGATGCAGCTGTAGTCCCTATAGAAAATTCCGTAGAAGGGGGAGTTACGGCTACTCTAGATGCCCTTTGGAAATTTCCTGAAATATTTATAAACAAAGCAATCGTTTTACCTATAAAACATGCATTAATAAGTAATGGAGAACTTTCAAACATTTCAGAAGTATTATCTCATCCTCAAGCATTAGCTCAATGTTCAGAATGGTTATCTGAAAATCTTCCAGATGCAATTCCTCTCCCAACGAATTCAACGTCAGAAGCTGTCAATATGGTTAAGGGGAGTAAATTCAGAGCGGCTATCGGTTCAAAATCTTTAATTCAAATCGAAGGACTTAAAGAATTAGCCTTTCCTATTAATGATGTTCCAGGTAATTGCACTAGATTTGTTTTATTGAGCAAGGAATCGAATTCAAGTTTAGCTAATATTGCCAGTTTTGCTTTCTCATTAATCTCAAATAGACCTGGTGCTTTACTTAAAGCTATAAATTATATTGCAGATTTTGGATTTAATATGAGTAAAATTGAATCGAGACCTTCAAAAAGAGAATTAGGCGAATATATAATTTATATTGATTTAGAAATCAATAATCAAAACAACATTAAAAATTTTCTTGAATTAAAAAATAAGTTAAAGCCACTTTGCAACAATTTTGTAGATTTCGGAAATTATTTTTCTGAAAATGTTGAACTTGATTAATTTATCCTCTACATTTATAAACTCCAAACTCCATCAAACCTTTTCTAAATGCCCAATTCATGAGAAGTATTGTTGGAATCTCTCTAATAGACTTCACTATCGCAAATGGACCAAGTGACAAAATTACGAAGGGCCTTCTAATTCCCTCAATAATGGAGTCGTACCATGAAGGATTTGTATAGGTATTCCAATTTTCAGAAATAACTCCTCCTGAACTATTTTCGTTAGTACCAAGAATGTTACTAAATTCGTTAATGCTAATAAATTTAGGATGTACCCATTGTTCAAGTAATTGTTTAAGAACTAACTTTTCAAAAAATGATGGGGGGTATGCCTTTAGGTCTCTTGAGTTCCAATCAGCCAATGCTAAATAACCTCCAGGTCTTAGAGTTCTAAGCATTTCATCTGCAAACCTAGTTTTATCATTCATGTGCGCACCAGCTTCAATACTCCAGACGGCATCAAATGATCCATCTTCAAATTTCAAATCCAGAGCATCCATAACTTGGAAGTTGCAATTTAACCCATGAGGAGTAAGTTCTCTTGCTCTTTTAACTTGAGCCGGACTAATTGTAATACCAGTAACATTAAACCCATAATATTCTGCAAGAATCCTAGAACTTCCTCCAATTCCACAACCTACATCAAGTATTCTGGATCCCTGTGGTAATTTATCTAAACCACTCCATTTGACTAATTCATGAACAAACTGAACCTTAGCTTTTCTAAAATCAGTATCCTTCCCTCCTGAGGGGTAAAAACCCAAATGTATATGTTCTCCCCATAATCTCTCAAGTAATTTATCCTGGGTCCAAGCATCATATGCAGAAGCTACTGTGCCAGAAGAAATATATTTTCTAGCATTATTTCTCCAAATTATCGCAAGGACTAGAATAAATAAAACTATTAGAAAAAAAGGGAATAAAAATTCAAACATTTAATTTTCTTTTATGTCAGGAAAACTCTCTTTCAATGCTGTTCTTGCTGCAAGTTGTTTTCTTGTATGATCAAGCATTTCATATTCTCTTTGCAAACGAGTAAAAGTATTTCTCTCCTCAAGGAGTCTTTGCTGTTCTTCCGCGACAGGACCGCCCAAATGAGCTCCGATCCAAAATGATAAATCCATTGGGTTGTCAGGTAATTTATCAGGTAAATTTTTCTTAGTATTAGTCAATTTACTCGTTAAATTAATAACATCACTAAGTGCTTCTTTTACTGAATCTTTTAGAGAATCTAATTTTTGCAAGTCATCAATATTATTATCACTAATCCAACTAACCATCGCAGAACAAAATGGCGTCGAACGGGTAATTTCTAAGACTTGAAATCTTTGTTGGCCGAGAGTGATGATATTACTTCTCCCATCCTCTGCAGTTTGATGTTTTAAAATTTGCGCGCAGCATCCAACATTAGCCATACTTTTAGTAGTTGGATCCCACTTAATCACTCCAAACATAGAATCGCTTTCAAGAACGGATTGGAGCATAATCCTATATCTTGATTCAAAAATATGTAAAGGCAATACTTCTTGAGGAAAAAGGAC
The DNA here is from genome assembly GCA_000635015.1 of Prochlorococcus sp. scB243_498I20. Taxonomy (GTDB): domain Bacteria; phylum Cyanobacteriota; class Cyanobacteriia; order PCC-6307; family Cyanobiaceae; genus Prochlorococcus_A. The sequence continues at coordinate 121,912 of JFMR01000108.1, forward strand.
TACCTCTGGCAAAGGAAATAAAGGTAATTCCCTTACTGAGAGCTCTCCCATTTAAACCTCATCTTATTTTATTCATACTAATAAATTTAAGTTGGTTTCGGGATTTATTAAAGTTTAACTTCTATATCTACACCACTAGGGAGATCTAGTTTCATTAAAGCATCAATAGTTTTTGCAGAAGGACTGTAGATATCTATTATTCTTCGATGTGTTCTTGTTTCAAAATGTTCTCTAGAATCTTTATCAACATGTGGTGATCTTAATACACAATAAATCTTTCTCTTTGTTGGTAAAGGTATTGGACCTATTGCGGAAGCTGAAGTAGTATCAGCAGTCTGGATTATTTTGTCGCAAGATAAATCAAGCATTCTTCTATCAAATGCTTTAAGTCTTATTCTTATTTTTTGTTGTGCAATTGATGCTGTCATAGTTTCAAATAACTTATAGTAAAGGATCATTAGTAAAATGACCCTTATCCATATAGATCTATATTAGATGATTGAGGTTAAATTTCTAAAACTTAAATATATTATTTGAGTATTTTAGAAACAACTCCAGCACCGATAGTGCGTCCACCTTCACGTATAGCGAATCGCATACCTTGTTCGATAGCTACTGGACAAATTAATTCTCCAGTCATCTTAATTCTATCTCCCGGCATAACCATTTCAACGTTGGAGCCATCATCTGAAGTAAATGCGGTTATTTGACCTGTCACATCAGTGGTTCTGATATAAAACTGAGGTCTATATCCTGCAAAGAAAGGAGTATGTCTTCCGCCCTCTTCTTTTTTGAGAACATAAACTTCTCCTTCAAATTGAGTATGAGGGGTAATAGATCCTTTCTTAACAAGAACCATTCCTCTCTCAATATCTTCTTTCTGGACACCGCGTAAAAGTAAACCAACATTATCACCGGCCATGCCTTCGTCGAGAAGTTTTCGGAACATTTCAACTCCAGTAACAGTTGTTACTCTTGTATCTCTTATCCCAACTATTTCTACTTCTTCTCCAACCTTAACTTTACCTCTCTCAATTCTTCCAGTAGCAACAGTTCCTCTACCAGTAATTGAGAAAACATCTTCAACTGCCATCAAGAATGGTTTATCAACTTCTCTTTCTGGCTCAGGAATACTTGCATCAACTGCTTTCATTAATTCTTCAATCTTTGATTCCCAAGTAGAATCGCCTTCAAGAGCTTTTAACCCTGAAACTTGAATTATAGGAATATCATCTCCGGGGAAGTCATAACTATCTAACAGTTCCCTAATTTCCATTTCGACAAGTTCAATAATTTCTTCATCATCGACCATATCGCACTTATTAAGAGCAACTACAAGAGCAGGAACTCCCACCTGTTTAGCTAAAAGAATATGCTCTTTTGTTTGAGCCATAGGACCATCTGTAGCTGCGCAAACTAAAATAGCTCCATCCATTTGTGCGGCCCCTGTGATCATATTTTTCACATAATCAGCATGTCCTGGGCAATCAACATGAGCATAGTGTCTGCCTTCAGTTTCATATTCAACATGAGCTGTATTAATGGTAATGCCACGCTCTCTTTCTTCAGGAGCACCATCAATGTCTCCATAGTCTTGAGCTTGAGCTTGACCTTTTTTAGCTAATACATTGGTAATAGCAGCTGTTAGTGTTGTTTTTCCATGATCAACATGGCCAATAGTACCTATGTTGACATGTGGTTTGTTTCTTTCGAACTTCTCGCGAGCCATTTTGAATTAAAGAATCGAGGGTTTAAGGGTGTTTTAGTTTAGAGATCAGGAGTTGCCCTGATTCTTGGAAATGATAGCTTCAGCAACATTACGAGGAACTTCCTCATAATTTGCGAACTCCATTGAAAATATACCCCGACCTTGAGTCATTGATCGGAGTTGAGTGGCATAACCGAACATTTCGGCTAAGGGCACTTTGGCCTGTACCTTAGACAATCCATCATCAACAGATTGTCCTTCTACTTGACCTCTTCTGGAAGAGAGATCACCAATTACAGATCCAAGAAAGTCGTCAGGACTTTCGACCTCAACTTTCATCATAGGCTCTAAAAGAACAGGATTGCATTTTTTAACCCCGTCTTTAAAAGCCATGGAACCTGCAATTTTGAAGGCCATTTCAGATGAGTCTACATCGTGGAATGAACCATCGACTAGTGTTACTTTTACATCAATGAGTGGATAACCGGCAAGAACACCAGATTCACAGGTCTCTTTCATTCCATTAGATGCAGGACCAATATACTCTTTTGGTACTGCTCCACCAACAATTTTGTTTACAAATTCAAACCCTTTACCAACTTCAGCAGGTTCCATTTCAATAATTACATGACCATATTGACCTTTACCTCCAGTCTGTCTTGCATATTTACCTTCACCTTTAGAACTAGACCTAATAGTTTCTCTATATGAAACCTGTGGAGCTCCTATATTTGCTTCAACTTTAAATTCCCTTAACATCCTGTCAACAAGGATTTCTAAGTGCAACTCACCCATACCTGCAATAACAGTTTGGTTTGTCTCAGGATCTGTACTTACCCTAAAGGTTGGATCCTCTTCAGACAAAGCAGTTAAAGCTTTTGATAATTTTTCCATATCGCCTTTAGTTTTTGGCTCAACGGCGACTGAGATAACTGGTTCAGGGATAAACAATGTCTCCAAAACTATTGGATCTTCTGTGTTACACAATGTGTCACCAGTTGTTGTGTTCTTAAGGCCTAATACTGCTCCTAAATCACCAGCCCTCAACTCATCAACCTCCTCTCTTTCATCAGCCTTAAGAATCACTAATCTAGAAATTCTCTCTTTAGCATCCTTAGTAGAATTCATTACATAACTTCCCTTTGAAAGAACACCTGAATACATTCTCACAAAAGTTAATTTCCCATAGGGATCCGACATAACTTTGAAAGCTAGTGCACTGAAAGGGGCATCATCATCTGAAGGTCTAATGTCTTCTTTGCCACTTGGCAAAACACCTTGTATCGGTTTCACATCGACTGGAGCAGGCAAGTAATCAACTACAGCGTCTAATACAAGTTGGACCCCTTTATTTTTAAAAGCTGAGCCGCATAATACTGGTACCAATCCATGTTTTAAAACCCCTTCTCTAATACCTTTTTTAAGTTGCTCTTCAGATAATTCTCCTGTTTCGAGAAATATTTCTATTAACTCTTCATCATTTTCTGCAACACTTTCCATTAACTTAAATCTCCACTCAGAAGCTTCATCCTCCATGTCAGATGGAATTGGTGCTTCTTCAATATCAGTACCTAGATCGTTTTTGTAAAGATACGCTTTGTTGGCTACTAAATCAATAATGCCTGTGAGATCACCTTCAGCCCCAATAGGTAACTGGATTGGAAGTGCATTTGCCTTTAGTCTATCTTTAATTTGCTTATTAACCTTTAAAAAATCCGCACCAGTTCTGTCCATTTTATTAACAAAAACCATTCTTGGGACAGAGTATCTATCTGCTTGTCGCCAAACCGTTTCAGATTGAGGCTGAACTCCACCAACTGCGCAAAATACAGCTATGACTCCATCCAAAACACGCATTGATCTTTCAACTTCAATAGTAAAGTCAACGTGCCCAGGAGTATCAATAATATTAATCCTATGGTCTTGCCAGCTAGTAGATATTGCAGCAGCAGTAATAGTTATTCCTCTTTCTCTTTCTTGATCCATCCAATCTGTTACTGCAGCCCCATCATGAACCTCTCCTATCTTATGAACTACACCTGAATAAAACAAAATCCTTTCAGTAGTTGTTGTCTTACCTGCATCAATATGAGCGGCTATACCTATGTTCCTTACTCGTTCTAGGGGAAAGTCGCGTGCCAATTTTAAAGCTCCAAATAAAATAATTTTTGATATGTGTAGTTCACCCTAAAAGCAAACTTTAATAATAATAAACTACTTAAGTACCTTTTGATGAAATTAATATCTGTAATGTGCAAAAGCTTTATTAGCTTCTGCCATTTTATGAGTATCTTCTCTTTTTTTAACGGCACTACCAGTTTCATTTGCTGCATCCATCAACTCACCAGCAAGTTTTTGGGACATGCTTTTTCCATTCCTTGCACGTGAAAATGTAACAAGCCATCTTAATGCCATAGCTGTCCCCCTCTCTTGACGAACTTCCATTGGTACTTGATATGTTGCACCACCAACTCTTCTAGCTCGTACCTCGACAAGAGGAGTAGCATTTTTTACAGCTGTTTCAAATAATTCAACTGCATTCCCACCTGTTCTCTCGCTTATTAGAGAAAACGCATCAGACAATATTCTTTGAGCTGTAGATTTTTTACCATGTTTCATCAATCGAGAAATCATCATTGAAGCAAGACGACTATTAAATTGAGGATCAGGAAGAACTGGTCTTTTTACTGCTGCATTACGACGTGACATTTTAAAAAAAAGTGATGTTTACAAATTAATCTTTTGGAGCTTTGGCCCCATATTTAGATCTGGATTGACGTCTATCTTTGACTCCAGCCGTATCTAAAGTTCCTCTTATTATATGATATCTAACTCCTGGTAAGTCTTTAACTCTTCCGCCCCTTAGTAAAACTACAGAGTGTTCTTGCAAATTATGTCCAATCCCAGGAATATAAGCCGTTACCTCGAAACCAGAAGTTAATCTTACCCTAGCAACTTTTCTCAAAGCTGAATTAGGCTTCTTTGGTGTTGATGTATAGACTCTTGTACATACCCCTCTTCTCTCAGGGCAAGATTTTAATGCAGGAGATTTTGTTTTCTTTGTCAGACGTTTTCTTTCTGAACCTACTAATTGCGAGATGGTGGGCATCTATTAAAACTTAGATAAAAATAAATATTTAACTATCATAACCTTTTACAAGCACCAACATAAAGTTTTTAATTAATATTTTTTCAAAATTTGTCAAATTAAAATTCTTTGGTAAATATTCATTATCTTTAGATTTATTTTCATATTTATTTTTATAATAGGAATACATAAATTACTAAATAGAATTAAATAATCCATGGGAGAGAGTATCAAAAGAATCGTTGGCCCATATCAAGATAGTTATTCCCCAAATGGAATAATTGGGGAGAAAGATGCTTGTGGAGTTGGTTTCGTAGCAAATATCAAAGGTATAGAAAGCAATTGGATCCTTAAACAATCACTAAAGGGACTTAACTGCATGGAGCATAGAGGAGGTTGCGGGGGAGATAGTGACTCAGGAGATGGAGCAGGCATTTTATGTTCAATTCCATGGAGTTATTTAGATGAAGAAATGAATCTAAAAAATACACAAAAATTGAATAGAGGTTTAGGCATGATTTTTATGCCTAATAAAAATGAGAAAATTGAAGAATGTAAATCTATATGTGAGGAGGAAGCAGAAAAATTAAAAATCAAAGAAACATCTTGGAGAAGAGTTCCTGTAAATAATGAAATCTTAGGTCCTTTAGCAAAAGCAAATGCTCCATTCATCTGTCAGTGGATTCTATATGTAGATAAAAAAGATCATCAGGATGTTGAAAGGCTTTTGTTCCAGTTAAGAAAAAGAATTGAAAAAAAAATAAGAGAAACCTTTAAATACGATGTTGGGGATTGTGAATTTTATTTTGCCTCACTTAGTTCTCAAACAGTTGTATATAAAGGTATGGTTAGGTCCGAAATATTATCTGAGTTTTATCAAGATCTAAAAAAAGAGAATTTTAAAGTCTTATTTTCGGTTTACCACAGGAGATTTAGTACTAATACTCTTCCAAAATGGCCCCTCGCTCAGCCCATGAGATTTTTAGGGCATAACGGGGAAATAAATACTCTTTTGGGAAATATTAACTGGGCTAAAGCTTCAGAATCACACATAGATGATTTTTGGGGAGATTTATCTAACGAAATTAAGCCAATTGTAGATATAAACAAAAGTGATTCATCAAATCTTGATGCAACCCTTGAAATCAATATTCGTTCAGGTCAACCCATTACTGACTCATTATTAAAACTTGTTCCTGAAGCATTTAGAGATCAACCAGAACTTGAGCAGAGAGAAGATATAAAAGTTTTTTATGAATATTCTGCAAGCCTGCAAGAAGCTTGGGATGGTCCAGCACTCCTTGTATTTGCAGATGGAAATTTTGTCGGAGCAACGCTTGATAGAAATGGCCTAAGACCTGCAAGATATTCAATCACAAATGATGGTTTTGTAATAATGGGTTCTGAAACAGGAGTAGTAGATCTTGAAGAAGAAAGAGTAATAGAAAAAGGCCGATTAGGACCGGGACAAATGCTGGCAGTTGATTTTCATCAGAATAGAATCCTAAGAAATTGGGAAGTAAAATCTGAAGCCGCTCAAAGGCATGATTATAAAAATCTTCTCAGTAATAGAACTATAAAAATTGAAAATAATGAATGGGTTAAAGAGTGCAAACTAAAGGATCTTGAGTTGTTGCAACAACAAACTGCATACGGGTTTTCAGCGGAAGATAATGACCTTATCTTAGATTCAATGGCTTCATTAGCTAAAGAGCCTACTTATTGTATGGGCGACGACATCCCATTAGCAGTTCTTTCATCCAAGCCACATATTTTATACGACTACTTTAAGCAAAGATTTGCGCAAGTTACTAATCCTCCCATTGACCCTTTGAGAGAAAAACTTGTAATGAGTTTAGAGATGCATCTAGGAGAAAGATGTACACCATTTGAGATTAAAGATGCTAAACCTTTTGTTCATTTACAAAGTCCGATTCTTAATGAAGAAGAACTCATTTCCATCAAAAAATCAAAAATTAAATCTCAGACAATTTCAAGTTTGTTTGATTTAGAGGAAGGTATTCAAGGCTTAGAGAACCAATTAAAAGCAATCTGTAAACAGAGTGAGCTCTCTATAAAAGAAGGTTGCTCTTTAATTATCATTTCAGATAAGGG
>JFMR01000109.1 GCA_000635015.1 Prochlorococcus sp. scB243_498I20
TGCCCATTGTTCTGCAACGCCAATATCATTTGGCTGTACAGAAGTATCTATGTATTTCTCATCAAACTTAATAGAACTTGTTGATTCAGAGAATGATTTTTGAAAGTCGCTCATTTTTTTAATAGTTTAGTGTTTGATAATTTATTCAGTTGCTGTAATTAATCTTCCAATCAATACGATAAAAACAGCAGGCATTGCGATACCAATTAATGGAACAAAAATTGAGGGTAAAAGACTTGGTAAATCAGATGGCATAGTTCTTTAAACATCTTTAAACACTTTAGTATTTATAAGCGAAATAATGTTAATTTTATTACTGGATGATATAAAAATTATTAACTTTTTACATGTT
>JFMR01000110.1 GCA_000635015.1 Prochlorococcus sp. scB243_498I20
TATATTCAGCTAATAAACTTTTTCTATCTTCATTATCTAATTCATAAATACGCAAAATATTGCATGTCAAATTGCTAATTTATTTGGTGGAGAAATAATAGAAACTAATAATTCCAATAATCAAAGCTTCTTAAATCTTGATGCATTTGGGAATCAATGGGGTTGGCAAAGATTTGGCAACATAAAAGATTGGTCAAAACTAGTAATTAAACAAGCTAATAACGAAAAAA
>JFMR01000111.1 GCA_000635015.1 Prochlorococcus sp. scB243_498I20
TCAGCTTTAACAACTGCCATAAATTGACAATTTTTACTTAATTTTGATCTTAACTGTCTAACGTTTGTTTCTATTGCTTTACCATTAACTTCAATCCATGCTCTTTGTTTTAAATCTATATCTTTTTCAAATTTTGGAAATTTGTCAAAATTAAATAACTGATTTGTTTGCCTATTTTGCATTAACTTTGCACAAATATATGCGCTTATTGAAATATACAGTTAGCATGACATGTAAATTGTATTTTGGCATGGGCCAGACTCTAGTTCTAAATGCATCTTATGAACC
>JFMR01000112.1 GCA_000635015.1 Prochlorococcus sp. scB243_498I20
GAAAAATTGCTCAAATAACTAGATATGTTGCATTAGGATGGGGTTTCCTGCAAAGTATAATTTTTTCCTTAATTCTTAGACAATATGCTATTCAGGGGATCAGTGAAACTACATTTGTCTTGCAAACCTCTATTGCCTTAGTTACTGGTTCAATGTTAGTTATGTGGTTTAGCGAAATTATCACAGAGAAAGGCATAGGGCAAGGCGCTTCACTGGTAATTTTTTTGAATATTGTTTCGACTTTACCTAAGGCTCTAAGTTCAACCATTGAAAAAGCTCAAACTGGCGATAGAGGAGATGTTTTAGGGATAGCAGTTTTACTTGGAGTATTTTTACTGACAATTGTTGGGATCATTTTTGTCCAAGAGGGAGCAAGACGTATTCCTATTGTTAGTGCAAAAAGGCAGATAGGAAGTTCAACACTACTTCCTACAAGGCAAAGTTATTTACCTTTGAAATTAAATGCAGGAGGAGTCATGCCTATCATATTTGCATCTGCTTTAATATTTCTACCTATAACTATTGCAAATGTTACGGGTAATCCAGTCTTAATAAAGCTAGCCAGTAGTTTAAATCCAGGATCTTCTAATCCATGGCCATATGCTCTGACATTCTTCTCCTTAATTTTGGGGTTCTCCTACTTTTATGCCTCTCTTACTATCAATCCAGTTGATGTAGCTTCAAATTTAAAGAAAGGAGGAGTAGCGATACCAGGAGTTAGACCAGGAACTAATACGGCAAAATATCTATCAGGTATACAAAATAGGTTGACTTTATTGGGAGGATTATTTTTGGGTTCAGTAGCAATAATCCCAGCGGCAGTAGAAAGAGCTACAAATGTTCAGACCTTTCAAGGTTTAGGAGCAACCTCATTACTTATTCTTGTAGGTGTTGCTATAGATACTGCTAAGCAAATTCAAACTTATGTTATTTCACAAAGGTATGAGGGACTAATTAACAATTAATGAAGAGACATATACTATTTTTAGGAGCTCCTGGAGCAGGGAAAGGGACTCAAGCGGAATTGCTAAGTCATACTAATTCTTATTTACACCTTTCTACTGGTGAATTATTAAGAAAAGAAATAGAAATGAATACTGCCCTTGGTATTCAGGTAAAGGATATTATGAATAGAGGGGAACTTGTTAGTGATGAACTTGTATTAAAGATAGTAAGACAAAATTTAGTAAAGGATAATAAAGGTTGGATTCTAGATGGTTACCCAAGAAATTTATCTCAAGCAAATTCATTGAATGAGGTCTTAAATGAAATAAATCAACCTTTGGAATTAGTTTTTTATTTGGATATTCCGGAAGAAGTACTAGTTAAGCGTTTGCTTTTAAGAGGTAGAAAAGATGATACGGAAGAGACAATTAGAACAAGAGTTGACATTTATAAAAAAACTACAGAACCACTGATTCAATATTTTAGAGATCTCTCATTGTTAGAATATATTGATGCTGATAGAGATTTAAAAACCATTTCCTCTGATATCAAACAAAAAATGGCTTGATGATGATGTAGAATATAGTATTAACGTTTTATTTGTTAAAACCCTATGAAGGTCAGATCTTCAGTCAAAAAAATTAGTCCTGACGATCAGATCGTGAGGAGAAGAGGTAAAATCTATGTTATTAACAAGAAAAGACCTCGCAATAAACAGCGTCAGGGTTAAATTTCAACCCTTAAATTCAAACTTTTACTTATTCAAAACACGTGGCCAGGATTGCAGGAATTGACATACCTCGCGAAAAGCGAGTTGAAATTGCACTTACATACGTCTATGGGATTGGTTTGACGAGATCGAAGCTAATTCTTGCTAATACGGGCGTAAACCCAGATACTCGCGTCAAAGACCTTTCAGATTCTGATGTGCAAAAACTTAGAGGTGCCACAGAAGAATTCACATTAGAAGGGGATTTGAGAAGAAAAGAGGGAATGGCTTTAAAACGTCTACAAGATATAGGGTGTGTAAGAGGAAGAAGACATAGAATGAGTCTTCCTGTAAGAGGTCAAAGAACTAGAACCAATGCAAGAACAAGACGGGGTTCTAGGAAAACAGTTGCTGGAAGAAAAAAATAATTAACTAAATCTATCTACAAATTGCAGTATTTAATTAAAACATTATGGCAGCTACAGTAAAAAAAACAGGTTCAAAAAAATCTAAACGTAATGTACCTAACGGTGTGGTACATATCCAAAGCACATTTAATAATACTATCGTCTCAATCACTGACACCTCTGGTCACGTAATTTCTTGGTCTTCTGCAGGCGCAAGTGGATTTAAAGGTGCTAGGAAAGGTACTCCATTTGCCGCCCAAACAGCTGCTGAAGCTGCAGCTAGACGAGCACTTGATCAAGGCATGAGACAAATAGAAGTACTAGTTAGAGGTCCTGGCGCAGGTAGGGAAACGGCCATAAGAGCTTTACAAGTGGCCGGATTAGAAATAACTCTAATAAGAGATGTAACTCCGTTACCTCATAATGGATGTAGAAGACCTAAACGGAGACGCGTTTAGGTTTTTTAACCATTCTTAACCCCACCAAAAAAAAACTCTTAACCTCATTATTTTCCGTGTTGCAATACCAGATTGACAGAATCGACCATCAAATAGCAGATGATCGCTCCCAAACAGGAACTTTTTTAATCGGCCCTCTAGAAAGGGGACAAGCTACAACTTTGGGTAATTCTCTCAGAAGAGTCCTTATGGGAGGACTTGAAGGGAGTGCAGTTACTGCAGTAAGAATAGCAGGAATTAATCATGAATATGCTACTATTCCCGGAGTTAGAGAAGACGTTTTAGATATTCTTCTCAATTGCAAGCAATTGTCATTAAATAGTTCTAATCCAGAGCTCGAAATAGGCAGGTTAGTAGCTAGTGGTCCAATGGACGTTAAGGCGAATGATATTCAATTCTCCTCTCAAGTTGAAATTGTTGATGGCGAAAAACCCATTGCGACTATTCAGGAGGGCCATAACTTAGAGCTGGAAATCCATGTTGAAAGAGGTGTTGGATATAGGCCGGTGGACCGTAAGAGTGAAGAGACAAATGCTATTGACTTGCTTCAAGTAGATGCTGTATTTATGCCTGTAAAGAGAGTGAATTTTACGATTGATGAAACTGCTGTAGCAGAAGGCGGATCAGGAAGAGAAAGATTAAAAATGGAAGTAGTAACAGATGGCTCAACAAGTCCTGATGATGCTATTGCTGAAGCTGCAAATCAGTTAATAGAACTTTTTCAGCCCCTCGCTACTGTCACAATGGTTGAGGAAATTCCTGAGGAACCTGAACCATCTCCTGAAGCTCAAATTCCTCTCGAGGAACTAAACTTGTCCGTTAGAGCATATAATTGTTTGAAACGGGCGCAAGTTAATTCAGTTTCAGACTTAATGGGCTTCAGCTATGAAGATCTTCTTGAAATTAAGAACTTTGGCTCTAAATCTGCAGATGAGGTTATTGAAGCTCTTGAGCGCATTGGCATTTCTATACCACAAAGCAGAACATCTGTTTAACAATTTTTAAGATTATGAGACACCAACTTAGAATTCCATTATTAAGTAAACCTGCTGACCAGAGGAAAGCACTTCTCAGAGGTTTAACTACACAACTAATTAGGGAAGGTAGGGTAACGACAACAAAAGCTAGGGCAAAAGCTTTAAGAAATGAAGCTGAAAGAATGATTTCACTCGCCAAAGATGGAAGTTTGGCTTCCAGGAGAAGGGCTATTGGATATATTTATGATAAAAAATTAGTTCATTCATTATTTGAAAAAGCAAAGGAAAGATATGGGGACAGAAATGGTGGTTATACTCGCATAGTCAGAACTGTATCTAGAAAAGGTGATAACGCTCAGATGGCCATAATCGAACTTGTTTAAGTTAGATAATAAAGTGGCTTTTACTAGAAAATAACTTTTGAAAAGGGTAGCTTTATTAGTCCAATATGACGGATTTCATTATTCAGGTTGGCAAAAACAAAAAAATGCAATTACTGTTCAAGAAATTTTAGAAAGTGCCCTCTTAAAAATTACAAATCACAATATAAAGACTTTTGCAGCAGGAAGGACTGATGCTGGGGTTCACGCATCAGGCCAAGTAGTACACTTTGATGTTGATTGTGTTATTCCAGGAAATAGTTATTCGGATGTCTTGAATAGTATTTTACCTTCAACAATTAGAATCTTGGAATCAGTTGAGGTTAAAGATAGTTGGCATGCATGCTATTCAGCAATGTATAGACATTATCGATATGTCATTAATAATAGTAAATTCCCTAATTTGTTCATCAATAATTGGTCATGGCATAGATATCAAAAAGTATTAGATGAAGTTTTAATGTTAAACGCGTCCAAGAAAATGGAAGGAGAACATGATTTTTTTGCTTTTCAGAAAAGTGGTAGTAATAGAGCAAACTCTGTCACAAAAATAAAAAATATTGATATAAAAAGAGTAGAAAATTTGATTTTAGTTGATATAAAAGCTACTGGTTTTTTGTATGGAATGGTGCGTTTAATTATTGGTCAACTAGTTTTAGTTGGAGAAAAAAAAATATCGCCAGAAATTTTTACAGACAGATGGGTAAACAAAAAGAAAAATGATGTTAAAGAATCTGCTCCAGCTAGGGGGTTATGTTTTGTAAACGCTGTTTATGAAAAAAATGTTTTTAAAAAGATTAATAACAATGATTTTTTCCCTGTATTTTTAATTAAGGGTTTTTCTTAAATAAATTCTAATTAAGCTAATTTTTTGTCTAATGATTTAATAATGTTGTTTAATATTCCTTCGATGAGGTAGAATTTAAAACTAACTTTAAATTTATATGCATAAATTTGGTAAATGAATAAAACAATTACTCCATCTTTAGAAACCATTCAAAGAAATTGGTTTTTAGTTGACGCAAAAGATAAGACACTTGGTAGACTTGCTACGGAAATTGCAACTTTATTGAGAGGTAAGAATAAACCAACATTTACACCTCATTTAGATACTGGAGATTTTGTAATTGTAGTAAATGCCGAAAAAGTTGAGGTAACAGGTAAAAAAGCATCTCAAAAGTTGTATAGAAGACATTCTGGAAGACCAGGAGGAATGAAAATTGAAAAATTTGAGTCCCTACAAGAAAGAATTCCTGAAAGAATCATCGAGCAAGCTGTTAAGGGTATGCTGCCACATAACACTTTAGGAAGACAGCAATTTAAAAAACTAAAAGTTTATAAAGGTTCTGATCATCCTCATGCTGCTCAGAATCCTGTATTATTAAATAGTTAATTTATTAAAATGAATAGTCAAATAAAAAACAAAGCTGTGTATTGGGGAACTGGAAGAAGAAAAACTTCAGTAGCTAGAGTTCGCTTGATTCCAGGAAATGGACTAATAAAAATTAATGGTCGTTCTGGGGATGATTATTTAAACTTTAATCCTCTGCACTTAAATTCAATAAAAGCACCTTTGCAAACACTAGGCCTTGAGAATTCTTATGATATTCTTGTAAACGTATTTGGGGGTGGATTGACAGGTCAAGCAGATGCTATCAAGCAAGGAGCAGCTAGAGCACTTTGCGAATTATCTCCAGACAATAGGAAACCGCTAAAAACTGAAGGACATCTCAGTAGAGATCCTAGAGCTAAGGAAAGAAGAAAATATGGTCTTAAAAAAGCAAGAAAAGCCCCTCAATTCTCTAAACGTTAAAGGAATTAAAATCATGCCAAAATCAGAAATACACCCAAAATGGTATCCAGATGCAAAAGTTATATGTAATGGAGAAGTTGTAATGACGACTGGCTCTACGCAGCCTGAATTACATGTTGATGTATGGAGTGGTAATCATCCTTTCTTCACTGGAACTCAAAAGATTCTTGATACAGAAGGTAGGGTTGATAGGTTTATGAAAAAATATGGAATGGGTTCAGCTAATTCGGCTACATCAAAAGAGCAAAAAGAAGAAAAAGATTCTAAAAAATAGAATTTTCGAAAATTAAGCATAATTTCAATTGGAATACTCAACATTAATTGCAAGGTTGAAGACTGCTTCAGAAAGTTTTAAAAATTTGGAAGTGCAGCTTGCAGATCCTGATATAGCTAATGATCCAAAAAAATTAGAATCAATAGCACGAGAAAGGTCGAAATTGGAACCTTTGGTGATTGATTTTAATAAGTTGCTTGATAATGATAAACAAATCGAAGATTCAAAAAATCTACTTAGAGAGAATAGAAATGATAAAGAAATGGAATCTTTGATTAATGAGGAGTTAATAACTCTAGAGGAATCTAAGAATGAACTGATTCAAAAAACCACAATCGCCTTATTACCAAAAGATCCAAGAGATGAGAGAAGTGTAATGTTAGAAATCAGAGCCGGTGCAGGAGGTAACGAGGCTTGTATCTGGGCGGGAGATTTAGCAAGAATGTATGAAAGATATGGACAAAAAATTGGATGGTCTGTAAAACCTGTAAGTGCTTCTGAGTCAGATATGGGAGGATTTAAGGAGTTAGTTATCTCAGTTAAGGGAGATTCTGTATATAGTCAACTTAAATTTGAGGCTGGGGTGCATAGAGTCCAAAGAGTTCCAGCTACTGAATCTCAAGGTAGAGTTCACACCTCTACAGCTACAGTGGCAGTTATGCCTGAGGCTGATCCTGTTGAGGTTAAAATTGATCCAACAGATCTAGAGGTTGGAACTGCAAGATCAGGAGGCGCAGGGGGACAAAATGTTAATAAGGTAGAAACAGCTATTGATCTTCTCCACAAGCCCACAGGAATAAGAGTTTTTTGTACTCAAGAGAGATCACAATTGCAAAATCGTGAACGAGCAATGGAAATTTTAAGAGCTAAATTGTATGAAATTCAATTAAAAGAAGCCAATGCAAAAGAAAGATCACAAAGACTTTCCCAGGTTGGAACAGGAGATAGAAGTGAAAAAATCAGAACTTATAATTTTAAAGATAACAGGACAACTGATCATAGATTAGGTTCCAATTTTTCTCTTGAGCCAATTCTTGCTGGCCAATTAGAAGAAGTGATTAATGCATGCATAGCGCAAGAACAAAAAAGAATGATGGAAGATTTTAATAGGGAAGTGAATTAAGATTTTTATTAGATTGCAACGCCTATTACGTATTTACTCCATTCTTTATGCCTGCCAGAGTCAATCTGTCTTGTAGCTTCAAAATTGAGATTACTTAATGGACGATAAGGCTTGCGTTTTAAAGGCATATTCGCTTCTTCAGGAGTTCGATTACCTTTTTGTACATTACATTTGAGACATGCTGTAGTAACATTTTCCCAGTTATTTGAGCAATTTTTCTTCTTCCCGCTTCTCCTTCATTTTTTTGTAAATCTTCAAGCACAGGCAATGAAGCTGTAAGAAGCTGAATAATAATTGATGCGTTGATAAAAGGAAGTATGCCTAATGCAAATATTCCTAAGGTTGAAATTCCTCCTCCAGTAAAAATATCTAAAAAACCTATTAATTGTCCCCCTTGATCTATAAAACTTTTAAAGGCAACCCTATCAATACCTGGCATGGGAATATATATACCAAGTCTTACTAAAAGCAGGAGACCTAAAGTAGTTAAGACTCTACTCCTTAGCTCTTTATTTAAAAATAATTGGGAAAGTATTTCAGAAGCGTTAGGATTTCTACTTTTGTTGACAAACATTTTGAAGCTTACCTAAATTTTCAGTAAATTTATTTATTATTTATAAGCTCGCATGATCCACCTGCGTCCTCAATTTTTTGTCTTGCAACTTTTGTAAATGCATGAGCTTGGACTGTTAACTTTACATTAAGTTTTCCGTTACCAAGAATTTTTAAAGGAAATTTAGGCTTGAAGATCAATCCTTTCTTAACTAGCGAATCTATGTTAACAGTATCATTGTCTTTGTAATCATTTAGTTTTTCTAAATTAATTATGGAGAAGTTCTTTTGATTAATTATTTCAAAGTGCTTTAATTTTGGAACTCTTCTATAAAGTGGCATTTGGCCACCTTCAAAACCTGGACGGGTGGGTCTTCCAGAACGTGACTTTTGTCCTCTCATTCCAAAACCGCATGATGCACCCTGACCGGCTGCAATACCTCTACCCTTTCTTAGTTTTTTCTTTCTCGATCCAGAGTTTGATTTAAGTGTATTTAATGTTGAAGTCATAATTTTCAAGAATAGAGCTGTTCAAGTGAGATGCCTCTCTCCCTTGAAGCGGATTTGTGTGTTCTTAATTGAGCAAGAGCTACCATAGCAGCTCTTGCATTATTCAAAGGTGTTTTACTTCCTAATCTTTTTGCTAAGACATTTTTTATGCCGGCTAATTCTAAAACTGTTCTTATTGAACCTCCAGCAATTACACCTGTACCAGGGGCAGCTGGTCTAATTAGTACATTAGCAGCACCATCTCGACCTTTAGATAAAGTCGGTATTGAATTATTTGGGGTTAAGGGAACCCTAACAAGATTCTTTTTACCATCTGAAACTCCCTTTCTGACCGCACCAATTACATCCCCTGCTTTACCAACTCCAACTCCAACTTGACCTTTCTCATTACCTACAACAACAATTGCTCTAAAACTCATTTTTTTTCCGCCCTTAACAGTCTTAGAAACGCGTCGAATTTGAACAACTCTTTCTTGCCAATCAGAATCTCTCTCAAGATTTTTTGAATCACCTCTTCTATTTCTTTTTCGATCATTACGATTATTCTTTTTTTGTTCTACGGGCATAGCTCCTGGAACGTTATCGTTCTTGGATTGAATTGCTTGTTTTGTTGGAGTGTCAGTCATAATAAAAAATTAAGAGTTAGAATTCTAGGCCAGCTTCACGAGCAGCATCTGCAAGTGCCTTTACTCTGCCGTGATATAAATTACCTCCACGGTCAAAAATTACTTGCTTAATACCTTTTTTTATAGCTCTTTTTGCTAATAATTTTCCAACAATGGAAGAAGAATTACAATCAGAAGATAATTTCTCAGATTTTTCTCTTAGTTCCTTATCAACAGTTGAAGCTGAGCAAATAGTTGTTTGAGAGCTATCATCTATGACCTGGGCATAAATATGGTTATTAGAGCGAAAAACAGACAATCTTGGCCGCGTTGCATCTCCAATTAAGAATCTTCTTAATCTTCTATGTCTTTTTTGGGTTTGTAATTTCCTGGAAAGTTTGGTCATTTTTTTAATTGGAATTATTTTTTGCCAGATTTACCAGCTTTTCTGAGAATTCTCTCATCATGGTATTTAATTCCTTTACCTTTATATGGTTCTGGAGGTCTAATTGATCTGATTTTTGCTGCTTCATTGCCAACAATTTCCTTATCAATTCCAGATACAGTAACGTTTGTATTACTCTCAACTTTGTATGTTATACCATCAGGGGGGATCATTTCTACAGGATGGCTATATCCTGCACTTACAACTAGATTTTTACCTTTTACTTGTGCTCTTGATCCAACTCCAACAATTTCAAGTTTCTTTGAAAAACCTTGAGTAACCCCTTCAACCATATTTGCAATTAAGGCTCTACATAAACCATGTCTCTGCCTTGAATATATTTTGGTTGTAGTAGGACTTACGACAACAGTGTTATCTTTCTTATCAAAACTAACACCCTCAGGCATAAGACGTTTTAACTCCCCCTTTGGGCCTTTCACTGTAACTGTTAATCCATCAAAATCAACTGTAACTTTCTCTGGAATAAGTACTGGTGTTTTTCCGATTCTTGACATGATTAATTCTCCTTAATAAACATAGCAGAGGACTTCGCCGCCAATGCCTTGCTTTCTAGCATCGCGATCACTCATAACGCCTTTAGAAGTTGAAATTATGGCAACTCCAAGACCTCCAAGAACTTTTGGTAAACCTCTAGTATTTTTATATATTCTCAAACCAGGTTTACTAACTCTTTGCATAGATCGGATAGTAGGAAATTTATTTTTACCACTATATTTGAGACCGAGTATTATTTGTGATTTATAACCTTCACCTTCCTCATTAATATCAGAAATGAACCCCTCTTTTTGAAGCACTTTGGCGATACTTAAGGACATTTTTGAACCTGGGATTGTTGTGGTTGTATGCTTTTTTTGACTCGCATTTCTAATTCGAGTAAGCATATCTGAAATAGGATCGTGATTTGACATAGTTTTAATTTAATTCTTACTAAAGGGCATTCCTAACTCCTGCAAAAGAGCTTTACCTTCTTGATCTGATTTTGCACTAGTGACAATAGTTATATCCATACCTCTTATTGAATCTATTTTATCAAAAGAGATTTCAGGAAAAATCAATTGCTCTTTCACTCCAACGGTATAATTCCCTCTCCCATCGAAACTTTTTGGATTAACTCCCCTGAAGTCTCTTATTCTTGGTAAAGCTAGATTTATAAATCTCTCCAAAAAGGAATACATCCTGTCTCCTCTCAAAGTAACAGTACAACCAATCGGCATGCCCTCACGAATTTTAAAACCCGCGATTGCTTTTTTAGCCCTAGTTATAAGGGCCTTTTGTCCTGTAATTGTTGCCATTTCGTTTAGAGAGGCTTCTAGAGCTTTCGAATTTGAAGCTGCCTCACCAAGACCTCTATTAACGTTGACTTTGACAACTTTAGGTACTTGATGAATATTTTTAAGACCAAGGTCCTTTAAAAGTTTTGGTCTTATTGATTCTTTGTAGCGATTTTTTAGAGTCATAATTTTTTGTTAATTCTGGTCTTTGTCAGAATTGGTAAATTAGAAAAAGTTGAAATCTGGTTTCTGATGAAAAATTAATCAATTACTTCACCAGTTTTCTTCAATCTTCTTTTCTTAACCCCCTCTTTATCAATAAAATATTCAATCTTACTTGTAAGATTTTTATCCTTTGAAAAGAACATTACATTTGATGCATGTAAAGATGCTTCTTCTGTAAGTATTCTTCCAGTTTCTCCTTCCTGAGTTGGTTTTACATGTTTAGTCCTAAGATTAATCCCCTTTACAACTACTCTATTTTCAAGAGGGATAGTTTTTAAAACCTCACCAGTTTTCCCTTTGTCCTTGCCATTAATTACTTTTACCAAATCTCCAGTTTTGATTCTCATTTTTATTCTCTGAAAATTTTTCTTTTGCTTTAATGAATCCAACATTTAAATCACCTCCGGAGCAAGAGAAACAATCTTTGTATAATTTTTATCCCGCAGTTCTCTAGCTACAGGACCAAAGACTCTAGTACCTTTTGGATTCTTATCTTCATTAATCAATACTGCTGCATTGTCATCAAATCTGATTGAATTACCAGTATTTCTTCTTAAAGTTGCTTTTGTTCTAACGATAACGGCTTTCACAACTTCAGATTTCTTAACTCCCATATTTGGAAGAGCGTCTTTAACAGTTGCTACAATTACATCCCCAACATGTGCGTATCTTCTATTAGAACCTAATACCCTGATACATTGGAGTCTTTTTGCTCCGCTATTATCAGCAACTGTTAAATAAGTTTCTTGTTGAATCATTTTTTAACCTCCTTAGCCAGGCTTGTTTTATTGAGAATTTCTTCTATTGCCCATCTTTTATGAGCGCTCAGAGGTCTAGTTTCTCTGATTTTAACTCGATCACCTAAAACACACGTATTTTCAGGATCATGTGCCTTATATCTCGTAGTTCTACTTACAATTTTTTTATAAGTTGGATGTGGATATCTGTTAATAACAGCAACAACAACCGTTTTATCCATTTTGTCACTGACAACAGTACCAATTCTTTCTTTAAGTGCCATAACTAATAATTAATCAGAAGTAGTGTTAGAAGCAGATTGACTCTTACTGATAGTTAGTAATTGCGCAACTTGTTTCTTGATAATTTTAAATTTATGAGTTTCATTAAGCTGTCTCGTAGCTTGCTTGAATCTCAAGTCAAAAAGATCTTTTCTTAATTGGTCAATCTTTTCAGTTATTTGATCAGAATTTAATTTTTTAAATTCTTTAAGAGACTCTGAGTTTTTCATTTTTTAACCTCCTCTTGAGATTTTTTACTAATAATTTTCTTTTCATGGGAGGAATCTTCTAGATTTTTATCAATTGAGATAAATTTAGTTTTTACAGGAAGTTTGTATTGAGCCAGGCGCATAGCTTCCTTTGCAATTTCTTCAGTGATATCATCACCACCCATTTCAAAAAGTATTCTCCCAGGTTTTACAACTGCGACCCAAAACTCTGGATTACCTTTACCAGAACCCATTCTAGTTTCTGCAGGTCTCATGGTTACCGGTTTATCAGGAAATATTCTTATCCAGATTTGACCGCCACGCTTGATATATCTTGTCATAGCTCGTCTACTTGCTTCAATCTGACGTGCGGTTACCCATCCACAGTCTTGTGCTTGGAGGGCAAATTGACCGAAAGCGATAGTATTACCTTTTGAGGCTACCCCCCTCATTCTGCCTCTATGTTGTTTACGGAATTTAGTACGTTTTGGACTAAGCATTTTTATACCTCCTATGAATTCTCATTTGAACGATCCTCAAATTGCTGAGGTCTTCTACTAACTTTCCTTGCAGGGATAGCACCCACTGGGATAGTTTGTTCTTCTTTAGGAAGAACTTCACCTTTGAAAACCCAAACTTTAATGCCTAGAACACCGTAAGTAGTATTAGCTTCACGTGTTGCGTAGTCAATTTCAGCTCTCAAAGTATGTAAAGGTACTCTACCTTCTCTAGTCCATTCAGTTCTAGCTATTTCAGCACCATTCAACCTTCCACCTACTTGAATTTTAAGACCTAGGACTCCAGCCCTTTGAGCCCTTTGTAAGGCCATCCTAATAGTTCTTCTAAAGGCAACTCTTTTTTCTAGTTGTTGGGCAATATATTCAGCTAGTAAAAAAGCATCAGCGTCTACGCGTTCAACTTCAACAACGTTTATTCTGACTTGCCTTGTTCTATCCCCTATAGTTCTTTGAATCCCAGATCTTAATTCTTCGATACCACTTCCTTGTCTCCCAACTATAACTCCGGGTCTTGCTGTTTTTAATTCAAGTTCCAGTTGGTCAGCTTTTCTAGCTATTAAAACATCGCTAATTCCCGCTGCTCCATATTTTTTTTGTATGAATGTACGAATTTTAAAATCTTCTTCGAGAAGAATTGGATATGTTTTAGAAGTAGCAAACCACTTAGAGCGATGCTCTTGTGTAATTCCTAATCTTAGTCCAGAAGGATGTATTTTATGTCCCATTAGTTTTGTACCTCCGCATTAGTTTGAGTAGCAGCAGACTCAACAGAAATACTGATGTGGCAAGTCTGTTTTTTAATTGAAAAAGCTCGACCTTGAGCTCTGGGTCTATACCTTTTCATTACGGGACCACTATTAGCCCATGCAGAGGAAATCACTAGAGTAGATGGATCCATTCCGAGGTTATGTTCTGCATTGGCAACAGCAGATCTTAGAACTTTAGTAATGGGGTCTGTAGATCTGTAAGGCATAAATTCCAACATAATCAATGCATCTCTATAAGATCTACCCCTTATCTGATCCAACACTCTTCTCACTTTAGAGGCTGATCCGCGAACATAATTCCCATGAGCAATTGCTGTTTTTATTGTTTCAGGTGTTTTTGTCATGATTTTGCTCCTTTCTTATCTCTTATATGACCTCGGTAAGTGCGTGTAGGAGCAAATTCACCGAGTTTATGACCAATCATTTGTTCAGTAATAAATACTGGAATGTGAGTCTTGCCATTATGTACAGCGATTGTGTGACCGATCATTAAAGGTAAAATCGTAGAGGATCTTGACCAAGTTTTGATAACAGACTTGTCATTATCGGTATTTTGTTTTTCAACCTTCTTGAGCAGGCTATCTGCTATAAAAGGTCCTTTTTTTAGTGAACGTCCCATGATTATGTAATAGAAATTGAAATAATAAATGAAGTAATCAAGAGTCTCTTCCTCCTCTACTCCTCTTAGAAACGCGACGGCGTCTTCGAACAACTAATTTATTACTAGGTTTGTTCTTTTTACGAGTCTTTAGTCCAAGAGCTGGCTTACCCCATGGCGTAACTGGGCCTGCTCTACCAATTGGTGCTTTTCCCTCTCCTCCTCCATGTGGATGATCACATGGGTTCATTACACTACCTCTTACTTGAGGCCTTCTTCCAAGCCATCTTCTTCTTCCTGCTTTACCTAAGCTAGTATTTCTTATTTCTGAGTTACCAACTTCACCAAGAGTTGCATAGCATTCTTTTCTTACAAGTCTTACCTCAGTAGATGGGAGTTTTAAAGCAACATAATCTCCCTCTTTTGCCATAACTTGAGCACTAGCTCCTGCGGATCTAACCATTTGAGCACCCCTACCTGCGTATAACTCAACACAATGAACACTAGATCCTAATGGCATAACAGAAAGCGGCATTGCATTTCCATCTTCAATTGGAACACTTTCTCCAGAAATGACATTTTGTCCGACTTTTACTCCTGCTGGAGCGATAATATATCTTTTCTCTCCATCTTCGTAAAATAAAAGTGCAAGCCTTGCATTTCTATGAGGATCGTAGTGTATAGCTGCAACTTTAGCGTTGATATTTCTTTTATCTCTTCTAAAGTCGACCAATCTATATTGCCTTTTGTGACCACCTCCACGATGACGACAAGTGATAACTCCACGATTATTCCTGCCTTTAACTCTATGTTTTGAAACTATTAGTGATCTTTCAGGTTTTGCACTTGTGATTTCACTAAAGTCAGTAACTACTCTCTGCCTAGTGCCAGGTGTATAAGGTTTAAATTTACGTATTGCCATGATTAAAACTCCTTAAGATTCTGGAAATAGTTGGATTTTGTCTCCTTCAGCAAGACGTATAATTGCCTTCTTGACCTGAGAACGTTTACCGGAAAATTTCCCGACTCTTCTTGTTCTCCTAGGAGGATTCATAGTGTTAACTCCTATGACTTTAACACTAAACAAGGCTTCTATAGCTGCCTTTATTTGTGGTTTAGCCGCTCTATGATCTACTTCGAAAGTATATTGGTTAAGATCTAGTGCATTTGTAGCTTTTTCAGTAATAACTGGCTTTCGTATTACATCTGCTAAACGAGAATCGAATAATTTACTCATGATGCATAAACCTCCTGAATTTTATCTATCGCTGATTGACCTATTACCAATTTATTGGCATTGAGAATATCAAATACATTTAATTGATCGGCGGCGATTAATTTTACTTTCTCAATATTATTAATGGATTTTTTTATGATATCTGAAGGGCTATCAAGAATAACCAAAACTTTTTCAGTTTTTTGTATACCTAATCGAGCAAGGCCATTGATGATATCACTTGTTTTAGGCTGCTTTAAAGTAGATCCAAAATCTTCAACAGCCTTCATATCAGATACTCTGGACATAAGAGCTGTTCTAAGAGCTAATCTACGTTCCTTACGATTCATATCAAGATTGTAAGAACGTGGCTTCGGTCCAAAAATAATTCCGCCACCAGGTCTTAAAGGTGTCCTTATTGATCCTTGACGAGCTCTTCCTGTACCTTTTTGTTTGTACGGCTTTCTACCGCCCCCGCGCACTTCAGACCTTGTCAAAGTTGATGCTGTCCCTTGTCTTTTATTTGCTAGCTGTCTAAGAACTGCTCTATGGATTAAGTCTGCCGAAGAAGTTTCTTTAGCAACTGCTAAATCAAGAGTAACTTTGCCTGATTTTTTACCATCCCACTTTAAAGTTTCAAGTGTTGTCATGATTTTTCACCTCCTTTTTTGCCTACAACATTATTTGGCTTAATGTTGACAATTGAGCCGGGCTTACCTGGAACAGAACCCTTTACTACAAGCAAATTCTTCTGATCATCAATTTTTAAAACTAACAATCCTTTGGTAGTTATCTGTTTTCCTCCATATCTTCCTGCCATTCTTTTCCCTGGATAAATTCTACCCGGAGTTGTTCCTGCTCCTGTAGATCCTGGTGCTCTATGATTTTTTGAACCATGACTCATAGGACCTCTGCTAAAACCATGTCTTTTCTGGTAACCTGCAAAACCTCTACCCATAGATTTGCCACTGATATCAACTTTTTGACCAACCTCAAAGTTTTTTACAGTTATTTGTTTTCCGATTTCATAAGATGAAGTTTCTTTAACCCTATATTCTTTTAAATGCTTTAAAAGTTCTTCACCTGATTTTAATAAGTGTCCCTTTTCAGGTTTGCTTAAATGCTTCTCTTTGGACAAGCCATAACCTATCTGAACAGCGGTATAACCATCCAAAGCAGTTGTTTTCAATTGAGTGACTCGGCATGGACCAGCCTCTATAAGAGTAACTGGTACCGAATTACCTTTATCATCGAAAAGTTGGGACATGCCCAATTTCTTTCCTAAAATTCCGATAGACATAAGACTAAATTAGGCTAGCTCGTAATAATTTTTCAATTATCTAAACCCTTCAGTTTTTAAGGTGAAGTTAATAAAAAAACAATTAGTAAGGTCGAGACTTATCTGAAATAATAGATAGTTTCTCTCGGGATAAACCCACCTGAGTTTTTTAACGAAACGCTAAAAAATGTGAAATTTTCAGAGGCTCGGCTAGCTTGCGAGCTTAAAAATTCACTGAGTTACAATTGTACATCATCAAGTACCATAAAATAAAATAAAATAGAAATAAAGGAAATTTTTATGCCATTACTTCTCTCAGGGAAAAAGTTTCATAACGATTTAAAAACTAACAAATGTCTCGCAATATTTGCTCCTCTTGAAGGTGGTTATGAAACTCGTCTTTTGAGGAGAATGAGGGCCAAAGGCTTTAAAACTTTTATAACTTCAGCAAGAGGGCTTGGAGATCCAGAAGTTTTCTTGCTCAAATTGCATGGCGTTAGACCACCTCACCTTGGTCATCAAAGTGTAGGAAGAAATGGAGCGCTTGGGGAAGTTCAACAAGTAATCCCACAAGCTTCTGAGTTATTTAATGAAAATGATAAAAATAAATTACTTTGGTTATTAGAAGGTCAAGTATTATCTCAATCTGAATTAGAGAGCTTAATAGAGATTTGCACTAACGATAATAAACTAACAATAGTTGTTGAAATGGGAGGTTCAAGAAAACTTGAATGGAAACCATTAAGTAATTATATTTTGGATGAATTTGAAAGTTAAATTGTTTGATTAAAACCAAGGATAAAAAAGATAAATGGATTAAGTTAATTTGTGGTGCCAGTAATGAAGATATTGTTGCCATAGAAGATTTATGTGCAATTTATACTGCTGCTGGTGTCGACTACATAGATGTTGCAGCAGAAGAATCTATAGTTTATGCAGCAAAAAAAGGAATCGATTGGGCAAAAAAAGTCTTTAAAAACTCCCCAGGAATAATGATAAGTATTAGTGATGGTAATGATATCCACTTTCGAAAAGCAAAATTTGATCCTTTAAAATGTCCCCCTAGTTGTCCAAGACCATGCGAAAAAGTATGCCCCACCTTTGCAATTGATAATTTCGGAATTAAAGAGAGTAAATGTTATGGATGTGGAAGATGTTTAAATAGTTGTCCTCTAAATCTAATTAGTGAATATGAATATAATTTGTCAAAAAATGATTTAGCATCAACACTTCAAAAAATAAGGCCTAATGCAGTAGAAATTCATACAGAAATCAATCGCCTAGATTCTTTTACAAAAGTTGTAAGTATCCTTAAAAGTTCTGGAATGAAATTAGACAAAATATCTATTAGTTGTGGATTAAATCAATCTTTCAAAAAAGCCCAAGAGCCCGAAGATCTTTTGAAAGCTCTTTGGGAAAGATATGAAATTCTGAATGAGCTAGATATTCCCCTTATTTGGCAACTAGATGGAAGGCCAATGTCTGGAGATCTTGCTCCTACAACAAGTAAAGATGCTGTTAAGTTGTTTGAAAAAATCGGTTCAGATCTTCCACCAGGATTAATTCAATTAGCAGGAGGAACAAATGAAAAAACTCATGAATTGTTGAATTCAAACAATCTCCCAGATGGAATAGCATTTGGAAGTGCTGCAAGAAAAATTATGCAGCCCCTTATTGAATATGCTCACGAAAATAACAAAAAACTCTATGAGTATCCTGAAATAATGGGTTTGGCGATCAAAAAAGCTCAGAAATTTTTAGAGCCATGGAAATCGAGCTCATTCAAATAATATTTTTATTTTTCAAAACTAGCGCCAGTTTATAAAAAATTTGTATTTTTTGGATAGAAAAAAATCTTTTCATGTATTAAAATAGTAATTCAATGGGCCGTCGCCAAGTGGTAAGGCATCGGGTTTTGGTCTCGACATTCCTAGGTTCGAATCCTAGCGGCCCAGTTGTAATAATCAATTGGTGTCTTCTCAAAAAATTTTTCTATTTGATTTTGATGGAGTAATAGTCGATGGAATGCAAGAATATTGGCATAGCTCCTTGCTGGCCTGTGAAAGATATTTAAATTCACCAAACATCACTATTGATCAAAAACTTTATCAAGGAGTACCAAATTCTTTCAAAGAAATTAGGCCTTGGGTTAAATATGGTTGGGAAATGATTCTAATTGTTCACGAAATTATAAAAACAGAAAATCCATTAAAAAGTGATAATAAAGATAATTTCATTAATAATTATCATCAAAATTGCCAGAGGATATTAAATGAAAATTCCTGGATAGCAGAAGATATACAAAAAATGTTAGATAAGTCTCGCAAGTACCAAATTGATAAAGATTTTAAATCGTGGGTAAATTTACATAAACCTTTTTTTGAAATTATAAATTTTATGAAAAAATTAAACAAAAGAGGAATAAAAACTGGAGTTATAACAACTAAAGGTAAAATATTTGCAGAAAAAATTCTTAAACAATTAAATATTTTTCCAGAATATATTTTTGGTTATGAATCAGGAACAAAAATCAAAATAGCTGAAAAACTTACACAAACTTATGAAATTTTAGGCTTTATAGAAGATAGAAAAAAAACTCTAATCGATATTAAACAAAATTCAGAAACTTCTCATATTCCATGCTACCTAGCTGATTGGGGATATTTGAAAGAATCAGATAAAAAAAAGTTAAGTAATGAAATCAAATTATTAAAATTAGGAAAACTTGGAGAATTAGTTGCAATTTAAAGATAATCAGCTAGAGTACAGATGTACTATAGTTTGTATTTATGAAGTTTGGTTTAAATAAAAATTTCCAAATTTAGAATAATTACAAGAACTTTAACCGATAAATCAAACAATGAGCCTTGAAGAAAAGAAAAAAACTGAATCAAAAGAAAAAGACAAGGCATTAAGTCTTGTCTTAGGTCAAATAGAAAGAAATTTTGGACGAGGTTCAATAATGAGACTTGGTGACGCCTCAAGAATGAAAGTAGAAACAATATCTACTGGAGCGCTCACCTTAGATTTAGCATTAGGAGGAGGCTATCCAAAAGGGAGAGTGGTAGAAGTTTACGGACCAGAAAGTTCAGGAAAAACTACTTTAACGCTTCACGCGATTGCGGAAGTCCAAAAAAATGGAGGAGTAGCTGCATTTGTAGATGCTGAGCATGCACTCGATCCAGTTTATGCGGCCTCTTTAGGTGTTGATGTTGAAAATTTGTTAGTTTCACAGCCAGATACTGGTGAAATGGCTCTAGAAATAGTTGACCAACTTATAAGATCGAGTGCGGTAGATCTTGTAGTTGTTGACTCCGTCGCAGCACTAACCCCAAGAGCCGAGATAGAAGGAGAGATGGGAGATCACGTAATTGGAAGCCAAGCAAGGCTAATGAGCCAAGCAATGAGGAAAATAACAGGAAATATTGGCAAATCTGGATGTACGGTAATATTCCTGAATCAATTACGCCTAAAAATTGGCGTTACATACGGCAATCCAGAAACAACCACAGGAGGTAATGCATTAAAATTTTACGCCTCAGTAAGACTTGATATCAGAAGAATTCAAACTCTTAAAAGAGGTACTGAGGAATATGGCATAAGAGCAAAAGTGAAAGTAGCAAAAAACAAAGTTGCACCACCATTTAGAATTGCAGAATTTGATATTCTCTTTGGGAAAGGTATTAGTACAACAGGATGCTTATTAGATTTAGCAGAAGAGACTAATATCATCATAAGGAGAGGTGCTTGGTATAGTTATGAAGGAGAAAATATTGGACAAGGAAGAGATAATACAATTATTTGGCTTGATCAAAACTTAGAAATCAGGAATAAAGTAGAATCTATAGTTAAAGAGAAATTAACAGAAGGAACTGAAGTCAGTTCTAATTCAATGAAAGCATTGAATAGCAATCCTGCTAATACAATCGCTGTTAATGATATAAAAACAGTAGCTTAGATTTATAAAGAATCAGCTAAAGTCCACCACCCAGCAGCAGGGCCTATAAATCTCACTACAATCCATAAGATTACTAACCCTCCGATTCCAAACCAACTGGCCTTAATACTCAATTTAATTAGGTTATCTCTTTGATTGATTGTAAAGGGAAGCCATTCAAATAATCTTGGAGACTCATCAATTTTAGTTTTAGTATTATTTTTTTTTGGAGGTAAACCAAGTGTTTTACGTCTTTTTGCTTCTCCCATATTTCTTTAGTTATTTACAAAATCATAACCTAATCAAAAGGTAGCATATAGTTAATTTGTTTTGAGGGTTGAATGTTTTGCAAAAGTAATCTTCCCCAGTTTCTTTTATTTGCTCTTCCATCTAGGATTATTAACTTACCTGAATTTCTTCTTAAAGGAGAAATAGATCTTTCAAGTTTAATTCTAGCTTGAGGAAGAAAGAAGTCTCTAAACCAATCTTGAGAAAGCTTCTTTTTATAAGAGACAGTAATTGCATTAATAGGTTCTGACATATTCGGAATCGGAAGTAAAGGAATTATAATTTGTTCTGGAATTTGAATTAAATAAGAATTCAAAATCCACCAGTCAAAACTAGAGCAAAGGATTTCATTCCTACCTGAGGGAATTGTCTCTAGCAATACTCTCTTCCCGTAAGTAGAAGCTAATTCTGTAGCAAGATTAGTTTTTAAATCAATATCATCAGACAACACTAGAGTTAAACCCTTTCTAAAAAGTATTAACTTTTTGCACTTGTCCAAGATTGAATTGGTAAAAAGAGGATTATTAGGAAGCAACTGTTTAGAGGGTATATATAAAGAAATCTTTTTCTCTTCAAAATTACTCTTAAAATTAATAATTAAGTCAATATCTAAACTATGCTTTTTAAAGTACATTTGGAAAAAATTATCTTTTCTCAATGCTGATAAAAAAACAAATTTATTATTTGAAAAAAATTCCTTAATTTGAAAAAGTTCATCTATTGGCTGTAAATACAAATTCCAATCTAAATTTATATCGTCTAACTTTACCCAGCATGCCCAACCTTGAGATAATGCTTTGTTGACGCTTAAAAATTTATCAGAAAAAAAAGAATTTTCATGAAAAAAGTTTGTCAAGAAACTAATTTCTTTTTTATCTAAATTGATATAACTATTTCCTAAGACCTTTCTAAAGAAGAACTTTTTATTTAACGAATCATATACTTTTATAAATTTTTGATTGATTAATTCAAATTCTTTAAAATTTTTTGTCCAATCCTTTTTAAGTAAAGAAATCCTAAAATGATTTTTTAAATCCTGTTTTATATCCTCAATTCCTGAATAAACTATTCGATGATTTCTAAGATTACGAGAATTGGGATCATTAAGAAAATTTTGGATAGTTATCAAGTGAACATGATGATTTGCAAAAATAAATTGATCATTTTTCAAAATAAAATTAAAACCTAGATTTTTCAATGAATCAATCTGAAATTGGCTTATAAATTTGATTTTTTCTTTAGATAAAATAAAAGTTGAATCCTCTTCCTTTAAAAATAAAGAAATCAAAATTGGAGGTAACCAATCATAGCTAGAGAAAATTTCTGAATTAATTAGATAGGTAGAATCATTTTCAATACATTTGGAAACTATCCTCCCAAAAGAATATATGTGCTCCCAATTAATACTTTGATCTCTCAAAAAATTTTTCAAATATTGATGACTTAAAATTTCAAGCATTTATAATTAATTAAATTTCAAAAACATGCAAAATTTATGAACCTAATATACAAAAAATTGGTATCAATAAAAGAGGGTCTTCAATTAATTAGTTTATGAAAATTGGAATAGTAGGATTAGGATTAATTGGTGGTTCTTTAGGATTAAAACTCCAAAGTCTAAATCATACAATTTATGGAATAGCAAATAATGAATTTAATGAAAAAAAAGCTAAGGATAAAAAACTTGCAAATTTTGTTAGCTGTGATCTGAGCTTATTAAAAAAATGTGAGCTAATAATTTTGGCATTACCTATCAAAGATTTGATCAGTCCGTCGCAAAAATTAGTAGCATCAATACCTCAGGAAACAATACTAACTGATGTAGGATCTGTAAAAGAACCAATTGTAAATACATGGGAAAATTCACATCCTCTATTTATTGGATCTCATCCAATGGCAGGCACAGAAAAAAAAGGAGTTAATTCAGGTTTTGAAGGTCTATTTAAAAATGCAAAATGGATTATTACCCCAACACAAAATAGTGATTTAAATTCAGTCAGAACTATTTCCGAACTCATAAAATCAATGGATTGTGAAATTTGCCAAGCTTCGCCAAAAGAGCATGATGAAGCAGTATCTCTAATTTCTCATTTGCCTATATTTTTAGCTTCTGCCCTCATAGAAACTGCGCAAACAAAAAATAATCAATCTTTATTAGATCTCTCGCAAAAACTAGCTGCTACAGGATTTGCTGACACTTCTAGAGTTGGGGGAGGCAATGAACAACTAGGCCTAGATTTAGCTATTAATAATCAGATTAATGTTTTAAATTCCATAAATAATTTTAAAAATAAGCTGAATATACTGGAATCTCTTATTAAAGAAAAAAATTGGGATTTACTTTCTAAAAAACTTGCTGAAGCAAAAGAAAACAGACAAAATTTTATAAACTAAAATTTTCTATACCTTTGGAAGCTAAAATTTGCCTTGAAACCATTAATGCAGACTGACTAACCCCTGCAGTCCCCTCTCCTGGATAAATCGAATCTCCACATAACCATAAACCCTCAAAAGGTGTCCTACTTGATAATCCAAATAAACCAAAAATATCTGGATTTTGACCAAGCCCGCCTACTATTCCATTAGGTCTTTTTGTCCATTTTTCAAAGCCCAATGGAGTTGCTAATTCTCTATGTAGCCATTTTTCAGGATCAATATCAAATTGACTTTCCAATTCAAGGGATATTTTTTTCATGAAACAATTTTTTTTCTTTAAGTAAGTTTGTTTATCTAAATCAAACCAATCTTTAGTTTTGGTAAAGATACTGGCAATTAAAGTAACCTCACCTTTTGGTGCTCTTCCATCACCATCATCACTAATTGATACAAATATCGAACAAAATTCTTTTGAAACAAATTGATAATGGTTGGAGAATATTTTTTTAATATCTTCCTTTTTTAATGCCGAATAAAAAACTACAGCTCCACATGGATCAGGCAAATTATTAAGTCGATTTTTATAACTTCTTTTTCTTTCTAAAGGATCTTTCAAATGCTTGAGCAAAGATTGTGGAGGTGCGGTGTAAATCACATCTTTTGCTTGATAAATAAATGATTTTTTTTTCGAATTAGCAGATAGTTGCCAACACATATTTACTTCGTCAAAAGTTATAGAATTGACTTCTTGTCCAAAAATTAAATTAACTCCAGTTTTAATTAATGAACTTTCTAATGATTCACTTAAAGACTGCATAGATTTTTTCAGATGCCACAGACCATGTGGCTGTTGACACATCTGAAGAACAGTAGATCCATATAATGCTGCAGTACTATAAACGTCCTCTTGAGAATAAAGTTTTAGTTGAAGATTTAAGAATTTAATCAAGCGCTCATTATTGGATAATCCACATATCCGCAATAGATCAAAAATAGTAGATTTAAGTAAAATACCTGTGACAAGGTTTGAAGGTACTAGTGCTTTGAGAAGTTGAGAAAAATCCCAAAAATTACTTATTGGTAATACAGGATTATTATTAGCAAATATCCAATTACTTTCATGTATCAGGGTACAAAGCTTCCAAAATCTTTGACTCCCAGGAAACTGCATTTCTCGTTCAGCAATCCATTTACTTTTTTCATACCAAATATATATAGGATTACCACCATCATTTAAATCAACAATGCAAGCAGGGTCTAAAATTGTGGCTTCTGGGGATGGAATATCTAAAAAATCAAAAATTCTAGAATGTATTCCTCCCTTTTCTAAACCAGCAACCTGAGTTGCTCCAACATCGAAAGTATAATCCTTTCTTTTAAAAGTACCGGCACATCCTCCGGCTTGAGTATGAGATTCGATTAAAGTCACTGATAAGCCTTGTTTTGATAAAATCGCTGCAGAGGTTAGTCCTGCTATACCGGCGCCTACAACAATAACTTCAGACTTTTTCATTAAAATGCAAAAATTATCTCCTATTGAAATTAACGAAATTTGTGAAGAATTAGGTGAAACCTATCCAAAAAGTATTGAACAAGTACATGGCGGCGATATTCATAATGCATGGCGAATAGAATTCTCAGACAAAAAGTTATTCCTTAAAAGAAACATTAGAAACAAAAAATTTCTTGAATTTGAAAAATATTGTCTCCAAAATTTGAGAAAATATATTAATCAAGAAAACTTAGTTATTCCTGAAGTTATTGCATATAAAAAAATAAAAAATATAGAGATTCTTTTTATTGAATGGATAGATATGCATAACTTTGATCAAAAAAAGCTTGGAAAAGGTTTAGGTGAATTGCACTTGAGATCAGCTGAATCTAACCCCAAAATGTTTGGGTTTCCAGTTGAGGGTTTTATCGGAACAACAGATCAGAAAAAAGGCTTGGAAGATAATTGGATAGATTGTTTTTTAAACTTAAGGATAATACCTCAATTATTAAGTCTTAAATCGATAATTTTAGATAAAGAAATTATAAATAAAGTTAAAGAAAAAATTAAATCAGAATTGCTAAATCACAAACCAATAAATGCTCTAGTTCATGGTGATTTATGGTCGGGCAATGCAGGCGTGGACAAAAATGGAAAGGGGGTTATATTTGACCCTGCATCTTCGTGGGCAGATAATGAAGTAGATATAGCTATGACAAAACTATTTGGAGGTTTTAGAAGAGAATTTTATGAAGAATACCATAGAATTTTTCCTATAAAAAACGGATTTGAAAAAAGAATTATTATTTATAATTTTTATCACATATTGAATCACGCCAATATGTTTGGAGGAGGATATTTAAACCAAGTTGAAGATTACGTAAAAGCAATTCTTAATATGTAATCTTTAACTACCCTAAATATGTCTTCTTAAGATTTTGTACCTTATCTAGAACAGCTTCACGATTTTCACTGGTACGAAGATTTTGCCAGCTCCATTGACCGACTACAATGACCCCAAGCAGTTCTAGTAAACCAGGAAGAATTGGGAAAAAGTTTATCGTGTCAATGACAACTTTAATTATTATCTGAGCTATTACGACAACAGCAATTATGCCTGCCGCCTTGCCGTACTTGCCCATTTGAGTCCAATCAACATTACCAAGGGTTTCGTTGACTTTTCCCATAACATCAGAGTACTTCTCTGAAAAACTTTTGGTTTCTGAGCTTGTATCGGAGCCGGAGTCTTGGTTTGACTCTGGAGTGTTATCACTCATGAATTCAGTAAACTTAATATATGAACCAGACAGTATCGGAAAAAACGTCTATTGACTACCTTTTTGTTGTGCAAAATTCCGAACCGAAACATTTTGTATTTTTTTAGAGGCGTTGGTATATATGCTTTCTGAAGATATTTAAACTTAAAATTGATTTATAAAAACTTCACATTGTGGTCTAGTTCTAACAAAAACATTAATAAATTAGAGTAATAAGAAAAATTTAAAAGTCTAAAATTTTTATTTAAATTATTATATTTTCATAGTTTATCTCACAAAAATTAAAGGATTTCAATGTCCAAAGATATAAAATTTAATTTCTTAAACTCTGATGAAGAAGAAAGATATCAAAAACATTTGGCCCTCAAAGAGATAGGTTATGAGGGCCAACTAAATCTTAAAAACAGCTCAGTATTATGCATTGGAGCAGGTGGGCTTGGTTCTTCCGTTTTGCTTTATCTAGCTGCAGCAGGAATTGGGAGAATTGGAATAGTTGATAACGATCAAGTTGAAAAGTCTAATCTCCAGAGACAGATAATTCATGAAACAAATACTATTGGCAATCATAAAATTGATTCTGCTCGGGAAAGAATTAAAAAATTCAATCCTAATTGTGAAATATTAACCTTTTTAGAGAGAATTAATCCTAAAAATGCTCTTGAATTAATAAAGGAGTTTGATGTTATTTGTGATTGCTCGGATAACTTTGGAACAAGATATTTAATAAATGATTCATGCCTGATATTAAATAAACCTCTAGTCTTTGGCAGTGTACAAGGCTTTGAAGGGCAAGTAAGTGTTTTTAATTTATATGAAAATAGTCCTAATTTAAGAGACTTACTTCCAGAATCACCTTCAAAAAATGCTGCCCCAAGTTGCGCAGAATACGGGGTTGTGGGTGTTTCAACAGGTTTAATAGGAATTCTTCAGGTTAATGAAATTATTAAAATCATTTTGAAAAAAGGTGAAATTTTAGATGGGAAGATTTTAATTTTTGATCTATTGAATATGAATATGAAAAAATTACATCTAAAAAGTGATCGAATAAATAAAAAAATAAAAAATCTGTCTCAGTTTGAGGGCTTTTATAATAGCGACGAATATTGTGAAAAAAATATTGAAATTGACAGTATTAATGCTAATGAATTTAATAGTCTATACAAAGCAAAACCTAACAAAATTCTTTTAATTGATGTTAGAGAAAATGAAGAATTTTCTACATCTGCAATAGAGGGATCTATCTCAATTCCCTTAAGTCATTTGAACCAAGAATCTGACTTAAAATTTATTCAAAAAGAAAGTTTAAATAAAGAGGTTTTCACTATATGTAAATCGGGGAAGCGTTCTGAAAAAGCTTCAAGAATCTTATCTACATTCAAAATTAAGTCAAGATCTATTGAAGGCGGCATCGAAAAGGTAAAAAAAATATTGTGCAATTAATTTTCAAAGAATAGTTAGTAATCTACACCTCTTTTCAAATCAACACCCACATTTGCATAATGCTTATGACAAACCATTTCAGAGTAAACATCAGCTAGTTCAAAGTAGGAAGGTTCATTTTTACACCTCCCAGTAATTACAACTTCTGTATCTGCTGGTTTTTTTAAGAGCGTTTGATGTATTGATTCCACAGGTAACAACTCTAAATCAACAGTTGGATTCAATTCATCTAAAATTATCGTTTTATACAAGCCAGACAAAATAGCAGCTTTAGCAATTTCCCATGCTCTTTCAGCCTCAACATAATCAATTGGTTGTTGCTGACCTCTCCATACGATGGCATCTCTGCCTGAACGCAAATGATCTACTAAATGAGGGTAACTCTCTCTCAAAGCTTCTATGGCAGCATCTTCGGTATATCCATTTCCACCTTTTAACCACTGTAATATTAAAACTCTATGACTTTTATCTTGAGATATTCCTTTACCAATAGCTTGAAGAGCCTTACCGAGTGCACTTGTGGATTTACCCTTTCCTTCACCAGTATAAATCTCAATTCCACCACTAGAACTACTTTGTTTGTTTATTTCTGCTGAGTCTCCTATCAAACGTGGTCTCATTTCTGAATGGAGTTGAGATATTCTTACCAAAGAGGTCGGGGCTGCCCTTCCAGTAATAATTATTTCTAATCCATCTGGACGATTTTGAAGAGAATCAACTACTTCATTGATATCAAGCATTCCTAAATCAAGAACTGGATTCAACTCATCGAGTACAACAACAGAATAAAGAGAACTAGCGATTGCTCCTTTAGCAATATTCCAACCTCTTTCGGCCTCACCAACATCAAAACTTGTCACTTGGTCAGCCGTAAAGAATTCAGATCTTCCTGTCCTTACATGGTCAATTAAATGTGGAAAGCCTCTTTGTAAAGCCTCTATAGCTGAATCCTCGTCATATGGCCTCTCAGGGCCTTTTAAAAATCTTAGTAGTAAAACTCTTGACTGTCTTTTTTCACATATTCCTAGTCCTATTGTCCTGAGAACTACTCCCAATGCAGCTTGGCTTTTCCCCTTTCCCTCTCCATCGTAAATATGTAATTGACCTTTTGATCTCTCTTGACTGTCACTTGCTGTGACAATTCCAATTCCTCTATTTCTACTCGTATTCGTCAATTGAACAAAATTAGTAAATTTAATCTAAGATATAGATAAGAATATTATTAAAGATTTAATAATAAATTCAACCTATTCATAGGTAATTTGAATTTTAAAGTAATTACCATGTTCAATCAACTAGAAATTCTCTCTGATGAACAAAGTGAAAAACTTTATACAATTAGACGTTACTTTAAGAATCTTGATAGTGCTTGTATTGCTTATTCCGGAGGAGTTGACAGTACATTAGTAGCATCATTAGCATTCGAACAATTAGGTAGTAAAGCAATTGCAATAACAGGTATTTCTCCTGCATTAGCAATTACTCTTCTGGAAGAAGCAAGAAGCCAAGCAAAGTGGATTGGAGTAAAGCACTTAGAAATTAAAACATCAGAATTAGAACAATCAAGTTACAGTAAAAATCCTATGGATAGGTGCTTTGCATGCAAAAAAGAACTTCACAAACATACAACCTACCTCTCAAAAAAACTTAATTACAAGATCGTTTTAGATGGAGTCAATCTAGATGATCTTAAAGATTACAGACCAGGTATACAAGCCTCAAAACAAGCAGGAGTTGTCTCTCCCCTAGCAAAATTTAAATTCTCAAAGCAAGATATTAGGGATATTTCCAAAGCATTAGGTTTTCCTTGGTGGGATAAACCTGCTCAACCTTGCTTATCATCAAGATTTCCTTATGGTCATGAAATAACTAGTGAAAGGCTAAAAATGGTTGAGAAAGCAGAAGAATACCTTAAAAAAGGTGGATTATCTGAAGTTAGAGTTCGATGCCAAGGCTCAACTGCAAGAATAGAAATCCCTCAACATGAATTGAAAAATTTTTTTAGCAAATATAATTTTAGTGAGTTAGTACAATATTTTTCTAATTTAGGATTTAATTGCACAAGCTTAGATCTTGAAGGATTAATAAGCGGAAAATTAAATAGGTAATATTGAATTTAAACAACCGTCCTGATCTGTTTAGAAACTGCTTGAGGTGGATTTCGCTCAATTACACGCAAAGCATGTTCTTTTGCAATCAAAGATTCAATTAAATATTGACTAGCGACTTCAGGCATCATATTTTGACCACATGTAAAAA
>JFMR01000113.1 GCA_000635015.1 Prochlorococcus sp. scB243_498I20
ATTTTGACCACATGTAAAAATATCGACTGCAGAATAATTAGATTCAGGCCAAGTATGTATTGAAATATGAGATTCAGCCAGAAGTGCAATTGCCGTAACCCCTTGAGGCTCAAATTTATTACTTATCAAATTAAGAACTGTTGCATTTGCCAATTTAGCAGCTCTATTTAAAATACAGCGCAAAAAGGATTCGTCATTTAATTTTTCGCGATCGCATCTATAAAGTTCCAATAAAAGGTGTTTACTTTGATGTCTTAATTTTTGCTCATCACTTAACGAACTTAAAATTTGACTTTTTTTAAAGATTTCCATTTAAGAAATTTATATGAAATTAAGATTAGCTAAAAATCATCCTTTTTAAAATTATAAGTGAATCATTTGTGACGAGCCTAAGAAAGACTTATTAAATTTATCTAAATGTGTCGCACTTATAAAACATTGACTTTCTTTACCAACAGAATTTAATAACAAATTTTGCCTGGTTAAATCTAATTCCGCCAAGACATCGTCCAATATAAGTATTGGAGGAACATTTAATGTTTTAGTTAATAAATCGAGTTCAGCCATCTTTAAAGCCAAGATAAAAGTCCTCTGCTGTCCTGAGGAACCATATTTTCTAACTGAAACATTATTTATTAGAAACTCAACATCATCACGATGAGGTCCAAAATTACATTTACCAGTCAATGCTTCTATTGAACGCTGATTTAAGAGTTGTTCTGCTATTTTTTTGCTAATAACTTCTTCTTCTTCTTCTTCTGGACTTATATTTTGTATCCCCGATAGATAATTTATGTCTATTTGCTCCTGAGATTTACTTAAATGATTATGCCAATATTCAACATATGGTTTTATTTTTAATAAAGCCCTTCTTCTTCGCCTAAAAATTCTTGTACTTATTATTGACATTTGAATATCAAAGCTCTCAACAATATCTGTGGATTGCGTTTTTAAGAAACTTTCCGAACGCCAAAAATGACTTCTTTGTTTTAAAAGCCTATTAAATCTACTTAGCAGATCTAAATATACTGGTTCAAGCTGAGATACGACTTTATCAATCCATGTTCTTCGATAACTAGGCTCACTTCTAACAATATCTATATCATTAGAACAGAAACATACACTCCGAATATAATTCTTTATTTCACTTTGTTTTTTCAAGATCGATTCATTGACATAAATTCTTTTAGGCCCTTTTCGGAATAAATTTAACTTTAAATCGTCTTTAAAATTTATCTGTCCTATAACTACAGCCATATCGCTATCGTTCTCTATTAAATCTTTATCGCTTAGTGCTCTATTAGATTTTAATTGACTTAAAAATTCAACCGATTCAAGTAAATTGGACTTGCCAATACCATTGCAGCCAAGAACAATTGCTCTTTGCTCTTTTAGATCAATTTCAAAACTTTTATGGTTCCGAAAATTTTTAATTTTTAATTTATTTAAAAAAATTTTTTTTGTGCATTCATTAATTAAATTAGCTAAGTTTAAAATATTTAGATTTTCTTTAAAGAAATTGAAAAATTAAAGGGCATGTAGCTCAGTTGGATAGAGCATCAGATTCCGGTTCTGAGAGTCGGGGGTTCGAATCCCTCCATGCTCGTAAAATGATTTTTAAAGTTTATACCCCATTACTCTTATTCCATTTGGATCTATTATGAACCCATTTTCCTCTAAACTTACAAACGAAGATAATGGAGCCTGTACAGAAATACTGCATCCAGGCATTTCTCTATTTATTTTCTCAAGAGTTACTTGAAGCAATATTGAATAATAAAGTTGCTGATTATTCCCTGGCAATGCACTTAAATTCCATAAGTTGGCGTTCAATCCCCTATCGGACGTAACCCTTACAAAGCCATATAAATTATTTTTTAATTCACTCTGTATGGTAAAAAAGAAATTACTTTTCTGAATAGCCTCAGAAAGAGGCTTTATTGGAAAAGTGTCACAACCACAATTAGCTAAAAGTTTGTTAACTTCTTTAGCTAATGGGATTTGAGAAGAGTTAACAAAATAACCTTCTGGAAGAACAAGTTTTTTTTTAGAAAAATATTGCAATTATCAACCTGTATTTCTCATGCCAGCTGCTATCCCATTAATAGTTAAAAGTGCCCCCCTCAATAGTTCACTTCTGCTGTAAGCTCTTCTAGATTCATCTTGATCTATAACGAATTCGCTTATTGGAGGTTGTCTTGTCTGGTCTCTTAATCTTCTTAGAAGTGAAACCTGCAAAAACCCTAATGGAATAATTGTCTTATTTCTCAAGCTTACTGATGATTTCAAGTCTCTATCAGATTCTAGGAGCTTATTTTTACCAGTAATTTCAAGTATTAAAGATTTTGTAAGATTATATTCTTTGGAAATTACTTCAAAAATATCATCAAAAGAATCTTTATTTTCTTTACTGCCAAGTGTATCAACATAATATCTAGCAACTTCCAGATCCACCTTCGATAATGTCATTTCCACCTTAGAAATAAGCATCCTAAAAAATGGCCATCTTTGATGCAGAACTCTTAATAATTCAATTTGTTGTGGATCTGAATTTAATTCAGATGACAATGCAGTGCCTACTCCAAACCAACTTGGCAAAAGAAATCTACTTTGTGTCCAACCAAATACCCATGGAATAGCTCTTAAACTTGACAAATCTTTAGCACCTTTTTTTCTTCTAGCAGGCCTACTAGATATCTGCAATTTACTTATTTCTTCTATTGGAGTGACCTCTTGAAAGAAATTTAACAAATCAGGATTCTCATGCACTAATTTTCTGTAATGAGACCTTGATTTTTCTGCCAGCCTAGACATTAATTGATTCCATTCTGGAGTAGCGTCAAGTCTATTATTTACCAAACTATTTTGAATTACCGCTGTAGTTACAGTCTCAAGATTGTACAAAGCAAGTTCGGGAAGACTATATTTAGAAGCTAAAACTTCACCTTGTTCTGTTATTTTTATTCGCCCTTTTAAAGTGCCGCTTGGTTGAGCCAATATTGCCTGATAGGCTGGTCCTCCTCCTCTACCTACAGAACCACCTCTTCCATGAAAAAGTCTCAGCAATATATTATTTCTACTTGAGAGATTTTGAAGAGCTATTTGGGCTCTATGAATTTCCCAATTACTAGAAACAAACCCTGAATCTTTATTGCTATCAGAATATCCAAGCATTAATTCTTGCAGTGGTTTAAAAGATTCTCCCACTTTTGGCAATAATGATCTATAAAAATCTAATTTAAATAACTTTTCCATTACTTCTGGTGCTCTTTTAAGGTCTTCCACAGTTTCAAAAAGAGGAACAACTAATAATTTTGACTTTTGTGAATTTTGATCAAGAAGTCCCATTTCTTTTGCCAGTAAGAGAACTTCAAGCAAATCAGATGCACTATGACTCATAGAAATTACATAAGAATGACAAATGCGACTTCCAAATTCTTGCTGTAGTCTCTTGACCATTTTAAAGACTGAAAAGGTTTCTTCTGTAGTTTTTGTCCAGTTAACGTCAGATGGAATTAAAGGCCTTTTTGTATTTAATTCGTCTATAAGCCATTTAATTTTCTCTTCCTCAGACATTTGGTCATATTTAACAGATAAATCAAGATAATTTGTAAGCTCATGTATAGCATCACTATGCCTTGTACTCTCTTGACGAATATCTAAGCTTGCTAAAGAAAATCCAAAAATATGAACCTGAGTAAGTAAGGTGCTTACAGACTCACAAGTTAAATCTGTACTAATTAAGCTATTTTTAATTAGTTCTAGATCATAAGTAAATTCGTTTACTGACTTGTAATATAAGTTTTCAACTTTATCTAGATTTTTGTTATCAGTTTCACCCTCCAAGTCAAATTTCCACCCACTATCAGCTAATAAATTATTTCTTTCTTGTGTTAACCTTAATTTCTCTAAAATATAACTTAATTTTAATCTGTAGGGTTCCGATCTATACCTTGTAGCTCTAGCTTCATATATTTCAGGAAACTTAACCCTATCAGTTTCAAGTGACTCTAATAAGGAGGAACTGACTTGACTCCATTGCATCGACACACTTAATTGATCTCTAAGATTAGTCGTCGCAATAATATATCTTTCCAACATCAACTGTCTTTGGTAGCAAGCAGTCCTCCATGTTATCTCTGGTGTGACCGATGGATTACCGTCCCTATCAGAGCCTACCCAAGAACCGAAATTACAAAAAGATTCTGAGGGCAACTGAACATCTGGATAATTTTCGGTAAGTGCTTCAGTGATCCTGCCCCTCAATTGAGGCATCGCATTAAATAAAACTTGCTGAAAATAATGCAAGGCATAATCAACTTCATCTAAAACTGAAGGTTTAAATTGATGCAATTCATCTGTTCTCCACCACAGTCTTACTTCCTCTTTTAATTGAGTTTTTAGAGAAATTTTTTCTTCTTTTGTTAGAAATTGCTCAATCTGTATTTTTTTTAACAAATTTGCTACTCTTGTTTGCTTATGTCTAATAGTATGTCTTACTATCTCTGTCGGATGTGCAGTAAAAACTAAACGAATATCCATTTCCTGTAATAACTCCTCTAATTTTCCTGGTGGTACATTTAATTTTCTTAGCCGGTAAAATAATTCTCTAAAAGTTACTGGAGCATTTTGCCTAGCCAATGCTGGGGCAAAAGGATCAAGATTGTCGGGCGATTTTTGAACATCCTTATTGGTAAAGCTTTGAATATATCTATCTTCCTCAACTCTTTGTTCCAAAATATTCACGAGTTGAAAATATAATGAGAACGCCCTTGCTGCTGCTATGGATTCTGCTAAATCCATAGAATTTACAATATCAACTATTTCATTTTTAAAAGTTTTTGAACTATCACCATCAATTTGTTTTGAATAACTTAATTCTTTAAGCTGTATCAATCTCTCTGCTTGATCATGTGGGCATTCTTCTCTAAGCACAGATTCCCAGAGATCTTCAATTAAAAGACGATTTTTATCAAGTGGATCATTATTACTTATCAGATCCACGTTATTATTTTTTATCTGTCGAAAAGATTCCATATAATCATTATGTCACAAGTGAAAATGTTCAGATCAAATGTTTATTTAAATAATCAAACATTCTAGGCCTCACTCCTAATCATATCTTCGATAGAAATTTTCATTATCTGTTCAATAGAAAGCCCTTTTTCATATTGATTTATCCATTTCATAGATTGATTACCTTCTTCAAGCACTTTATAGATAGGATCTAAAAGATGTTTCATACCAAAATTTTCTGCTGTGGATGATAAATCTGATAATAAGCTCTGAATCCATTCTCTACAAATAACTCTTTTACCATCTTGCCAGTGAATTAATTCTGAATTAAGACTATCTTTAGCCGCATTAATTTCATTTTGATCACATATTTCTGACAACTCATCCATAGAAAAAGTACTAGCATTCATAGGATCTAAGGTATTAATATTTTCAAAAAGATTTAAAATCCTTAGTTCTATCATTGCCGTTATCCCTAAAAGCAGATTAATATCGTGAACAAAATCACAAATTCTTAATTCCAAACGATCAAGAATTAAAGGTCTTTGGGGACCATTTGGTCGGATTGACGACCAAAAATGCCTAATGTTTTGCATGCTTTTATTAGATATATTTTCCTCTATCCAGTCGATATAAGAATTATGATTTGCAAAAAAAGGAACCCTAATTGGTGTTTTAGGAAACTGGATCCATCTCTGAGAGTGATTATTAGTAATTTTATTATTTAAAAAAGGTGAACTAGCACTTAATGATAGATACAGAGCAGCCTCAGATCTTATAAGTCTTATAGCTGTAAAAAGTTTATCTAAATCATTTATTCCTATGTTTATATGGACACTTGAGGTTGCAATAGATATTCCATAATTATCTTGAATAAATTGATGATAGACATTAT
>JFMR01000114.1 GCA_000635015.1 Prochlorococcus sp. scB243_498I20
AAATTGATGATAGACATTATCAATATCAGATCTTTGAAATTGATTGTCGTGTTTAAAACAAAGAGTGGATGAAGGAATGATGGTTAAATTATTAGTATTTAGCCACTTCCTTAACTTTTTTCTTGGATTCATTAATTTCTCATATAAAGAACCGTAATCTTTTTCAGGTGTTGTTATGTATTCAACGTTTCTGTTATCTGGCTCTTTTACAAAATCAGGAAATTTTTTCTCAATTTCAGCCGAAACACCAATATGAGAATTTAAAGAACCTGTAAAAAGTTCCACCTCAAAACCCTTATAAAGATTATTTTGACTCATTTATTTGTCCAAACAGGCTAATGCTTTAAGTATCCCCTTTGCTTTATTTATCGTCTCTTGATATTCATTTTCAGGAAAAGAATCAGCAACTATTCCTGCTCCTGCTTGCACCGATACATCATATTTCCCATCTCCTGAGGGTTTAACTATCATGGTTCTTATCGTAATTGCTGTATTTAAGGAACCATTAATATCAACAGATCCGTATACACCAGCATAAGGTCCTCTAGCATCTTTTTCAAAGTGCTTAATCAATTGCATAGCTCTTATTTTTGGGGCGCCAGTTACTGTCCCAGCAGGAAAAGATGCTTTGAGCAAATCCCATACATCAGCATTTTTTTTTAAGATTCCCTCAACTTGGCTGACTATATGCATAACATGTGAATATTTCTCAATAACCATTAAATCCTTAACCTTGACAGTACCAATTTCACAAACTCTTCCAAGATCATTTCTCCCAAGATCAATTAGCATTACATGCTCAGCTATCTCTTTTGGATCTTTTAATAATTCCTTTTCGAATGCCAAGTCTTGTTGATTATCAATCCCTCTAGGTCTTGTGCCAGCAATTGGTCTTAAGCTAGCAACAATCTGACTATTTTTATTTTTTTCTGCTTTAACCATTACTTCAGGACTTGAACCTATCAGATACCATGAGCCGAAATCAAAAAATGACATGTATGGAGATGGATTAACCATCCTCAAACTTCTATATAAATTAAAGGGATCATTATTGACTTGAGTTTGGAATCTCTGACTTAAAACTATTTGGAAGATATCTCCCTTTCTTATGTATTCTTTTGCAGAGAGAACTGCATCCTCAAAATCTTTTTTGTCCCAATTACTTTCTAGATCTAAATTCAAATTCTCATTTTCATTCCAATCTAAAAACTCATTTTCTTTCAAAGGAACTCTCATTAAATTTCTAGTTTTCTTAATTTTAGAAATTGAGTTTAGATACAACTCTTCAATTGAGCACTCTTTTGAAGAAGTTGTATCAGCATAAACCACTGCAGTAATGCATCTTTTTATTTGATCAAAAACAACTAACTGATCAAAAAACATCCAAGAACCATAAGGTATATCGTTTTCTGGTATTTCATTTATTGGAACGCTTGGTTCTATTCGATTTATTAATTCATAACCCCATGAGCCATATAACTGTCCAATTGATG
Source organism: Prochlorococcus sp. scB243_498I20 (assembly GCA_000635015.1). Lineage (GTDB taxonomy): Bacteria > Cyanobacteriota > Cyanobacteriia > PCC-6307 > Cyanobiaceae > Prochlorococcus_A. The sequence goes on from JFMR01000114.1 coordinate 1,494, forward strand.
GTAAGTCATCAAGCATGGTTGACTTGTATTCCTTTGTCCAACTTCTTAAAATATCAAAAGGATCACCTTTATATTTTTCAGTTTTACCATCGTTCCAAGTTTTAACTATTTCTTCTCCATAACAAACGGCTTCCCAAAGAGGTTTAGTAGCAACGATACTCCACCTACCCAAGTTCTCCCCACCTTCGACAGATTCAAGAAAAACACCATGGGAATCTTTTGAAGATAATTTTAACCAAGTCGATAATGGAGTCTCTAAATCTGCTGGCCAAGTTTCAACTATAGGTATAAAATTTTTACCTTCTCTATAAAACTCTAAAAAACTATCTTTCTGTGAGCTAATCATATTAATAATGTAAGCCCAAATTATAATTATTTTCTTCTTTTATATCAACTTTAAGGAAGTTAATCAAAAGTATTCTTAGTTGTAAATTTCAAACCAGCTGGATTAGGATTCTCACCTATTCTTCTAGGATTATGACCTACTTTCTCTCTGCCTTCATTTACTTTTTCAGGGAAAACACCATCCTTTGGGTGTAAAAATTCAATATCGCCTCCTGGGAAAATTCGGTAGATTTTAAAATCTTCAATTCTTGGTTTGAAGGCTCTTAATTGTGTCCCTAATGCAAGGCATTGTTCTTTTCTTGCAAAGTACATTAAATTATCGCCTTCATGCATAATAGCGGCTCCACCTGTGGGCAATTCAAATGGTTGTTCCTTGGAACTTTTCCATACAATTGCATATTTTTCTTCCGTTTCTGCTGAGTTTAATAAACCCCCAGTACTTCCTATATGCATTGGAAATTGACCAACTAAAGTTTCAGTCATCCTAAATTTTGAGTTATTTCTTATAAGAAACTAGCATTCATGTTTTAAAAAATTCAAAAATAATAGGAATTTTTCTACATTATTTAATATATGTATAACTTAATTCTCATTTTATTTTGAATCTGAAATCGGAAAAAATACTGTCAAACCCGCATCACGTCTTTGTGTGACATGCCCCCCTAAACTAGCTAACAACTTTTGAGTGGCATTTTGACTAAGTTGTAAACTTCCTGTTTGAGGGTTCCAATTTAAAACAGGACCAATATCAGAACCATTATCTTTTTTCAAAATTTCTTTTTGATTGTTATCTAATTTTTGTACTTTGAGTTGAAGTTTGAGTTTTTGACCAGCTGGCCTCAATTCTAAAATCAATGTACTACCTTCTTTTAATCCTCTAGTATTTTTATCAATTAATCCTCTTAACATTAATTCTAATTTTTCAGAATCACTCAAAATTTGTGGAAGTTGTTTGGGGATATCTATCTTTAAAGTAATACCACGTCGATTTAATTGTTTATTCCACAAAGGAGTAAGCTTTCTAAAAATTTCAGCTAAATTAATTTTTGCCAAGTTATTCAATGATGGTACTTCATTACTAACTAATTCTGCTGCATTAAAGATTAAACCAAACCTATCAATTTGTTCATTACATTCATTATCTATTTGAATTAAACGATTTCTCATTGATTCATCCATTTTATATTTTTTTAAAGTAGAACTTATTAGGGTTCTTATTGTTGCCAAAGGAGTTCTTACTTCATGAGAAATTGCACGTAATAATTTTGCCTCAGTTATTTGCACATTTTTCTCGTCATTTTTCGCAGAATTATGTATGTTGTGACTTTGCGTATTATTTGCTAATTTTGCCGATAATAGTGGCCAAAATAATTTTTCAAATTGATTGTTAATATTAAGGTTACCTAAATTATTGATTGCATTACGAAATTTTACTCCTTCCTCATAATTTTCTTGATTTAATTTTGCATGCATTAATTCAATTGAAAGTTTTAGGCTTTCTTCATCACACTTCATTAATAGAATTTTCTTATCTTTTTCTCCTATAACTGATAGTATGCATTGAAAATTTGGGGTGATTATCATCAAAAAAGGTTCATAGCCGTCTTCCTGACAAAGATTTAAGACTTTAAAATTACTAACTAAATCGAAATCTTTTTTTATCTTTTCTGAATTATTTACTGGTAAAAAACCTGCGTTCTCATTTTTGAAGTATGGAAACCCCTCAGGAGACCAAAGCCATCCATGAAGTTGATTTAAAAATTTTTTATCATTAAAAGCTGGCAAAGGCGAGGCAACCCAGACCCCCCCCTGCTTATAATTCTGAGATAGGAAATCTTTTTGAATAACTTCTAAAGAAGCCCACCACATTCTTCTGGATGTATCATCATCCACAAATATGGGTTGAACTCCTTTAATTAAAAGCTCTTGAATTTTTTTTATAGTTATTTGTGATTTCATCAACTTCTCAGTGATCTAGAGCGTTTCAATATAGATAAAACAAATCCAATAGATATAAAATTAGTCACCAATGACGTCCGGCCATAGCTCATAAAAGGAAGGGGAATACCAGTAACTGGTCCTAATCCAATAGTCATAAATAAGTTAATAATTATTTGAAATAAAAAAGTTGAGGCTATTCCAATAACAATTAGAGATTCAAAGTTAGTCCTGGCAACTGTTGCAGTATTAATAAGTTTTTTAATCAAAAAAAAGAACAAAAATAAAACTAGAGTACATCCCACAAAACCTAATTCTTCCCCTAAAGCACTGAATATAAAATCAGTATGTTGTTCAGGTATAAATTGCAAATTAGTCAGCTTACCCTGCAGCAAACCAGTCCCAAATAATCCTCCAGAGCCAATTGCAATTTGACTCTGTATCAAATGATATCCACCACCTAATGGATCTCTATTTGGATCTAAAAATAAAACTAATCTATCTTTTTGATATTCTTTTAAGCCATATTGCCATAAAATTGGTGTCAATTTTGCCACTAATAAATGGAACGAAATAGCGAGAGCAGAAAAAATAATTTTCTTTTTTGAAGATCTATAAGCAAGATATCCTATAACTGGAATCCAGAAAATAAGAAGAGTTGGTAACGCTAGATATAATATAGATGTGATAATACAAAACACTAATATCAAAATCCACTCTATGGGCATTTGCGACCAATACAGCATAACGCCCGTTAAAACAAGCAAAACTAAGGAGGTACCTAAGTCCGGTTGAAAGAAAATTAATAACCAAGGAATAACTACTACTAACAAGGGCAATACTAAATCTCGTATTGTTAAAATTATTTTTTTGTCGAGTACTAAAGCAAGAGTTAATACAGTACTAAGTTTAGCTACTTCTGAAGGCTGAAAAGAAAAAATGCCCAAGTTAAGCCATCTTTGAGCTCCAGAAACTGAAATCCCAAAAAAATAAATTAGTAATAATGATATTAAAGTACAGAAATAAAATGGAACCACATATTTTCTAATTCTCTCTAAGGGTATATAAGAAATAAAAAATGCTAAAAAATAACCTAAAAAACCAGTTAGGATATGACCTAAGGAGTTCGATACTAAAAAATCACCCTGAATACTTTTTATTAATAAACCCGAAATAATGACTAAAAACAGGGGAATTATAAGTAGTGGAGAAAATAAAAAACCTCTATTTAATTTGTCTTTCTTTTGTAAAAATCCTCTGTTATTTAATAAAGAAATTCTTTTAAACATCAATTAACTTTTAACAAATTGATTCTTAATTAATTGAGCTAACTTACCAAATAGAACAGAGCTTTCTTTATTGGGCTGGCTTACTGAGATTGGTACACCTTTATTACTATCATCAACAAGAGGGATTTCAATAGGAATTTGAGCTAATAATGGTAAGTCATTTTCTTTAGCTAATGTTTGTCCACCACCTTTACCAAAAATTTCATATTTTTTACCTGGCATATCTGGCGGAATAAACACTGACATATTTTCTACAATTCCCAGTATGGGTACTCCGAGTTGTTTAAACATTGCCAATCCCCTCCTTGCATCTTGCAAAGATACTAGTTGAGGAGTGGTGACAACTATAGCTCCAGAAATAGGAACAGATTGAGAAAGGGATATTTGAGCGTCTCCTGTTCCTGGAGGCAAGTCAATAATCAAAAAATCAAGATTATTCCATTCAACTTGGTACAAAAATTGTCGGATAATACTATTAAGCATTGGTCCTCTCCATATAACTGGCTGACCTTCTTCAATGAGAAACCCCATTGATACCAATGAAATTCCATATTTTTGTATTGGTATTAACCTTTGATCACTGCCATTACCTTCTGAAACCTTTGGATTCTGTTCGGCAACTCCCATCATTGAGGGAGTATTCGGTCCATATATATCCGCATCTAGCAAACCAGTTTTTAAGCCTAATTTAGCTAGAGAACAAGCGAGATTAACTGCAATAGTACTTTTACCAACTCCACCTTTACCACTGCTAACAGCTATGATTTGTTGAATTCCATCAATCTTCTGCAACTCAGGAGCATTACTTTGATTTTGAGTTTCTGTTTTAGAAGGATTATTATCTATCTCTATTTGAACATCATCAATATCTTCAAAATCAAGAAGTACTTCTTTAACCTCTTGTACAATTCTATCTCGCTGAGAATTTGCAAACGATGGTAATGATAATGTTACTATTACTCTCGGAATGGTTACTCTTACATTTTTAATCCAAGCTAATTCAATTACATTTTTCTTTGATCCAGCATCTAGAACTTTTTGTAAAGCAAAATTCGCATCTTCTATTGTGGTCATTAAATTTTTAAATATTTTGACAAGGTAGTCGACTGTTTAAAAGATTAAGAACTATGTCGAACTATCAAATAATAGGCAATAAGGACCCCCTAAGAGAAATTATAAAGAGAAACTTATAATTAACCAAAAAAATTTTTTTCTTCAAGATTTACTAAATACATGTTGAGAGAACCTCCTAAAAACTCAAGAGAAAAAACTAAAAATCTCTTATTAACTCTACAAGACAAAATTTGTTCAGGACTTGAAAATGTAGATGGCAAAGGAAAATTTACAGAAGAATCCTGGATAAGAGACGAAGGTGGCGGTGGAAGATCAAGAGTGTTGAAAAATGGTTCTATTTTTGAGCAAGCAGGCGTAAATTTCTCGGAAGTAAAGGGGAAAGAATTACCTCAATCTATAGTCTCTCAAAGGCCCGAAGCAAAAGGTCATGAATGGTTTGCTACGGGAACTTCTATGGTTTTGCATCCTAAGAATCCCTATATTCCTACAGTTCATCTGAATTATCGATATTTCGAAGCTGGTCCTGTTTGGTGGTTTGGAGGAGGTGCAGATTTAACCCCTTTTTATCCTTATCTTTCTGATGTGAGAAATTTTCATAACGAGCATAAAAAAGCTTGTGAAAAAGTTGACAAAAATTTGCATAAAGTTTTTAAACCATGGTGTGATGAATATTTCTTCTTGAAGCATAGAAAAGAATCTAGAGGCATAGGAGGTATTTTTTACGATTATCAAGATGGTTCAGGCAATATTTATAGAGGAAATAATCAAAATGGAGAGGCATCGAAAGCTTCACAAATTATTGGCAAATCTAATTTGAATTGGGATAATTTATTTTCTTTAGCAGAAAACTGTGGTGATGCATTTCTACCTTCATATTTACCCATTATTGAAAATAGAGCTACTCAAACATATTCATCGAAGGAAAGAGAATTCCAGCTATATCGAAGAGGTAGATATGTCGAATTCAATTTAGTTTGGGATAGAGGGACGATTTTTGGACTGCAAACAAATGGCAGAACTGAATCTATATTGATGTCCTTACCCCCTTTAGCAAGATGGGAATATGGATATAAAGCTAAAAAAGGTTCTCGAGAGGAATTTCTCACATCAATTTTTACAAAGCCCCAAGATTGGTTTAATGATAAAGACTTAGAGAAATTCTGTATAGAGAATAATATCTTTGATTAAAAATTATCGAATAACTTTTTAAATTATCTAAATAGGTGTTTTAAATAAAGAACCGTCACTTTTCAATTGAAGTTTTTCTCCAAGTTCATTTTCTAAAGAGATTAATTCATCTCTATGCGCTCTTAATCTCATGTAAGTTGAATCATTTTCATTTTCGTTGATCAACCTTAATTCAAATTTCTCCTCTCTTGCTGATTTTTTAAAATAAATAATCCCAGAGAGAGGGCCACCAATTAATCCCAAAAGAATAGGCCACCAACCTAATTCAGGATATATTTGAATAATTACTAATCCCAAAGCAGAAGAACCAAAACCACCAAGAAAACCTAAAAAAATTGCTAAAGATTTACTAGAAACAACTTGACCCTTGAATATTAAAATCCTTTGTTCAAAATCTCCTCCTGTTTGCTTCCATCCCCTCAAATTAAGCCATTCACATAAACCATTTAAAACCTTGACTGGCTGCTGAGAAGATGAAACTTCAACGATGGTTGTTCTATCTTTACTAGAAGCTCTAAGAAAAAAAAATAATCCTATTGCCAAGAGAATTGTCAGCAATAATGTTGAATTTAAGGAATAGGACATTAAATAAATTTTTTCTAGTAACTCGAGAATAAAAATTAAAGTTACATCATATTATAATTTTTTAGAATTATTCTGTAAAATAATCTTATTAGATAAAAATTCTTAATTAAATAAAATCTAAAGTAATATTCTAAACCTTAAATTACTTTAAATACTTTTTAAAAATGATTATTGAAAATAAAAATATTGATCTTCTTTATAGCGATCTAACAGCTGATTTATACAATCTTTATAAAAAATCTTCCTACTTAGCTATCGACACTGAAGCAATGGGTTTAATTCATGGAAGAGATAGACTCTGTTTAGTACAAATATGCAATGAATTTGGTAAAACATCCTGTATAAAAATCGACCTCAATACATCTTCTTCACCTAATTTAAAAGCACTTCTTGAAGATGACAAAATTACTAAAATATTTCACTATGCAAGATTTGATGTAGCTGCTCTAAAATGCAATCTTGAAATTAATACAAAAAATATTTTTTGTACAAAAATTGCTAGTAAGTTGGCAAGAACTTATACAAATAAACACGGTTTAAAGGATTTAATTAATGAATTGTTGGGGATAGAATTGGACAAAAGCTCGCAAAGTAGTGATTGGGGTAGCAACGAAGATTTAACAAAAGATCAATTAGATTATGCAGCAAATGATGTTAGATATTTAATTGAAGCTATGCATAAATTAAAAGTTATCTTAAAAAGAGAAAATAGATATGAATTAGCTCAAAAATGTTTCGAAACAGTTTCTGTATATGCTGATTTAGACATACTAAAATTCTCAAATATATTTGAACATTAATAATTAATCTTCAGTTAAAAAATTATCTTCACCATCAAGAGTTTCCATAAGCTTATCAAGCATTCTTGAAGAACTTAATTTATCTCCATCATTTTTTTCACAAATTTTTAAGACATTTTGTGCAACTTGTATTTTTTCTTGAATAGTTTTCGAGCCTTCTTTTGCAATCTGAATTTCTACTTTCTTCTTAGCAGAAGATAAGCTTATACTCATAAGTTTTGCAATCTCTGCGCAAATTTTTAGATATTGCCGATCATTTATTGGATACATAAAAGAATTAATAATTAATAAGCTAATGCCATTTACTAAGATAACAAATAAAGGTTTATGGCATCTACGATTTTCTTACTTGCTCCGGAGGCCCCCATCCTTTTTTTTCCAATTTTTGCTTGTTCTAACCTATTAACTTCGCTTTTTAAAAGTAAACTTAAACGTTTTAAAAGAATTGTTTTATTCTTGCAAACTAAAACACTACCTCCCAATAATCTTGATTGCCTTTTTGCAAATGATTTTGTAAATTGTGGTCCTGGTCCCGGTAGAGAAAGAGATGGAATTCCAAGGCCAGCAATTTGCTCTGTAGCAGTTCCTGCATTAGACAAGCCTACTTCTGCCATATTGGCCCATGAATTGAATTTACCTTTTCCAACCAATACATATTGATCTTTTTTTTTCCATACTGAATCTTCATCAATTAGAAATTTAACTTTACTCTGTTTTATATAACCATATTTATTTAAATAACTTTGAATTTGAATCACATTGGCATTAATGCTCAAAGGCAAAAGTATTACCAAATCCTTTGATAAATGAAAATCTTGCAAACAATCAAGAAAATTATTAAGATTTTTAAGAGCTTCAGGGTATCTACTTCCAACTAATAAAATAATCCTTTTAAGGGAAATAATATTTGATATCTTCTCGTTTGTTGCATTAACAAAATCCATCATTGGATTACCCAAGTATTTGGCATCTATATTTTTTCTAATCAAATTATGAGCTGTAATTTCATCTCTCATAATTAAATTTTTACATCTTGGAGATTTCATTAAAAACATTTCCCAAGGATCCCATTCAGAAACTTTAAACTTATGATAAAAATCGCTTAAATCCCAACCTGGCCCACTACACCAAGTATGATCACTTTTGGGAGTTCCAATGAAACTAAATTCGCATTCTGAACTCCAAGCGTAAAGTAATGGCAAGAAATCGCCAACTGCAATTATTTTGCAGTTATGTTTTGACTTATTTTTTACAATTAGAAAATTTTTTAAATTATCGATTAAAAATCCTGCGAACAAATCAAGTACAAATCCCTTCAGACTTTGATTACTAAAACCTCCACTAGGTAGCTCTTTAGAATATCCTATTTTACGAAAATTCTTTGATTTTATGGAATTAAATATATCTCCATTTCCTACTAACGGCAAAACTTCAATGTTTTTATTTTTTATTTTTTTTAGTATTCTTTTTATTATTTCCGATGCGATTACATCTTCTCCATGACCATTGCATATAAATAATAGAGAATGAGACAGCTTACTGTTAAGATCATTAAAAGACTCAATCGAATCTTTTTCGGCGGCATGGCCAAGTGGTAAGGCAGAGGATTGCAAATCCTTTATCCCCAGTTCGAATCTGGGTGCCGCCTTTTTTAATTTTGAAACCAATTTTACTGTAATCCTTTCCAGAACAGTAAGTTTGGAGAATCGATTATACATCAATAAGCAAATTTCTTTGACAGCAAGTAGACAGCAAGTTTACTAGATTTTAAATAACTTAATATTAGTATCATATTTCTTTCTAATAAATCAAAATAATCAGATTTAAAAGATAATTTTTTTAACTAGTCATTAAAGCCTTTGATTAATTGTCGGGTTGAATAAATTCCAACAAATGGAGCTGTTACTTCTTTTAGTACTCCAGTAGTTTTTCCAAAAAAACTATTTTTTACTGATATTAAATCGTCTTCTTTTAAATAAGGATTGCTTTTGGATCCTCTTTTTGCCCTTGCTGAGTAAGAAATATTTTTCTTCATTACTGTTCCACCTTTCTCATACCTTATAAGAACAATTTTTCCAGAGAGAGGTTTTACCGGTCCAGTCAAATCGATAGCATCTGACAGTACAGCCTCAAGAGGAAGTTTCACAACTCCAGGAGTTTCAACTCTACCAAAAATATTTACCGAGATAAATTTTGGAGAAATTCCCGATATAATCGATTTCGAGATTTGACTTTTATCGGCTTTACTTAACTTAGGAAAAAACAAACTATCTCCATCAAATATACGTATATCGTTAGTAACATCTGAATTATTCACATAAGCATTAAAATCAATAATTGCTCTTTTTTTACCTCCACCTTTTCCAAGAGGTATATCTCTTATGATTTCAATTCGAGATAAATCAGTTGAAGAAGTTATACCACCAGCTTTTCTAATAACATCAGAAATAGTAGTTAGATTTTCACTGAATCTTTTGACGACTAGATCGTTTGAAGATTTGTCATTTGATTTCAAATTTTGACCTATTTCTAATTGTTCATTATTAGTTCCTATGAATTCATCTAGTTCAGAATTATCAGATTCAACTTCACTAATAAAAGATCCTGATTGATAGGCGGGAAATTTAAGAAAACCAGGATTTCGTAACTCTCCTCTTGCTAGTACTCTAATGCTTTTAAATACTGCGATCCTTACTTTTATATCTGGATCAATAAGAAATTCGGAATATCTTTTTTCTAATAAACTTTTTAATTCAGAAGTAGTCAGTCCTCTTACATAAGTTTCATCCAACCTTGGTAAAAATAATTCTCCTTCTTCATTAACTGGAAAAACTCCGCTTAGTTCATCCGCAGGAAAAAATCCTAGAAAAATCGAGTCTCCAGTATCAATTATGTAATCCTCTAATTCATTTCTTGACTCTAAGTACTCAATTTCTATTTGATTATTTTTGTTATTAGGCAAACTGGTATCAGCTTTAGCTATATCAAATATAAATAACAATAAAAAACATTAAATATTAAAAAAGGTTTAAATTTCTTTTTAAAAGAGGTAAATCCTATAAATGTATTTTTAGAGACTTTTTGTAAAATCAACTTTTTTAAAAACCCTATTTAAGACTAAATCATATTACTATTTTTCCAAATAAATAGAAATAGTTTTATCTTTTTCTCATTTTACTTATCTCTAGTTGAGACTTTAAACGTTTTGAACTTTTAAAAGTTAATCAGGACTAAACTTAACTCATTAATGGTTGTATATTTTCTACTTAATCTCTTGCTTTCTACAAGATAATTTTGTATGCAAGAATTATTTAACAAAGTAATAAATGTAAAATTTATGGTCAGCAACTAGGCAGCAAATTGGAGATATAACTATTGTAAAGCCAGTAATAACATTCTTCACAAAAAATACCCAGTTCAAGTTTAGTTACTGCCTTATTTAATTTTTTTACGGACTTAATTATTAAGTTTTAGAAGAACTTCAATTTCAAATAAAGTGTATAAAATTCCAATTATTGATATATATAAAATAATTTTTTTTGGAAAAATAATATCTAAATTTAATTAATAAATAAAATTAAATGGATTTATTAATTATTTTCATCAGATTATTCATATATAAATTTGAATTATTTTAGTAATCATTATCTGCTACGCACATTCCTAAGCATCTAACACCATTTGATGCAGTTCTTTTGCAATGATTACATAAAATGGAATCTTTCTCTGAAGTAAGGTTAATTTTTGAATTATTTTGGTCTTTAAAACTTGATAAATCTTGTGTTGAATCAAATAGGGTCATTCTTGGAATCATCACTTGAGTCGATACTAACAACAAGAGAAGCATTTGTGTTGGAAGAGGGTATATCCATAATTTTTACAGTTTCTTTAGGCTCATTAATCACTTGATTTTCTTGAGTACTCTCATCAACTGCACAAGCTTCAAGAGCCTCTCGAAGTAGTGAATCAAATGTTGCTCCAGGCAATCTATGTCTAGCAACCTCAAGAAAAGTCCTCGGTAATGATTCAGATGCAGCATCTCGTAAAGCAGGATTATTCTTTCTATGTTCTTGTTCTTCTTCGATTGATTTAATAAACCTAAGAGTGACATCTCTTTTGGTAGAGGCTTTTATCAGCGTATCGTTTTCAGGATTACTAACGTTAGGTTCATTTTCAAGATCAAATAGTCTTTTTTCCAAACTATTTAAAACTTCATTAGCTTCTTTACTAATATGCGCTAATTGACCATCAGACAAATTAGGTAAATCAGCGACAAAAATTTTGCCATGATCCCTTAGCGTCAAAAAAGTTGGTCTTGGGCCTTGAGCCTGTCTGCCAATTGATTCAGAATTATTACCTATTGGTCTTTTTGGAGGTGTAGGGCCAGCTGAACTACGTCTACGTGTAATTCTTTGATTATTTGCGAAGGGCATTGAATAGAGGTTAAATCTTAATACTTAAACTTCCGATATAATTCGGCGGTAATTTTATTATATTACATCTAACTTTTTCATTTGGGTATAAAAAATAATTTTTAAAACTCATTTAAAAAAGATAAAAAATTTTAAGTTAAAATTTCTGGCAAAAATTTACTAATTATTGAATCATTTTTTCGAACTATCTTTCCAATTTCCCAACTATCTATATCATGATCTTTACAGATACTTAATATCGCCTCCTTAAATTGTTTATCAATAATTAAACAAAAGCCCACTCCAAGATTGAAAGTATTCCAACAATCTTTTTCAGGAATAGATCCTTTCTCTTTTAGGAATTTAAATAAAGTAGGTATTTCCCAAGAACTGGTATCTATATAAGGAATAAAATCAGGAGGTATACATCTTGGTAAATTTTCTGGAATTCCTCCTCCAGTAATATGAGACATTGCTTTAATTTCAATATTTTCAGATAACATTTGGTTAATCACATTATTGTAAATTTTTGTAGGTTTCAATAACTCATCATAAAAATTTAAGTGAGAAACTTTTTTAAATTCTTTATCTATTTGATTATTGTTTTGAATTATTTTTCTTACTAAACTAAATCCATTACTATGCACTCCATTACTTTTTAAAGCAATTATTAAGTCATTTTCAGATACTTTTTTACCATTAATAAGTTTATCCTCATCAACTATTCCAACACAAAATCCTGCAAGATCATACTTATTTTTTGAATAAAATCCAGGCATTTCAGCAGTTTCTCCACCGAGTAATGAACAATTATTTTCTCCGCAGCCATGTGAAATTCCCTGAACAACTTTCAATAATTGCTTTTTATCAAGTTTACCAGTAGCAATATAATCCAGAAAAAATAAAGGTCTTGCCCCACAAGTAATGATATCGTTCATACACATAGCAACTAAATCAATACCAACCTCAAAGTGAAAGTTTTTACTTTGGGCTAATTCTAATTTTGTTCCAACACCATCAGTTCCTGAAACAAGAACTGGTTTTTTAAAACTATCGATAGGTATTCTAAACAAGCCTCCGAAACCACCAATACCCTCAATCACACTAGATGTATGAGTTCCTTCAACTGCTTGTTTAATTTCGGAAACAAATTCTCGTCCAGCTTCGATATCAACACCTGATGTTTTGTAATCCATTAAATAAAAATGATAGACTTTCCCTATATAGATATTCCTCCGAAGATTACTTTTGTCCAGTAATTATTTATCAAATAGATTTATTTTTTAAAACAAAGTGAAGAAAGTAATTTTAAGGAAAACTGAAGAAATAGAAAACTGGAGGAGAAATATAAAAAATGATATTAACTTCATTCCAACAATGGGTAATCTTCATAGTGGACATATAAAACTAATATCAACAGCAAAAAATGACAATTCTAATGTTAATTTAGTAAGTATTTTTATTAATCCACTTCAATTTGATAACAATTTAGATTTAGAAAATTACCCTAAAACAATTGATAATGATATAAAAATCTCTTTTTCAAATGGCGCAGATGCCATCTTCATACCATGTAACGAAGATATATATCCACCGAATAATAAAAAAATTAAATTCCTAAAAGCTCCAATAGAGTTATCTTCTGCATTATGTGGATTAAATCGAATTGGACATTTTGATGGCGTTTGTACAGTGGTTTATAGATTACTTAATCTCATCAAGCCAAAGAATCTTTACTTAGGAGAAAAAGATTGGCAACAACTTTTAATTTTAAAGAATCTTGTCCAAATAAAGAAATTAAATGTTGCTATTAAATCTATTCCTACACAAAGAGATTTTGATGGAGTTCCTTTAAGTTCACGTAATGTACATCTATCAAAAAACGAAAGAAAATTGATTAGGTTTTTTTCAAATGAGTTATTAGAAGCAAAAAGAAATTTTCAACAAGAAAAAAAAATCAATTTAAACGAAATAATTAAAAAGATATCAGCAAAAAAAATTTCAATTGAATATTTAGAACATTTACACCCTCATACACTCCAACAAGCAAGACTTGAGGATAATATTTCGTTACTGGCTGGTGCGATAAGATGTGGAAAGACAAGATTAATTGATCACGTTTTTCTTATGAAAAGAAGTCCGATTATTGCAATTGATGGTCCTGCAGGTTCAGGTAAAAGTACTGTAACAAAGTTAATAGCGGAGAAACTTAAACTTTTATACTTAGATACCGGAGCAATGTATAGGGCATTGAGTTGGCTTCTTATAAAAGAAAGTATTGATTATAAAAAAGAAAAGAAATTACAGAATATTCTCAAAGATATATCTATTGTTTTTAAATCGAATACAAATTCACATCAGGATGTTTACGTTAATAACTACTGTGTTACTGAAGAAATTAGGTCTCAAAAGATAAGTTCTATCGTTTCTAAAATTTCCTCAATAAAAGAAGTAAGAAATTTCTTAGTAAAAGAACAAAGAAAAATTGGAGAATCAGGCGGACTTGTAGCTGAGGGAAGAGATATAGGAACTACTGTTTTTCCTAATGCAGAACTTAAAATATTTTTAACTGCTAGCATCGATGAAAGAGCAAAAAGAAGAAAATCCGATAAAAATAGTAAAGACTCACAAGAAATAGACCTTCATACCTTAAAAGAACTTATAAAGAAAAGAGATTTTGAAGATTCCAATAGGGAAATTTCACCTTTAATAAAAGCGAATGACGCAATAGAAATTATTACGGATGGATATTCAATTAATGAGGTAGTGGATAAAATTATTGATCTTTATAATGACAAGATTCCTAAAGACACTGAGATCAAATAAATTCAAGAAATACTTTCCAAAAAACCGTTTACAGAGTCTTCTAAAATATCAAGGACATAATCAAAGCCCTCATCACCTCCAAAATATGGGTCAGGAACTTCTGGCTCATTAAAAACTGATCTAAAATCTTGTATTTTTTTAATTGATGCTAAATCATTAGAAACTGTTCTATTTTTAAGATCTTGAATATTTCTAAAATTCGAATCGTCCATCGCAAGAATATAGTTAAATTCGTCAAAATCTTTGCTAGTTATTTGACGAGCCCTGCTTGAGATATTTATATCTCTTCTTTCTGCCGCAATTCTCATCCTAGAGTCAGCTTTTTTTCCAATATGCCAACTCCCAGTTCCAGCAGAATCTACAGTAAAGCCATCAGTTAATCCTTTCTTTTCAATTAGACTTATAAAGATAGCTTCTGCTGCAGGAGACCTGCAAATATTTCCCAAACATACAAAAAGAACAGAAATTTTTTTCATATGATTTTGAATTCCGTTAAATTATAAGACTTTTAAGTAGTAAATAAAACTTCTTTAATTAAAGATTCAGTAAATTCTTTACCAAACAAACTCCACAACATTGGCCTTGCTGGATCGTTATCTCTTCTATATTTCAAATAATGATTTTGACCATTTATTAATTCTTTTTGCATTTCCATATTGGCTTCTTTGCTTTCAAAAAGAATTTCCAAATACAAATCAAGATATTCCTTAAATGAGGTATAAAGTTGATTAGCAATTAAAAAATCACTTCTTTCTTCTTTTGGTAATTTTGACCAGATTACTCCTGGAGAAAAAAATCTAGCTACATCTGCAGACATTTTTTCAGCTAATGGGAGTGATGAATGACAATTATTTTTGAGTTTTATAAGTTTTTTTAATAACTCATTACTGTATTGTTTTTGTATTTTTAATGAAGGCTGAAAATCTAATACTAATAAATGACTATTAGGTAGAGAAACAAAATCTACTCCAAAAAATGGGACGTTATAAAAAGTATTAGGAATAATTAAAAAATTTAAAACAGAATAATTTGAGCTATTTATGCACACTGCTCTTGCGAAGTGAATTCTTTTTTTATGAGTTACACCCCAAGTAGAGAGACTAACCTTTTTTGTTGATTTTTTTGAACCATAAGTTGAATCTCTATAAGCATATTCTGAGGGTATTGTTTTTTCTAAACAGTTATATTTACTTAAATTATTTGTTAAATATTTTAAAAAATTATGCCATCTCCAATCTGGCCTGAAAAAAATAGAATCTTGTATTAACATTCAATGAATAATCTCATTATTTAATGTAAATAGAAATTTATCGACAAATTTTTTTGTCCATTTTTCTCCAAAAAAAGATTTAAACAATTTATCTGCAGGGTCTTTTTCATAACTGTATTTATCATATTTAATTTGATTAATCTTTATTTCATCTTCATTTAAAAATTGATTAACAGGATTCGATTTATAAATGTTCAAATAATTATTTACAAATGAATGGAATATATTATTTAAATCTCTATCAAGATTTAATTTATTTCCTCTACATATAATCACCCATGGGGAAAAATACTTTTTTGAATCATATATATTCTTCATTTTATTATTATCAAATGCAGAATATTTTTTCTTAATAATACCTAAACTTGAACAATATTTTTCAAGATATTTGCTTTCTTGAATTAAAGGTTGATAATCAAGAATTGCTAATAACTTTTGAGAAGTTCCAAACCATAAAATATCAGCTCCTAATATAGGCACCTCACTATCAAAATTAGGATATGCGACCGTATTTAACACTTGCAGTTTTTTGCCACCATCTAATCTTGTTATCCGCCACTTTCTATATTCGGGAGATGCAAAAAGCCAATTTTTTATAATATATTTTGAATCTTCATTATGATGTTCTTTGAATTCACTAGATATTTGTACTTCATGTCCATTTAATTCATCAATATTTGTTTTAAGGAAAGCAACTAATGAATCAAACATAAATATTAGGTCTCGGTGCTTCCTTTCCTAACTTTTTTTGTAATGTAATTGAATACAATCTTGCCTAAAACAGCAATCAAGTTACCTTCAAGCTCCTTAAACATTTTCATATTGTAAGTAAAAGCTTGATTAGCTTCATCAATAATTTGATCAGCAGTCTTTTGATTTATTGGAAGTTGATTCAAAGTAAGGGAATATTCTTCCTTAAATTTCTTTTCGTCAGCAATAAATTCAAACTCATAAAAATTTAAACCATCATTTCCCTCCAAGTTTAATGCTTTTTTTGCGATCCTTTTCAAGATTTGCCCCCCAGATAAATCTCCTATATAGCGAGTGTAATGGTGACCAACTAAGAGCTCTGGTGAATTTTTTGCGACATCTCGGATTCTTTCAACATATTCTTTTGCTGAGTGAGAAATATTAATTTCATTCTTCCAGTTTTCACCAAAATAAAATTTAAGATCATTTACAAGAGATTCTTTCCTAAATAATGATTTAAAACCTATAGGTTTTATAACGGGATGTTCCTCATTGACCAGTCTTTCAATTTCTTCTTCCATAGCTTCATAAACAAAATATAAATCACTAATTAATTTTCTATAAGATTTTTTTTCAACAACTCCTTTTAAAAAACAAGCCACAAAGCCAGTATTTTCTGCCATAGTATGGGATTTTTTTGTCCCTTCTCTTAATTGTCCTGCAAGAGCAACTGCCATATATTTTGTATAATTTTTGTAAGTGTATTTAATCTACAAGGAAAATACATAAAACAGCTAATTTTTGTTACCAGCGGATGTTGTAGAGAATAGCTTATAAAGTTCTTTACAAACCAAAAAAAGGTTATCTTTTTGTTCCTTTTGCGGTAGATGAGTACCAGTCATTTCCCAATCACCGATGGTAGCCACTCTCCATCTCTCGGAGGGAACAATCATACCTCTCATTATTATTCCCAACAATTTCGGAACTCTGCGATTATTGTCATTGTCAATTCTTAATTGTAGAAGTATTGCTCTACATTCAATAAGAGGACTCCAACCAGGGAAATGGAAGGCAAAATCAATAGTATCTTGCATGGATTCATTATTTGAATTGTCCCAGGGACTAAAGTTTACGCTTGCATCTGGAAAATATTTCCGAAACAAAGCTGCAGTGGAAGCAATCTTATTAGCTATTTCAACATTACTTACATTTGAACTCGCATTCATAAGTAGCTGAGTATTTTTTTGAAAATGACACAATTTGCTTTAACTTGCTTATTAACTACTTTTTCTTTTAATAAAGATGTTGAAATGCTGATTAATAAACTATTCTCTGTTCACATTTGAATAATAAATTTCTAGGTTTTAAAGAAAATAACTCATCGCAAATTACAATACGAGGAACTTCAATGAGTTATCTTTTATTAATTCAATGCTATGCCAAAATTTGAAAAATTAACTTTACCTAATGAAGGCGAGATAATAACTTTTAGTAAAGGCAAACCTAATGTTCCTAATAATCCAATTGTCCCATTTATTAGGGGTGATGGTACTGGAGTTGATATTTGGCCTGCAACTCAAATCGTTCTTGATTCAGCTATTAAAAAAAGCTATGGAGATGAAAGAAAAATTAATTGGTTTAAAGTCTATGCAGGCGATGAAGCTTGTGAACTTTATGGAACATATAACTATCTCCCTCAAGATACTATTGAAGCAATCAAACACTTTGGTGTAGCCATCAAAGGTCCCTTAACGACTCCCATCGGTGGAGGTATTAGATCTCTTAATGTTGCACTAAGGCAAATATTTGATTTATATAGCTGTGTTAGACCATGCAAATATTATTCAGGGACTCCAAGCCCTCACAAAAACCCCCAAAATTTAGACGTTATTGTTTATAGAGAAAATACTGAGGATATCTACATGGGAATTGAATGGGAATCTGAGGATAATAATTGTCTTGCATTAATTAATCACTTAAATAACGTTGTCATACCAAAAAGTAAAAATTTAAAAAATAGATCTATACCAGACGGGTCAGGTATTGGTATAAAACCTGTAAGTAAGTCTGGTAGCCAAAGGCATATTAGAAAAGCTATTGAACATGCCAAAAGATTATCAGGAGATAAAAGGCATGTGACTCTTGTACATAAAGGGAATATTATGAAATATACAGAAGGTGCATTTAGAGATTGGGGATATGAATTAGCAGTAAATGAATTTAGAGAAGATTGCATTACAGAAAGAGAAAGCTGGATTTTAGAGAATATTCAGAAAAATTCAGAAATTACAATTGAAAATAATGCTCGAAAAATTGAACCAGGTTTTGACAAGCTTACAAATAACAAAAAAGCATTCATTTGCGAAGAAATTAAAGAAGTTATTGCATCAATATCAAATTCTCACGGAGATGGAAAATGGAGAGAACTTATTCTTGTTGATGATCGGATTGCTGATAGTATATTTCAACAAATTCAAACTAGACCTCAAGAATATTCAATTCTTGCAACCTTAAATCTCAATGGAGACTATGTTTCTGATGCAGCTGCAGCAATTGTTGGTGGCCTAGGTATGGCTCCTGGTGCAAATATTGGAGATAATGCAGCAATTTTCGAAGCTACGCACGGTACTGCGCCAAAACATGCGGGCTTAAATAAAATTAATCCAGGCTCAGTAATTCTTAGTGGTGTAATGATGCTTGAATATTTTGGTTGGGATGAGGCCGCTAACTTAATTACTAATGGTTTAAGTAAGGCAATAGAGCAAAAAAAAGTCACCTATGATCTAGCACGCTTAATGGAACCAAAAGTAGAGCCCCTATCCTGCAGCAGTTTTGCTGAAGAAATTATCTCAAATTTCTAATTTTAAAAATTATTTTTATTTTCAAAAACTTTCCAAATATTAACCAGTGAATCTTTAGTGCCAATGTTTCCAGGATGAGTAACAATAGGAAGTTTTTCGCCATTATTTAGGTTGTACGTCACCACTGAAATGCCAGTTAAAATCTGACCTTTAAGATAAACATAATCTGCATTAAGTCCTTTACTAAGAATCAAATTTGTTGTTATTCCACCTTTTGAAATCAAATATCCTATTTCATACTTCAAATCTGCGACTAATTCAGCGATAAAACAAGCAAGTAAATTATAAAAATTAAATAGTTCAGAAGAATCTAAAGACATAAATTTTCTTGAAGTAAACAAAACGGGAGTTTTTCCTTTCTCAAAAGAAAATCTAATTTCTCTTAAAAATTTATTTTTAAACAAATTCCTTCGCTTCTGATTATTGCGTGATGAAATAATTTTAAAGAATTCAAAAACATCTAATTCAACTGGGTTGCAATTACTTATCTCTAATAAATCATTCAATTGTATTGTTGAAAGTTCTACATAAGATCCCACAATTATTAGTCCTGGAAGAAAACTTTTTTCTTTATTTCTTATTCTTAAATTAGAAAAAAATATTTCACTCTGAGAGACACTTTTTTTCTCAGAAATTGAACTTATAAAACTTGCTGCAGTTCGAAAAAGGAATTTTTTTTGTTTAATTAACTTTTTAATTACTAAAGAAAATTTTTTTAGTTGAGAATAATTTTCTACATCTACAACTACATGTTTATTATTCTTCAAGTGCTTTAATCTTTTAAAAACAATATTATTTTCTTCATCATTTAGCATTTTGATATCTGACAATAAAAGATTTTGAATATCTTCAAAATTTATTTGCGATTTACTCTGCTGAAATAAAAGATTCTTGACATTACTTGTCTCATATCCAAAAATTTTATCTGTTGCAAAAATTGTTTGACTAATAGGAGTTTTATCAACAAAATGAGATCCATTAATTGTTAATCTTTTACCCTCTAGGAAAGCTGGAATATGAAAAGTAGCATCAAAAGGACCTAAGCAACTATTTAGAGCAATTGGCTCTAAAAAGTTATGTCCTCGAAGAGTAGAGTCTCCTCTACTTATAAAAATAATTTCTTCTTCATAAGCTTGAGAATTAATTACAGTCTTAAGATTTTTGCAAATTGCCTCTATTGTTAATTTCGCATCATTTTCAGATAGTGACCTTGTATTAGCCAAAATAAAAAATAAATTAGATCTAGATTCAAAACCTTTGGCTAATGTTGAGCAGTCCCACTTAAGAAGTAATAAGCAATCCTGAACAGTTTGAGAGCCTGTGGGATCATCATCTATTACGACAAATTTCATAAGTATTACAAAATTACTTAAGAGATTTTATTTGTATTGAGGCATTTAACCTTTTACTATCATTTGAAGGAATCATAATGTTTCTAAATCCATCAACAAAAGAATTTCGGGGACTAGTCCAAGGTTCGAGACATATCATTCTTCTTGGAGGATCACTCCAAATAACGCCTAAATCAAAAGGATATGGATGATTTAAAGTTACCTCTCTTTTAAAAATTTTGTCTCTAAAAGAGCTTATACCGGAAGTATACATAAGTAGATCAACTCCAAAATTAATTTTGTTTAATTCATCCAAAGTATTACTTAAAGTATTTCTTTCTTGATCCTGACAATTAAGTGGATTATCAACAAACTCTAAATTTTTGAAATCTGAAACATTAAAATAAGGATGCAAACCAAAATTTATAGGCATAGCAAAGTCTGATTTGTTATGGATTGTAACTTCAAATTCTAAAGAATTAATTTTTAAGGTAACTTCTATTTTTAGTTCGAAATCGAAAGGATAATATTTTTTGGTTTTTTTAGATGCATTTAAGAACAAACATAAAGATTTTTCATTAAAGGAATATTGCCATCGCAAATCCCTAGCGAAACCATGTTGTGGTAATTGCAAATAACCATTTCCAAATACTGAACTTGAGGTATTGAGATTTCCACAAATTGGAAACAAGATTGGAATGCCTCCCCTAATACTTTTTGTCTTGTCCATAAATCTTGTTTCATCGAGATAAAGTATTTCATTACCATCCGAAACCCAATTTGTAATAATGCCTCCTCTTTCAGGACAAAATTTAATGTAATTGTTTTTATCTAATTGTAAGACAAACATTCCTTGGTCCTTATTAGATGATTCAAGTTTCACAATTATTACTTAAAGAGAATCAACCCAATCCAAAATATGCTGATTAACTAATTCAGGTATCTCATCATGAGGACAATGTCCTGCATCAAGAATAATTTCTTTAGTATTCTTTGGTGTAAATTTTTTATATAGATTTCTTTTTTTTGGAGTGTTCATCCATGGATCTTTCCCTCCCCAAAGGAGTAACAATGGTGCATTTAGTTTTGCGAATAGCTTATCCAACGGCAATCCTTGAGGACCTGATGGGTTAAATACACTTCTAAAGACATTAAAAGCTCCAAAATCTAGAGAAGGCTTCCTTATTGACTCAACTAAGAAATCATCAACATTTTTTTTATCAACATAAACTTGATTCAAAGTTTTTTTAATATTTTTTGGATTTCTCATATTCTCAAAAATCAAACGTTGAAGAACAATATTTTTTAAAAATATGCCGGCAACTGTTTCAATTGAAGTTTGCAACATATTCTTTTTGATAGTTTTTTCTTCACTAAAATATCCAGCAGCATTAAGTAAGATCACTCCTGCGTTTAGTTCATTTAATTCTGCACCAGCTGCTAATGCGGCATAACCACCTAATGAATTTCCAACAACAATTGTAGGTTTTTTTATTTTCTCTTTAACATATGCGACAACCTGATCTTTCCATAAAGAACCTGAGTATTCGACGTCTTGAGGCTTAGGACTTTTTCCAAAACCGAGTAAATCCATAGCATGAACCTCGTATTTTGTACTCAAAACAGGGATATTAAATCTCCAATGATCTGTAGAAGCGCCGAAACCATGAATTAATAAAATTGCACATTCTTTTGATGTTTGCTCGGGCTTAGCGGAAACAGTATGAATTGGGTAATTTAAAAAATTCCAGTTATAATTTCCATTACTATCTATCAAAGCTGTCTTTTCCATTCATTGAAATCTATCTTTATTGATTCTAATAAACTTATTTCCTAAAGAAGACCCACAGGATCGGCTGCAACATCATCTGAAATTTTATTGCCATCATTTGGGGGCTTATCTTTTAGAACAATTCTTAAGAGTACAGGTGCAAGGAATGTAGTTCCTATAACCATTAATAAAATAGCTGCTTCAAGAGAAGGAGTTAATAACTTAGCACTTGTTCCTAGCCCAAGAAAAATTAAACCAACCTCTCCTCTAGGCATCATACCCAAGCCTACAACTAATCTATTTGTAGGTTTATCACTTGAAAATACCCATCCGGCTGCAATTTTTCCAATAATCGCGACAACTAATAAAAATCCTGCAACTACAAGAGCTGATCTGCTTGTTGGATCAAGTGGATTTATAACAGATAAATCCATTCCAGCTCCAACTAATACAAAGAAAATAGTTGCGAATAAAGATACTAAAGGTAAAACAGATTGTTGTATTGCATGATTATTTTTAGAACTACTAAGAATCAATCCTGCTGCAAAAGCCCCTAAAGCTGCTTCCAATCCTATGGCTGTTGCCACGAAACAACACAATACAAGTATTACAAAAGAAGCTACAACCACGGCTCCTGGAGCCTTTAATCTATCTAGTAACCAATCAAAACCTGGAGCAGCTGTTCTACTTAATGCAATAGCAGCAATAACAAACACTACAGCTGCTGCAACTAATTTGATAATGGGTGCAATTTCTAAAGTACCTCCGGCTGCAAGGGCGACTACAACTGCCAGAATAACAATTCCCAAAATATCGTCTAAAACTGCTGCACCAATAACAATCTGTCCTTCTCTAGTTTTCAAATATCCCAATTCACCGAAAACACTTGCGGTAATTCCTATACTTGTGGCTGTCATAGATGCTCCAGCAAAAACTGCTGGAATTAGATCTACTTGGAAAATAAACATTAATCCAAAAGTTCCAAACGCAAACGGTAAAATTACGCCAGCCATAGCAACAGTAAAAGCCTGAGCACCGACAGCTACCAACTCTTCTAACTCACTTTCTAAGCCTGTTAAAAATAAAAGTGCATATAAACCAAGTGTTGCTACTGCTTGCAGCGAGGGAAAGCTTTCGAAGTAAACATCAGGTACTGCTTCTGGGGGGATTGACGCTAATGAACTAATAACATTTATAAGTCCCTCATTTAGTTCTGTTCCAGCTGAGGGCGGTATCAATAAATGGAATCCTGATGCTCCTATTACAACCCCTGCAAGAAGCTCACCTACAATCGTTGGCAAACTAAGTCTTACTAATACTTCTGCTAATGCTCTTGCCGCTAAAAAGATCAATAAAAATCTTATAACTCCGATCAACGTTTCAGCAACCTCTAAATCATGTGCACTTAATTCAGCAAGTAAAGAATACATTTAAGTGTAAAAATAAACTACCTATTTGGAAGATAGTTTATTGAGGGCCCACTTTAAGAAATATGTAAGAAAAAAGCAAAAATACTCAACAAGTGTGGATCTGAAGTTACAACAAAGAAATTTTCTTAAAAATGGCTATTGTCTGTTATATGGCTAATCCAATGAATTCCAACAAACCCTTTGATCTGCGCTTGCCTACACCAGGCTGCTATTTAGATCCTGAAAAAGCTGGGATGGATTCAGATGCTGTTTTTCAAGGAATGACAGCTCATCTTTTCTACACACTTGGAAAATTAGCAACCTCTGCAAGTCCTCACGACTTATATATGGCTTTGAGTTATGCAGTTAAAGATAGGCTAATGACAAGATACTTGGCCAGCCAAGAAGTCATAAGAAAAAAACCACAAAAAACAGTAGCGTACTTATCGGCAGAATTTTTAATAGGTCCTCAATTAAGTAATAACCTCCTCAATCTTGGCATAACTCAAGAAGCGGAAGATGCATTAAAAAGATTTGGTATTGAATCTTTATCAACAATACTCGAAGTGGAGGAAGAGCCTGGATTAGGTAATGGTGGTCTTGGTAGACTTGCTGCATGTTACATGGAATCATTAGCATCTCTACAAGTTCCAGCAGTTGGTTATGGTATTCGCTACGAATTTGGCATATTCAATCAATTAATCAGAGATGGTTGGCAAGTTGAAGTTACTGACAAATGGCTAAAAGGTGGATGGCCTTGGGAACTTCCACAACCTGATGAATCATGTTTTGTTGGCTTTGGAGGAAGAACTGAAAGTTATAGAGACGATAAAGGAAACTACAGATCAAGATGGATACCCTCTGAACATGCAATAGGTGTACCTCATGATGTTCCAGTCTTAGGATACAGAGTAAATACATGTGACAGATTAAGATTATGGAGAGCTGATGCAACAGAAAGTTTTGACTTTTATGCTTTCAATATTGGTGATTACTATGGAGCAGTAGAAGAAAAAGTTGCCTCTGAAACTCTTTCAAAAGTTCTATATCCAAATGATGGAACTGACGAAGGTAGGAGATTAAGACTCAAACAACAACACTTTTTTGTAAGCTGTTCTCTTCAGGATATGTTGAGAAGCCTTGAGAAAAGATCAATACCAATAACAGAATTCCCTAAACATTGGACAGTACAATTGAATGATACCCATCCTGCCATAGCAGTTGCAGAATTAATGCGACTTCTTATTGACCAATATCAAATTGGCTGGGATAAAGCGTGGAATATAACAACCTCCTCAGTTGCTTATACCAACCACACATTACTACCAGAAGCTTTAGAGAAATGGGATTTAGGTTTATTTAATGATCTTCTTCCCCGTCATTTAGAAATAATTTATGAAATTAACTGGAGATTTCTTCAACAATTACGATTACGTTATCCTGGTGATGACAAGATCCTTCAAAAGCTATCAATAATTGATGAAGAAGGCTCCAAATCAGTACGTATGGCTCACTTGGCTACAATTGGAGCACATCATATAAATGGAGTTGCTGCTCTTCATTCAGACTTAATAAAAAGACAACTTCTTCCTGAATTCGCAGATCTATGGCCTGAAAAGTTTACGAATGTAACTAATGGGGTTACTCCAAGAAGATGGGTTGCCCTATCTAATCCATCATTATCTAACCTTTTAGAAGAAGAAGTTGGTCCAGATTGGATAACAAATATGGACCTTCTTAAGAAGCTAGAAGAAAGAAAAGATGATAATAATTTTCTACAAAAATTTGAAGAAACTAAGCTAAATGGCAAAAGAAAATTAGCTAGTTTTATTCATTCAAAAACTGGAATCCTAGTAGATCCATCAAGTTTATTCGACGTTCAAGTAAAAAGAATTCATCAATATAAAAGGCAACATTTAAACGCGCTACAAATTATTGCTCAATATTTAAGAATCAAAAATGGTACAAACAAGTATGAAGTCCCAAGAACAATAATATTCGGAGGGAAGGCTGCACCAGGTTATTTTATGGCAAAGCTAATGATTAGATTTATTAATGGAATTGCTGATGTGGTTAATTCCGATCCAGATATGGATGGTTTGTTAAGAGTTGTTTTTCTTCCTGACTATAACGTCAAACTTGGTGAAATAGTTTATCCTGCCACAGATCTTTCAGAACAAATATCAACTGCTGGAAAAGAAGCATCTGGAACTGGAAATATGAAGTTTGCGATGAATGGAGCGTTAACGATTGGAACCTTAGATGGAGCTAATGTGGAATTAAGAGATCTTGTGAAAAAAGAGAATTTCTTTCTTTTTGGTAAAACTGAAAGCGAAATTATGCATTTAAAAAATAATAATTACTCTCCCAAAACTTTTATTAATCAATCTCCAGAGCTTAAAGAAGTTATACGTCTTATTGAAATTGGCCACTTTAGCAATGGGGATAAAGAATTATTTAAACCGTTATTAAATAGCTTGACTGGACATGACCCATTTTTCGTTATGGCTGACTTTGAAGACTACTTAAATAAACAGGATGTGGTGAGTGAATGCTGGAATAATAAAAAATCTTGGAATAAAATGGCATTATTAAATACTGCTAGATCAGGATATTTTTCTTCAGATAGATCTATTAGAGAGTACTGTAACTCTATTTGGAAAGTATCTCCAATGCCAGTTGAAATTACTTGCGACGTCGAAGAATTAACTAATTAATATTTTTCTTATCAGGTGAATCTGGGGTTTGATGAAATAATCTATTCAAAATTAATCGATCCATATTTAAAGGATCTGGGGCTAATTCATTTGCAATTTCTTTAAATTTTGATTCAATGTTGTTTGAAAATTTTGTATCAAATATTCTTTCCATTAATGCTTCAATTGAATATAAATAAGCATTAACACTTTCAAGTTCATCTAAAGCTTCAGCAATTTCATTATCAGAAATATGTTTTTCTTCTGGACTAACATCTTTATTTATTTCTCTCTCAGATAACTCACTCTGCAACTCGTCAGTAATCTTAGTACAAAGAGTTCTGAAAGATTGAAGAGATGCCCAATTCAATTCTTGTTGCTGTTTAAAAGTAGGAAATTCTCTAATAAGACGATCATGCTCTCTATAAAATCTCTGACAATCAGAGCATTGACATGGTTCTTCAGCCAAAAGAAAATATAACTCTTTCTATATCATCTCACTATTTGGGGAAAATTGTAGGACCATCTAATAATTCGTCATTTTCATCAAGTGAATCTGGACTATCTGGCAATGGTATCTCAATACTAGTAACTAAATTAATAACATCTCTTAATCTCATAGAATCGGCAAACCATCCCATTGCTTGCTCGGCATCGCCTCTTTTTTCAGCATCATTTGCTTGATCTTCGTGAGCTTCTGCCAATAAAGCAAGCCAGCACAGGCATCTTGCTTGAACTATTGAAAGATCTAAATCATTAGGTTGGGATTTAGAAATGCGCTCATGCTCTTGTTGTATTAGTAGCTTTAAACGCATATCATGCAACTTAGCCATAAAAGATTTACTACTAACTATACGCTAGCTAGAGAGTAGCAAATTTGCACACATACTACATATAGTTTTTTATTTTTACGGGACTGGCGGGAGTCGAACCCACGACCTACGGTTTAGGAAACCGTTGCTCTATCCTGCTGAGCTACAGCCCCAATAGATGCTTTTTGTAGTACTTAGGACTATGCTAAATGAAAGCAGGAGAGGCAATCGCGAGAAAGTTTTATTTTGGAAACAAAATAAAACTTTCTTGAGGAAAGTCCGGGCTCCCAAATGGTCAAGCTTGCTGGGTAATTCCCAGTGCGGGCAACCGTGAGGATAGTGCCACAGAAACATACCGCCTAATACTTTATGTATGGCAAGGGTGCAAGGGTGCGGTAAGAGCGCACCAGCAACATTGAGAAGTGTTGGCTAGGTAAACCCCGGCCGGGAGCAAGGCTTAGTAGATTTATGACCATTACAAAATCTACTTTTAAGAGCCGCTCGAGACTGTGAAGTAATTCCAGTCCTAGATAGATGATTGCCCATCTTAATACAGATGAACAGAACCCGGCTTATGACCTGCTTTCTAATTTTTGTAATTATTTAAATCAGATGACAAATATAATTAATGCAAAAAGAATTAATCAAATAACTGCTTTTTTAAAGTCTTTAAATATTAACTCAAAAAGATTTTCTGAAATAATTAGAAATCAAAATATTTCAATCATTCATGATTTTAATGAAGCATTTATCCATTCCTCAAAGGACAAAATAATAAATTATGAAAAACTAGAATTTTTTGGAGATGCAGTACTCAGATTAGCTGCGTCTAATTTTATTGAAAAAAAATATCCTCAAATGAGTGTAGGAGAAAGATCAGAGCTAAGAGCACAAATTGTAAGTGATGAATGGTTAACTAAATTAGGAAAAAAAATTGATATAGAGAAATTAATCATTAAAGGACCTAAAGCTCTTGGTGATGAAAATTCAAAAAATACGATTATTGGTGAGGCTACAGAAGCTTTAATCGGTGCTGTTTACAAGTGTTTTAATTCCATTCAAGAAGTAAATCTTTGGTTAGATGAAATTTGGGAGAAAGATTCAGAAATATTTTTAAAAGCTCCATATAAATTCAAATCTAAGACAGTTTTGCAAGAGTGGTGTCAAAGTAAAGGTTTTGATTTACCAGTTTATAAAATAATTGAAGTCTCAAAGAAAAATGGAGACCCTAAAAGATTTTCTTGCGATATATTTATCGAAGGATTAAGAGAATCATCTTCATTCGGCAAGTCCCATAAACAAGCAGAAACGAATGCAGCAAAACTTTTAATAGAAAAATTTATAACTAAAGGTGAAATTTGATTTTTATACTATTTCTAAATTCGTTAGCTGAAAAGTAATGAGTTTATCCCAATTACCTCCTTCAAACAGAACCGCTGCTCTTTTTTTTGTAACTCTTTGTACAAACCCTTTATATCCTCTGTATATAGAGTTGTCGTCTTTTACAATCACAAAAGAACCAGGGAGTATGGGTTTATTAGATAATTCCATAAAAAACTCTTTCTAATACAATATATGATAAATAAAAATGAATGGTTAACTGTTGGATTAATTACATCATGTCATGGAATTAATGGACAGGTAAAGGTTAAATCTCTTAGTGATTTTGAAGAAAGATTTTTAAAACCTGGAATGAGATGGTTACAAAAAGAAAATGAACCTCCTTCAAAAATAGAACTTATATCAGGTTTCAAACAGCCTGGTAAAGAAACCTTTATAGTAAAGCTTCAAGGAATAAATACAAGAAATCATGCAGAGCAACTGAAAAAATTCAAAATTCTTGTAAAAACCGATACACTACCCATGTTAAATAAGGGAGAATTCCACTTATTGGAACTTGTAAATTTAGAGGTCAAGAGTTTAAAAAATGATGAATTAAAAACAATTGGAAAAGTTATCAATTTAGAAAATGAGAAAAATAATTTACTAGTTATTGAACTATTTAAAAATCAAAAAAAAGTTCTCATACCATTTGTTAAGGAAATAGTTCCATTAGTAGATATAAAAAATAATTTTCTAATAATCAATCCTCCAAAAGGACTTTTAGAGCTATAAATTTAAAAAATAAAAATTTTCAAGAAAATCATCATTCTACAGTTACACTTTTAGCTAAATTTCTTGGTTGATCCACGTCAAGACCTCTATGAGCTGCAATGTGGTAACTCAATAATTGTAAAGGCACTATATTAAGTAAAGGTGAAATCCATACATTAGATGTCGGAACTTCCATTAAATAATCAAAAATTTCAGTACCATTACATTTGGGAGCAATTCCAATCAAATATGAATCTCTGGCTTTTGCTTCTTGAGCATTACTGATCACTTTATCAAAAACTTCACTAGGAGAGGCAATAGAAATTACAGGTACTTTTTTGTCTAATAAAGCTATTGGTCCATGTTTCATCTCACCAGCTGGATATCCAGCCGCATGAATGTAACTAATTTCTTTGAGTTTTAAAGCTCCTTCAAGAGCAATAGGATAGTTTATTCCTCTTCCTAAAAATATGACATCTTTAATATTAAAAAAATCATGTGCAAGCTTTTCTGAAGATTTATTATGTTGTTCTAAAAGATCTTCTATTAATGGAGGCAGTTTTATAAGTTCAGTTGTTAAATTTCTTATCTCATCTGAGCTTTGACTACCTTTAATTTCCGCAAATTTTATAGCTAATCCGTAAAAAGAAAGTAATTGAGCAAAAAAAGTTTTTGTTGCTGCAACTCCTACTTCTATTCCTGCGCAGAGATCAATAATATTTGAAACCTGCCTTCCTATCGAGCTCTCTTTTCTGTTTGTAATTGCAATAAGGTTAGGTTTAAAACTTTTATCTTCAATCGAAGAACGTCTTTTTATTTCCATATCAATAGCTGCAATTGTATCAGCTGTTTCTCCAGATTGAGTGACTCCAATAGTTAATGTGTTTGGAAGCAAAGGAGGTGGTGAATATCGAAATTCACTTGCATAAAAGACATTAGTGGGGAGACCCGAAAATTGTTCTAACAAAAAGCTGCCCACCATTGCAGCATGTTTACTGGTACCACACGCAATAATTTCGATTCTTTCTATTGATTCAAAAAACTTAGTATCAAAAGTGTAATTAATTCGATACTGACCATCTTCTAAGTTTTGAATTAAATAATTATCCAACCAGTTTTTTACGGTCTGTGGCTGATCAAATATCTCTTTTAACATGTAATGTTTAAAATTCATCTTATCCATTATTTGCTCTGAGACTTTTAATGAAACTGGATTTCGATATTGCCTCTCATTGTTTATGTCATAGATTTCTATGCCAAGAGGAGTCAATAAAGCTATTTCTTCATCTTCCATAGGCAAAATAATATTTGTAAAATTCGCAATAGCTGGTGTATCACTTGCGCAGATAAATTCGCCTTCACCCAAACCAATAATCAAAGGTGCTTGTCTTCTTGCAACTACCAAAGAGGTTGGAGCATCGGCACATAAAACTGCTAAGGCATAAGATCCTTCCAGATCAGAAATTACATTTCTTACTGCAACTAATAATGTTGAGCCATTATTCTCAAGATTCAGTTTACTTAACGTATTTAATTCCCTTTTAATCAGATGAGGAATTACCTCGGTATCTGTATCAGAATTAAAAATGATACCCTCTTCCTCTAATTTATTTTTTAAGTCTTGGAAATTTTCAATAATGCCATTTTGTACAACTGCTATAGTTCCTGAACCATCAATATGAGGATGAGCATTTTTTAACTCGGGTTTTCCATGTGTTGCCCATCTTGTATGACCTATTCCCACAGTTCCTGGAATATTCTCATCGTTTAGATTATTAATTAAATTGTGAAGCTTTCCCTCTGCTTTATTACAAGTAATAGAATTTGTTTCAGGATTGATTACTGCAATGCCCGCGGAATCATATCCTCTATATTCAAGTTTTTCTAAGCCATTTATCAATAATGGTAACGCCTTTTTATAACCTGTTACAGCAACTATTCCACACATGCGAAAATTTTTTTTTCAATTATATTTGAAAAAAAATAAATATTATAAAAACATGGACTCTCTTAAAACTGCACTATGCAAGTTAATAGGCTAATCCCATGCTCCTAGAAGTTTCATCTCCTAAATAAACACGAATACTTAAGAAATCTGTAGGACATGCTGTTTCGCATCTTTTGCAACCTACACAATCTTCTGTTCTAGGAGACGAAGCTATTTGGCCAGCTTTACATCCATCCCATGGAACCATCTCTAAAACATCAAGTGGGCAAGCCCTTACACATTGGGTACAACCAATGCAAGTGTCATAAATTTTAACTGCGTGTGACATGTAAAAATTGTCTTTGAACCTCGCTTTATAATACTATTGTCTTACAAAGAAATTAAAAAAATTAAGATATGCTTCACTCTTGTTAACTCTAGGGCATAAAATCATATAGATAATTAGTAATTTCCATAAACTATGTCACAAGAAATCCTCGAAAAAGTCTGTTCAATTGTTTCAGAACAATTAAGCGTTGAAGCAGGAGAAGTAAAATCAGATTCAAATTTCCAAAATGATTTAGGTGCAGATTCTCTAGATACCGTTGAACTCGTGATGGCTTTAGAAGAAGCATTTGATATTGAAATTCCCGATGAGGCAGCTGAAGGAATAGCAACTGTTGGTGATGCAGTAAAATTCATCGAAGAAAAAAAAGGTTGATAAAGAATGCCAAATTTCCATCGAGTAGTTATTACTGGTATTGGAGCAGTAACTCCAATTGGTAATAACATTGATGAATATTTAGTTGGTCTTCAAACCGGTACTAATGGGGTCTCAGATATTACTCTCTTTGATCCTGAACAACATCCCTGCAAATTCGCTGCAGAAGTAAAAAATCTTCAATCTGAGAATTTTATTGAAGCTAAAGAATCCAAAAGATGGGATCGTTTTTCCCAGTTTGGAGTTATTGCTGCAAAGCAAGCTTTTAATGATTCTGGACTTGAAATTACTGAAGCTAATGCATCAAGAATTGGAGTGATTATTGGATCTGGTGTTGGAGGCTTACTAACTATGGAAAGTCAAGCTCAAATATTGAGTCATAAAGGACCTAAAAGAGTAAGTCCATTTACAGTCCCAATGATGATTCCAAACATGGCGACTGGATTAGCTGCCATCGCTTTAGGCGCAAAAGGACCAAGTTCATCTGTTTCAACTGCTTGCGCTGCTGGTTCAAATGCAATTGGTGATTCTTTTAGATTACTCCAACTCGGAAAGGCAGATGCAATGATCTGTGGAGGAGCAGAAGCAAGTATTACCCCTCTTGGAGTAGCTGGTTTTGCCAGTGCCAAAGCTCTTTCTTTCAGAAATGACAGTCCTCAAACTGCTAGCAGACCTTTTGATGCAGAAAGAGATGGATTTGTTATTGGAGAGGGATCTGGAATTCTTGTTTTAGAGACTCTAGAAAATGCACAAAAAAGGAATGCGAGAATTTATGCAGAAATAATTGGATATGGAACGACATGTGATGCTCATCATATTACTGCTCCATCTCCAGGGGGGGTTGGTGGCGCCGAAGCCATCAAATTAGCAATTGAAGATGCTTGTCTTAGCCTTGAAAAAGTTAATTACATAAATGCTCATGGGACAAGTACATCAGCTAATGACAAAAATGAAACATCTGCAATTAAATCTATTTTTAGAGACAGATCTTACCTCATTCCTGTAAGCTCTACTAAGTCGATGACTGGTCATCTCCTAGGAGGCTCAGGAGGTATAGAAGCTGTAGCTTGTATACTTTCTTTGACACATAATTTTATCCCTCCTACAATTAACTACATCAATCCAGATCCTGAATGTGATCTTGATTATGTACCAAATAATGCGAGAGAAGCTCAAGTAGGAGTTGCTCTTTCTAATTCTTTCGGATTTGGTGGTCACAATGTTTGCCTTGCTTTCAGCAAAATGAATTAAAGACTACCAATTCTGTATTTCCAACTTAACTTAATTTTAAAACAATGGTCGCTGCATCTGTTTCATTAGAATCACTTTGTGTAAATAGTATAAGAATGCTTGCTGTAGATGCAGTAAATAAATCTAATAGTGGACATCCTGGATTGCCAATGGGGTGTGCTCCAATGGGTTATGCATTATGGCAAAACATTCTTAATCACAACCCCAATAACCCAAAATGGTTTAATAGAGACCGTTTTGTATTGTCAGCTGGTCATGGCTGTATGCTCTTATATTCTTTGCTTCATCTGACAGGATACAAATCAGTCTCTATAGAAGATATTAAAGAATTTAGACAATGGGGGTCCAAAACCCCTGGGCATCCTGAAACATTCGAAACTGAAGGTGTTGAAGTTACAGCTGGTCCTCTTGGAGCTGGAATTTCAAATGCGGTTGGTTTAGCAATAGCTGAAACTCACTTAGCAGCTAAATTTAATAAACCTGATTTCAATATAGTTGATCACTATACTTATGTAATAATGGGTGACGGCTGCAATCAAGAGGGTATCGCATCAGAGGCCTGCTCATTAGCTGGTCACCTTAAGCTTGGAAAATTAATTGCACTTTATGATGATAATCAAATTACAATAGATGGGCGAACAGACGTTTCTTTCACCGAAGATGTTTTAAAAAGATACGAAGCTTATGGATGGCATGTACAACATGTTGAAGATGGAAATCATGACGTTAAAGGAATAACTGAAGCTATCGAAAAAGCAAAATTAATTACAGACAAACCTTCAATCATAAAAATTTCTACGACCATAGGTTATGGTTCTCCAAATAAATCAGATACTGCTGGAATTCATGGAGCAGCTGTTGGAGAGGAAGAAGCTGCACTAACTAGAGAGTTTCTCAATTGGGAATATCCTCCATTTGAAATACCAGATGAAGTATATGCGCATTTTCGACAATCAATAAACAAAGGCGAAAACTTAGAGAAAGAATGGGATTCTAAATTTAAAGAGTATCAAAAAAATTATCCCTCTGAAGGAGCCGAGTTAAACAGAATGTTAAAAGGCAAATTACCTGAGAATTGGGACTCAGATCTCCCTTCCTATACACCTGATGACAAAGGATTAGCCACAAGAAAGCATTCACAAATATGTTTAGGTGCTTTAGGACCTAACCTGCCTGAATTAATTGGTGGATCCGCAGATTTAACTCACTCAAACTACACAGATATTAAGGGGGAAACAGGGTCATTCCAGCCTCATAGTCCTGAAAAAAGATATTTACACTTTGGTGTACGAGAGCATGCAATGGCAGCCGTACTTAATGGGATTGCCTATCACAATAGTGGTCTTATTCCTTATGGTGGGACCTTCCTTGTTTTCGCAGATTATATGAGAGGTTCAATGAGGCTTTCGGCACTCAGCGAACTAGGAGTGATCTATGTATTAACTCATGATTCAATTGGTGTAGGAGAAGACGGCCCAACACATCAACCTATTGAAACTATCCCTTCTCTTCGTGCCATGCCCAACATGTTAGTTTTCAGACCGGGAGATGGAAATGAGACAAGTGGAGCTTATAAGCTTGCTATTCAAAATCGAAAAAGACCTTCAGCCCTTTGTTTAAGTAGACAAGGTATGCCAAATCAAGAAAATACTTCGATAGACAAAGTTGCCTTAGGTGGATATGTGGTTTCCGATTGCGAAGGAAAACCAGATCTAATATTTATTGGTACTGGAAGCGAACTGAATCTTTGCATTGAAGCAAGCAAAGAAATTTCAAGCTTAGGTAAAAAAATCAGAGTTGTTTCTATGCCTTGTGTAGAACTTTTCGAAGAACAAGAAGAATCTTACAAAGAAAGTGTTTTACCTAGTAGTGTGAAAAAGCGAGTTGTAGTTGAGGCTGCCCATTCATTTGGTTGGCATAAATATACAGGTTTTGATGGGATTTGTATTACTATGGATAGGTTTGGTGCTTCAGCACCAGGTGGAGAATGTATGAAAAATTTTGGATTTACGGTCGAAAACGTTGTTAATAAAACGAAGGAAATTCTATAACTAATGATTGATAACTAAACTGAAGTATTACATTCTTCAAGTTTATCTTTTAACAGATCAAGAGATTCATCTGAAATCTTTGAATTCATTGGACAATGTTTTGGGCCACACATTGAACAAAACTCGGCTTTTTTAAAGATTTCTTCAGGTAATGTCTCATCATGGTACTGTTTTGCCCTTTCGGGATCTAATGAAAGTTGGAATTGTTTATTCCAATCAAAGTTATATCTGGCATGACTAAGTTCATCATCTCGATCACGAGCTCCAGCCCTATGTCTTGCTATATCAGCAGCGTGAGCAGCTATTTTATAAGCAATTAATCCTTCTCGTACATCTTCTGCATTTGGAAGACCTAGATGTTCTTTTGGGGTTACATAACATAACATAGAAGTTCCATACCACCCTGCCATCGCTGCCCCAATAGCACTTGATATATGGTCATAACCAGGGGAAATATCTGTTACTAATGGACCAAGTACATAGAAAGGAGCTTCTGAACATTCTTCCATTTGCTTTCTCACATTGAACTCAATTTGGTCCATAGGTACATGACCAGGGCCCTCAACCATAACTTGAACATTATGTTCCCATGCTCTTCGAGTAAGCTCGCCTAAGGTCTTCAATTCAGCCAGCTGAGCATCATCAGAAGCATCATGTAAACATCCAGGCCTTAGCGAATCTCCAAGAGAAAAAGTGCAATCATATTTCTTAAAAATCTCACAGATATCATCAAACCTTGTATAGAGCGGATTTTGCTTAAAATGATGTAACATCCATTGGGCTAAAATACCTCCCCCTCTACTTACAATTCCAGTAATTCTTCCTTTAACTTTTGGCAAATGCTCTATTAATAGGCCAGCATGAATAGTTTGATAATCTACGCCCTGCTGACAATGTTTTTCAATAATATGAAGAAAATCGTCTTCTGTTAGCCTATCTATTGAACCATGTACACTTTCTAAAGCTTGATAAACAGGAACAGTTCCTATAGGAACAGGAGATTCTTGAATAATTGCTTGCCGAACTTCATCTAAATTTACTCCTCCAGTAGAAAGATCCATAACCGTATCAGCACCATATTTAACAGCTAGTTTGAGCTTTTCTACCTCTTCATTGATATCACTTGCATTAGGAGAAGCACCAATATTGGCATTGACCTTGCATCTAGAAGCAATACCTATAGACATTGGCTCAAGATTCAAATGATTAATATTTGCTGGAATAATTAATCTTCCTCTTGCCACCTCCTCCATTATTAAAGAAGGAGGTAAATTCTCTTTTTTAGCAACAAAATCCATTTCTTCAGTGATATGTCCGTTTCTCGCAAAGTTCATCTGTGTAACATTTTTTTCCCCAAGACGAGGCTTAATCCAAGAACTTCTCATAATTTCCTTATTTTTAAAAGTGTTATTACTAAAGTTTGATCAAATCTCCACTTCCCTACATCAAAATTAATGATTTAGGTTCAAAGGGTATGATCTCAGCTAAGTTAAATTTCTTAGCACCCCTAGTATTAATCTTATTAATAGCTCTTTTCTAAAAAATAGTCATCTCATATTGTGTGAAAATAAATAAAGTATTTTTATTTAACTTTTTGATAAGACTGTATTTTTTTTGTAATTTTTTTTCTATCCAATTTTCTGCTAATACCCCCCTCCAAAATAATTACAATCCCCATTAAGCCAATAGGTAAATAAAAAATCTTCTTAGAATTTTCCCTAAATATCAATCCGATAGCAGATATGAGGATCATGAAAGGAGCCACAAAAGATAAAATAAATCTTTTATTAATTTTCATTCGCCAATTGTATTAATTTCTTTATTGTTTAATTTTACAATGGATTCTGTTATCACTTTAATTCCAACTGCAATAGCTTTTTCATCTGGATCAAATTTAGAACTATGAAGAGGCGCACACCCATTTGAACTAGAAACTCCAAGTCTAAACATAGCTCCTGGAATATCATTTAAGAATTCAGCAAAATCCTCAGCTCCTAATGATGGTTTTTGTAATTCGATAACATTTTCTTGACCCAAAACCTTAACTCCCGAATCTCTGAGGACTTTATTAATTTCAGAATTATTATTAACAGCCGGAGTGATTTCTCTAAATATTACTTTTGCTTCAGCTCCGCAACTATTAGCTAAAGAAGTAATATTTTCATTGAGCCAATTACCTATAGTCGTAAATACTTTACGATTCGTGCATCTAACAGTACCAATTAAATTGACTTTTTCTGCAAGAACATTGAATGCATTGCCACCATTTATTTTCCCAAAAGTTATTACTACAGGATCTAAAGGGTCTAACTTACGTGTTATTGATTCTTGAATTCCTGAGATAACTTTTGAGGCCGCCCAAATAGCATCAACGCCTTCATGAGGTCGAGCACCATGGCCTGATTTTCCTTTAATCTCAATCTTAAGTTCTCCAGCAGCTGCAGTTAAGCTTCCCTCTTTAATGCCAATAGTCCCTACGGATAAATCAGGGTATACGTGAACTCCCAAAATATGAGTTAAACCATTAGTTGCACCATCCTTAATCATCCATCTAGCTCCACTCGCAATTTCTTCAGCGGGCTGAAAAATTATCCGAGTCCCAAAATTTAGTTTCAAATCCTTAATAATTTTAGCCACGCCCAGTCCAATCGAGATATGCAAATCGTGACCACAGGCATGCATAACACCATCTACTTTTGAAGAAAAACTTAATTTAGTTTCCTCAAATATTGGCAAAGCATCCATATCCACTCTTAAGCCTATAATACCTTTATCCACGGGGCCGAAATCAGCTATTAATCCAGTCCTGCCTATAGATTCCCTAACATTCCAACCAATATTCTTTAAAAAACCACTGATCAAGATCGCTGTTTGATTTTCAAGTCCACTTAATTCTGGATGTGCATGGATATGTCTTCTTAAGTTAATTAATTCATCATTAAACGAATCAATTTTTTTATAAAATTGCTCTCTATTCATTATTTATTTTAAATCGATAAAGTTCATTAAATCTTTAATTGGTTGTGGAGGCCATCTTCTTATTTTTTTTAACCATTCTTCATCACTATATCTAGGATCTAATTCAGTTACCGCTATCCAATTACTCTCTGCATTCCCAGATTCACCCTTAGACCAATTCAAAGCTGTTAAAGCTGCCCTCGCATCTGCAAAATTTGGATAACGTCTAATTAATTTTTTTAATTCTTTTTCAGATTCATCAATATTCCCCAACTGGAAATCTGCTAACGCCAAACTTGACCTAGCCATGGCAAATCCAGGATTATATAAAGCAGCTTTTGAAAATAAATCTCTTGCTTTATCCCAATGTGATGTTGATCCTTCTACATTAGCCAAATTATATAATGCAGAGAAATTTTTACTATCTTGCGAAATAACGAACATATAATCTTTTTTCGCTTGTGACCATAAACCCAATGCTTCCTCTGCTATCCCCCTGTTGATGTAAGGATCTATTTCACTAGGATTCAAACTTATTGCTTTATTTTGGTCATCTATTGATCCCTTCGCATCTCCTATAACAAGTCTTATATTTCCTCTATTGCTAAAACCTGCAGCATCATTAGGATAAGAATCGAGATATTGATTCCATTCTTGTAAAGCGAGATTAAATTTTCCGCCTGAACTTAAATTTAATGCATTTTTAAACAAATCCTCTCTCAAAGAAGATGAATAACATGGCGCAATATAAAAAATATTTAAAAAAATAAAAATAAATATAAAACAAACCTTAACTTTTTTAAAAGTTATCATTTTTTGCATCAATGTACTTTTTTCCTAAAGCAGTAAGCAATCTTCCACGAGGAGTTCTGGTGAGAAAACCAATTTTGATGAGATATGGCTCAACTACAAATTCTAACATTGAGGAATCATCACCCAAGCCCGCTGCAATTGAATCAAGGCCAATTGGAATATTATTGTTTTGGTTAAGAAAAGATAAATAGTGTCTATCTAAAGAATCCAATCCTTTTTCGTCTATTTGGTAAGAATTTAAAGCTTTTTTTATTAAATTCACTGAGATCCTATTAGTTTTCATGACAACTTGAGCGTAATCTCTAACTCGTCTTAATAATCTCAAAGCAATTCTTGGAGTCCCTCGAGATATTTTTGCTAAATCATAAGATGCTTCATCATCTAAATTGAGGTTTATGAAGTGAGAGAAATTAACAATAATTTGTTTTAATTCATCATATGTATAAAATTCAATTTTCTGAGATATACCAAATCTATCTCTTAGAGGTGCGCTTATTGAGGCTAATTTCGTTGTGGCGCCAATCAGAGTAAACCTAGGAAGATTAATTGTTCTGCAACGTGCTCCTCTATTAGCTCCCATAGTTAAGTCGAGTCTAAAATCTTCCATTGCAGAATATAACAACTCTTCAGTTAACCTATTTAAGCGATGTATTTCATCTATAAATAAAACTTCACCTTCTTTTAATCCAAGAAGCAAGCCTACAATATCCCTTGGTCTTTCAATTGCTGGTGCAGTCGCTATTCTACATTTTGTGTTCAATTCATGGGCAATCAAAAAGGCAAGAGTAGTCTTACCTAGACCAGGCTGTCCATATAAAAGGGTATGCTCCAAAGGTTCTTTTCTAAAAATTGAAGCATTTATAGCTATTCTTAAAGAAGATTTAAGTTGTTCTTGACCAATAAATTCATTAAAACTAAGAGGCCTTGCTAAGTTCAGATTATTATTTCTCTTTTCTTCTGGAATGATTTTTGAATCAACTAGC
Organism: Prochlorococcus sp. scB243_498I20; assembly: GCA_000635015.1. GTDB lineage: Bacteria > Cyanobacteriota > Cyanobacteriia > PCC-6307 > Cyanobiaceae > Prochlorococcus_A. The sequence goes on from JFMR01000114.1 coordinate 41,589, forward strand.
CTAAGCTCTTTTTTACGAAAAGAAAAGTCATTATCGCCTATATTGGATGAAATAATTGCCATAATAAAAGGTTAATTGCAATTGTTCTGAGTAGAAAGATTTTTTACAACTAAAATGGCAAAAAATTCAAACAAAGTTAAGAGAAATACTAATAAAGCAAATAATTTTAAACTTCTAGCTGAGAATAGATATGCAAAATTTCAATATGCAATATCTGAAACAATCGAAGCTGGAATTGAGCTTTTAGGTACTGAAGTAAAGTCCATTAGAAACGGAAAAGCAAATTTAAGAGATGGGTACTGTTCATTCAGGGATGGTGAGATCTTATTATTAAATGTTCACATTTCACCACATAAAAATGTGGGTTCTTTCTTTAATCATGATCCATTAAGAAATAGGAAGTTGCTACTGCATAAAAAAGAAATAATAAAAATGAAATCTAATACTGAAAAAAAAGGAATGACTATTGTTCCATTATCTCTTTATTTAAAAGGCTCATGGATAAAACTAACTATTGGAGTTGGTAAAGGAAAAAAATTACATGACAAACGACAAGATGAAAAACAAAAAAGTATCAAAAAAGAAATCAACGCAGCACTAAAAAGATAAAATATATCAAGATTTCTTATACTATCAATCTAAAGTTACAGAACTTGGAGGTGGAGAAGGATCTGGATCTGCTATTAACATATGCTGTAATACTGTTTCAGGCCTCTCACTATCTCTCCAGCGAATTTTATATGCAGGCATTTTTGTACCTCTACTTGTAGTTTGCTCTACTGGTTCAATAACCCATCCTCTTCTTGATCGGCCTTGAGGATTTCTTTTTACTACTGCATCCGCGTGTTTGAAACGGAAACCAACACGTTCACCACTCATTTAAAAAATTTCGTATTGGAATAATTTTTCTATTTTACTTCATTCAAGGGTAGTTTTTCACTTTTTTTGGAAGTTATTTCTGGTTTTAACAATGGAAAAGGTATTACATCTCTAATTGATGCGCTATTAGTAATTAACATAATTAGCCTATCAATGCCTATACCTAATCCTCCAGTAGGCGGCATCCCAATTTCTAAAGCATTCAAAAAATCTTCATCTATACAATGGGCCTCAAGATCTCCTTCATCTCTAAGAGATTGCTGTAATTGCATTCTTTCTCTTTGATCTACTGGATCAATCAACTCACTAAACGCATTAGCCAGTTCTCGACCAACAATGAATAATTCAAATCTTTGAACTATTTCTTTATTATCTTGATGAGGCCTAGCTAAAGGAGAAATTTCAACAGGATAATCAATAATAAAAGTGGGTTCTATCAGTTTTGATTCCACTTTCTGTTCGAACACCTCATTTAAAAGTCTTCCCATGGTATTGACTTTATTAGAGAAATCAACATTTATATTTTTAACGGCTTGTTTTGCCGCTAGAAAGTCTCCATTGAAAGAATCAAAATCAATCCCTGTAAATTGTTTGACAATATCTTTCATGGATATTCTTGACCAAGGTTTAGAAAAATCTATTTCTTTATTTTGATAATTTATAATTAAAGAACCACATGCATCAGCTACAATATCTTTAATTAATTCTTCAGTTAAATTCATCATATCGACATAATCAGAATAAGCTTCATAAATTTCAACTGATGTGAATTCTGGATTATGTCTTGTACTTATTCCCTCATTACGGAAGATTCTTCCCAATTCATACACTTTCTCAAATCCTCCAACAACCATTCTTTTTAAATGTAATTCTGTAGCTATTCTTAAATACAACGGAATATCTAATGTATTGTGATGAGTTATAAATGGTCTTGCTTCAGCACCACCTGCTTCGGATTGCAGAATTGGAGTCTCTATCTCTAAAAAATTTCTATTATCTAGCCATTTTCTTATAAAACTTATGCACTTTGCTCTTGTTTTAAATACATTTTTAGAATGCGGATTAACTATTAAATCTAGATAACGTTGTCTATACCTTTTTTCAATATCAGTCAAACCATGCCATTTATCTGGTAAAGGTTGTAATGACTTAGATAACATTTCCCATTTTTCTACTTTAATTGAAAGCTCACCTTTATTAGTTTTTTTAATTGTTCCATAGACGCCTATCCAATCACCAATATCTACTATTTCCTTGATATCTTCAAAAGAAAGTAATTTTTGTTTTTCTAAATTTAAATTAATAACCCTTTTATCTAGATAAAGCTGAATCTGACCTTCTTGATCGCTTATTGTGAAAAAGGCAATTTTACCCATTACCCTTTTTGCCATAACTCTACCAGCAAGAGAAACACTGAAGTCTTCCTCTTGACCATTTTCTAGATAATCAAATTCTTGGGTAAGAAAACTGGTAGTATGTGATACCTTGAAACTCTGCGCGTAAGAAGCAAATCCTTTACCAACGAGTGAATTAGCCTTTTGCAAGCGAGCTTCTTTTATTTCAGACAAAATTTATTTTAATATGTTTGTTTTATTTAATAAAATTATCAAACTATTGCTCAACTTGCCAAAGATGTTGCTGTTTCGCCAACTCTCTGAGATGCATAACCAATCCCTCTCACAGTTAATATTAATTCTGGATTTCTTGGGTCTGGTTCCAATTTACCTCTTAATCTTGCAACATATACATCTACAACTCTTAAATCTGCAGCCCTTCGAGGAGGATAACCCCATAGCTGTTCTAAAATTTCTGCTCGCGGAACAACCTTACCAGGCTCGTCAAATAATAACTCTAGGAGGCTAAATTCAGTATAAGTAAGACTAATTCTATCTCCAGCTCTAGAAACTTGTCTGCGATTAGTATCAACAACTAAACTCCCAAATTTCATAACTCCTTTACCTGAAGGAACTTCTTTGGTTTCAGTAACGGATACAGTTGGTCCCATTCTTCTCAAAATAGTAGCTATTCTAGCCTCTAACTCTTTAGGGCTAAATGGTTTAGATAAGTAATCATCAGCCCCTAAATCCAAACCTGCAACTCTCTCTGAAATAGCCTCTAAAGCAGTTAAAAATATTATTGGTACGACTGATTCAGCTCTAATTCTTCTACAAACAGCAAATCCATCCATTTTTGGAAGCATAACATCAAGAACTATTAAGTCTGGTGAATCCCTGTGGAAAGATTCAAGAGCTTCTTCGCCGTTAGTAGCTGAATAAACTTGATAACCAGCTAGTTGAAGCCTCGTAACTAATACCTTCAAGACAGCTGGTTCATCATCAACAACTAAAATTCTTGCTTTTGACATAGTTAAAAAAGATTTATAGATATTTCAAAGCAAAAAAACTATTGCATTGAATATTTATACTAACAATTAAAAATATAACATTACGAACCCTCAAAGAGATATTCAGTAGGTTTAAAAAAATTTAAATAAGTTTAAGATATAAATTTTTTAAAACACTTTTTACTTCTTTACGAAATTCATTAATGCAATTTTCTTCTTGAAAATTTAAACACTCTTAAAAGTTGGGAGCAAATAAGGGGAGCAAAAAAACCTGTCAAAAAAACCTGCGCTAAAATATTTTTAGCAATAGGCATAAAAATTGTAAAATTAATATCTGAAAAATTTCTAAACAAAATTTGTAAAAAATAAAAAGTACCACATAAAAAACTTCCAAAAGAACATATCAAACCATACCTAAAATGTCCCACCAAAATATCACTATGTAATTTAATTCTCCCAAACAAAAATCCACAAAAAATTAAGCCTGGTATTTGAGAAAAATTATTATCTAAAGTTATAGAATCTAAAATTAGACCTAAAAACAAACCAAATATTAATCCATTTATTGATCCATTCATCATTGACCAAGGCAATAACCAAAATAACGGCCAATATGGCTGAACACCTAACAATCCAAGCCAATTAGGGTGCCACAAAAAAATAATTGGGATAAAAATAAAGCTTATTATGGATAATCTTTTTGTGAAAAATTTATTCATTAAATATTTACTTTTAAAATTTGCACCCAATCAATTAAGTGAGGTTTTGCCAAAAGTGAAATTTTTGCCGTTTTTTTTGATTGCAACGTCTCATCTATAGATTGGACAATCCCAATAGGGATATTTGGAGGTAATAGCGTACTGGCTGGAGATGATGATACAAAATCTCCTACTTTAATATCAGCATCTTTTGAATACAGTATTAGGCTAGGATTATCATCTCCTGAACCAACCAGTAGTCCATTAATTTGACTTCTGTCAACCCAAACCCCTAATTTACTTTCTGGAGAAGTTAATAATGTTACCGAAGAAGTAAAATAAGAAGTATTACTTACTCTTCCTAATAATCCACCGGGGCCAGTAACAGTACTCCCAATTTCCACTCCATCTTTTGAACCTTTGTTTAAGATAATTTGTCTCCACCAACCGCCTGTTTTTCTCGAAATAACTGCTGCTGAAATATTATTATTATTGGATAATTGTTTAAGAGATAAAATCTCCCGTAACCTTAAATTATCCTTTTTAAGAAGATTTAATTTTATGAAAGATTCTTGATCTATGCTCTGAAGGATAACTTCTTTTTGAAATTGACCAGGCCAAAAAGGCCTTGAAATAAAGTAAAAAAAATCTTTATACAAAGATCCTTTTGAAATCCTTACAAAGAAAAAAAATAAAAAAATTCCAAAGAATATCCAAGTTTTCTTTTTATGCCACCAACGACTAGAAGAAATTCGTCGGATGTCTAACATATTATTAATCTCTTATCGCGTTCCTTATAAAGTCTGGCGTATCAACAACTCTTTTAAGTTTTTTAAAATCATCCAAAACTTCCCCACAGCCATTAACTACACAAAGCAGTGGATTTTCTGCTATGTGGGTAAAAATTCCAGTTTCATCGCTTAATAAGTCATTAATTCCTCTAACTAAAGCACCACCTCCTGCAAGCATAATCCCCCTATCAACAATATCTGCAGCAAGTTCAGGAGGAGTTCGCTCTAAAGTTCTTTTTACAGCTTCAACTATTTTGCTCAGTGTTTCAGCCATAGCTTCTCTAATTTCTCCTGAGGTCAAAGTTACTGACCTTGGGAGACCAGATAAAAGATGTAAACCTCTAACCTCCAAGGTAGTCTTATCAAAATCTTCATCTGGGAATGCAGACCCAATCTTGATCTTAATATCTTCTGCAGTTCTCTCTCCAACAACTAAATTATGAACTTTTTTAAGGTACAAGGCAATTGATTCGTTTATTTCGTCGCCAGCTATTCGAACAGATTCGCTTAATACAGTTCCACCCAAACTTAATACTGCAACCTCAGTAGTACCACCACCAATATCAACAATCATAGTTCCAATTGGCTCAGTTACCGGTAATGATGCACCTATTGCTGCTGCAACAGGTTCATCTATTAAATGGACTTCTCTAGCTCCCGCTAATCCAGCTTCTCTTACTGCTCTTCGCTCGACACTAGTCACTCCGCTTGGAATACCAATAACTATTCTTGGAGCGACTATACCCTTGCCTTCGTTACATTTTTGAATAAATGTTTTAATCATTTGTTCCGCAGCATCAAAATCTGCAATAACACCATCTCTAAGTGGTCTTACAGCCCTAATATTGCCAGGTGTTCTTCCAAGCATTAGCTTTGCTTCTTTACCAACAGCTAATGGAATCCCTTCCTCTAAATCCATAGCTACTACAGAAGGCTCTTGTAAAACAACTCCCTTACCTGATACGTGTATAAGAGTGTTGGCTGTCCCTAAATCTATGCCAATGTCTCTAGAAAATTTAAATCTGTTAAAAATCACAATAGGAATTCTTTTTTATAAATAATATATCTATTTTTTATTAAGCTTTCACAATTCTCTCATTTGGTTATGAATAGCACGCAAAACTTTGAGCAGAATCTAAAAATATGAGTAGTATAAAAAGAAAAAACCATGGAAATTAACACTATTAACCTGGTTGGCAGAGCCGGTAGAGAACCTGATGTCAGATATTTTGAATCTGGAAGTATCGTAGCTAATTTTACTCTTGCAGTGAATAGAAGAAATAGAGATGAGGAGCCTGACTGGTTTAATTTAGAAATATGGGGCAAACAGGCGCAAATCGCAGCAGATTACGTTAAAAAAGGATCTTTAATTGGAATCACAGGAAGCTTTAAAATTGATAGTTGGAAAGATAAAAATACTGGGGAAGATAGATATAAACCAGTTATTAGGGTAGACAGTTTAAATTTACTGGGCTCCAGAAAAGATTCTAATAATAACCAATACGCTAATAGTAGTAACTCTAGTGAAATTCCTTTTTAAGCTCTATTTTTTTTTAAAATTCTAATAAGTGTTTTAATAAAAAAATATAAGAAAATTAAAATTAAAATTGGCTTTATAACATATTTAATTTGCTCTAGGTAATTTTCAATAACTAGATATTTTTCACCAAATAAATAACCTGCATAAGTGAGAAGTGCTACCCATATCAAGCTCCCAAATGTTGTCCAAATTAAAAATTTTCTTAATGGCATAAGTTCTATGCCAGCGGGAACTGAAATTAAAGTTCTTATCCCTGGTACTAATCTACCCCAAAAAACTAAAGAAACCCCGTATTTATCAAACCACCTTTTACTTTTACTTAAATCATTAGAAGAAATACCCAGATATTTTCCTTTTTTATCAAGAAAATTTGATAGTCTTTTTTCATTTACTAATCTACCCAAATAATACCAAGGCAATGATCCTAAAATAGTTCCAAGTAATCCCCAAAAAACTAAAATATAGAAGTTTAATTTTTGTTGATAAACGAAAAATCCTCCCAATGGCATTATTATTTCTGAAGGAATTGGAGGAATTATATTTTCTAAAAACATAGCCAAACAAATAGTGAGGTATGCAATTATTGAATTTTTTTCAACAGCCAAACTTATGTAGTCGGGAATTGAAGTAAAAAAATTTACAAAAATTAAACTCAAACTTAGTATCTATAAAGTTCTGGTTTATAAGGTCCTTCAACAGAGACATTAATATAATCAGCTTGTTCATTAGTTAATTTTGTTAATTTTGCACCAATTTTATCAAGATGTAATCTAGCCACCATTTCATCCAAATGCTTTGGTAAAACATAAACCTTCTTAGCATATTTTTCTGAATTATTGAAAAGTTCAATTTGAGCAAGTACTTGATTTGTAAAAGAATTACTCATAACAAAACTTGGATGTCCAGTGGCACAACCTAAGTTCACCAATCTACCTTCAGCTAAAAGAATTATTTTATTGCCACTCGGTAAAGTTATGTGATCAACTTGAGGCTTAATATTTTCCCATGGATAATCTTTCAATGAAGCCACATCAATTTCATTATCAAAGTGGCCGATATTACAAACTATGGCTTCATCTTTCATCTTGATAAGATTTTCGTTTGTTATTACCTTATAGTTCCCAGTTGCGGTAACAAATATGTCTATTTCTTCCACAACATCATCTAATGTAACAACACTAAAACCTTCCATAGCCGCTTGGAGAGCACAAATTGGATCAACTTCAGCAACTTTTACAATTGCGCCAAGTCCCCTTAGAGACTGTGCCGAACCTTTACCTACATCTCCAAAGCCCATTACTAAAGCAACCTTTCCAGCAATCATCACATCAGTGGCGCGCTTTATACTATCAACTAGAGATTCTCGGCAGCCATATAAATTATCAAATTTGCTCTTAGTTACTGAATCATTGACGTTGATAGCAGGGAAGGGTAAAGCATTTTGCTTTTGCAATTGATAAAGTCTTGCAACGCCTGTTGTAGTTTCTTCAGTAACGCCGATGATATTACTTTTGATTCTTGAATAAAAATCGCTGTCATTTTTCAACTTAGACTTAATAGAATTGAATAAAGCAATTTCCTCTTCATTACTAGGATTATCTAAAACAGATAAATCTTTTTCTGCTTTACTACCAAGGATCAATAAGCCAGTTGCATCTCCCCCATCATCAAGAATCATATTTGGAGAGTCTGAACCCCAATCAAGGATATAGTGGGTATATTTCCAATATTCATCAAGAGTCTCCCCTTTTTTTGCATATACAGGAATTCCTTGATCTGCGATGGCTGCTGCTGCATGATCTTGAGTTGAAAAAATATTGCATGAAGCCCATTTCACTTCGGCGCCAAGACTAACAAGAGTTTCTATTAAGACTGCAGTCTGAATAGTCATATGAAGACTTCCAGCTATTTTTGCACCTTTTAATGGTATTTCAGAATGATATTTATCTCTAAGTGCCATTAATCCTGGCATTTCCGTTTCGGCAATTTTAATTTCTTTACGACCAAAATCTGACAAGGAGATATCAGCAATTACGTAATTAGGGAGGGAGGTCTTGATAGAATTTGCTATAACCATATCTAGTAAATAATTTATTATTTACTATAAGCGATTTTTGTTTAATTTAGTGTTTATTGAAAATTTAAAAGATACTTTAAATTTAGGGGAAAAACTCTCACACAAATTAAATCCCCAATCAATTGTTTTATTACAGGGCCCAATTGGGGCTGGGAAAACTTCATTTGTTCAAGGGATTGCTAATGGCTTATCAATCTCTGAAGACATTACAAGCCCTACATTTGCTTTATCGCATCACTATAACTCAGGAAAAATTCCACTAATTCACCTTGATTTGTACAGATTAGGAAATGTTTCTTCAGCAAAAGAAGTTTTTTTTTCAGAAGAAGAAGAAGCAATACAAAGACAAGCTATTTTAGTTATTGAGTGGCCAGAATTAATAGAACCTTTTATTGATAATTTCTGGAAAATAGAAATTAGTTACGCAAAAAAATATGGAAGAAACTACGAAGTAAGAGATCCCAAAAATTTATTAACCTTCTCGTAAGATGGCTGTTGCTCGATGGCGCCTTCACCAAGACAAGTTAATAATCCACAAACACTTGCGAACTTAATGCAATCTTCTATCTCTAGTTTATTTGAAGGATATCCAGAAGAAATTAATTTTGAAATAAAGCCCGCTAGAAAAGCATCTCCTGCGCCAGTTGTATCAACAATTTTTAGTAAAGATGGAGTTTCTGTAATTCCCTGCAATCCGTTGATATACCATGTAATAGGATTTTTCCCATCAGTTATTATTACATCTGGTCTATTAGACAATTGTTGAGATATTAGTAAAGGGTTTTCATCCTCAAAAAACAAAGTTGCTTCTTCCTTAGCAAGCTTTAAAACATGTGCATGATTTAAAAAACTCTTGATTAAATTAACTCTTGCGGCTTGACTTATTTCTGAAGAAAAACTTGAATTATCCCAAAATACCTCCCTCCAATTCAAATCAATAACTATTTTGACTTCAAATTTTTTAGCCTGTTCAAGAAGAAAAAAAATAGTCTCTGCTGATTTTGGAGATGATAATAAGATCGTTCCTGTAACCAAATATTTTATTTCTAAAAAAGATTTCTCTAAATTTAAAATTTTTTTTTCAATTAATTGCTTTCTAAGAACTTCGTCCGCAAAGCATGAATGAGAACTTTCTTCAAAGCCTAAAAAAAAACGATCCCCAAATTGATCTCTATCTACATTAACCACACGAGTAGATGAATCATTATTTAATTGCAAAAAATCTAAATTAACACCTAATTCATTAAATTTCGTAATGAATTGTTTTCCATAATCGTCATTACCCAAACTTCCTATAAATATTGAATCTATTTTTAATTTTCTTAATGCACAGGCAACGTTAGCTGGCGCACCACCCAAAAAATCTGTAAATTCTTGATTTGACTTATTTCTGATTTTGTCTATTAAAGCCTCTCCAATACACATGACCCTTTTCTTTTTCATAAATGAACACTTTTTTCTTTAATAAGAATAATTTATTTAAAACGAATAATATTTTTTTTAATTAAAGTTTAATTAAAAGTATATTCATAGTGTCTTTAAATAAATCTAAAACTTGGAATTGGAAAAATTGGGAAATTTCTTGGTCTTTATCAAAAGAGTCTACTTCTGAAAAAAGTATTAAAATTCTATTAGTTCATGGATTTGGGGCATCAAAAAACCACTGGAGACATAATCAAGATTTTCTTGGTAAATTTTCTAATTGCTACGCAATTGACTTATTAGGATTTGGGAAAAGCAGTCAACCTAGTGCTTTATTAAATTACGAACCCGATAAAGAAAACTCAATTAAATATTCATTTGATTTGTGGGGTAATCAAATATCAACATTTTGTGAAGAGGTAATAAAATCTCCTGTTTACTTGGTAGGAAATTCAATTGGTGGTGTTATTGCATTGAAAGCTGCTGAAATCCTTAAAGATAATTGCAAAGGTATCATTTTGATTGATTGTGCACAAAGAACTATGGATGATAAACGTTTAAAAAAAAGCGATATCTTAATGAATCTACTGAGACCCGTCCTTAAAACGATTGTCAGACAAAGAGTGATTAGTAATACACTTTTTTCAAGAGCTGCTAATCCAAAAGTTATAAAGAAAATACTTGAACAAGCTTACCCTTCAGGAAAAAATATCGATAAAGAATTGATTGAAATCCTTTATGTACCCACTCAAAGGAAAAATTCTAAAGAAGCATTTCGCGGGTTTATTAACTTATTTGATGACTATCTTGCTACTGACCTTTTCGATAAAATTGATGCTCCAATTCAATTGATTTGGGGTGAGAAAGATCCTTGGGAATCTTTAAATGAAGCAAGAGAATGGAAGAAACAATTCAGGAATATTAAAAGATTAGATATTGTTGATGGTGCTGGACATTGTCCTCATGATGAAGAACCTGAAAAAACAAATAAGTTTATTAATGAATTTATTCAAGAGACAAAATAAGCTTCTACATTATCACTTAGTCTCCTTAAACCTCTTAATCCATCTCTTTCTAAATTTCTTACTCGATCTCTACTGATCCCCAGCACCCTTCCTATACCTGTAAGAGACATTGGCTCGTCACCATCCATTCCGTATCTCATTCTTAAAACTCTACATTGCAGATCAGGTAATTGATGTAAAAGAGAATGCAGATCACCTCTCATACAATCCATCTCTATTTGTTCGTCAGGTAAATCTTCGCCTCCTGCCAGTAAATCTAATAAAACAGTATCTTCTCCATCACCAACTTTGGTTTCAAGACTAACTGGCTGGCCAGCTTTACACATCAAATCTTTAACGTCATCTTCGGGAAGATCTACGTATTTAGCAAGTTCGCTTACAGTTGGGGTTCTAGACATTTCTTGACTGAGCTCTCTCTGTCCTTTTTTTAACTTATTTAACATTTCGGTTATGTGAATTGGAAGTCTTATTGCACGACTCTTTTCAGCAATTGCTCGTGTAATACCTTGTCTGATCCACCAGTATGCATATGTTGAAAACTTGTAACCTCTGGCTGGATCAAATTTTTCAACCCCTCTGACCAATCCTATAGTTCCCTCCTGAATTAAATCTAAAAGTTCCATATTTCTTTTAGTATATTTTTTTGCAACGCTTACAACCAATCTTAAGTTCGCTGCAACCATTCTTTCCTTAGCTCTCTGTCCAGCTCTCAATCTTTTTTTTATTATGGAAGTAGATAAATTTAATTTAGTAGATAGTTCATCAATACTGGGCTTATCTCCAGTTAATTCAATAATTTCCAATTCTGCTCTTTCAACTTGCATGTACTCTTGTACTTGTCGACCTAAAGTAATTTCTTGCTCATGAGATAGTAATGGGACTCTCCCAATATCCCTCAAGTATGATCGAACAAGATCTACATCATTACTAGCTTTAATACTTGCTATTGAGGTCAGTTTATTTTCGCTTATTGTTTCAGAAGACATGAAAGTTGAATGATGTTTTGTAAACAATACCATTAAGAAATGTAAAGTTAAACAAAAAAATCCACATTTTTACAAAAATGAGAATAAATACCTAGTCAATTTAAGTCAATGCTGAGTTTAATAGCCATTTTGCTGTACTGAGATAAATAAATACACCAGCAATATCAGTTACGGTTGTAATGAAGGGGGAAGACATTAAGGCTGGATCCAATTTCATTCTGTCAAACAACAAAGGAAGAATCGCTCCAGTTGTAGCAGCTAAAGTTGTTATGAATATCAAACTTATTCCAACTGCAGAGGCGATTAAAGGTCCTTCTCCTTGCCACCAAGCAAAGGGAAATACTACAAGCATCATGAAAACACCTAAAAGAGCGCCCGTTATTGCCTCCTTAAATACTGCCTTAATAGCACCAAGAGACTTCAATTTTTGAGTACTTAATCCTCTAATGACAACAGTTGAGCTTTGGGCACCAACGTTTCCCCCAGTACCTATAAGTAGTGGAATAAATGCAGCTAATAAAACTATTTCTTTTAATATTTGATCATTCATGGCTATAACTTTTGTCGTTAAACCATTTGCTAAAACCAAGATTAATAACCATAAAATTCTTCTTCGGGCAATCGTAAATAAGCTACTTTGGAAATAATCATCTTCATCACCTGGTTGCACTGCCCCCGCTGCATAAATATCTCTTGTTGCTTCTTGTTCTATGACATCTATTAAATCATCAACAGTTACTATCCCGACCAGTCTTTTTTCTTTATCAACGACAGGCAAAGCTAAAAAATCATATCTTTGTATTGCTCTAGCAACCTCTTCTTGATTCGTATTAGTAGAAATATTAACTACATCTCTTGTCATAACGTCACCAATTGGCTTAGAAGGATCAGCAGTTACAAGGTCTCTTAAAGAGAGGATACCAGTTAAATGTCTTTCTTTATCTGTAACATATAAGCTATAGATAGTTTCAGTAAATGGGGCTCTTTTTCTAACTAAAGAAAGAGCCTCAGCTGCTGTTTGCATCTCTTTAAGGTCTATAAATTCAGTTGTCATTAATCTTCCGGCGGTTTCAGGCTCATATCCAAGTAATTCAGCTGTTACTTTCCTTTCTCCAGGACTAAGAGCAGACAAAAATTTTCGTACAACCTTTGCAGGTAATTCATCAAAAAGTTGAACTCTATCATCAGGAGACATTTTTTCAACGATTTCTAAAACCTCTCCTGAGCGAAGTCTTTCTAATAAAGTTTGCTGAACTACTGGATCTAAATATTCATAAACCTCAATTGCCTCATTTTTCTTTAATAATCGAAATGCTAATGCCTGCAATATTAGAGGAAGGCTTCCAATAGCATCTGCAATATCAACGGGTTGGGAAGGCTCTAAAAGTAACTTTGCCTCATCATAATTTCCCGCGATGAGCAATTCCTCAAGTTGAATAGTAATATTTTCTCTTGTACTTAAATCTGAAGATAACGATGTAACTGTTTCAAGATTATTTTCTTTCATAAATATAATCCCTTATCAAAGTAACAACACCATTATATGAAATCTAAGTAATTTTTCTACTTATCCAGAACCCGAAAAGCATTGTGAATAAATTTACGATAATGATTAAATTAAAAAAAATTAAAAATTTTATCCAGTCCCCTTGATTTAAAATTTTGTACAAAAAATATATAAATCCGCTGAAGGATGTAAAGCAGGAAAAAAAACCACTCAATAAAATTTTTTCAGTTGAATAACTTAATCTTTTACTGACAAAAAAACCCACTAAAAATGATCCAATTATTGAAATAAAAAAATTATTATTTATTGTTAATCTTAAAAAAGTAGCTAGATAAGCCGCTAAAAAAATATAAATAAAATTATTTATTTTCACTTTAAAAAAACTGAATAAAAAAATAACCCAAATAAAAGAAAAGAAATGAAAAAATTATCACTTCAATATAGTGGAAAAATAATCTTAGGTATTTTCTCTTTTTAAATAAGATAAATAATTGATATATAAATGAAGAAAATGTACTAAAACATCCTAAAAAACCACTGTAAAATAAAACTAAAATTTCGTTATTCAAGAAATTTAAAGCTACTAAAATTCCTAAAAAAAAAGATGATAAAAAATTTACTATTGAAGTATTCTGAATATCAAAACCAATACTTTTTTTAAAATTATTTTGTATAAATATTCTCAGTATTGTTCCAAAAGTACTGCCGATTAAAATTATACTTATTGAACTAAAATCCAAAATTTACATTTTTATCCAGCCTTTCAAAATCCTATTAGGGTCATCTAACAATTTATTAGAAGCTAATTCAACCCTAACCCAAGTTTCACTTTTGCTGACTTTCCAATTGCGTAATACTGATAAAGTTGTACCTATATCAAGAACTAATAATTCCTTAGCATAAATTTCTGGGCAAGAATAAAGGGAAGTATTGGAATTCAAAATAATTTCATTTGTGTTTTTAGGAAACTTATTTTGATTTAAACTTTTTTGAATCCCACCAGCAGGTAATGTAATTGGAGCAATTAATGCAAAAGTAATTAAACAAAAATTCTTGAGAACATGATTAATCATATGTCTAAAGTTGCCATATCTAAGTTACTACTATGAGTTTCAATAAATTCTCTTCTTGGTGCAACTTTATCTCCCATTAATATATTGAATATTCTGTCAGCTTCAAGTGCATCTTCGATTTCAACCCTTTTCATCATCCTCGTTTGAGGATTCATAGTTGTATCCCATAATTGTTTTGGCATCATCTCACCTAATCCCTTAAATCTTTGGATATTATAATTTGCATTTTCCCCAAAACCCTGAATTGTATTCTTTAATTGATTCTCGTTATAACAGTAATTATGGTTCTTTCCCCTTTCAACTTTATATAGAGGGGGACAAGCGATGTATATAAAACCTTTCTCAACAAGTTCCCTTTGGTATCTGTAAAAAAATGTCAGCAATAAAGTTCTAATATGAGCACCGTCGACATCAGCATCCGTCATAATTACAACTCTATGATATCTCAAAGAGCTTTCGTCGAACTCCTCTCCTTTTATTCCTAATCCTAGAGCTGTTATTAATGACTGTATTTCTGTGTTTTTATATATTTTTGTATCATCAGTTTTTTCAATATTAAGAATTTTACCCCTGAGAGGCAAAATAGCCTGAAAATTTCTATCTCGACCTTGTTTTGCAGAGCCACCAGCTGAATCTCCTTCAACTATATAAATTTCTGATTCTGATGGATCTCTAGAACTACAATCTGCTAATTTTCCAGGTAATGTAGAACTCTCTAGAACACTTTTTCTTCTTACTAATTCTCTAGCTCTTCTCGCAGCTTCTGCTGCGTTAAATGATTGAATTGCTTTTTCAAGAATCAAGTCCAAAATTCCAGGATTGAATTCCATGTATTTCGTAAGAGCCTCACCAATGAGAGAATCCACAATTCCTCGTACTTCAGTATTTCCTAATTTTGTTTTTGTTTGTCCTTCAAATTCAGGATCTGGAACTTTTACTGATAAAACAACAGTCAAACCCTCTCTAATATTTTCGCCAGCTAAATTTTTTTCAATATCTTTTCTTTTGCCTCTCTTTTTTGCAAGATTATTGAAAGTTCTTGTCAGAACGGTTTTTAATCCTTCAATATGTGTTCCTCCATCAATAGTTCTGATATTATTTGCAAATCCTAAAATATTATCTGAATAAACATCTGAACACCATTGCAAAGCTGCTTCAACGTATACATTTTCTTTTTGTGAGTCAACATAAATTATTTCAGGATGAATAGACTCTTTTTCAGAATTCATATATTCAACATATTCTTTAATACCTCCTTGATATAAGTAAATTTCTTCTTTAAAAGAACCATCTGATAATTGATTTCTTTCATCTCTAAAAACAATTTTTACACCGCCATTTAGATAAGCTAATTCCCTTAATCTCGATGAAAGAAGAGCATATTCAAATTCAATTCCTCCAGAAAAAATAGTTATGTCGGGTTTAAAGCAAATAGTTGTTCCTTTCTTAGATGGCTTGCCAGTCTGCTTTTTAGTTTCCAATTCACCCTTTGATACACCTTTTTCAAATCTTTGCTTAAATTCGCTTCCATCCCTATAAACAGTCACATTAACCCATTCGCTTAGAGCATTAACTACAGATATCCCTACACCATGCAAACCCCCTGAAACTTTATAACCACCACTTCCGAATTTACCTCCTGCATGAAGAACAGTTAGAACTGTTTCTAGGGCACTCTTCCCTGTTCTTGGATGAATATCTGTTGGAATACCTCGTCCATTATCAGAAATTAAAGCAGAACCATCTGCTCGAAGAACTATTTCTATATGATCACAATGTCCTGCAAGTGCTTCATCAACCGAGTTATCAACTACCTCATATACTAAATGGTGTAATCCCCTAGGTCCTGTTGAACCTATATACATTCCTGGGCGTTTACGAACTGGTTCTAAACCCTCTAAAACCTGAATCTGTTCCGCCCCATAATCATTTGAGATTTTATTAGATCTTTTGTCCTCACTCATTTAATATAAAAAAAATACTAAACTTTTAAAATGTTATGTTTAAAAGGTCTTTCATTAAACTTACCACCACAATAAAGTAAAGGCTCGAAGTCAATGAAAAAATTAATCACTTTAATTATATAGCTAATATTTTTTTCTTCAGAAATTCATATGTCTTCAAATCCACCTCATGTAATAATTTTAATTGGGCCAACTGCAAGTGGCAAAACAGAATTAGCTCTTGAAATTGCAGAATACTTTAAAACTAATATACACAATATCGATTCAAGGCAAATATATAAGTCCATGGATATTGGAACAGCCAAGCCATCTAAAATTCAACAAGAAAAAATAAAACATTTTTTAATAGATATTGAAGAACCAATCAATCCAATTAATGTCAAACAATTTCAAGAAATTGCTCAAATATCTATTAGCAGAGAAATTAAACAAGATAATTTACCTTTTCTTGTTGGAGGAAGTGGGTTGTATATGAACTCAATAACAAAAGGGTTTTTTGTACCAGATGTCCCTCCTCAAAATAATTTAAGAAAACAATTAGAAGAACTTGGTCAGGAAAAATGTTGGGAACTGTTAAAAAATTGTGATCCATTATCAACAAAAACAATCAATTGTGCTGACCACATTCGAACAATAAGAGCTTTAGAAGTCTTCTATGTAAAAGGTAAGCCTTTGTCAACTCTGAAAGTTCAGAAACCACCTAATTGGAAAATATTAGAGCTCGGATTAGACAGAAATAATTTAAAGGAGAGAATTTTTCAAAGAACAAAAAATATGTTTTTATCTGGAATTATTGAGGAGACGAAGCACCTTATCTCTAAATACGGATTTGATTTGCCAATATTAGAAACAATTGGTTATCGAGAAGCTAAGGATGTTTTAAATAACCGTTCAACAATTGAAAAAGCGATTGAGTTAACTACGACAAAAACGATTCAATTCGCAAAAAGACAAAAAACTTGGTTTCGTAATAAAAATAATCCTATTTGGCTTAATAACAAAAACCTTCTAAAAGATGCAATAATTAAGATAGAGTCTTTTTTAAGCTAACTTTATCAAAATAGATTTTATTCATCATCCCATCAAATTATTAAATTAACTGAATGCCTCCACGCCCACGTTTTGATCGCCGAGCTCCCGTTAGAGAGCTACCAAATATAAATGAAAGAATAAAATACCCTCAATTAAGAGTTGTCGATTCAGATGGAAAACAATTAGGTGTTATAGATAGAATAAAAGCATTAGAAATAGCATCTCAAAGAGAACTTGATTTAGTATTGGTGAGCGAAAAAGCAAATCCTCCCGTTTGCAGAATAATGGACTACGGAAAATATAAATTTGAACAAGAAAAGAAAGCTAAAGAAGCAAGGAAAAAATCCCATCAAACAGAAGTCAAAGAAGTAAAAATGAGGTATAAAATTGACAAGCATGATTATGATGTTCGCATAGGTCAAGCTACTAAATTTCTAAAATCGGGAGACAAAGTAAAATGTACTGTGATTTTTAGAGGTAGAGAAATTCAACACTCAAATTTAGCTGAAACACTTCTTTTGAAAATGGCTAATGATTTAGAAGAGCAATCAGAAGTTCAACAAAAACCAAAAAGAGAAGGGAGAAACATGATTATGTTTTTAAGCCCTCGAAAAACTCCTCTCGTTAAAAAAGATGATGGGTGATAAATTGTTATCTAAAAACTATGACAAATGTTAAAGTGTCACTATGAACAAAATAAATTAGTAAAGGTTTTTAGAAAGTGAGATTCCATATTCAACAAGAAAGTGATATCCCAGCATCTACTCAACTATATAATCAAATTTGTTTTGCAATTGCAGCAAGACATTATCCTCCAGGCCACAGGCTTCCAAGCACTAGGCAACTTGCAATGCAGACTGGACTCCATCGAAATACTATAAGCAAAGTATACAGACAATTAGAAATAGATGGAGTTGTTGAAGCAATAGCTGGTTCGGGTATCTATGTAAGAGATAATCTTTCTAAAAGAGAATTTAAAAAATCAGATTACTCAAAAAATAAGATAAGTAAACAACCAGATCAAGAAGCAAAGAAGATTATTGACAGCTTAATAAATCTCGGATGCTCTTTACAAGAAACAAGAGAAATATTGACCAATGAAATTGATTGGCGTATTAAGTGCGGATCAAGAATCATAGTCAGTACTCCAAGAGAAGATATAGGCGCTTCAATGTTAATAGCAGAAGACCTTTCTAAAACAATTAATGTTCCAGTAGAAGTTGTTCCTATGGAAGAATTAGAAAAAGTTTTGAGTAATTCTAATAATGGTACAATTGTCACAAGCAGATATTTTATTCAGCCTCTAGAAAAAGTTGCTAAGCAACATGAAGTGCGTGCTATTGCTGTTGACCTGAGCGATTTCCAAAAGGAATTAAAAATACTCAAGGAATTAAATGCTGGAAGTTGTGTAGGTATTGTTAGCATAAGTCCTGGTTTATTGAGAGCAGCAGAAGTCATAATCCACAGCATGCGAGGAGATGAATTAATTCTTATGACGGCAGTATCAGACAATAACAGTAGATTGCTATCACTTTTAAAGGCTTCGAACCATATAGTGTGTGATGGACCTAGTTTGTCAGTTGTAGAAAACACATTATTAAAAAATCGTTCTCAGTTGATGAGATTACCTCAAATAATATGTGCTAAAAATTATTTAAGTATCGAAACAATAAATCAATTAAAAAAAGAAATAGGTGTTATTTGTTAGACCAAAATGCTAAGAACTTTTAAATCAGATATAGAAATTATCAAAGAGAGAGATCCTGCTGCTAGAGGAATAATAGAGATATTTCTTTGCTACCCAGGCTTTCAATCCATAGTTATCCATAGGTTTACACATAGATTATGGAAATTAAAGATTCCTTTGATCCCCCGCTTGTTAAGTCATACCAATAGACTCTTAACAGGCATTGAAATACATCCTGGAGCCAAAATTGGTAAACGTGTTTTCATAGATCACGGAATGGGAGTTGTAATTGGAGAAACTGCGGAGATAGGAAATAATTGTCTGCTATATCAGGGAGTCACACTAGGAGGAACTGGTAAAAGTCATGGGAAAAGACACCCCACCTTAATGGAAAATGTTGTAGTTGGAGCGGGTGCGAAAGTACTTGGATCCATCACGGTAGGATCTAATACCCGTATTGGAGCTGGTTCAGTAGTTGTTCGAAATGTAGAGGGAAATAGTACTGTGGTTGGAGTTCCTGGCAGAGTAGTGCATCAAAGTGGTGTTAAAGTAAACCCTTTAGCTCACTCTGCCTTACCAGATGCAGAAGCTAATGTGATAAAAAATTTAATGGATAGGATAGATTCTCTTGAAAATGAAATTCTTAAATTACAAAAAACAATACAATGTATAGCTAGCTCTGAATCTATTGATATTTCTAAACTCGGTGATTCTCAAAATCTCAAAGATAAAGAGATTTTTGAATTTCTTGGAGATGATTAAATATTGATTTAATTTTTTTCATTAATGTCAGTTTTAGGTTGAAACATAAACATTGAATAAATAACATTTCGTCTCATATTAGTCATCATTTCGAGAAACATGTCATATCCTTCGTTTTTATATTCGATTAATGGATCTTTTTGACCATAACCTCTCAATCCGACTGATTCTCTCAAGGAATCCATGGATTGAAGATGTTCTCGCCATAAATTATCTATTTGCTGCAAAATGAAAAATCTTTCAGCTTCTCTCATTAATCCTGGTCGAATCTTTTCTATTTGTGATTCCTTTAAATCATAAGCTATGCGCAACTGCTCTTGAAGGTAATTTTTTAATTCTTCTATTGACAGTAAATTAATATCATCAGATTTAAGATCATCTAATAAGTATATAAATTCTTTGACTTTAGAAATTAATTGATCAATATTCCATTCTTCAGGGGGAAGATCAGGATTAATATAAGCATCTACAATTTCAATCATTGTCCTTTCTCCATATCCTATTACTTGTCTCTTTAAATCAATTCCTTTCAATACTCTTAGTCTTTCTCCATAAACTGCTTTTCTTTGATTATTCATTACCTCGTCGTATTCAAAAACTTGTTTTCTAATATCGTAATAGTAGGTTTCAACTTTCTTTTGAGCACTTTCTAGAGACCTAGTAAGCATTCCTGACTCAATAGGCATATCTTCATCAACTCTAAAGGCGTTCATTAGGTTTGCTACTCTATCTCCTCCAAAAATCCTTAATAAATTATCATCTAAAGATAAAAAGAATCTTGTACTTCCAAGATCACCTTGTCTTCCTGCTCTACCTCTAAGTTGATTATCTACTCTTCTTGATTCATGTCGCTCAGTACCAATGACATGTAAACCGCCAGCTTCTCTTACTTTTTCTTCCTCATGAATCAAAACTTCTTCATATTCTTTTTTTACGTCAGACAAAGATTCTCTCAAAAGCTTTATCAAGTTATCATCAGTTGGTGCTTTTTCTGCAGCTGTAGCTATCCTGTCATCAAGCTCCAAGACAGAAAGTTGTCTTTCGCCCCAATTTTTAACAAGTTCATCAGACAAAAGAGAGAGTTTCTTTTCAATTGCTTCATCTAATTTGCAAGGGAAAAGGCTTGTTGAAGAATTTGAAATGTTCTTTTTAAGATTTGAACCAGCTTTTGTAGAAAAACCACCCTTAGATTTTGAATTTCTTTGTTTAGGTATTGGTGGCTTATGCTCATTATCAGGTTTGACTAACAAAGGAATTAAAATTTCTTTCAATTTAAGCCTTGCCATATAGTCACTATTACCGCCAAGTATTATATCTGTTCCCCTTCCAGCCATATTAGTTGCAATAGTAACAGCACCTGCTCTTCCTGCCTGAGCAACAATTTCTGCCTCACGTTCAACGTTCTCTGGCTTAGCGTTTAACAAATTATGTGGGATTTTTTCTTCTGATAAAAGTGAACTTAATAATTCACTTTTTTCAACACTTGTTGTACCAACTAAAACAGGTCTGCCCTCTCTATGAATTTGCGCAGTTTCTTTAGCAACGGCTTTCCATTTACCAATCTCTGTCTTAAATACTTGATCAGACCAATCTTGTCTCTTTCTTATTTGATTTGTCGGTATAACTGTTGATTCTAATTTATAAGTTTTTTCAAATTCAACCTCCTCAGTTTTTGCAGTTCCCGTCATTCCTGCTAAACCAGGATATAAAAGGAAAAAATTCTGATAAGTTATGGATGCTAATGTTTGAGTCTCAGGCTGAATTGGAAGACTCTCTTTCGCTTCTATTGCCTGATGTTGTCCATCACTCCAACGTCTTCCTGGCATTACCCTACCAGTAAATTCGTCCACTATGACAGCCTCATCGTTCTTAATAATATAATTAACATCTTTAATAAATAATTCTTTGGCTTTTAAAGCATTAGTTATGTAGTGCGCCCAAGGATCTTGAGGATTATATAAATCATTAACACCCAAATACTCTTCACATTTTGCAAAACCCTGATCAGTTAATATACAACTTCTCTGTTTTTCATCAACTTCATAATCGCCTTCTGGATCAATACCATCTTTACTTAATTCTTTTGCTTTGACTAATGCAAGAGATAATTCTGCAGCCTTTTGATATTTTTCTTGTGGTCTTTCAACTTGGCCAGAAATGATTAGAGGCGTTCTTGCTTCATCAATTAATATTGAATCAACCTCATCAATGACACAATAATTAAATTTTCTTTGAACTACCTCACTAATATCAGTAGCCATATTATCTCTTAAATAATCAAATCCTAATTCTGAATTTGTTGCATAAGTTATATCACAATCATAATTTTTCTTTCTATCAACTGGATTCATATCTTGCTGAATCAAACCAACGGATAAACCTAAAAAACGATGAACTTGTCCCATCCACTCTGCATCCCTTCTAGCTAAATAATCATTGACAGTAACAACGTGAACCCCTTTCCCAGTTAGAGCATTTAAAAAACATGGTAATGTTGCGACAAGAGTTTTTCCCTCTCCAGTCTTCATCTCAGCAATTTGATTCTCATTTAAAACCATCCCACCTATTAACTGAACATCAAAGTGTCTCATATCAAGAACACGTTTACTTGCTTCTCTTACTATTGCAAAGGCTTTAGGAAGAAATTCTTTTAGGAGTTCTTTTTGTTTTTTAAAATCTAATTCTGCTGAAATATTTGATTTAAGATTTTGAGTTTCTTTTCTAAGCTCATCATCAGTCAATTGAGAAATTTCTTCTTCTAAAAAATTTATCTCGTCAACTATTGGTTGATAGCGCTTTAACTTTCGTGTATTCGGATCTCCCAACAAAAGTTTTAGCATAAGTCAAAGTCCTTAAAAAATTTATCTAATAACAAACATTATAAATTAGTGCGTTACAACAGAATGAAGAAAACTATTATCTCTTTATTTTATAGAAACGATCGATTAATGTATTTAGATTGAAGTCAAAAAAATACCTTGCTGACATCACTTTTCAAAAATCTTATTCATAAATGAAAGAAATATCTCTAATCAAACATGCTAAAGGAGCTTTAGGATTAAGGTTTTTTGGATTAGGTCCTAATCTTAAACCAACAAACGGATTAATTAAGCTACAAAAATTACTAGATACCAATGCTTTTTGGGCAAAAAATAGAACAATTAATGATCTAAAAATATGTCTTGCTAACAGTGATGTCGTAATAAGTCTTTGGGTTGGCAAGGAAATAGTTGGTTTTGGTAGAGCTTTAACCGATGGTATTTACCGCGGAGTGCTTTGGGATATTGTTATAGATCAAAATCACCAAGGCAAAGGTTTCGGTACATTAATTCTAAACAATCTTTTATCTTCCAAAAAAATTAAAAACACAAAAAAATTGTATTTAATGACAACAAATAAAAAATTATTTTATTCTCAATTTGATTTTAAAGAAGTAACTTCTCAAAATTTATTGATTCGTGAAATATAAAGCACTCTGTTTATGAAGAAAACAAAATCAAGATACAAATTTAGTATAAAGCCATCTTATAAAAGGTCCTAAAATAGGAACTGGTCCAAAAGTTGGGCCGCAAAAATCAAAGTAATCTCTGTGCTCTTTTATTAATCCATTTTCACCAAATAATAAACGTGTAGTTCCTGGATAAATAAATTCTTTACCCATAATTTTTAAACCCATTGTCCATTCAACAAATCCACAATCACCAGTTATGGAAATTGCATGAGTTTCTAAAAAAACATCATCACATCTCTTAACTAGTTTTTCTTGAGCTTTAATATAAGAATCTAACCCCTTTGTTTCTTGAGTTGGGTCTGTAAAAATAACATTCTCATTATAAAATTCAGCCCATTTTTGTTTTGTTGGTGCATCTGTACCATAAGGTTTAGTAAATAATCCTTTTAAATCCTCAATAGAAATTACTCTTGTCATTACTAAATTGAATTGGAGATATCCTAAAGGATACAAACATGAAAAGCGGATGAAGAGATTCGAACTCTCGACATTCTCCTTGGCAAGGGGCTACACTTACCCTAAAAAGAAAGTCATACCAACTACTTTACACTATATTATTACTATATATTAACGAAGTAGTGCAGATATTAGTGCAGAAGCCCAATTTTCGTCTTTATATACTTATCGTAGCTATACCAATCTAACTGGCTAATTTTTTAAGTATATTTAGCGCTACTAATTAATAAAAAAGGGGGAAGCTCCACACCCCCTATAAGTTAGCAGATTGCAGTAATAGCAACAGTTTTATTATATACTCTATTTATAAATAAGGTTATATTAAAAGTGTATAATTTATATTCTTTCCTCTAGCTTAATTTTCTAGATGCGTAAAAGAGCAACTAAACAAGAAATTGAATTAAGAGTTGCACATGCTGCTGAATTAGTTGCTGAAGGGCAGGCATATTCATCTATTACTTCCCATATTGCCGCAAAATATGGCATCTCAAGAAGAAGAGCCAGGCAGATCACTTCTAATGCTTATCTTTTGCTGAAAGATGATATTGAAAAAGGGGACTTAAATCGTCCTGAAATGACAGCAAAATTAGTATGTACTTTAGAAAATGCAATGTATAAAGCAATGCGAGAAAAACAATATTCTGCAGTTGCAAGTAATGCAAAAGTTCTTATGAAATTAATAGGGTTGGAAGCAAAAATAAAAAGTTAGAGCGGGTGCTTTGGGAGCACTAGGTCGCAGGTTCGAATCCTGTCGCCCCGATCAGTTATAGCAATGGATTACAAATATTCGAGTTAGTCTTATATTGAGAAAGGAGCGCTAAAAGGAGCGCTAGGGTTATGTACTTTGTATATACTTGTGCCTTACATTTACAGGAAATTATTTATCCCATAGATGAATTGTCAAATCTTTGTTATGAGTCAATTCATTAAATTTATCAATTTCAAGATTAGTGTTGTACATAATCATTGGCAATTCCATTTCATGTAATGAGCCATGGGCTCGATAACCTTCATCTAAGGTTTCATATTCTTCATCTGCTTCTCCAAACATAGTATTTTTATCACCTTCGACAACCAAATCCCCAATATGATGAATACTAGTTTTATATTTATCAGCAATATACTTACTATCATAAACTTCATCAACTCCCTCAAGAGATTTTATGATATCTCTAACAGGCTCTTTATCTTCAGGATCCTTTAGCCATATCC
The DNA here is from genome assembly GCA_000635015.1 of Prochlorococcus sp. scB243_498I20. Classification (GTDB taxonomy): domain Bacteria; phylum Cyanobacteriota; class Cyanobacteriia; order PCC-6307; family Cyanobiaceae; genus Prochlorococcus_A. Next base: position 66,555 of record JFMR01000114.1, read on the forward strand.
AAGAGCACCCAGTATAGTTTTTGTGATGTTTTATATAGTAATCTCGCTCTGGAGACAATGCGAATAACAAAGGTATACCTCTGTTTTCACAGACTTTGGCTAAATTCCAACATCTAGTTTTTTTGTTCATACTATGGTCAGCTGTTAGAAGAATGGCTGCATCTGGAGCACATTCAGTTATCTCTCCAAGTCTTGCATCCATTTTTTGAAGATGTAACTGTGAGCCTATTTCCTCAGGAGCCCATCTATGCATCGGATAATCAGTTATGTGCACATAAATTAAGTCGATAGATTTATCCTTTTTTAATAAATAAATTGCTGCATGCCAAAGCCAATCATTAACTTCAGAAGAATAAATATGAGCAGGTTCACCAATAGCTTCAACTAAATCTTTCGGTGGATTTTCTGCAGTTATTGCGATATCAGCAGAATCTCCAAAAAGCTCAGTTGATTTCTTTTTGGAGCTTAAAACTGCTACCTTTTTGTTACGCTTTTTTCCTTTAATAAAAACCGAATCAACCTTTATTAGGTTTTTGTCATTCATGTACTCAGGAGTACCACTTTCGCGATTAAAATAAGAATTTGCAATGATTCCATGATCTTTAGGCCATGAACCGGTTGCGATGCCTACATTATTTACGTTCGTGACACTTGGATAACATCCTGATACTTTTTTAAATAACCCTTCTTTAATTAATTTATTCTTTATTACGGGTAAATTAGTTCCTTCAAGATATGTTAGACCAAAACCATCTAACATCCCAATGACACATCTTTGATTTTCAACTAGCATTTAAATTCTGTTTTTTTTAAGTTATTTTCCTTAGGTTAAATATCATTTAAGTAGAAATTAAGCTCTAATTATTAATATATTTGTTCCGAATATTCACACTTAATTGTTCAACAATAATTACAAGTATAAAAATTAAAATTAATATTGTGGATGCTTGATCATAATTAAACATTTCCATTGCAACTTTTAATTCAATACCAATTCCTCCTGCTCCAACTAATCCTAAAACTACAGATGAACGTACTGCTTTTTCAAGACTAAATAATGAAGTATTAATAAATGAAGGTAAGACTTCAGGGAGTACTGCACAAAAAATTATTGCTATTTTTGAAATACCTATTGCCTCCAATGCTTTTTGAGGTTTTTTTTCAATCTCTTCCATGGCTTCTGCAAAGAAACGCCCAGAGAATCCAATAGTATCAACAATTATGGTGAGGGTCCCAGCTGAGGTACCAAGTCCAATAGTCGCAACAAAGAAAATTGCCCAGATAAGATCTGGAATCGTTCTTAAAAATGCAATTAAGCCTCTAGAAATTTTATACAATTTTGGAATTGGACTTAGTTCTTTAGCCGCAAATATTGCCAAAGAAAATCCTCCCAATATTCCTACAAATGTCCCTACAAATGCTATCTGTAAAGTCTCAAGAATCGATTTCAAAAGAGGGAAAATCCTTGAAAAATTTGGAGGTAGCATTTCACTAAGAAGACGAATCATATATGGCACACCTTTTAAGAACTCAAGAGGTGATAAACCAACTTGCTTACTAGACCAAATGAAAAACAATAGAACTAAAAGGTATGAGAAATAAACTAAATTATTTGTTTTATCCCATCTTGGAGGTAAATCTCTATAATTATTTTTCATTTTTATGCAGCATAAAATTCATTAACATCAAGTTCATTAAGTTCTTTAGATTTAATATTTATTTTGATTACTCCATCTTTCAAACCAATTACTCTATTTGCATAATGTTCAGCATGCTTTAAGTCGTGAGTTGTAAAAAATAGCGTAATTCCTTGCTTTAAAGTGAGATCTTTTAGAAGGTTCATAACTTCAATTCCAACCTTTGGATCTAGACTTGCGACAGGTTCATCAGCGATCATTAACTTGGGTTTTTGCATTAGAGCACGCGCTATTGCTACCCTTTGAGATTCCCCTCCAGAAAGTGTATTAACGTTATTCTTTGCAAAATTTTTTAATCCAACTTGATCTAAACAATTCAGAGCCCTAGATCTAATTTCAGAGGGAGCAAATGCCTGATACCATAATCTAGGATTTGGGTGGGAATTTAAAGATCCATGAATAACATTACTTAAAACGCTCAACCTTGGTACTAAATTATGAGTCTGCCAAATAAAAGCAATATCTCGTCTATAAAACTTTAGTAAATTATTATTTTTCATATTCAAGCGTATCTGATTAGTATAAATTTCTCCTTTTTCAATATTTGTTAAACCTAAAAGACATTTGATTAAAGTAGATTTTCCACTACCATTTGATCCAATTAGTGCAACTGATTCTCCATAACTTACATTTAAATTTATTTCTCTTAAAACTTTTTTATTTTTAAAAGATTTACTTAAATTTGTTACTTTTAATATTTCATGAGAATCTCTTAGAATAGATGATTTTGTAAACTTTTCCATGAGATTCTCTTGAAAAAAATAATAAAGAAATTTCTAATCTACAAAAATTTATTAAATTTATTTACTCCAATGGTTTTATACATTGATCGCACGTAATCATAATCGCTATCTTTTGTATTAGGTAAAAATTGCATTCCAGTAAATTTCTTATTATCTTCTCCAAGAAGTATTGCACTTATCATTTCATCAGAATTCTTAGACAGAACACTTTTTATTTTATTCACGGATTTTTTATCTAAACCTTTTCTATAAAGCAAAATATCATTAGGCAAATCTCGACTTCTAGCAATAACTTTAAATGCACCTGGTTGATACTGTTTATCAATTGATCTTAATTTCAAAAACTTATCATTGGTTGTAGCAAATGCAGCGACATCTCCTCTTTTGAGTGCTTCCCAACCAACTTTAACGCTTGTATGAAAAGGCTTTATATCTCTTAAAGGATCTAGCCCTGCATCTTTCATAACTTGAAAAGGAGCCAAGTGCTTTGAGGTGGAGCCAACTGATCCCATTGCAACTTTTTTATTCTTAAGATCTTTTACATCTTGTATTGGACCATCAGCCATTACGACAATAGAATTAAAATAATCTGGTCTTGAAAACCCTACGAGAGTTTGGGCATCTGTCTTATTTTTAAAAATTACGTATTCTGCAGGGCCTGTTAAAACTAAATCAATCTTTTTATTTCTCATAGCTTCAACTGCAGCTGTTCTATTCGGAACAGGGTAAAACTTAATATTCAATCCAGTTTTTTCAATCAATTTATCTCTGAAGGGACCAAACTCAGTTTGCAATTGTTCCATTCCTTCTAGGTCAGTAATTGCGAAATTAATAATTTCTTGTGCAATTGCAGAGACTGACATTGCTGAAGACGCTAGAATCCCTATAGCAAGGACTTTTGTTTTAGAAAAAAAACTCTTTAACATTTTTTGAGTAGTTGATATCCAAAGAATAAAGAATATTCATCTTTTAAAGTTATGTTTTTTTTAGAGGGAATTTAAAAAAAGTTTAAGTTCAGATTAATTTTTAAAAATACAAAAACTTTTTTTTTCATTTCTTAATTACTTCTTAATTCAAATCAATTAATATCACTTCGTTTTTAATGATTTTAAGTGAAATACAAAACTATAAAAAATTTCAAAAACAAATTACAAGATTCTGATAACGATGAATTTGCTGATTTATTATTTGATTTTATTAAGGAGGAAGGAAAAACTGCTTATGATGAATCTGTCTCTCAATTACAACATGCTCTCCAAACAGCATCACTCGCTCGCACTGAAGATGGCAGAAGGCATATAGTAATTGCTTCTTTATTGCATGATATAGGTCATCTTTTTATTGAAGAGAATGACGCAAAAAAAATAAAAGATCTTAACCATGAAATTATTGCTTCAAATTTTTTAAAAGATTTTTTCTCTGAAAAAATCACGGAAAGTATCCGCTTACACGTTGTCGCAAAAAGATATTTATGCTCAATCGATAATTCTTATTATGAGAGATTAGCTAAATCATCTAAAAAAAGCTTTGTGGTTCAAGGTGGAGCTTTAGAAAAAAAAGAGATTATTGAACTGGAAAATAATATCTACTTTAAAGACGCAATTCAATTAAGGAAATGGGACGATAGAGCCAAGGTTTCTCTAAAAGAAGTTGAAGAATTAGATACTTATAAAGAAATGATTGTTGCCGAAAGATTTGCTAATTATTAAAAATATTGTTAATTGCACATTTTATAGATCGAATTTTCCAAAAAACTGTCAAACCTAAGACCTAATTAACAGAGAGCACTATGTCGTAGAGAAGAGAGTCAACCGAGACACCCAAAATTCTATTAAAGATATTTTCTATTTCGATCAGAAACACAAATCAAAAAGGCATCGATTCATGCAGGCGAACCTTGGCTTACTACATCCAAGGCCAGCTTTATTCATTAGTAAAAGTATATATATTTTGAGAGCGTTTGCAACAAGTATTTCTAAGTCTTTTCTATTACTTACCAACACTTACCAACACTCATAAAAAAGGTGCAAGTAGCAAGCGTTTCATCTAGGAAGTATTCTATTTAATTCGGGATATTCAATTCTTAATTCTTCTATAAATGCATCAACGGTCTTTGATATCTCGTCAGTAGTATTCAAAATAGAATTTTTATATTTTAGATATTCGGAAACTTGAAATAATTTCATAGTTGATTTTGTTAAAAGTAATGTTGCAAGAGGAGATTTATCTGCCAATTTAGTTGAAGGAAAATATTTTATAGTTTCAGGATAAGTTTTTTCCATATCCTCAATATAGTCTTCTATCTTTTCATTTAATTCATCATATTTTGATGATAAAAACTTTTTGGTATTTAAATATTCAAAACCTGCGAATAAAAAACCAATAGGAAAACTTAAAAATAATATTGAAAGAGAAAGCCTAAGAAGATTTTGGGAAAATTTTTCCATAGAAATAATCAATTAAATTTATTTAAAACATATCAAGGTTAAAAGTAAGTAAAGCATGTAATATTTTTGCTTTCTTCTTCCGATCTACTGAAATATTTAATTTTTATAATTTCTATATCGACTGTCAATCGTATTTAATATAGCGGTGCAATTAGTAAGCGTTTCAATTTTTATTGTTAACTAATCCATAGATACATAAAAGAGGATTCACTATCAAAACAATCCAGAAAGGAGGAGGGGGTCCTCCATCAACAATTGTCCCAGCGTTAAAAGTATTAAATAGAGCTACTGCCAAAAAACAAAACATCAAAGCTAATTCACCTGATAAAACTTTTCTTAAGGAGGCTTTATCTTTAATGGAACTACAAATAATCAATAAAAAACCTATTCCTAAATTACTAGCAGCTACAACATCTGCAGTACCTCTAACAAGAAGCAATGTTTCACTTGAAGCGTTGCCTGCAATAGTTTCCACTGAAAAAATTAGTAGAGAAATAATTAACAACCCCAACAGGATATGAAGCGCTCCAGTAGTTTTTAAAATATTTTTTAACTTCATAAAAAAAGGAGCTTATTTCCCCCTTATTGTAGATCGACTGTCAATTTAGAGTAGTAAGCGTTTCGTTTAAAACAAAGTTCTAGTTTTTTCGTTTTTTTTCATTAACCTTCCACATTTTCTTGAACATATAATTTTTATGTTCATTGCAATACATTTAGCAGAAGTAATAATGCGTAAGTGTATATTAACTATACAGAATCCGTTCCAAAATTCTGTAGGTTTAAGGTCTTCCCTATCTTTCAACTCCTATTAATAGTTGAAAATAAAAACCTATTTACCACCACATACCGAGATTCAATTTTTTTGCATCTCTATTACATGCAAGCTCACACTCGTTTAACTCTTTGACTGAGAGAGCCTCAAGTATTCTTGCCATATCAATAGAAGATAGTTCTCCATTAACGTTCCACTTAAGTGTAGTTTTACGTTGAGGTGTGTTTTTTGTTTTTTTCATCATGACTTTTTAAGGTCGGGATAATTAAATAGCATGATTATTTAAAATTCTCAAATATTTATTGAGTAAAAGAGTATAAATTACCAAAAAAATGTGAAGTTTTTATAAGTTAAAGAATTAAATTTATTTATCAAGAATCTAGAAATTCAATTAGCCGTGCAAGTAGTAAGCGTTTCATTAAGGAAGATACTTATTCCTATTTATTGGTTCATTTTGGAGGATTCTCATGGCTTCTGGTGAGTTAGTAACTCCTATTATTGCGACCAAAATAACACCTAGTGCTAACAAGGCATATGCTCTCTGTTTATTTGCTTTTACCTTTCTAATACTTTCTTCTTCATAAACTTTCTTAAAATGAGCTTCCCATTTTTCAACAAAAGTAGGTTCAACTAACTTTTCATCAATTTCTTTATTTTTTGCCTCCGCTTCGCCATTAAATTTATTTTTAAATTCTGGGAAATCATTATGGCTTAAAGCCCATTATTTCCACGATGTCCATTCTTGTAATTGTGTTTGTTTTGCTTGACCTTGAATTAAAAAAGCGTCTCCGCCAACATCAGCACCTGCCATACCCGTAATTGCTCCAGCTATGGCTCCATCACGCCTGCTTGTATTTTTAGGAGGCCTTGCTTCTACATCATGTAATTTTAAAAATTCAACAACTATTACATCTAAACCAACTAAGGGAACTTTTTTTAATTCAGGATTATCTCTGTAAATTCTGGTTAATTCAGATTGTTTCCATTCTTTAGTCATAAAAAAGAAGCTAATTGCCCCTTATTGTAGATCGACTGTCAATCTTAAATTAGACACCTACTTCAAAGGCATTTTTTTGATGTCTAGCAACAGCAGCTTCGATAGATGCTTCACTAGTCCAACGGCCGTAAAAATTTAAATGTGTTGCGGGTGTATGACCCATTGCTTCGGCGGCATCTCGAATTGAGATTGGATTATCACTAGCTTTGTGAGCTATCCAAGCCCATCTATGACGAAGGGAATATGGCGTTAATCCTTTAGTCTTTTTAGCTATCTGTTTCCAAATAATTGTTCTATTTAATTGTTGGGTTAATGTTGCACCAACATCAGCAAATCTTCTCTTTTTCTGAACCATCTTAATTTGATTTTCGATCGCTTCTGGAAGTCCAACTAAACCGCTTTTATATTGTGCTACAAGCTCATTTCCTAGCCCTTCTCTGCCCAATATATCTAGTGCAAATACTCTACGAGGTGGATTCTTTTTGCCCTTATTCTGGACGTTTTTCTTGATACTTCCGACAAATAATTTATTACCATCTCTTACTTCAAGAGTGGCTAATTCTGAAAGTCTTAATCCATGCAATGCGATCAATCCGACCGCTAAATATAACTTAGGATTTGTCGCTTTTAGTGTGTCTAATAATATTGCTAAATCAGCGTCAGATATTGGTGGAGTTACTGTATCTTCTGTAGTTCTAGTATTATCTCCGACCAGTTCTTTAGCTAAGTCTTTATGGGGTGGAAACCATCTTTCACTCATACCGTGGCGGTTGACTCCATATTCAAGAATTTTATAAACGGAATCTAAATATCTTTTTCTAGAATCTGAACCCGATGGAATATCATCAAAGAAATTTTTAGCGTATTTTTTGACAAAATCTTCTCCCGAAGTTGGTGTAGGTTTTTTATTCATTACTTCTCTAAATCGATCAACTCTTCTAGTCCACTCCATACCAGTTTTAGAGCTTAGACCTTCTTTAGTTTTTTCAAATGCGATTAGTACTTCATCCCAAATAACATCAGATACTTTTTTCTCTTGGGGTAAATTTTGAGCTTCCCATCTTTTAGCAGCATCAGATAGTGAAACTTTCTTATTAACTACGAGTGGTTTTATAAAATCAATAGCCCCATTAATTTTTGCGATATTAGCTTTTTCCCAATTAATATTTATTGTCTTTGTAAGCCTATTATTTGCAGCCCCTTTGCCCTCGTTAATAACGTAGATAACTTTAGTTCTTCCCGACCCTTCGCCGTTTACACGCCATCCTCGGCCGTGATTAGTGCAGATTAACTTTCTTAAGTCTTGAACCCATGAATCTTTGTTACTGCTTGCCATTTGAAAAAGTGCTATTAGTGCATATATTAGTGCAGAATCGATATTATGCACTTACAAACACTTACAAACACTTATTTAGAAAATATCGCTAACCAATAAAAAACCCTGTATATAACAGGGATTTAGGGAAGCGGATGAAGAGATTCGAACTCTCGACATTCTCCTTGGCAAGGAGATGCTCTACCACTGAGCTACATCCGCATAACTTATTTATCCTATCTCAAAGAAGGGATCAATGATATAAATAATTAAATTTTTTTCAATTAATTTAAATTTTTTATTAAGGATCCCATCTCAATTGCTTGTAAAGCATAATTCCAACCAAGATTATTTTTAATCCCTGCTCTTTCTAAAGCCTGCTGCATAGTATCAGTAGTTAAAACTCCAAAAATAATTGGAACATTATTTTCATTTGAAACTTGCGAAATACCTTTACTCGCCTCAGATATAACTACATCATAGTGGGAAGTTTCACCACGAATCACAGCCCCAAGCGCAATTACAACGTCATAACTCTTTTTTTTCATGAGGGTTTTAGCTGCGATTGGTAATTCGAATGAACCTGGAACCCAAACTATATCTACTTGATTGCTTAATTCTGAAGTATCTAAACCATGTCTTTTTAAACAATCAAGACAACCGGATAGAATTTTATTTGTAATTAAATCGTTAAATCTTGCTATTACAATCCCAACTTTTAAAGTAGAGGCATTAGTAAAAGAACCCTCAAAAATAGACATTAAATTTTACTTAGATATATTAATAGACTCTCACGAAAAGGGGTTAAGTTCAAACTAATGAAGAAACTATCCCTGTAACAAAAACCAAAACAACCCAAACAGCAGCAATAGAATAAATTTTTCTCCTACTTTCTCGCTGTCCTTCTTCAGTAGAAGGTTGAGTCACATATAAAACGGGTACTCCAACTACCGCAATTAAAGAAGCAAATAATAGAGCATTTACGAAGAAAAAGTTAACAGCCTGCATAATTCAGTCTTAGGTTTCGAATATTATAAATACTATAATCTCATGAAAATGATAATTTTTAGAGAAAATTTACATACTTTAGCCACATTAAATGCAAAAAAAAAATTTCTAACTAATATCTATTTAGGAATTAAAAAAGCATGCAAGAAGATAAGATAATTCAAAAGAATTTATTTGCGATTGGTAATGATAATAATGAACAAAAAGAAATAACAAAAATTCCAGAAGATTTATCTTTGGAAGATTTAAAAAAAGAATCCCAAAAAAGACCCAGACAAAGAAAACATTCAACTAATTTAATAAGTAAATTCAGGACTGATTTAATTTCAAATAACAAAAATCTTTGCATCAATGAAGAATCTTATAGCTATAAAACAGTTTCCAAACAGAAATTAACTCCTGTAATGAAGCATTATGTAACTCTAAAAGAAGAAAATAAAGATAGGTTATTACTTTATAGATTAGGAGATTTTTTTGAATGTTTTTTTGAGGACGCTGTATTAATATCTAACCTTTTAGAAATAACGCTTACCAGTAAAGATGCCGGCAAAGAGATTGGTAAGATCCCTATGGCAGGTGTTCCCCATCATGCAATGGAGAGATACTGTGCTGATTTAATTAAAAAAAATTATTCTGTGGTTATATGCGATCAATTAGAAAAAAGTTCTGGAAATTATGGGACTCCAATTAAAAGAGGAATAACAAGAATAATTACTCCTGGAACTGTAATTGAAGAGGGGATGTTGATAGCAAAGAAAAATAATTGGATTACTGCTATTTACTTATCAGAAGAAAACTCAAATGAATCTTATGAATGGGGTATATCAAAAGCTGATGTAAGTACAGGAGAATTAATAACTTTAGAAGGCCAATCTCTGTCAAAACTATTTGATGAAATTATTAAATTAGATTCTTCAGAAATCATTGTAGGAAGCAATGCAGTAAGAAATTTATTAATTAAAGGAAATAGTCAAATTACATATACTGTTTCTCAAGAGACTAATTTTGGAATTAATGAAGCAAACTATCTAATAAAAAATTATTTCCAAATTGGAAACCTAGAGGGAATAGGACTTAAAAATTTAAACAATGCAACTAGATCACTTGGAGGTTTATTAAATTATTTAGAAAAAATAAATCCTTCAAATTTAGATAAAGATTCTTCTTTAAAAATCTCATTAGACTTTCCACAAATCCAATATGGTCACAACAAATTAATTATTGATTATCAAACTCAAAAAAACTTAGAAATCAAAAATACACAACGAGAAAACAATTATGTAGGTTCGCTACTATGGAGTATTGATAGAACTTATACTTGCATGGGTGCAAGGTGTTTAAAAAGATGGATAGATTCACCACTATTAAACGTTAATGAAATTTATAAAAGACAAAATATAATTACAAACTTTCTTGAATCTAAAAAAATTCGTACAGATACCCAAAATTTACTTAGAGCAATGGGGGATTTAGAAAGACTTGCAGGTAGAGCTTGTGCAGGTCATGCAAGTCCCAGAGACTTAATTGCAATAGCTGAAGGTTTAAAAAAATTGCCTAGATTAAAATCCATAATTGAATTATTTAAATATGATCTCCCAGATTGGACTGATCAATTAAAAAATATTGATGAAGGACTCTTAGAATTAGCTGATACTATAAGTTTTAAACTAGTAGAAAATCCTCCTCTAAATATTAGTGAAGGAGGCATGATCCACGATGGTGTTGACAATATATTAGATGGTTTACGTAATTTAATGGATGATTACTCTGAGTGGCTAAATAAAGAAGAATTAAAGGAAAGGAAAATTAGCAAAATTTCAAACCTAAAAATTCAATTTCATAAAAATTTTGGTTATTACATTTCTATAAACAAGTCAAAAGTTAATTTAGCTCCACAACATTGGATCAAAAGGCAAACACTTACTAATGAAGAAAGGTATATCACTTCAGAAATTAAAAATAAAGAAAATAAGATTTTCCAAATAAAAAGTAGAGCTTCATCAAAAGAATATGAAATTTTCTGCGAATTAAGAAATATAGTTGCTGAAAAAACAAAACAAATAAGATCAATCGCAAAATCAATAGCATCTCTTGATGCACTACTTGGTTTATCAATTACTGCAGTAGAAAACAATTTTATAAAACCTTCATTAATACCAATTAATGATTCAATGAAAAAAAATAGTACAAAAATTATCGCAGGAAGAAATCCAATTGTAGAGCAATTGTTAAGTGATAAAAAGTTTGTAGCAAACGATATCTCTTTTGAGGAAAATCAAAAATTAATTATATTAACGGGTCCCAATGCAAGCGGAAAAAGTTGCTTTATAAGACAACTTGGTTTAATACAAATTCTCACACAAATTGGTAGCTTTGTTCCTGCTAATAATGCTGAAATCAAGATTGCAGATAGGATTTTCACAAGAATTGGGGCAGTTGATGATCAATCATCTGGACAATCAACATTTATGGTAGAAATGTCTGAAACAGCATCAATTCTAAATCAGGCAACTTCCAGCTCACTAGTTTTACTTGATGAGATAGGCAGAGGGACATCTACTTTCGATGGACTTTCAATAGCTTGGTCAGTAAGTGAATATCTTGCAAAAAAAATTCAATGTAATACTATTTTTGCTACGCACTATCATGAGCTGAATTATTTAAAAAATTCAAATAAGAATATACAAAATTTTCAAGTTTTAGTAGAACAAAATAACGATCAGCTAATCTTTAGCCACAGGATTATTAAAGGGGGCTCAAACAAAAGCTATGGCATAGAAGCAGCTAAATTAGCAGGAGTTCCAAAAGAAGTTATAGAAAAAGCAAAATCAGTTTTAAATTCTTTAGAAGAAAATAACAAATTAAATTATAATATTAAGTAAATTTTTGACATTTTTATAAAATAAATACTTTTTAAATTGTTTCCCTCAATAAGGCGTTAACAGCGGCAGCTGCCATGGCAGCACCTCCTCTAGTTGAATTCAAAACAATTCTAGGAAGATCGGTGGAAATCAGTTTGTTTTTACTATTTTCTACTCCAATAAAACCAACAGGCATTCCGATAATTAAACTAGGTAAATCTTTTGCATTTTCTAAAATATCAATTAAATAAGTTAACGCTGTAGGAGAACTGCCAATAACTACAATAGGAGATCTGCTTCCAGAATTTATAGCGGATAACTCCTTCCAACCTTCACTTAAGCCATATGCAGTTTTAGTTAAGTTTGTATTATTTTTTCCAAACCACATTCTAGCGGTGAATACTTTATTCCTAGTGGTATTTTCTGCCATGGATTTTATTGCTGCTGCTGCCATATCGGTATCAGTTAAAATAGGAGCACCATTTTTAAGTGCCTGAAGACCCTTTTCACAAGCACCTTCACTAAAATTTACAAGATTTTGAACTGTAAAATCCCCTGAAGTATGGACTAATCTCTCTAAAACTCTTTTTTCCAAATAATTTAGATCATTGGCTGCTAAACGAGATCTTATGAATCTGATGCTTTCCAAAAAAATTGGATGATCTATTACCATTAAATTTAATTTGTGTTAGAAGTAATCATAGTTAATATATGGTTTTTATTGAGCTATTATGCCAATACAAATATTATGGGGTAATGATCTAAATGCTCAAAATACATTTATTCAAAAATTAATTGATAAGGAAGTATCTAAAGAATGGAAAGAAATAAATGTAACTAATTTAAATGGAGATGATGATGAGCAAGTAAATAAAGCTTTTGATGAAGTTCTTACACCTCCTTTTGGAGATGGATACAGAATAGTTACATTGAAAAATAATCCCATTTTTACTGCCAAAAATGAAGATCTAAGAACTAAATTTGAAAAAATTCATGACAATATACCTCAAAATACTTATTTCATTTTGCAAAATACAAAAAAACCAGACTCAAGACTAAAGAGTACTAAATTTTTACAAAAACTTATCAAAAATAATTTAGCCAAAGAAAAATCATTTTCTTTACCAGAAATCTGGGACTATGAGGGACAAAAAAGATTTTTAGAAGATGCAGCAAATGAAATGAATATCAAAATTGATAAAAATGCAGCTGAATTAATTATTGATTCAGTTGGTAATGACAGCTTTAAACTAATAAATGAATTAGTCAAAGCAAAAACATACCTTTCTGCAGTATCAAGTGATTCGAATTCACAACTTTTTCTTAAAAGTATTGATGTAAAAAAAATATTTAGTGATCATCAATCCAATATTTTCAAAATCATTGATCTTCTCTTACAAAAAAATATTAATGAAAGCCTCATTGAAATAAATTATTCTTTACAGAAAGGAGAACCTGCTTTAAGACTAAATGCAGGTTTAATTAGTCAAATAAGAATTCATACCGTTATAAAACTAGCAGTTAATTCAGGTAACGATAATGCAGAAAAGATTTCTAAACTTGCAGGCATTTCTAATCCAAAAAGAATTTTTTTTATTCGAAAAAAAGTCAAAAATGTATCTCAAGAATATTTAATTAAGTTAATGAGTAACTTACTAGATATTGAATCATTACTAAAACAAGGTAATAATCCTATAAATGTTTTTACAGATAAATTAATTAATTTAAGTTAACCAAATTATAAGTTTAAAAATTTACATTATGATTTAAGTATGGCTTTACTAGTAAAAAAATTTGGCGGTACTTCTGTAGGTGATATTAAAAAAATTAAAAATATTGCAAGTAGCATTTGTCAAAGTAAAGAAGCAGGGAATGAAATTGTCGTAGTTGTCTCTGCGATGGGGCAAACTACAGATGATTTAAATTGTTTAGCGGAATCAATTAGTAAAAATCCTAATCGAAGAGAATTGGATATGCTTCTCTCTACTGGAGAGCAAGTAACCATAGCTCTTCTTTCAATGGCATTAAACGAATACGGAATACCTGCAATTTCAATGACTGGTAGCCAGGTTGGAATTATTACTGAATCAATTCATGGGAAAGCGAGAATTTTGGATATTAAAACAGAAAGGATCCAAAATTATTTAAATCAGGGTTTTGTAGTTGTCGTGGCTGGATTTCAAGGAACAACATTAAGCCATACAGGTTCAATGGAAATTACAACTTTGGGTAGAGGTGGTTCAGATACTTCCGCGGTAGCTTTATCAACAGCTTTAGGAGCTGAGACTTGCGAAATTTATACAGATGTTCCAGGAGTTCTTACTACTGATCCAAGGATTGTTCCTAATGCAAAACTTTTAGATGAAATTAGCTGTGAGGAAATGCTTGAACTTGCAAGCGTCGGAGCTTCAGTTCTGCATCCAAGAGCAGTAGAAATTGCTCGCAATTATGGAATTAAATTGTGTGTCAAATCAAGCCAAAGTGACTCCAGTGGGACTCTTCTAGAAAGTCAAATCCAACCTCTCCCGATAAAAAGAGGAAGCTTAGAATTAACAAAAACAGTAAATAGTCTTGAAGTATTAGAAAACCAAGCAGTATTCAGTCTCTCAAATATTCCTGATAGGCCTGGTATTGCTGCGCAAATATTTGAAAAACTTTCTGAAGCAAGTATCAACGTAGATTTAATAATACAAGCGACAAATGATGGAAATAAAAACGATATTACATTTACTGTTGGTGAATTAGAAGTAAAAAAGACAGCAGAACAATGTGAACTTATAACTAGTCAATTAGGGGGAGAATTTAACTTAAAAACCAACATGACTAAATTAAGTATTCAAGGAGCAGGCATTATGGGCAGACCTAGTGTTTCAGCTGATTTATTTGATACTTTATCTCAAGCAAATATAAATGTTAGGTTAATAGCTACTAGTGAAATTAAAGTCAGCTGTGTAATTGAAATTAATAATATACCAAAAGCTATTAGATTTGTTGCTGAGAAATTTAAGTTATCCGATACACAAATATTTATTAATCCAATCAATGAAAAACAAGATCAACCTGAAGTAAGAGGAATTGCATTAGATAAAAACCAAGTTCAGGTAAGCTTTAGAAAACTGCCTGATCGTCCAGGTGTAGCAGCATCGATATGTTTAGCATTAGCTGAAAATAATTTACTTATCGATACTATTGTTCAATCTGAAAGAATTTCCTCTTTAAAAACTAAGGATATTAGTCTCACAATGAATAAACAAGATAGAAAAAAAGGTAACTTAGTTTTTGAGGCCTTAACAAAACAATTACCCGGATCATACATTGAAGATGGCCCTGCAATAGCAAAAGTAAGTACTGTAGGAGCGGGAATGGCATTTAAAGTTGGGACGGCTGGAAAAATATTTAGAGCATTGGCTGACCAAAATATCAATATTGAAATGATTGCCACGAGTGAAATTAGGACTTCATGTATTGTCTTAGAAAAAGATTGTGACAAAGCGGTTAATGCGATTCATAATCATTTCGAATTAGAAAAATAAGTTCTTTTTAATTATTTCTTGCCAATTTTTGTCTTAATTTTTTGATTCTATCCCTCAAATTTGCTGCTTCTTCAAAATTTAACTCTTTTGCAGCGTCTTTCATTTTAATTTCTAACTTTTCTATTAAGTCAGGCAATTCTTCGAGCAAACATTGATTATCACTTGAACTGAGAATTGCGTCAGTTTTGTTATTAACTATATTTATTAAATCTTTAGATAAACCACCAGCATCTAGTTTTCTGGAAAGTTCTAGAAAAGATAATATTGAATTTTCAATTTTTTTGCCTGCAGGTTTTGGAGTAATACCATTGACTTGGTTATATTTTTTTTGAATAGTTCTTCTTCTTTCAGTTTCAGATATTGCTCTTTTCATTGAATCTGTAAAGTTATCTGCATAAAGCAAGGCAACACCTTCAACATGTCTGGCAGCTCTTCCTATTGTTTGAATCAATGACCTTTCTGCCCTCAGAAAACCTTCTTTATCAGCATCTAAAATGGCGACTAAGGATACTTCTGGAAGATCTAGTCCCTCTCTTAATAAATTAACTCCTACCAAAACATCATATTCGCCCATTCTAAGGTCTTGAATAATTTCAATTCTTTCAATTGAATGGATTTCGGAATGCAAATATCTAACTCTTACTTTATTTTCAGATAAAAAATCAGTTAGATCTTCAGCCATTCTCTTAGTAAGTGTTGTCACAAGCACTCTTTGATTCTTTTCAGCTCTAATTCTTATTTCAGATAACAGATCTTCTACTTGGCCTTCACTAGGTCTTACATCAATTACCGGGTCTAATACCCCAGTTGGTCTTATAACTTGCTCAATAAATTCACCATCACATTGATCTAATTCCCATTGACCGGGGGTTGCACTTATAAATAATGTCTGTTTTGATTTTTCCCAAAACTCTTCACATTTTAAAGGTCTATTATCTGCAGCACTTGGCAATCTAAAACCATGATCTATTAAAACTTTTTTTCTAGATTGATCACCGTTGTACATCGCATGAAGTTGAGGACATGTTACGTGACTCTCATCAACTACCAACAACCAATCTTTGGGAAAGTAATCTATTAAACATTCTGGCGGTGAACCTTCCTCCCTACCTGATAAATGACGAGCATAATTCTCAACTCCATTACAATAACCAACCTCTTTAAGCATTTCTAAATCATATTTTGTACGTTGTTCTAGACGTTGAGCCTCCAATAATTTTCCTTCATATGTAAATTTATCGAGTTGAGTTTTTAATTCACTTCTAATTGCACTTATAGCACTCTCAAGTCTTTCTTTTGGAGTCACAAAATGCTTCGCTGGATAAACGCTAACTTGTTCCAAACTTTCTAGTATTTCTCCTGTAGTAGGGTCAACATATCTAATAGCCTCGACTTCATCACCAAATAACTCAATTCTTATTAATCTATCTTCATAAGCTGGACCGATTTCTAAAACATCACCTTTAATTCTGAATCTACCTCTAGTAATTTCAATATCATTTCTAGTATATTGATTTTCAACGAGAGACCTCAAAGAAGAACGTAGATTAATTGATTTTCCCACTTCAAATTTAACTGCAGCTTTTAAATACTCACTCGGTATACCAAGACCATAAATACAACTTATTGAGGCTACAACAATTACATCTTTTCTTTCAAATAATGAGCGTGTTGCAGAATGCCTAAGCATATCAATTTCTTCATTAATTGAAGCAGTTTTGGCTATGTAAGTATCACTTACAGGTACATAAGCTTCAGGTTGATAATAATCGTAGTAAGAAATGAAGTACTCAACAGCATTTTTTGGGAAAAATTCCCTTAATTCATTACATAGTTGTGCAGCCAACGTTTTATTATGGGCTAAAACAAGTGCTGGTCTTCCTGTTTGTTGAATTACATTGGCAATGGTAAATGTTTTACCAGTTCCAGTAGCTCCCAAAAGAGTCTGAAACTGTTTACCATTATTTACGCCTTTAACTAATTTTTTAATAGCTTCTGGTTGATCTCCATTTGGTTCGTAAGGAGCTTGAAGCTTATAGTTGTTCATCAAGCTAGTAGCTAAAGGATATAGCTATACTAAGAAATTTTTTCTCCAATTATTGAATTCTTCAAAGATTCTTTTAAGCCCCTAACAACCGCAATCATTGATATTAAATCATCTAATTTATTAACCACAGATCCAACGCCAACTGCTGAGGCTCCAGAGGATATTGCTAGTGGACAAGTTACTTGACTTAATCCAGAGGCACTCATGATTGGTATATACAGAGATTGTTTCTTAAATTCTTGATGAATAGCATAGGTAGCTGCAAGAGTTGGTACTGATTTTTCAAAAAAACCTTGAATTCCTGGAGAGTACGGAGTAGAACTGGTACCACCTTCTGTTTGAATAATATCAACGCCTTCTTCCACTAGCTTTACAGCAAGATCAACTTGTTTATCAATAGGCATCGTATGAGGAACAGTTACTGATAAAGGAAAATTAGGCAATAAATCCCTGGTCTCTTTTGTAATGTTTAAAACTTTTTTACCTGAAAAATGAATGCCTTTTTCATAAAAAGTATCGTAATTTCCTATCTCAATTAATGATGCTCCTGCTTTTACACAATCTTGAAAAGATCGAGGCACTACTGAACTAACACAAACAGGTAGTGTTGAATTCTTAAGTGCTAAATCAACGAGTTCAGGTTTACAAGCAATATCGACAAGATCTGCACCTCCTAAAGAAGCAGCCTCAACAATTATTTTCACAGACTGAACATCGAAATTATTCAATCCTGAAATAACTTTGAGTAAGGATTTGCTTCTTAACTCTTCTTCGATTTTTTGTGGCAAAAGATTAATCAGACTCATTTACTTAATGAATTTATTACCCGATTGTGACATTGTTTTAGTAAAACAGTGCATTTTTTAAAAAATATTATCTGAGCAACACAAAATGACTGATAAAAAATTAAGTCAGAAAAATTGGTCATCATGGCATCATCAGCTTCATAAGGAGATTCTTACCCAAAAAATATTAATTCCCAAAGGATCCAATATTTTAATAAGTGTTTCGGGGGGGCAAGACTCAATGGCCTTATTAACCCTAATTAATGACCTAAAAAAACTACATAATTGGTCTATTAGTGTTTGGCATGGTGATCATCAGTGGCACGAAAAATCATCACTATATGCTCTTGAATTAAAAGATTATTGCGAAGATAAAAATATTTCATTCTCTTTTGATCAAGCAAATAAAGAAAGTATTTCTTCAGAAGAAAAAGCACGAGAATGGAGATATAAAAAATTATGTGAGAGAGCCAAAACTTTATTAAATAAAAACCAGCAAAAACATAATATTTATTTGTTAACTGGTCATACGAGTAGTGATAATGCAGAAACATTTATTCTCAATTTATCTAGAGGAAGCAATTTTGCAGGTCTGAGTAATATTGAGAGTAAAAGATTAATAGAAAATCAAATTTATTTAATAAGACCAATATTGATTTTCAGTAGGGAAGATACAAAACAATTTTGCAATAATATGAAGATCCCAGTCTGGGAAGATCCTACAAATTCAGATCTTAAATTAAAAAGAAATTTAGTAAGAAAAAAAATTATTCCTACCTTAGAAGTCATCTATCCTGGTTGTTCTGAAAGGATAAATAATTTTTCCCAAAAAATGAGCAAATACAATAATGAACGTAATGATCTCAGTGAACTAGCCTATTTATATTGTAAAGATGTTAAAGGTATCGATAGGAATCTCCTAAATGGTATGTGTATTGAAGCGAGGTGCACAATTTTAAATAGATTTTTAAAAGAAATTTCTGCAAAGCAGTGTAGTTCTAAAAATCTGACAAAATTAGCAACTTCAATTTATGACAAAAATAAAGGTCAAATTAATCTGCAAGAGTTTTTAAAAATTGTTTGGGATAAAAACTATATAAATTTTGAAAAAAGTTAAGATGTTACAGCAGATCGTCTTCTTCTTGTTCTACCTTCAAATGAATCTTCTGTAGCAGTCTCAGCTGATGGATTCTGTGAAACTTTTGCACTTTTTTGGGTATTTTGTGGGTTATTTGAACTATTAGGATGATTATTGTTTGATTTCTTATGGAAATTATTATTATTTCTATTTCTATTGGAGAAATTTTGCTCTTCGGTAATCTTTGGAATATAAGCACGAGTTCCACTTGGAGCAGGTTGAACTAAACACAAAATAAGTGGTTCAACTTGTAATTCTCTTCTCATTCTTCTCGATAAACCATTTTCGATTTCTCTTTGCACACCAATCCAATCTACCTCAAAATTATTCGGCCCAGTTTGTCTGGATAATTGTTTCCATCTATTTTCTAAGACCCAGCTTATTTCTCTTTCTGTCCACATAGACATTTTTCTTGGCTCTGCAGTAGTAACAACTCCTCTTAAATTAACTCTAGGAGGCGCAACCATCTTCCCATCTGTACTAATAGGAGCTAAAACAGTTACTACACCATCCCCAGCCAATTGCTGCCTTTCCTTTAATACTCGAGCATCTACTATCCCATTTCGTGAGTTATCAAGAAGTTCAACACCAGCTTTTACAGGATCACCCTTTTGAATAGAATTAGGTGTTAACTCAACTACATCTCCATTTTCAATAATTAAGATATTGTCCTTTGGAACCCCCATAGTTTGTGCACTCTTCCCGTGACAAACAAGCATTCTATGTTCTCCATGAACAGGAACAAAAAACTTAGGTTTTGCGAGTGCCAACATTAACTTTTGATCTTCTTGAAAACCATGACCAGAAACATGAATATTCTCACCCTTTCCATAAACAACCTTTGCTCCGAGTTTCATTAATCTATCTATTGTATTAACAACAGAAATAGTATTACCAGGAATTGGGCTGGCTGAAAATATTACAGTATCAGTAGTCTTAAGACGAACATGCTGATGTTCACCACGAGAGATTCTGCTTAACGCTGCTAAGGGTTCTCCTTGACTACCCGTCATTAATAATAAGGTCTCCCTATCAGGCAAATCTCTAATTTGCTTGATAGGAACAAACAAATCATCTGGGCATTTCATATAACCAATATCTCTTGCCTTAGCAATAACATTTATCATCGATCTACCTAACAAACCGACCTTTCTTCCATGTTTCATGGCCAATTCTAAGATCATTGTCACTCTATGCACAGAACTAGCAAAAGTGGTAAGGATAACTCGTTCTTTTGCCTCTGCAATATGTTTTTCTAAAGAGGGATAGATAGTCTTCTCAGAAGGACAAAAACCTGGAACCTCGGCATTAGTAGAATCACTGAACATGCATAAAACACCCTTTTCTCCGTAATACACCATTCTTTCAATATCAAATTGCTCTCCATCTACTGGCATATGATCAAACTTAAAATCTCCAGTGAAAATAATTGTGCCAACAGGTGTTGTAACTGCTAAAGAAAAGCTATCGCAAATAGAATGGGTATTTCGAATAAATTCAACAGAAAAATGTTGTCCTACTTTTACAACATCTCTAGGATTTACTGTCTGTATAGTTGTTCTATCAGATACCCCTGCTTCCTCCATTTTTCCTCTAAGCATTGACATTGCCAGTCTTGGGCCATAAATAATGGGAATATTAAAATGCTTTAGATGATGAGAAATACCTCCAATGTGATCTTCATGCCCGTGAGTGACAATCATTCCTTTTATTCTTCTTTGATTTTCTTTTAAAAAAGTTGTATCAGGCATAACAACGTTTACGCCATGCATACCATCAGAGGGGAAAGCTAGGCCAGCATCAACAAGCATTAATTCATCACCATATTCAAAAACGCAAGTGTTTTTTCCTATTTCATGTAGTCCTCCAAGAGGTATTACTCGTAGAGCTGGCGTATTACTTTTAGATCTAGATGAATCATGAGTAGATCTATTTACAGTTGAATTTGTACTTGATTGCATAATTTTGAAATTTATGAAGGCCTGCTTGTAATCAAATAAGGTTTATTTAAATTTAATTATCAAGTGAAATATAATCCCTATTATAGGGAATTCAGGATAAAAGATAGTTGCTTTTTCATGTCATTGGTTAAAGGTGACAAAGGACTTCTAGGATTACCTACATCCCATCCCGATAGCTCCAAAGCAGCCTTAATTGGGATTGGATTAGTAGTCATAAAGAGTGCTTTGAAAAGAGGCTGAAGTTTTTCATGAATAGCAAGAGCATTGGAAACCTTTCCACTTTGAAAAGAATGAATCATCTCTTTCAATTGCAATCCAACTAAATGACTTGCAACACTTACTACTCCTACAGCACCTACAGATAACATTGGAAGCAACAATGAATCGTCACCACTATATACAGAGAGTTCGGAGCCACAAATAGCTCTTAGTTCTGTTACTTCTTCTATTCTACCGCTTGCAGCTTTAATACTAAGAATATTTGAGAAATCCATAAGTTTCTTCACAGTATCAGGTAATAAATTGCATCCAGTCCTGCCAGGAATGTTGTAAAGCATAAGAGGCAAATCCCTTGCAGATTTAGCAATAGAACTGAAATGTTTATAAAGACCTTCTTGAGGCGGCTTATTGTAATAAGGAACAACGACCAAAGCACCATCGGCACCAGAGTCGTAAGCTTTCTTTGTAGCTTCAACAGCTTCGCTTGTACAGTTGCTACCAGTGCCAACTATTACTTTACAGCTTGCATCCAAAGATCCTTTTACCGCAATAAATAAATCGTGCTGTTCAGCCCATGAAAGAGTCGGAGATTCTCCAGTAGTACCGCACAACACAATTCCGTCGGATCCGTTCTCAAAAAGATAATTTGAAAGTTTTATAGCTAGTTCATAATCTACATCTCCATTCTCAGTGAATGGAGTAACCATTGCAGTCAATATTCTTCCAAATAGTGGATTATTACACTCAGTTTTGTCTGTAATCATTTTTTCGGAATTAATAACTCAGCTATTTGAACAGCATTCAGAGCTGCTCCTTTTCTTATTTGATCTCCACATAACCATAATTCTAATCCATGAGGCTGACTTATATCAGTTCTTAGCCTGCCAACAGCAACATTATCCCTTCCCATAACGTCATTTGGCATAGGAAATCTATTATTTTTGTAATCCTCAATAACTTCAATTCCAGGTGATTTTTTTAATTCTTCAAGAGCATCTTTAGGCTCAACTACATCGGCAAATTCAATATTGATCGATTCAGAATGTGCTCTCAATACTGGGACTCGAACACATGTAGCAGAGAGCTTTAAATCAGCAATATTTAATATTTTCCTTGTCTCATTAACCATTTTCATCTCTTCTTCACAGTAATTATTTGAAAGTATAGGGGAATTATGTAAAAACAAATTAAAAGCAAGGGAGTATGGCAAAACTTCACTTTTTTGAGGATTTCCTTGAAGATATTGTTCAGTTAAAAGTTTTAGTTCCTCCATCGCCAGTTGGCCTGCACCACTGACAGATTGATATGTTGAGACAATAACTCTTTGAATAGTCGACAGTTTGTTTAATGGAGCTAAAACTAATGTCAACAAAATGGTAGTGCAGTTTGGATTCGCTATTACCCCATGATGATTAAGTACGTCACTAGCATTAACTTCAGGGACTATAAGAGGAACGTTCTTATCTAATCTGAAAGCACTTGAATTATCTATCAGTAAAGCATTTTGATCAATAATGGTAGATAACCATTTTTTTGAAATACTTCCACCAGCTGAAGCCAAAACTAAATCAAGATTCTTAAATTCTTCCTTAGTTGTTTTTTTTGTAACTAATTCTTGATCTTTCCAAATTATTTTTTTTCCTTCTGACCGCTCTGATGAAAGCAAGACTAATTCTGATATTGGGAAATCACGTTGTTCAAGAATTTTTAGCAATTCAGATCCCACAGCACCTGAAGAACCTAAAACAGCAACTTTTAATGGCCTATTAGGCAAATACGGAGAATGTCTCACACTTTACAATGATTTTATAAATAGATTGACTATATTTTTTACTTTATCAAAAAATTAACTTTCAAGGAAATCACATAATGTGAAATAATTAAGTTTCGGCTCATAGTAATAACTTAGAAAAACATGGCTAAAGATGCACTAATAGTCAAAACAACTCCTCTGCCTCAAAGTAGAATTTCATTCGAATTAGAGATACCATCTGAAACATGCAAAACGTGTGTAAATGAAACAATCAGTTCTATCAGTCGTTCGGCTAAAATTCCAGGATTTAGACTTGGTAAGATTCCTAAACAAGTCTTAATCCAAAGAATTGGCATCACACAATTACATGCTTCTGCTCTGGAAAAAATTATTGATAAATCATGGCAAGAAGCGTTAAAAATAAAATCTATTGAGCCACTAAGTGAGCCAGAATTGGTAGATGGATTTGAATCTTTACTTGCAAAGTTTAGTCCTGAAAAATCACTTAAGGTTACTCTTCAAACTGATGTTGCCCCAGAATTAAAACTTAAAAAATCCAAAGGATTAAGTGTTGAAATATCAAAGACAAAGTTTGATCCTAAGTCAATAGATGAAGCGCTAGAAAAATCTAGAAATCAGTTTGCAAACATTATTCCAGTTACTAATAGAGCAGCAAAATTAGGAGATATTGCTGTAGTAAGTTTCAAAGGAAAATATAAAGATTCTGGTAAAGAGATTGATGGTGGAACAAGTGAATCAATGGATCTTGAGTTAGAAAAGAACAAAATGATTCCCGGTTTCGTTGAGGGAATCGTGAAGATGAAAATTGGAGATACTAAAACACTTATCCTTAAATTTCCTAATGATTATTCTCATGAGGATTCAAGAGGCAAAGAAGCAATTTTTGAAGTAAATCTTAAGGATCTTAAGGAAAAAGAATTGCCTGAACTTAATGACGATTTTGCAAAACAGTCTGGCAACAAAGAATCATTAAAAGAGTTAAAGAAAGATATTGAAAAGCAACTTAAAGACAATTTTGAAAAAACTCAAAAAGATATCAAAATTGAAGCATTATTAGATGCGTTAACAAACGAATTGGTTGCTGAAATTCCAAAATCTATGATTGATATAGAAGTGAGGAATAATATTGAACAAACCGCTCAAAGATTTGCTCAACAAGGTCTTGATGTGAAATCTACTTTCACTCCGGAATTAGTTAAGTCATTAGCAGAGTCCACAAGGCCTCAAGCTGAAAAAAATGTTCAAAGAAATTTAGCTTTAAAAGCATTAGCTGAAAAAGAAAATATAGCAGTTGAGAAAGATGAAATTGATTTAAAAATGAAAGATTATGAAGATGCAATCTCTCAATCTTCAAAACAAATCGATATTAAAAAATTAACAGAAGTAGTAAGTAACGATCTACTCAAAGAAAAATTAATAATTTGGCTTGAAGAAAATTCTGAAGTAAAAGAAAAAACTACAAAAACTTCTAAAGCTACCAAAACTTCTAAAACAACAAAAACTTCAAAAACAACAAAAACTTCAAAAACAACAAAAACACCAAATAAAAAAGAAAAAAAATAATTTATGAAATTTCCTACTAATTAAACAAAAACCCCTTAAATTATTTATAAGTCAAAAACTAATTTGTGAACTCAGAAAAAAAACATTTAATTCAAAGCTCAATAAGTTCTTACGAAAGTAATAATAAAACTTTTGCCGCTGTTCCTACCGTTATAGAACAATCAGGTAGAGGAGAAAGAGCTTTTGATATATATTCAAGACTATTGAGGGAGAGAATAATTTTTTTAGGTACTGGAATTAACGATCAAGTATCTGACTCACTTGTTGCACAATTATTATTTCTTGAAGCAGAAGATCCCGAAAAAGACATACAAATATATATAAATTCTCCTGGAGGCTCAGTAACTGCGGGAATGGCCATATACGATACTATGCAACAAATATCCCCTGATGTAGTGACAATATGCTTTGGAGTAGCGGCAAGTATGGGTGCATTTCTACTTTCTGGAGGAGCAAAGGGGAAAAGATTGGCTTTACCTAATTCTAGGATTATGATTCATCAACCTCTAGGAGGTGCACAAGGTCAAGCAGTAGAGATTGAAATACAAGCTAAAGAAATACTTTTTCTTAAGAAAACATTAAATTCACTTTTAGCTGAACATACTGGTCAACCTTTAGAAAAAATTAATGAAGATACAGAAAGAGATTACTTTTTATCCCCCTCAGAAGCAGTCGAATATGGATTAATTGATAAAGTTATCAAAAAGTGACAAGGGGTTCTGATTTTTTAAGAATATGATGACGAATCGATATTTATGAGCAATCCTAGTGAATAGGGAATATTTAACACCTTTCACTTTAAAAACTTATAATCGATGGCTAAATTCGACGCCCATCTTAAATGTTCATTTTGCGGGAAGTCACAAGACCAAGTAAGAAAGCTTATAGCTGGTCCTGGGGTTTATATCTGTGATGAGTGCATAGACCTTTGTAATGAGATTCTCGATGAAGAACTACTTGATAATCAAGCGAACACAAACAACTCTCCACAAGTAAAAAAGAAATTACCAACTGATAATCCAAAAAAATCTGTTCCTTTAGAATTAACCTCAATCCCAAAGCCATTAGAAATAAAAAGTTTTCTAGATAATCAAGTTGTTGGACAAGAATCTGCAAAAAAAATATTATCAGTAGCCGTATACAATCACTACAAGCGATTAGCTTGGAAAGTTAAAGAAGACAGTAAAAATAGTAATTCAACTGATTCACAAGCAACTAAATTACAAAAATCAAATATTTTACTCATCGGCCCTACTGGAAGTGGAAAAACATTATTGGCGCAAACTTTAGCAGAGTTTTTAGATGTTCCTTTTGCAGTAGCTGATGCAACGACTTTGACAGAAGCTGGATATGTTGGGGAGGATGTTGAAAACATACTTTTAAGACTTCTACAGAAATCAGAAATGAATGTAGAACTAGCTCAAAAAGGAATTATTTATATTGATGAAATAGATAAAATTGCAAGAAAAAGCGAGAATCCTTCAATTACTAGAGATGTCTCCGGTGAAGGGGTACAGCAAGCATTACTAAAAATGCTTGAAGGAACAATTGCTAATGTGCCACCTCAAGGCGGAAGAAAACATCCTTATCATGACTGCATCCAAATTGATACGAGTCAAATACTATTTATTTGTGGGGGAGCTTTTATAGGTCTAGAGGATATCGTTCAAAAGCGTATGGGTAAACACTCTATAGGATTTACCACCAATTCAGATCAAAACAAAGTTGATACAAAAAAAATAGTAGACCCAAGAGATTCCCTGAAAAATTTAGAATTAGATGACTTAGTAAAATATGGCCTAATTCCAGAATTTATTGGAAGAATTCCGGTTTGTGCTGTATTAGATCGTCTTACTAAAGAAACTTTAGAATCTATTTTGACTCAACCAAGAGATGCATTAGTAAAGCAATTCAAAGCTTTGCTAAGTATGGATAATGTTGAATTATCATTTGAGCCTGATTCTGTTGAAGCGATAGCAAATGAAGCATACAAAAGAAAAACAGGTGCAAGAGCATTAAGATCAATCATTGAAGAGCTAATGCTAGACATAATGTACACTTTGCCTTCTGAAGAAAATGTAAAAGAATTCACAATTACGAAAAAAATGGTAGATAATTTGTTCTCTTCTAAAATTGTTAAACTACCTTCAGGATCAAAAAGAATCATTAAAGAGTCTGCATAAATTTAGAGTTTAATTTATTAATTGAATCCCTAATTTTTCTAATTAATGAAAAATAAATGCCAAATATACATAAGCCTTTTCACCAAAAATATAGACCAAACAACTTAGACGAACTGGTTGGGCAAAAATTTATATCCATTACACTCAAACAAGCTCTATTAACAAAAAAAATTGCTCCTGCATATCTTTTTAATGGTCCAAGAGGCACTGGAAAAACATCAAGTGCAAGAATATTTGCAAAATCTCTAAATTGCCAGGCATTCGACCAACCTACGATAACTCCTTGTTGTAAATGTGACTTATGTAGACAAATTACAGATGGGAGCGCTCTAGATATTATCGAGATTGATGCAGCATCAAATACAGGAGTAGAAAATATAAGAGAAATTATAGAAAGAGCGAGATTTGCACCTACTCAAGCGAGATGGAAAGTCTATGTAATTGATGAATGTCATATGCTTTCAACTGCAGCTTCAAATGCTTTACTAAAAACTATTGAAGAACCGCCCTCAAGAGTTGTATTTATACTTGCAACGACTAATCCTGAGAGAGTATTAAATACAATAAAAAGTAGATGCCAAAAGTTTGATTTTAGAAGAATAAGCCCTAATGATATTTTTCAACATTTATCAGAAATCGCCGAAAAAGAATCCATTAAGTACGAAGTTCAGGCGTTAAAAATGATTGCAAAAAGGTCTAATGGAGGTATGAGAGATGCACAAAGCCTCCTTGAACAATTGAATCTTTTACCAGAAGGGATAACAATTAATAATATCCAAAACCTCCTAGGAGAAGTATCAGAAAGTGAATTAACAAATCTGATTAAATCATTGGTTGAGAATAATCCAGAGTCATTAATTGACACCTGCAACAAATTATATGATGCCGGAAACGAACCTCTTCAAATAATTATCGGATTATTGAATATAACAAGAGATCTACTATTACACACTACAAATAATAAATATTCAGATCTTTACTATACGTCTGATGAATTTCGAGATGAGTTGGATAAAATCTCAAAAACAATAAATAAATCAACAATAATTAATTGGCATAATAATCTGAGAAATATTGAATATCAAATCAAATCAAGTGATAATCCAAGGCTTTGGTTTGAAATACATTTAACTGGTCTTCTGGATAGTCAAGAGATAAATAGTTTTGAAAAGAAACAAGAAAGTAAAAATAATACGATTGAGGAGAAGCATGAAATTAGAAAAAACATTCCAATTAATAAAGAAAATATTTCAGATGAGATTCAAAAACCAAGTATCCCAGAAGAGAAACCTCACAAGGAATTGGTCGAAAAAAAAGACGAAAAATTAGAAAAATTTGAAGTTCTTGAAAAAGAAAGTATTGAAAATATTTCTGAAAATAACCAAAATAGTCCTGGATCAAATTTAAAAGATAAATGGGAATTAATTCTTTCTAAAGTAGAGTTACCATCAACAAGAATGTTACTTTCACAACAAGCCGAACTTGAAAGTTGTGATTCGGAGAAAATCACAATTGCCTTATCTCCAAACTGGGAAAGTATGATAAAAAGCAGAAAAGTTATAATTGAAAATACTGTAAAAAAGATATTTGGAGATGGAATAATACTTAATTTTTCAACCAAACAATTAAATAAAAGTAACCAAACAAACACTCCAGAAATAACCCAAAATAAAGTAAATAGTTTCCGACCAATAAAAAAGATAGAACCAAAAACTAATTCTTCAAGAAAAATATCTAACGAGGAAACGTATGATGATAGTTCAAAAAACTTAGCAAATTTTTTTAATGGAGAAATTATAGACCTCGATGAATAGATTAAACTCCAGTATGAAGAGTCTTTCGCCAAAGTATCTTTTTGCGGAAAATAGACATCTTTATAGTTACCCAAGGGATTACTAAAAACCAATGTGATAAATAAAAAACCGATACAAATACCATCAAAAAATTGCTTTTTTGCAATACGGGTACTTCACTTTTACAAGAAGAACCGTACCAAAAAGCAATTCCAGATAACATAAAAGCTGTAAATGAAATAGGCCAATAAATTGGTGAATCTAAAAAAGCAATACTGAAAACTAAATCAAAAATAGAAATGATTGGTAATGCATATTGCAAGATGAAAAAGTAAGTTAAATCAAATTTCTGTAAATAATCAATTTTATTAGTAAATAATTGATCTCCATAATCGAAGAATCTTTGCAACCCCCCCTCTGCCCATCTTTGCCTTTGCGCTAATAAAGCATTTAAATTCTCAACTGCCTCCTCCATGACTGGAGGATCCCATAAGATTCCAATTCTGGATTTTGATAATAATAATCTTAAACTCAAATCCAGATCATCTGTAACTGTATCTTCATTAAAAGAACCACATGCTAATAATGTTTCTTTCTTAATTAATTGACCATTTCCCCTTAATTCGGAAACTCCAGCAACTGATAATCTTCCATATTGAAAGATTGCATCCATAGCCATCTCCATTGACTGACAGGAAGTTAAAAAGTTCTTACTTACATTTGTTACTGATTTTCTTAGTTGAACTGCAGACCAATCACCCTCTTCTACAAAACTAAATAACCTTATCAAAGAATCTTGTTTTAATTCAGCATCAGCATCCAAAACTAATAACCATTCACCATGGGTAAATTTCAAGGCATAATTCAAAGCTCCTGACTTTCCTCCTCCTGCATTTGGAGAACGACTTATGACTTTTAGCTTGTCATATTGTCTAGATAATCGATCTAAAATTAAAGGCGTCTTATCAGAACTACCATCATCGATTATGTAAATATTTAATTTATTTGTTGGATAATCTAAACTAAATAATCTTTCAACTAACCTTGATATGACATTCTCTTCATCTCTAGCTGCGACTAAAATATCAAGCACAGGTAAGTCTTTATTGCTAATTCTTCTGCTTACAGTATTTAAAACGTTGTTCCTTTTGAAATTTCTAGAAATAACTATTAAACCGTAAAAAACAATCACAAAAGAAAGAGTCAATATTATGTAAAAGAAATTTTCGATATTGTTTGCATGAGGAATAAAAGCTAATAAAAAACAAGCACTAAGAAATATAAACGACTTCAATCTTCGATTTTTATAAAAACCCTTACTCATAAAAGTAAATTGTTAATTACTTAACTTCCATTGAGACAATATCTCAAATTTTTTTAGTTTTGCATTTCGATAGTAATGATTCAATATTTGTTCATAAGAGAATCCTAATTTAGCCATTT
This sequence comes from Prochlorococcus sp. scB243_498I20, assembly GCA_000635015.1. Classification (GTDB taxonomy): domain Bacteria; phylum Cyanobacteriota; class Cyanobacteriia; order PCC-6307; family Cyanobiaceae; genus Prochlorococcus_A. The sequence continues at coordinate 96,834 of JFMR01000114.1, forward strand.
CAATTGCTCCTGACTGAGATAAACCTACACCATGACCGAAGCCTCCTCCTCTCAAAAGCCATAAATCATCATTTAATTTATTAATAGTAAACAAATTACTAGGTATAAAATTTAATACCCGTCGAATATCATCTTTAACAAGAACAATAGATTTATTATCCTTGTCCGTTTGTATTTCTAATTTTGTCACTCTGCCACTAGACCCACGTTCAATAGAATTTAAATCCAAAACATCTTCATTAATATTTATAAGTTTGTTTTTAATTAACTTTTCTTTAATTTCAAGACTAGAAATTTTCTTATTCCATCGAAAAAGAGAATGATTACTGCCATAAAACTGTTCTTTATCAAAATCTAAAAAATTATTTAAATAAGATTCATTTATAATTGGAAGTTTAAAAATTTTATTTAATGATTTAGAACCATCAATGATTGAATTGAAATAAGAATAATCTTGAATTTGCCAAGACTCGCCTGCAGTAGCAGATACTCCACCATTAGAACCATGGTAAAAAGCATTTATTGGTTGATTTTCATAAGTGAGAATTAAATTTGATGTTTCGTCTATGGCTTTTTGTACATTTTTATATGAAATTTCAGAAGGCTTATAAACTTGGCATTGAGTGCTTATACATAAATGATATTTATCCATATTAAATCTATCAGAATTAAATATGCCCCAAGTTCTTGCAATAACTGCTTGAGCCTTGAGTGCTTCTAAAGGAGAATTCGGTCCAATTTCATATGGCAAAACACCTGCCAAATAGTCATCAAATTCAATTTTTTGAACTAGGGTCCAAGTTCCATATAAATCCTTTATTAAATAAAAATTTTTGCCAAAATTAACACCATTTATTTTAATTTTCTCTTCAGAATAAATATAAATAGGACCTTCAAGTTTCATAGCACTGTAGTCATTTCTAAGAACAGGAGTAATTTGAAAATTTTTTATTTTTCTGAAAATCTTATTTTTTAATTCAAACTCTGGCAGATCATCTTGAAATGGAATCCATACTTCCCAATTTTTAGGATAGGCAACAGTCGTCTCAAATCCTTTATCTCTTAGTTTCTCTGATTGTTTTTTTGCCGATTCATAGCTAGCAAAAGGACCAAAAATAATTCTTTCAATTGTTTTTGGATTTTTAACGGGAATATCCGCCCAGATAATATTTATCTGTTTTGATTTATGTTTAATACCGTTAGATGATATCAAGTTTACAAAACCTTTATTAGTTGTAAAGTTTATACTCTTTTTCTCCGAAAAATTATCATTCTCCCCGCCTAAATATTGCTTTAACCCAATTAAAAATTTTCCTTTTTTAATTTCATTATGGAGTTCAACCTTTATCAATTCTTCTCCTTTTGAATTTGAAATAAATTTAGTGTTTATTATTAAAAGAGAAATACAGCCTAAAAATAAGTTTAAAAAGGCAAATTTAAGTTTCATAAATTAGAACTTTCCTTATTAATTAAAAACTTTAATTTGCACCAATGCATATAAAGGTTTAGATTATCCTAATTAAACACATTTGACTTAAATGTCTAAACTAAAAACTCGTAAATCAGCTGCCAAAAGATTTAAAGCTACTGCGACGGGTAAATTCATGAGAAGAAGAGCTTTCCATAATCATTTACTTGATCATAAAAGCTCAAAATTAAAAAGACATCTATCAACAAAAGCCGTAGTTGATGAAAGAGATGCTGATAATGTAAAATTAATGATTCCATACGCATAAATCTTTAACCAATTTTTATTAGATATTCATGGCACGGGTAAAAAGAGGCAACATAGCCAGAAAAAGAAGAAACAAAATCTTAAATCTTGCAAAAGGTTTTAGAGGCGGCAACAAAAATCTTTTCAGAACCGCAAACCAAAGAGTAATGAAAGCTCTTTGTAATGCTTATAGGGATAGAAGAAGAAGAAAAAGAGATTTTAGAAGACTTTGGATCTCTAGAATTAACGCATCCGCGAGGATAAATGGAACAAACTATAGCAAGTTAATAAATGGGATGAAAAATGCAGAGATTATCATTAACAGAAAAATGCTTGCTCAATTAGCCTTAAGCGATCCTAAGTGTTTTGAAAAAATTGTTTCTTCCGTTAGTAAGTAAAAAAAAGAATATAATCTAGAAAAGTAATAATAAATTAATGGAAATATCTTCCTTTCAATCTTATTTAATAATTCTTTTCGTTGTATTAATAATAATTTCTATTTTTGTATTCAGACAATTTTTAAAAACAAGAAGTGAAGAATTAAATTTAGTAAAATTCGAGCAGAAAGGTTTAGATTCTCTCACTCAAGCTACAGAATTATATGAATTTGGGTCTATTCAGATAAAAAAAAGATTATATTCTGAAGCTACTAAAACTTTTTTAAAAGCAATTGAAAATTATGAAAATGAACCTGATGAAGCCAAAGCGATAATAAATAATGCTTTAGGATTTTCTTATGCTGCTCAAAATGAATTTAAGAAAGCAATTAAACACTATAAATCTGCAATAAAATCACTTCCAGAATATCCTATAGCCCTAAATAACCTCGCATCAGCACAACAGCGTTTACTTGATTACGACTTGGCATATGAAACTTATCAAAAGGTTTTGGATATAGATCCAAAAAACAAAACGGCAATTAAAAAAAGTAAGGAGTTAGAAAAAAGAAACAATTATGAACCTTATAAAGGTATTAAAGATAAGGGATTCTAAATATGGAAAATTTTTCTTCTTTACTAATTGGTGGAAAACAATTTTCTAGTAGATTAATGGTTGGAACTGGCAAATACAAATCTACTCAAGATATGGTGGAAAGTTTGTCAAATTCTGAAACGGAAATTATAACCGTCGCTGTTAGAAGAATTAAAAATGATCAGACCGGAGAAAATTTACTCGAAAAGATCAACTGGGAAAAATACTGGATGCTTCCTAATACAGCTGGTTGTGTTAATTCCGATGAGGCAGTCAGAATAGCAATTTTAGGGAGAGAACTTGCAAAATTATCTGGTCAAGAAGAAAATAACTTTGTGAAGTTAGAAGTTATTCCTGACAAAAAGTATTTGCTACCAGATCCAATAGAAACTCTTAGGGCAGCCGAAATTTTAATAAAAAAGGGTTTCGCTGTACTACCTTATATCAATGCAGATCCTATTCTTGCAAAAAGACTAGAAGAAATAGGTTGTGCAACTGTAATGCCATTGGGCTCTCCCATAGGCTCCGGGCAAGGTTTATTAAATTTATCAAATATAAGGATTATTATTGAGAATGCAAAAGTGCCAGTAATAATTGACGCAGGAATTGGAGTGCCTAGTGAAGCTTCTCAAGCTATGGAAATTGGAGCTGATGGTGTGTTAATCAATAGTGCAATAGCACAAGCTGAGAATCCTCCTCTAATGGCTCAAGCGATAAATTATGGCGTGAAAGCTGGCAGGCAAGCTTTCCTGGCAGGAAGAATTAAAAAGCAAGACTTTGCAGTAGCAAGTTCACCGGAAAAAAATATATCTATCTAATTCTCTTCATTGAGCAAAGTTTAAAAAGAGAATAAAAACTTATTATTTTATTTATCGTATTAAGAAAGAAGATTTGAAACTATTTTCAATATTTGTTCGCAAATTGGAAGCACACTGTAGTAATTTAATAAATATATTATGAATCTATTTAATTCTGGAGTTCTGAGTGAAAGTTATTGTTCTAGGCGGAGATGGTTTTTGCGGTTGGCCTTGTGCGGTGAATCTAGCAGAGCAAAATCATGATGTAATTATTGTCGACAATTTAAGTCGTAGAAAAATTGATATTGATCTAGAGGTAGAATCTTTAACTCCAATAGCTTCGATAACAGAACGACTTTCTGCATGGGAAGAAATTGGAGGTAAGCCTATGAGATTTCTTAACATGGATATCTCTAAACAATATCAAAAATTACTCAATTTACTTATTGATGAAAAGCCAGATTCTGTGATCCATTTTGCAGAACAAAGAGCAGCGCCTTACTCGATGAAATCTAGTTTTACCAAAAGATATACAGTAGATAATAATGTTAATGGCACCCACAACCTTCTTGCTGCAATAGTTGAGAGTAATTTAGATATTCACGTTGTACATTTAGGAACAATGGGAGTTTACGGATATGGATCACATAGAGGTGCAACAATTCCAGAAGGTTATCTAAAAGTTGAAGTTCCACAACCAGATGGAAGCCGCTTTGAAGAGGAAATATTACACCCTGCAAGTCCAGGTAGTGTTTACCATATGACTAAAACTTTAGATCAATTATTATTTCTTTATTACAACAAAAATGATCTTGTAAGGATTACTGATCTACATCAAGGCATTGTTTGGGGAACAAATACTGACGCAACTTTAAAAGATCCTAGATTAACAAACCGATTTGACTACGACGGAGATTATGGAACTGTTCTAAACAGATTTCTAATGCAAGCCGCAATTGGATATCCATTAAGTGTTCATGGGACAGGAGGGCAAACAAGAGCCTTTATACACATAAAAGACTCTGTAAAATGTGTACAACTAGCTCTTGAAAATCCTCCAAAACCAGGAGAGAGAGTTAAGATTTTTAATCAAATGACTGAAAGTCATCAAGTTGGAGAACTAGCTAAAAAAGTTGCGTCTCTAACAGGTGCTGATATCAATTATTTACCAAATCCAAGAAATGAAGCAGTAGAAAATGATCTAATTGTTGATAATAAATGCTTTATAGAATTAGGTTTAAACCCAACGACTCTAGATAATGGCTTGTTAGAAGAAGTTGTTGAAGTTGCTAAAAAATACTCCAAAAGATGTGATTTTAAGCGCATACCTTGTGTTTCATCCTGGACTAAAAAACAAGCTGAGGCTATAAAGACTAATTAAAACTTCTGAAATAATTACCTTAAGAAAGTGAAAATTGCATTGTTTACTGAAACTTTTTTACCTAAAGTTGACGGCATAGTCACAAGACTGACTAAAACGATTGAATTTTTAATAAAAAATGGTGATGAAGTTATAATTTTTTGTCCAGAAGGGTGTCCAGAATCATATATGGGCGCAACTGTAGTTGGAGTTGCTGCAATGCCATTACCCCTATACCCAGAGTTAAAGCTTGGTTTACCAGGTCCTGCAGTCTCAGATAAATTAGAAAAATTTAATCCAGATTTGATACATGTTGTTAATCCAGCTGTACTTGGCTTAGGTGGCATATGGTTGGCGAAAACTAATAATATTCCTTTAATTGCCAGTTACCATACTCATCTTCCGAAATATCTAGAACATTACGGTATGGGTATGTTAGAGCCTCTTTTGTGGGAATTACTTAAAGCAGCACATAATCAAGCCTTGTTAAATTTATGTACATCCACCGCTATGGTAAATGAGTTAAAAGATAAAGGTATTCAAAGAACTGCTCTATGGCAAAGGGGAGTAGATACCTACAGTTTCCGACCAGATTTGAGAAGTGAGAAAATGAGAAAAAAGTTATTTGGGGAATATAACGATGCTAATTACTTATTGATTTATGTAGGCAGATTATCGGCAGAAAAACAAATTGAAAGAATTAAACCAGTCTTAGAAAGTATTCCTAATGCTTGCCTAGCACTTGTAGGTGACGGACCATATAGAAACCAGCTTGAAAAAATCTTCGAAAATACCAAGACTAATTTCATAGGATATTTATCTGGAGATGAACTTGCTAGCGCCTATGCCTCTGGAGATATATTTTTATTTCCATCTAGTACAGAAACACTTGGGTTAGTTTTACTAGAAGCAATGGCAGCGGGATGTCCAGTTATCGGAGCCAACAAGGGGGGGATTCCAGATATTATTAGTGATGGGATTAATGGTTGTTTATATGATCCTGATGAAAAAGATAATGGTAAAAAGAGTTTGATTGAAGCGACAAAAAAAATTCTAGAGAATGAAGATAAAAGAGAATTTATGAGGAAAGAGGCACGAAACGAAGCAGAAAAATGGGATTGGAATCAAGCAACGTTACAACTGCAAAATTATTACGCAGATACGCTCAAAGAAATAGATTAAATTTGATCTAAATTATTATGCTACGTGTGGAGGAGTCGGATTACTATATGAAGTTAAAGGAAGTATAAGAGTAGCGATATTTTGATTTTTTTCAGGTCTTTTTTTCTTTGAGAATTTTTTACCAAAAGGTACTCTTATAACATTAGTTCCCTCAATTGAACAAATATTTGAGTTATCTCCTGAAGAATTGGTAACAAAATTTGGTAAGTTGACGTTTTTAACTGGCAGGTTCGTAACATTACCAGATTTAAAATCTTTGGTCATAGCTTCAAATACCCCAAAAAATTTGATGCTCGAATATTGTAATAAAAAAATTTAAAAAAATTCTATAAGAAAATATTAAATTTTTATTCTCACTGATAATAACTAAGTAAATATAAAGACGCTAGTCCTTTAAGCACATTTTTTTTCTTCGAAAGTTTCGCCCTGATTTACATTGCAAGAACAAATTAAATTGCGATCGCCATATGCATTATTGATCCTAGAAACTGAAGACCAAAACTTTATAGACGTTGGAGTTTTATAAGGAAAAGAAGCTTTTTCTTTTGAGTAAGGGTAATGCCAATTATCAGCAATTAACTCTTTCAGAGTATGGGGGGCATTACTTATTACATTATTATTCTTTAATGCAACATTTTTTTCTATTTCGCTGATTTCTTCTCCAATCAATAGCATAGCCTCGCAAAATCTATCCAATTCAACCAAACTTTCACTTTCAGTAGGCTCTATCATTATCGTCTCTGGAACAGGCCAACTTATAGTTGGGGCGTGAAAACTATAATCTATTAATCGTTTAGCTAAATCATTTACACTCAAACCAGTTTTGGATTTTAAATCCCTAAAATCTAAAATACATTCATGCGCTACAAAATTATTTTTTCCTTTATAAAGAATCTTGAATTTATGCTTTAAAGAATGCGCAATATAGTTTGCAGATAAAATTGCATGCGCAGTTGCTTTCCTTAAACCACAAAAACCAGCCATTTTTATGTACATCCAACTTATTGGAAGAATACTTGCACTCCCATGCTTGGCAGAAGATACGTAATTGGAACTAATAGATAAATTATTATCCATTAAAGAATGAGTAGGAAGAAATGGGCTTAAAGTTTCCGATGCAGCAACTGGACCTACTCCTGGACCACCACCTCCATGTGGAATGCAAAATGTTTTATGTAAATTCAAATGGCAAACATCAACACCATAATTACCTGGCTTGCATAATCCAACTTGAGCGTTCAAGTTTGCTCCATCTAAATAGACAAATCCTCCCACAGAGTGAATTAAATCACATATCTTTCTGATTTGTAATTCAAAAACTCCATGAGTAGAGGGGTAAGTCAACATAAGTGCCCCTATTTGGTCATCAAATTTCTTGACCTTCATCGACAAATCTTGAAAATCAATATTTCCTTCGTCATCACATTCAACAGTTAACACTTCAAAACCTGCCATAACTGCACTAGCAGGATTTGTTCCATGAGCACTTTTTGGAATTAAACATTTTTTTCTTAACAGTTCACCTTTTGATTCAAAATAAGAATTTATTGCCAATAAACCTGCAAACTCTCCTTGAGAGCCTGCATTTGGTTGAAAAGAAACTGATTTTAAACCAACAATCTCACTTATCCATTTTTCTAAGTCAGATATAATTTTTGAATAGCCTTTAGTTTGATCTTGTGGAGAAAAAGGATGCATGGAAGATAAATTAGCCCAGGAGACTGGATTTAACTCTGCTGCAGAATTTAACTTCATAGTACAGCTTCCCAATGGCATCATCCCATCTACCAAAGAAAAATCTTTTTCTGCAAGTCGGAATATATATCTCATTAATTCAGTCTCACTTCGGTAATTTGTGAATATATCTTGCTGCATCCATGCACTGGATCTCAAAGCTAAACTTTCAAGATGAAATTCTTTATCAAATTTTAAATGCTCTAAATCTTCTTCTTTTTCTATAAGGTTTGCTATGAAAGTCAAAATATCTTTTATTTCTTTTTCATTACTAAGCTCATCTAAAGAGATCCCAAAGCCAGTTGAATTTTCAATAGTTGATCCCAACGGCAAAATTCTTAAGTTATAGCCATTTCTTAAAGCTTCATTATGGATCCGTTGGGAGTGCTCAGAATAAACATCAACACTATCAAATCTAATCCCATCAGGAATATCAAAACCTAAAGCAGCTAAACTTAATTCTAAATTTATTCTCAACTCAACTAATCTCTTAGCAATTTGCGTTAATCCAGAGGGTCCATGATAAATAGCATAAAAAGAAGAAATTATGGCTAGCAAAGATTGAGCAGTACAAATATTACTAGTGGCCTTTTCCCTTCTAATATGTTGCTCTCTTGTTTGCAGTGCTAGTCTTAGAGACTTTTCTCCATTTTTAGATAGAGTTTGCCCAACAATTCTTCCGGGTATCAGCCTTTTATATTTTTCGCTACAAGCAAAAAATGCTGCATGGGGACCACCAAAACCCATTGGAACACCAAATCTTTGCATACTCCCCACAGCTACATCAACACCAAATTCAGAAATTGGTTTAATCAAAACTTGTGCTAGTGGATCAATACATGCCGTAACAATAATTTCTGATCTATGTGCTTGGGATATTAAGAATGTGGGATCATATAATTCCCCATTTTTACCTGGTAATTGCAACAACATTCCAAAAACATCATCATGATTAGGAAGGTTGCTTTGAGTAAAGCGTTTTAAAGATATTCCTAAAGGTTTTGCTCTGGTTTGTAGAACATTAAAAGTATGATCAAAAACATTTGACTCCACTAAGTAAACTTTTGAAGATTTATTTTTTCTTGCGGAAAAACTCATGGCCATAGCTTCTGCAGCAGCAGTACCCTCATCCAACAAAGATGCATTGGCAACAGGGAATCCTGTTAGTTCACAAACAATAGTCTGAAAATTAAATAGAGCTTCTAATCTTCCTTGTGCAATTTCTGCTTGATATGGAGTATAAGAAGTGTACCACCTTGGATTTTCAAGAACATGTCTTTGGATTACTTTAGGCATGTGATTGTCATAATAACCAAGGCCTATAAGTGATCTCATTTTGGTATTTTTATTCGCAATCTCTTCTAATTCATTTAAAGCCTCAATTTCTGAACAACCTTGGGGCAATATTTCTGAAGATTTATCTTTAAGCTGAATATCTTCTGGAATAACTTGATTTATAAATTGATCAATATTGTTAAAACCAAGCTTGTTCAGCATAATTCTTTCATCATTATCACCTAACCCAAGATGCCTATCTATAAACAAATCAGACCCGAATTTGGATGTCATATTAAAATATTTTTCTTTAAAATAGCTCTTTTTAAAAAGTTTGCCTTATTTTGGTACAACCTTTGATTGATATTCCTCAGAAGTCATCAAATCAGCAATTGATGCTTCTGATTCTGGTTTCAAAATCACTAACCAACCGTCTCCAATCGGATCATCCTGTAAAAGCTCAGGGTTCTCAATGACACTTTCATTTATAGATACTATTTCCCCTGAAAAAGGCAGATAGACTTCCTCAACGGCCTTAACTGATTCTATTGTTCCAAAAGTCTCGCCTTTCTCTAAAGTTGCACCTTCATCAGCTAATTCAACAAAAACAATATCTCCTAACTGATCTATAGCAAATTCACTAACTCCAATTTTTAATAATCCATTTTCTTCCAAGACATATTCATGAGTATCAGCATAGTTGAGGTTGTCTGGAAACTTATAAGACATGATTAAGTAGATAAAGGAAGTAGAGAATCCTTTGAAATTAATTTTTCCTCTAATAGTTCAGATAATAATCGAATTAATGCAATTTTGATGTGAGCTATGTGAGAACCACCTTGAACAAAAATATTGTAAGGATCTCTTAGAGGGGCATCAGCAGAAAATTCACTAGTACTCCCTTCAATAAAGGTGCCTCCTGCCATTAATAATTTTGAATCATATCCATCCATTGATGATGGAACAACATTAAGAAAAGAATCTACTGGTGAAGAATTTTGAAAAGATTGACAAACTTTTTGTACCAAATCAGGATTATTCAATCTTACTGACTGAATAAGATCAGATCTATAAGTTGCTGGCTCTGGTAAAACCTTAAATCCCAAATTTTTAAAGACTGCTGCAACCATATCTGCACCTTTTAGTGATTCGTGAACAATTTGTGGTGCTAAAAACAAACCCTGCAAAATTAATCTTCCTAGTCCAAAATTTATTCCTGCAGAAGAACCAATGCCTGGTGAGGTTAATCTAGAACATGCCATCTCAACCAACTCTGCATCTCCTGCAACGTACCCACCAGTAGGAACTATTGTTCCTCCCAAATTTTTAATCAATGATCCAGCAATTATATTTGCCCCTTTAGAAATTGGTTCACTATCTTCAACAAGCTCCCCATAACAGTTATCAACAAAACATATACAGTTAGGATCAAGAGAATGAATAAGACTACAAATTTTCTCTATCTGATGATTCGTAAGAGACTTTCTCCAACTATATCCACAACTTTTTTGTATGAATACTAATTTACATGAATTTTCTCTAAAAAAATGAACAATTTTTTCTTCAAAAGAATCAAAATTCTCGCAGATATTTACTTGCTTGTATTCAATGTCAAAATCTTTAAGTGATCCTTTTCCTCCTCCCCTTATTCCTATGACTTCTTCTAACGTGTCATATGGCTGTCCTGTAAGAGATAACATTACATCTCCAGGTCGAAGAATTCCAAATAAGACAGAACTTATTGCATGAGTTCCACTTACAAATTGCATCCTCACAGCAGCCTTTTCAGCAAGAAAAAATCTTGCAAAAACCGCATCAATTTTTTCTCTAGATATATCATCATGTCCACTACCAGAAGATTGATTGAAATGACTAGTAGAAACTTTTTCTTCCTTAAAAATTGTCAAAATATTTTCTAATTTCTGGAAAACCTGATTGGACCTTTCTTGGAAAACTTTACTTAAACTCTCTTCGACAGATAGAACAGTGTTTTCAGCCAGTTTTAAGTTATTGTCAAGAGTCATTTATTATGAAAATTCATGTTATTTTTCAGAAGCTAAATTTCTTAATTCTGCGAGGAAAGCATTAGGTCCCCTGCCCTGAAAATAAGAAAGTTTTTTTGAAGCCTCATATAAATCAAGAAGTTCTCCATCTAATTCTTCTGCCGTATAATCTCTAATTCCGGCAATTACCTCAGCAAAACGTTCTCTACGGGCAGATTTATTGACAGCATAGGCTTCCATTACCTGCATTTTACATGATCTCCAAGCCTTATTCTGACAAAAATGCACTGAAAGAGCATCACTTAAAGCAGAAGCTTCTTCATCTTCTATGTACCAGTCAAAAGATGAAGGTAGAGGTTTTAATCCTGAAAATATCTCGAATAACTCCCCTGCCGACAATGGATTACCAGAATCATTTTTTAGGGGTAATGCAGACTCTTCCAAAGATTTCCATAACTCTGGGTAATCACTTTCTAAACGATCCCTGATTTTTTCAATGCCTTGATCAAGAATCGTATTTACTTGAGCTAAAGCAAGAAAAACTTCAGGACCTGGCGAAGATAACTTCCCATTCCTAAGATTAGAAATTTGCGAATTATGAACTTTACCTAAATCAAGAACTTCTGAAAGTAACGGCAATACTCTGTGAGACCAACCATTTCTCTCATGCCAGAGGTGTATCAAATGAGCCATAGCCCTTCGACCTCTAGATAATTTATCGCGATATCCGAGACTCACAGATAATTAAACTTATCAATAGTATAGTATGATAATATTACATATCGGTAATTTTGAAAATAGTATTTCAATATCATGAACTCAGTAATTTTCCAAGAAACAGCAAAATTAAAAAAACCTGTTCCAGCTGAAAAAGTTATAGAACTCTCAGAAAAATTACTGGAACCTTCCAGTCATTCAAAAAGATATCCTCCAAGACTACATAAAACGTGGGGAACAATAGTTTTTATGGTTGCAATTCATATTCTTTCCCTTGTAGCCTTACAACCAAAATTTTGGAGTCTCCCTGCAGTCACTTCATTATTATTTTTTTACTGGGTAACTGCTTGTTTAGGTGTCACCCTTGGATATCACAGATTGTTATCACACAGATCGTTCATTGTCCCAAGATGGTTAGAAAGATTTTTTGCTACCTGTGGAGCCATAAGTTGCCAGCATGGACCAATAGATTGGGTAGGTTTACATAGGCATCACCACTCTTTTTCAGATACTGAAGTAGATCATCACAATAGTAAAAGGGGGTTTTGGTGGAGTCATATGGGTTGGATGTTCAAAGACGTAGAAGCACTAAAAGCTGTTCCAAAACTAAGTGCAGATTTAATCAAGGATCCATACTATAGATTTCTAAATAAATATTTTTTATTCTTGCAAATACCTATTGGACTTTCCTTGTACGCAATTGGTCAAAAATTAGGAGTTGGAGGATGGGCTCTAGTCCTTTGGGGAATTCCATTGAGGCTTGTGGTTGTTTATCACATAACTTGGCTAGTAAACTCCGCGACCCATTGTTGGGGTAAAGCACCATTTGAAAGTGGTGATTCATCTAAAAACAATGCATGGGTTGCTGCATTAACATTTGGAGAAGGTTGGCATAATAATCATCATGCATTTCCCAATTCGGCAAAACAAGGATTATTTAGAGGTCAGATAGATTTAACATGGGAACATATTAAGATTCTTGCGAAATTTGGTCTTGCAAAAAAAGTAAAGTTACCCTCTAGGTCTTATTATTAATTATATTGTTTAATATTTTCATGGCTAAAAGAGTACAAGTCGCATTAACTGAATCAATAGCATCACTAGGTAAAGAGGGAGATCTAGTTGAAGTAGCACCTGGATACGCAAGAAATTTTCTATTACCTTATGGCAAGGCAATGAATGTAACACCAGCAGTCCTTAAACAAATTGAAAGGAAGAAAGAAAAAGAAAAAATCGCTGCTGATAAATTAAAGCAAGAAGCTTTAGATTTCCAAACTGCATTATCTACAATAGGTAGGTTCAATATCAAAAAACAGGTTGGAGAAGATGGAGTCCTTTTTGGAACGGTTACCAATGGGGATGTTGCAGAAGCAATAGAAGCGGCAACTAAAAAAGAAATTGATAGAAGAAACATTACTGTTCCTGATATTCATAATTTAGGTTCCTTTACTGCAAAAATAAAATTACATCCAGACGTAAATGCAGAAGTAAATATTGAAGTAACAAGTTAATCAATTTGTTGCATTATTTTGAAAAGTAGCCAGAGTATATATCTAAGCAATTAAAGATATGGTTTCCGTACCTTTTCCAAATAATGGGAAAAATAAAAATTTTAAAAAGGACTTTAATAGTGAAAATGCTGGATTAGTTCCTCCTCAAAATGTTCAAGCAGAGGAAGCAGTTCTTGGAGGAATACTTCTTGATCCAGATGCGATCGGAAGAATTGCAGACTTAATTAAACCTGAAGCTTTTTATATAAATGCCCATCAAGAGATTTATAAAACAGCATTAATGTTGCATACCCAGGGTAAACCAACTGATTTAACATCCATGAGTGCTTGGTTAGCAGATAATGGATCACTAGAAAAAATTGGAGGAAACAGCAAACTAGTAGAACTAGTTGAAAATGTTTCCTCTACAGCTTCCATAGAACAAGTTGCGAATTTAATTAACGACAAATTCCTGAGAAGGCAACTTATCAGATCTGGCAATGAAGTGGTTCAACTAGGTTTTGATCAAACTCAAGATACTAATGAAGTTCTAGATAAAGCAGAGCAAAAAATATTTGAAATAAGTCAAGAAAAACCTTCAAAAGGTCTGACTCAAGCAGCAGAAATCCTTACAAGTACTTTCAATGAAATAGAGTCAAGATCATTAGGTACTTCAGTAGCTGGAATCCCTGTAAATTTTTACGATCTTGATGCGATGACTCAAGGTTTTCAAAGAAGTGATTTAATAATTGTTGCTGGAAGACCTTCAATGGGGAAAACTTCAATAGTTCTTAATCTGGCTAAAAATGTTGCACAATCTCAAGATTTACCTGTGTGTGTATTTAGCCTTGAAATGAGTAAGGAACAGTTGACATATAGATTACTTTCCATGGAAGTTGGAATCGAGAGTGGCAGGCTTAGAACAGGAAGATTACAGCAAGATGAATGGCCATTACTAGGAGAAGGTATCAATTCATTAGGTCAATTACCAATATTTATAGATGACAAGCCTAACTTAAGTGTTTTAGAGATGAGATCTCTGTGCAGAAGATTAATAGCTGAACAAAAAAAAGAACTTGGATTAATTGTGATTGATTACCTCCAGTTGATGGAGGGATCAACCCCTGATAATAGAGTGCAAGAACTTTCACGAATAACAAGAGGTCTTAAAAGCATGGCCAGAGAATTAAAAGTACCAGTTGTAGCGTTATCTCAGCTTAGTAGAGGGGTAGAGTCTAGAACAAACAAAAGACCAATGTTAAGCGATCTAAGAGAATCAGGATCTATTGAACAAGACGCAGATTTAGTATTAATGATTTACAGAGATGAATACTATAATCCAGAGACTGAAGATAGAGGAATTACAGAAATCATTGTCACTAAACATAGAAATGGACCCGTAGGAACTGTTAAATTATTATTTGAACCTCAATTTACGAGATTTAGGAATTTAGCTAATTAAATCAATCCTAAAATGCCAGATCATCACTCCACAAATGAATCTTTTGACATCATCGTTATTGGAGGAGGACATGCAGGATGCGAAGCAGCTATAACAACAGCAAAATTAGGATTTTCTACAGCCTTATTTACAATCAATTTAGATAGGATTGCCTGGCAACCTTGCAACCCTGCAGTAGGCGGGCCGGCAAAAAGTCAGTTAGTACATGAAGTTGATGCATTAGGTGGAATTATTGGCAAATTAGCTGATGAGACAGCTATACAAAAAAGAATATTAAATGCAAGTAGAGGCCCAGCTGTATGGGCATTAAGAGCTCAAACAGATAAAAGAGAATACTCAAAAAAGATGATTGAAATACTACAAAATACAGATAATTTATCTTTAAAAGAAGCAATGATTACTGAACTGGATATTGCAAAAACTGAAGAAATTGGATTGAACTCAAAAAAAATCGTAAAAAAAAGAATAAAGGGTGTAAAGACTTTCTTTGGTAGTTATTATTCAGCAAGATCAGTTATCATCACAGCTGGGACTTTCTTAGAAGGAAGAATATGGATAGGAAATAAATCAATGTCAGCTGGTAGATCGGGCGAACAAGCAGCAAAAGGTCTTACTCAAAATTTACATGAAATTGGTATCAAAACAGAACGTTTAAAAACAGGAACTCCAGCGAGAGTTGATAAAAGAAGTATCATTTTTGATGAATTAGATATTCAACCAAGTACTGCAGCAGATAAATATTTTTCGTTTGATCCAGATATCAAAAATAATATGCCCCAAGTTAGTTGTCATATCACAAGAACAACTACCAAAACACATCAACTAATTCGAGACAATTTACATTTAACTCCCATTTACGGCGGTTTTATTGATAGTAAGGGGCCAAGATATTGTCCATCAATTGAAGATAAAATCGTTAAATTTGCTGATAAAGAATCACATCAAATTTTCTTAGAACCAGAAGGAATTAATACTCCTGAAATATATGTTCAAGGATTCTCTACAGGTTTACCTGAAAATATTCAATTAGAACTTCTAAGGACCTTACCTGGATTAAATAAATGTAAAATGTTGCGACCAGCTTATGCTGTCGAGTATGACTATATACCTGCAACACAACTCCAGACATCACTCGAAACGAAAGAAATTGAATATTTATTTAGCGCTGGACAAATTAATGGAACTACTGGTTATGAAGAAGCAGCAGCACAAGGATTAGTAGCCGGAGTCAATGCGACAAGAAAACTTAATAAAAAAGATCCAATAATCTTCACTAGAGAAAGCAGCTATATAGGAACAATGATCAATGATTTAATTACCAAAGATCTCAAAGAACCATATAGAGTTCTTACTAGTAGGAGCGAATACAGGTTAACCCTTAGAGGAGATAATGCAGATAGGCGATTAACCCCATTAGGTTATGAAATAGGGCTAATTGATCAGAAAAGATGGTCGGTCTATCAAGAAAAAATGAAACTCCTTGAAGAAGAGAAATTAAGATTAAAAAACACTCGTTTAAAAAACACGGATGAAATAGCAAAAAAACTAGAATTAGCCACGGGATCAAAAATCAAAGGCTCAACAACTTTGAAAGAACTCTTAAAAAGACCAAACTTTCATTATTCAGATTTAATTAAATATAATTTGACTGAAAAAAATATAGCTTCTTCAATACAAGAAGGTGTTGAAATAGATATTAAATACGAGGGTTATCTTAAAAGACAAAAAAACAACATTGAACAAATAAATCGTCAAAGCTGTAAATCTCTGCCTCAAGAAATAAATTACGAGAAGATAGATACATTATCTTTAGAAGCTAGAGAAAATTTGAATAAGATAAAGCCAAAAAATTTTGGTGATGCTTCAAAAATTCCTGGGGTTAGCAAAGCTGATTTAACTGCTTTACTTGTTTGGCTAAAAATAAGAGAGATAAAAAAAGATAAGGCAAATATTTTTGCTGAAAAAAAGTTATCATCTTAAGAGCACTCGGTCAGAGCTCTGAATAATAAACTTTTTAACTCTCCAAAAATTTTATGGGAAGAAAATGCCTCTAATTTTTTAGTGAAGAATTCACTACCAAAAATATCTGGTCCATGGAAATTAATGCTACTTGGGGATGGAAGTCCAACTAGACATCTGCAGCTTTTAACTAATCAAGAGACAAAAATTAAATTAATTTCAATGCAATTAGATCCTCTATCCACTCAAGAAGGCCCTACAGAATTGAATCAGTTAAATGGACCTTTAATTAGAAGACAAGTATGGATTAAAAACAATAATAAAAACCTAGCATGGGCTGAAAGTTGGTGGAATGCAGATCAAGTGAGTGAAAATTTAAAAGCAAAAGAAGAACCAATTTGGAAGAATTTGACACAAGACAGATCAGAATTGTTTAGAGAAGTTGATCGTATTTCACTTGTTAATTCAAATTGGTTAGAGGATCAATTTTGTTTTAAAGGTCCATTCTGGTCAAGAAATTATAGATTTTTTCGAGACAAAAAGCCTCTAACAATTATCAGAGAAGTATTTAATCCACATTTAGAAAGTTTATTAGGCTATTCAGGAATTAAAGAATTTATGAAACTATACTCTTCTTCTTCTTGATCTGGGAAGATTTCTTGATTTTGATTGAACTTGTTGGTTTGATTGATCTCTCGAAGTATTATTCTCTTTTTCTGAAGCTCTTTGCCATCTTTCAACTTTGAAATCCATTTCATCTGGCCAATCTTCGTCCTTACTCTCTTTTACATAAGGTAATTTTTTTTGCTCAGTTGTCTGTAATTTTTTTGATTGCCTTAAAGATATTGCTTCTAAAGGTCTTTTTGAGTGCTGTTTAGCAGATTCATAAGAATTTGATTCTCTGGAAAATGTCTTAATATCGCTTTTATCATAGTAAAAATCCTCATCATTCCAATCATCATTATCTTCATCAAAAAATAAATCCACTTTTTCAGATACCCATCTTCCTACTTTTTTAACACTCTTACTTGTTATTCCTTGAAAATCAGAGTTCCTTCTTTTTCCTGGCCTAGCACCAGATACTCCATCAACAAATTGTCTACCAGTTTCAAAAATTTTATCAACCTGTTTATCAACAATATTTTTATCAAAACTATTTCTAAGATTTCTAATTCTCCTTGAATCCATAAATTATTATGCTTTTTAAAGTATAAATTACATTAAAAAAATAAATAATTCCAAATATAGAAACAAAAACACATCTTATATTTTTAATCAAACAAAATTAAGCACTTTTTATTCCATGATCCATTAAAGAAATTTACACAACATTTTTTACAGGCAATATTCTTTATCCTTTTCCTGTAGAAAAATTTTTCACCACAATTTTGGCAAGTTCCTATGTATTTTAATTCTCTCCTTTCAATAGGAAATGAGTGCCTCACTGAAATTTGAAAATTCTTCTCTTTCTCATTAATTGTATTCATCTTTTCTAAGAAATTTGGACCATGTATCTCATTTTTTTTTAATATCCTATCTACCCATGCATGAATCATCTCATGACATAAAGTACTGTTTATTGCACTAGTAGATAATTTACTCAAAATAGGTTTCGATAAAATAATTTCGGAATCTACAAGTCCATTGATTCGTTTTCTTTTATAAAAACCAGCAGTAGTTTTTAATCTATTATCACTCCATCTAACTTTTACTAAAGGTTGATTATTAACCGCTAGAGAATTTTCAAAATATTGGCTATTAAATTTATGAAATAAGGGTAAAAGAGGAATTACAGGCATTATGGTTTAAAATTAGTATTATTTTGACAAAAAAAGCCATCAAAAACGATTTCTTTTCTTAAAGTAATAAAAAACTTAAATCAACATGGATGCAACACTAGTAAAAGATATCGGAATTAAAGCATTATTAGTTGGCGGTGCTGTACTAGTTTCTTTTTGGACTTTTAATGCAGTCAAATTAGTTATAAGCGCCAGAGGAATTAATCCATTAGTAAGAAAGTTTTTTGATCAAATAGCTGCTGGCAGAATTGATGCAGCATACGGTTTGACTACAAAAACTTATAAAACTCATGTTAAGCGCCAAGACTTTCTTAAATTTTTAGCTAGTTTAAACCTCAATAAATACAGAAATTTAAAATCAGGAAGACCTAGAGTTCAAGAAGATCAAATCATAATAACTTTGAATTTAAAATCAGAAGATAAACAAGATGAGCTCCCCTTAGATTTTACTTTCGCAAAAACTGACAATGATTGGAAAATAGACAGAATAGCAAAAGTGAATTAATAATTTCTTGTGAGGCAAAAAGAATTGTTTAAAGAAGAGATAATACATCAATTAGAATTACACCCAAGTAGATTAGATAAAGAAAAAATCATTTCAGATGCAATGGAACAAGGTCTAGATGATTTTTTTGAGGGAATTCGTATGGCACTTGATCCATTGGTAACTTTTGGTGTAAAAAATGTTCCTGAAAAAAAGAATGAAAAAAGTCAAAATTTTTTATGGAATGATTTTAGGGAATTAGCAAATAAGCTTATTCAAAGAGAACTTACTGGTCACGCTGCTCGAGATGCAATTATTATGGCTATGGAATCTGCCACAAAAGAAGAGTGGAATGGATTTTATCGACGAGTTTTAATTAAAGATCTTAGATGTGGTGTATCTGAAAAAACAATCAACAAGATAGCCAAGAAATTTCCCAAATATGCGATTCCAATTTTTTCTTGTCCTTTAGCTCATGACAGTGCAAATCATGAAAAAAAAATGATAGGAAAAAAGCAAATTGAAATCAAATTAGATGGTGTGCGCGTCTTAACTATTATTAGACAAAATAAAGTAGAAATGTTTTCTCGTAATGGAAAACAATTCCATAATTTTGGTCATATTATCTCAGAAATAGAAAACGTCTTAAAAGAAGATCCTGAACCTCATGACTTAGTACTAGATGGTGAAGTAATGAGCGCTAACTTTCAGGATTTAATGAAACAGGTACATAGAAAAGATGGCAAAGAAACCAAAGACGCAGTTCTCCACCTATTTGACTTATGTCCCCTTGAAAACTTTCAACAAGGAAGATGGAACACTAGTCAAACAAAAAGAAGTTTATTAGTAAAAGAATGGGTAGCAAAACATTCTATGCTTTTAAACCATATACAAACACTTGAATGGGAAAATGTAGATCTCGACACTATTGAAGGACAAAAAAGATTTGTAGAGCTGAATAAATCTGCTGTGGAAGGTGGGTATGAAGGAGTAATGATTAAAGATCCTGATGCTATGTATGAATGTAAAAGAACACACAGTTGGTTAAAAGCAAAACCTTTCATTGAGGTCACTTTAAAAGTTGCATCAGTTGAGGAAGGTACAGGACGCAACAAAGGGAGACTGGGAGCAATCTTGGTAGAAGGAGAAGATGATGGTTATGAATACAGTCTTAGTTGCGGAAGCGGATTTAGTGATATTCAACGTGAAGAATATTGGTCAAAACGTAATCATCTCGTTGGTCAACTTGTAGAAATCAGAGCTGATGCAAAAACGAAGTCAAAGGATGCAGTGGCTTTTAGTCTTAGGTTTCCTAGATTTAAATGCTTTAGAGGATTTAAAGCTGGAGAAAAAGTTTAAATTTCAAAAAATAATATTCAACAAAGTAGTCAAAGAAAAATGTGGTTTTCAAATAAAAAAAATAAAAATCTTGACTATAAAATATAAGAATAACTATCAGGACTTTTTGAGAGACTTATGACGAAGAAAACAGTTTTTAACTTCATAAAAACACCTTGTGGACAGGCGAAATATATAGAATTAGAAGCCAACAAAACTTTACTAGGTAAATTAAGGCTTTTGTGGTTTATCTTTATTGCATCAATAAGAGATTGGAATATTAAAGAGTAAATTCTTAAGATTTTTCAAAATATTCTCTGGAGTATTTAGCTGAGAAATATACAACTAAAAAAGTTGAAATAATTCCAATGCTAGTAATATATAAATTATTTGGTGATTGCACATTTTTTAACTCCTGAATACTTTTTGCCAAACTACCTATTGAACAATAAAGAAAAGTTCCTGGAATTATTCCAATAAGACCAAGAGCGAAATCTCTAAATTTAACATTATTCAAACCATAAAAATAATTAAGAATACTGAAGGGAAATATCGGAGATAATCTCGCTAAAAAAATTAATTTAAGTCCGCCTTTTTCTACTACTTTTTCCATGACACTTAATTTTGGATAACGACTAAAAAGATTTTTTAGCTTTTTTGCAAAAAAACTTTTTGATACAAAAAAAGCAACTGATGCTCCTATGAAAGCGGAAATGAAAACAATAATTGATCCTAAATATGAGCCATATAAAAAACCTGATAATAAAGATAACCAAGAGGCTGGAAGTATTAATAAAACAATTAAAATATAAATACAAACAAACGAAAAGATCCCAAAACCAGTATTAAAAAAAAAAGACAAATTATAAATATTTTCAAGAAATATATTCATTCTCAATTCAAAAGTTCGAGTTTTTTACTAATTCTTTCCTTTTGTACCGAACCCTCATTTAATTTAAATCTGCATTCTTCAACAATATCTTTTGGAGCCTTATCAACGAAATTTTTATTAGATAATCTCTTATTTAAATTTTCTAATTCAATAGTCACCTTTTTTAAATCCTTGGTTAACCTTTCCTTTAATGCATCTATATTTACAAAATCCTGAAAAGGTAAGTAAACCTCTAAATCACTAATTATCCCGGAAAAAGATTTAGCAAACTCTTTTTTATCAACAGCATTAGTTTTAAAAATAAATACTTCAGAAGATTTAGTTAAGGTTTGAATATCATCAACTAAAGTTTTTAGAAAATCAATCAATTCATCATTGTCAGAAATTAAATATACAGGACCTTTTTCTGATGGCTTAAGGCCTAATTCAGCTCTCAAATTTCTAATCAGCCTAATAATTTCAAAGAGTTGCTGAAAGGAATTATCAAGCTTATTATCAACAAATTTATTTTCGTGAATTGGCCATTTTTGAAGAGATAATAATACATTATCTGGTTTTAGTTGCAGCACATGCCAAAGTTCCTCAGTAATATGCGGCATAAAAGGATGAATCATTATCAAAATATCATTGAGCACTTTTATTAAAACTTTTTCAGATATTTGTCTATTTTTAGTCTCTTTATTATTAAACCTTTGTTTAGCAAATTCTACATACCAGTCACAAAAATCATTCCACGTAAATTCATATAGAAGTTTCGCAGATTCTCCCAATTTATATTCTTTCAACAAAGCAGCGACTTTTATATTTACCTGATTCAATTTCGATAAAATCCACTTATCACATAACTCTAAAGAAGTTTCATCACTCTCATTAAGCGAATAATTATTTTTAGAAGTTTTATTAATTAACACAAATTTAGTTGCATTCCATAATTTATTCGCAAAATTTCTTGAAGCATCAACAGTTGAAGACGTATCTTTTTTCCTATCAAAATCAAGCCTGATATCTTGTCCAGCGCCTGCAACTTCTCGAATTAAAGCAAATCGTAGAGCATCAGAACCATATTTATCAATTAATAGTATTGGATCAATACCATTACCTGAACTTTTACTCATTTTTTTATTGTTTTCATCTCGAACTAGACCATGAATATAAACATCCTTAAAAGGAATATTATTTGTAAAAGTATTCCCCATCATTGTCATTCTTGCCACCCAGAAGAAAATAATATCGAAACCAGTAACAAGAACACTATTTGGATACCATTTTTTAAAATCCGGATCATTTGTATTTGGCCAACCAAGGGTTGAGAAAGGCCATAAACCACTTGAAAACCATGTATCCAAAACATCTTTATCACGAACCAATTTAATATCTAATCCAAATTTTTTATTAGCTTCGATTAAGGCATCCTCTTCATTTCTTGCAACGATATATGGAGTATTTTGTTCTATTGAGTCTTGAGATTCATCTAAAACATACCAGGCTGGTATTTGGTGCCCCCACCACAATTGACGACTGATACACCAATCATTGATATTCTCTAACCAATCCTTATAAACTTTCTCCCATCGTGGAGGAATAAACGATGGTTTTTTAGAATCAATTTCATTAAGACATCCTTGTGATATATCATCTATTTTCAAAAACCATTGTGTTGACAATAAAGGTTCAATTGGGACCTTACCTCTATCAGAAAAAGGAACAGTATGTTTATACTCCTCTATCTTTGTCAAAAGGCCTAAGTTATCCAATTCATTGATAATTTTCTTTCTGGCCTCATATCTATCTAAATTTTGAAAAATACCTGCATTAATATTTAAAGTTCCATCTTTGTTCATTACATTAATCTGTTTTAAATTATGCCTTTTTCCTATTGCAAAATCATTTGGATCATGGGCTGGAGTAACCTTCACACAACCCGTACCAAAATCTTTATCAACATGTGAATCAGCGATAATAGGTATTTCTCTATCAACGAAAGGAACTTTTACTTTGACACCAATAAATTCTTTATATCTATCATCATCAGGATTAACTGCCACAGCAGTATCACCCAAAAGAGTTTCTGGTCTTGTTGTTGCAACTTCTAAGTACTTATCTAACTGTTCACCACTTTCAGAAATTAAAGGGTATTTAAAATGCCATAAATGACCATTTACTTCTTGCATTTCAACTTCTAGATCACTTACTGCAGATTGAGATTCAGGACACCAATTAACTAAAT
>JFMR01000115.1 GCA_000635015.1 Prochlorococcus sp. scB243_498I20
AGGACACCAATTAACTAAATATTCACCTCTATAAATTAAATTTTTTTTATAAAGAATATTAAAAGCCTCAACAACTGCCTCATTTAATTTTTGATCAAGAGTAAATCTTTCTCGAGTCCAGTCGACTGAATATCCTATCCTTTTTAATTGAGAAACTATTCTGCCGCCACTTTGTTCTTTCCACTTCCATGCTTTTTTAAGAAATTCATCTCTTCCAACATCCTCGCTTGTTTTACCCTCGCTTTTTAATTGTTTTTCGAGAATAGTTTGAACAGCTATTGAAGCATGATCAGTTCCAGGTAAACACAAAACATTTTTCCCTAAAAGTCTTTGAAAACGAACTACAACATCTATCAAGGCCGTGTTAAATGCATGCCCCATATGCAAAGATCCAGTTACATTTGGTGGCGGAATAACAACACAAAAAGGCTCACCATCATCCTCAGGGTTAGGACTAAACGCCTTTAGACTTTCCCATTTTTCTTGCCACTTTTTCTCTACTTCAAAAGGTGAATAATTCTCTAAAGATAATTGATCATTCATCTCTGTCATGTCCAAATTTTATTTCAATAAACTTTTTGTTTATTTTATCTTGAGAGCAGCCAATTAATGAAAATAATATTAGTTTGCAAAAAAAGACACATACATTCTACAAAAGTTTGAAGCCAGAACCACAGGAACAACGTTTTGCATTTTTTGGTGTTGAAATAAGAAATCCACCACCGCTCAAATCACCGTAATAATCTAATTTTAAATCTTTAAGTAAATTAAACTTTTTTACATCCGCGTATAAAGTTACTCCTTCAGTTCTGGAAATAGGTGATCCATTACATGTCCCTGGCCTCAATTTAATATGCATCCATCCTTCGGAACAATTTTTATCCTCTACCAAATCAATCGACATTTCTCCTGGAAAACCTCCAAAAGAAGATTGCCTAGATAGTTCTGATGCAGCGCTTTGACTGATTGAAAGATTGACGATCTCAGTCATTAGAAAAATAATAAATGGGCGATCCAGGGTTCGAACCAGGGACGTCCTGCTTGTAAGGCAGGCGCTCTACCGCTGAGCTAATCGCCCTTATAATAAACCATTCTAATAGATGAAGTTGAAATATTTATACTAAGTATTTAAATATTTCATGATTGAGGCAAAATTAAATTAATAAAATATATCCTATGTCCTCAAACGATAGATATAACTTACAAAAAAATTCCGATTTAGAGACTGTAGAAAGCTTTAAAATTTTAATATCTAATATCAAATCATTAAAAGATAAAACTTGGGGATGCCCTTGGCAGAAAATACAGTCTCATAAATCGTTGATCCCATTTTTACATGAAGAAAGCAATGAGTTTATAGATGCGATATATGAAAAAAAGGAGGAGAACATATGTGAAGAGTTAGGAGATCTTTTATTACAAGTAATGCTTCATGCTGAAATCGGTTACGAAAAAAAAGAATTTGAACTAAATGATGTTATAAAAAATCTAAACAAGAAAATTATTAATAGACATCCATATATTTTTAAAAAAAAAGAAAAAGTATCTCTAGAAAAATCACAACAGATTTGGGAAAACATTAAAAATTCAGAAAAAGAAACACCTCATATGGAATCATCAATTAGTAAAAATTTAAATATGAAAATCAAAAATTTACCACCAATGATTGGAACAGATAAAATCACAAATGTTGTTAAAGAATATGGTTTTAAATGGGAGAGTACCGATCAGATTTTTGAAAAGTTAGAAGAAGAGATTAATGAATTAAAGGAAGCAATTAAAAGTAACAATGATTCAGAAATAAAAAATGAATTTGGAGATGTTTACTTTACCCTTCTGAATCTCTCAAACTTTTTAAAAATAAATCCTGAATCAGCTCTTCAAAAAACTAATAAAAAATTTTTAGACAGATTTTCAATCATTGAGCATCATGCAGGCGATAATATTAAAAAACAAACTCCTAAAGACTTTCAAAGGCTTTGGCAAATAGCCAAACGAAAACTTAAAAGAAAAAATTCTTAAACGCAAATGACACATATTCCAGCATGGATAGATGAATATCATAAAGGCTCAAGATTCGGACTAAATGGAGATGTTTTGATTAAACAAAAATCACAATATCAAGAAATTATTGTTATTGAAAATGAATACTATGGCAGAGCTTTAATGCTTGATGGTTGTTGGATGACATCACTAAAAGACGAGAAATATTATCATGAATGTCTTGTGCATCCAGCATTAAGTAGCATTGACGAAAAATCTAATGTACTAATTATTGGTGGAGGAGACGGCGGTACAGCAAGAGAATGCGTTAAATATTCTCAAATATCAAAAATTGATCTAGTAGAAATTGATAAAGAGGTAATCAAAATATGTAAAAAATTTTTAAAAGAAATTGGAGGCGAAGCATGGAATGACAAAAGATTAGAAATACATGTTGATGATGGTGTTAAATGGGTAAAAAAACAAGAGATAATTTTTACGACGTTATTTTTATAGATTGTTCAGATCCCTCAGAATTTTCAAATTTATTATTTTCAGATTCTTTTTATAAGGAATGTAAAAGAATACTTACACCAAAGGGGATATTAGCAACGCAAAGCGAATCTCCTGAATCCTTCAAAAATGTTCACATAAATATTTTGAAAACCCTAAAAAAAATATTTAAAGTTTCTGAAACTATGTATTCCTTTGTGCCTATATATCCTAGTGGTATTTGGAGTTGGACATTTGCTTCTTCAGAAGATCTAAATTTAACAAAGCAAAATTATGATGAAGTCCTAAAAATAGAAAAAGGATGTGAAATTTGGAATTTAAATTTTCAAAATGCAGCATTCAAAATGATGCCAAATAAAATTGTAAAAGAACTTGATTCATAAGATGACAAAAAATTTATTTGATAACGAAAATGCAATTTATATGGGTGCAAAAAGAAGTCCTAAGAATTGCTCAATTGGTATATTTGGAGTTAACTATGACGGGACATGTTCTTTTAAACCAGGAGCAAGATTT
>JFMR01000116.1 GCA_000635015.1 Prochlorococcus sp. scB243_498I20
TTAAACCAGGAGCAAGATTTGGTCCAGAAGCAATAAGACAAGTTAGTTCTTGTTTAGAAACATATTGTCCAAAAATTAAAAAAGACTTAGAGGATATTATGTATGTTGATTTTGGATCAATACTCATTGACAAAAATGACTCAAAGTCTGTTATTGAATCGGTTAAATCAGCAACAAATTATTTAATTAGTAAACGCCTTAGTCCTATTATGCTTGGAGGGGAACACTCTATTACAAGAGGTGCTATAGAAGCATTAGTAAAAAAATATCCAGATTTGATATTGGTTCAACTTGATGCTCATGCAGATCTAAGAGAATCATATATAGGAAATGAACATAGTCATGCTTGTACTATGAAAAGATGCTTAGAAGTGCTACCTGAAAAGAAACTTTTGCAAGTAGGAATTAGAAGTGGGACTAAGGAAGAATTTGAAATTATGCATAACAACAACCAATTAGTAAACTTTTGTCCAGGCGGAAATACACATGAGTTAAAACAAGCTCTCTTACCATACGCTAAGTCTCCAATATATTTAACAATAGATTTAGATTGGTTTGATCCCAGTTTATTAGCAGGGACGGGCACTCCAGAACCGGGAGGATTTTTTTGGAATGATTTTGAAGAAATACTGAAAGCTTTAAAAGACCTTAGAATTGTGGCTTCAGATATTGTGGAATTATCTCCAGAAATTGATAAAAGCGGAGTAAGTAGCATAGTTGCAGCCAAAGTACTTAGAAGCTTAATTTTGTCATTAGAAAATATGCAATAAAAAATTTCTAAACTACAGTGTAAAAATAGTAAATAAAAACTAAATATTTCATGGATTTGCTAAAAAGTCCTCTTTATTCAAAATATGTTGAATCGAATGCAAAATTAGTGGATTTTGCAGGTTGGGAAATGCCCATATCATTTTCAGGATTAATTAAAGAGCATGAATCAGTTAGATCTTCAGCAGGATTATTTGATATTTCTCACATGGGTGTGATTTCTATCAAGGGAATCAATCCAAAGGATTATATTCAAAAACTTTTTCCTACTAATTTATACTCCTTTTCTGAAGGTCAGGGACTTTATACAGTAATGCTCAATGATAAAGGCGGAATAATAGATGACTTAATAATTTATGACCTTGGTATACAAGAAAATGACATATCAGAATTATTGTTAATAGTTAATGCAAGTAGATATGAAGAAGATTTTCAATGGATAAAAAATAATTTAAATATGTCTGAAATTTCGATAACAAACTTTAAAAAAGACAAAGTACTTTTAGCACTACAGGGAAAAAACTCATTCGATTTATTTGAAGAATGGATTGAATCTTCGATCTCACATATCCCTAACTTTGGATGCGAATATAAGATTTTTGAACATATTTCGCCTAAAGAAAAAATTTTCTTTTCAAAGACAGGCTATACAGGTGAAAATGGTCTAGAAATACTTTTATCTAAAAAAGCTGCAATTAATTTATGGGATTTCTCAATTTCCAAAAATGTTGCCCCTTGTGGTTTAGGAGCTAGAGATAGTCTTAGACTTGAAGCAGGCATGCATCTTTATGGTCAAGACATAAATGAAAAAACTTCTCCATATGAAGCAGGGTTAGGCTGGCTAGTACATCTAGAAAATAATCACGAATTCTTTGGAAGAAGATTTCTTGAGGAGCAGTCAAGATTAGGTATTCAAAAAAAGTTAGTTGGTCTCTCTATAGAAGGTAAAGCAATAGGAAGAAGAGGTTGCGCAGTTCTTAAAGGTGAAGAAAATATTGGTACTATCACAAGCGGCAGCTGGTCTCCAACTAAACAAAAAGCTATAGCTTTTGCATACATCAATACTTCGCATGCCTTAATAAATAATGAAGTTCAAATATTAATAAGAGGCAAAAAATTCAAGGGGGTAATAACAAATAGAGCGTTTTATAAAAAAAATTATTAACTAAATTTACCCTTAAAGAATTATTATAAGTTATTGATAAATAAATCATACTTAGATGAGAAACAAAATTTGCAAAGAACTCAATAATACAGATATTGGTAAATTAGTTAATTTATGCGGATGGGTAGATAGAAGAAGAGATCATGGTGGTGTAATTTTTATTGATTTAAGAGACCATAGTGGATTTCTACAAATAACAATTAACCCCGATGATGGTGCAGATCTATTTAAACAGGCAGAAACTCTAAGAAATGAAACAGTAATAATGGTTAGCGGAATTATTAATGAAAGGCCAAAAGATTCCATAAATACAAATTTAAGTACTGGAGAGCTAGAGCTTAAGGTTAAAGATTTGCAAGTTCTCAACCAAATTAAAAACAACTTACCTTTTCCAGTGTCTATACATGATTATGAAAATACAAAAGAGGAACTCAGAATAAAATATAGATACCTTGATTTAAGAAGGGGAAAATTACTAGAAAATTTAAAAACAAGACATAAGATTATTAAAGTTGCTAGAGAATTTCTTGATAATTTTGGATTTACAGAAGTAGAGACCCCATTACTTACAAAGTCAACTCCTGAAGGCGCTCGCGATTTTCTTGTTCCTGCACGTCTTTCAAATGGAGAATTTTTTGCTTTACCTCAATCCCCACAACTATTTAAACAACTTTTAATGGTTGGGGGCTTAGATAAGTATTATCAAATCGCAAAATGTTTCCGTGATGAAGACTTAAGGGCAGATAGACAGCCAGAGTTTACTCAATTAGATATTGAGATGAGCTTTATTAGTGAAGAAGAAATAATTGCTTTTAATGAAAGTCTTATAAAAAAAATATGGAAAGAAGTATTAAATATTAGTTTTGATAATGCTTTCCCAAGAATGTCATGGCAATCAGCAATGGATAATTACGGCACTGATAGACCAGATACTAGATATCAAATGTTATTAAAAGATTTAGGAGAAGTATTAGGTGATATTGGATTTAATATTTTCACTAAGGCAATTAAGTCTGGAGGTTATATAAAATCCATAACAGTCAAAGGAGGTAATTCAAGTATTAGCAACGTAAGAATTAAACCAGGAGGCGACATCTTTCAAGTAGCTCAAGATGCTGGAGCTGGTGGTTTGGCCTTTATCAGGGTCAAAGGAGATGAGCTTGAGACTATTGGGGCAATTAAAAATAATTTAAATGAAGAGCATATAGCTGATATTTTAAAAATCACAGAAGCAAAAGATGGAGATTTAATCCTCTTAGGAGCTGGAGATAAACAAATTGTCAATCAGTCATTAGATAGAGTTAGACAATATATTGCAAAAGACTTAAATCTCATTGATAAAAGTAAATGGAATTTCTTATGGGTAACTGACTTCCCGATGTTTGAGAGAAATGAAGAGGAAAATAGATATGAAGCATTACATCATCCTTTTTGTTCTCCAAAAAATATAAAATCTAAAGAATATAAAAACTTGAAAAAAGAAATTGAGAGCTCTACAGCAAATGCTTATGACTTAGTTCTCAATGGATTGGAGTTAGGAGGTGGCTCTTTACGTATTCATGAAGCGAACTTACAAAGAGAGGTTCTTAAAACGGTAGGACTTACTGATAAAGAGATTGATGAAAAATTTGGATTTTTAATAGAAGCCTTAGAAATGGGTGCTCCTCCTCATGGTGGAATAGCGTTTGGATTGGATCGTATTACCATGCTGATCATTGGTGCAGATTCAATCAGAGAAACCATTGCTTTTCCAAAAAATCAACAAGCAAAATGTCTTCTCACAAATGCACCTTCAAATGTCTCTGAATCACAATTAAGAGAATTAGATATTGAAATAACAATTGATGAATAAGAACATATATGGATGTTCTAAACGTTTTTTGTTTAAATAAAATATAAGGAGGCTGTGCTTAATTAAAAATATTTAATGTCAAAATTTGTATTTGTCACCGGAGGAGTAGTTTCTAGCATTGGTAAAGGAATTGTAGCCGCAAGCTTGGGAAGATTATTAAAGTCTAGAGGATATAGTGTTTCAATATTAAAACTAGATCCATATCTAAATGTTGATCCAGGAACAATGAGCCCTTTCCAACATGGAGAAGTATTTGTAACAGAAGATGGGGCTGAAACCGATCTAGATTTAGGTCACTATGAAAGATTCACTGATACTGCAATGACTAGGTTAAACAGTGTGACTACGGGATCTATTTATCAATCAGTTATTAACAAAGAGAGGAGAGGTAGTTATAACGGTGGAACTGTGCAAGTAATACCTCACATAACGGGAGAAATAAGAGAAAGAATTCATAGAGTAGCGGCCAACAGCAATGCAGATATTATTATTACTGAAATTGGTGGAACAGTTGGTGATATTGAATCTTTGCCTTTTTTGGAGGCAATAAGGGAATTCAAAAATGATGTCAATAGGAACGATGTTGCATACATACACGTAACATTACTTCCTTACATCAAAACCTCTGGCGAAATAAAAACTAAACCAACACAACATTCAGTGAAAGAATTAAGATCAATTGGAATTCAACCAGATTTACTTGTATGCCGGAGTGATAAACCAATAAATGAAGGTCTTAAAAAGAAACTTAGTGGATTTTGTGGGGTTAATATTAATTCTGTAATTGAAGCACTAGATGCTGATAGTATTTATTCTGTACCTCTTTCTTTAAAAGAAGAAGGTTTATGCAAAGAAACCCTGAAGTATTTAGACCTTGAAGATAAAATATGTGATTTGAAAAATTGGGAGCAACTAGTACACAACCTAAGAAATCCTGGAGCTCCAATCAAAGTTGCTTTAGTAGGTAAATACATTGAACTTGGAGATGCATATTTATCCGTTGTTGAAGCTTTAAGACATGCATGCATTGAACAAAAGGCTTTATTAGATTTGCATTGGGTAAGTGCTGAAATGATAGAAAAAAATTCAGCAGAAACTTACTTAAATGAAGTTGATGCAATTGTCGTACCCGGAGGATTTGGCAATAGAGGAGTAAATGGAAAAATTTCAGCTATAAAATTCGCAAGACAAAATAAAATTCCCTTTTTAGGTTTGTGCCTTGGTATGCAATGTGCAGTTATAGAATGGGCCAGGAATGTAGCTAATCTTCCAGATGCATCTAGTTCAGAACTAGACCCAAACACTCCCAATCCAGTGATACATTTATTACCAGAACAAGAAGATGTAGTTGATTTAGGTGGGACAATGAGACTTGGAGTTTATCCATGTAGATTGACAAAAAATACAACTGGAAAAAACTTATATGATGAGGATGTTATTTATGAGAGACATCGACATAGATACGAATTTAATAATTACTACAAACAAAGTTTTTTAGATTCTGGATACAAAATTAGTGGTACCTCACCAGATGGCAGATTAGTTGAGTTAATTGAGTTAGAAAATCATCCATACTTTTTAGCATGTCAATATCATCCTGAATTTTTATCACGACCTGGCAAACCTCATCCTTTATTTAAAGGTTTAATAAAAGCCTCTCAAGATAAGTTAAATCAATCAAATTAAAATTCTTTATTTTTTTGAATGAAAATGACAAAATTTTTACCCTTAGTCGAACAATTTCATTCATTACAAGGTGAAGGCTATCACGCTGGGAAAAGTGCTTTTTTTATAAGATTAGCTGGATGTAAAGTTGGATGTACGTGGTGCGATACCAAGAATTCATGGGACGAGAAAAAACACCCTTCTATATCAATTGAAAAAATAATAGATCGCATAAAAATTGCCAGAGAAAAAGGAGCTTCTTTTTGCGTTATTACAGGTGGGGAACCTTTACAACATAACTTGGATAATTTTTGCAAATCCATAAAAAAAATGACGATGGGAAAAGAACAAAAGCCAATAAAGATTCATATTGAGACAAGTGGAGTTAATTCGATATCAGGAAGCTATGACTGGATTACTTTATCTCCCAAAAGACACTCACCTCCAAAAAATTATTTTTTAAAAAACTGTAATGAAATCAAAATAGTCATAAATGAAATAAAAGATATTGAATTTGCTATTCAAATAAAAAAAGAAACTTTAAAACAATCTCAACTCTCTAAAAGCGAAGATGGCTTAAAAAAAGAAGATAAAATTTTTTATTTACAGCCAGCATGGCACAATACGAATGGTTTTTCTCTTGCTATTGATTTCGTAAAAAATAATCCAGATTGGAAATTGAGCCTTCAAACTCACAAATACTTAAAAATTAATTGAAATCATATGGCTCTTAAAAATAAATCGATAGTAATTTTATTATCTGGAGGTTTGGATTCTTCTACAGTTACTGGTATCGCAAAAAAATCCGAAGCTAAAATTTTTGGCCTTTCATTTGACTACGGTCAACGTCATAAAAAAGAATTAAATTCTGCATCAATAATTGCAAAACACTTTGATATCGAAGAATTTAAAATCATTAAGCTTGACTTATCTCTATGGGGAGGCTCGTCATTAACTGATACTCAAAAAAATATTCCAAAAGAAGGATTGCAAACTAATAAAATTCCTAATACTTATGTTCCTGGGAGAAATACTATATTTATTTCCGTTGCACTAAGTTATGCCGAAGCAATAGATGCTGATTTTATAGGATTAGGAGTTAATGCACTAGATTATTCTGGTTATCCAGATTGCAGACCTGACTACATTAAAAAATTTCAAGAATTAGCAGATTTAGCCAATAAAAGAGGAAGAGAGAATAATCCAATAAAACTTTGGACGCCACTATTAGATTTAAATAAAGATGAAATTATTCAATTAGCTTTTGATAATCATGTCCCTTTAGGTAAAACATGGAGTTGTTATTCGGGTAATTCAAAACCATGCGGTAAGTGTGATAGCTGCAGAATTAGAAATGCTGCTTATGAAAAATGGCTTAATAACAATAATAAAAAATGAAAATAAAAAAAATAATTCTAGAAAAATGGATAGATCCAGCACTGATTACGCATGATCTAACAAAAAAGTACGGAGATAAAGGATTAGCTTGGCTAGACAGTGATGGCAAAGAAAATGGAGAATGGTCAATAATAGGAATTAAACCTAAAAAAATAATCCAATCAAGAGATATCAATAACCTAGACAAAACTAATAATCCATTTAACAATTTAAAAAATATTGAAGAAGGATTTTGGATCGGATGGTTAAGTTATGAAGCTGGAGTTTACATAGAACCAAAAAACCCATGGCGAAAATCTAATATGGCAACTTTATGGATTGCATCATATGATCCAATAATTAAATGTAATCTTATAAAAAAAGAAATAATTATCGAAGGCACAAATTCATCTGAACTGATGAATTATAAAAACATAATCAACAATATAGAAAATATTGAAGAAGAAAATATTATTGAAACAAATTTGAATTTTGATTTTTCAAAAATAAATTTGGACGAAATGGCTGAAAAATTTCAGAAAAATATTTTAAAATTGAAAAAATTAATTTCCATAGGGGATATATTTCAAGCAAACCTAACAACTAAATGCGAAATCGAATCTTCCAAAAACTATAATCCTCTTGATATTTATTTAAAAATAAGAAGGAAATTAAGAGCTCCCTTTGGAGGAATAATAATAAATAATGATAATTATAAAGAGGCTGTATTATCTACCTCGCCAGAAAGATTTATAAAAATAGATAATAAAAATTTTGTAGAGTCAA
This sequence comes from Prochlorococcus sp. scB243_498I20, assembly GCA_000635015.1. Lineage (GTDB taxonomy): Bacteria > Cyanobacteriota > Cyanobacteriia > PCC-6307 > Cyanobiaceae > Prochlorococcus_A. Next base: position 7,614 of record JFMR01000116.1, read on the forward strand.
GACCTATCAAAGGAACTAGATCCAGAGATAAAGATTTAAGTCAAGACGCACTTAATGCTATCGATTTAATAACAAACGAAAAAGATAGAGCCGAAAATATTATGATTGTTGACCTGATAAGAAATGATTTAAGTAAAGTTTGCGAAACAGGAAGTATTATGGTGCCAGAAATATTAAAACTTGAAAGTTTCTTAAAAGTTCATCATCTAACTTCAGTAATCAGAGGCAAATTAAAAAAAAATAAAAACTGGATTGATTTACTAAAAGCTTGTTGGCCTGGGGGATCTATAACTGGAGCACCAAAATTAAGATCATGCCAGAGACTTTTTGAATTAGAAGAATGTGAACGCGGACCATACTGTGGCTCATTTTTAAAGCTTGACTGGAATGGAGAGTTTGACAGCAATATACTAATAAGATCATTTTTAATTAAAGACAAAAAAATCAATATATATGCTGGTTGCGGAATAGTTATTGACTCCAACCCTGAAGAAGAAACTGATGAACTAAAGTGGAAACTTTTACCGTTAATTGATTCACTAAAATGATTGAAACATTAGGCTGGCACAAGGATCGATGGTTGGATATTGATAGAATATTTATTGCTGCTAATAATAGAGGATTAAGATTTGCTGATGGTATATTTGAAACCATTTTGATAAAAGAAAACAAACCTATTCTTTTTGATGAACATCTGAAAAGATTTGAAAAAAGTAGCAAGATTTTAAATATTAATCTCAAAATAAATAAATTAACTTTGAGACAACTTATTCACGATGGAATTAAAAAGTTATCGCTTAAAAATGATCAATTTGCTTCAGTAAGAATAAACTATAGTCGAGGAACTAATGAAGGTCGAAAACTAACAATTGATAGCACTTCAGAGACAAAAGATTTGGATAATTTATGGCTTGAGTTCTATAGAATCAAACCAAATTTAAATCCGATAAGCGTTTGCATTAGTCAAACGGAAAAAATAAATGAATTCAGTCTTATAAGTAAATGCAAAACATTTTCATATAATCAGGCAATACAAGTTTTGACAGAAGCTAATGAAAAATCATTTGATGATTCTATCCTTTTGAATACGTCAGGTGAACTTTGTTGTGGAAGTACATTTAATCTTCTAATTAAAAGAAATAATCAATGGATAACTCCTAGAAAAGATAGCGGTTGTTTAGAGGGGATTATGGTTTCTGAAGCTTTAAAATTGAAAATTGTAAAGGAAGAATTAATTGCTCCAGAATTTCAAAATGATGACATAATAGTTGCAATTAATAGCTTATCTTGCAGACAAATTACTCAAGTTAATGATTTAAAGCTTAAACCTAAGTTCGATCCAATTTACTTTTGGGATTTATTATATAGTTGAACTTTATTAATATCTGGTAAATAGACATCAGATACTTTAGTTATATTGTTATTAACCTTAAATTCAACAATTTTTCCAATAATGATAATTGATGGAGCTAAAAATTCTTTATCTTTGATTTTATCTGGAAGATTATCTAATTTCTCTATCAAACATTTTTGATTTTTTAAAGTAGCTTCTTGAATAACAGCGCATTTAGTACTCTTATCTAAACCACCTAGAATTAATTCTTCAACAATAAATGCAATATTTTTTATACCCATAAAAATTACTAAGCTATCTGATGATTTAGCTAAATCTCTCCAATTCACTGTCTTTTTTTCCTTATCTACACGCTCATGTCCAGTGACAAAAGTTACGGAACTCGCAGCATCTCTATGGGTTAGTGGAATACCAAAATATGTGGGGGCAGCTATCCCTGAAGTAATACCAGGAACGATTTCAACTGAAATTCCATTTTTTTCTAAAATCGATACCTCTTCACCACCTCTAGAAAAAACGAATGGATCTCCCCCTTTAAGCCTTACAACATTTTTGCCTTCTTTTGCTAATTTCAAAATAAGATCATTAGTTTCAGCCTGAGGTACAGAACACTTCCCAGCTCTTTTGCCTACATGGAAAATTTCTGTATTTTTTCCTGCCTCTTTTGTTATTTCATCCGGAATTAAAGCATCATGAACTAATGCATCACAATTTTTTATTAGGCGTAAAGCTTTAAGAGTCAAAAGCTCAGGGTCACCAGGACCTGCTCCAACTAGATAAACAATTCCGGGCACAATAATCTCCATTAACAAGTATGGTAGTAAAAGTTAATCGCAATGAAGGTAAATATTGTGAAAAAAAGTTTATTAAAACCAAATAAAAAATTTACTCTCCTTAGTGCGTTTATCACTCTTCTAAATGATCGTTTAAGCGAAAGTATACTTTTACCCATATTACCCTCTTTTGTTTTACTTTTTGACTCTAAAGCAAGTACATATGGTTTATTATCATGCACTTACCAATTAGCTCAATTTACAGCTTCTCCTTTTATAGGACTTATGAGTGATAGATATGGAAGAAGACCTGTCACTCTTTTTTGTATTACTGGTTCAGTAATAGGAATATCAATATTATCTTTTACAGTTCTTTTTAATTGGGCAAATTCAATAGCCACTATCCCTTTATTTTTATTATTTTTAGCAAGACTTATTGACGGTTTAAGTGGAGGGACTGCAGCTACTGCAACAACAATTCTCGCAGATATTTCAAGCCCTGAAAAAAGAGCAAAAACATTTGGTCTTATTGGTGTAGCTTTTGGTTTAAGTTTTTTCTTAGGTAATATTTTTGTTGTAATTTTTGCAAGAAATACAAATAATAATTTTATTATTCCTGTATTGATAGCCTCAATCATTCCAATAATAAATTTTCTACTTGTATTTTTTTACTTACCAGAAACCAAGCCTAATAGTAAAATGCATAAATCAAAAACTGCTTTAAAAAACCCTTTAAAAGCTCTATTTACAGTTTTCAAAGAAGAAAAGATTAAAAAATTATCATTAGCTTTTTTTATTTACTTTATTGCTTTTACTGGATTGACTAATATCCTTATATTTTTCCTCCAAGAATCTTTAAACTGGACGACCAAAGCATCAAGCGGAACTCTTGTTGTAGTAGGAATCATTGCGATTATCGTTCAGGGAGGATTAATTGGGCCTTTAGTAAAGCAATTTGGCGAAATGCGATTAACACTTATCGGATCAGGCTTTATTCTTGTGGCTTGTTCTCTTTTAATAACTGCTCCAAAAGAAAATGCGATAATTAATATTTATTCAGCTGTTTCATTTTTAGCCGTTGGGGCAGGATTAATTACGCCTACGTTAAGAGCACTAATATCAAAGAAATTAGACGTTGATAAACAAGGGTCAATTTTAAGTAACCTTCAGGGTCTGCAGAGTCTTGGAGGGGTTTTAGGAATTGCAATGGCCGGAAGGGTTTATGATAGTTTTGGTCCTAAATCACCTTTTATAGCTGGTTCCGTTATCTTACTTTTCATGATATACCTTATTGCAGAGGGTAAAAATAATAATTCTTTTAACAATCAAAATTCCAATGAATCTTAATGAAAAGCCAGGCTGATGTTTTTATTAATAGAGAATTAAGTTGGATTGAATTCAATAAAAGAGTTCTCCTAACTGGTATGGAAAAGGATTACAAAATCCTAGATAAAGTAAAATTTTGTTCAATTTTTAGTAATAATTTAGATGAATTTTTTATGGTAAGGGTAGCTTCATTAAAAGCTCAAGTTGAAGCAGGAATTACTAAAAAAAGCATTGATGGATTAACCCCTAAAGAGCAATTAACAAAAATCAACGAAGAAGTAAAAAAATTAACTAGTCTTCAAGAAAACTATGTAAATAATGAATTAAGTAATGATTTAAAAGAAGAAGGTGTAATTTTAAAAAAATATAGGGATCTAACTGAAAATCAAAAAAATTGGTGCAATAACTATTTTACTTCATCTATTTTCCCTTTATTAACCCCATTAGTTGTTGATCCAGCACATCCATTTCCTTTTATAAGTAATTTAAGTCTAAATTTAGCAGCTCTAATTAGGGATGGGGAAGATTCTAAAAATCAGTTTGTCAGAGTAAAAATCCCAACAAAAAATATAAACCGATTTATACAAATTCCTAATGAAATTATTCAACAAGGTGATGAAAATACATATTTTTTCATAAGTGTTGAAGATTTAATTGGGAATAATATAAATATTTTATTTAACGGAATGGAATGTATAAATTACTCTTTTTTTAGAGTGACAAGAGATGCAGATTTAGAATTAAAAGAACTTGAAGCTGATGATCTTCTTTTAGCAGTTGAACAAAGTTTGCAAAAGAGAAGATTAGGTGGAGACGTAGTTAGATTAGAAGTTGAATCGGATATGCCAGAAAATATTCTGAAATTACTAATTGAAAGTATCTCAATACAAAAAGAGTATATTTACTTTTGCAAAAGTTTTTTAGGCCTTGACGATTTGAATCAGCTTACAAAAATCAATAGAGATGATTTAAAAGAAAATCTACAAATTGGGAAAACTCACCTAGAATTAAAAAGTTTAGATATACCTTCAAGTAAAAACCACAATTCTATTTTTAATATACTTAGAAAAAAAAATATTCTGCTTCATCATCCTTACGACTTATTTAAAACTTCAGTTGAAGAATTTATAAACAACGCAGCTGATGATCCACTTGTAATGGCTATAAAAATTACACTATATCGAGTGTCTAAGGATTCGCCTATCATCGCAGCCTTAATGAGAGCTGCAGAGAACGGGAAAGAAGTAATGACTCTTGTTGAACTAAAAGCAAGATTTGATGAAGACAATAATATTCAATGGGCAAAACAACTTGAACAAGCTGGAATTCATGTTGTATATGGAATTATAGGATTTAAAACACATACAAAAATAGCTTTAGTAGTAAGAAAAGAAAAAGGACGATTAAGGAATTATTTCCATATTGGAACAGGAAATTATAACTCTAATACTTCAAAGCTTTATACAGATTTAGGATTACTTTCAACTGATACTGATATTGCATCTGATTTACTTGAGTTATTTAACTACTTATCAGGTTTTTCTAAACAAAAAAGTTATCAAAAATTATTAGTTTCTCCCTCATCGATGAGAGAGAAATTTATATTTTTGATAAAGAGAGAAATTAAAAATGCAGAGGAAGGCAAAAAAGCAGAAATAATTGCAAAAATGAATTCTTTGGTAGACCCAGAAATAATTAAACTTCTTTATTTGGCTTCAAACTCAGGTGTAAAAATTAGCCTAATCATAAGAGGTATTTGTTGCTTATATCCCCAAAGAAAAAATTTAAGTGAAAATATTAAAGTCATAAGCATTATTGGCCACTTTCTTGAACACTCAAGAATTTTTTGGTTTTGCAATAACGGTGATAATGAGGTTTTTATTGGGAGTGCTGATTGGATGAGACGGAATCTTGATAGAAGAATAGAAGCTATTACTCCAATAGAGGATTATGAATTGAAATCTAAAATATACTCACTTTTGCAAACCTACATTAAAGATGATTACTTTTCTTGGATAATGAAGGAAGATGGTTCTTATTCGAAATATGAATTAGATTCATCGGATAATCGTTCGCAAATTGACCTCGTAGAAAAATAAAATTAATATTTATTTTTACAACATTTAAAAAATACTTAAAATTTTAAATTTTTTTTAATTTTTACAAAATCCTTTTGTATCAAAGGATTTCAGGAAATAAGCATTTATAAAAAAATTTTTGTCTTTAAAATTTCAACGTAAAAGTAGTTTTTATTTCAATTTCAGTGCTAGCTTTTTAAAAAATCCATTATTTAGGAGGCCAGGGTGATGGGGATCCCTCTGGAATCTGCGAAAAGCTCTTCAAATAATAATTTTGATGAGCCAAGATTACCAAACACCGCGGGCAAGTCTCGCAAATCGAAATCCAGTCTTACGGCAAAACAAAGCCAAAAAAAATCTGGCAGACTAGCGTCCGATTCTATTGGCTATTACTTAAGTAGCATTGGAAGAGTACCTCTTTTGACTCCAGCAGAGGAAATAGAGTTAGCTCATCATGTTCAAAACATGAAAAAGTTGCTACAAATTCCTGAAACTGATAGAACGCAACGAAATCTTTATCAAATCAAGATTGGCAAAAGAGCCAGAGATAGAATGATGGCAGCTAATCTAAGGCTTGTTGTCTCAGTTGCAAAAAAATACCAAAACCAAGGACTTGAATTATTAGATCTTGTCCAGGAAGGAGCTATTGGCCTTGAAAGAGCTGTAGATAAATTTGATCCTGCTATGGGATATAAATTCTCAACTTATGCTTACTGGTGGATTAGGCAAGGAATGACAAGGGCTATTGATAACAGTGCAAGAACAATCCGTTTGCCTATTCACATAAGTGAAAAGTTATCCAAAATGAGAAGAGTCTCTAGAGAATTATCACATAAATTTGGTAGACAACCTACTAGATTGGAAATGGCAAATGAAATGGGAATTGATCAAAAAGATTTAGAGGATTTAATTTCGCAGAGTGCTCCTTGTGCTTCCCTAGATGCTCACGCAAGAGGGGAAGAAGATAGAAGTACTCTAGGTGAACTAATACCCGATCCAAACTGTGAAGATCTTATGGAAGGTATGGATAGAACTATTCAAAAAGAGCATTTAGGAACCTGGCTTTCTCAATTAAATGAAAGAGAACAAAAAATAATGAAGCTTAGATTTGGCTTAGATGGTGCAGAACCATTAACACTCGCAGAAATAGGAAGACAAATTAATGTTTCACGAGAAAGGGTAAGGCAACTAGAAGCTAAAGCAATATTAAAACTTAGAGTAATGACAACTCATCAAAAAGCAGCTTAATAAAATTGATAAAATTTACAGTAATTTTATTATATTTATTTTCAATTTTTTTAATATCAATAGTTTTTAAAAAATATAATGAAGATAGCAAAGAAATCGTCAGAAAAATAATACATATTGGAATAGGACCTTTAATACCAATTGCTCAATTTTTAAAAATTAATCAAAACTCTGCTCTAATTTTTACAGGAATTGTTTCATTAATGGTTTTCATCAATTACACCTATAAATTATTTCCAACAATTGAGGATGTGGAGAGAAAAAGTTATGGAACATTATTTTATTGTCTAAGTTTATTTATTTTGATTTATCTTTTCTGGGATACAGATCCATATGCATTAATGAGTGGATTTTTCATAATGACTTTTGGCGATGGATTAGCTGGGTTAATTGGAAAAAGCTTTAACTCAAAGAGTTGGATTTTTTTTAAACAAAAAAAATCTTTATATGGAACTATGACAATGTTTTTAACAAGTTTGATAGTTGTTTTCTCAATAGGCTACGCCAAACAAAATAGTTTAAATTTGAATTATTTTACGATAGCTTTTTTTGCGACTTTTCTCGAACAATTTAGTGTTTTAGGAATAGATAATTTCATTGTTCCAATATCCTCAGCATTATTTTTTAATTTTTTTATAACTAGTTAAGTGAACTGTATAAAATAGCGAGTAGATCTTTTGTTGTTTCTATATCTATACATGCATCTGTGATGCTTCTGCCAAACTGGAGATCTTCTTTTTTTAAAAGTTTTTGATTTCCCTCCTTCAAATGACTTTCAAGCATAACTCCTAAAATATTTTTTTCACCATTACTAATTTGAGAAGCTATGTTTTTTAGCACTTCCGACTGTTTTCGGAAGTCTTTATTTGAATTTCCATGACTACAATCAATCATCACTTTATGGGGAAGACTACATTGCCTCAATTCAGCAGAAATTCTTTTCACATGATCACTTTCGAAATTTGGGCCTTTTGAACCGCCCCTTAAAACTATATGTCCATCTGGATTTCCAGTAGTATTAACTATAGAAGCCATTCCATTTTCATTTACACCTAAGAAATGATGAGATTTTGAAGCTGACTGCATTGCATTAATTGCAGTAGTAAAAGAACCATCCGTTCCATTTTTAAAGCCTATAGGCATTGATAATCCTGATGCCATTTCCCTATGAGTTTGACTTTCTGTAGTCCTCGCTCCTATGGCTGTCCAACTTATTAAATCGGCTATGTATTGAGGAACAATTGGATCTAGTAATTCTGTAGCAGAAGGAATGCCACGAGTTGCTAAATATGAAAGCAAACTTCTTGCCCTTCTTAAACCAGTATTAATATCATAAGAATCATCTAAATGAGGATCATTTATCAATCCCTTCCAACCAATAGTTGTTCTCGGTTTTTCAAAATATACTCTCATGATAATTTCTAATTTATCTTTATAAATTTCTCGGAAATTTTGAATATATTTTGAGTATTCCTTCGCCGCCTCAAGATCATGAATTGAACATGGACCCACAATTACTAAGAGCTTCTGATCATTATGATGCAAAATATTTTGTATCGATCTTCTTGTTTTAGAAACTGTATTAGCAGAGGCGTGATCTAAAGGTATATCATTATGTAATCTGCTTGGAGGTATTAATGGACGTGTTTCAACAACATGTAAATCTGATGTCTTTTCTAAAGCTGAATTATTTGATGATGTCGTCATTGATTAATTAAGAAGTTTGAATATTTAAAAAAGCATTTATGAATACTCTCCTTTTCAATATTAAAAATAACAATAGATTAGGCATTAAACCTTACTAATGAAGAATTTGGAAACATTGCTAAAAGATTATGCAGATCACGTAGCTGAAAGAGCTACCAAAGGTATACCTCCTTTACCTTTAAATGCTGAGCAAACAAATTGTATTACAAAATTATTAGAACAAGGTAGTACTTACGATTCATCTTATTTACTTGATTTACTAATAAATAGAGTACCACCAGGAGTTGATGAGGCTGCTTATGTAAAAGCAAGCTGGCTTACGGCTATTGTTAATTCCGAAAAATATTGCAAATCAATTAATCCCGAAAAAGCAATTGAAATATTAGGAACAATGATAGGTGGATACAATGTAAATTCTTTGGTTGAAATACTTAAAGGAGAAAATAGTTTACTTGCAAAAAAAGCGTCAGAAGTTTTAAAAAATATTATTCTTGTTTACGACTCAGCTAATGAAATTTATGAATTATCTCAAAATAATATTTATGCAAAGGAGGTTGTAAATAGTTGGGCAAATGCAGAATGGTTCATAAGTAAAAAAGTTCTGGAGAAAGAGATTACTTGTTTAGTATTTAAAGTTGACGGTGAGACAAACACAGACGACTTATCTCCAGCTGTTCATGCAACAACACGCCCGGATATTCCTATGCATGCATTAGCTATGTTGGAATTTAAAAAACCTGATGGACTTAAGATTCTTAATAATTTAAAAAAGCAAAATTTACCAATAGCTTATGTTGGAGATGTTGTTGGAACAGGTAGTTCTAGAAAATCTGCTATTAATTCACTGATTTGGCATATAGGAGAAGATATCCCTTTTGTCCCCAACAAAAAAACAGGGGGAATAATAATTGGTAGCAAAATAGCTCCAATTTTCTTTAATACTGCACAAGATTCAGGAGCTATACCTATAGAAGCTGACGTATCCAATATGAAAACAGGAGATCTTATTAAAATATATCCTTATAAAGGTACTATTAAAAAAATTGAAAAAAATTCAAATATTGAAGAATTAATAAGCAAATTTGACTTGTATCCATCAACTCTTGCTGATGAAATTCAAGCTGGCGGAAGAATTAATCTTATGATTGGAAGATCTCTTACGGACAAAATTAGAAACAAGTTAGATTATCAACCAAGTGAAATATTTACCAGACCGCAAAATCCAACCGAAAGTAGTGCGGGCTTTACTCAAGCTCAAAAAATAGTAGGCAAAGCATGCGGTTTGGATGGAATTAGGCCAGGAATGACCTGTGAGCCGATTATGACCACAGTTGGTAGTCAAGATACTACTGGGCCAATGACTAGAGATGAATTGAAAGAACTAGCTTGTTTAGGATTTACTGCAGATTTAGTAATGCAAAGTTTTTGTCATACAGCTGCATATCCTAAACCAGTAGACCTAGTTACCCATAAAGAATTACCTGATTTTATATCTCAAAGAGGTGGAGTAGCTCTTAAGCCTGGAGACGGCATAATACACAGCTGGCTTAACAGAATGCTTCTGCCTGATACTGTTGGCACAGGTGGAGATAGTCATACAAGATTTCCTCTTGGCATTTCATTCCCTGGAGGCTCGGGCATTGTTGCCTTTGCCGCTGCAATAGGATCAATGCCATTAAATATGCCGGAATCTGTATTGGTTAAATTTAAGGGAGAATTATTACCAGGAATTACCCTTAGAGATTTAGTAAATGCAATCCCTCTCTTCGCAATTAAAAAAGGACTCTTAACTGTTGAGAAAGAAAATAAGAAAAATATATTCAACGGGAAAATTATGGAGATTGAGGGATTACCAAACCTAAAACTTGAACAAGCTTTTGAACTTACTGATGCTACTGCCGAACGCTCGTGCGCTGGCAGCACAATACTTTTATCCCAAGAAACTGTTAAAGAATACTTAAGAAGCAATATTTGCCTTCTAGAAAAAATGATCGAGAGCAATTATGAAGATTCAAAATCGATTTCAAGAAGAATAAATGATATGAAAAATTGGTTAAAAAAACCATCATTAATTCAACCAGATTCAAACGCTCAGTATGAAGAAATCATTGAAATTGATTTAGCAAAAGTAACACAGCCTATAGTTGCTTGCCCTAATGATCCAGATAATGTAAAAGAAATCACTGATGTTGCAAATACAAATATAGACGAGGTTTTTATAGGTTCTTGCATGACAAATATTGGTCATTACAGGGCAGCTGCAAAAGTTCTTGAAGGTGTGCAAAATTTAAAAGCAAAATTATGGATTTGTCCACCAACAAAAATGGATGAAGAAACTCTAAAAGCCGAAGGCTACTATAAAATATTCGAAGATTGTGGTGCAAGATTAGAATTGCCAGGCTGCTCTTTATGTATGGGAAACCAAGCTAGAGTAGATGAAGGTTCTGTGGTATTTTCAACTAGTACAAGAAATTTTGACAATAGACTTGGCAAGAATGCTCAAGTATTTTTAGGGAGTGCAGAATTAGCAGCAGTTTGCGCACTGCTTGGAAAAATACCTGAAATAGAAGAATATCAGGATATTACTAAAAATAAAATTAATCCATATTCAGAGGAACTTTATCGTTATCTTCAATTTGATGAAATAAACGATTTCAGCTTGTCAAAGTAATCATGGACTATGCCAAACCTTATAAAAGATAATATTCAAAAAACAAGTAATAATTCTTCTCGTACCATCAAAAAATTATTAAAACAAAGATCTCTAGTCGTTGTATTTTCGCTCTTATTAACAGGTTTAGGAGCCTCAATTACAAGCATATTTTTTAAAACTGGAATTTATTTTATTAATAATTGGCGATTAGCATTATTAGACCAATTCCCATCTATTACGGTCTTACCTATTTTTGGGGCTCTTGGTGGAGCCATTGCAGGATATTTGATCAAAAATATAGCACCTGCTGCAAAAGGTTCAGGTGTGAGTCAAATAATGGGGTTCTTAAGACATAAACAAGTTCCAATGAATATAAAAGTAGGATTTGTAAAGCTCATATCAGGAATTATTGCCATTGGTAGTGGATTCCCTTTAGGTCCGGAAGGTCCATCAGTTCAAATGGGAGGATCTGTAGCTTGGCAAATGGCCAAGTGGCTCAAAGCTCCTACAGCTTTCAGAAGAGTAATAGTAGCAGCAGGAGGTGGTGCTGGAATAGCTGCAGTATTTAGCGCTCCATTAGGAGGATTTGTATATGCAATAGAGGAGTTATTAAACTCTGCTAGACCTGTAATTTTGCTATTAGTATTAATCACAACTTTCATTGCAGATTCATCTGCTGATATTATTCAAGCCTTGGGTTTAGATCCTAAAGCAGGAGGATTTGATTTTAATCTCGGATTTTTAATCCAAAAAGAATATGACCCATCAGTTTTTTTCTTACCTATAGATTTTATTTACTTAGTTTTACTAGGGGTAATTATTGGAATATTTGCAGAATTGTACAGCAGATTTGTTTTATTAATGCAAAATCTTGGGAAAAAGTGGTATAAAAATAAATTTGTTTTAAAAATGAGTATCTGTGGACTTATTTTAGGAAGTATCTATTCTTGTTTACCCAGTACATTTCATAATTTAGATGAATTACAGAAAATAATAGCTGAACAAAATACAAGTATTGGAATTGCTTTATTAGCAGTTTTAGTATTATTTATCACGACAGGTTTAGCTGCAGCATCTGGAGCTCCTGGAGGATTGTTCTATCCAATGCTTACTTTAGGAGGGTCAATTGGACTAATAATAGGGAGCTGGGTGGAAATTTTGACAGGGCATGCACCAAGTACATACATTTTTGCTGGAATGGGAGCTTTCGTAGCAGGATGTTCGCGAACACCAATAACAGCAATGTTTTTAGCTTTTGCATTAACAAAAAATCTATTAATAATGAAACCTGTTTTAATCAGCTGCATTGCCAGTTTCTTGATAGCAAGAGCCTTTAATGAAGAATCAATTTATGAAAGACAAATACAAATAGAATTAGAAGACTAAGAAACTATCTTCAATCAAAAACAGCAGTTTTGCTGTTATAAACAAATACTTGATGATTCAGATGCAATCTAACTGCTCTTGCTAAAGCTATTCTTTCAATATCTCTTCCTTTTCTAATCAAATCATCAACTTCATCCCTATGACTTACATTAACTGTACATTGCTCAATTATTGGGCCTTCATCAAGATCTTCAGTAACATAATGAGCAGTAGCACCGATTAATTTAACACCTCTCTTCCATGCTCGATGATATGGTTGCCCACCCTTAAATGCAGGTAAAAAAGAATGGTGAATATTTATTATTGAAGAAAACTTTTTTAAAAAAGAGTCACTCAAAATTTGCATATATTTGGCTAATACAACAAGATCAATTTCATATTCTTTTAGTAAATTTAAAAATTGATCTTCAACAATAGATTTATCAATATTAAAGGTATCAATATGGACAAATTTTGCATTAAAGTCATTTGCAATATTTTCAAGATCAGAATGATTTGAAATTATTAAAGGGACTTTCATTTTGAGTTCTCCATTTCTTACTCGCCAAAGTAAATCAATCAAACAATGATTTTGTTTACTCACGAAAATAGCAACATTTGGAATTTCATCAGAATAATTTACGTTAAATTTTCCATTTACTTCATCTGCAATTTTTTCAAATTCTTTATAAATTTCATCTCTATTAAAAAATTTATTGTTACTATCCCATTCAATTCGACTTAGAAATAAACCCGCATCTTGATCTGTATGATGATCAGAATGTTTTATGTTGCCACCATAACTTGAAATCCAACTTGTGAGTAAACTTACAAGGCCGGGACGATCGGGACAAACAATTTTGAATATAATTGAAGGATGTTCCAAAAAATTTTTAAATATTAAGTCAAATAAGCAAGTATTTCTAATATATCAATGAAAAGCTTAAAAGAAAATTCTCAAAAAGCAGATATAGTAATTATTGGATCAGGGATTATTGGAAAATTTAACGCCTTAGAATTATCAGAATTAGGTTACCAAGTAACGATAATAGATCCAACCGAACTCCAAAATAGTAGCAATGCAGCTTTAGGCTTACTAATGGGTAATATGTATCAGAAAAGAAGAGGTAGAAGCTGGAATCTCAGGAAACAAAGCATTGAATTATGGCCACAATGGATTACATTCCTACAAAAATTTAATTGTGAATTAAATATCGAAAAACCATTAATCCAACTAACTACTGATGAAGAAAGGTTTAAAAAATTAGAAAAATTTGTTTATGAAAGTAATGATCAAAACTTGCAAATTTTAGAAAGAGACTCAATATTTATCAAGAATATTAATAAAGCCTTCCAAACAAAAAATTTAAAAGGAATGATCTCGTTCGAAGATGGAAGAATAAATCCTTTTTCTTTACTTCAAACATTAGATAAATATCTAAAACAAAAAAAAGTAAATTATTTGCAAGAAGAAATAATAAAAATAAGCAAATCAAACAATCAATGTATTTCTACAACAAGGAATAATGAAAACATCAAATCTGACATGGTTATTTTGTGTAATTCACTAAAAGCAATTGATTTAATAAATAGCCTAAGCCTATCTCACAACATCAAATTAAAACCTGTTTTGGGTCAAGCTATGGAAATTGAGATAAATGATACAGAAGTTGATTTATTATCGCTGCCAAAACAATTCAATATAAATGGTAAAAATATAATTCCAAAATCAAAAAATAAGCTAATTATCGGATCAACTGACGAATATAGTACTAAGCCAGAAGAAAATACATTCGAAACACTCACAAATTTTCTCGATAAAAGACCAAATTGGCTGAGGAAAGGAAAAATTTCTAAAAAATGGTATGGAATAAGGTCAAGACCAGATGGTGAACCTTCACCGATAATGAAAAATCTTGAAAATGGACTAATTATATGTACAGGTTTTTATAAAAATGGAATTTTACTGGCTCCGGCTTGTTCTAAATGGGTTGCAAATGAAATTAAAAATTACCTTTACTAATCTTTTGTTTCAGTAAAATCTGCATCAATTACATCATCACCACCTTTTTCGTTTGAATCACTCTGATCAGGACCGCCTGCAGCGCCAGGTGATGGTGGCTGATTACCTGGTTGCTGATAAACAGATGAACCAACTGCATAAAGTTCTTGCTGTAGTTCTTCAAGAAGTTTTTTCATTGATTCATAATCTTCTTTTGAAGTTGCTTCTTTTAATGCATTACTTTTTTCTTCAACTTTAGACTTTGCTGCAGCATCAATTTTGTCTCCTAACTCACCAAGTTGCTTCTCTGTCTGATATACGAGTGTTTCAGCTTGATTTTTTAAATCGATTTTTTCTCTTTTTTCTTTATCTGCAGATGCATTTAAGTCGGCATCCTTTACCATTTTTTCTACTTCATTATCAGATAGAGTTGAAGCACCAGTGATAGAAATACTTTGTTCTTTACCGCTTCCCTTATCTTTAGCAGTAACACTAAGAATACCATTTGCGTCGATATCAAATGTAACTTCGATTTGAGGTACTCCTCTTGGTGCTGAGGGTATACCATCCAATCTGAAAGTTCCTAAGCTTTTGTTATCAGAAGCCATTTCTCTCTCACCCTGTAAAACGTGTATCTCAACATTTGTTTGACCGTCTACAGCAGTTGAATATGTTTCAGATTTCTTAGTAGGTACTGTAGTATTTCGATTTATCATTTTTGTCATTACTCCTCCTAAAGTCTCTACACCTAAAGAAAGTGGAGTAACGTCAAGCAACAATATATCTTTAACCTCTCCTGCTAAAACTCCTCCCTGAATTGCAGCTCCAACAGCTACTACCTCATCAGGATTAACAGTTTGGTTTGGTTCTTTACCAATTATTTTTTTAACTAAATCTAAGACAGCAGGTATTCTAGATGAGCCTCCCACCATAACAACTTCATCAATTTCACTAGTAGAAATTTTTGCATCACTTATAGCTCTCTCAACTGGAGTTTTACACCTATCAATTAATGAAGCTGCTAATTCCTCGAACTTTGCTCTAGTAAGGTTCAAATCCAAATGTTTTGGTCCTTCAGGCGTTGCTGTAATAAAAGGTAAATTTATTTCACTTTGCGTAGCATTTGAAAGCTCTATTTTTGCTTTTTCTGCAGCTTCAGTCAATCTTTGCAAAGCTTGCTTATCTTGTCTGAGATCAATTCCCTCATTAGATTTAAAAGTATTAGCTAAGTGATCTACGATGCATCTATCAAAATCATCACCACCTAAATGTGTATCTCCAGATGTAGATAGAACTTCAGTTACTCCATCACCAGCTTCAATAACTGAAACGTCAAATGTTCCACCTCCTAAATCAAAAACAAGAATTTTTTCATTTTCTTTATCCAAACCATATGCTAAAGCCGCAGCAGTTGGTTCATTAACGATTCTGAGAACTTCTAAACCTGCAATCTTTCCAGCATCTTTCGTAGCCTGTCTTTGGGAATCATTAAAATAAGCTGGAACTGTAATCACTGCCTGTGTAACTTTGTCACCAAGATATTTACCTGCATCATCTGCTAACTTTCTTAAAACTTGAGAACTTACCTCTTCAGGAGAAAACTGTTTATCCAAAATAGGACATTTTAATTTGACACTAGAACCAGATTTTTCAACAGAATAACTAACTTCTTTTGATTCTTCATTAACTTCATCTACTCTTCTACCAACAAAACGTTTTGCAGAATAAAAAGTATTTTCAGGATTCATTACAGCTTGTCTTTTTGCTATTTGTCCAACAAGCTGATCTTGATTTTTTGTATATGCAACAACTGATGGAGTAGTTCTGAAACCCTCAGCATTTGCTATTACAGTAGGCTTACCACCTTCCATTACAGCGACACAACTATTAGTTGTTCCTAAATCAATTCCTACTACCTTACCCATGGGTAAATTCTCTGTATTTGCTATTCTCCATAATCGGTCATTGACGTCATTTTTGTTACTCAAAGACGGGGTGTGGTTCCCGAACAGACCATTACTTTTAAGGATAAAATACTAAACATGATTTCAAGTAAGACATCTTTCATCGCATTAATTGGTAATCCAGTAAGGCATTCTTTGTCTCCAATTATGCAAAATGCTGCCCTTCAATATTTAGGCTTAGATTTAATCTATATTGCTGTACCCTGTAAAGATGAAGATCTGGAATTAGTTCTGAATTCTTTCAAAAAGATTAATTGCAAAGGTTTAAACATTACAATTCCACACAAAGAAAAAGTTTTTAACCTTTGTAGTGAAATCTCCCCTATTGCTAACCAACTTAAAGCAATTAATACCCTGAAATTAAATTCTGAAAAAAAATGGAGCGCAACTAATACCGATGTAGAGGGCTTTATTTATCCATTAAAAAATTTAAACTTAGCAAAGAAAAAATCAATAGTTCTTGGCTCCGGAGGTGCAGCAAGATCTGTTATTCAAGGTTTAATAAATTTAAATCTTTCAACAATTTCAGTAATATCACGTAATAAATCATCACTATATGAATTAACAAAAAACTTTGATAATCAAATCCAACTGCAGGGTTTATTGAACAATGATGAGCAAGCCCAAATTTTAATTCGGGAAGCAGATTTAATTGTAAATACAACGCCCGCAGGGATGAAAACAACTAAATATGAAAATAATGTAATGCCATATGGCGAATCATTTTGGAGAACTCTCAACTCGCAAACAATTGTTTACGATTTGATATACAATCCTGCCCCAACTACTTTATTAAAATTTAGCGCTAAAAAAGGATGCATGACTATAGATGGTTTGGAAATGCTTGTCGCCCAAGGAATAAAATCATTATCATTTTGGACAAATGGTTTAGAAGTACCTTTTCATGTAATGAATGACGCACTAAAAAAATATCTTTAAAAAAATGATCCTACTTTTCAAGAAATTGCCTATCGTAATGTATCGTAAGTAATGAACAGACGCTCATCACATCAATTTGTGAGCCAAAGACCTTGTCTGAAACTATGAACGATCAACAATCTTATTACGAAACCATGTATATCCTCCGTCCAGACATTGCGGAAGATGAAGTAACTAATCACATTGATAAATACAACAAACTTTTAGAAGAATTTGGCGGTACTATTCTTGATAGTCAAATGAGAGGTAAAAGGAGATTAGCCTATCAAATAGCAAAACATAGAGAAGGTATTTACGTACAACTAAGTCATCAAGGTGATGGGCAACATATTTTTAAAATTGAAAAAGCAATGAGACTCAGCGAAGATGTTATTAGATATATGACTGTTAAACAAGAAGGTCCTTTGCCAACCCCAAGGCCTTCGAACAAGAGTACATCTCAATCAGAGAATAAAGATAATCTAGATGCGAAAGTTGAATCTAAAGAAAAGCAATCAGTAGCAAGTGCAGATACTTCAACTCCAGGCAAAAATAATGCTGAAACTCAAGAAAATGCAGAATCTTAAATGTTAATCTTTTGTTTTTGAATTTAACTCAGCCCATATTTTATTAGACATACCCCACATATAAATAAAACCCTCTGCTAAAGAATGATTAAATATATCATCTTTGCTATAAGTTGCTAAATCCTCCCTGTAAAGTGAATTTTTTTCCGACATTCTCCCAATGACTATTGCGTTTCCCTTGTAAAGTCTAATCTTTACTCTTCCATTAACTGAAGTTTGAGTCGATGATATAAATGCATCTAAACTTTTTTTAAGAGGTCCAAACCAAAAACCTTGATAAACTAATTGACCCCATTTTTTTTCCACTATTCCTTTAAAATCAACAACATCAGGATTTAATGTTATGCTCTCTAGTTCTTTGTGAGCTTTGATTAAAAGTAAGAGGCCAGGTGTTTCGTAAATCTCTCTACTTTTAATTCCTACCACTCGATCCTCAATCATATCTATTCTTCCAAAACCGTGGTTACCTGCAAGATCATTAGCTTTTTGAATGATCTCTACTGGAGTTAAAAATTCATCATTAATTCCAACTGGAAACCCATTTTTGAAAACAATTTCTATATCTTGATGGGAATCAGGTGAATTATCAACTGATGATGTCATCAAAAATATATCCTCAGGTGCTTCTTGCATTGGGTCTTCTAATATACCTGCTTCGATACTCCTACCAAGTAAATTAACATCTATTGAATATGGTGATTTTTTTGATACTGGTGCAGGTATACCAAATTTTTCTCCATACACTATCGCCTCTTCTCTACTCATATTCCACTCCCTTGCAGGAGTAATTATTTTTAAATCAGGACCTAAAGCGTTAATTGCTAAATCAAACCGTACTTGATCATTCCCTTTACCGGTGCATCCATGAGCTACTGCATCGGCATTAATCTCTCTAGCAATATTCACGAGATTTTCAGCAATTAAAGGCCTAGCAAGAGCAGTAGATAAAGGATATTTATCTAAATATAATGCGTTTGCTCTAATGGCTGGAAAAGCGTATCTCTCAACAAAACTATTAACTAAATTGCCAACGATTGATTTAGATGCACCAGAGTTTAAAGCTTTTTGTCTAATAAGTTCTAAATCCTCGCCTTGTCCAAGATCTGCTACAAAAGTAACTACTTCTGAAATTCCATATTCATTTTTTAAATATGGAATACAAACGCTGGTATCTACGCCACCAGAATAAGCGAGTACAACTTTTTTTATTTGCTGCATCTAAATTTGCTCCATAAATTTAAATTTTTTTACGTAATTAAGAATTCGAATACTTATTAAAGACTAATACTATTGTAACTAAAAGAGCAGGACCAAAAACTAATAGTAAGAGAAGAAAGTTATTAATTATTAAAACATTGGGATTCAAAGATCCAATAAGTTTTAATAATCCTGACAGCAATAATGAAATTAACCAGATAAAAAAATATTTTAAATTTCCTTTATCAAACAAAGTTTTTATGTGTGCATCATTATGTATTATCTTATATATAGTACAAAACCTTTAATGGATTCAAATAAATTAAAACTTAGACTGGACGACATTTCTAAAGTCAACCCTGCTTTAACTTGCTATCACAGAGATGATCCAGCTCCTGTGTTACCACTAAGAGATGAACCTGATTTACTATCTTGGCTTGAAAATACTGGAAGATTAGTTGCAGAACAGGAAGGAGACTCACAAGAAATTAGTACTATAGAAGAAGAAGAACTTTCAGCGCTAATGGGAGAAAAAGAAGATTATAAAACTGAAGAAGATTCTTCAGAAGATGATTGGGAAGATTAAAGAGTTTAACTTTAAATCGTTAATATTATTAAATACTTTTGCTTTAACAGCAACCTCATATCTATTTAATAATTTTATTTTTTTAGGAGTTTTCGTATTATTTTTTTTTATTTCTTTATTCGCAACCAAGAATGGTCTAGAAATAATCAGAAAATTAAATTTACTTCAGAACATAAGAACTGAAGGTCCTGCTAATCACTATAAAAAAAATGATACTCCAACAATGGGTGGGATTTTTTTGATAATCCCTTTTTTAATTTTTCTTTTGATAATAACTATAAATTTAGGTTCCCTAAAATTATTTCTCTTATTACTTACTATTTTTGGTTTCTTTATTACAGGTTTCTTAGATGATTATTTAAGTATTAAAAACAAAAAAAATACAGGTTTAAAAACAAAAGAGAAATTTCTCTTACAAAGTATAGTCTCAATAATTTTTATATTATTAGCCTATGAAAAAATTTTAATCAATCCATTAATAACAGTATCAGACTCTTGGGGAATAAATATGAATATTTTTATATTGCCAATTTCTTTTTTAGTACTAGTGGGCATAAGTAATTCAGTAAATTTGACTGATGGCCTAGATGGATTAGCAGCCGGATGCAGTGGGATTGTCTTTTATGGATTAGGAACAGAAATATTAATGAAAGAACAGCAAGAACTTTTTGTTTTTAGCATCTTATGTTTTTCAATGTCCGGCTTATGCCTAGGATTTCTCAAGTACAATAGTTATCCTGCAAAAATATTTATGGGTGATACGGGATCTCTAAGTATTGGTGCAGTTCTGGGTTCTATAGCATTATTGACCAATAGCGTTTTTACATTATCTATTTTCTCAGGAATATTTATTATTGAGTCATTATCAGTAATGGTTCAAGTAGGGTTTTTTAAAATTACAAAAAAATTATTTCACAGAGGTAAACGCGTATTTTTAATGGCTCCACTGCACCACCATTTTGAACTTAAAGGAGTTAAGGAACAAAAAATAGTTGAAAATTTTTGGAAAATCAACATTTTACTTGTAATTTTAGGTATAGTTTTAAAAATCAATCTTTAAAAAATTTGTTATGAATTTTTTTACATGGAAAGATAATGGATTAACAAGTGACTGCTCAAGTCTTGATGCAATGGCCTCAAGATTTGAAGAAACTGCTAACTTAATGAAAAAACTCTCTAAGAAGGGCTTCAAATTAAAAAAAACTCAAAATAATCAACTAATTCTTCACCCTGATCCTAAGGTATTTGATCAATGGGGTTTTATAAGTGAGGAGCTTCCTTTTAAACAACTTTGTTTAATGTCAGATGAAGAATAATTATTTGAAATTGCAAATTCATTTATAAGTATTGATAAATAATTTCGTACATGAGTGTTCCAACTAAAGTGCCTGTTAACACCCTCAATTCCATTTCTACTCCATAATTTCCACTGACTATTATTTGAAATTCCTTTTTCAAGAATAACTTTCAACTCATTAATATCAGTAACATCTACTAGAAGTCCATTTTCACATTTTGAGCGAATTTCTTTTGGCCCTCCATCATTTGTTGATATTATTGGTAATCCACATGAAGAAGCTTCAAGGAGAGTTAAACCAAAAGGCTCTGTTAAAGCTGGATTTACAAATACACCTCCTCTGCTAGCAGCCCACCTATATAAAGCAGGAATTTGACTTGGAAGATGTTTTTTTGGATAAGCTACCTTTCCATACAAATTATATTTATCAATTGTTTCAAAAATTTTATTGAAAACATCTTTTTGTTGAGGGTCAAGTTTAGAAGTACTGTCTCTACAACCCAAAATCAAAATTAAATTAGTTTTTCTTTTTAATTTTTCAGATCTTCCATATGCTTCAATCAAAGAAGGAATATTTTTTCTTCGTACAGCTCTAGAAATATTCAATAATGGGGGTTTAGAAGAATCCTTTAGAAAAGGTTTCATCATATTCTCAATTTCAGCTGTCTCTGTTGTTGAGTGAATATGGTGAAACTTATTATGATCAACACCAGGTGGAATTACTCTAGCTTTGTGAGGTGAAAAAGAGGAATATTGGGAATATTGATAAACTGACTCTTGTTTAGTGCTTGTAACAACGATATCAGCAGATTTCAATGCTTTTTCTTCTGCCTCAATTCTTGTACTTATTGAATAAAGCTTCTCTATTTGATTATTTCTTAAACCAGTATCAAGCAATTTCCTTTTTTTCTCTCTTCCTAAAGAATGACCAGTAAAAATAAGTGGTACATTTAAGGATTTACTCAATTTAACTCCTACATATCCAGCATCTGCATAATGTGCATGAATGAAATTAGGCTTTTTGTTTTTTTTATAGTACGAAATTAGGCTTTCAGTTAAATGATCTAAATAAGGCCAAAGCAATTCCTTTCTTAAATATTTATAAGGTCCAAATTTGAATCTTAAAATTCTAACTCCGGGTTCTACAAATTCTTCTTCTTGAGAATATTCATCGTCTACTTTGGGGTCATTTATTAAACGAGTAACTAAATCGACTTGGTCAACTTCTGAAGTATTAGCCAAACTTTTAATTAATTCTAAAACATATTGTGTTTGCCCTCCTGTATCTGGATCCCTGCCTAATTCAAGATTTTTAGAACGTATAAGACCATGTAAATGTAAATGTAAAAATTTCAACCTCATTCAGCAAATCCTCCGATCAACGGCCTTTAATACAAATAAGCTGAATTTTCTAAGGAAATATTAAGAAAGCATTATGATTTGAAATTTATTTAATATAAAAGTTTTCGAAAAAGCAGTTATAGAAGCGTTTTATGCCCCTTTAAAAAAGAATTTCGTTTTGCTGAAATAATTAAAATAAAAAGAAATACAACAAGGATTTTCTTATTTCAGAACCTTTTTAAGATATTTTGCAGTATGACTTGTAGGATTTTTAGCTACATCCTCAGGAATACCTTCTGCAATGATTTCTCCTCCTTTATCCCCTCCATCAGGTCCTAAATCGATAATCCAATCTGAACATCTAATAACATCTAAATTATGTTCAATAACAATTACTGAATTACCTTTATCTACCAAACGTTGTATCACATCCATTAATTTATGAACATCATAAAAACTTAACCCTGTAGTTGGTTCATCAATCAAATATAAAGTTTTTCCGGTAGCCCTTTTTGACAGTTCCGTGGCTAACTTAACTCTTTGAGCCTCTCCACCAGATAATGTAGGAGCTGGTTGACCTAATTTGACATATCCTAATCCTACGTCTACCAATGTAGATAATCTATCAGCAGCTTGAGGTATTGCAGAGAAAGTTTCTGCAGCTTGTTCAACAGTCATCTCTAAAACATCAGATATATTGAAACCTTTATATTTAACTTGAAGAGTTTCTCTATTAAAACGAGCTCCTTTACATACTTCACATTGAACATAAACATCAGGTAAAAAATTCATTTCAATAATATTTACTCCCTGGCCTTTACAAGCTTCGCATCTTCCTCCTTTCACGTTAAAGCTAAATTGACCAGCCTGATAACCTCTTGCTTTTGCTTCAACTGTAGCAGTAAATATTTGCCTTATAGGGTCAAAAGCACCAGTATATGTAGCAGGATTTGATCTTGGAGTTCTTCCTATTGGAGATTGATCAATAACGATAACTTTATCAATTGCCTTTATACCCTTTAACTCTTTTACACCTTGAGGAAAAGGAACTTTTAATCCTAGTGAATGACACAATGCAGGATGAAGTAACTCGTTTATCAAGGTGCTCTTCCCGCTTCCGCTCACACCAGTTACAGAAACTAATCTTCCTAAAGGAAATTCCACAGAAATATTTTTTAAATTGTTTTTAGAGCAATTACTTAAAATTAAACTTTTTTTAACAGATGATCTACGTTCTTTTGGAGTAGGAATCGACTTCCTACCACTGAGATATGCTCCAGTTAATGACTTTTCTGAATTTAAGACATCTTGATAAGATCCTTGAGCGATAATTTCTCCACCATAAACACCTGCCCCAGGACCAATATCTACTAAATAATCTGCGGACTTCATAGTATCTTCATCATGTTCAACAACAACTAAAGTATTCCCCAAGTCTCTTAAACTTTTTAATGTTTCTAATAATCTGTCATTGTCTCTCTGATGCAAACCAATACTTGGTTCATCTAATACATATAAAACACCAGTAAGACCTGCTCCTATTTGTGTAGCTAATCTAATACGCTGAGCCTCACCACCTGATAAAGTCATAGCTGGTCTATCTAAAGTCAAATAATCTAAACCTACATTTATTAAAAACTTCAAACGTAAACGTATCTCTTTTAAAACCAATTCACCTATCTGCTTTTGTTTTTCTGATAAAGATATATTTTCCATCTTTGTCTTACCTAAACCCATGATTCGCTCTACGTGATTTAGAGTTTCAGAAACGCTTATAGAAGTTAAGTCAGTAATGTTGTATGGACCAAGTTTAACTGCCAAAGCTTCAGGTCTTAATCTTTTTCCAGAACATGTCTTACAGGGAACTAATTCTTGATACTTTTCTAATTTTTGTTTAACTGATTCTCCATTGGCTTCATTCAATTGCCTTTCTAATATTGGCAAGATCCCCTCAAAAGGTCTCTCAAAACCACTAGAAGTTTTAAAACGACTATCAGCTTGAATTAATATTGGTTTATCTGATCCCAAAAGTAAAACTTTTTTTTGCAAATCACTTAAATCTTTCCAAGGAGTTTTTAATTCAAAACCATAAGCTTGTCCTACAGAATACAATAAAGAGAAGTAATAAGTATTATCTTTTTCACTCCAAGGAGCTATTGCAGCATAAACTGGCAATGTTTTATCAGGTATAACTCTATCCGCAGTAAATTTTTTTAGATAACCAATCCCATGACAATCTGGACATGCCCCATACGGACTATTAAAAGAAAATAATCTAGGAGAAAGTTCTTCAACAATAGAGCCATGTACAGGACATGCATAATTTTCTGAATAAAGTTTTTCTCTCTCTAAGTTAGAAGGTAATTTTTCTCCTTTTTTTGGAACAACTTCTACTATTGCTAAGCCATCGCCTCTTTTGAGACAAGTTTGTAGAGAATCATTTAATCTTTCTTGTATTCCTTCTCTTGCAATTAATCTATCAACTACTACCTCAATATTATGAATTTGATTTTTATCTAATTCAATACTATCAGCAAGTTCTCTTACCTCTCCGTTAATTCTTACCCTAGCGAATCCTTCAGCAGCCAGTCCACTGATTAATTTTGTATGTGTTCCTTTCTTACCTCTTACAACAGGCGCTAACAATTGGTATCTTGTTCCTTCTGGTAAAAGAAGAATTTGATCAACCATTTCATCAATTGTTTGAGGCGAAATTGGAATCCCGCAGTGGTGACAATGAGGCTCACCAGCACGACCAAACAATAATCTTAAATAATCTTGTATCTCTGTTACTGTTCCAACTGTTGATCGAGGATTATGACTTGTAGATTTTTGATCAATTGAAATAGCTGATAGTATTGAATTAGATAAAAATCAAATTCATAATAT
>JFMR01000117.1 GCA_000635015.1 Prochlorococcus sp. scB243_498I20
TGACCCAAAAATTGCCTTGCATATGCCGAAAGGCTTTCAACATATCTTCTTTGCCCTTCAGCAAAAATAGTATCAAATGCTAGAGAACTCTTACCGCTTCCACTCACACCTGTAAAAACTATAAATTTATTCCTAGGTAGAGAAAGATCAATATTTTTTAAATTATGCTGACGAGCTCCCCTAATATTAATTGAGTTATCTTCCGCAAAACTACTATCAACTTTATTAACCATGTTTAAATC
>JFMR01000118.1 GCA_000635015.1 Prochlorococcus sp. scB243_498I20
ATTATAGTAGAATTTTTTCTATTTTACGCAGCTGGACGATCAAGAAGACGTGAGGCAAATTCGTTTACTTCACAAGAACCTCCACCTATAAGTTCTATTAATTCATTTTTTCTTTGATTTTTTGTAGTTAGTTTTGAAATTGAGGTGTAAGTTATTCCATCAATTACATTTTTTTTAACTTTGAAATGAACTAATCCTCTTGCAGCTAAGAACGGCTGATGTGTTATACATAAAACTTGTTGATTTTTAGAAATTTCTTTTATCAGCTCAACCAAAGAAATTAGAGATTTGCCACTTAAACCAGTATCAATTTCATCTAAAAAGAAAGTATTGGGTTTTTTAGAAATACTAGATTTTATAGCTAACAAAAATCTTGACATTTCTCCACCAGAAATAACAT
>JFMR01000119.1 GCA_000635015.1 Prochlorococcus sp. scB243_498I20
CTTCTGATCAGGATTAGCCGAAAACAAAAAATTTATTTCGTCAATTCCATCGCCAGAAGGCTTGCATTCAGAAAATTGAATTGAAAAATTTGCATTTTCTAAACCTAAATTGCTTAAAATGGACATTACTGAATTTTGTAACTGTTTAGCAATTTTTTTTCTTGCAGAAGATTGAATATCAAATAAAGAATTTAAATTACTTTGTAAATTTTCAATTTGAGCTTTAATCCTGCAAATTTCATTATCTTGATCATTTTGTTGAAAATAAGTCTTTAATTGATCGCGCTTTCCGATTAATTCAGATAAGTCCAATGAAAAAGTTCTCTCTAAGTTTTTTAAAAAAAATAATCTTTTTTGTATTTCTGGAAGATTAGATTCATAATTTTCTATGTCTAGCAAATATGATTTAAAATCGAAAATTAAATCTTCAACCTCAGCATGGATATTTAATAACTTCTCTCTAAAATTTTGAATCTTTAAATCAAAGTCTGCTGTTTT
>JFMR01000120.1 GCA_000635015.1 Prochlorococcus sp. scB243_498I20
TAATTTCTATTAAGGCAATATTCTCTATTTTTAATTGTATTAACATGATAAATCTTCCTTATAAAAAAATTAACTTCTTTTTTAAAAAAATAAAGGTTTTAATTATATAAAGTTATGAAAGAAGATTTTACTGATTTTATTGAGGTGTCTGGACTCTTAAATTATGATCCAGATACAATTTCTAAAATTTACAAAAAAAATCCTAAAAGACTTTTAAAAAGACTTTGGCAAACACTCATACCTATTTTTGCTTACATCTTTGCCGTTGGATGGGATAAATTAACTGGAAGATTAAAA
>JFMR01000121.1 GCA_000635015.1 Prochlorococcus sp. scB243_498I20
AGACCAGATATAATTCCAGGGATTCTCCTTGAAGAATTATCTGAATTACAAGATCAGCTCCCTGGATTTGATGGCGATAAAGCTATGGAACTAATAGAAGAAGATTTAGGATGTAAAATAGATGAAATTTTTTTAGAAATTGATAAAGAGCCAATTTCCGCTGCTTCTTTAGGGCAAGTACATAAAGCTAAATTAAAAACTGAAGAAA
>JFMR01000122.1 GCA_000635015.1 Prochlorococcus sp. scB243_498I20
TAGATCTCTACATAGTGAGAAATATTGCTTATTGGCTAAAAAACAATATCGGATTAATAAGAAGTGATCTAGTTGCTTTGATTGATGAATTAGGAAAAAGAGTTTTTGAAGAGATGGATTATCTAAACGAAGCTGCAAATGCAGAAAAATTTAGAGATATGCATAAAAATAACAAAATGATTGCCGTACCAAAAATTTTTAAAGAAATAACTTCAAGAAGAGTTTTAGCA
>JFMR01000123.1 GCA_000635015.1 Prochlorococcus sp. scB243_498I20
CAAGAAGAGTTTTAGCAATGGAATGGATAGACGGTACCAAATTAACAAATTTAGAAGACGTAAAAAAATTAGGAATAAATCCTGATGAAATGATTGATATAGGGGTGCAATGCAGTTTAGAACAGCTTTTAGAACATGGTTTTTTCCACGCAGATCCACATCCAGGTGATTTATTAGCCTTAGAAGATGGGAGATTATGTTATTTAGATTTTGGAATGATGAGCGAGGTTTCCAGAGAATCTAGATCAGGATTAATTCAAGCTGTAGTCCAT
>JFMR01000124.1 GCA_000635015.1 Prochlorococcus sp. scB243_498I20
AATTATCTCAAGATTTCGTAAAATTGGGATTTTTATCAGAGGAAGTTAATCTAGAACCGATTGTTCCAGCATTTCAAGATGTTTTCATCAACGCCGTTGAACAAGGTGTTTCAAAAATGGATTTTAAGAGCGTGACAGATGATATGTCTGGTGTTATGTATAAATTCCCCTTCAGACTGCCCCCATACTATGCACTTATAATTAGGTCATTGCTTACA
>JFMR01000125.1 GCA_000635015.1 Prochlorococcus sp. scB243_498I20
TTCTCCAAATGGAGGATTTCTTAGAAATGAAATAGTTGAAGGTTTAACAAATCAGATAGATTTGCTTAGTCTAAAAATATTGAAAAGTTTGAATAACTATCTTCCACAATCAATTAAATTAAATACTATCAACGAAAATAACAACCTGAGTGATCTAATAATATATATAGCGCCATTGAGAAACTTTTTAGAGATTTTACAGAAAGTACCTGGATATTCAATTGACATTTTTCTAAAAAGAGTTCCAAGACTTATAAATGAGCCCTATACCAAAGAAATGGGTATAAAAAATAGCAAAAAAAGTAACTGAAAAAGGAGTAGTAAGACTTGTTAAGATTGCAGCTGGTGCAAATATCTAAATGAAGCTTAGT
>JFMR01000126.1 GCA_000635015.1 Prochlorococcus sp. scB243_498I20
CACAGATTAATTACTATATTAATAGTCTTAAAAATTTTTTACTATTTCTAAAAACATTTATGTATTTATTAACGTTGAGCTCTAAAATTATAATATAATTATATTTATTTGTTTTATTTATAATTATTATGCTAAATATTATTAGAAATTTTATTTAAAAACTAATAATATAATTTCAAATCAAGTAAGTACAACATATAAATTTAATGCAATCAAAATCTATAGTTCCAGTTATATTATGTGGAGGTATTGGCACAAGATTATGGCCATTATCTCGTAAGAGTTTCCCTAAGCAATTTTTATCCTTAGATCCCAATGAAGAAAAATCTTTACTTCAAAAGACTCAGGAAAGGATTAACTCTATAAGTAATTTAAAAAATCCAATTTTAATTTCTAATGAAGATCATAGATTTATCGTTGCAGAACAATTTAGAGAAATTAATATAAAACCAAAAAAAATAATTCTTGAACCTTTTGGTCGTAATACCGCTCCTGCAATAACTCTTGCAGCACTATCTTCTTTAGAAAATGAAGATGATCCACATTTACTTGTTTTATCATCAGATCATGAGATCAAAAATAATGTAAGATTTTTAGAAGTAGTAGAAGCAGGTATTAAATATTCTTCTGAAGGAAGATTAGTAACTTTTGGGATAGTTCCCCAATCTCCTGAAATTGGTTATGGATATATTAAATCCAAACAAGAATTCAATAACTCAAAAATTGAAGGCCTTAATATAGAATCCTTTATTGAAAAACCAAATAAAGAGGCTGCATATGAATTGATAAAAGATAAGAGATACACTTGGAATAGTGGAATGTTTTTATTTAAGGCAAAAACAATTTTAAGTGAAATTGAGAAATCTAACCCAGATATTATTAATCACTGCAAAAAAGCTTTAAAGAAAGCTGTTAAAGATTTAGATTTCTTGAGAATAGATGAAAAAGAATTTTCTGCATGTCCTAACTTGTCAATTGATATAGCAGTAATGGAAAAAACAACCAAAGGAACTGTACTTCCACTAGATGCAGGTTGGTCAGATATTGGTAGTTGGGATTCAGTCTGGAAAATTTCGAAAAAAGACAAAAATGGGAATGTTTCACAAGGCAATGTATTTGAACAAAATATAAAAGACTGTTATATAAGAGGAGAGAAAAGATTAATTGCAGCTATTGGTGTAAAAAATCTAATAATTGTTGAAACTGGGGATGCAATTTTAATTGCTGATAGAACTGAATCTCAAAAGGTTAAGGATATCGTTAATTCTTTAAAAGAAGAAGGCATTTCTGAAGGGCAAGATCATAAAAAGATTTACAGGCCATGGGGGTATTATGAATCAGTTGTTGATGACTTTAGATGGCAAGTTAAATTAATAAATGTAAAACCAGGTGAAAAATTATCCTTGCAATTACACCATCACCGTTCTGAACACTGGGTTATTGTTAATGGCACTGCGAAAGTTGAGATTGGAAGTAAAGTCACAACATTACATGAGAACCAAAGTTGCTACATCCCCCTAGGAGAAAAACATAGATTGTCGAATCCTGGGAAAATACCTCTAAAATTAATAGAAATACAAAGCGGTTCTTATTTAGGAGAAGATGATATAGAGAGATTTCAAG
>JFMR01000127.1 GCA_000635015.1 Prochlorococcus sp. scB243_498I20
AGAAAGGGCGATAAGAAAAGCATTAAGACACGAAGCAACTCATGCGATACAAAAATGTAATAACAATAAAAAAAATATAGAATGGATAAAATTAAATTGCATATCCGTCGAAGAGTATGCCAAAAAATTAGATGAAGTAAAATGGTCGGAAAGTTTAGAATATTTTAATAAATTTGAAATAGAAAGCCAAAGAATTTTAAATACAATAGAGTTTAAATTAGGAGGAGGAGGTGCTTATCATCTTCTATATTTCTTAATAAGAAAATATTCACTCCAATGCATAATTGAGACAGGAGTAGCTACTGGTTTTACCTCTTCAGCTATCCTAGAAGCTATAAATAAGAATAATTCTGGATTGTTGTTTAGTAGTGATTATGCTTACCCAGGATTACCTAATAGTGAAAAATATATTGGAATTTTAGTTAAACAAGAATTAAGAAAAAATTGGTTACTCTATTCTGATGGTGATTATTTTAACCTTAACAAAATACCTACAAATTGGATTGGAAAAGTTGATCTATTTCATTATGACTCATCTAAATTCTATAAAGATAAAGAAAGCACTATAAAAAAAGTTTCCAAATATTTATCTGATAATGCTTTTATTATTTTTGATGACATACAAGATGACTTGTTCTTTTATGATTTAGTAAGTAAAAAAAATTACTCTTATTTTAAGATAATTAAATTCAAAAATAAATATTTAGGGGTTATAAAACTATAAACTATTAGGCTTCAAATGTTATATTTATAGTTAAGTATAGTTAGTAGTTATTATTTAATACATTAAAAATGAAACCTCTTTTTTTATTAAATAAACTAACTTCAATACTCTTCATAATATTTATTTTTTTCCCTTTTACTTCCAAAATTAATGCTGATACGAAAGAAGAAAGTATCTCCGAAATTCTAGAAAAAGAATTTGAACAAAGAAGTAAAATAAATTATGATTCATATATTTTAGGTCCTGGTGATGGGATCTTTATAGAAATAGATGATATTCCAGAATTTAGCGGAGAATATGTTATTGCTAAAGATGGAACTCTATATTTGCCAAGAGTTAAAGAAATTTATGTAGAAGGTTTAACTTTAAATGAACTAAATTTATTTCTAACAAAGGAATACAAAAATTTCATATTAGATCCAACAATTTTTCTTAAGGTAATAAGGTATCGTTCAATTGCTGTTTATGTTGGTGGAGAAGTTGCAAGACCAGGTTTTTATCCTTTAAGAGAGGTAACGGATAATATTTCTTTTTCAGAAGATGCTGAGATGTCTATCCTTGAAGGAGAAGAAATTTCAAACAGCAGAGAGTTAATCTCTACAACTGAAGGATATGAAACCTATTTTACTTTTGCTCCGACTCTTTTTGATGCAATCAAGAGTGCAGGAGGTATAACCCCTTTTTCCAATATTTCAGAAATAAAAGTTCTTAGAAAAAATCCTATAAGTGAAGGGGGAGGTAAAAAACAAACCAAATTAAGTCTTATTGATCTAATTACAAAAGGTGACCAATCTCAAAATATTAGATTACAAGATGGGGACTCGATTTTCATTTCTAAAACCGATTTAAGAATTAGAGAACAATTGTTACAAACCGGTCAAATAAATCTAAATCCAAAATTTATAACAGTTTTTGTATCAGGGAGGATAAATATTCCTGGAGCAACAAAAGTACCAACTGGGGCATCACTAATGGAGGCAATTAGCATCGCAGGAGGTACAAAAATTTTAAAAGGTAATATTGAATTTTTAAGATTTACAAATAATGGAGAAATTGATAGGCGAATATTTTCTTATAACCCCAAACAAGAAATAGGATCCACAAAAAATCCAATTTTATTGAATGGGGACATAATAAGAGTAAGAAACTCTTTATTAACAGCAACATTGGATGTAACAACTGAAATAACAAGACCATTTCTAGGCCTATTTGCAGTTACCAAAATATTTGAGGATTAAATCTTATGCAAAATGCAATACAAAATAATTTCACTTCAAACAATTCAGAAAATGAATCCACACTAGATTTATCAGAAATCTTTAAAACTATTATTAGAAAAAAAAGATTTGTAGGAGGAGTAACTGCTTTAACTTTACTAGCATCAACCTCTTTAGCTTTCTTATTGAAACCTATATGGGAAGGTTCTTTTCAAATTGTTTTAAGGGATCGCGCAAGCGAATCTGCCTCTTCAATGGGCGCTGCTATTATTAACTCTCAGCCTGGATTAAGAAGATTATTGGGTACTCAAGGCGAGAATCAGCTTGATACTGAGGTTAAGATTTTAGAAAGCACATCAATATTAAAACCTATTTTTCAATTCGTCAAAGAATTAGAATTTAAATCAGGAGAAGACGTTTCCGACTTATTATATGAAGACTGGAAAGAAGATAATTTAAAAATTGAATTAGAAACAAATACATCAGTATTAAATATTAAATATCAAAGCAAAAATAAAGAGACAGTAATACCTGTTTTAGAAAAACTTTCCAAAAGATATCAGGAATATTCGAAAAGGGATAGAATTAGAGGTATAAAAAAAGGTCTATCATATCTAGATGACCAAATTAATGACTATTCAATTAAAAGTAGAGATTCTTTAGAAATTTTAGATAACTTTGCTTCAAAATATAATCTTTTCCCCCCCATAATTGATTCAACAGAAACTAGTGTTGGATCCAATGTCATATCATCTTTTAACTCTTTAGAGTTAGAATCCACACCTTTATTTACTACAAGTATTGAAGAACAAAGACTTTCAGCTTCTAAATTAATAGAGGAATCTGAATATAAAATTGAAGAAATTGATAAATTGTTTAATTCAAAAAACCCTGAAAATATCTCTGAAAAACTATATTTCATTACTAGTACAATTCCCGAGCTAAATAAGCAAGGTCTTCCTGATAGGTTAGTAACTTTGGAAACTAGGTTGATTAATTTAAGAGAGAAGTTCAAAGAAAGTGATATTTCTATTCAAAAGACTATTTATAATAGGGATTTCACTATTAAAATATTAAGAGATCGAGCAAAAGCATTTTTAAACGCAAAGATTTCAGAGGCAAACGCAATCATAGAAAAAAGCAAAAGACCTGAAGGTGTTATTACTAAATTCAAGGAACTTTATAGAAGATCAGTTCGAGATTCATCCACTTTAGCAAGATTAGAAGTTCAAAAATCAGCTTTAGCACTAGAACAAGCTAGAACTGAAGAACCATGGGAACTTATTTCTATCCCTTCTTTATTAAAAGATCCCGTATATCCAAGAAAGTTAAGATTTATTGCTTCGGGATTATTAGCTGGACTAACAATAGGATGTTTTGGTGCTTATTATAAAGAGAAAATTTCTGGAATTATCTACGATAGCAATACTTTACTTAAATTAGTACCTTATCCACTCTTAAGAATTTTTACGTTAAAAAATAGAAATTCTTGGCAAGATTTTGTTGATTTACTAATTGAGAATAAAATGTTTACAGAAAAAGATCCCCTCTGCGCCATAATACCAACTTCAAAAAAATATATAAAAGGTGATTTAGAGGAATTACTCAATCTTTTCAAAAATAGTGCTGCCTCTAAAAACCTTGATATAATTATCTCTTATGATCCAAAAGAATATAAACTAGCAAAATCACAAGTTTTGCTGGCCCAGACCAAATCATTAACTAAATCTGATTTAGAAGAATTAAATGAATCTCTAAATATTCAAAATTTGAATATCAAAGGAATAATTATTCTAGATGAAACTTAATTTTAATTTATAAAGACTTTTAAAAAATTTTAAACTGACTTTTCCATAGGATATCTTTTATCAAAAAAATAAGTAAAAAATGGGAATTTTGGTTCTTTATATTTTTGCCTTTCAGTTATTTTATTATTTATAGACCAATATGATGATGGATTTAATTGAAACATAATTAATGTTGCAGACCTACCCTCTCTGGGATTATCTGCCTTATGAAGACAAACATTTGGAAGAAATAAGCATTTATCTCCTGTCTTCCCAATTAACTTTATCCTTTTACCAGATAACCTCAACCCTTTACGATATAAATTTGAACTATTTTTATCAAATAAACTTAAAGGTCCATCATTATCCTCTATTGGATACACAGGAACCATTACTTTCAACATGTTTTTAGTATAAGGCTTATCAAAATGAAAGTTATTACCATACCAGTTCCCGTTATCATCAATTTCTAAAATATGTGAATTTTGATAGGAGCTAATAAAGTCTATTGAATAATTAAAACCTGTTTGAGAAGTTAAGTATTCTCTAAACTTTTTAGTAAAAACTATTTTTACAATTTCATTTAAAGTTTTTTCATCATAAATAAATAATTTTTGATATTTTTTATCAATGATATATCTATATTTTTTTATTTTTTTTTCAAAAAAAGAGTTTGCTTCGCAATAAAAATCATAACCATTTATATATAAATCACTTTTTGGTACATTTCTTTTTAAAAAAAAATCCTCAAGAAAAGAGAAAATTATTGAAAAACCTAAACATATTTTTTTATACATAAATCTTCAAATTTTTCAATTTAATAATAGATATTTTATTATTTCCAAGAATTATTGAATACACAAAAATTTACAACTCCAAATCACTAAAAAAGTGGAGCCAAGGAGATTCGAACTCCTGACCCCCTGCATGCCATGAAGGGCTAAAAACAGGTGAGTCCCATTACTATAACACGCGTTAGAAATTATAACTAAATGTAAATTGCGAAAATTAGTGCGAGAACTTGATAGGGTATAAGACACATTGTAATTACTGATATATAGCCCATTTTATTACTTTAAATAGTGCTTTAATTAGGGAAAATAGCCTTTCTTTAAGTTCTGAGATAGGTCTTGTGGGATGGATGGCACCATTACTTATTTTTTGTACCTATTTTGATTGTTTAAATCTATACCTTTTTTCATACACAGTTTTCTATATACTTTCGTTGATTTTTATTTTTTTTCGTTTATACAATAAGCTAATTGACTAGATTTAATTTATTTATTGAATAATTTTAAAAAAAAGAATTGAAAATGTGCAATTTTTTTAATTAGAATTAGAAAAAATTATTACAAGATATCTTTTTGGTTCTTGCCACTTGTTTTTTATAATAAAATTGTTTTTATATTAATTTCTTGAAAAAGAATTTAAAATTCTGATTCGATTTTAGATTAAGTGAAAATACCAATTTTAAATCCTCGTAATATTTATTCTATACCAAAAGTTTTTGTCACTTTAGTTAATCCATTATTATTCATTTGTTATTTAATTTATCCTTGGCGAAACTGTTTTATTAAAGTGCGCACACCAATCGGAAGAGTAAATATATTTTTAAGGAATAGACAATCTGCAAGAACATTATATTCAATTTTTATAAGGGAAGATTATCTTGTAAGTAATTGTCAAAGACAAATATTGGATCTTGGATCAAATATTGGTATCAGTGCTTTATATTTTCTCTCTAGAAATAGTAAAAACAGAATTTATTGCGTAGAGCCCGACCCAGAAAATAGATCTTTTCTAAAGAAAAACTTATTTAAATTTAGCGATAGATCCACCCTAGATTTTAGAGCCATAAATTTGAAAGATAATGATTTCTTAGAATTTAATCTTTCTAAGGATGGAAAATATAGTTCGTTTAATCCCATTGGGGAAAGATTATTAGAAAAAATCAAAGTTGAAACAGTATCACTTAAAAAAATTATGGAAAATACCAATTTCAAGGGTGTCATTCCTATCCTAATCAAAATGGATATAGAAGGTCTTGAAAAGGAGATTATTAAAAATTTTGATTTCTCCTCAAACATAAATATTAAAAAATTAATTGTAGAAAGTACAGGATTAAAAAACTATATAAATAGAAAAGGAAAACATAAAGTTAAAAATGGATATGTAGAACATGTTTCTTTTAATTAAATTATATTAATAACTTGAAAATTATTATTTGTAGTTAAGAAGGATAATTATTATTTAAATAAATAATTTTTTCAATAATCATTGATTCAGTTACATCGAATTTTTATTAGATATGTTATGTTTTTTATAGATATATTGAAGTATTATTAATTCTCCAGAACTTTATATTCACGGTCATAGTTGTTGTGAAATAAGAGAAGGTAAGACTTCCATAGTGTGTGATCCATGGTTATTAGGTTCATGCTATTGGCGCTCTTGGTGGAACTTCCCGCCTCAAGATAATTTCTATGAAATATTAGAAAGATGGAAAAATCAAGATGCTTTATTTATATACATTACTCATTTGTATTGGGATCATTTTCATGGTCCTACAATTAAAAGTATTATAAAAAAAGCCCCATTTTGTAAGTTTATAATTCCAAAAACTCCTGAAAGAAGAATATATACTGATCTTAAATCAATAATAGGAAAGAGCAGAATAATTGAAATTCCGCATTCAAAAAAATTTAAAATATCTCAACAAATATCAATCTGTTCCTTTCAATCAGGTCCATTCTTTGCAGATTCAGCATTGTCAATATTTTCTTCTGATTTTTGTATCCTTAATCTAAATGATTCGAAAATATTACCTTTATCTAATTCTCATCTTTTAAGTTTAATTCCTAAACCTGATTATGTTTTAAGAAGTCATTCAAGTGCTAATTCAAGATGTTGCTACAGAGATTTAATGGGTAATCGATATATTAACAAAGATGATAAAAGTAGTTTCGAATATTCATTAGAATTTTTTGATGCTTGTTATGGTCTAAATACTAAATTTGCTATCCCCTTCGCAAGTAATATGGCTCACTTACACAAAGATACTTTTGAATATAACTCGATATTAAATTTTGCAGATTATTTAGTAAATGATTTTGAGAAAGTTTCACAAAATTATAAAGGTATGAAATGTAAAATGATTTTACCTTCAGAAAAAATAAATTTGATTACTAATGAACATTTCAAAAATGTATCATTACGTTCAAATTTATCAAGTATTGATAGAAATGATTATTTAACTGATTATCAGTTAAAGGTAAAAAATATTCTTGATAAACAATATAAAATAGAAGAAAAATCTAACATTAATGAAAAAAATCTTTATAGATATTTCAACAAA
Organism: Prochlorococcus sp. scB243_498I20; assembly: GCA_000635015.1. GTDB lineage: Bacteria > Cyanobacteriota > Cyanobacteriia > PCC-6307 > Cyanobiaceae > Prochlorococcus_A. Next base: position 7,084 of record JFMR01000127.1, read on the forward strand.
ATTATAAATTCTACAAATATATTCATTAGGATGTACCTTAAGGATAAAATTATTTTTGAAATTATATCTACAAGTGGCGCAAAGAAATATTGTTTAGATTTTAAATTAGGATTTGTTAGAAAAATAGAGACAATTCCTAAAGATAAAAATATAGTTAAAGTCGTTGTAAATTCATTTGTGATAAATGATGTTTGCGCCAAGTTTCATTATAATTCTTTAGGTGTTTCTAAGAGGCTAAAAATCTTTATTAAACAAGGTAATTTACGTTACTTTGTATTCAATTCACTTTGTAATACTGTTGAATCCGGAGGATTTCTACCTTTTAATAAGATATTCCGAACAAGGTTTCTTTTGATCTGGCTTAGTCGTTATAGAGAAATAATCGATTTATTTATTTTTCTTTTAAAGAGTATGTTATTTAAAAGAAAAATTTTTATGTTTTCAACTAATAAAAAATAAACTTGGACAAGTACGTACAAAAGTTATGTTATTACTAAACTCAGTCTGAAAACTCTTAGTATGACTGAAAAAATTAAGTGGAGCCAAGGAGACTCGAACTCCTGACCCCCTGCATGCCATGCAGGTGCTCTACCAGCTGAGCTATGGCCCCAAATCTCGAAACGTCAGTCATATCAATCAATCTAGAGATTTCTTTCGTAACGTCCGTAATTCCTATAGTACTTTATAGCGTTTGATTATTGAAATCTGCACCTTAAAATGCACCTAGAGATTTACAAGTTGTAGCATGCTTTCTGGAGCTGTTCTCAAGTTTAATTGAAAATCATAGTTTTAATTTTAGCATTAATTTCTGATTAATTTATATTTTAAAATCAAAGTTTGTTTTGAGATTTTTAAATTTTATGATCCATCTCCAACCCTCCAAAAATTAAGTTCTGCATTTTTTACTTTTTCTGAATCTAGTATTGATCTAGAATCAAAAATCCAGCCTGGTTGTATCATCTTTTTAGCTACTTCTTTCCAATTTATAGAGGAATATTGAGGCCATTCTGTTAAAACTAATATAGCATAAGCATCATTAAAAATTTCAATATCTAAGTTTTCACCATAATTCCAACTTCCCAAGCCATCATACATATTTAAAGACTCTGTTTCGGAAATTTTACTTAATTGTTTCATTCCTAAATCATTAGTTATTTGATGTGGAGATACCTTAGGATCATTTATAACTAAATAAGCACCTTCATTTATTAAATCCTTACAAATCTGAATTGCTGCAGATTCCCTTGTGTCATTGGTATTGGCTTTAAAAGCGAATCCTAAAATTACAATCTTTTTACCCGCTAAAGTTCCAAAAAGATTTTTAATTACAAGTTGAGAAATTCTACTTTGATGCCAAGCATTAATATTTACTACACTTTCCCAGAAATCCGCTACTTCATTTAATCCATAAAACTTTGCTAAATAAACTAAATTTAATATATCTTTCTTAAAACAACTGCCTCCAAAACCTGGTCCTGAATCAAGAAATTTTGAACCTATTCTACTATCTTTACCGATAGCCCTAGAGACTTCTCTTACATCAGCACCTGTGGATTCACATATAGCACTTATAGAATTTATAGAACTTATTCTCTGTGCTAGAAAAGCATTAGAAGTTAATTTCGCAAGTTCACTACTCCAAATATTTGTATGTAAAATTTTTTCTTCAGGGACCCATTTTTTATAAATATTACTTAGAGCATCAATAGCCTTTTTATTTTCCCCTCCAATTAGTACACGATCTGGAAAAAGAAGATCAGAAACTGCAGAACCCTCAGCTAAGAATTCAGGATTGGATAGTACATCAAAAGTTTTGATACCAGAAGATGAGTTAATTGAATCAGTGCTTGCCTGTAAGATTGTTTTTATAACCTCAGCTGTTCTTACTGGAAGTGTACTTTTTTCAACTACAATGGTATGCCCGGAAGCGTAAGATGCTACTTCTCTTGCGCATCTTTCAACCCATTTAAGATCACTTGCTTTGCCTGCACCTAAGCCATATTTTTTTGTAGGTGTATTAACAGAAATAAATATAATATCGGCTGTTTTAATTTTTTCTCTAACTAAAGACGAAAAATGGAGATTTTTGCCTCTACATCTTTTTACTATTTCAGCTAAGCCAGGTTCATATATTGGAAGATTTTCAAAATCTTCATTGTTCCATTGATTAATCCTATCTTCATTTAAGTCAACAACTTCAACTTGGATGTCGGGACACTTATCAGCTATAACTGACATGGTTGGACCTCCAACATATCCTGCTCCAATGCAACAAATTTTCTTTATTTTCATTATTTAGATATAGATATGTTTGAGAAATTTTTATGGGAATTTCGAAATTAATTCCTTTATTTTTGGAATAAAAAATTTAATTTTTGCTGATAAATTAATCAATTTTTAAATATTTTAGCATTATTATCAATTCTAATATGTATCAAATAATCTTTGCTTAAATACTAAATTTATTTAAAAATTTTTAATTTTTAAATTATAAAAACCTAACTTAAAATTATATAAAATTTTCTGAGTATAAATAAAACTTAAATCAAGTCAATAAATATAATTATTTTTTAAAAACTTCTCATATATGCCTAATTCTAAAAGTAGTTCTTTATGACACTTATATATTTTGCTAGCATGTTTAGATGTTTCTTTTTTGGAAATAAGCCACCTTTTTTTTATGTTGCCATTTTTGGCAGTAAGCATATCTATTTCTTTATCTCCAATAAAAATATCTTCTTTATCTCTAATATCATTTATCATTCCGATATTTGGTTTTCTATAGAAACAATTTTTTTCTGGAAGATGTGGGCATGCTCTTACTTCTATTTCAATATCATTCTTTAAAAAAACGTTGATCATGTATCTACTTAATTTATAAAAATCAAATAATGAATAGTATCCTCTTTCTATGCCAGATTGATTAGTAACTACAATAACTTTATAATTTTTTTCAACGAAGTATTTAGCTATCGTGATGATTTCAAAATGCCAAAAAAATCTTTCTAAAGTTCCAACATATGGAATATGTTCATTAATAATTCCGTCTCTATCAAGATAAAGTTTCTTCGTCATCTTAATTTTTCATATAAAGTTTGATTATTTCTCCTCATAATCTATAAAAAGATTTTAAATTGATTTTTCATTTTTATTATCGCTTATAATTTTAGGAATTAGATCTTTACCTTTTTCTAAATCACTAGGTACACCAATATCAATAAAAAGAATATCATCTTTAAGATTTATAGCATTAATTGGATCCTTCCCAAAACAGTCTTTATCTACAGAAAATCCCTTTTTAATAGAAGAATCTGTTTCT
>JFMR01000128.1 GCA_000635015.1 Prochlorococcus sp. scB243_498I20
TTTTAAAGATTTTTGAAGATAAGTTTAAAGACTCATTATCAAAGAAAAAGATTTCAGAATTATTAGATAAATTAAAAATAACAGTTAATGATAATGAGAAATGCTATTTAAGAGATTCACCTTCAAAAACCAGAGTTATTCAATGGCCAAATAATCAAAATGCAAAAATAAAAAATCCTGAACATTATTTTGATATTTATGAAGATAATTTTTTTAGAAAAAAGCTGCCGATAATAGATAAAAGTACATCAATCGGA
>JFMR01000129.1 GCA_000635015.1 Prochlorococcus sp. scB243_498I20
CGATGAAGGTTACTATGTAATAGGAATAGACTCTATAACTAATTACTATGATGTAGAATTAAAAATTTCTAGATTAAGAATATTAAAAAAATACAAAAACTTTACCGAAGTGAAATTAGATATTACTAATAGCAATCCCTTGGAAGAAATATTTCAGCAATACAGACCAGAATTTGTTGTTCATCTTGCAGCTCAAGCTGGAGTACGGTATTCCATTGAAAACCCAAAATCTTACCTAGACTCTAATATTATTGGAACTTTTAATATTTTAGAAATGATAAAGAAATATAGTGTATCACATACTTTAATTGCATCAACATCTTCTGTTTATGGATCAAATAAAGAAATGCCATTTGAGGAGATTCAAAAAACAGAGACACAAATGTCTTTTTA
>JFMR01000130.1 GCA_000635015.1 Prochlorococcus sp. scB243_498I20
AAGCAGACATAATAAAAATTGCTTCATGTTCTGCAAATGATTGGCCTCTATTAGAGGAAGCTTCAAGTTTAAATAAACCTATTGTTGCTTCTACAGGGGGATTGGATATAGAAGCAATTGATAATTTAGTAAGTTTCTTTAGACATAGAGCAGTTGATTTTTCATTAATGCATTGTATTTCTGTTTATCCAACAAATCCAAAAGATTGTAATCTATCATTTATTAATACACTAAAGAAACGGTACCCAAAACTGTCTATTGGATGGTCAACTCATGAACCACCGAAAGATAATGATCTGGTAATTGCAGCTATATCAAGAGGTGCCGATCTTCTGG
>JFMR01000131.1 GCA_000635015.1 Prochlorococcus sp. scB243_498I20
CCTTAAAAGTTATACCCATTAATAATATCTTTTTAGAGACTTTGAATAAACTTCTTTTTAAGGCTAGTTTCAAGAAATTATCAACAACAGTTTGAGCCATATTATCGTTTATCTCTCTCCCTGCTAATATGAGATTTGGACTCATACCTATTTTTTTAGCTTTATAAGTTAAATAATATGGATCTACACCAATGCGATGACCTCCAACAAGACCTGGCTCGAAATTAAGAAAATTCCATTTTGTATTTGCTGCTTCAAGAATCTCTTTCGTAG
>JFMR01000132.1 GCA_000635015.1 Prochlorococcus sp. scB243_498I20
TAATTAACTTAAAAAACCACTCAGATAATAAACAAATCAATTACGATTTCGCAAGAAAATGCTCTAATCAAATCGCACATAGAGGACCCGATCAAACTAATGAATATATATCAGAAAATGGGAGTTTTTTTTCACACCATAGACTATCAATCATTGATCCATCAAACAGAAGCTCACAGCCTTACTTAAGTAAAAACAAGCAAAATATAATTTGTTTTAATGGTGAGATATACAATTATAAGAAATTAACAAAAGATTTATTTATTAGAAAAATTTCAGGAGATACTGAATTAATATCAGAAGTATTTTCAAGTAAATCTAATCCAATAGATTTACTTGAAAATTTTGATGGCATGTTTGCCTTTTGCTCTTATGACTTATTAAACAAAAATTACTATTTGGTAAGAGATTCTGTGGGCATTAAGCTATTGTATTATCGTTTCTTTGAAGATCAATTAATTGCATCTTCTGAAGCTTTTCCAATATCAATGTG
>JFMR01000133.1 GCA_000635015.1 Prochlorococcus sp. scB243_498I20
GTCTCCTGATAATTTTAAAATTGGATTCACAAATTTGGAACTGTATATTGTAATCGCGGATAAATCAGAAACTTTATCTCTATAAATAACCTGAGATATTATTTTTGAGGTAAAAAAAACTCCCATAAAAAAAGAGAGTAATAAAGTCAAAGAAAAAAATAATTTTTTAAAAGTCAAACTATTTATCATCCTTAGTAAAAGGGCAAAGAAAC
>JFMR01000134.1 GCA_000635015.1 Prochlorococcus sp. scB243_498I20
TGGGATGCTCAATTTCATCTATAGAATTTTTGGACTCAACATTTGAATATGAAATTCTATATTTATGTTCAAAGAATGGTGGCAATTCTCTTACTGTTTGATAGCAATAATAATCTAATCCAGCACAAAGAATCTCAGTTTCATGTTTCTTAAACCAGGTTGGATAATCTAATCCTCCTCCATAAAAAGAAAATCTATAAGGTGTTCTAGTTATAAGCACTTCATAATTTTTTTTAAATTATATCTTACGGCCATGATATTTTCTTAATAATTAGGAAGAATCTATATTTTGTATATTTTTAATTATAAATTTATAGACTCAAATAGCTCAAGTAGACATAAATTAAAAAAAATTTTTAATGTATTTTAATTAATAAATTGATTTGTAAATTCAATTCTAATAATCCC
>JFMR01000135.1 GCA_000635015.1 Prochlorococcus sp. scB243_498I20
TATAACACAATATTACTAATTATGAAGCTATCTCGTGGCAAAAAAGACTTTTAGGTACACTTAATCACAAAAATGTATCATATATGTTTAAATATTCCTTTTTTTCTCATTTCTTGTCAGCAAATGCAATAAATAATTCTATGTTTTTATCGAAAAGATTTACTATTAACAAAGGTTATCTGGAAACTTTCCCTTGACCAAAACAATAGTCAATAAGTTGATTCTT
>JFMR01000136.1 GCA_000635015.1 Prochlorococcus sp. scB243_498I20
TATATTTGTCAGGTAAATTAAAATACTCAGAGTTATTAATTAAATCTTCAACTACTTCAATTATATTATTTTTTATTCGGACTTTAATTTCATTATATTTTTTAGTATCTAGTAATTTTGTTTCATTGGCATTCTTCAATCAATTCTCAATTTTATGCCTTGGTTATTGGATGGTTGATTTAATAAGTGGGAAAAATAGAATTTTAGATACCCAAAAAAGTGAGCTTAAATATCAAAAAGACATGATATTAAATTTATCTCTTTA
>JFMR01000137.1 GCA_000635015.1 Prochlorococcus sp. scB243_498I20
AGATATTGTATGAATATCAAATCCTAGTTCAATTAAGTTAGATAAATTTCTAGCTCCTAGCTTATTTACCTGATCAGGGGGATAAGCCAAACAAACTAGTAATGGGTTAAGACCTAATTTTTCTCTAATCCATATAGCTTGTCTAGTACTGTCTTTTCCTCCACTTACCCCAATAATACAGTCATAGTATTGATATGTAGATTTATTAATCCTTTTATTTTCATCGACTATTTCAACTAAA
>JFMR01000138.1 GCA_000635015.1 Prochlorococcus sp. scB243_498I20
AAAAAACTGTTTTTCCTAACTATTCCCAAAATTGAGGTGACTATTATCATACCTTCTTGAGTAAATAAATTTCTAAAAAGTATAAATACAAATTGATTTTTTTTTACTTTCTGATAATCGTAGGAGAGTTCACTATCTAAGGAGGTTATTTTATTAAAAAGCATATAAACCAAATAAAATGGAATAAGTAAAATAGAAGTTATTATCAAATATTTGTTACCACTTAAGCCACTTGGCAATATTATTAATGAACCAAAAATAAGAGTGTTAACTAAAACATGAATTATCTTATCAATACTTTTTGCAAGTTCATTAAAGTTTTGAGTTACTCTTGCAATGTTTCCATCTGCCATATCAATTATTATGTGCATTCTCCAGAATAAATATCCTAGTAGGAATTGATTATGAATAAATAAGTTCGCAGCAAATACCCCAAATAATCCAAATAAAAAAGTAACTTGGTTAGGTGTTAATTTAAGTTTATAGAGATAATAGCTAACTAATACAGAACTTTTTGATGAAAAAAAATGTAGTTTATCGTTTATGTCTTTATTAGACCTTGCAGCTTTTTGATTAAATTCATTAAATTTCATTGTTTTGAATTAAGTAATTTTTTATAGGCATTTATTTGAATAGATAAATAGTTTTCCCAAGAAAAATTTTTGGCTACTTTGTTTGATTTTTTAGAAAATTCCTCTGCGATTTTACTATCATAAATAAGTTTTAAAAGAGCATTTGAAGTCTCTCTTGCATTTTTATCTTGTATGATAATACCGCAATTTTTCAAAACATTTTTACATTCTCCTACATCAGAAGAAACACATGCACATCCGCTTGCCATGGCCTCAATTAAAGATTTAGGTAAACCTTCCTGAACTGAGTTTATGAGATAAATTTTTGATTCCTGAAGTTCAATTGCAATATCTTCTCTGGATAAATTTCCTTTCAATATAATCTTTGATTCAAGATTATATTGATTAATTAAGTTCTTTAAATTTCTTAATTCAGGACCAATACCAATAATACTTAATTCCCAATTCTCCACCTTTTTTGAGATTTCATAAAAAGCTTTAATAATTGTTGGGTAATCTTTTTTCCATGTTAAAGATCCAACGCAAATTATCTTATTTTTTCGTTCTTGATAATTTTTAAGATTTTGAAATAAATCTAAATCAACTCCATTTGAAGCAAAAATTATTTCCTTTTTTGGAAAAAGTTTTTTGAATTGGCTTATTTGTGATTCTGCCATGCAAAATATAATATCCACGTTTTGCAAAAAGATTCTTAAAAAAAAGGAATTACATACTGCAATCGAGTCATATCCATGAGCAGTGTATGAGCAAATGCTCCCTTTATACTTTGCCCATATAAAAAGAGGAGAATAAGCAGGGTTATGAATATGAACTACATCAAAGGTATTAAAAAATTCTCTTATTAAAATCTGA
>JFMR01000139.1 GCA_000635015.1 Prochlorococcus sp. scB243_498I20
TTTCAAAATCAAAAAACAACTTACTATTAACTATACATTATTTATAAATTGCCTATTCAATTTATAGTTATTATTAAATAATATCCAAAATATTTCGAATATTACTAAGGTTGCTACAATTACTAAATAATTAACATTAAAAAAATTATTAGCTAAATAAAAACCTAAAAATAAACAAATTTTTGATAACAAAAGTAAAGTTCTTTTCTTGAAAATAAAATTAGATTTGCCAATTTTATAATTCAATGTCCAAATTAAAGATTTGTTATTTGTGGAGGCAAAATTTAGAAAAATTAATATCGCAAGAAGAATGCTTACATTTACTTTAAATGAGTCTGGGAAAAAAAGATAAACAACTATTGCAGCGAAAAAAGTTAATATATAATTTATTGCAAGCAAAGGTATAAGCCATTTTATCTTAATTTTTCTGTCAATTTCTAGAAAATTTAATTTCAAAATCATAGGTGTAATAATATTAGTTGATTTAGCTAACTTTATTAGTGGTTGCATTGTCCCAAAAACTGTTGGGCCTAGTAATAATCCAATTATTATTAAAAAAGAAGAACTCTCTGCTCTTTTAATAGTAGGTGCCAAAATATATTTTAATTCGGGAAATTCAAATAAAGTTTGATTGGATAATTTATTTTTGCAAGTAGTTAAATAAATATAAAAAATCATTAAGGAGCATTTTAGAAATAAAAAAGAAGAAAAAATTATCCAAATAAATTTCTGAGAAGGCAAAAAGTAAAGTATTAAAAAGGAAATTAAGTTAGGGATTATGGCATAAAGAGATAAATTT
>JFMR01000140.1 GCA_000635015.1 Prochlorococcus sp. scB243_498I20
TCTAGTATTTCCCAAATAGGTGGATATTCTGAAGAAAAATTAAGGTCTTGATTAATGAAACGAATATTATGTTTTTGGTTATTTACCCCTCTATGGACTGTAGGCCAAGTACTCCATGGATGTAATTCACCATTATCAGTAGTGAAGGTTTTGAAATAACCATTTTTCTTTATTATTTTAGCCAGGCTTGAATTGGGTTTATTACTAATATAAAAATCTAGTAATCTTGGGGATATTTCATTAAGTTCGTATAAAATAATTTTTTTCATTGTTTTAGATCATTCGGATCTTTTTTCGTTTAATATATAATTTATTTTTGTAGAGCTTACAGATTTTGTATATGGTATGAAAATTATCTTCGCGGGACTAATTTTTTTTTCTAAGTCTATCCACTGATCTTTTTCATACCAATCATCTCCAACAAATATTACATCAAATTTTATTTTTTTATATGCTTTGTATTTATCTAAGTCATATTGGCCAATAACTACGTCTACATATTTGCATGATTCTACTACAGCTTTTCTATCTTCAAAACAAATTACTGACTTTTTGTTTTTGTAAGCGACTAATTCATCTGATGTGACCGCTACAATAAGTTTGTCACAAAGTCCTTTTGCGGCCTTGAGCATATTAACGTGCCCAACATGGAACAAATCATAAACTCCAGCAGTGTATCCTACAATCATTAGAATCAATTATTTTTATAGTATAAATCATTAACATAAATATACATATCACTTTTATTCATATTTGGTAGTAATGTTCTAAACCCAATTTTTGGAATTTTTGTAACAAATGAATATTTTGATTCCATTAAAATCCTCCTTAATGGAATTTTTGATGAACTAGGACTCAATCTAATCTCGAGTGGTTGTCTGTACATAAAATCTATTAATTTTTTCGAGCAAAATGGAACTCTTGCTTCCTTTCCGGCTGCCATAGAGGATTTGTCTGCTCTCATCAGGAGTCCAGGCAGATGAAAATTTAAGAAGAAGTCTTCAACAAAGTTTATAGCAATATTATCCTTTGCAAGAAGATTTTTTGTGTAATCTAAAAATCTTTCAGGAATGTTATTAGATTTAATATATGCATATTTTTCTAGGAAATTATTAATGAAATGATCCTTAGACAATATTTCCCCATATTCATATGCCCACCTAAAAATGTTGTCATAACCAAAGAAAATTTCGTCAGCCCCTTCTCCTGTT
>JFMR01000141.1 GCA_000635015.1 Prochlorococcus sp. scB243_498I20
ATTTACCTGACAAATATAGATAACTACCTTCGAATTGTGCAGCTTGATAAAAAATAGCAAAAAAAGATATCGTTATAGCTGCCAATCCCAATTCTCTTGGATAAATAACTGAGCATAAAGATGCAGCAATAAATTGCATAAATACAGTAATTAAATTAAACAAATATACTGTTTTTTTATAATTTAAAAAAAATTGGCTTATCTTATAAAAACTTCTCATTAGTAAATAATACAGTGTAATTTATTAATAAATTGTGTAATTTACCCTCAATATTACTATAGTATTTATATTGTTTTTACCTAGTAGACTATAACTTTTTTTTTCCAAAGATGATAAGAGTTTTAAGGATTGGTGAAATTCCTTCAAAAAATTTCCTGGAAGGGGCTTAGCATGTAGTGTCTTATCTAAGAATAATCTATTGAAGACAACATTATTTACTCCATACCAATCTTTTGGAGATTCATTAATACCTTTAAAATTTCAAAATTTAACCTTACATAAATATCTATTATTGAAAAATAGAAATGCTCTTAAATATAATAACTTAACCAAAAAAATTAAATTTTTTATAAATTTATTTAGTTATTTAT
>JFMR01000142.1 GCA_000635015.1 Prochlorococcus sp. scB243_498I20
TTTCAAATACGCCTGATCAATCTTTAAAAGAAATAATAAAAAAATTGCAAATAAATCATTACTTTAACAAAGTAATTGGTAAAAGTAATTTAATAAATAAAGAAAAAATATTTAAACAAATCATTAAAGATGAGATGATTTCTCCAAAAGAAATATTATCTGTAGGTGATCATATAGATGATTATTTTGCTTCAATTAAAAATATGATTGATTTTCACGGGATTATTAATCATTCATTATTAATTTTAAAAGGCAAAGTTACTTTTTCAAAATCTTTAAAAGGGGTTATAAAATCTCTATATTAAAGCAGATTAAAATCATTTAAACGTTTATAGTAAGAATCTCCCAAGCAATGATCAATCATGGATTTATTATATTTGCCTAATGGCTCTTCTAACAATTCAAAAAAATGTTGATCCCAATCAAAAGAATAATAGTAAGACCACTTTCTTTGAAGATTAGCTTTCAGGAATCTCGCATTAGCAGTTCTTCCATCAATAATAATTAAAGTCCCAGGATGTAAGAAATGCTCAAAAGATAAAATCCCCCCCGCCATTGGAAATCTATCCTGATGCTTTGTAGATAAACCTCTAATCTCTTTTTTAGGAGAAAATTGATCGGGTCCGTCTAAATAAATCAAATCTGGACTGATGTTTGGTAATTTATCATAAAAAGTACAAATCCTTCCTGAAAATTCAGACATAAATAAATTAGCAAAATGAATATGGACTATTCCCTCTGAAAAGAAATTATCAGGAATATTATTCTTACACTCCTTTATCCATTTTTTATAATTATCAACAGAATGTACCTCAAACAAGTTTTTTTTTCGAATATTTTCAAAAACAAAACCCTTATATATTTTCTTATTAATAGACAAAGCATCTGCAAAAACTAAAGTACTTTTACCTACACCAAATTCTAATATTGTATTTACCTTCCGTTCTTTAACTATAAAATGTAATCTAGCAAGATCATCAAGTTCTGCTGGAAATGGAATATTATTATTAGGATCTACGGAAGATGTAATTAGTTTATTAATTTTCTTTTCA
>JFMR01000143.1 GCA_000635015.1 Prochlorococcus sp. scB243_498I20
TTCTTATTCATATAGTCCATACCCTACTTTAAAAAGCTTTTCAATCTTTCCACTTTTTTTTATTGAGAAAAGTTTCTTATTTGTGCTTGAATGTACCTGATCCCAGAATTGGTTTAAAGTAATTCCTAAATATTCACAAAAACTTTCGATATACTTTTTAGAGCATAGACCATCATATTTTTCTACGATTCTTATTGCTTCATCTCTTGTACATCTCCCCAACCTAATTTCTTCATTAATATAATCAGTTACATTTCCAAAACCAAATTTTAAAAATTTAATCATTTGATTTAAAGATACCCAATCCGTATCAAGAGCACTAATTCCTTGTGGATCTCCATTCAAAATTCCATCATCTTTAATTCCTAAACCATTAAGAGATGAGTAAATACCATTATTTATATAAGACCAATCCCCTAAAAACCAACCAAGATAGATTATTTGAAGATTAGCATCATCAAATTCTTTATGTGAAGGATATTGATAACCTATTAAATCTTTAATTGAAAATCCTTCTTCTAGCATCCAATCAATACCTCCCCCCTCTAGCGTATTCATATTCCTTATATTATTTCCATCATATCCAGTCTTGCCAAGGGTTTTAAGATCACCTAATTGAAGACCAGGATTCTCACCCCAAAGAATCAAAGGAATCTTATATCTAATAGCTAATCTTGGCACCGCCGCAAATAATGCTAATT
>JFMR01000144.1 GCA_000635015.1 Prochlorococcus sp. scB243_498I20
TGAAGCAATTCAATATATATTCTTTCAAATTTGAATTAAACTATTATTTAATTTCTTCATTGATTTTTTATTTTTTTCTTGGTCTTTTTGAAGATATTTATGGCATAAGATTATTTCAAAGACTATTAATGCAAATACTTTTTGGAATTTTTGTTTGGAAATTTGGATATAGAGTAGAAACAATTAATTTACTTTATCCTTTCAGTAATGAATTTATTTTTGCATTAAATAACTTTACAAGCTTAATTTTTTCAATATTATGGTTTGCTGGTTTAGTTAATGCAATAAACTGGATTGATGGCCTTGATGGACTTGCTGCGGGCCAATCGATTTTTATGTTATCGACCATTAGTTATATTTTATTTCAAAATAACTTTATAAATGAAGCCATTATTGGAATAATAATTGCTGGTGCTTTTTTAGGATTTTTAAAATATAATTATTTTCCATCTTCA
>JFMR01000145.1 GCA_000635015.1 Prochlorococcus sp. scB243_498I20
CAATATCAATGTGGTGTCAAGAAAAGATAGATCCAATTTCAGAAGAGGAAATTCGTATTTTCAGAAGACCAACCCCTGGTTACTCCTTTTTTAAAGGTGTTAAGGAATTATTACCTGGAACTTTTTTAGAGGGAAATTACAACAGCAATCCAAAAAGATGGAAAAACTCTTTTTTAATAATAATTATGATAATTATTCTTTTATAAAAATTAAAAAACTAATAAAAGATGCTGTTGAACTTAATACAGTTAGCGATGTGCCCATTAGTGGTTTCCAAAGTGGTGGTCTTGACAGTACTTTAGTTACAAAATATGCTAAGCCATCACATTTGTATTCGGTAGGCTTTAAACACGATAACGAGTTTTATGCTGCAAACAAAGTTGCTGAAATATCAGATATAGAAATTACTTGTTTAGAAGTTACTCCTAGTTACTACAAAGAACTTGCATTAGAATATATAAGCAAAAAAAAAGAACCAATCTCTGTTCCAAATGAAGTATTGATTTTTGCTTTATGCAAAAAGCTTGGAGACAAAAGAAAAGTTTTTTTAACAGGAGAAGGGG
>JFMR01000146.1 GCA_000635015.1 Prochlorococcus sp. scB243_498I20
AAATTGATAATAATTTTTTTATAGTCAATAGAGACTCGCTTATAGGGGTAAGTAGTTTTACAATTTTAATATATGTATTTGGGTATGTTATTTTTTTTGCCTCTGGTTATAAATATGGAGTTGATCCTAATCTCTTTAGACTAAATCAAAATGCATTACAAATTCATTCAATACTAACTATTTCCGCTAACTTAATTGTCTTATTTATTTTTCGATTTTTACTGAGAAAATATCTACCAAAACATATATTTTTACCAATCGCAAAAAGTTCATTTATTAATTGGATTTTTTTTTCAATACCGTTACTAATAATAAATTTTTATTATCTAAATAATGCAGGTGATAGATTTATGGCTAAAGAAATCTCTTATAACATTATTATAATAAATGTTATTTATCTATCATTAGCTTTTCATTCATGGATAATTTTAACTTGTCGTAATAGATTTTTAATTTTACTTTCTTCATTGTCCGTCTTATCCACATCCTTAATTACCTTTG
>JFMR01000147.1 GCA_000635015.1 Prochlorococcus sp. scB243_498I20
TTAAAAAATAAAAATAATTCTTGGGAAAAAAATAAAAAGCTAAAATTACCACCTTCAGATATTTTCAAGGATGAATTAATTTATATATTTAAGAGTGGTGTTGATCAATTTATTAAAAACTCTTTTAAATCTGATTATTATATTTTTTATCATATTTTATATAAATCAAATCGATTATCTAAGTTGGAAATTCCTGAGGGATCTGAATTATGGCATGCAGATGGCGGACCTGGAATATGTATGAATTTAATGATTTGCCATACTCCAATTAATAAATCTAATGGAGCAATGAAGATAATTAATTGGAATGATTCAAAAAAACTTCTTTCTAAATTATTCCTTGAAAATAAATATTTATTAAGAAACAATAAAATTACCTTTCCTAAACATATTGAAAAAAGATTATT
>JFMR01000148.1 GCA_000635015.1 Prochlorococcus sp. scB243_498I20
TGGGACTAATAATCTTTTTTTCAATGTAATACTGCATATCTTCTTGATTTTGAAATATGCATTTAAATCTTGTCTCTTTTAAAAAATTAGCATATGCTAAGTTAGTTATTTTTACTAAAAATCTGTTAAAAATATCTTTATTAATATGAATATGGCCTCTGCCAGTGAAAAAATTATATATTCTTTTATTTTTGAAGAATTTACATATAATGCTCCCATAAAGAGATGCTTTGATTGTAAAGTTTGCAATGATTGGTGAATCTTCTTTTTTTATGATTTGCCAGATATGAATTAAAGAAAATAATTCTTTTATTGGATTTACAGAATGAGGTTTTAAATCCCAGTTTATACAAGTAATACCATTTCTTACAAACTCTTCTTTATATTTATCA
>JFMR01000149.1 GCA_000635015.1 Prochlorococcus sp. scB243_498I20
AAGTAGAACTAATGGTAAATTTGGAGACTCATATGATTTGAACCAATTTTTAAAGAAATTGAATGATAATACAATACCCTTTTATTTTGTAGAGAATCATAATTCTGATAAAGCGAAGATTCTATATAAAAATTTAGATTTGGATTGCTTACTTAATGCTGGAACCCCAAGAAAAATATCCGATATAATTCTAAAATCTATTCAAAAGGGTGTAGTAAACATTCACCCAGGAATATTGCCTGCTTATAGAGGATGTAGTTGTGTTGAATGGGCAATTCTTAATGATGATCCTGTTGGTAATACAGCCCATTTTATGGACTCTGGATATGACACAGGTCCAATAATTTTGAGTGAAAATTATATTTTCCCAAAG
>JFMR01000150.1 GCA_000635015.1 Prochlorococcus sp. scB243_498I20
ATCTTTAGATATTGCTGATCAGCAAATTAAACAATTACACGAATTTTCATTATGGAATAATTATGCACTTATAATTTTGAGTAGTATGGGGCAAGATTCAATAAAGAGAGAAAAATATATACCAGAACTTTATCTTGAAAATTTGCACTCTCTTACAAAAAAATTAGGACTTAACTCCAAGAAATATACATTAATGCCTGCCATGCAACCAGATATTGCTATTAAATGTGCTGATAAAGAAAGTTTAGAAAAATTGCTTTTCAATATTAAGCTTGTTGTGGACTCAAAAGGTTTGCATCTTTTAAAAAAAGTTTATGATCCTATTGGACTAACCTTAAATTTATCTTTACAAAGATCAAAAGATATTGCAAAATCAAGAAAACTTTCATTTAAAGGTAAGTTTTTTAACATAAAAAAATTTGGTTTTACAATAATTAAAAGACATCCAGGAACCGGATATCATATTCCAGAGGGAATATTAACAATAGATGACGTAATTTTAAATAATAAAATCAAGAAAAAACATGGTCGTGAATTAGATACTAGAAAAATTGCCCCTTTGATTTTAGAACATTTCAATATTAATATTCCAAATTATATGCACTACTAATGACTTAATAAATAATTCTAAAATTATCA
>JFMR01000151.1 GCA_000635015.1 Prochlorococcus sp. scB243_498I20
TGAATTAAACTAAATCGGAGATTATAAAAATACCAAAAAGAATTTGCAATCAATAATATTTTTTTCATTTTTTAATTATCCAAGAAAAAATGTATCATCAAAATTAAATTTTTAAATTATTTATAATACATTAAATACCAATCACAAAATTGTTTAATACCTTCTCTTATCGAAGTTTTAGGTTTAAAACCTGTTAATTCATAAAGAAGTTTGCAATCTGCATAAGTTTCTTTTACATCTCCTTGTTGCATAGGCATTAAATTTTTAGTGGCTTTGCAGTTTAAATTTTTCTCAATTTCAGAGATAAAATCATTCAAATTTTGACTACTAGACTTTCCAATATTAACGACTCTC
>JFMR01000152.1 GCA_000635015.1 Prochlorococcus sp. scB243_498I20
GGTTTATCTATCATAAAAGGAAATAAGATTTTTAGTTTACTCTCTACTCCCCCAGGTTTTTATGTTTTTGGGATAGCTTCTTCTAATAAGAGAATATATATATCAATTAATTTTCATATGCCAATAAAGTCGAATATTAATAATTTAATTAATAAACGAATAACCCTTTTGGTGAGTGCAAATATTAGTGATATTATTTTGGCAATTCAAAATAAACAAAATTTTGTAAATTGGCATACTCATGTTATTGATAGAAATAAAAGTTATTCATATTTGAATTATTTTGAAAACTCTTTATATGCTGCAGATTATTTAGGCTCCATCGATGTGTTTAAGATTGATGAAAAAAATGATGAAGCTTTAATAAAAATAAAATCATTAAATCTTCTCAAGAATAATCTTCATTAC
>JFMR01000153.1 GCA_000635015.1 Prochlorococcus sp. scB243_498I20
GTTCATAAATACTTGTATTCTTTAAGCATGGATTATCCCAAGAGTTCATGAGTAAAATGTAAGGCACATCGAATTCTTTTGCTAACAAAGCAAGTTCATTTATATAAACACCTTGAAAGATAGAATGATGAATTATTACATCAGGTTTAAAATCATTAAAGAATGAATATAGATTTTCTATTTTATATTTATTTATAATCAATTTTATAAAATTAATTACAAAAAATCTAATAACAGGTAAAGATGAAATTCTAAAAAAAATAGACATTTTTTTTCCAACTCCAAGAGAAAATA
>JFMR01000154.1 GCA_000635015.1 Prochlorococcus sp. scB243_498I20
AGCAAAGTACCAAGCTTCTGTTAGTCCAAGAGTTAATATAAATACATCACATTTTAGTAATGCTTTTTTGAGACAAGATGTATGGTTTTGGTAATCCTTCTTAAAATCATGAAAATTATTGTAAAGACTTTTTGTCGTTCTGAATGGGTCTATTAATTTACCATTATCATCAGCTAATAAATATACGGGTTCCCAATCTCCAAAACCCCTCTCAATCATTTGTCTAATGCTAGGTGCATTGAATAAAGTACCAATTCTGGCAGGGGCTAATCTGTAGTTACTACTAGTTACATTTTCAATCGGATAGTCTTTAGGAAGATCGTCCTCTTCAATCACGTAATTAAAACCTGAGCTTTGTAATTGATGTGCGATTCT
>JFMR01000155.1 GCA_000635015.1 Prochlorococcus sp. scB243_498I20
AATATAAAATTAAAACTAAATCTGAGAAACTTTCAAAACTAGAAGCAGCTTAATCTTTTCCAACAATTTTTCAAACCAAGGGTTGATTCAAATGTAAGCAATATTGATTAGTGAAATACAACCCAAAAATAATATAAACAAAACTAGAAAGCGATTAGACCAAATTTTATCTAAACCATTAAATTTGAATTCGTTCATGCCCAAGTTCCGCTATTAGATCCGAATGTTGTGAGTATAGTTACTGCAATAAAAAGATAAGGGACAAATTTAAAGGTTAATTTTTTAGCTTGAGTTTTAGACATTTG
>JFMR01000156.1 GCA_000635015.1 Prochlorococcus sp. scB243_498I20
TTTATAAGGCAATGAATAATTTGAATAAGTTGAATTTAGTTGAATATTTAAAAGATTATGCAAAAGATGGCAGACCATTACTTGGAATATGCTTGGGGATGCAATTATTTGCAGATTATTCAAATGAAATTTTAAAATGTAAAGGGTTAGGGATTATACCTGGAAAAGTTGAATCAATTAAAAAACCAGATTCACATATTGGATGGAATAATATAGAAACAAAAAAAAATTCCTGCATAGAAGAATTTAATAATTCAGAAGTTTATTTCAATCATTCTTTTGCTTATAAATGTTCAGATGAATATGTTCATGCAACTAGTTTGATAAATAATGAAATGAAAAAAATTATAGCTTGTGTAAAAAGGGATAAAACTGTAGGATTACAATTTCATCCAGAAAAGAGTCAAAAAGTAGGAAAAACTTTGTTGGGTAATTTATTACATCAGTTAATAGAATAATGTTAAAGAAAAGAATAATTGGGGGGATTATTGTCAGGCGAAACATTGCTGTTCAATCTTTCAACTATAAATCATATCTTCCATTAGGTAAGCCTGAAATACTTGCAGAAAATTTAGATAATTGGGGTGTAGATGAAATAGTTTTAACAGTTATAGATAGGGGAAATAAGGGGCCGGATTTCGAATTATTGAAAAAGTTAAAACAGTATAATATCTCAACTCCATTAATTTATGGAGGTGGAATAAAAACAGAAGAACAAGCTAGTAAAGTTATAGGCTATGGTGTAGAGAGAATTATGCTAGACAGTATTATCTATGAGGATATTGATAATTTAGAAGAAATTCATAAATCATTAGGATCACAAGCTTTAGTCTTATCTTTGCCTTTAGTTAGAAACAAAAATGAAATAAAATTTTATAACTATAAAAAAAATAATTTTGAATTTAATGAAAATAAAATTGGAGAAATATTAAATAAAAAATACTTTTCTGAAATAGTTTTAATAAATGTTAATGGAGAGGGAGGATCAGATGGCTTTGATAAGTTATTGTTTGATTATATGTATAATATAACCAAAATTCCTTTAATCCTTTTTGGAGGTATCTGTACAGCTAAACATATTGATGACTGCCTTGCTTTGGAAAATGTTTCTGCTGCTATCTTGGGTAATTCTTTAAACTATAAAGAGCATAATATATATCGACTCAAGAAAGAAATTAATAATATATACATCAGAAAACATAATTTAAGATGAAAAAAGTATGCAAAGCATGTCTTTACTCAGAAGATCATGCATTAGGAATAGTAATTAACGAGGATGGTATCTGTAGTGGTTGTAAGGTACATAATGAAAAATATAATATTGATTGGAAAGAAAGGTGGATCAAATTAGAAAATATTATCAAAGAATATAAAACTAAAGATAATAGAAATTATGATTGTATTATTCCTGTTACTGGGGCAAATGATTCTTATTACACAGTATTCATTGCTAAGGAGAAATTAGGTTTAAATCCTCTTCTTGTCTCGCACAATAGGTATTACAATACTCCTTTGGGTATAAGAAATTTATCAAATTTAAGAATTACATTTAACTGCGATATTTTAATTCAAAACATTAATATAAATTCAATTAAGAAATTATCTAAAGCAACTTTATTCAAGATGGGAAGTTTCCACTGGCCAGTTATTGCAGGTCAAACCGTTTTCCCAGTTAAAACTGCAATTAATCATAGAGTTCCTTTAATAATTTGGGGGGGACATCAAGGTGTTGAACAAGTGGGAATGTTTTCACATTTTGATGAAGTGGAAATGACAAGAAGATATAGAAAAGATCATGACTTAATGGGTATAGAGGCTCAGGAATTGTTAAATGCCTTTGATATTGTTAAAGAGGAAGATATTCATCAGTTGATTTACCCATCAGAGACAGAAATTGAAACAATTGGAGTAAGAGGAATTTATTTAAGTAACTATGTTTTATGGGATCCTTTAAAACAGCATATTCTAATGAGTAAAAAATTTGGGTATAAAAGTTCTTTTTGTCAGAGAACCTTTGATGTTTATGATCATGTTGATTGTTGGCACTTTATGGGAATTCATGACTATATAAAATTTTTGAAGCATGGTTATTCTAAAGTTTTAGATCATGCTTGTAGGGAAATTAGACATAAAAGAATCTCTAGAGAAGATGCTTCTAAACTAGTCAGTTTTTATTCAAAACAAAAGCCAAAATATAATAATTTATTACTAGATTGGTTAGGAATCAAAGCAAGTTCATTCGAATATATACTAAATAAGCATCAAAAATTCAAAAATAATAATCAATGCCCAGAAGAAAATACAAAAAATACACATTTTAAATATTTAGATAAAATTGGGTTTAATCCCACATCAAAAATGATTTATGATAGTGATATTGAAGAATATATTCTTTTTGGAAAAGGCTATCCCTAAATTAATATATAAGAAAAAATTTCCTTACTATGAAAATTATATTAATAATAATTGATTATACATTAACTAATTTTTTTTACAAAATAAAGGAAGTTATTAAAAGCTCTTTAAAAAATTTCTTAAATTATAAGAACATTAGAGATAAAAAAAAATTTATAAAATCCTCTTTAAATTTTTTAAACAGTTGGGGAAAACCAAATAATTTTAGAGTTAATGAAAAAAATGTTCTAATTGATTGTATGTGGAATAATCCAAACTATTGGTTTAGGTATGTATTAGTTAGAAATTCGCTCAAATTATATCAATCAAATCAATTCGCAATTTTTGGTCAATACAGCATAAATCTTGAACATTTGATTTGTAAAACTTTTAATTTTAAATCTCTAGGTTCATTATTTAATAGATCGAAGCCCAAAATAAATGATTTAAAGGTAGCTATAAAATTGATGCGTGAAGTTAAAAATTCTAATGATTTTTTAAATATCGAATTGCCATATTCTTTCCCCGCATCTGTTTTATATGATGGAATTTTAAAAAAACAACATAAAGCAACCATTGATCTCAGTGATCAAAAAATTACTTATTATTTAGCCGAATGTATATCATATCTTCATAAAGCAAATGCTTTAATAAATAAATATAAATTTAGCCTTATTTTATTGAGTCATTGTCAAGAATATACCTATGCATCTTTGGCATGGCTAGCTACACAAAAAAATATACCAGTTTATGTTCTATATGGGGAATTTGGTACCTGTAGATTTTTTTATTTATCAAAACCAAATGATATATTTGCTTATCCAAGTAGACCAAATTCTGATCAAATAAAATTAATACCTTCAAAAAAGAAGAATATTTTTATTTCAGAGGGAAAGAAATTAATAAAAGATAGATTTCAAGGTAAATCAGATGATCCTGGGAGCTTATTAGCTTTCGTTGAAAGAAATGTACCGATAGATAAACTTCGTATTTGCGAAAGATACAATTGGTTATTTAATAAACCTATTATTGGTGTTTATTGTTCTAACTGGTTTGATTATCCTCATGGAAGTGGATTAAAAACATATACAGATTTTAAAGATTGGATTTGTAGCGTAATAAATGCGGCTAGAGTTAATGATTCAGTAAACTGGCTTTTTAAATCCCATCCCTGTGATAAAATTTATCCTTCTTTGAAGGGCGAAACTATAAACGATTTGTTGGATAATTTAAATTTAGATCATATTAAAATTGCTTCTGAAGAATGGACTGGTATTGATTTAATTAAATCTCTAGATGGTATAACAACTTGTCATGGCACAATTGGATTTGAAGCTACCATTTTGAAAAAACCTGTTTTAGTACCCTATAGCGGCTGGTACGCAGATTTAGGATTTGTCCAAAAGGCCTCAGGTAAAAAAAATTATTTAAAAATTTTAAATAGTAAATGGTATTTAAAAAAACCAACAGATAGTCAAATTGAATTATGTGCAATTTCTTCTGCAATATATTTTGGCAAGCCAGCATGGCAGAAATTTGTCTTTGAAGATGACATCTATCAAGATAGGATTTATAAAAAGCTTAAGCAAAATATAATTAATTATGACAAAGAACTTAAAAAGGAAATTAGTGTTCTAAAAAGTTGGTTTAAATCTAAAACTAAATACTATCAAGTTTATAAAAAAATTAATTATTGACTTTGGTTTTACTTATAGGTTTTACTATTTGTTAATAAATTATTTTCTTAAAGTATTATTTTTTTGTTCTTTAATGTATGAATCAATTGTAATTTTTAGACCTTCATTTAAATTTGTCTTTGCAAGCCAACCTAAATTATTTATTTTTGAATTATCTAATTTTTTCCTAGGAGTTCCATTTGGTTTGCTTTTATCCCAAGTTATTTCCCCTTTGAAACCTATATTAAATGCTATTTGTTTAGCTAAATCCTTTATTTTGATCTCATCATTTGCTCCTACATTGATTATACAAGATGATTCTTCTCTCATCTCATCCCGACTTAAATCGTTAACAGGATTCCAATTTTCTAATAGAAAAACGCACGCTTTAGCAAGATCATCAACAAATAAAAACTCTCTTAGAGGTGATCCATCACCCCAGCAAATGACCTCTTTTAGATTTCTTGATTTTGCATCATGAAATTTTCTTATTAAAGCTGGGATTACATGACTATTTAATAAATTATAGTTATCGCCAGGCCCATACAAATTTGAGGGCATTAAACAAATTGCATTAAATTGATGTTGAATCATTAAAGATTGACACAACTTGATACCTGAAATTTTTGCTATTGCGTAGAATTCATTAGTTTTTTCAAGTGAGTCTTTTAATAAATAGTTTTCATTTATTGGTTGTGGTGAATATTTGGGATAAATGCAACTACTTCCAAGAAATAAAAGTTTTTTGACATTATTTATCCAAGAAAGTTCGATAATATTTGTTTGTATTTTTAAATTTTGTAAAATGAAGTCAAAAGGTTCTTCAGAATTTGCAAAGATTCCACCAACTTTTGCTGCGGCTATAATCACTACAGAGGGTTTATTATTAATAAACCATTCACTTAATTCTTTGTAATCTAATAAATCAAGAGTCTCTCTCGCTGGACATAGTAAATTATTTTTATCATAACCTATCTTTAATAATTCCCTTTTAATGGAACTCCCAACCATACCATTTGCACCAGCAATAAAGATTTTTTCTCTTTCAAATAATTTTAAACTCATATTATTTTTATATTTTTACATAACATAATTCTATTATTTGGTAGTATAATTTGTATTTAAAAATTGAATTTGAAACTATAAATAAACCTTAGAAAGGTCTAATTTATTTTAAATTATGTATTATTTACATTGATTATATTTTTCTTATAATTAAATTAGCCACAAATTGCTCTCGTGAAAGTTGATTTCGTAGCAGTTGATAAAAAAAATGAAGTCCATATTAATTCGCTTTATAAGATTATCAGAGAAAGAGAATTTAATATTAGTAATGTAGAAGTTCCGGATTTTAATGATCATAAATCGTTTGTTGAGAATATAGATTATAGAAAATGGAATCTTATCTTTATTGATGATCAACTTATAGGCAATTATTATATAAATTACGAAAATTTTATAGGTATTAATCTTTTAACTAATAGTATTAATTACTATAGGGTTATAATAAAAAAAATTTTATCAATCGAAAGGCCTCTTCCAGAAATAAAATCTTTAAGAAATAGAGAATTTCTCATAAATGTACCTCCTCACAATAAATCTTTAAATGAGGTATTAAGGCTGTTAAATTTTAAGCATATTCAGAACACGTATTTATGCAAATAATATATTTGTCTATTAATCGAACATTGATAAATTTACATTTGGTAGAATAAGCCTAAAAATATAAATGCTTGAAATTAATAATAGGATTATTTCACCATCTTCCGATCCATATATAATTGCAGAAATCTCAGCAAATCACTTTGGTTCTATTGAAAATGCATTTAAATTGATTTATGCAGCTAAAGAGTCTGGCGCTGACGCAGTTAAATTGCAAACTTATACACCAGATTCAATGACTCTGAATAGCACAAAAAAAGATTTCATAATTAAAGACGGTCTTTGGAAAGGATACAATCTCTACAATTTATATAAAGAAGCTTGTACTCCATATGAATGGCATGAAGAATTATTTAAATATGCAAACGAGCTTAAAATAACAATTTTCTCATCACCTTTTGATTCAGATGCTATTGATTTTCTTGATGAACTAAATGTACCCGCTTTTAAGATAGCTTCTTTTGAAATTGTTGACTTAAATTTAATCAAATATGCTGCTTCTAAGGGAAAACCATTACTAATTTCTACTGGAATGGCTTCAGAAGAGGAAATAGATAATGCTGTAAGAATTGCAAAAGATTACGGAAGTGGAGAGTTATTACTCTTTCATTGCATAAGTTCGTATCCAGCACTTACGGAAGATTCAAATATTAAATTAATAAAAACTTTGAGACAAAAATACAATATAGAAATAGGGCTTTCTGATCATACACTTTCAAATACAGCATCTATTGCATCAATTTCGATGGGTGCCTCTGCTATTGAAAAGCACTTCATATTAAATAAAAATTCAAAAGGACCAGATTCAGCTTTTTCTGTTGATCCTAAACAATTGAAAGAATTAAAGAACGCCACAACACAATGTTGGAAAGCACTAGGAAGTGGTGATTTTTGTAGATCAAAAAACGAACAAAAAAATAAAATATTTAGACGTTCATTGTATTTTGTTAATAATTTAAAATGTGGAGAGATAATAAGTGAAAAAGATATTAAATCAATCCGTCCTGGCTTCGGGTTGTCACCAAAATATTTAGATCAAATAGTTAATAAAAAGAGAGTGCTAAAAAATGTTTTTGTAGGAGATAGAGTACAGTGGAACATCTTGGATTGAGTATTTGTAATTAATTAAAAGATATGAAAAATAACGCTTATCAAATATTAAATAAATCTCTTTCTTTGTTAAATACTAAGGACAAAATAAGATTATTTATATTATCAATTTTTGCATTAATTAGTTCTTTTTTAGATTTTTTTTCTGTGATATCAGTATACCCTTTTGTAAATATAATCTTAGACAATAAAAGCATAAGTTCAAATAAATATTATTTTCAACTTTGGAAAAGTTTAGGTTCACCTCCAATTGAAAATTTTATTCTAAATTTATCTTTAATAATAATTTCTATTATTATATTTTCTGCATTATTTAACTTTTATACTCAATACCTATGTAATATGTTTTCTTCTTATATTCAAATAAATTTGGGGAAAAAAATTTATAAAAATATTTTATATAGCAATTATGGATGGCATATAAATAAGAATCCAATTAAATTGATGACACTTTTTACAAGTAACCTTACTAAATTAAGTAGAAATATTTTAAGGCAAATTCCATTATTAGTTAGTTACATTTCAACACTAACAATACCAATTATAAGTTTAATTATTATTTCTCCGAAATATTCTTTACCATTACTTTTATTATTTACTTCTATATTATTTTATTTTTTAAAGCTTATTAGAAGGAGAACTAGTGCCTTATCAAGGAAAATTAGAATTAAATTAGATGAACTAAATATATTGCTTGTGGAAAGTATTCAGGGTATTAAGGACGTTAAACTTTCAAGTAGAGAGGATGACTTTGCCATTAAATTTAAAAATATTTATGAGAATTATTGTTCTAATATTTCAATCGCAGATAACTTTAATCAAATTCCTGTAAATCTTATCTTAATGTTAAGTCAGTTAATAATGGTAGGTCTCGGAACTATATTATTCCTTTTTAAAACAAGTCCAAGTAATCTTGTTGGAATAATGTCAATAGTTGCTTTAATAGCATTTAAAATAATTCCAGCATTAAATAAATTAGGAAATGCATTAAACAGAATATCTGAATCGTTTATTTTTTCAGAAGTTATAAATGATTTAAATATTGAATTGGAATCACAATTAATTCAGGTTAATTACTTAAAGAGTGATAATAATTTTATTTGGGAAAATATAAAACTCAAAAATGTTTACTTTAAATATCCAGGGTCTGATGAATATGCAATTAAGAATATTAATATTGAAATTAAAAGAGGTTTTCATTATGGTTTTGTTGGTTTTTCTGGATCAGGAAAATCTACAACTATTGATATTTTAAATGGTCTACTAACGCCAACAGAGGGGAAAGTTTATGTTAATAAAACTTTTTTATCAGATTTTGGGATAAGGGAATGGCAATACAAAATAGGTTATGTCCCGCAGCAACCAAAAATGAGTGATCAATCAATAAAAGAGAATATTGCTTTTGGATTAGACCTCTCACAAATAGATGAAATAAAAATAAAAAATTGTATTGATTTGGTTGGTTTAAGTGATTTTGTAGAAGGTTTACCAAATGGTACTTCTACATTAATTGGTGATAGAGGAAAATTGCTTTCTGGAGGCCAACAACAGCTGATAGCAATTGCTAGAGCTCTGTATAAAAATCCAGAGATTTTAATTTTAGATGAAGCAACAAGTTCTCTGGATTCTATTAGTGAAAAATTAGTTAGAGACGCACTCAAACGTTTACGAGGTAATGTTACTTTATTAACTATTGCTCATCATTTTTCTAATATTAGAGATTCAGATCATATTTTTCTTTTCAAAAGAGGGAAATTGATAAGTGAAGGTAATTTTTCATTTCTAGAAAAGAATTCAGAATTATTTAAAAAATTTATTAATAATAGTTGAAATTTAATTCTTCTTATTAAATTAAATTTAGTTTTCGTTCTTTAAAATAAAAATGAATTTACAAATAAAATTATTTTTTTTATTTCTTTAGAAAAAATATTTCTTTACTGGTAAAATAAGATGTTTGGAATCACCTAGTAATGTTCGATCGATCATCAATTTTAGTTACTGGAGGTACTGGCTCTTTTGGTAAGTCATTTGTTTCTATGACTTTGAGACATTTTAATCCTAGAAAAATAATTATTTTTTCAAGAGATGAGATGAAGCAGTGGGAGATGGCTAAAACTTATGAAAACGACGATAGGGTAAGATTCTTTATTGGAGATATTAGGGATAAGGCCAGATTATGGAGAGCGTTAGATGATATAGATTTTGTTGTTCACGCTGCTGCTATAAAGATTGTCCCAAAGGCTGAATATGATCCATTTGAATGTATAAGGACCAATGTTGATGGAGCTATGAACTTAATTGATATTTGTATTGATAGAGGAGTAAAACGAATTGTTGCTTTGTCCACTGATAAAGCATGTTCTCCTTCAAATTTGTATGGAGCAACAAAATTAATATCTGATAAATTATTCATTGCAAGTAATGCTTATTCTGGTAAATCAAGTACGAAGTTTTCAATAGTAAGATATGGGAATGTTATGGGTTCTCGAGGATCTGTAATTCCATATTTTTTAAGTAAAAAGAAAGAAGAAGTTTTGCCTATTACTCACCCTGAAATGACAAGGTTTATGATTCCTCTCAATCAGGGTGTTGAATTAGTTTGGCATGCATTTAAAGATATGCAAGGAGGTGAAATTTATGTAAAAAAAATAAAATCAATGAAAGTTGTTGATATAGCTAAAAGTATTAATCCGAAAGCTAAACATAAAATAATTGGTATAAGGCCTGGAGAGAAATTACATGAACAAATGATTAGCAAAGAAGACGCGCCTTACACATATGAATACAAAGACTATTATAAAATTTTACCTGCTATTAATGATTGGAGTACAGATGCGAGAAGAATTGATGGAGGTAAGTTGGTTTCTCCAGATTTTTCTTATACATCTGACTTAAATCCTGAATGGATGAACAATGATGAGCTCATAGATTGGATTGAAGAAAATAAAGAGACCATTGGTTATATCTAAAAAAATCTTATTTTTTCAACTATGTTATTTAAGTTTTATCTCATATAATAATAGATATGAAAAAAGATTTTATTCCTTATGGTAGGCACCAAATTTCTGAAGAGGATATTCAAAGCGTTGTTAATACTTTAAAAAGTTCACATATCACTCAGGGAAGTTCAGTCCCAGAATTTGAAAAAAATATTTCGAAAAAAGTTTCATCAAAATATTCTATTTGTGTTAATAGTGCAACTAGTGCACTTCATTTAGCTTGTTTAGCATTAGAAGTCTCAAAAGGAGATATTGTTTGGACGACTCCAATATCTTTTGTCGCATCTGCAAATTGTGCTTTATATTGTGGTGCGAAAATAGATTTTGTTGATATTAATCCACTTTCTGGTCTTGTAAATGTTGATAATTTGGAATTCAAGTTAGAAGAGGCTATCAAAAAAAATAAACTTCCAAAAGTTTTTATTCCGGTTCACTTAGCAGGAACTTCCTGTGATATGGAAAGAATTTATGATCTTTCAAAAAAATATGGATTTTCAATTATTGAAGATGCAAGTCATGCTATAGGAGGTACTTATAAAGGTAAACCAGTTGGATGCTGTGATTATAGTTCAATAACTGTATTTAGTTTTCATCCTGTAAAAATAATAACTTCTGCTGAGGGAGGCGCCGCAACTACTAATGACTCAAAAATAGCGGAAAATTTGAAGATGCTAAGAAGCCATGGAATAACAAAAGAAGAAAACAAATTTATCAGCAAAAAGTTAGGAAGCTGGTACTACGAACAACAATCTCTAGGATTTAATTACAGGATGAATGATTTACAAGCATCATTAGGTTTAAGTCAATTAAAGAGATTAGACATTATTGTAAAAGAAAGGAATAGGCAGTTAAATTTTTATAAAAAGATATTTAGTGAACTTCCAGTAAGTTTTCTTGATACCCCACCCTTTGTTTACTCTTCAGTTCATTTAGCAATAATAAGGTTAAATAATCAAGTATCTAATAAATATTTTGATGTTTTTGAAGGGCTGATCAATTCCGATATCGGTGTTCAATTACATTATTTCCCAATATACAGAAATCCTTTTTATAAAAAATTTAACTTTAATTATCAAGATTTTCCTGGGGCTGAAGATTATGCAGCACGATCTTTAAGTATTCCATTATTTCCTGGCTTGTCTAGTAATCAACAATTAAGAGTAAAAGAAACGTTTGAGAAGTTATTAAAGTGAATTTGATATTAATTCCTGCCAGGGGAGGTAGTAAAAGAATTCCAAAAAAAAATATTAAATTGTTTAAGGGAAAGCCGATTATTGAATGGTCAATTGAACAAGCTTTGCATGCAAATACCTTTAATAAAGTTGTAGTAAGCACAGATGATGAAGAAATTTCGAAAATCTCAAAATTAGCCGGAGCTGAAGTTCCTTTTATCAGGCCCAAGGAGCTCTCCGATGACTTCTCTACCACATCAGAAGTCGTAAAACACACAATAAAATGGTTTAAAAATGAAGGAATTATTTTTGAAAATGTCTGTTGCTTATATCCAACGGCTCCTTTTGTAAAAGCATCTTTCTTATCTAGTGCACTTGAAGAGTTAGAAAATTGCAATAAAGATGTGTTTGTAATTTCTGCAACATCATATTCTTATCCAATACAACGGTCATTTTATTTAGATGAAAATGGTTTCAGCAAGATGTTTGATAAAAATCTTTTTGAATCAAGGAGTCAGGATTTAAAAAAGGCTTATCATGATGCGGGTCAATTTTATTTGGCTTCAAGTAAAACTTGGTTATCAAAAAAAAATATTTTGGAGGGTTGCAAACCTTTTTTATTGCCAAGGATGTTAGTTCAAGATATTGATTCTTTAGAAGATTGGGATAATGCAGAAATAATTTTTGATCTTATAAGAGAGCAATCAAAAAAAAATTAACTGTAATCTTAAATGTTATTATAAAAATTAAATTTGAATTTAAAAATGGAAAGCAAAACAGATCAAGAGTTTTTTTGGTCTGGGAAATTTGGGGATAGTTATATTGAAAGAAACGAAAATAATAGACTATTAACTTCTAACATAAACTTTTTTATTAAATCTTTGAGTAGGACAAAGGATTTAAAAAATTGTATTGAGTTTGGTTCTAATGTGGGTATGAATATTAAAGCCCTAAAGATTATTTATCCGCATTTGAAATTTCACGCAGTAGAAATTAACAAAAAAGCAGCAAAATTATTGGGAAAAATAATTTCGCCTGAAAATATTTTTCAGGAGTCAATTCTTAATTTCGAGACGCAACAAAAATGGAACCTTTGCCTTGTAAAGGGTGTATTGATTCACATTAATCCTGAAAAGCTTGAAGAGGCATATAAAAAAATTGTTAATGCTTCTGATAAATACATTTTAATTTGTGAGTACTATAGTAGAAAGCCTGAATCCTTAGCATATAGAGGACATAGTAATAAATTATTCAAAAGAGACTTTGCAGGGGAAATATTAGATTTATTCCCAAACCTTATTTTGATTGATTATGGTTTTGTTTATCATAGAGATCCCAATTTCCCACAAGATGACATCTCTTGGTTTTTAATTGAAAAGAATAATACCTAAATTAATTCTTCAATAAGTAAGTTCAACAAATAACCTTCTTTAAATAATTAAAAATATCAAAATTACTAAAAAAATCAAAGTTTAATTCTTAAAAAAGTTTTCGCGTAATAGGTAGTGGCTTTGTAAATTTTAATAAATTAACTAAATCACATTTTGTCTTATAATGAAACTTGTATTATTCCTATGAAAGATGTTGAGATATTGTAAAAAATGTGTAATGCCTGATAGTAAACCAGATATTTTTTTTGATCAAGAATGTGTTTGTAGTGCTTGCAGAAATTATGAAAATAGAAAGATCATTAATTGGCAAGATAGAGAAAAAGAATTAAAAGAAATTCTTCAAAAATATAAAAGGGATTCAAATTCAAGATGGGATTGCATAGTTCCTGTCAGTGGAGGTAAAGATAGTACTTATCAAGTGATTAAAATGCTTAACTTAGGGATGAATCCCTTATGCATTACTTCAACTACATGCGATGAATCTGAACTGGGGAGACAAAATATCAACAATTTGAGGAGTCTTGGGGTTGATCACATACAATTTTCTCCTAATCCTATAACTCGAGCAAAACTCAATAAAATTGGTCTTGAACAGGTTGGAGATATATCCTGGCCAGAACATGTAGGTATTTTTACTATACCGGTACGAGCTGCTGTTGATTTTAAAGTACCACTTATTGTTTGGGGAGAGAATTCTCAAAACGAATATGGAGGCCCCGCCTCATCTGTAAATAATAATATTCTTAATAGAAGATGGCTAGAGGAGTTTGGTGGATTACTAGGCATGCGAGTTTCAGATTTACCTCATATGGCCGAAATAGAAAAAAAAGATCTGATATTATATAATTATCCAACTGATGATGAGTTAAAAGAAAATAAAGTTACAGGTTTATTTTTAGGACATTATCTTCCATGGGATGGTTATTCTAATTCTCTTCTAGCTCAATCATATGGATTTAAGACTTATGAGAAAATTGTAGAAGGTTCAATGGTTAATTATGAAAATTTAGATAATTATCAAACCGGAATACATGATTATTTTAAATTCCTGAAATTTGGATTTAGTAGGGCAACTGACCTAGCATGTTTACATATAAGGAGAGGAAGGATTTCAAGAGAGGAAGGATTGAAAATAGTAAGAAATAACGACGGAAAATTTCCTTGGGAATATCTAGGTAAAGATATCAAAGAGATAATAGAACCTCTAGAAATCAACTTAGATCAATTTATAGAAATTTGTGATACTTTTACTAATAAAAACCTTTTTAAAAGAGATAAATCAGGAAGATTATTGAAAGATCAAAATGGTAATTTAGAAAAGATTAATTACGATAATCTATGAATGTAGGAATAATAAAATATGGACTTGGAAATATAGCTTCTGTACATAATGCTATTAAAGCTTTAAATCAAAAATCAGAAATAATTGAAATTCCAAAGGATATTAACAAATTTGATTATTTAATTTTGCCTGGAGTAGGAAACTTTACTGAATCAAAAGAAATTCTAGATAAAAATGGTTGGACTGATTATATTTTAGATTCGGTTATTAATAAAAAAAAACCAATTTTAGGAATCTGCTTGGGGATGCAACTTTTAGCTTCATGGGGTTATGAAGGGGCCTCAAATCGTAATAAGATAAAAACACGTGGTTTTGATCTTATTGAAGGTGAAGTTAAAAGTCTTCGTGATATTGGTTGTGATAGTAGAATTCCCCATATGGGATGGAATGAAATAAGTTGGCAATGTTCGCATAAAATTCTGGAAGGAATCAGTAAAAATACAGATTTTTACTTTGTACATAGTTATGTATTTGTGCCTTCTAATAATTCTCATGTAGTGGCTGTTTCAAATTATTCTTCACTAATAACAGCAGTAATTGCAAAAGATCATATTTGGGGAGTCCAATTCCATCCTGAAAAAAGTTCCAGAGCGGGATTAAAATTAATAAAAAATTTTTTGGAGCAATAAAATATGTTGAAGGTAAGAATAATTCCAACCCTTTTATATAAAGATTTTGGACTTGTTAAAGGAAAAGGTTTTGACAGTTGGAGAAGAATAGGACCTGTGTTGCCTGCTGTGAAAATATTTAATAGTAGAGAAGTAGATGAATTAATTTTCCTTGATATAACCTCTACAAATAAGGGAACGAATCCAGATTATGAAACTATTAGCGAGTTAAGTAGATTCTGTTTTGTACCACTAACTGTAGGTGGCGGTATAAATAAAATTGAACAAGTGGATAAGCTAATAGAAATTGGGGCTGATAAAGTTTCAATTAATTCTGCAAGTTATGAAGAACCTGAAATAATTAGTAAGGTGGCAAATAGATTTGGAAAGCAATGTATTGTTGCAAGTATTGATGTGAGATTTGAAAATAATGAATGGATTTGTTACAAGAATTCAGGGTTGACAAGAACAAATAAAAACTTATTAAAGTGGGCTAAAGAATTAGAAAGCCTTGGAGCTGGCGAGATTTTAATTACCTCAATTGAAAGAGATGGATCGATGAAAGGATACGATCAGGAATTAATATCTCTACTCACTAAAAATATAAGAATACCTGTTATTGCTTCAGGTGGAGCGGGACCATATGATGATTTATTTTTAGCAGTCTCTAATTCTGGCGCCTCCGCAGTGGCAGCAGCCAGTATTTTCCAATTTACAGAAACTACTCCTAATGAAATTAAAAATTACTTAAAAGAAAAAGGGATGCCTGTCAGAAAGAATTATTCAAACGTTTTCTAAAATATTATTTTTTATCGCATTTTGATTGGCTTTTTAAATTTAATTATTCATTATTTAGTTTATAATTTTTAAAACAACTGATTTGACTTGGGCTTTAAAAAATTTTTATTCAAAAATAACAATCTTGCACTTCTAGGAGGTGAGCCAGTCATTAATAAACCATTATCTCCCTATAGAACTATAGGTTTTGCTGAACGTAAGGCAATATCAAAAGTAATGAAAACAGGAAATCTTTCAGGATTTGTAGGTGCTTGGTGTGATCAATTTAATGGGGGTCCCAAGGTAAGAAAATTTGAGGAATTATGGAGTGAAACATTTAAATGTAAATATTCTGTAAGTGTTAATTCAAATACATCTGGTTTAATAGCTGCTCTTGGCGCGATTGGACTTTCTCCGGGTGATGAAGTTATCGTGCCCCCGATGACTATGTCAGCTACTGTAATGGCACCTTTAATTTATGGCGGGATTCCAGTTTTTGTAGATATTGAGGAAGATTATTTTTGCTTAGATTTAAATAAAGTAGAATTAGCGATTAACTCCAAAACAAAAGCTATAATTGCTGTAAACCTTTTTGGACATCCTGCCCAACTAAGAAAACTTAGAGATTTAGCAGATAGAAATGGTATTTATTTAATTGAAGATGCAGCTCAATGTCCACTTGCTACCGAAAATAATTTTTATGCAGGAACTGTAGGACACATAGGAGTTTTTAGCCTTAATTATCATAAGCATATCCATACAGGTGAAGGGGGTATATGTTGTACAAATGATAACGAGCTAGCTTTACGACTCCGTGCGATAAGGAATCATGGTGAAAATATAGTTGAATCATTAAAAATACAAGATATTACTAATTTTGTGGGATTTAATTTTAGGATGACAGAACTTAGTGCATCTATAGGTATAGAGCAATTAAAAAAAATAAATATTTTTGTTTCTAATAGAGAAAATATTGCCGAAAAACTCTCTAAAAAACTTTCTTCTTGTAATGGCTTGACTACGCCATTAGTTAGAGAAAATTGTAGGCATGTCTACTATGTTTGGACTGCAAAAATAAATAGTGAAGAAATTGGTGTTTCAAGATCAATTATCGCAAAGGCTCTAAAAGCTGAAGGTGTTCCAGTTGAAGAGGGTTACATTAAACCATTGTATTTATTACCTACATTTCAAAACAGAATAGCAATAGGAAGAGGGGGATGGCCATTTAACCTAACAAACAGAATATATGAAAAATCAATGTGCCCAACTGCAGAAAAACTTTATGAAAAGTCTCTTTTAGAATTCTGTATATGTTCTTATGAATTAAATAATTACCAGTTGATTAAAATTATTGATGCCTTCCAAAAAGTGTTCGACAATCTAAATTATCTTAAAGATTATGGGCTAAAGAACTGTGAAAAATAGTTTAAGAAAAGTTGCAAGCATTGAGGCAAGAATGGGATCTTCTAGACTGCCAGGAAAAGTCCTCAAAAATTTTGGGGAAGAAACCGCATTATCCCTTCTTGTAAAAAGATTAAAAAGATCTAAAACACTTGATGATATTGTTATCGCGACCACTGTAGAAAAGGAAGATGATTTGATATGTGATTGGTGTAAATCAAATCAAATTCCCTTTTTTAGAGGGAGTGAACAAGATGTTCTTGATAGAGTTGTCAAAGCTCATGAATTTATGCAGACTGATTTAGTTATTGAAATTACTGGCGATTGCCCTTTTACAGATCCAGCAATAGTTGATTTAGCTGTAGAAACATTTTTAGCTAATAAAGTTGATGTAGTATCAAATTGTGGAAATTTTCTTACATGGCCTCTTGGACAATATGCTCAGGTTTTTCCTTTAGATTTATTGAAAAATGTCAACGAAAAAATTAATGATCCAGCAGTTCATGAACATGTATCTTTATTTTTTTATGAGAATCCTGATTTATTTAAAATTTATGATTTGATTGCTCCAAATAGATGGAAATACCCTGATATCAGGATGGTTCTAGATTATCAAGAGGACTTCATTTTTTTAACAAAGATATTTGAAAATTTATATGGTAAATATGATATTTTTTTTGGGATTGAAGAAATAATAGAATGTTTAAATGCGAATCCTAAATTTTTAGATATAAATAAAAATCTTATCGAAAAGTCTGTAAGGTAATAATGTTAAAAACTATCTTAATTGGATTTGGTAATATCGCTGCAAATTATGCTGATGATATTTTTATGCAAAAATGGTTTAAATACTCTACACATTTGCAGGTTTTAAGAGATCATCCAGAATTTTATCTGAAGGCGATTGTAGATGAAAATAATTTTGCACTTAATAAAGCGAAGTCTTTAGGGAATATACCAGAAGTTAAACAAAATATTGATGAGCTTGATGATCCCGAGGAGTTTGAAGTCGCAATATTAGCGATTCCTCCAGAGGATAGATTGAAAATTATGAATAAACTTCCCAAAATTAAAGCCATAATTTTTGAAAAACCTTTAGCAAATAATATTAGTGATGCTCAGGATATAATAGACCTTTGTCAAAAAAAACGGATAATTGCAGAAGTTAATTTCCCAAGACGCTTTGATGAAAAAGTACTAGCAAATAAAAATAAATTACAAAATGACTTAGGCCAATTACAATCAGCATTTGGTATTTACGGCAATGGTCTGAATAATAATGGCTCGCATTTATTGGATTTAACTAGAATGCTGATTGGAGATTGCATTTGGGCGCAATCACTTGCCAATGGTTTAAGTGATGATGTGAGTCCAATCAAAAATGATTTTAATATACCCTTCGCGTTAGGATTTAAAAATGGAGTTAAGCTATTTGTTCAATTTGTGAAATTTGAAAATTATAGGGAAGTTTATCTTGATTTATGGGGAACTAAGGGTAGACTCTCATTTTTGCAGGAAGGCTTGGTTAGTGCTTACTCTTCTTTAAAAAGACATAGATTTTCTGAATATGATAATGAGTTAGAAAATGATAATAGATTAATTTCACTAATGGATCAGAGTAATGCAATGTATAACTTATATGATTTCCTTAATTTAAAAATAAAGAATAAAGATTTTTCTAATAAAAATTTAATTCATTCTTTAGAAGTGATTGAAATTATAAAAAAGATTGAAGTCTCATTTTTTAGAAAGGATGAAAGAATATTTTTATGAATAAAGTCCTTGTTTTTGTTGAAGATCCAGGAGTGACTAATATGATAATAGATTTTCCTGATTTTTTTAAAAAATTAAATTTTGAATTTGAAATTATTGCTAATAATTATGCTTCAGAAATACTTTTAAAAAAAAATATTAATCATATAAAAATCACTGATGAAAAAGAATTAATAAATTATCTAAAATTTAATAACTTTAATATTTTTTTAGTAGGTACTTCAGAAAATAAAAATAGTTTGGCCTTAAATTTAATTGCTATTGCTAGAGATAAAAAAATCTTGAGTATCGGTTTAGTCGATATGATGGCAAACTACAGATTTAGGTTTAGGGGTAATTCTACTGATCCATTATTTTATAAACCTGACAAGCTAATAGTAACTGATGAAAATACAAAATTAAAATTTATAAATTTAGGTTTTGAAAAAGATAATATTTTTACTTGTTTGCATCCTCAAGAAGAAAGGATCAAAAAATTAAGAGAAAGTTTTTTAAAACAAAAAATAGAAAATAAAAAAAATTATCAAAGATGGTTATTCGTTTCAGAAAGTAGTGATAACTTAAATCCTAAAGAAAGTTTTTTAAATAAGGATTTTACCCTTAGAGGTAGGGGCAAATGTAGTTGGAGAACTGGTATTGTTCTTGAGGAAATTATAGATATTATTAAAACTTTTAATCCAAAACCAAAGTTGGTTTTGCGAATGCATCCCAAAAATATTAAAAACCAATTTATAGATTGGTCAAATGAATTTGTCTTCGATGAGATTCAAGATCCACTTCAAAGTGTTTGGCAATCAGATGTCATTTTAGGAATGTCATCTAATCTGCTGGTTGAGGCAATGCTTCTTGGTAAACCGGTATTCTCAGTTCTAACAAGATCCTCTGAAAAAGAATGGATGGAAGAATTAAAAATGAATTACATTTACTCTGTTCATAACAGAAAGGATTTACATAACTTGTTAAGTGGAATTTTTAAAAAAAAATTTCCAAAGATCAATTATCACAAAAACATAAATAAAAAGAAAAGCATTTTAGAAGTCTTGGAAGTTTTTGCAATTCAAAATTAGATTTTAATTTATCTTTAATCCTTTATAAATTTTTTCATTTTTTGCTTTCTTTAAATCATTTTCAACCATTTCAGATACTAGCTGCTCAAGAGTGATTTTAGGTTGCCAATTAAGTTTTTTAGAAGCTTTTAATGGATTACCAATTAGACTTTCAACTTCAGCAGGTCTATAATATCTTGAATCTACCCTTATCACAATTTCATTAGTATCCGATCTTCTTCCAACTTCATTTACTCCTTCTCCTTCCCAAAATATAGCCTTAGAGTTATTATCCTTGTTCCAATTTA
>JFMR01000157.1 GCA_000635015.1 Prochlorococcus sp. scB243_498I20
TTAATGTCAAAACATGGGTTAAGGTAAAATTTAGTTCATCAGGTAGCCAAATTATTTTTTCAGAATAATGATTTATAGAAACTTATCTTCAAAGATAATTGAAACATTAGAGGGAACTATTTCACAAAAAATCATTTCTTCCCAAGTTAAAATAATTGCCAACTTAATCAAAAATATTGATAAGGATGGAAAAATAATTGTAATTTTTGGTAATGGTGGCTCAGCAGCAGACTCACAACATTTTGCAGGCGAATTAATGTGCACATATAAAAATAAGAAAAGAAAGCCTTTAAAGGCATTAGCACTAACAACTGATACATCAATAATTACAGCTTGGGCTAATGATTTCGCATATGAATCAATATTTGAAAGGCAGATAGAAGGATTTAGCAATCAAATTGGTCTTGCTATTGGACTATCCACCTCTGGCAAATCAACTAATGTAATTAATGGTCTAAAAAAAGCTGAAGAATTAGGTATAAAAACTTGTCTAATAAGTGGTAAGCTATCTGAAAAAAATTCTAAAATAGATTATTCAATAGAAATCCCAAGCAGAGATACAGAAATCATTCAGACTATTACGCAAGTTATTTATCATGCTATATGTCAAGAACTTGAAAAATAGCACCCTAATTATTAGACTTTTTATAAGAAACCAACCGATAATATTTCCAATAATTTAAGTTTATTTTCTACAAAATTTATTGCATATTTATGAGTTTTAAGGTCATTATTCTTGCAGGCGGTAAAGGCACGAGAATAAAGTCTGTTTTAGGAAATATTCCAAAGATTCTTGCTCCAATAGACAAAAGAACATTTCTTGACTATTTAATAGTTTGGATAAAATCATGGAATATTTGTTTAGAGGAAGATATTATCCTATCAACAGGCGTAGGTCACAAAGCAGTAAAAGAGCATTGCAAAGTAAAAG
>JFMR01000158.1 GCA_000635015.1 Prochlorococcus sp. scB243_498I20
ATTATGACTATTACAAAATGATTCAAACTTTTTAGTATCAATTCTCATATCTTCAGGATTTCCTTTGCCGTAATATTGATTCCAGAAATTACCAATTTCACCAGTAATTCTTGGACGTAATTTATTTATAATATTGAGAGACTTTTCATTCGCTAAAAAATTATTTGGATAGTTGGGGAGGTGATCATTTTGTAAAGGGTAAATTGGTAATTTTGTCTTCTTACA
>JFMR01000159.1 GCA_000635015.1 Prochlorococcus sp. scB243_498I20
CTGCTTCTGATTCTGCCGCCCAAGCCACTGAATCTTCATCAAAAGGTGTGATCATTAAATTGAATATTTCTGAATCTAAATTCTTTATTGATTTTGCAATATTTAATAATTGTTTCTTATTTAATTTCGTAGAGTCGAATCTTTTTATGTAATGTGAGTCTTTTGGGGCATCCTTATGTATAAATGTATCTAAATTTCTGTACTGTAATTTAAAAAAAACTTTGTAATTTGTTGGGTAATTTAACTTAGCAAAACTATCAACAATCTCAATTCCATGTGATACATCGCCATAGTGATTATTGGCAATATCAAGTATAATAATTTTTTTAAAATTAAATGTTTCTCCTAGAAACATAGTTTCCATATATAAATATTCTTAATCATCATCCAAAATATTAGCACAAATAGTGGCCACTTTAATTGCATTAGCGCAGCTTATATTATTTAATAATTTATCATAATTATTACTTCTAATTAGATTATCTAATAATTTCACTTCAGAAATAAAGTCATCTGCTCTTGTCTTTTTAAACTTTTTAATTATCTCATGAGATTTATTTTTTTTAATATAAATATCAGTTGTTCCATTATCTGAACTAAATCTTACTGAAAATATATTATTTAATGTCTCTATATGTAATGATTTATTTATATCATTACTTATTACATCGGTTGAATAAAAAGCATTTATTTCTCTATTGCCTAATTCAAATGATAAATAACTTTTCTTATCATAATTTTTTTCATTATCTAATATTATAGATGGTTCAACTTTACCAATTTTAAGATCATATTTATCAAATAAAATGATTAATAAATGAAGTCCATGGCTATGCTCCATTAACGAACAACCACATCTATTTTTAAATCCAAGATAAGAATCTTTAGGACCATTTAACCATGGATGAGCTTTAAA
>JFMR01000160.1 GCA_000635015.1 Prochlorococcus sp. scB243_498I20
TCTCTTTTCAATTAAAAAAAAGTATTTAAAAACCATAATACATTCTGATAAACAAATTTAACTAAATAGTAAAGTTTCATAATTTAAAAAATATAATATTTATTTTCAATAATATTTATCATTAAAATTAAATTTGCTAATTAAGAATATTTATCAATATTTGATTTCTACTTTATTTTTTAATAAGATAAATTCCAGTATTAAGATTCAGTTTAAAAACTTATATCTTTAACTAATAAAATTATTTATTTATTATTAATGTGGTATAACATTAACAGGACTGGAAGATTAGGAAATAGGCTTTTTTCTAGAGCTCATATATATGCAGCAGCGCTAGAATTAGGAGAAACAGTTATAGATTGGGGATTGAACGATTATAAACATTATTTTCCAAATTGTAAGAAGACAAA
>JFMR01000161.1 GCA_000635015.1 Prochlorococcus sp. scB243_498I20
CTGATCAGCAATATCTAAGGATTCGATAATGGAACTAGAATGAAATTTATTAGCTTCATTAAATCCAATTACAGTTTCTCCAGGAAATAAATGTCCCCAATATTTATGTTGCATACCTGCTACATGATTAGTAAAAAAGATTGTAAAATTTGGATTATTTTCTTTTAAAAGTTTAAAAAAGATATCAAATCCTAGTATTGGCTGTAAAAGACTTCTTCTAGTTTTGTATTTATAAAATAGAAATTCTAAAAAAACTTGTTTGACTATTTTTGTAAAAGAAAT
>JFMR01000162.1 GCA_000635015.1 Prochlorococcus sp. scB243_498I20
TTAGAGGACTTTCAATAAATCAAAATGGTTTCGTTTTAGGTTCTTCTCTTTATGCAAAAAGGAGAAGTCAAAGAGAAAAACAAAACTCTAATAATAAAATATTATTTCTAAATAAAGATGGCGCTTTGGAACGCACTATCACTCCTAATTTTTCATCAATTTATAGGATATTTTCTTTAGGTAAGAGAGAGCTAAGTCAATCTTCATCGGTTAATATAATGAAAAATATTGCAATAAATTAAATTTTAATTATAGGTTTACTACTAAAATTAGTTTTTATC
>JFMR01000163.1 GCA_000635015.1 Prochlorococcus sp. scB243_498I20
TTTTGACATTAAGTTTTTCTTTAATTTGTGCATGTTTGTTCTTGGGGGCCCAACAAATGAAAAATC
Source organism: Prochlorococcus sp. scB243_498I20 (assembly GCA_000635015.1). GTDB lineage: Bacteria > Cyanobacteriota > Cyanobacteriia > PCC-6307 > Cyanobiaceae > Prochlorococcus_A. The sequence goes on from JFMR01000163.1 coordinate 67, forward strand.
CACCACCACCTGCGCCCATTACTCTTGTGCATAGAGAACCTGCACTTTCTGACTCTTTAATTAATTCCATTATTCCCTGATTTTTATAGTCTCCATTAAGGGATAATTTTATATCTCGACTTAATTTTGTTAATTCAGCATGTTTTTCAATATCCAATTCTTTAACAAAAGATTCAATCCCTTTTGAAGTTATTTCACTTAATTCCATTAATTTACTAATATTGCTTTGATTTTTTATTTCTTTATCTATCTTAAAAGAAATTGTTGATGATAATCTTTGATTACCTGTAAAACCCATAAGTAATGATGATTCAATATATTCTTTATAGTCTTCTTTTACTAGAAATTGTTTTGGCCTAACCCCCTGTTTATCTGCATATATATGTACCAACCCTCAA
>JFMR01000164.1 GCA_000635015.1 Prochlorococcus sp. scB243_498I20
TTCTTCATACGAATCAATACTTAAAACTGATTCAGTTAGTACCATTTTTGATCTGCAGTTAAAGAAAGTCTTTCCTAAGCATAATTGCTTTGGAGTTATGCTATATGCAGCACCGTTTCTAATATATGTTGTATCTAATTGCTGACGCGCGATGACTTCAGATTCTTGTTTAATAAAATGACCTAAATATCCTTTATTATCTAAAGATAGTGACTTAAAAGGATGATATTTTTTATCTATCTTTTGACAAGTTACTGCAGAATCATAATTATCATTAATAATTGCTTCTATAGTCTTAACAATATCTTGCTTTTTTCTTAAAGGACAAGTTGGCTGAATCATAACTACGCATTTATAATCTCTTTTGTAAAAATTTTCACAAGTATGCAAAGCATGTATAAGTACTTCAATATCACTTACGAGATCATCAGAAAGGTATTTAGGTCTTAAGAAAGGAGGATTATCAATTAAATCTTTAATGTGTTCTAAATATTTATTACTATCAGTTGATACATAAATATCAGCATCAAATTTTATATCTAGACATTTTTTTACGCTTTGGCGTAATAGTGTATCTTTTCCACAATTTTGAATGTTTTTATCTTTTATACCTTTACTGCCAGACCTTGCAGGTATAACAAAAAGTATTTTATTCATTTTATCTAATCTCTTTTAATAAA
>JFMR01000165.1 GCA_000635015.1 Prochlorococcus sp. scB243_498I20
AAAAGAATATCAAATTAAATGTATAGAGGAAACAACCCCATTAGGAACATTTGGCGCAATTATAAACATAGCAAGATCAAATTTTGCAAACCATTATCTAATAATTAATGGAGATACAGTTTTTGATGCAAATTTAAAAAAAATATCTGATATTTATTTTTCATCTAAAAATACTAATACTCCCCTTATTATCCTTAAAAGAACTTCCACTGATAGCAAAATCAATAGATATGGTGGTTATAAAAAAAACAAAAAATGGGTGGATCTTTACTAATGAAAA
>JFMR01000166.1 GCA_000635015.1 Prochlorococcus sp. scB243_498I20
ACAGCTCTGAGAGATATAAAGAAAGATGAGTCAATCATTGAAAAAATAAATATAAAAAGTCCAGATATAAATCCAAATCAATTTCTTAAATCTGCCATACATGAAATAAAAGCTTTATTAGCAATAGGAAATATTCACCTTAATTCAACATTTTCTTTAGAACTATCGCATCATAAAGGTCCGAACAATTTTGCGAAAGTTGGTACAACTATTATTAATTGTATAAATCGTGAATATTGCAAAAAGATTTTAGTGCAATTACCTAAGCAAACGCATCCACTCCATTATCATCCAAGGAAAGAAGAAACTTTTCAGATACTTTTTGGAACCCTAGAAATAATATCTGACGGCCATAAATATATTCTTAATGAAGGTGAAACGCTTACAGTATTACCAGGAGTATGGCACTGTTTTTATTCAGATAAAGGCTGTATTTTCGAAGAAGTTTCAACCACGCATTTTAATGAAGATAGTATTTATAAAGAGCGATCAATTCAATCTTTAGAAAGAAAAGAAAGGAAAACTGTCGTAGACCATTGGGGTAGATTTCAGATGTAATTAAATTGAAAAAAATTCTTATATTAGACTTTGACGGTACTATTATTGATAGTAATTTTGTCAAAAGAGAAACAATAATAAAATATATAAATAATAAGTTCGATAAAAATATCTTAAATAATGTTGATAGTTTTAGTATTGACAAATATTCAAGATATGAGTTGGTTTCAATTGCAAAAAATAATTTAATTTCAAATAAAGAGAAAAATAAAATAGATGATCTTGTTAATAAAAATGTTTTAAAATCTCAACTTGATCCTGATCTATATAATTTATTTAAATTTTGTTCAAAAAATAAAATTAAAATATTTGTTGTTTCAAAT
>JFMR01000167.1 GCA_000635015.1 Prochlorococcus sp. scB243_498I20
AAGTCTAATATTTGTAAATCGGTTAATGTTTTTCTACCTATTCCAGCCCAATATTTATTCCCATAAAAAGCGGCCCATTTTGAAAAAGTGCTAGTTTTAGGGCCTATAATCTTGTCACAAAAAACTAAGCCAGTCAAGTCATCTAAGATTGTACCGTTATTCAAAATAAAATTAGTGAATGAAAAAGAATTATTTAAATTTGCCCACTCATTTTTATCAGTAAATCGATCTTCTGAGAATATAATAATGAGTGACTTTGCAGAATCTACATTTACAAGATTTCTTAATATAAAAGCATATT